>CAWDYR010000022.1:0-396390 GCA_963806555.1 uncultured Bacteroidales bacterium | reverse complement strand
CTGCTTTCTCCTCATCTCCTGTATTTAAATAGGCAATCATCAGGAAATTTTTCAAATGTGGTATATGCGGGTATTTTTCAATTAAGCTTAGCAAACGGTTTATAATCTTCTCTCCTCCCTTTGCCAATCCATGATTCAATGATTCGAACTGCCTTTGCAGTTCAGGTGTAATCCCGAAATCAACATCCATAGACCTTTTGTCGGTGGTTATTTCGTAGTCAAATAATTTATATCTGTCACTCATGGATTATTGCAGGCATTGGGATTAACAAATGACTTTTGGATAATAAAAGCAAGTATGGTTAAGGCAAATATATTGAAAATGGAGATTCTGTTTAAACGGAAACCGGAATTTAAGTATAGTAGTCCCTCAGTTGTATAGTAGCCCTTTGTGTACCTTAGTGCTGAACTTTGTGATCCTTTGTGCCTGCCTGCCGGTAGGCTGGTTTAATGGATTTATTTTTTACCACTAAGAACAAAGATCCTCCCCAGGCGGCACGAAGGACTTGAACGACCACGCACCGCACGCCGCAAGCCGCAAACCGCAAGCCGCAAACCGCAAACCGCAAGCCGCACGCCGCACGCCGCACACCGCACGCCGCAAGCCGCAATTACTTATTGTCTCAGGTAAATAAATTACTGCTTATCCCCTTTAAACAAGTAGCTAACATTTTTAGTAATTTGCTTCAATCCCAGGTTATTGGATGGCTATTTCCTATTTCTACACCGCCCCTATACTATGCGGGAACGAAAATTAACTCGAATCCAAAGCCCTATCAGGGGCTTGACAAAGCAGTCATTAAAATGACTGAATATGAATAACCTCCGGTGCAACCGGAGGTAAGGCCATCTCTCCCGACGTCAAGCCCCGAAGGGCCTTAATATACTTGCATTTTAAGTGCAAAATTAATACCTTGCTTTTGTCTCGTTGTATTATTAACTTAATCTTTATCACCATGTCAAGCTATCGCCAGTTACTGTACCACATTGTGTTCAGGACAAAAAACAGCATGGCTTCAGTAAATCTGGAGCATGCTGAGCAGCTCTTCTCTTACATTACAGGGATAATAAAAAACAAGAACAGTCATCTGTATCGTATAAACGGTACCGAAAATCACTTGCACATTCTGACTGATCTACACCCCTCATATGCACTATCAGATTTCATGAGGGAGTTGAAAGTTTCAACATCGGTATGGATGAAGGAAAGAGGACTTTTCCCATCATTTGACGGATGGGCCGATGGATATGGATCCTTCACCTGCTCATATAAGGATCTGGGAGATCTAATAGACTATATCAAGAACCAGCAAGAGCATCATAAGAAAAAGAGTTTTGAGGAGGAGTACAGGAGCCTGATTATGCAATCCGGTATAAAGATAGATGAAAGATATTTTCCTTAGATAGCAAATTCAGCTCCTCCAGAGCTGAGAAGTCAGGGGGGATTGCAAACCTCCGGTTTCACCGGAGGTTATTCACATATCGCCACATAAGTGGCTTCCTTGTTGTAACCGCTCCGCGGTTTTTAAGATATCGGGAGGGAAGGGGTTATAAATTTACTTATGTAACACTTGATTACTTCATGAATACCGATTGTCATATTATATTTTACTTGACCGAAAGGGATAGGCAGTAATAAATTATTAATACACACTAAATATTTATTGTAATACAATATGCCATTATTTATCTGCAGTCTTATGCATTTTCCAGCTTAATTAATTCTTCATAAGCTGCCTTAATAATTTCTTTACCATAAATTTTTTCTAACCGTCGTACTGTGAAATGCCCTTTGGCCATATCCTGGAAATGATCAATAAATATGGTATTAATAATTGCTCCTCCTGCAGCTCCAATCGCAGGAATGGCCTGTGCAGCAGCTTTTTCCGTAACCTGAATACTGAATCGCTGAGCAACATTGATTATGAATCTTACTAATGCCGGCGCACCTTCTTCTGCTATAGATTTTGTTGCTGCAAATTCTGCCGCTTCAGCAACCGATTTTGCTAACAGCTGCCCGCATTATAAAATAGCCACTTTCGGTATTATCATCCGATTTATTTTTACCACCTAAAGCAAACACTTCCAGACAGGCTAATTTGGTGCCATAATCATTTATTGTCTCTCCTTCTGATCTTGCGATTTCGGCAATTGACCTTAACATAATTGTAGTCGACACCGGAAGTTCGATAGTCAACGCCGGCAGACCCAGAAACCCCCCAATCCCTCCGGATAAAGCTACTCCGATTTTATGCCACCGGTTAGATGGCTCTTCTCCGGGGGCTTTTTTCAAAGTGAATATTGCCGCATCCGCAGCTTTCATTAATGCTATTTGTGTCACTTTTACAATTTTTTCATTCCAGTTTCTGGGAAGTAATTCTAATCCTTTTTTGATTGGAATTCCGACCATACTGGTAATTTTAACTGCAATACCCGGATTTTCAAGCAGGAGCATGGCAGAACGTAATTCTTGTTTATGAGTTTCTTCAAGATTCATATTAATGACGGGCTAAATTCATGACAATAGAGAAATATTTGTATTGGTTTGTGACAGTTTCCATATTAAGTTCATAAAATAATAAATATATCTGTTTCAGCGAGAAGAATCCAAAGGTACAAAAGTCTGATCTTATACCAGACTTTTAACTTCCTTATTGTATACTTTCTTCAAAAAATTCTTCAAATCGGAGTATACGTTTGTTGTTTTCCTTATTGAACAGCAGATGCTCAAAATCATTGGTTTTGGTTATCAGGTCAGTATTCTTAAGGCGCTTTTTAACTTCAGCTTTTAACTCAGCTGCATTCTTTATACCGATCCTCTTTGCAAGGAAGTCATAATCAGGCTTCGTTTGACCCAGAAGAAACATCACGTCGTAGAAATCACGACCCTTTCCTCTTTCTAAAAGGGCTGTCGCTTTCATTGCACACAGAACAGCGTCAGAAGGTACAGGGAATGGAAAGTAAAAACCACAACCTTTGATATTTTTTATTTCGGGAGTATAGGTTACTCCCTGATCCTGAGCTTCTATTTTTATAAGGAACCTTTCATCCCTGTGTCCTGAAAGCCCAATATCAAAAAGGAACTCAGGAAAGTAAATATTTCTTCTGAATGCCGTCAGCTTTGGACTATTTTTGTCCTTTGATTCTACTTTATATCCGTTTCTTTTAAGGAAATGCATGACATCATCACTCATTTGCAGGAACTCCTCCTTGTTCATCTCCTTACAGTCAAAGTCCAGATCTTCTGAGAATCTGTCTATTCCCTTTACCAGGCGAAGGTTGGTACCACCAATGAAAATGAGTTTACGGATGTATTGTGTCGTGGACAGGTAGTCGAGAACTGACAACTGAATATATTCCTTCATCATGCTTTTGCCAAGAAGTGTATTATTCCTGATCTGCTCCGGGAAATAGTTCTTTATTAAGTTCAGGTCTACCATATAGTTACTTACTAAAGGTTATGTACTTTTCTCAGCATCTTAATGCGATTACTGAGTGCTTTGCTGCCAATACGGTCAGAGAATTCCGTTAATCTTTCTGCATTAAAGTCATCCTCCATATAAGATTCATCGAGACGCAGCTCTTCAAGGTCACGTTCTGTATTATAAAATGGATAAAGATAGAGCAAGTCTATTAATGCCTTTTCTGGTGTGGCGAACATTATCCGTCTGCCATCTTCCATCTCCCTCAGATCATATCCGAACATCATGTCAGGCTTAATGTTTTTATATGAATACTCACCGAAATCATTGCTGAATCTTATTGTCTTCAAAGTTGTCACGCTGGTTATCTGAGGTACGGCCTCAGGGATGATCCCGTAAAATGACAAAGCAGTATATAAAGATATGTAAGAGGGCTTGTATATTTTGTTGGCAAAATAGAGTGCAAATTCTGTTGACTCCCTGTATTCAGGGAAGGCATAGTAACCCTGCCGAAGCCGGACAAGGTAACCCTGTCTTACCCAGCGTCCCAGATTGTTCCTGTTGAACTCAGGATACGAGGCATACACCTGGTTTGTTGTAAAGCATGCCAACGTTCGAAACCTGTTTCTGAATTCAATGAAATTCATTTTATTTCTATTATGCATCAAATATAGTGCATTACAGAAACAAAAACAAAATTCGGACTCTTTTTCTCATACCCGATGGTACTGGAACCCGTAAGATGAACAGGTGGAACACACTTCACTCCCTAAAGGCTGAAGTTTTTCATAATATCTCTGTAGCCCCTGCCAATTGGAATAGAAACTCCGTTAATTTCAACTATTTCGGCCGAATAAGATTCAATCTTACTTATTGAAACTATAAATGACCGGTGAATCCGTTTGAAGAGGGTTGGAGGTAAAGCAGACTCAATTTCGTGGGTGCTCATTTTAATGATGTATTCTTTTTTTGTTGTGATTATCCTGATATATTCCTGTTGACTCTCAATATAAAGGATCTCTGAGAATAAAATTTTTACTCTCCTTTTTTGAACATTCAGAAATATAAAATCTTTTGTATCCTGTTTTTCATCCGGTTTCAGTTTTCCGCTTTCTAATTTTTTTACTTTGGTCACTGCTTTCAAAAAGCGCTCAAAATCAAATGGTTTAAGCAGGTAGTCAGTTACATTCAGATCAAATCCCTCTATGGCATACTGATGATATGCTGTAGTTATTATAACAGCAGGTGGATTTGAAAGTGTTTTCAGGAAAGACATACCTTTTAGTTTAGGCAGATGGATATCTAAAAAAATAAGATCGGTATCATTTTGTCGCAGGTAATCAGTTGCCAGAATAGCATCTTTAAAGGATCCCTCCAGTTTCAGAAAGGGTACCTGCAAAATATAATCCGATAGTACTTTTACCGCCAGAGGCTCATCCTCAATTATAATGCACCTTATTTCAGACATGGCTCACCAGATTAATCTTTAGTTTGGCTGTAAAAACCTTTTCACTTTGCTGTAATGAGAGATCATAGACTTTATAGAGCAATTCCAGCTGGCGCCTGATGTTGGAAAGTCCTATGCTTTCTTTAACATTTCTTTCCCCGGAAGATCCCTCAACAGAATTCTTAACAATAAACTCCAGCTGTTTCTTATCAGAAGAGAGATAAATATCGACAAAAGGTTTCTCTCTTGTTTCAGACACACCGTGTTTGAATGCATTTTCAACCAACGGGATCAGCAACAGCGGAGGCAACTGTTGTTTTAAATCTTCAATCTTATATTTGAAAATTATATGTAATGAATCGTCATAACGCAATTTTTCAAGTTCTATATAATCATTAATGATTTTCAGTTCCTGTTCTATTGATATATAATCTCCGCCGGTTTCATAAAGCATAAAACGTAATATTCCCGACAAACGCAATATGGATTCGGGAGCAAGGTCTGACTTATCCCGTGCAAGTGAATAAATATTGTTTAACGTGTTGAATAAAAAATGAGGATTCGTTTGTGACTTGAGATAGCTTAATTCTGCTTCCTGCTTCTCAATACGCAGTTTTTGTGTTGATTCCATTAATTTTCTGTAATCATTAATATGTTTTACAATTCCAAAAAATAAGATTGATATTACTCCAAATGAAGCCTGGGCTGTAAGAGCCTTCTCCAATGACGCGAATGTTGTTAAAGAAGTATAAATATGTAACCCGACACCGATGCTTCTCCATAAATACAAGCCGAAAGAACATAGCATTGCCATGATCCAAAAAGCAAAAATGAAGAGAACAATGTTGTAGAGAAAAAATCTCCGTTTCTTCATTATAAACTGCATTGCGAACTCGAAAAAAAGAAAATTGACAACAGTAATATATGCGGCTCTCCAGATCTCATTTACAACTCTGACTGCAAATGTATCGGGGTAATTTACTAAACTGTTAAAAAGCCATAACAATAAATATCCGGCTCCTGTCCATAGATAAAATTTAAAGCGCTGTATTTTGATTGAAGTCTTCATATAGCCATTTCCGGGATAAACTTATTAGTTAATATAAACTTTCCCGGCCCGCAAATATCGTAAATAAGTCAATCAAAAAAAAACGAAACGCTATATCCCTCAATAAAATACAACATTTTTGTCCCTGTATTTTATGCTCTTATAGACCGGGATGTGATGTTCGTTTACTTTAAACCGCTGTATATTGACATCGCATTTTAGTGGGTTTTTTATTGAATAATTTTGTACAGACAATTTCGAAGACTTCTTCAGAATTAAACAATAATAAAACTCAATCATGAATAATAACCATGAGAACGTGAATAAAACATTCAGATTCGGACAGGATGTTGCAGGATATAAGATCCCTGTTTTAAATGAAAGAGAAATCAGAGCAGCAGCAGGGTTATTGTTTTTAATTATGTTTCTCTCAATATTGCTGGCAATTTTAAAGGGGAATTTTATGCTTTTTAAGTATTCTGTTACCGCATTCCTTACAGATATGGTTATCCGGGTCTTTATTAATCCTGAATTCTCTCCTTTTTTAATATTAGGACGCCTTATTGTGAGAAAACAGATGCCGGAATATGTCGGAGCTCCGCAGAAGAAGTTTGCCTGGATAATCGGTGTGGTTCTGGCAGCCACGATCTTCACTCTTGTGGTTGTATTAAACTCATATAGCCCGATATCCGGAATTATCTGTATGATTTGCCTGATTTTCTTATTCTTTGAAACGGCATTTGGAATTTGTATCGGATGCAAATTTTATAAGATATTTTATAAAGAGAAAGTGAAGTATTGCCCCGGAGAAGTTTGTGAAGTAAAATCAAAGGAGAAGATCCAGAATACCTCCTGGATTCAGATATTTATTCTATTTGCATTTATCACTTATATCTTTCTGGCAGTTAGTTTATTTAAGGATGATTTTAATAAGAGACCATCTTATCTGTTTGGAAGGACAAGTTCTATACATGAAATTAAAAACGAAACAAAATGAATAATAGCAGAATGAACACACGAATTAATGATGAAGCTGATAAATGTGCAGGTACGAACCCGTCATCAATATCCGCAATGATAAGGTTTTGGAGCTTTTATAAGCTTTTTACCGTTGCCGGCATCTTACTTTTGTCGCTGACGGCCAGGGCCGTGGAGGAGAGAGGCAATCTTGTTAATGTGAAATGGCTTGAGAAAAATCTCAAAAATACCGGTGTAATCATATTGGATGCATCACCTTCTCAGGTCTATACGGCAAAACATATTCCGGGAGCAATAAGTGTTGACATTTACAGCTGGTATGGTCTCAGGGAGTTGCCTCTTGCTGAAATGGAAAAGATTTACCAGGCATGGGGGATCAGCACCGGTAAAAAGATCGTAATGTACGATCAGGGAGGCACAATACTGGCCACGCGGCTCTTTTATTCGCTTTATTATGACGGTTTTCCGGCAAAGGATCTTTTAATTCTCGATGGCGGGCTTTTTAAGTGGCAGGAAGCAGGATTGCAGGTAACAACGGAGGTTATCCCGGTAACTAAGAATGGCTCTTTTACAATCACTAAGACAAATGAAGAGGTGAAATCTGAGTTGCCTGAGTTCATTACCGCATCAGGCGACCTTGTAAACAATGTTTTACTGGATGCACTCAGCCCTGAATGGCATTTCGGAGAAGTCGCTCCGTTCAACAGAGCCGGACATATCCCAAATGCTATCATGGTACCCAGCGCAGACTTCTACAATCCTGATAAAACCTTCAAATCAACTGAAGACATAAAGAAAATGCTGAACTATTTTGATATCAGGCCTGAGCAGACTATCTATACGCATTGCGGAGGTGGAGTGGCTGCCAGTGTACCGTTTTTCGCCGTGAAGTTCCTGGCGGGCTTCCCCAAAGTTAAGCTTTACAAGGAGTCCCAGCTGGGATGGCTTTCAGATGAAAGAGAACTCCCTTTCTGGACTTATGATGCCCCGTTACGCATGAGGGAAACAAGCTGGCTTCAGTTCTGGAGCGGAAGGATGATAAGAATGTATGGAGGCACTAAGGTCAGCATTGTGGATGTGCGGTCTGCCGGCGAATTCTATAAGGGTCATGTGCCTTTTGCTCTGAACATCCCTGCAGAGATATTCAAAAAAAATATTAAAGATCCGGGCAGGCTGGCTGAGGTCCTGGGAGAATCAGGTGTCAATGCATCACTGGAAGCAGTTGTAATTTCAGATGGTGTGCTTACTAAGGATGCTGCCCTGGCTTTTTTAATGATGGAGAATCTGGGACAGAAAAAAGTTTCAGTCTTCATGGATCCGATGGATAAATGGATCAAGTCAGGCTTCACCCTGACAAAGGATTCAACTGTTGTTGGCAATCAGAAAGTTCCCAACCCGTTAGCCATTCCTCTGTTGCTTTATCCGGGTAATATCAGAAGAGATGTAATAATAACAGAGCTTAATAATTCCCATGGATTATATCCTACTATAATGATTGCATCAGGAAAGGATATTCCTGCTAAAGCTCAGGAGGGCAAAGTAGTTCATATCGCATACACTGATCTCCTGAATGACGACGGAACACCAAAGGCAGCCAAAGACATCTGGAAAATTCTGGACAAAACGGGGATACCGAGATATGCAGGGATTATCTGCTTCGCCACAGATCCCGGAGAAGCCGCAGTCAACTATTTTATTCTTAAGCTTATGGGATTCCCTGATGTTAAGGTTCTGGTGATTTAGAACTGAGTGTATATTTGATAAAAACCCCTGTTTACAGGATAAAAATGGACATGTTTTGATAAGATGTCCATTTTTATTAAAATATTAGACATGTATTAATATTTTTGACGTATACTATCTGAATTATGACCTGATAAGAATCCTGGCAGGGTAATAGCAGTCTCCAAATGGTTAATTTATTATATTTTCAGTGTAGTCATGCGTCCATCCAGTAAATCAAGGTATTTGCCTTTCATCTCTTTTGATAAAAAACTAATATCAATCAAAGTCTTCCACTTTGGAATTGCCATGGAGACGGTCTCAAGAACTTTTTCAATGCTCTTTTCAGTTAATCCACATCTTTCTATCCCAAAGTAATTAACCAAAATGTTACGAGTTAAATGTTTCTTCTTTCCTTTCAAAGGCAAAGCAATTTCTTCATTTTGTTGCTTTAATTCAATTGTGGAATTAACCAAATCGTAACAAGGAGATAACTTTACCTGATTATCATCAGTAATAATGGAAAAGTTTTTAAGATGCGAATCTTCATTGCCAATTAAATAATTAAATATGACCAGCTTAAACAATTTTATTTTCTCAATCGCAGGGAATGTGCAATAATCATCGATCAACTTAACGATCTTTTCCATGCTATAATCATACTTCGTATCTCTGCTTAAACCAGCCAATTGAGCAAAATCTTCAACAGGAACTTTATCATTCTGTCCCTTCCTGTCAAACCGTTTGATGAAATAAGTTAACGTGTTATCCTTTGACCATAATAAACCATGAATAGGTATTTCCAAACCGATCTCGTCTGCCAGCCTCATTGTGAGGTCTTCATTCTCGGGCAATTGAGTATAAAATTGATGTTGAGGCTTAAGTATATATCTTCCGCCTTTATCTACAATAATGAATTTTTCATCTTTGATGCTTAGTACAGCACTTAATTTAGGCTGGACTCCCTGAATTGACATTTTGGCTGCACGGTTGAAAGCCTCTTTTCGTTGTTCTTCTGCAGTATATTCAAGGTCTTTTAGTGTCTTCAGTCCAGTGCCTAAGAGTTTAAGACCTGCTTCGCTGTAACGATTTTCACCACACGGAGTATATGTTATTGGACATAGGTTCATTCTACAATTTCTTTTACGGTAACAACTCCAACCATGTCATCACCAACTGCAATTAATTGTGAGAAATAATCCTTTTTGTCGATTTTTTTGATTTTCAACAACCCTTCAAGTTGAATACCCTCAGGTAATAATCCATCGAAAAATGGTGGGAACTTATCAAACTTATACACCTTAATATTTTTTGGCATTGTCCTTGAGACTTCAAGACCTTCATATCCGTCAAGGTATTCAAATAAATACTCTTTCCCTTGTTGTACTTCGGTCAAAGTTCCTGCCTCAACACCTTTAACATATATCTTAGCCTTTCTCATTTTTCATGTTTCGTAAATTGTCCATTAGCGGACTTGTTAATTCTATTTTGATGTTCAATACACTAAGTACCTTTCGTAAGGTATCCAATTGAATAGTTTCCTTCCCCTTTTCAATATCATAAATCACAGTTTTACCAACGCCTGACATTTCTGCTAATTTGTCACGACTTAGTTTAGCTGCTTTTCGATGCATCCTGATTACGTCTGCCAATTCTTGAGACTGTATCATTTTTTACTGTTATAGCGGTAAATATAGTCAATTATATTTAAAACAACAAGCATTTGTTAGTTTTTTACTGCTGTGGCAGTAAATATTGATGTAAAGATCCTAATTACATCGTTAAAAATGGATTTTTACTGCTAAAGCGGTAAAATCATTATAGGCACAGTAGAATTAAAAATAAAAAACCTGCCATTTATGACAGGTTTATTAATTTTTTGGTTCAAAATCAGTTCAAAATATTTGCAACTACTAGATAATGAACTATTTCATGACGGGGTGAGAAGCTAAACATTATCGCCAATAAGGTAATAACATAATAAATTGATAAAAATATTTGAATAGATTTTTTGCATAAAAGGCCGAAAAACGGTACCTTTCGCAAAATATCACTTTTAACTATATGCTGGAACAGATTAACATGAATGTAAGTCAATGTTTGTTCCGTAAGTAGCGTATACTATAAAAACCTTTCAAATACTTTGTCCATAAGTTCCTGCTCTGATCTTGGAAGTTGGTACTTATTGGCAACACTCTTCCAGCTTTTTACTGATCTCCTGATGTCCTCGATTATCCTGATTGCTTCTTCATCTGTTAAACGGAAATATTCAGCAACCTCCACAGCCAGATCTAAATCCAGAGAGTTATCATCGAGTGAGATATTGAGAGATAATCCGGCACCGTCTTCATTTGGATTAATATCAAAAGCCGGAGAGAGTATCCATCCTTTTTCTGTTAATATAAAACCATGGTTCCGTAAATGATCATCTGTGTTTGATACAAAAATATTGAAGACTATCCGCTGCCATAATTCTCTCAGATCACTTTCAATATTTGCACCATTTCTTGTTAAAAAATCGACAATTTCAAGATAGCTGACTCCATCCTGGAAATTGTTTCCATCAACATAACCTAACATGGTCATTGCTGAAGCGTAATGAATTCTCTCACCCGTATTAGTCCTGTCAAATCTTCTGGTAAGGAAAGTATAATATTTACTTGAAAACTTCTGGATTTTTGAGACAGCTACATTAAGACCTGCATTCCGTGCAAGTTCATTAGTAACCATTTCCCATCCCCCAATATCTTTAATATCAGATTTACTTGGAAATTTCGCTATCCAGAGATTTTTTTTATCATCAACTACACTTGCTTTGGGTCTTGCTCCTCCAAGAGAAGATCCCGGATTTATTAACATATTCAACCATTTCAGGTACTCAGGATCCTCATTGGCGTTATCATCTTCGAGTTTAAGACTGATTTGTTCCAATTCTCTTATTGAAGTCCATGGAGGGGAAGCAAGTGTTTTGTTGTCATTGAGAAATGGACCGTCTGGATCTTCCTTGAAACGTATGGCACCCATACGGTGACAATCAAATACTCCAAGCAGATAATCAGATTCTCTCAATGTCCTTTCCGGCCGCTTATCTGATCGTGCCATTGCTGCTTCTCTCCGCTTCATCAGTACACGTCCCCACCTGTCCGGTGAAGAATCAAGAAATACTCCGAAATTTTGTTTCTCATCTTTTGCGTACTGTGATCCGGAATATAGTTGCAATTCCGGATCAAGTATCTGAGAATAACTGGATTTAAGCCAATCTTCAGAGTAACTAAAAGAAAATATTTCTTTTCCCCTTGTAAATTCAGCTTTCAGCACACCCATTAATACCGGCTCTTTCATACCGGTCCAGTGAGCATAGACAAAAATATCCTTATTATTACTTCTTGCTTCCATCTGTTTTCTTTAATATTCTCACCTTTGGTCCCTTGATAGCTATTTTTGAAACCTTCGGATTACTCTGTAATGTATCATTTTTAAAAATCCTGGGTGCCCGTTCCCTGACTATTAGTTTTGCATCCTGTAGTCTTCTGCCCAAATTATCATCCTTGGCTACTTCCATGATATCATTCTCAAGACCAAGTACTGAAAGAACCTTAACGTATGCCCCGATTGTAACATTAGGACTTCCTTTTTCTATGGAGACTAATGTTGGTCTACTGATATTTGCCCTCTCAGCTACCTGTTCTGCGCTAAATTTCCTTCGCAGTCTTGCAAGCTTGATATTCTCTCCAAGAACTGAAATAGGTTTCTGTGCTCTGGGTAATAATATGGTATTTCTTGTTTTCATAACATTAACTATATTTTACAAATATACGTCTTTTTGTCAAATATATTTAACATTATCAAATATATTTTTATCTTACATGGTATATTTATGGTTATCAGTGACCTTTCAAATCTCCTTGAACGGCTTAATTTTCCTGGCGGTGTTAATTGCTGCAATATTCTAGAAAATGATAGCAGAAAGGTGATCACTCCAGTCTTTTGTACTACTTTTTGTACTACTAATAAAAATGGCCTCGTAAACATTTGATTTACAAGGCCATTTGAATTTGATAGTCGGAGTGAGAAGATTGCGAATCCCGCCTGGGCGTGATTCGCGGACTTCCAGGAGAGGTACTAAAATGAAAAAGCCTGGCATTCGCTTCGCTCATTTCGGGCTTTATTTTCCTTCAGCTTATGAAAGCAAGCTTTCAACGCTTCGGAAAAATAAAGCCCGGCACTGTCGTGCCAGGCTTTTTCATTTGTCGGGGTGAGAAGACTCGAACTTCCGGCCCCTACGTCCCGAACGTAGTACGCTACCAACTGCGCCACACCCCGGATTTCCTTCAAATGAACCGCCAGGTTCAACCGGTGGACAAATATAATTAAAATTTTATACCGGGCTTTAATGCTTTGGAGATTTAGCTTTACTTGAACAAATGGCTCATTCAACAGTTGAATATCTAACAGATACCGGAACTATGAAGGCTGACGATAAATTATTCGGGATTATGCCGGTCATTGGCCTGGGCACCTGGGAAATGACGGGCAACATTTGTATCAGCGGTGTTGCAAGCGCCCTCAACCTTGGATACAGGCATATTGATACCGCACAGATCTACGGCAACGAAAGAGAGGTCGGAAAGGGGATCCGGCAATCGGAAGTAAAAAGGGAAGAGATTTTTATAACCACCAAGGTCGCCACATTCAACCTGACCCCTGCCGGGATAAACCGCACCGTCCCTGAAAGCCTGGAGAGGCTTGCCACTCCTTATGTCGATCTTCTGCTTATCCACTGGCCAACCGGGTCAATGGTCCTCGAAGATTGCCTTGAAACCATGTTCGGACTGAAGGAAAAAGGATTCGTCAGGTATGTGGGGGTAAGCAATTTTGATCCCGGATTGTTTTTAAAAGCAATTGAACTCGGTCCCGTGCTGACCAACCAGGTGAAGTTTTCTCCCTGGCATAAGGAATTTGATAATCTCGACAGTCGCTAAAGCAAAGGATAAAATAATAACCGCTTACAGTCCCCTTGTCAGAGGAGGGATCGTGAACGACAAAACGCTCGGTAAAATCGGTTCGAAATACGGGAAGAGCGCTTCACAGGTCACCTTACGCTGGCTCATCCAGCTCGGGAATGTATCGGTAATACCAAAAGCCTCCGGCAAACAACACCAGGAAGAAGACATTGATATATTTGATTTTGAACTCACCCCGGAGGAGATGGAATCGATAAAGAAAATCCACAGATCTATGGGCCTGATAATCTATTTGACTATTCATTAACCGTAAAATGAAAGTAACAAAGAAAAGCGGCCGGAAACGAAAAATTAAGGCAATCCCTGCAAGACTGGCTCCATTCGCTATGAAAGTCCACCGGACTTTGTTCTAACGTTCGGCCCTGCCCGTACGCAAGGCCGTAAACGGCGCCATCAAAAAGGCTTAATTTCGCGCCGTTTCCGGTTACCGCGCGCACCTCTGTTCAATGTACTTCTAATCGAGGAGCAGGGCGGTAAAGAAACAATATTGAACTTGAATAAGCAATATTTTAAACATTGTCTAAGTATACCAAGGTGCGTTTGAAAAAAGCCATTAAATCAACCCCACGGTTCTTTATGCGCAAAAAGATAAGTAACAGAAAAGCGGGCTGAGTCAGAGCTTTACCGGTTGATGTTTTTTGATAAAATCCGGATCGATGATAACTCCCATACCAGGACCGGTTGGTACTTTTATCTTCCCGTCTTTAATTTTCAGAGGTGAGGTCGGACATTCGAACTTAACTGCTGTGTCAAGCCCTTTGAATTCATGATGGGCTCCGGCATTGGGGACGGCTGAAACAAGAATATAATCATATAAGAAATCCAAGTCCGCCGCCTGACATATGAGGAATAATGGTCTTTCCGAACGCATCAGCCATAAGTGCAACTTTCATCGCCCTGATCATCCCGCCAAAATAGTATATGTCGGGTTGTACAATATCGAGGCCGTCGTTTGCAACCGACCACCGGAAATGGACAAAGCTCTGGTCCTGCTCACCATTTGCAACCGGTATTGTAAGTGCATCCGCCACCTCCTTGATATCTTCAAAATGGTCGTACATTACAGGTTCTTCAAAATAACTGTAGTCATATTCCTCAAGAAGCCTGCCGACCCGTATCGCCTCATCGACACTGTAATAGCCGTTCGAATCAGCATAAAGCGCCATTTCCTTTCCGTATGTCTCCCGCAGAAGCGGGATCAGCTTTTCAGTTTTCCCGGGCACGCCGGGATAATGGATGTCTTTTGTACCTGCATACTGGTAACCCACCTTGACCTTAAGGGCGTTTGCATCATATTCTGCCACTGCCTTTCTGATCAGGTCAAAATGTTCTTCAAGGGGTTTCTCACGGAATTCAGTGGCAACATAAACGGCAACTTCGGGATTGTGGATCTCTCCTATCAACTGTCCGACAGGCTTGCCGGCAATATTCCCGAGCATATCGAGAACGGCAAATTCTATGGTTGCCAGCGGAAGCCCCAGTGAAATACCGTTATACCTGAAATTGAAATTATAAATATAGATCCTGTCCAATATCAGATCCAGCTCCCTGGCATCCTGCCCGATAAAAAATGATTGCAGCTTTCTGAGAAAAATCGGAAAAAGAACTGAAAGGTCATTGTGACCGACTGAGATACCCTCCGCACCATCTTTTGAACGCACCCTGCACAGGAAATTGCCCTCGTATCGCAGCAGCTCGACGGTTTCAATGACCACCGGAGATGTAAACAGTTCTTTTTTCAATACCGGCTTTTTAAGGATCTCATCTATCCTGGCATACTTTGATTTAATCTCAGCTGACAGATCGCCGGGTGCCGGTTTTGGCATACTGCATGACATTGGTAATGTTGCAGCGGCAAGGCTGCCTGTAAGGGTTGTTGTTATAAATTTGCGCCGGTTTGTCTTCATAGTCATATTTTTTTACTCGTACTCTTTAGGAACACCGCAGATCATTTTAAACGGCCTGTCTGATGAATCATTCCTGTACTGGTGTTTTTCACCGGGACTGACAAACGCGAAATCACCTTCCGTCACCGGATGTTTATTACCCGCTTCATCGACCAGCGATCCCTGCCCTTCAATTACATAGTTCATATGTTCGAAGGAATGGCTGTGATAGGGCGTATTTCCACCGGGCTCCAGGGTGAAAACCCTGAAAGAGTAAACCGGTGCGCCATCTTTGCTTCCAAGGGGGAGCTGTTTCCATGCACCCGTTGCTCCCTCCATCTGTACTTTTATTTTTTCAACCTTGTCTAAAGAAATAGTTTTCATAATTTTTTATTGTTGAACATCCAAATATAGAAATATTTGAGTTTTATGGATCGGGTCTACTGGTAAAAATTCTTCTGGCCGGGTGGTTGATTCAAGTCGGAATCCTTATTTTAACCCTGCAAGAAGTCCGGTGAACAGCTTAAAGTTTTCGAGGCTCTCCTCATCAAAATCTTTTATTTTGATCTGGCCCGACCTGACTTTGCTCAGAAAGCTGCTCAGTAAGAAATTCCTGGGAATATCTTTATTCCTTATATATACCGAATTCAATACTGTAATTCCTTCCCGCGTGTTGATTACAAAGTTTTTAAAGTCGAGGGTTGATAACAGGTCTTCGGAATTCTGAAAGGAATCAGGAAGCTTGATAATCAATTCCCTGCTGGTTTTCTCAGTTTTAAAGATATTCTTCCTGAGAGTCTCTTCTATATGATTTTCACTTTCGTTCTCAAAAAGCAGGACGCCAAACTCCATTCCCCATCCCATAAGTATATTGCATAAAAGAGGCATTGAGGCAACATCTGTTGAGGGAATCAGACTAATATTCCCCCTGAAACCCGTTAAATAAATAATGGCATTTAACAGGTAAAATGATCCGATATCATTTACAACCAGGTTGAACCTTACTTTTGAAAATCCTTCTTTTCCCATCGGATTACCCAGGATACTCTGCAGCGGAGTAAGGGTATCGGGTGTTGCGGATGATAACCTCAGGGGATCAAGGATGGTTGTACTGCTCCTGGAACTATTAATGTCATCACGCTGGACAGCAAGTACACGGTGAAGCTTATTTATCTCAACAAGGTGAGGCGAATGAGTGGTATAAATTATCTGGATCTTATTGCTGATATCCTCAAAGACTTTCAAAACATCTTCCTGGGCTCTTGCATGTAAACTCACTCCCGGTTCATCAACCAGAAGTACCATCGGCTTGCTGTCATGACAGGCAGCTGCTTTCAGTTCCATATAAAAGGATAGGAACCATCTTACCCCGCGGCTCCTTTGCTTTGGATAAAGCCGCTCGCCTTCATCTTTAATCCAGAATTCAAGATAAGGTTTTCCGGCTTTACCTGTGAAACTTGAATTGTAATGATCGAGCTCAAACTGAATATTTATCTTATTATTACGACCAACCGACTGCTGCCAGAAATCCTGAAAATTACATGTAAGGGAATGATTCAGGTTTTCAATCTTTTGCTTAAGGATCCTGCTCGAAGGCTGCTCGAAAAAAGTATAGTCAAGCTGGGCTAACGTCAGGAAGTTCCGGGCAGCTTTATAGCCCTCAACCCGTTCATTTGCGGAAATAATGTCGGCAAGATCGATCCTGTTTGGAAGGAGGCTGCCGAAGTCTTCGAACATTTCGAAAACAGGGCAAAACTTAAAGTAATTCTCTCCCAGTATTTTGCTGTTCAGATTAGATTTATAAGAGCGCTCGGTTTCACCGGCTTTCACAATTGCCTTCTCTTCTGACAGTCCTTCCATCATAAAGCCCGACATTGCGATATGCCTGCTTAATTCCTCCCTGCTTTGTTCCTTATCAATCCTTGCTTTCCTGTAATCATTAATAATATTGTTCCATTCAAGATCCTCAGTGCCATCAACATACCTCATCAGGAGAGTCATCTTCTGATGCCTCACCTCGAGCTTAACCGCTATTTTGTTGAGATGAGAATCGATGGTTGCACATTTTTCCTCCAGTTTGATCCAGGTTTCACCAGCACGGTTTAATGGCTGATATTTTATCAGTTCTTTTACAGCCTCCTCTTCTTTTTTCTTTAAATCGGCTAGCTGATTTTTTAATTCATGATATTGGGCTCCGGGAGAGGAAATAAAATCTACTGCCTTTATGCCAAATAGTTTAAATCCGTTCCTGTCTTTTGTTTCGGCAGCCTGCTTTTTCAGTGTGGATATCCGGGATGCAAGCTCATTGAGGTTTGATTCCTTTTCTTTTATCTTCTTAATCTCATCCTGGAGCTTTAATTTTACATCTTCGAGATAAAGCCTCCAGGCTTCTTCCAATGAATCAAGATATTGACTGATCTCTCCGCTTACAGTTGTTTCAGACGAGAGATCTGCAATCCATTTCCTTGTAAGCTCAAGCTCTGTAAGCCCGGATAAAAGCTCTTTAAGCTCTTCACCGGGATTCCCTGTCACCTCTAACAGCCAGCCTTTTGGGATAATGAATCGACAACTTATTTCCGGAAGGGACATATCACTTCTGAGAACATCCTCTGAAATAACACCGGAATAAAAGGCTTCCAGGGCCTCCAGAACAGATGTCTTACCAGATTCGTTTTGTCCGATAAGGCATGTAACATTATCGGGTGACAAATCCTGCCAGCCGGTATCCACAATTGACCTGAAATTTTTAATCCTGAAAGCTAAAAGCCTCATAATGTGATAAGATCATAATTGAAATCCAAAAACGAGAACATCATCATTCTGTTGTGATTTGCCCTTCCACTCTTTAAATGAACGTTCAAGGCATTCTTTCTGAGATGCCATAGGCAGACTGTTAACAGACAAAAGAGCCTGTTTAAACTGGTTGTATTTAAATTTCTTATCGGTTATTTCCCCAAACTGATCGGCAAAACCATCCGAAAAAAGGTAGAATGAATCACCATGTATCGTATTAATTACAGTATTGGTAAACGGCTTTTCCACCCGGGGTGCGATCCCGATTGTCATTTTGTCGGGTTTGAATTCAGACAGCTCGCCGTCCCTTATCCTTATCAAAGGTCGGTTAGCCCCGGCAAATTGTAAAGATTCTGATGCATGTTCTATTATGCACAGACCAATATCAATACTGTCTTTTGTCTCCGCGTCTTCACCAGTCTGATTAAGGGCTTTCATGATTTTTTCCCTCATACAATTCAGAACACGGTTTGCCCTGATATTTGCCGTCGATTGAAGTATCTCGTTCAGAAAGCTTATTCCAAGGAAACTCATCAGCGCACCCGGGACACCATGCCCTGTGCAATCACCTGCTGCAATGCATGTAAACTGATGGCTTGAAAATGTATAATAGAAATCTCCGCTTATAATGTCCTTTGGCAACAGAAGTACAAAAAAATCCTTTAAGATGGTCTTGAGAATATGTGGATCAGGCATTAAGGCCTGCTGAATCATACCTGCATAACGGAGACTTGCGAGATGGTCTTCCACTCTGGGATCGTTTAGCAGATACGAGGGATCTTCTGATCTGTCAGGATTGTACTGTGCCATTTCCGGAAAACTTATAAAACAGATTACTTATAAACTAATTATTATCAGGTAATATTGTGGGGAAAGTCCCTTATAACATTCTCTTTACTAAAAAGATCACATTTTTAATGCTGTAGAATAAATCAGGCCGGGTGCATCACTGACCGAACCATAAATCAGGAAAGATCGATGATCTGATCAAACAAACTTCAAAAATGAATCCGGATTTATCTAACTAATATAGCAACCCAATCGGTGGTGATCTGGAAATCCGGATAAGAGAGCTTCCAATGAGCAGGAAATAATGTAATTTTAACGCGTTTTGATGGACAATAAAGAATCGAAGAGAATTAATAACCAAAATATAAAACTATGGCATTGATTAGTACCCGCAACAGGTTCAATGAGTTCAGGGCTGATTTCCTGAAAGATACAGGAGTAAAAAATGTGGAAGATAATCTGGAGCTTTATGCCCAGTACGTGACAGCACGATTTACCGATCATAACAATAAGCTGCTGGGTGAGCTTTCGAATGAACTGCAGGAATTATACAAAGTCCTTAAAAAGGTATAATCCAGGTCATGCAGACTAGCCCGCCCTGCGCTCTGTGCCCAGCCTTCGCCTCCTTCGGTAGGCTATGGCTGGCAAAGCCTGAGCCCAGCGCTCTGCGCTCTGCGCCCTGTGCCCTGCCCCGTCCCTCCCCTGTGCCCTGTGCCCTGCGCCCTGTGCCCCTGCCCCCTGCTTCCCTGCTCTGCCCTGCCCGGCCTATGAAAGCAGTCGCTATAAAAGAGATCAGTCAGGAGCTGCTGAACCTGACTCCCAGGGAACTCCGCGACCTTTGCCTGAGACTGGCAAGGTTCAAAAAGGAGAACAAGGAATTCCTGACTTATCTGCTGTTTGAATCATCAGATGAGGCATCGTACGTTGAGAGTGTTAAAGGAGAGTTAGACAGACAGTTTGAGCTGGTAAACCGCAAAAGCTATTACTTTATTAAGAAAGGTATCCGGAAAGTTTTGACCAATGCAAGGAAATATATCAGGTATTCGGGGAATAAGAAAACTGAAATAGACCTGATGATCTATTGTTGTTTAAAGCTGAAAAAATTCACACCTCCGATTCAGCGAAATGCAGCGCTCCGGAATCTTTACATACGCCAGCTGGATACAATCAGGGAAAAGCTGAGCTCTCTTCATGAGGATCTGCAGGGGGATTATGAGGAGGAGATCAGGAACATTGCGCAGACATAAGAGGAGAGGGGGAGAGGGAGAAGGGGAGAGAGGGAGAGTGGGAGAAGAAGTGAGTGATCTCTCCCTGACCAAAGGCATTTCATGGAATAATTCCTGACTGTATTAGCCTATGTCTGAAGGAGATTCCACGCTGGTGAAAGGCATTACAAGGGATAATTCCTTAATGTATTCGTCTGTGTATCAGCGAGATCCCTCGCTGGCGCTCGGGATGACAACTCATTTTTAGGTGGTAAGGGAAGAAGCGGCGATTCGCACCAGGTTCCGGATCCTATTGAAAATCCTGTTTGCGAATCGCCGCTTCTTCCCTTAAACCAATAAAACAACGTGTCATCCCGAACGAAGTGAGGGATCCCATTGTTCTATATATCAATTGGTTAAATAAGTGTGACTCTCCATCCTGGAATTATCATTTTCCACGTAAGGGACAAATGAAAATAGTAAACCGATAGTGTTAAATCTAAAAGTGACTGAGCTTTACGAAATCCAGAGCCACGAATGTGGCTTTTTCTAAACTCAGGCAGGAACCATAAACGCGGTGATATTTGACTGAGCTTTACGAAATCCAGAGCCACGAATGTGGCCTTTTATAAACACAGGCAAGAACCACGAAGTGGTGATATGTGAATAACCCCCGGCGAAACCGGGGGCAGAATGCCACTAAATGATGTCAGCCCTGAAGGGCATGCGCGTCAACTTAAGAATCAGCGTTAAACCGAGTAATTTTAACTAGCAGAAATACAATTACATAAGTTTCCCCTCCTTTTTTTAAGGAGGGGTGGCCAGACGGGGAAATCATTTTACAGGCTGAAATTAAATTCGTCTGGCCGGGGTGGTTGATGTAGGGACGAGTATCTTAAACCACCCCGGTCGGGAAAGTTGATTGTTAACCTATCAAAATCTATAGTCCCGACCACCCCTCCTTGAAAAGGAGGGGAAAGTTATGTTACTGCAAATCAGTTACATACAGTTTGATTCATAAGTTTTCCTATTCCTTAAGTTGACGCGCATGCCTGAAGGGGCTGAATAAAGACGGATCATTTAGACCTTTGTGTAAGTGTCTTATAATGTGTAACTAATGCAATGTTATACGGTTAAGAATCCTTACTTAAACAATATCGCTATACTGATGGAACCGCTCCGCGGTACAACTGTGACTTAGATAATATCACTATAATGATGGAACCGCTCCGCGGTTAAGATTAAGCATACTACAATATGTAATTTCCGTGGAACGATTACATTATTCTGGTAACTGCAATTGCACAAACTGTAACAACCGCGGAGCGGTTACATTATTTTAGTCACCGCAAAAAGACAAATTTTAACAACCGCGGAGCGGTTACATTATTTTAGTCACTGCTGAGTTTTACAAAATCTTGAGCCACGAAGTGGCATTTTTCAACTAAAACAAGAACCACGAAGTGGTGATATATGAATAACCCCCGGCGAAACCGGGGGCAGAATGCCACTAAATGATGTCAGCCCTGAAGGGGCTGAATAAAGACGGATCATTTAGACCTTTGTGTAAGTGTCTTATAATGTGTAACTAATGCAATGTTATACGGTTAAGAATCCTTACTTAAACAATATCGCTATAATGATGGAACCGCTCCGCGGTACAACTGTGACTTAGATAATATCACTATAATGATGGAACCGCTCCGCGGTTAAGATTAAGCATACTACAAAATGTAATTTCCGTGGAACGATTACATTATTCTGGTAACTGCAATTGCACAAACTGTAACAACCGCGGAGCGGTTACATTATTTTAGTCACCGCAAAAAGACAAATTTTAACAACCGCGGAGCGGTTACATTATTATAGTCACCGCAAAAAGACAAATTGTAACAACCGCGGAGCGGTTACATTATTATAGTCACTGCAAAAAGACAAATTGTAACAACCGCGGAGCGGTTACATTATTTTAGTCATCGCAAAAAGACAAACTGTAACAACCGCGGAGCGGTTACATTATTCTGGTGACTCAGCAAGGAGGAAGGGGGAAGCGCGAATGAGCCAGAAGGCGAGGCATGTGGTAAAGAGGAATTGTAAATGATAGTAACTCAGTTGTATACAGTTTAATTCATAGACTAACCTTTTCATTAAGATCGGCTATGGTGAGAGTGGGAGAGTGGGAGGGAGATGGGGCAGTGGGAGAAATAGTTTGCTCCTTTTGTAATATACCGCCAAAAATTGGTACTTTTGCGGCTGTTTGCTGTTTGACATCACCAGTGAATAGTTAGAAACGATAATATTCAGATAAGTTTAACATAATCAATGAAATTTACAGAACTCGGACTTGAGAAGCAATTATTGGAAGCAATATCATACATGGGCTTTGAAAGCCCCACCCTTATTCAGGAAAAAGTTATCCCGGTTATTCTCGAAAACAAAGATCTGATTGCCTGTGCCCAGACGGGTACAGGTAAAACCGGAGCTTATGTTTTACCAATTCTGAATAAACTGGTCGGCAAAAAAGGAACCCATATCGATACCCTGATAATAGTGCCTACAAGGGAACTGGCTGTTCAGATTGAACAACAAATACAGGGATTCTCCTATTTTATTCCCACTGAGTCGGTTGCTGTCTACGGTGGCGGTGACGGTAATGACTGGGAATCACAAAAGGGCGCCCTGAAAAACGGGACAGACATTATAATTGCAACCCCGGGAAAACTACTTTCCTATTTGAAAATGGGAATTGTCAATTTTAAAAGCCTCAAACATCTGGTCCTGGATGAAGCTGACAGAATGCTGGATATGGGATTTATTGATGATATTCAGACAATCATTTCCTATCTTCCCGAAAAGCATCAAACCTTGATGTTCAGCGCCACAATGCCATATAGCATCCGTCAGCTGGCAAAGAAGATTTTGCACGATCCCTTCGAAATTTCTTTATCAAACTCAATTCCTGCCGGGGGCATTGATCAAAAAGCATATATTGTCTCTGATGAAGAGAAAGGAAGAGCAGTAAAGCACATTCTATCAGAACGCAGACAGTATGACAGCATCCTGATATTTTCTTCCACCAAAAGCAAGATCTCTGATATCGTACGATTGCTCGAAAGGAATGGATTTCCTTCAACGGGAATCTCTTCAAATCTCGATCAGGATAAGAGGGAAGAAGTTTTGAGGAATTTCAGGTCGAAACAGATCCGGATTTTAGTGGCTACTGATGTAATGAGCCGGGGCATCGATGTCAGGGAAATTAACCTGGTGATCAACTGGGATGTACCTCATGATGCTGAAGATTACGTTCACCGTGTAGGCAGAACGGCAAGGGTTGATTCAAAGGGTGAAGCTATAATCCTGGTAACTCAAAAGGAGATGAACAAGCTCAGAAAGATAGAGCAATTAATTAAAGCCCCTATTCCAAAGGTACAGCTGCCGGGCCATTTGGCTGGTCCTGAACAGAAAGAAAGAGAGACCAGGCCATTCCACAGAAAGAAAATGTACAAAAAACCTTCAGACCGGATTGTCAGATCAAGGTAACTTCGTTTCTTAACAGCCTGAACAAATTTCTGACTCCGAAAGATCTTCCCCTGCTCACTTTTTAACCAGGTTGAATCCAGGTCCCACCTGTGCGGAAAAGCTAAATTTTTCCCGGCATATTTTCATGACATTGGCTTAATTTTTTCTGATTATCCGGGATAATTATTTTAATTTTAAGTCATAACATCAAACCATGGATAAGTTTCTGGGATTTCTGGCTCCGGTCTTTATCGCGTTTTTGATTTTTGGCTTAAATGCGGCGCTACCGGGCCGATGGGTAACCGGTTACATAACCAGGCCGGGATCCGGAGAAAAGATGAGATATCATCTTAATGGCATCCCGGTGTTCTTCGTTGTGGTTTTATTATGGTTCCTGACCGGATATTTTAAGGTAATCCCATTCGACTGGCTTTACACATTCAGATGGTACGGACTGGCTGGCGCCTGTACACTTGGAATTATTTTCAGCCTGGCTCTGGTTTTGCCCTGGCCCCCTGTACGAAAATCAATTATTCCTGATCTTTTTTTAGGGAGAAAAGAAAATATTCAGTTATGGGGCGGGAGGGTGGATATAAAAATGTTGCTGTATCTGACAGGAGCTACAATGTTGGAGCTGAATGTTCTGAGCTTCACAACCCATCACTGGATCCTGTTTGGAAGTCACTCTTCACCCGGTATTTTTCTATCGGCCGCCTTAATTACATGGTTCGTAGTTGATTACCTCATTTTTGAAGAAATTCACCTTTACACTTATGATCTTTTTGCAGAAAGGATCGGATTCAAACTGGGCTGGGGCTGTCTTGTCTTTTACCCGTATTTTTATGCAATCTGCTTATGGGCAACCGTCGAATTGCCCCATCCTCCCACTCCTTCCTGGTTTTTAGTAATATTCGTCATAGTCTTCTTTTCAGGATGGATCCTTTCCCGTGGAGCAAACCTTCAGAAATATTATTTCAAAAGAGACCCGGGTCGGAAGTTTTTGTGGATCCCCGAAACAATTACGGATGGGGATAAAATGCTTCTGATCAACGGATTCTGGGGTGTGAGCAGGCATATTAATTATCTTGGCGAAGTTTTGATGGCAGCGGGTATTGTATTTTGCACCGGGTATCCGATGTTAATATGGCTCTGGCTTTATCCGTTGTATTATGTTGTCCTGCTCACGATGCGTCAGATTGACGACGACAGACGTTGTTCCCGAAAGTACGGGGAGCTCTGGAAAACTTATGTAAAGAAGGTCCCGTACAGGATCATACCTTTTATTTATTAGGGTCCTCATTTTGGCCATCGCATTTACAACCTGTACATTTTTGCGGTGGTATCCCCCATAATTTTAATGGCTGTTTTCCGTGGAATGATATGTTGCATAATGAAATATGCAATCCTGTTCCCCCTGCCTGTAATGTAAAAAGGTCTTTTCCCGAGCTTACTTAAACATTCATCTGCCACCTCTTCCGGCGACAGCACCCTCGGGGCAAGGAGGCCTGTCTTTCCGGGACCTGAATTAATATAACCAGGTGTTGAGGTTGCTCCGGCGCAACATGACATGACATCAACACCACTGTTTTTCCATTCATACCAGAGACCTTCACCCAGGATCCTCCCAAAAGCTTTAGTCGCAGCATATACTGATAAATTTCCGCTCCCCTGCAATCCCGCCATTGATGTCATAAGAACTATTGCTCCCTTCCCCCTTGCAATCATCTTTTCTCCAAATACATGAAGCAAATTCATGGGAGTCAGCATATTTGCCCTGGCCATCTGCAGGTGAAGCTCCTGTGAATTATTAATGAATGGACCGATATATGACACAGCAGCATTGTAAACCATGAAACTGATCTCATCGCCTCTAAGCGCTTCCTCCACCTGCTTTGCGGCATCTGCATCCGAAAGGTCGCACGAGATGCACCGTACCCTGATTTTATACCCGGTTTCCAATGAAGAGGCCAGCTCATTCAGTGGCTGAATGCGGCGGGCAATAAGAATGAGGTCGAAGCCTTCTGCTGCAAGGCGTTTTGCAAATGCAGCCCCGATACCTTCTGAGCCACCGGCAATCAGGGCTGTATTGCCATATTTTTGTTTGAGGTTCATCATAGAAACAACGCTTGATTATAATAGCTGAAATTATGAATTTTAAATCAAATCTGCGGATATCTGCGCGATCTGCGGGAAAACAAAAAATTTCCCGCTGACGCAGATTCCCTACGCGTTTACACCTCACCCCCTTTATCCATAGCCGTCAACCTAAGGAATGGGATAGCTTATGAATCAAACTGTATGGAACTGAGTTGCAATAATTTACATTTCCCCTCCGTTTCAAGGAGGGGTGGCCGGGGCTATAGATTTTGAGGGGTTTACAATCTGATTTCCCGGCCGGGGTGGTTAATCAATGTTTCAAGTCTATCCATTTGAAAGGTAATAAGAAAGACTTGAATCAACCACCCCGGCCAGACGAATTTAGTTTCTGCTTGTGAGATGATTTCACCGTCTGGCCACCCCTCCTTCAAAAGGAGGGGAAACTTATTTAACTGTGCTTCAGCTAATTAAATAATTACCAGTCCAAAACTGATTCTTAGGTTGACGGCTCTGGGGGCCGGGGGTGAGTACGTGAGGACTATTTTTTCGTCAACCCCACAAATTATTTTCATTTTAATGATTTTAATCGCCGCGCACGACTAAATTTGCATAAGAGAAAATATATGAAATTATTCCTGAAGCTGTCTTTCTTAATTGTTTCCGTGCTTATCCTGTCCTTTTGTCACGAAGTTCGCGACAAGAAAACGGCAAAGGAGATACCGCTTGTTTCATACAAGAACAACTTTCAGAACAGAACTGCAACTGTCTCACCTCCGCCGGTTACACGGGAAAGGAGTAATTTCACTCCCGAAGAACGTGAAGAGATGCGCCTGCAAAGAGCCAGGGAGCGTGCTGCCAACCTCGACTGGATAAAGGAATGCGTGAAGAAATACTCGCCCGGCTCCTGGTATATGCTCATGGAATATGATAAACTGCCGGAATCCAATGAAGTCTCCACAACCGACGATGGAATCCTGACCGCGGAAAAGGCAGCAACCACATTTCATTACCTGAGGGGACGCTCAAGGATTGACCTCCTTGCCAGTATGGAGACAAATGTCCATGAAATCGCCCATGCCTATTACGATCAGAACGTTTACAGGTATATCATTGAGAATAAACTGAAGCTGAACCCCGATAACGCTCAGGGATACATTTATATATCTCCTTCAAAAAGCTTTTTTATCTCTTTTCCTTTCAGGAACTTGTTTCCCTCGGGTGACCTGGCCGCAGATATTCCTGACAACCTTCGGACATACCGGTTCGATACTTATATCCTGGGAAACACCTCAACCCAGAGCGATGGAGTGATAGGCCTGCTCAATGAGCTTAATGCCTACTACCTGGGATCGGAATATTGCTTCAGCATGCTCGAACCCTATAAGGAGGCTGCAGGATCGGATGCTGCCGGCCTGTTTGAGTGGGTGACACATACTCAGAGCACAATGAGCGCTTTTTATGAATTCGATTTTTTCATAAAGGAATACCTGCTCAATATGAGAAGAGACCATGAGGCAGACTATGAAAAATTAAAATCATACAACACCTTTTCCGAAGCATACACTGCTCTGTGTAAATTGTATGCAGATCTTATTGAAAGGTACCAGGAACGGATAAAGAGGGAGATGAAGCTTCTTAATTCTTCAGGTGAAGGAGGAGCCGGCATCGAAAAAGGATGGCTCTGGATAAAAGCCGGCGACAGCCATATCTCTAGCGGGACCCCAATTTTTTCAAAAGAGAAGGAAACCCTCCTTCCGGTCCTTGAAGGCAGAAGGTACCGGGAGGTTGAAAAGGATTTCCCTGTGGAGTAAGGTCTGCCCCGTGTCCCATGGCCATCAACTTAAGGAATAGGTTAGTTAATGAATCAAACTGTATACAACTGAACTACAATTATTTACATTTCCCCTCCACCACATGCCCCCCGCAGCCTGGCTCCTTCGCTAAAATCAGCCGCTGGCTGATTTCTTAACGCTCGGCCCCCTTTTCAAGGAGGGGTGGCCGGGACAATAGATTTTAAGACGTTTACAATCTACTTTCCCGGCCGGGGTGGTTAATCTATGTTTCAAGTCTATCCATTTGAAAGGTAATAAGAAAGGCTTGAATCAACCACCCCGGCCAGACGAATTTAGTTTCTGCGTGTGAGGTGATTTCACCGTCTGGCCACCCCTCCTTCAAAAGGAGGGGAAAGTTATTTAATTGTATTTCAGCTAGTTAAATAATTCAAAGTCTAAAACTGGTCCTAAGGTTGACGGCTAGGGGGTTGGGGGCAAACACCCTACTCAAACACAAACGTCCCGAAACTTTTATAATCATGGAATGTCCCTGCTGTTTTTTGCCAGGAGAATGAAGAGGAACCGTTGTCATGATCAATCCGGTACATATTAGCCCTCCATTTTGTTCCGGACACCGGCGGAACCTGCGGCAGCGGCGCCAGTAATTTATAAGGAATGAAGAACTCCGTTATCCAGGCCGAAACTGTTGCCCCGCTCTTTTTTTCTCCCCCGGTTACTGAGGTGGCATGCCTGGTCATTTTATCGCCGGTATAATCCCAGGGCAGCCAGCCCAGGAACTTTCCTTTATAATTGGGTACTATGATAGGCAGCTCAAAATTCATCGGTGAGATCTCGTATTCAAAATAAACCGGGAAATCTTCAGCCGTCCAGAGGAAGACCTCTACGACATCTTCCTGCCACAGGTGGAGGTTATCGGCCATCATCGTGGTAGTCAGCTTTTTATCCTCACAGTTGACGAGGAAATAGATCCCTGTCGGTGAGTAAAGCACTTTGGCTTTTGTCTTGTAAGAAGATGGATTCGACCCCTGTGAAGAAAGATCTGTCCATGCGGCGTTGTTCCATATTTCAGAACTCCCGTCACCTGTGATCTGAAAATCCTGGCATTTTTTAATTGTTAAAGTCCCCTGGGCTGAAAGGTATGCCGGGAGCATAACAGACAACAATAGAATAATTAGTTTTTTCATAGTCTATATTTTTAATTTCATTAAAAGTTCTTATCAGTTCCCGCCTTCCCAGAAATGCTATCCGGCTCCTGCGTTTGTACCTGAGAGTGATCTGAGCTGTCAGCAGGTGCCGCTTTGTTATCATATTTTTCTCTTATCAGGCCTGATTTTGAACATCCGGAACAACCCGATAACAGGCTTGCCATGAATAAAAACATTATTATACAGGCCGGAAGGATCTCTATTTTCCTGTTTCTGAACATCATTTTGAAACTTTTGGGATTATCTGGATTGAGAACCGCTTATTGTTTTCCTCAATCTCATCCCTGCATAATCCGTTAAATCCGCTTCCGCATAGAAGGACCTCAACATTGTACTTTCTGAAGTTGATCCCGTTTCTGGTCCATAAATTATAAACCGCCAACGCCCTTTGATAACTTGTTAAATAGCCGGATGTATTGTTCCTTGATATTGAACGGTCCCATTTATTAGCCATATTACCTTCAATAACAAGCAGATAGGAAAATCCTTTGTTCTCAACACTTAATTGTTTAAGAAAGACCTCGATAGCTTTTCCCGCACTGACTGTCCGCTGTATAAATTCTTTCCTGATTACGGTTTTATTGGGCAGAAATATTTCGATCCCCATCAGATCTTTGACTATAAACTTCTTACATTCAGGGAGATAGTAAAAACTATCGTCATTAATAAGAGGTTTGAATTGTTCTTCCAGGTTTAAAAGCTTCTGAAGCCTTTCTGTTTCCCGGATCAATCCCATCTCCCTGATTTTAAGTTCTTCAATAAGCTTCTCGTTTTCTGAAATCTTGACCTGCAGAAAGCCGATAGTCAGAACGAACAATACAAGCATAATAAAGAACATGCTTGTCATTAAATCGGAGTAGCCAACCCAGAAGAAATTGTTTTTCCTCATGGTCATTCAGTGTTTCTATCCTTTCTGAAGAACAGGGCAGGATTACGCAATTTGCTGAGAAAGCCTGATAGTGGTTTCTTTGGTTTTGATCCACGGGGCTTCCTCAGGACTCCATAATTTTTTAAATTATCAGTAACACTGGTTAAAGAGTTATTCAATTGACTGATGGCCTCAATAAGTCTTGCACTATTAATGTTCGAATCATTCTGAATACGGTTAACTCCGTCAGACACCTGTTCCTGAATTTTCGGCAGAACCTGCAGATTGTTCAGCTGGTCAAACTGCGGGAGTGCATTCGAATATGCTGCCTGAAGCTGGCTGATATGTTGCGAAGTGATTGATGCTAAATTAGCGCCGATCTCATTGTAGATCGCCGTTATTTTTGATTCATTATCAGCAGCATTATCGTTCAGACGTGCAATACGGTTATCAACCTCTTCCTTCAGTTTTTCTATTGCGCCGGAGAAATGTGAAGCGGATTCGTTCACAGCCCTGAAAGCCTTGCTTACCGTATTGTCCGTTTCCTCTTTCAGCCTGTCAATTGCCTCCTTAAAGTGTGAGTCAGACAGATCCACAGCTTTCAAAGCGGCATTGCCGGCAACTTCAATCTTCTCAAAATGGGATGTAAGAAAACGGGATAAACGATTATTTTCCTGAAGCGAATTATCAATCTGGTAAGCAACATTATCGATGTTTCGGGTGCGCGATGCAAAATCCCTTAGATTTTCTGAGATCTGGCTCATTAATGAAACATACTCTGAAAACTTGTTGAAAGCGATCATATTGCTCTCAAGACGGCTGAACAACTCCAGATTTGTTTTTGAAATTTTCAGAACATCCAGATTCGCCACTTTATCTATAACTTCCTGTTGGAGGAGAATATTCTCGCCGGTCTTTTTTGCGGCAATAAGCACATTGTCAGAGATTTCTGTTGCCACTCTGGCAAACCTGTCAAGACTTGCTTTCAGACCTGAGACACCCGTATCCTCCGCTTTTATAAGTTCGGGAAGCAATGTTGCCTGCAGATATGAAATCTGTTCGTTCTTGTCCCTTGAGATTTTCTTTTTTGCCTCCTTATAAAAAAAGGATGACAAAACAGTTGTGCATGCCAGGCCGGATAAACTTCCAAGCATTGCAAGCTTTACTCCATTTATAAGAGCATCAATTCCCTCGGCAAAATGCTGACCATTCGACTCAGGCATCGAAAAAAGGCCGAATATTATACCTATCATCGTTGCTGCCAGGCCGAAATACAAAGGTGTGGGTATGGAATTTGAGATTTCTTCGTCCTTGATATCCACCTCCCGGTCGATAATATCCTTTATGATGCTGAAGTTAACGGCTGCACCGTAATTATTTAGAAGATAAACGTTTATCTCCTCCCGAATCCTTTGAATTATACCTCTTCCCGAAGTTTGGGTTATTGAGATCTTAACAGAACTTCTATCCTGATCAGGATCATCCGGCGATCGCTCCCTTCCCGGCATTGTAAATGAAATATCGTCAATTGTCTTTTCTGTCTTGCTAAGCCTGGACCTTTCAATATACCCGCTTACGACCCTGAGACGATCCCTGAAGATCTCTTTCAGCTGCCTGATGTTTTTATATACACGCGATGAAATATAGAATTGATAAATAATTACGCAGGAAATTACCAGGATCTCGACTGTAAACCAGACACTATAGCCCTGGTCAATCGTTTGGACAACATTTAGTGAGTCAATTCCCGGCTGAAAGATGGCCATAATTAAACAAGTTTGATTTTTACCTTATTATTTTCTTCTATTTTCCATATATCGCCTCTCCTGGTAACATAACCGGGATAAGTCACAACAATTTTTCTGGCAAAGGTTCTGTCGGAGATATTCTGAATTTCACAAACCGGATTTAAATAATAATCGATGTTATCAAGGGCTCTTAAATCAAAGTCGCCCGGGATAAAGTAAAGCTTTCCCTTCTGACCGCTTTTATCGGGTTCAATCCTGTAAAAGCAATCACTGCCCTGATCATTCTTTGCATTTACGGTCTTGAAGCTTCCATCCCTTTCGGGTATAGTAAAATAGATTTCCATTATATTTCCTGATATTCCGTACGATTTGCCGGGCTCGCCGTCCGGCTGTTTCCCGGACGATGCCTGGTGCTCCATGGCATTCTTCAAACTGGCTATCTTTTCCTCTTTCTCTTCTATTTCGGTATGTAATATTTTATTTTGAAGTTCCATTTGCAAAATTTCACCTTTTTTGCTTTCCAGAATTTCCGCTTTTCTGTCTTTGCTGTTCTTCATCATCGCGACTATTCCAATATATTTAAAGTAATTCCGTATAAACAGGTTTTGCACCTGGTCTTTTCTGAGATCGCTGAGATATTTTCTCTTTTCAGTTTTTAATATGGAATAGATCTTTGTTTCGGAATAGTAGTAAATAAGAAAGGCTCCTGCAAATAATCCGGTCAATAATCCGGCCACAACCAGGATCCATCCTGACACCGCCGGTTTTCGCTCAGGACTTAGAGGAATATTTTCGGTTGCAATTTCAAGTTTCGAAACCGGATTGACAATCTGCGTCCGGATATTCAGAGATTTGTTGTACCCATCGATCAGTTCGGTTTTCTTCCTGTCCCAGTTTTGGTGATTTTCGTAATTATGCGGAACAATGAAAAATTGATCATTGAAGGGCATCTTTTGTTCGTACGCATTCCTTAAAGGCTCTAAAAAATTAACTGAAGTCCTTCCGTATGAATTCTCTTTTAGAAACTGCTCTAATTCCTTGAATCCCTGTTCAATATCTGAATAACTCTTACTGTCAATCCCATTAATGAACCTTTCCTTATACGTTTCTTTCCCTTTCTGCTCTGCTTCTGAAAGCTTCCTGGGGTAATCTTCCATCGATGAATAGATTAACTCTGTTATTCCACGCTGTACCCAGTAATTGTAAGCCTCAGTCGAATCATTGAAACCGGGCTGGCAGTAACCATTAAAGGAAATTAAAAGAAAAGCCGGCAGAAAGATGAAATATTTGAACCGTTCTGTCATTGTTTATCCATGTTAGCAAGTTCAAATGCAAGCTTGTTCAGGATACCAATTAACGGATAAAAAAACAACGTCTCTTCAATGTGCTTTTCAGGTGATTTAAAGAATGCTTTAAGACCTTGTTCCAGGAAATCCTTGATGTTCAGAGACCGTATTTGTTTAAATTTCAGCCAGGCTTCGTTGTCGATTCCGAAATTTCCTTCCAGATTTACACCCCTGAAATAGTCATCAAGCAGGCTAAAGAATTGGTTTATTGAACTTTCAATAAGGGCTTTATTTCCACCAGTTTCCAGGTCCCTGTAATATGGCGTAATCGCGATATCACCGGTTTTGTTCAGAGCCTTGCTCCACACCGAATTATCATTGCCTCCAAGCCAGAATACTACAGGACAATTAATTAGATCTCCATCCAGATCAGCTCTTAAGACCCCTTTGCATGTTATTTCTTTCGGATTTTCAGATAATGCGATATTGATCTGTTCGCTTTCAATACCCATAACCTGCTTAAAGAAATATTTGAAAAGGTTTGAGATATTTGGATTCCCGGCCTGAGTATCGATAATTTTAATTGTTTTGGCAGCAGTTCCGCTGAATAGGATATTTTTGGGTATTTCAGTGGTCCCCTGTTTCTTTAGAAGATTAGCTGAATAATAGATGATTGCGCCGTAAAAGATCAATATAGGCAGCTTCAGTTTCCGGTCCTGTTTCAGGTAATCGGTGTAACTGAATTTTATATCTTTCTCATTCTCAAGAGAAAACAAAAAGCTGCTGAAATCGGCAGAGTCCTTCCGGCTTTCAAGGATATCAAGCAGGATCTGCTCTCTTTGAGATCCTTTTTGAAGTGAGCTTTCTATGTTTTTCCTGTATGCTTTAACAAATCCGTTATTGTCGGAAGAATTGGCAAATGCCCCATAGGGGAATCCGTCACCAAAAATAGCATTACCGGCAAACTTGAAAGAAGAAATAAACTCAGGCGAGTTGCTTGCATTTTTGAAGACAGCAATATCCGATGACCCTCCTCCGATATCGACTGAAAGGCTTAAACCCGGATACGAGGTCCGGTAATGGAGATACGGGGCAATACTTTCAGGCACCGCATTAATATTATCCTTGTTATCCGCCCTGAATATTTTTTTATAGGCATTCTGCCAGACGTCAAAGAATATGCCCTGTTCAAAGGCATCCATGCTCACCGGGTAGAACCAGGTTATTTTTGTTTTTTTCGGATCCCCGTTAAGCAGCAGAGTCTTATATAAAACAATATAGATGAGGCACTCTATATAGCTTTCAACCAGAATTTTATCTTCGAGCTTTGAGTAATTGCTCCATTTCAGCTTGGTCTGTAACCTGAGGTAGTTTGAATAGAATAGTTTTTCAAACAGGAAGAAGTTGTTGGTGTGGGTGAATACATCAATAGGTTCGTTGAAATTAATGGACTGGTTATAGGTCAGCGCCGTCCTGAACGGGAACCTGTAATTTGTACCGCCATTGAACTGGTAAGGGAATATCTCAAGGTCAAAATTGTTGTCATCCGCTATCTCCTTGGTCTCTCCTTTTGTCCTGTCGATCAGTGATTGCCACATCGGGGCATCGGATGCTATATCAAGAGCTTTTTCAGCATTTACGCCATATTTATATTCAATATGAGTATTTGTAGTTCCAAAGTCAATTGCAAATGAAACCTGCTGGTTTGCCTTGCATTCCTGCATTAAAGGTACGATGAATCCTGAAACGGAATCTGTGCCCGCCCTGATTGCATCAAAAGATTTGGTTTTGAAATATGTGCTCTTAATGGTGTTCCCTTCTCCCTGTTTCCTTACAACGGGAGTAGTTACATTGATTTTCCTGCCTGATTCATAACACTCTGCAAGCAATTCCTGATCTCTGTCAAATCTTTTGTCCTGCAACCCCACAGTGTAATCCAGATCGATAGCGCTGGTTTGTAAGAAAGGCAACATTGCCAGGTGAATTTCCATCCGGACAATATCCTCCCTGTGATAGGTTTTCTTAAGAGTGACCGATCCTCCCCTTACGGGAACAATAAGTTTTGCCTCGATCCCTCCGCCGGCCAGATCGGACAGGTTGAGGTATTTCGATATGTTCTCGGCACCGAAATACATGAAAAAAGCCGGTGTCAGAGGCAAAAGGTGCTTATTTGCCCCGCAGGTATTGAATTTTCTGTTATCGATGGTATAAGGCAGTTCGATGATCCTCTCCTCAAGGAAGTTCCCTGTGGACAGCCAGGGATAACGGTCACCCTGTACCGGCAGTTTTGAAATGGATGTCATTTCATTGTTTCTGTATGGAATTACATTGTTCGGGTTCCATAGAACACTTGAGTTGTATAAGGCCACCGCTGTGCAAACCTTTCATGAGGAAGCACAAGCGGTTTCAGTCCTGCAACCGGCAGCTCGGACTTTATTACAAAGGAACTTTCTCTTTCAATTTCGCCCGGATCACTCATTTTGATGCACAGGGGAATTCCGAGGATCTCGCATGCATCCATTTCATTGTCGAGAACGGGACAGGCCGGGTAGTCATCGATAGTTTCCGCTGGCAGGGCTGTTATCTTAGCTTTTAAATCCGTATCAAGAAGTTTAAAGACTTCAGTCAGATATGAATATACGTCAGGGAAGAGATCGGCAAAACCAGGCTGTTTTGAAAGAAGAAAAATATATTCAATAAATGTTTTATCGTCCCTTTCAGATAAAGCGGCATAATCATCATCGAATAATATATCGTGACCGCATGCTATGTTGAGTCCGGCTGCTGCTGTCTTAAGATCAGGAGCAGCAAAAAACATTGTAGCCGGTGAAGTTCCGCCGATTACCTGATTGGAATTATTAAGAAGAAAATAGAGCCTCTTTACTCTGGTGAAATTATAAACATTGCTGTCCTGATTCCAGAACACATTCAATGTCTCGGCAAACGTGGAATGTTTTGGATTGGCTGTCATTACCAAGCTGTTCAAACCGCTCGGTTGGATTCCAGGCAACGATTTTAACACTATCCTTATGTTTTGGATATATGAAGAACAGTTGTGCTACATCAAGTGCGTCCGACACCAGCTTATGCTGAGCTGTGGCGCCGGTTATCCCGTTATCTGCCACCCAGCGGAATGCAGACTTCACAAGATCAATCCTGGCAAACGGGCTTGGTATTGAGGTTGCTACATCCTTGCCTTCGGTTCTTATTGTTACAAGCTGGTTTTTTGATACCGGACTGCTGGTGAACCACCCTGTTCCATCCTGTCCCTCATGAAGTCTGTATACTTTTGACATGGCTTACCTGATTAAAAGATTTCTTTTTGATAAAACTGCTTCGGTAGATCTGCCGAACATTTTTATCAGCATCGTGTGCTTTTTCTCCTTATTGCGGATAGAAATATTATCCGTCAGCGTACAGTTCTGAATATCAAGTGCTTTAAAGCTTTTGTTCCCTTTGGGTGTCTGGCCTTTTACAAGTTCAAGTGCATTGCCGGCAGTGATCTCTTCGAAAGGACTGAATGCCGGTTTGTTATCTTTCATTTCCTTTATCCACTCCTTAAAATAAGTGTTAAACGATGCGATCTGAGTATTGTATTCAGCGCTGTTAAAGTAATTTTTATCCAGAAGCGATTGTTTGTTTCCCGGTGTCAGCTTTATATTGCTCCTGGTCCAGCGTGATGTATTCAGAGATCTGGACAAACCTTTGTCAAGATATTCGGTATATAGCCTGAATTTAGTAAGAGGAGCCGAAAGCTGCCTGGCGTTTTCAATGTTAAGATCGGTAAATGTAATATTCTGAGTATTATGTTCAATCCCAAATTCTTTGATCTGTGTCGGTCCGCTCACCGAATTTATGTTCTTACAGAAATCGAGGATTGCCAGGGCGCCGGCAAGTTCAAGGAAATGGGCCTTGTTCCTTTGTTCCTGACCACCAACAGCATACTCTTCCTGGTTGGTGTTTCCCCTGTTGCCGGTAAAATAGAGCGTATTGATCTGATTCAGTGAGATTATGGTACGGTTATAGTAGTCGATCGCGATCTTTGCCTTTTCCTCGAACGATTCGGCATTGATCTCCTCATTTTTCGACAGGGAGAAATATGGCAGGTAGGTTATGCCGCCAATAGGAGCCACTTTTATTTTGGCATGCCTGGGAATGTTTTTATTTCCCCTGAAATTTTTAAGCAGAAGGGGGAATCCGGCTGCACCTGTTCCTCCAAAGATTGAATTGACAATAAATATAGCATCATCGTCGCCAAATGTCTGGCCGAACTTTTTAAAATCCTCAGAATTGGTGAACTGGTTCAGGATTATCGAACCCATGTTCGGATTGCCTTTGAATCCTACATCCAGATTTGACCTGAGATTCTGGGCAGAATACAGTAGCCTTACGAAGTTCTTGTCATCCTTTCCGGAAATCTCCCCGCTTAAGCTGTCAAATCCGATATACTGATTAAAAGTATTGGTGTCTGTATCTTTCAGCTTGAACTGAAAATAATCAGGATTTACACCCGGCGAATTGACACTTATTTCGTTTATTGTTCTGATTTCCTGGGCAAAAAAATCATCAGGCTGATCAACCTGGTTCCTGATCTCCTGGTACAGGCGCAAAATATCTTTCGTCCGGTTTAAATCTCCGTTGCTCGTATCCGGATCAATTATTACCGGAATTACGATATCAAAACCCATCCCGCTTTCACTCCCGATGCAAAAAGCATGGTCAGCGCCTTCAGAACTCTTGAACCGGTTCCTCCGATCCCGAAAATATATAACTTCCTTGACATGTTTTATCCTGTTAAAAAGGTAAATGAATTTGTACTTTGCTGAACTGTTTCATTATCAGGCTGTAAATAATACTTATGATAAGTGCGAGCAGGCTGTTGGCCATAGCATACTTAATGGGAAGGGATGCTGCGTAGCCGGCGTAACCTGTCGATGCATCTGCAATTGCCTCATTCAAAGCCTGATTATCAGACCCAAAGATCTCCGTATTGGCTATCCCGTAAGTAGCCCCCAGAACTATCAATACTGTAAATACCAGCCAGATAAGCCAATGCCACAACTTTCCGTAAGGATACTTCCATAGATAGTAAAACAGGACCCAGCACAACAGGGGGATCAGAATAAATGAGAGCCCGAACTTTACGTAACCACCATTTTCGTAAAGATGCTGGAAGATGAGGAAGTATTTATTATCGAAGATTCCAATAACAGTGTCGTACAGAGTGCCAAAAAATTCATTCATGATCAGCCTATTTTGAAATTTGTATCTTAAAAGTTGCAGGATTCTTTCCGCTGTTCTTATACTCATAAGCTTCACCGATGGCATCAATTAACTGCCTGAAGCCGAAGGTATGAGAGCTGTCGATATTATCCTCATTGTCAATATCGGTTTCCATAACCCATGCAGGAGTCAGATTCTTCAGCACAATCTCAAGATTTCCAACAGGATTCTTGTCGGTGAAAACGGTGATCAGATGTGTTCCTTCAACTCCGGGGATACTTTTTGTTATCTTTTCAACTTTAACAACATTGAAATTGGAATAAGGACACTCATAATTGGCAGTTGATGTCAGATAACTGTCGGAAAATGGTAAAGACCGGAAATCAGTCGCGATCGCAAACTGAAACTCATTCTTCAGCGGCCGTGCATTAATTAATTTATGCTTGTCTTTAAAGTCGGGTTTGAAATCGCCTTTGAGACCAATTGAAGGTACTATCTGATAAAAAATTTCCTTCTGGTCATTTAAGAAAAAACGGGCAGTTTCGAAGGGACCCTCAATTTTGCTTGCTATTGATTGTTCAGTCAGTACCTTGTTCAGCAACCGGTTTTTACCGAGAAATATTATGTAAAATGGTCTCTCTTCATTTTGTATTCTTTCGGAACCGCTTTTCGAGGCAAAGTGATATAATCCGTCAAATCTTGAGTAAGCCTTTATTATAAGTGTCTGTATGTCGTTATTTCCGAGTCTGTTGCGGAATGACTGCTGTGTCTTCTGGATCTCGATTTTTAATGCAGTTAACGGATCATTTTCAGCTCCGACATCATAGATACAGTCTGAAACAAGAACTGAGATCTGGTTCCCTTCTGCAGAATCAAGGGCAATTTCGAACATCTTATTCAGGTCGCTGAATCGTACATCCCCCGTATTAAACGATTTCTGGTCAAGCTTGTTTTTGAAAAGATCCGGGTCGTCGCCTATGTAGCTGATGTTTATCCTGGAATTCTTAACCGGATTTGATGTGCCGTTGATGAAGTAGAAACTTTTTCCTGTCCTGTCAAATTCAGGGAGATAGGCGAGGCCGACAAGTGAATTCTTAAACTCGTTTGCGTGGTTTACATAGCCGAACATGCTTCCGGAGTTTTCAATAAAGAAAATTACCTTATCAGGAACAGCGGCTTCTTCTTTTAAATCAGGTATTTCATTTAAATCAGGTCTTTCGTTCTGAATTACTTCTGTGTTGACTGTCGCAGTGCCGTTGTTACTGCGGCTTTTACATCCGGAAATGTTAAGTGAAAACAGAACTATCAGAACAATTGAACCGATTATATTTTGCCTGGTCATAGATTTATCTTTTGTTAATTAATCGCCTGCCAACTTTTACCCGGTTTCATCCTGTAACTGATAGTGTTGGCTGCCGGAATCATCTTTTTGAGGTACTAAAAATACATGTAATATTCAAGAATCAAAAGTTAATTGCAATATCTTGATTTATATTGTAAAGTATGACGACTGCCGTGGGAATAATGTTACAATACCATTTTTGAACACATCCCCTGAAATGCAACGGCAGATAACTGAAAATAGTACTGTTAAATGATAATATGGTTATCAACAATCTCAGAGGGCGCAAAGGGAAAACGCAAAGTTCGCAAAGAGCTGAATTTAATTGCTTTAGCTTTGCGCTCTTTGCGACATCTTTGCGTTCTTTGCGGTTAAAAGGGACTTTTTGAACAGCCCCCGGAGGGTTTGGGAGGGGTTCAGAAGGGGTTAACATGACCTTTAACGGTCTTAATCCTGTAATGTTAATTAATTAACAATAAAATGAACAGGAAAGATTTTACCGTTAAGCTCGGGCTGCTAGGTGTATGCCCGCTTATAATTCAAAAACTGTCGGGAGCGGAGCTTTCGCCGGCTTTACAGGATCAGGATGAAAAGTATAAGGCGCTTCAGGGTCAGAAGGAGTTTATAGAACACTGGCTCTCCGACCTGCTCGACTCGATGGAAAAGCATACTGACCGCGAGACCAGGGAAAAGATAGTGGGCGGATGCGGTGTCAGGTGTTTCGAAAGGCATCAGTTCAAACAGGATATTGCCATTGCAGGCAAAGGTGATCTTGAAAAGCTGATTGAGGCATATAAGAAGAACTTCGAGATCTGGAAAGAGGGCGATAAGGTCCATATCCGGTATGGGGAAGTGTCAAATCAATGTTATTGTCCTGCAGCTAATTATCGTACTCCAAAACCTGATGATATCCATTGTGAATGCACCCGGAACACCCACAAAACAGTTTTCGAAACCGCACTCGGAAAACCTTTCAGGGTAGAGGTGGCAGAATCGCTGAGGCGTGGTGGGAAGACATGTCATTTCGTTGTTTACCTGGGATGAGGGAGCGGAGAGCGGAGAGCGAGGAGCGAGGAGCAGAGAGCAGATGCCGAATCTCTACTTTCCCGGCCGGGGTGGTTAATTTAGGAGCAGGATTCATTTTTCCAGTGATTACTTTGGAAAAACTTTGCCATCTTTACATATACAAGAAAGCTTAACTGTACAAACCCCTGAACATCCCGTTAAGATTTCTGTTTATCAGGATAATAACAAAAACGCAAAAAAATGTCAATAAAAAGTCAGATCCTTATTCTGGTCTTTGTTTCAGCTTTTACAGGTTGCAAAGTCGAAGTCAACAATCTCGCCCCGGCATTGGAAAGCATCAATGCCGAAGATCTGAAAGCCAAAATTTCAGTGCTTGCCTCTGATGAGTTCCTCGGCAGGTTTCCTGCAACCGTCGGCGAAGAAAAGACAATTAATTACCTGGCGGAACAATTTAAGGAGCTGGGTTTGCAGCCTTCAAACAATGGCAGCTGGTTCCAGGAAGTACCGCTGGTAAAAATAACTCCGGATACTTCCATGACACTGAGCATTTCAGGCGGAAAGAGCAGGATTAACTTAAAGTTTAAGGATGATTTCATCGGCAGCACCCCTCAGCTGACTGATAACATTAAAATTGATAATTCCCCGGTAGTATTCGTTGGCTATGGGATCAATTCACCCGAATATGACTGGAATGACTACTCCGGACTGGATGTTAAAGGCAAGACCGTGCTGATACTTGTAAATGATCCCGGCTATGCAACCGGCGACACATCCCTGTTCACCGGGAAAGCTATGACTTACTACGGACGGTGGACATATAAATACGAAGAAGCTGCACGTCAGGGCGCCAGGTCAGCTATAATAATTCATGAAACCGGCGCCGCAGCATATCCCTGGGGTGTGGTCCAGAATAGTTTTGCAGGCTCCCAGTTCTATCTTAAAGATAACGACATCTCAAAGTCGGAACTTCAGCTTAAAGCCTGGATAACGACCGAAGCAGCTGCAAAAATTTTTGAGTCGGCAGGGATAGACTATAAAAGTTCATTGATGGCAGCTGCAAAACATGGCTTCAAGCCTTTTGGGATGAACCTGAATGCATCAGTTCAGTTTAAGAACAGAACTGAGTATACTGTATCGAACAATGTGGCGGGATTATTGCCGGGGACAGGCAGGCCTGACGAGTATATTATTTACACTGCCCACTGGGATCACTTTGGAGCTAATTCAGCAATAAAGGGCGATTCCATCTTTAACGGCGCCGTTGATAATGCCACCGGAACGGCAGCGCTCATTGAAATTGCAAAAGCATTCACAAAGCTACCTGAAAAACAGGCCCGTTCCATTTTGTTCCTTTCCGTCACTGCTGAGGAACAGGGGCTGCTCGGAAGCGAATATTACGTTAAACACCCTCTCTTTCCATTAAATAAAACGGTCTCCGTTATCAATATGGATGCTCTGAATATTTTCGGGAGAACAAAAGATATGACAATAACCGGTAAGGGTTATTCACAACTTGATAATTGGGCGGAAGCTGTCCTTAAGAAATATGGCAGATCTGTTTTTTCTGACCCCGAACCTGAAAAGGGGGGATATTTCCGTTCCGACCATTTCAGCTTTGCAAAAGCAGGAGTCCCGTCACTGGCTCTCTCTGATGGTGTCGAAAATGTTGAACACGGAAGGGAATGGGGTATTGCACAACAGGATAAATGGACCATGGAGCATTACCATAAGCCGTCTGATAATTACGAGCCCGCAAAATGGAATTTCGATGGCATGATCGAGGATATAAGAGTCTATTTTGAAGTCGGATACAACCTCAGCATCTCAACTGAATTTCCAAACTGGAACGCCGGGAATCCATTTAAGCCGCTCAGGGACAAAATGATGATGGAAAACTAAAGAAATAGATATTTACTGAAAGTTCTTACTGCCTTTTTTTATAAAAACTTACACAGAGGTCCACAGACCTGCCTGCCGGCAGGCAGGGAAGTCACAGAGTTCCACAGAGTTAAATCACCCAAACCCCCAAAGGGGGCTATGCTTTAAGTCCCCTTCAGGGGATTTAGGGGCTGACTTATCTGTGGAACTCAGTGTAAGTTCTTCCTTCTTGTGCTAAAGAGTTAACCTGAAGCCGTTCGGACTTTGCAGCAAAAATTATAACTCATGTCGGATGCTTTTTTACCGTGATAATTCAATTTCATTAACTTTGGGTAAATTTTAAAAATAAATAAATCAATGAAAACCAGATCTCTTTTATCAGTTATCCTGTTCGCAGCGCTTATTAACGTAAATTTATTTGCCCAGGAGCAGGCATTTAAAATTTCCCTCGCAGAATGGTCATTAAACCGGACTTTGCGGAAGGGACCGATTACAAATATGGACTTTCCGAGGATCGCGAAAGAAACCTACGGGCTGGATGCAGTGGAGTACGTTTCCACTTTTTTCAGGGATAAGGCTGAAGACACCGAATATCTTACAAAGCTTAAGAATGAATGTGAAAAATACGGAGTTAAGAGCCTTATAATTATGGTCGACGGCGAAGGTAACCTGGCAGACACTTCCCTGGCTGCCAGGACAAAAGCAGTTGAAAATCACTACAAATGGGTCAAGGCGGCTAAATTCCTTGGCTGTCACTCTATAAGGGTCAATGCAGGCGGCAGGGGTACGATGGGACAGATGCAGGCTGCAGCTATTGATGCATTAGGCAGGTTATCGGGGTATGCAGCTGATTACGGAATAAATGTAATTGTTGAGAATCACGGAGGAAATTCCTCCTATGGAAAATGGCTGGCAGAGATCATGAAAACTGTCAACAAACCGAATTGCGGGACTTTGCCCGACCTTGGCAACTTCTATGAATATGACCGTTACAAGGGAGTGGCCGACCTCATGCCTTATGCAAAAGGTGTCAGCGGTAAAACCCACGATTTTGATGAAAACGGAAATGAGACCCAGATCGATTATGTGAAGATGATGAAGATCGTTGCCGATGCTGGATATAAAGGATATATCGATGTCGAATACGAAGGCAACAAGCTAAGTGAGGATGAAGGGATTAAGGCAACAATAGCCCTGCTTAAGAAAGTAATAGCGCCGTATAACAAGTAACGGACAGAGGGAAAGTGACAGAGCGAGGGAGCGATGGAGCGAAGGAGCGATGGAGCGAAATAACGCCTTAACGCCATTATTACGCAACTGGCAGTTGGCCATTGGCAAGAAAAATTCCGCATGCCCCTTGGCCACCGTAGCTTCAGCGAAGGTGGCGCACGCCGCACGCCATAACACAGACCAGCAGACCAGCAGACCAAAAGACCAGAAAAAGTGAAAAGAAGCATTGAGGAGATCAACGAAAAGATCCGTAACGGGAAGGCTGTTGTTCTTACAGCCGAACAGGTTTCAGCGATGGGAAAAGAGCTGTCACGCGCAGAAATCGCAAAGAAAGTTGATGTGGTGACCACTGCCACTTTCGGTCCCATGTGCTCCTCAGGGGCTTTTATCAACTTCGGTCACCCGGTTCCGCCAATACGTATGGAAAAGGTTACTCTGAACAATGTTCCGGCTTACGGAGGTATTGCGGCCGTTGACGCTTATATCGGAGCAACGGAAACAGCACTGCCGAATGATTCTTATGGCGGGGCTCATGTCATTGAAGAACTTATAGCAGGCAAGGATGTTCTGCTGCAGGCTTCAGCCAAGGGAACCGACTGTTATCCGCGGACTGAAATAAAAACTCTGATCAACAAGAACTCAATAAATGAGTTTATTATGTTCAATCCACGGAATGCCTACCAGAATTACAATGTGGCGGTGAACAGCACCTCAAAATTAAAATTCACTTATATGGGAACCCTGTTGCCGGTTTTTGGCAACGCCAACTTTTCAACATCGGGCGAGCTGAGTCCACTGCTGAATGATCCGGAATTGCGTACTATTGGCATCGGCACCCGCATTCTTCTTGGAGGCGCCACCGGTTACGTGGCATGGAACGGCACACAGTTCAACACGGGCAAACCACTCAATGAATTTGGAATACCTGTAGGTAATGCCGCCACTCTGGCCCTTATAGCTGACGCTAAACAGATGAACCCGCGATTCATTAAGGCAGCCTATTTTGAAAAGTACGGGGTATCATTGTATGTGGGTATCGGTATTCCGGTTCCTGTGCTGGACGAAGATATGGCAGAGAGATTGTCAATACGTAACTCGCAGATTGAGACTAATATAATTGATTACGGTTCCGGGAATTTTGAGAAACTCGGACAGACAGACTATGAAACTCTGTTTTCCGGTGAAATGGTTCTCAACGGCAGGAAGATACGTACAGCGCCACTCTCAAGCATTAAGGTGGCAAGGGAGATTGCCGGGTTTCTGAAGACTGAGATCACCGGAGGAAGATTCCTTTTAACTGAACCTGTTGCCCTCTTCGCTAAAACAACAGGACTAAATAAGCTGGAGATAAGACAATAATTTTTAACGGACAAAGATCAAACACCATGATAAGCAAAAGATTTGTACTGACATTTCCGCCCGTCTTCAACCGGTGAGCCAATTACCTTTAATCTGATCAGAAAATATGATATTATGGTCAATATTGTAAAGGCTGATATTTCACCGGGTAAAATAGGTCACCTGGTTATGGAAATGACTGCACCGGCTAAGGTGTTGAAGGAGGGGATGGCATATATCAGACAGCAGAAGGTTGATTGTGAACCGATTGACAAAAAGATATATTACAGGAAGGATCTTTGTATCCATTGTGGCGCATGCACATCAGTCTGTTTCGCCGGGGCGCTCACTATGGGGCGGGAGTCGGCAGAACTCTCCTTTGATGCCGGGAAATGCGTGGTGTGCGAACTCTGCCTGAAGTCGTGTCCGCTTAAGCTGTTTTCAATTGACATTGACTAAAAGCAAAGTATACAAACCCCGCCTCTATCGTGAACTTATGGGCAATGAACGATGGAGGAGCTTCAGGGTTGAACACCGGGAGACAGACCTCTGGGTCGCTGTCAGCGCTGACAGGTACACTCCTGAAGTTGAAGAAATCGCATCTGCACGGATAAAATTCTACAGAAGTCTGCTTGATGACCATATCGGGAAATGTCCTGAATTCCTTACTTCCTTAATCCCCCTTTTATCTCCATCCGGTCTGCATCCACTTATTAATGATATGTATAAAGCATCTGAGGCGGCAGGGACCGGACCTATGAGCGCCGTAGCCGGAGCGGTCGCAGAATATATCTGCAATGACCTTATACCCGGTTTGGTTTCCCCGAGGTCGTGGTGGAAAATGGCGGTGATATTTTCATGAAACTCATTAAGCCAGTAACAATCTCTGTCTATGCCGGCGATTCACCTCTTTCAGATAAGATCGGCGTCGTCGTCAAACCGGAACAGACTCCTCTGTCAGTCTGTTGTTCTTCAGGTACAGTAGGACACTCCCTGAGCTTTGGAACAGCAGATGCATGTATGATAGCATGCAGCTCGGGAGCGCTGGCTGATGCATTTGCCACGGCCGGGTGCAATGAAGTGAAGGATTTGGAGATGGTCCATACAATTACTGAACTGATGCTGCAAAAGCCCGGTGTAGTCTCAGCTGTGATAATCAAGGATGACAAAGTCGGGATCGGAGGGATGCTTGAAATTACGGTTCTTTAGATCCCGGATCCTGGATTTTTAATTTTAGATTTTTGATTTTTGATTTTTGATTTTTGATTATTTTGATCTGCGTAAACCTGCCTACCCTGCCTACCGGCAGGCAGGCGCCAGGCAGGTCAGCGAGATCTGCGGGAAATGAAAAACTAATGACCAGCTGACTTACTTATCGGGCAAGTTTTACAATATCCGGCACCTCAAGGATTTGTTTTTCATAGCCCTTGGAAGCTGAGTTTATCATGGCCAGTCCCAGTTCTTTCAGGGTTGAGACATATTTTGGCATTATGAGCTTCAAACCGGGATATAGTAATCTGGCCACAACAAAAATTCCGGAAACGTTTTTGCTTCCTTTTTCAGGCGAAAGGAGACCGGGTCTGAAAGCGTAGACATGTTTAAATGGCAGTTTCATAAGGTCATTTTCGGTTTTACCCTTCACCCTTGCCCACATCATCCTTCCTTTTTCCGTGCTGTCGGTACCAGCACCCGATATATAACAAAACGTCATTCCGGGATTGAGTTTCGAAAGGATCCGTGCCACACCTGTTGTTAAAGTGTAAGTCAGTTTATAGTATTCAGGTTCCTTTTTATTTACTGAGGTCACCCCAAGACAGAAGAAGCAGGCATTATATCCCCTCAGGTGTTCTTCGACAGGTGATAGATCATAAAAATTATCATGAATGATCTCTTTTAATTTTGGATGGGAAATTCCGCAGGATCTTCTGCTGATTGAAAGAATTGATTCTATATCAGGATGCTCAAGGCATACATTAAGAACCCCTTCACCGACCATCCCGGTTGCACCTGTAATTATGACGTTTAGTTTCATGATTTTTCTCCTTTCCATTGTTACCACAAAGATGCAAAGCTTATTCAATATTTACAAAGTTATAATGGTGATATTCATTTATTTGGAAAGAAAAGACACAAGGCTTCACCCTGATATATTAAAAGGGGGCATGGGTGGCGGGATGTTTCCACCTCCGTTGCGCCGGTAAAGGATCGGTAAAAAAACCGGTGGACAACTGGAAAAAGCGCAAAGTTAAGTCTGAGTCGTAGTTGATGCAGCTTTATCGTCCAGGTTGGCGGTTTGTGTTTTATTTTGTCATGTTTTTGAAGTCCTGCTTGTCATATAAGCAATTAACGAATAGAAGGCAAACACGATTAAAAGTCTGAATACAAAATTTATGAGAGTATCGCTTACTGAATGAGATCTACTGTCAATCTCAATGAAGGAATAAACTGAAATCGAGATGGCAAGCAATGATATTATCCAACCAATTACAGACAGGGGTAAAAATATTATCCCTATTCTTTTAAACCAGGGTAATTTCATAATGAGAAAACAATTAAAATTAAAATTGAAAATAAAATCATCAAAATATTTAGCCAGACTGACTTAAGGAAAACAATTGACTTAGGGTTGCCTGAAAGGTGAAACACATTTCGAATGCTAATGATGTTTAACAGGATGAAAAAAATTGGCAAAATGAGAAAAAATATATAGGTAACAAATTTTTGTCTGGTTGTTAAATCGTGGATGTTCGAAATTAAGGTTGTATCCGTCATAAAATGACTTTTCATGAGAAGCATTGAAATTACATAGAGTGGAATAATTAACCACCAAAAACTCAAAGCGGTTTTGTCTTTTGCATTTGCAATTGCTTTCTCTAACATATCCTGGTGTTTTAACTGATTCACCTCTGGTTTTGTCATCAGCACTAATTTTTCTTCAAAATCTTCCTTTTCCATATCCAATAATGTAAATAGTTAAAATTGGTTGCATTTCTCCCTGAGTTTTTCTAAACCACGTGAAAGCAGAGATTTTAAGGTTCCTTCTTTAATAAGCAGGATTTCAGCAATCTCTTTATTCTCTTTCCCTTCGAAATATTTTAAGGAAATTACTTCCTGATATTTAATCGGAAGTGTTTTCAATTCTTTCACAACAATTAGAAATTGATCATGTTTTTGGAGCTCTTTTTCATATTCTATTCTGTCTTCCTGCAAATAGTCATTGAAGATATCATCATCTTCCAGACCTATTCTTTCAAATATTGAATTATGTTTTTTCTTTTGTCTTATGTACAGGTTAAATTCATTTGTCGCAATCCGATAAAGCCATACTTTTATTGAAATCCCTTTGTAAGAAAATTTGTTTATATGATTAAATGCCTTGAAGAATGCATTTGCTGTAATGTCTGCTGCCTCGTTAAAATTACCAGTCCTGCGAAGAATATAACCAAAAACAGGTTTGTAATACAGCCTGAATAGATCAGCAAAATTTCCTGGATTTGATTTGATTCTATTCAGCAATTCGGAGTCAGTCATATAGGATGGGTATTCTCATTTACCAATAATTCAAAAGTTTCATATTAGTTGCATTATACCCCCACTTACGGCTCCATTATGTGTTATAAAAGTACATATAATATTCCAAAACAGGTAGTTATAAGTACCAGGCGAAAATCAAATTTTGTGTTGACAAAGGGGCATGGGTGGCGGAATGTTGGTGCGGTGGACAACTGGAAACAACGATCACTCAAAAACTCTTGTTCCAAAAACAAACCTCACCTTCCAGTAGGGATTGCTTAATGAAGTGATAGTTACACCGCTTTCGGAAGAGGCATGGATAAAATTATTGTCTCCGACATAAATGCCCGAATGGGTAATGAAATGATCTGTGTTGTATGTCCGGATGAAAAAGACAAGATCGCCTTTCTTAAGTTCATCCATTCCGGTTATTTTTTTCCCATACCTGGACTGTTCTTCAGAGTTATGCGGCAGTTGAATGCCCTGTCTGGCAAAAACCGTTACGAGTAATCCTGAGCAATCCATGCATTTCATGGTTGTTCCGCCCATGCAGTGAGGCACACCAAGGTATTTTCGGGCGGTTTCTATGATTTCATCTATTTCACCTCCCACAACCAGCTTATCATCCAGGTTTTTGTTATCAGCGTGGGTTTCGATAATTTGAGCCGGTGTTTCCCGGTAATAATGTTTGGAGCAGAAAGTAAGAAGCAGCTGACATCCGGCAATAAACAAAACAATATGTATTCCTCTGGTTTTAAAAAGTACTTTTATCATCAGGGATCCTGCTATATGGCAGGGTAAAGATCGGAATTATTTTCTTCTTTAAAAAAAGCCACTGCATGAAGCTACAGCCGATCTTAACATTCAGTACTAGACTGAGGATTATTTAATTAGCTGAAACACAATTAAATAAGTTTGACGGAGTTGAAAAAGTCCTTTTTAACCCCAAATTTCCCCTCCTTCGAAAAAATAAAGGAACATAAAAAACAATAACTTCAATAATAAATCTGTAAATGCATATAAATTAAGAACTTACACAGAGTTCCACAGAGAAGTCAGCCCCTAAATCCCCTGAAGGGGACTTAAAGTTTAGCCCCCTTTAGGGGGTTGGGGGTGATTTTACTGTGGACCTCAGTGTAAGTTTTTCAAATTTTTTCGCTTCACTTCTTATCGTTCCGGGTAATAAATTTGTTAATATACATCAATTAATTATTGTAATACAATATAAATTTATTATATTTGTTAATATTTTAAAAGTAAAGAGATGGCTATTATTATCAATCTGGACGTTATGCTTGCAAAGCGGAAGATGAAATTAAATGAGCTTTCGGATCTGGTTGGCATAACAGTATCAAACCTTTCCATATTAAAAACAGGGAAAGCAAAAGCGCTTAAGTTGTCTACGCTCGATGCTATATGCAATGTTCTCAAATGTCAGCCGGGGAACATCCTGGAGTTTCGAAAGACTAGTGAGAAGGGCCAATAGAAAACAGGGTGGCGGCATCAGACTCCGGCTCTTATGCCAATGAAATTCCGGAAAAACCTGCCTTGCCTGGAAATTTATTTAAAACCATACTTAAGCACACTATTTTGAATCCTAAAAATAAAGTCATGAACAAGCACAAATTCAAAACCATTTGTTTCGCCTTATTAACCTGGATAATTGCATTAACCGGAGCTGCACAGCAACCTGTTTTCCCTGTTAAGGTCAGCGATAACGGAAGGTATATTACCGACCAGAATAACAAAGCTGTCTTCTGGCTTGGTACCACCCAGTGGCAAATTTTCAGGGATTACACCCTTAATGAAGCAAGGATAACTATTGAGAAATCCAAAAGCAATGGCTTTATTTTTATTCAGGCTATGCTTATGGGCGTCGGAGATGGGACCAAAGCAAATATTTACGGTGAAAAAGCCTGGTTGAACGACAATCCACTAACTCCGAACGAGACTTATTTCCTGCATGTTGATTCGGTTATCCAGGTTGCACGTGAGAATGGCATTATTTTCTCCATCACCCTGTATCATCAGCGATACCGGAATCACATTACGCTGGAAAAGGCCCGGTTGTGGGCGAAATGGCTCTCTTCGCGTTACAGGAATGTTCCCAATATTGTCTGGTCCATGACTCCTGAGGCCAAAGATGAGTTTGTTCCTGTACTTAGGGAACTGGCTGCAGGCCTTAATGAAGGAGACGGGGGAGCACATATCATTACATTCAAACCTGATCCGGCTCCTTTTTCTTCAAGTTTCATCCATGGGGAAAACTGGCTCGATTTTAATTCAATGCAGACCTGGAATGCTGTCAGGCTTATCTACCCCATGGTAACAATTGACTATAACCTGAAACCTGTTAAACCGGTGCTAATGGCCGAGGGGGCTTATGAGCAGGGATCCGAATACGGTTTCGATGTGACTCCGCTATGGATCAGGAGGCAGGCTTACTACTCGTTTCTTGCCGGAGCACATCACACTTACGGCCATAACGACAGCTGGCGGGTACTTCCCACATGGAAACAAGCTCTGGATGCACCGGGCGCATTTCAAATGGGGATCCTTAAGAAAGTCTTCCTCGGCCTGAAGGAATGGTGGTATCTTGTTCCCGATCAGTCTGTTTTAACATCAGGAGGCAGGATTGATGGAGATCTGCTTAACCTGGCTGCCCGTCATAAAGACGGCAAATGGATCATGATCTATCTTGCAGAAAAGAGCTCCTTTACGGTTGATCTTGGCAAATTGGCTTCCCGGAAAAAAGTGAAAGCTTTCTGGATCGACCCTGCAACAGGAAATTCCACCTCAGCAGGAAAGTTAAAAGCCAGGGGAGAAAAACCGTTTGTAACGCCTGACGGTATGGAGGATTCCATACTGATAATTGAGGCTGGATCATGATGGCTTATTAATGAACCGAAAGTCCATAAAGCCTAACTTTAGAGGGTACAAAGTAACAGTTTCAAACTATGAGGTATTTAATAATTATTCTGGCTTTTGTGAATTGTGTTTATACAAATGCCCAGAACAAGAGGGCACGGGACTACGGAATAAAAATCGGCATTTTAAAGCCCGGGAAAATAAACTCAATTACCGATGTCCCAGGAGTTAAAGTCGGTCATGTAACTTTAATTAAAGGAGATTCTATAAATACAGGCGTTACAGCGATATTACCTCATTCAGGTAATATCTTTCAGAACAAGGTTCCTGCTGCAATTTATATTGGTAACGGCTATGGAAAGCTTACAGGATATCCTCAGGTTGAAGAGCTTGGAAACATCGAAACACCAATTATTTTAACCAATACTTTAAGTGTCCCGGTTGCCGCAGATGCCCTTATTGATTATACATTTCAATTTCAGGAAAATAAGAATGTCAGAAGTGTTAATCCGGTTGTTGGTGAGACAAATGACGGCAGCCTGAATGACATCAGAAAAAAATACCTGACAATTGAAAATGTACTGATGGCAATTCATATTGCTGATACTGGTTTTGTTGAAGAAGGAAATGTTGGCGCCGGAACAGGAACTTCATGTCTTGGATTCAAAGGTGGCATAGGGACCTCCTCAAGGATACTCCCCCGATCGGGAGGAGGTTATACAGTTGGTGTTTTAGTGCAATCGAATTTCGGCGGTATTCTGCAAATCAATGGGGTGCCTGTCGGAAGAGAGCTGGGCAGGTACAGGTTCAGTCAGATTGATGAAGAATATAAGGAAGACGGTTCCTGCATGATTGTGATCATTACCGATGCTCCTTTAGGTCCGAAAAACCTTAAAAGGCTGGCAGCGAGGGCAATGTTCGGAGTGGCCAGGACCGGCGGAATTGCTTCAAACAGCAGCGGTGATTTTGCTATTGCCGTTTCAACTGCAACTGATCTCAGGATTCCATACATATCAGACTCTGTTTATGAAGAGTATAAAGTATTGCGGAATGACAACATTGACATTCTGTTTGAAGCTGTTATTGAAGCTACTGAAGAAGCAATAATTAATTCACTGTTTGCAGCAAAAACAGTAACAGGAAGGAATAATGTAAAAGTGGAATCCATACCGGTCGAAAAGACTCTGGAAATTTTAAAGCATTACAACAGGATAGATTAAGAACATGACAGTTTTCCGAAAAGTATTCCCTGTATTTCTGATTTTAGTTGCAGGCTTGCAAGGTTTTCAGGCGAGGAGCCAAAATGATGACCTGACCCGTGCAAAATCAACCCTTCAGCAGATATTAAAATTATTTGACGCAGGGCATGATAACCTCCTTTATGAAACCTTCCCGTATAATCCCGGGAACAAAGTAACATACCTTGCAGGAAATGATACAATTACAGGTCAGCGGGTGGCATACCTTCTGGCCCACTTCAGGAGTATTTTCAGCGGTGAATGCTTTATTGAAATCGACTGGTGACAACCAGTATCTGAGGTTGCTTGAGGAAAAAGTTCTGCCTGGACTTTACCAATACTATGACTCCCTGAGGAAACCCGCCTGCTACCAGTCTTACATTACACTCACCGGAAAGTCGGACCGCTATTATGAGACGACAACGTCTGGCTGGCGCTTGATTTTTGTGAATTATATATGTTTACCGGTAATCCCGGATACCTCGAAAAATCAGTAAAACTCTGGCAGTTTGTTCTCAGCGGATGGGACGATAAACTTGGTGGTGGTATCTACTGGTGTGAGCAAAAGAAGAACTCAAAAAATACCTGTTCCAATGCTCCTTCCTCGGTGCTGGCTCTCAAACTTTTTGAGGCAACCCGCGACAGCTCTTATTTCAGGTGGGGAGTGCGGATCTATGACTGGACAAAGGCCAGCCTGCAGGATCCGGCGGATCATCTTTACTTTTGATAATATGAGTCTGACAGGTAAGACAGATATGCGAAAATACACATATAACAGCGGACAAATGTTACAGGCTGCCGCAATGCTTTACAGTTTGACAGAAAATAAAATCTATCTCGATGAAGCTCATAATATTGCAGGAGCTGCGGTTAATTTTTTCACCGAAGAGTACACAACGGGTGGCGGAGGAAAAATAAGATTGTTCAAAAACACTGGCACCTGGTTTAATTCAATTCTCTTCAGAGGATATGATGAATTATATCAGGTCGATAAAAATGATCAGTACATCAAAATTTTCAGGGATAATATGGATCATTTATGGAACCACGTCCGGAACAAAAATGGCCTCTTCAGCAAAGACTGGAAAGGTCAGAAGGAAGATGATTTCAAAACTTTGCTCGATCAGACAGGTCTTGCTGAGATATGGGCAGTGCTGGCAGGGATCGATTAGCCAGTATTTGATCTGACCTGTTTGATTCTTCTGATAGTGTTATGTTAATTATAAATTGACGAATCATTTTTAAAGCAGGTAGAAGAAATAATCGTTTAAAATATTGAGGATTACGGATTGTGGATTGCGGATTTGAAAATCCGAAATCCGAAATCGAAAATCCGAAATCCGAAATTTTTAACTTTACACTAGTAGTATTTCTCTATTCCTCCAAAACCTTTGATAAGCTTGTTTTCCCGTGTTTTTTCGAGAAAGCTGGCGAGTCTTTTTCTGAACTCATCAGGCCGGTTGCGGGCTCCTTCAATATAAGCGATACGGATTCTTTTATATGATTCTGAAAACTTCTGGTAATTAAACCATGCAGTTTTGTCCCTTTTTATGGTATCAATTATATCGTCCGGAAAAACAAACTTCATATTAATGATGGATTGAACATTCTTTTCAAGAGATGGATGGATCATGTTTTTATCATAAAGCCATTTCAGCCTTTCTTTATTGGCCTGGGAAAAATCACTTTTGGGATTCCTTGGAGTAAACCGTTGTATTGTATGGTTACTATCAAGAGTCCTGACAGTACTGTCAATCCAACCAAAGCATAAAGCTTCTTCAACCGCGTCATTGTAAAGAATCCTGATCTCTCCGGTATTTTTTTTGGGATAAACCAGCCAGATTTCTTTTGTTTTTTCGAAATTGTTGCTAAGCCAATCCCGCCATTTCTTCCTGGTGGTCACATAGAGTGTCCGTTGTACGGTCATTATAGTTTTATTTGTTCACAAGCAATTCAGTTACAGACCCCTGACTTTGGACCTCTTCAATTCTTTCGACAGTTTTTTTATTGGCGTAAGAAAAAGCTTCCTGAACTCCACCTCTGATCCTTCAGCCTGGATGGCAATCTGTCCTCTGTCGGTTGTGCAACCATAACCATAGTTGACTAAATCGCCATTGACCCATACTTTAACCTCCCTTCCCACGCATTCGATGATCATTTTGTTCCATTCACCCACAGGTTTTTCGGAATTATCAGTCAGATTCCTGATCTGACGCAGTTTGCCTTCAGTGGTGCCCCATTCCTGCCTTGGTCCCCTGCGGACTTCCATATCGAGGGTGGTGATATCCTCCCCAATGCACCAGAAATCACCTGCACTTCCGGACTGCATCTGCACCTCTATCGACTTTGGAAACATACCGTAAAGAATCCGTGGAGTTGAAGCATGAACCAGAACACCACAATTGCCGGGCTTGGCAGCAAAACGGTACTCAACTTCAAGGCGGTAATTCATATAAACCTCATCTGTTATAAGATGTCCACCCGGATTCCCCAGGCTGACAAGCAATCCGTTACGGACAATAAATGGATTTACAGCATCAGCTTTATTATCCATGTCAGGAACATCACTGTGCCAACCGGTCAGATCACTGCCATTAAAAAGCGATCTGCCCTTTTTCTTTGCCACCGCCTCTGACGGTAACATCAGAAACAACGAAATCAAAACAAGACAAATTTTTTTCATAATACCTGTTTTCTGGTTTCAATCATTCAAGTTAATAAAACATAAACAATCTGACAGGGTAATTTCCGGTTTAATTTCAGAAATCAGACGGAAGACCGAAGACGGAAGACCGAAGACAGAAGACTTAAATCAGCGAAACTCCGCGGATTTCAATCTGCGGAACTCTGCGAGAACCAAAAATAGATCATAAGGCAGAAAGCAACGAGGGATCGATTCGGTGTTACAGAAGACGGAAGACCGAAGACCGAAGACAGAAGACTTATCCGCGAAACTCTGCGGATTTCAATCTGCGGAACTCTGCGAGAACCAAAAATATGATCATAGGGCAGAAAGCAACGAGGGATCGAATCGGTGTTACAGAAGACGGAAGACCAGCAGACCGCCAGACCAGCAGACCAGCAGACAATTCTACAATTCCAGAAGCCTCTCCAGCTTTGCAAGGTCAATAGAATTCGGGAAGAATTTCCCAAACCACCTGACACAACGATTGGCATTCAACGGGATTCCGATAACAGGGATATTGTTTTTACGGCAACTCCTCATTCCTGAGATCAGCTCAGGGATGCAGGCTATGCCCAGGACACCGAAAGTTTTTCTTTCATTTTATGTATACTTCGCAAGATGCTTCATATCTCCTCCCATCCAGATATAGGGCTCAATATTATGGGCTTCCAGTAGCTTACTTGCATGGCTCTGAAAGCATTTTGCCGAACAGTGTCTGCACTGATAGTCAAATCCGTTCTTTGCAGATTTACAGCTTGCGGAGAAATCCTGCAAACAATAGGGCATCAATGCTATTTTCCTGTCTGCTTTAAGAAACTCACTGACAAACAAGCGGTTGGTTAGTTCAATCTCAAGCATGTAGAGATGATACTGTTCCCTTGTGGTTGCAAGCCCCCTGTCCCAGATTTTTGAAAGGGGCAGGGTCCTTAGATGCTCATCAACATTTTCAGTATATATCTTCAGCGGAGAATCAATAAGATTAAGGATTACACTCATCCTGTCCCGTCTGCCCGGACTCTTTTTCAGCAGCCTCTTTCTTGAGGAAAACTGCTTTATTTCTTCAACAATAAACCGTAAATCCTGATCTTTGGCAAGGACTTTATCCGCAAGGTTGCTTATGGTTTCATAATATCCTTCCGTCGAGCCTGATCTTCCGAACAGGGAATAGGTTTTTCCGTTTACCGGGTTATATTCCGGACGGGTTGACTTCATTGTCTGAAATCCGTATTGGTTAAAGAGGTGCAAGTTAGGAATTAAAAGGAATCCGAATCATTTAACATTAGCGAACAATATGGTTTCTGACCAGCAGACCAGCTGACCACAGGACATTGTTTTTGACGTGAGTGAATTGTAATTTTGCAGTTCACAAGCAGGATTTCAAAATTATAAATATGGATTCCACTCTGAGAAAGCTGATAGCAGAAGGTGAAAATCAACAGCTTGACTTTAAGTATTGTGTTTCCGACAGCAGAAAAATCGCCAGGACACTGTCCGCTTTTGCAAACACCGATGGAGGGAGGCTACTCATTGGAGTACGGGATAATGGAAGTATAGCGGGAATTAAGTCCGATGAAGAAATTTATATGGTTGACACTGCTGCACATATATTTTGCCGGCCCGAAATTGCTTTTACAACAAAACAGCATGAAGCAGGGAAAAAAACCATCCTGGAGGTTGAAGTTTCCAAAGGTGATAAAAGACCGTATCAGGCTAAGGATGAAGATGGCAGGTGGCTGGCATATTTCAGGCACAAAGATCAGAACCTTGTGGCAAATAAAGTATTGCTCCGGGTATGGCAGAAGGAGGAGAAGAAGTCAGGTGTACTGGTAAAATTCAGTAATACTGAGAATTCACTGATGGATTACCTCCTGAAAAATGGATCAATTACATTATCCAGGTTCAGAAAAATTACCCGCATATCTTCTAAAAAAGCTGAATCGATACTGGCAAATCTTATAATATTCAAGGTTTTAATTATGAAAGCTTCAGAAAAAGGATTCAGCTATGAACTGAATCCCGCTGATACCAGCAATGAAGTCCTGGATTTAAATCTGCGAAGATAATTTACAAACCCACCTTATGAAGCCAGACCAGGTTGAAGGTTTATTGTCATGGATTATAACTATATTTATATCAGAAAATTAAATCCATTTATGAGATCTAAAAAGTCCGGTTTTTCTGCATTTCTGAAAATGCTGGTTGGAATCAATCTGATCTCTTTTCCGGCATTTGCAGGTAGGGACCAGAGAACCTCATTTATTCATGAAGGCCTGAAAAGGACATTTAATATTCATCTGCCGTCAGTTTATGGTGAATCCGTGCAGGTCCCCCTTGTAATTGCATTGCATGGAAGGGGAACAACCGGAGTGAGCATGATCCTCCTTACACGCAAAGGTTTTAATAAACTGGCCGACAGGGATGGATTCATAATGGTTTATCCGGATGGAATTGAGCTGAACTGGAATGACGGAAGGATGGATGAAGAAGCAAACGATCGTGCGCACAGGGAAAATATTAATGATGTCGGCTTCATTTCCGCATTGATAGATACAATGATCAAAGATTATAATATAGATCCCACACGGGTTTATATAACAGGAATATCAAATGGAGCTATAATGTCATATCGTCTGGCGTGTGAAATATCTCATAAAATTACTGCAATCGCTCCGGTCGACGGAAATATTTCGATATCTTTTTCCCGAATGTTCACCTTCCAGACCGGTTTCAGTACTGGCCATCAATAATATAAATGATCCCCTGGTCCCATATGAGGGAGGTGAAATTAACGGAAAAATACGCAAAATAAAGCTCGGTAAAGTGTTATCAGTGAATGAATCGATCGAATTCTGGGTAAAACGTAATATGTGTTCTGCAACGCCGGTTGTGACTGAAGAACCTGACATTGATCCCAAAGATGGAACCAGGGTAACGAAAAGCATTACATCAACGGTACTGAGGGAAGTGAGGTAATTCTCTATTCTGTTGAAGGCGGGGGACATACCTGGCCCGGTGGCATTCAGTATCTGCCGGCATGGATCATCGGAAAGACCTCCAAGGATATTAATGCCAATGAAGTTATCTGGTCGTTTTTCAAAAGCCATTCCAGGTAATCATGTCCAGAAGCCAGCTATCAACCCCGGTACCCTGAATAAGCAGGCCATTTAGTTATCAAACTGAAATTAATATTTTGACAAAGGCTGTATCTTTACATTTAATTAAAGGGAGGTAAAGCTATTAACTCAAAATCTTTTCAGGAGCGGGGCTGGTTAAAGCTTGATAATGCTGCGAAACTCTTTCCGGCGATAATTTCAGAGGATCTTACTTCTGTATTCCGGGTGACTGCTACACTGAAGGAACCTGTTAAGTTATTCAGCAATTAAAGAGGCTGTGGCAATCACTTCAAAGAGATTTCCATATTTCAGCGTTTCACTGGGAAGCGGAATATTCTGGTATTATCTTGAATTTAACGATCTCCCGCCGCGGATCCAGGTTGAAGAAGAGATCCCCTGCACCGCCTTTGCCGTTAACAGAAAAAACGAACCGCTTTACAGGGTGATAATTAAACGCAACAGAATTTCGGTTGAATTCATTCATATACTGACCGATGGCGGAGGTGGCATGGAATACCTGAAATCACTCCTTTACACATACCTGACACTTACAGGCAGGCATATCAGTTCACCCGGAGAAATAATCCTGCCCGGAACGCCGGTATCCGACGAGGAGTTCGAAGACGGCTACATCAAGTTTTTTCAAAAACTGCCTCCTCCGGCTAAACTTGTCAAAGCCTGGCATCTTCCCTATAAGCTTAATGCAAGACCCAGACTGAGAGTAATTCGTGCTGAGGTAAGTGTTGATGAGATCCTGAAAATATCCCACAGTCACAATGTATCTCTGACTGAATATTTTGTATCGGTCTACTTCTTTTCACTTCAGAAGATCTTCTTTTCAGAAAAGGAAAGGAGCAAAAAAGAAAAGCGAAAAGTTTTAAGGATTGAAGTGCCGGTTAACATGAGAAATAAACTCCCGAGCAGGACAATGCGAAATTTTTCTCTTTTTGTGTTGCCGGAACTTGATGTCAGACTGGGATCTTACACCTTCGAAGAAATACTCAGATCGATTCATCACCAGTCGCAGATAGGTACCGATATCAAACAGGTATTACGGTTTCTTTCATCGAATGTCAGCTATGAAAAGCTCTTAATTGTAAGGATAATGCCCCTGTTCATCAAGAAAATCGTTACTGCTGCCATTTACAGAAAGCTGGCTTCAAAACGGTGGACAGGTATGGTTACCAATCTCGGACTGGTTACTCTTCCCGGCGAAATGGAAACTTTGGTTGATTCTCTCGAGCTTGTTCCAACTCCGCCCAATCATAAGGTTAAAGCAGGCTGCGCTCTGGTTTCATATAAAGGCAGGTTAAGGATCTGTTTCAGTAATATTACACAATCACATGAACTTGAAAGGCTTATTTTAACTCATCTTTCGGAGGCCGGTATTCATGTAAAGATATTGAATAACAAATAAAAGGACAGAGTATGATTATTTGTGTCAATTGCGGAGTAGAGCTGGATGACGGATTTAAAGTATGCCCCCTTTGCGGCAAGGATCCTGAAAATAAAATTGAACAGGAATATGTTTCAAATACTTATCCATCAGACATCATCCGGCTTCAAAAAAAGGAAAACAGAAGGTATCTCTGGGAATTAAGCGGAATACTGGCTTTCTCAGGTATTGCCGGTTGCACTATCATCGAGCTGTCTGATAAGCAAAGACCTGAAATGGTCACTCTTGTCTGATGTATCAATATTTACCGCATGGGTAATCCTGACCCTTTACCAGTTTGCCTTTAAAAAAACCCTGATGGTGGTCGCCTGTCTGATGGTTACGGTCCTGACTTCCCTTTTTTTCCTTGACCTGATTGCTGCCGGCAGGGAATGGTTTCTTACGCTGTGGGCGTTCCGGTAACGGTTGCTGTTTTTATATCATCCGGCATTGTCATTTTTCTCTACAAGGCAGCCCCGTTGAAAGGACTTAACCTCCTTGCTTCTGCCCTTATGCTGTTATCAGGCTTTTGTATAATTTTAGAAATGATACTGGATAACTACCTGAAAGACATTATTGATCTCAGGTGGTCGCTTATTGTAGCTGTTTCGGTTCTCCCTGTGGCTTTGTTACTCTTCTTCTATCATTACCGGCTGAAAAAGGGAAACCGCCTTGACAGCTTTTTCCATATATGAGGGACAGCATGATAAAGAGCCCTTTGTGTACCTTAGTGCTGAACTTTGCGATCCTTTGTGCCTGCCTGCCGGTAGGCAGGGTTAATGGATTTATTTTTTTACCACTAAGTACACAAAGGTCCTCACCAAGGGGCACAAAGGAGTTTTTATTTGACTTCTTTTTTCTTTCTGTCGAATGGAACAATCCCTGCCATTTCGCCGATTATATTTACCAGCTCCGACCCTGCCGGAACAACAATCTTGGCATTATTTCCCAGGGATGCTTCAAGAGCCTCCAGTTTTCGCAATAACTGTGCATTCCCAACAAAGTATTTGTCTGCCGCATCATTTACAAGTCTGATGGCTTCAGCATCACCTTCGGCGTGCAATATTTTCGATTGCTTATAGCCTTCAGCTTCTTTAATCTTGGCCCGCTTGATTCCATCAGCGACAGTTTCAGCAGCGGTAGCAGAGTCAATGGCTGCTATTTTTTCGTTTTCAGCTTTTACCACCTTGTTCATGGTTTCCTGAACATCACTTGGAGGATCAATTTCTTTCAATTCTGTACGGACAATTTCAATACCCCAGGTTTGGGTCTCGTTATGAAGTGTCCTGTACAGCTCGGAATTAATTTTCCCTCTTTCACTATTGGCCGACTTAAGGGTAAGGGTACCTATAATGTTACGCAGAGTAGTCCGGGCCAGATTAACGATCTGCAATCTGTAATTGTTAACATTATAAATTGAACCTTTAACACTATCCTCATCGGACTTTACCCTGAAATAAACCTGCGCATCAACGCTTGCATTCAGATTATCGTTAGTTATTATTTCCTGGGGCTGGGCATCCACCATCTGTTCGGTTACGTTTACCAGGTATAGTTTGTCAATAATCGGAATAATCCAGTGAAATCCGGCATTAGCGAAATTATGATACTTCCCAAGCCTCTCTATTAAAGCCCGCTGCGTTGGTCGTACAATTCTTATTCCTGAAAAAAACAACAACACAACAATTAGAATAATTAAGTACAGATAGTTCATTTTAATTTCCTTTCTTTTAATTATTAATAATGTATTAAGATGAAAACGATGAGCGTGCAAAGCCGGTTGTGCTTAATATACAATGGTTTAGTTCTTTAATTAGTGTTAGTTTTGAAATGCCCGGTTCTGCATGTCATTTATCTTATAAAGATAGCTAATAATTATCTGAAAGTCAACATGTATTGATCGGGATATAACCCGTAGAGTAAAAATGTAAAAGTTGTCCTCATTTACCCCCGGTGTAAGGAACCGGGAGCAATGGATGTGGAAACTGAGATTTTAGTTAACTTTCGGTTTAAAATACCTTATATGAAAAACTTTAAGATCGCTATCCTCGGTGGAGGGAATATCGGCACTTCACTGGCAAAGGGACTGATTGTCTCAAAACATTTCACCAGAGATGAAATAATCATCACCGAAAAAAGGATGTTAAGGATAAATCAGCTTAAAAAACTGGGTTTCCGGGTTACTGATAACAACCATGATGCAATCGCAGGCGCCGGGATTATAGTTATGTCAGTAAAACCGCAGCAGTTTCAGTTTCTGGCTGAAGAAATAAAAGACGATATTTCATCTGATCATATTATTTTATCAACTGTAACAGGCGTTACCCTGAAGGAAATAGGGTCGGTACTCGGCAAAATTCCTATGGCCCGCATAATGCCGAATATTGCTCTCGAGATTTGTGAATCCATGACCTGTATAACCTTTGGAAACACTGAACCGGACCAGGAGGAACTGATACTTTCTATTTTCGGTAAAATGGGAAAGACTTTGATCATTCCGGAGGAATTGATGGGCGCTTCAACTGTCGTTGGAGCCTGCGGCATTGCCTTTGCCCTGCGTTTTATGCGTGCCCTGTCACAGGGTGGCATTGAAATCGGGTTTGATGCCGAAATGGCACAGCTTATCACAGCCCAGACGGTAAAAGGTGCAGCCCGCCTTATTATCGAAACATCCAACCACCCTGAAATGGAAATTGACAAGGTAACAACTCCTCAGGGTATTACTATTTCCGGACTGAACGAGATGGAACACCAGGGTCTCAGTTCTGCTGTAATAAGGGGACTGGTAACATCTTTCAATAAACTTGAAAACCTGGCCACGAAGACTGCCGGAACACTTTAACACCGATTCGCTCCCTCGTTGCCTTCTGCCCTATGATTATATTTTTGGTTCTCGCAGAGTTTCGCAGATTGAAATCCGCAGAGTTTCGCTGATATAAGTCTTCTGTCTTCCGTCTTCGGTCTTCGGTCTTCCGTCTTCGGTCTTTCTTCACTATTTATCATAAATTTAAAATATTATTCTTCCAGTTGCGTCATTGGTATTAAAGAGCCTATAATGAGTCCAAAAGAGTCGGAAAGAATTACGGTTGCCTACAATGAAGAGCGAAAACGCCTTCTCGGGTATATCAGGAACAGAGTTCCCGACCGGCTCGAAGCTGAGGATATTCTGCAGGATGTCTTTTATCAGCTTACCGTCGGATTCAGAGACATCAGGAGAATTGAAAACCTGACTGCCTGGCTCTACCGTGTGACCGATAACCGTATTACCGACAGATTCCGCAAGAAGAAGCCTTCTACTTTCAGCTATACGGATAAAAGGGCTGAAGATGAAGACGGGCCCCTGACCCTGGAGGAGATCCTTCCCGCAATTGGCACTACTCCGGAGGATGAAGAGCTGAAGGAATTGATCTGGGATACAGTGGAGGAGACATTATCTGAATTGCCTGAGGAGCAACGAAGCGTATTCATTGAAAACGAGTTTGAGGATCTGAGCTTTAAAGAGATCTCGGAAAGGACCGGTATCGGGATCAATACCCTCATCTCACGAAAACGTTACGCTGTGCTTGCACTCAGGAAGAGACTAAATGAATTGTATAAACTATTAAAAAATAATTAGTATGAAAACGTTAAGAGTATTAAAGTACATAGGTTTTGGAATCCTTGGAATTACATTTGTTGTTCTGGTGATATTTGGTGTACAGGCCCTCTGGAACTGGCTGATACCCGGTTTATTTAACGGCCCTGTCCTGACTTTCTGGCAAACTGCAGGTCTGTTCCTTCTTTCGAAGATCCTGCTTACGGGTGTTGCACCTGGCGGGCGCCAGCACAGGCATGGTTATAGATACGATTGCCGCAGAAGGGAATGGAGAAGGAAATTTGAGGATAAGTTCAGGGAAACAGCTGAAGAAGATCAGCATACACGTGGCGCTGAACAGCTGTAGTACCAGTTGAGCACCACATAGCCATCAACCTGAGAACCAGTTTAAGATTTTGAATTTAATTTGCTGAAATACAATTGAATAACTTTCCCCTCCTTGAAAAAAGGAGGGGAAATGTAATTTATTGCAACTCAGTTGCATACAGTTTGAGAGCTCCGGCCTGAGGGAAGACCTCAGGGTAATGTAGTGAACTCCTTATCCTCCCCGTACGTGGTTCCGAGAGAATTTACAGCTTTGATTCTGAAATGATACAAGGTCGCGGCAGAGAGTCCTGAAACGCCAGCGTATGCAGGTATTGTGACTGTTTCCTGTGGCAGGACTCTGGTATGCAGTTACGGTGCTTCCGTAGTCTGCGGTTAAGCCATATTCAAAAGTAACAATCGTTGAAAGCCAGTTTGGATTTACCGTACCATTCAGTCTGCCTCCGGTGGCGGACAGGCAGCAGGCAGCCTGGGTCGTGACAAGAGGTATCGATCCTAAGGTTGTGAATGTTAAATTATTACCGTACGTCGTCCCGAGTGAATTAACCGTTTTCAGCCTGAAGTTATAGGTTGTCCCTTCTGCAAGTCCGGTTAATACTGCGTTTACATCTGTAAGCGAACTGCCTGTTACAGGACTCTGAGCCACTGTGACTGTTTGCCCGTAATTCGTTGAGGTCCCGTATTCAAATGTAACGATTGTTGACAGAAGGTTTGCAACTACGACTCCATTTAGTGTCGCAGAAGAAGTGCTGACATCTGTTGCTGTCTGTGTCAGGGCGGCAGGAGCTTGTCCCAGGGTGGTGAATGACACGGCTTCACCATAACCAGTTCCGGCTGTATTAATGGCATAGGCTCTTACATAATAGGTAGTTGCGGCATCAAGATCAGTCATGGCAGATGTGAAGGTCGCTGTACCTCCCGGCTCTATTGTCCGGTCATTATTTGTCGTGGGATTATTATCCTTGCTCCAGCATAGGCCACGTTCGGCAATTTCTGCCGGATTCCCCACGGTAATTGTCCCTCCCCCTGTTGCGGAGGTCCCTGTGATATTGGTCACCTTTGCAGTTGTCAGACCCGGAACTTCTTCCTTCTTGCAGGAATTCAGAAAGCCGATGAGAATAATAAAAATCAAACTACAGGATATAAGGACCTTTTTCATTTATGTATAGTCAGGTTATAAATAGGAGACGATCAAATTTGCGAATTATTGCTGTAAGAGTCAAAAAAAAAGAGCGCGATGCGTGCTTTCGATGGGGACTCATAGCAGATTTTTTTCCCGCAGATCCCGCAGATTTACGCAGATGAGATCTGTGAAAATTTGAACCGCAGAGCGGTTCCATCATTATAGTGACCTTTAGTCAAATGCACAATTTAGAACCGCGGAGCGGTTCCATCATGATTACTCAAAATCAGAACCATGGTTATGATTTGTCCCGGATCGTCGCAGATTGGTCTCTGGGAAGCGGCGAATCCTTTTTAACCCGTGGGAATCCGTTACGTAATACCTCCATCTTTCTCAGCCTCTCATCTGAGTAAGTTTTGTACTCATTATCTACAAACTCAAAGAGGATCAGGGACTTCTCTGAGAATTCAATGCATCCGGCTTTGTCATTACCTGCAAAGCGCAACTCGGCTTCGGCATAGAAGAGTTCCGCGAGAATCTCAAGATGTCCTGCTGTGTAGTTGTGCTCCATGAGAAGTTTCCGTGTCAGGTCATTTACAGGGATACCCTGAAAGAAAGCAGCATCTTCCCTGAGATAAGTATTGTAGCTTTTTTCAAGCATGGCAGCTGCCTCTTTCAATTCCCCCTTTTTTATGAGGCCGAATAACTCCCCAAGAAACTTCATCAGCATTGAGATCATGCGTAGGATGTAGTCTTTCTGGTACATGCAGGTGATGGTTTGGGATATAAAGATATGAAAACGGTGCGACGGTACAAAAGTGGACTCTTCTCCTCTGCTCGCTGATGGGACCTGAAGAAGTCTATGCAATAAGTATTTAATCTATTTGGTTAGATACCTCGGTAATTGAGATTCTTGTTCCTCCACATTGACCTTAATCTTCATATGCTATTAGTTCTAAAGAACCTAAGTGGATAGGGTGCGCAGGCAAACCGGAAATGGCGCGAACTTAAGCCATGCCCGTAGCGCCATTCTGGCTTGTGTAGCGGGCGCAGGGCAGGGCTTAAGTTATCATTTCCGGCGGCTTTTCTTTGTTACTTTCTTTTACCGCTAAAAGAAAGTAAAAGAAAAAAAATAAATCTTTATATCGATCAGGAGGCATATCCGGTAAACAGAAAAATGCTGGTTGGGAGTAAATCCGGGCTTTAATACAAATTGCTTCTGATCATACTCCCCTCTGCATCATCAATTGATACAATGAGGTGGGCATCGATTTCCTGCTTCATATCCTCAACATGTGAGATCACCCCGACAATCCGGTTCTCTTTCCGCAACGACTTCAGAGTTTCAAAGACAATTTCAAGTGATTCTTTATCAAGAGACCCGAATCCCTCATCGAGAAAGAAGAAGTTCTGGTCAGCCTTCACCTGGCGGTTTACATTATCGGCAAGGGCCAGGGCGAGCGACAGCGATGCCTGAAAAGTCTGGCCTCCCGAAAGGGTTTTGACACTCCTCAGCCTTCCTTCATTCATATGGTCCCTCAGCATGAAGTTATTGTCCTCGTCAAGAACAAGTTCCAGGTGCTGTCGGGTGAGTTTACGGAACCTTGTATTGGCAGCCTGAACTATATTCTCAAGGTATGCCCGTGATGCAAAATTAACAAAGGCGGCTCCCCTGAAAAGATTTTTTAGCGTGTTAAGGTTTTCACCCCTGAGACGCAGGATATCCTGCTCCTTTTTCAGGGTTTCAAGTGTTATAAGGTTCTTTTCGAGAGTTGCAAGAGTAACCTTAAGCCGTCCCATCTGCTGGTTTTTATCATCGGCCTGAGACCGGAGCCGTGTAAGCTGCCCTTTGACCGAATTATGCTCCGCGACAGGATATTCACGTCCTGAAAGTTCGGTATTGAGCTTTAACAAGTGACTCTTCACTGCCCCCAGTTCTGCTCTGAATGATGCAATTTCATTTTTGGCGGTTTCGAGATCCAATTCCTTTCTTATGACATTTTCAACGTAAGCCAGTTCGAGGTCTCCCGCATTGTGAAAGCTTCATCGTAATCCTTTCCCAAAGCTGTTCCCTCTGTTTTGCTGTGGCATCAACCTGCTTTGCTGTCGATTCAATAGTGCCTTTAAGAGTGTCGGTCTGCGACCGGAGTCCCCGTGATCCGTTCTTCAAGAAGTTTGTATTTTTCAGTGATGACCTGGTGATCCCTTTTCAGCGAGGCTGACTTTGCTTCCATTTCCTTAAGTGAATGGCCCGCCCAATCCTCCCTGGTGACAACGGTAAGCTGGCTGACAAGCATATTTGCCTGAGCTCTGCCTTCAGATATTTTATTATCGCTGGTCCTGTATATTGGCTGAAAGAGAATCACGTCTGACTTCCTTCCCGGCTACTGATTTGTTAAGCTCATCAATGCTGATTTCAAGTGCCCCGATCTCCCTGCTGAGGACATCATACTGCTTCATTTCCTCATCCACAGCATTTTCCTGCTCCGGATTAAACTGTTCCCAGATGAACTTATGCCGGTGTTCCTCTAACTTTTTCAAAAGGTCGTTCAGATTCTCCTGGTGAGATATACCCTGCTTTTCAGTAAGTGAAATTTCCCTCTGGAAACCTGTCAGTTCCTTTTCCCCCCTGGTGAATTGTCTGATCTGAGAATCGAGTTGTGTCCCTCGATTTCCAGGGTTGAATCAAGTTTTTCAGAAACATCTTGAATATCAAGAATATGCGGATGGTCTTTTGAGCCGCACAGCGGACAGGGTTTCCCTTCCTGAAGCTCTCCTGCAAATTTTTCGAGCCGTTTCTGGATTTCAAGTTCAGATATTTCGGGTTGCAGGAACTTCAGGCTTTTTTCAGCTTCTGCACTGGGCCTCTTCGATAAGTAGCGACACATTCCGAAAGATCAAAGCTTTCGAAGGTTTATCAATAGTAATAGCGTGCCTGAAAGTTCTGAACGCTTCATTCATTTTGCCGTTCACCTTCTCCTTTTGCTCACTGATTGCCAGTCTTTCCCTGGAGATTTGCTCCTTTAGCCCCTTCTCGTCCCGGAACCAGATTTTTATTTGAGAGAGCACCTTCAGGTCGGGGAGGGTTTTCTTTTTCAGACCGAGCTGTTCACAATTCTGTTTCACGGATTCTTTGCCTGCCAGAATTAAAGCCTCCAGATCCTTAAGGTCATCCTTTTCCTTCCGGCTTTCTTCGGAGGTTCTTTTTATGGCCTCTTCAAGGCTTGTTATTTGCGCCAGCTTTTTGATCTCTTCCGCCAGCTTTAGAAGATCATCCCTCTTTTCATACCCTGGCTTCAAGCCTTCAAGTTCATCCTGTCTTGCTGAAGTTTCATCCGAAAGTCCTTTAAATCCTTCCTTTTTTAAAGTTAGGTTGTCAGATTGTTTTTTCAGTGCTGAATCCAGTATTTCAAGCTGTTCAAGTTCAGAGTGAAAGGCAAGATAAAGAGCTTCGTACTCCTTTACCTCCTTCTCCAGGCTGCTGAATTTTACCTCCTTATTCTGAAGCTCTGACAGTTTTACTTTCTGTTTTTGCAGGTCCTCCGCAAGTTTTTTCAGCTCTTCCAATGCTTTGTCCCTTTCCTGAGTCGTTTTCAGTTCCCCTGCAAGAGTGTCAAGTGATCTTTGATTTTCATCCATCTGCTTCTTCAGGGTTTCAATATTTTCGGGCTTAATTTCCCCGATCTGCAGGAGCTGGCCTTCAAGGTTGTGAAGCTTTTCGTTGTTCTCCCTTTCAAGAAAGATTGTCTTATCGTAGAGATCATACTTATTCAGGCCAAAGAGCTCCTTAAGCATCGTTACCCTTTCCTTGACATTCAGGTGGAGGAATTCCTGGAAACGACCCTGTGGAATAATAATAGTTCTGTGAAAATTATCATAGCTTAGTCCGGTAACAGCCTCAGCAGTCGCGTCTCCCATCGGGTTCCAGATATCTCCGGTGAGGGAATAAAAGCCTCTTCTAAAAGTGGGGACATCATCAAAATTCTTCCTGTTCCTCCTTCCTGTAACCTCAATGCGGTATCTTTTTCCATTATCCATGAATTCAAAATCGATGTAAAGCCTGTCGGATTTGAGGTTCATCATATTATAGTTGCGCCTGTCGCCGCTCAGCCGGTCGATCTTATTGAAAAGAGCAAATGACATTGCTTCCAGAATAGTTGATTTCCCGCTGCCGACATGACCGAAGATCCCGAAAAGTCCGGCGGCGGTAAGACGGGTAAAATCTATAGTCTGCTCTTTCTGGTAGGAGTATATGCCCTGTATTGTGAGTCTGACCGGGATCATAGGTTATCCTCCTTCGATATGATTTCATTAAATAAAGACATAATATCCACGCCCGGTTCCTGTCCTTTTTCTTTTTTGAAGAAATCAAAGAACAGGTCATTTATGCCCCTTTTCAAATCTACCTGCAGACCGGTAGCATCAGAGGCCTGCGCCGCATTCTTCATTTCAGGGATGATAAGGATGCCGCTGTGGGCATCAACCAGGCGCTTTCTGTCAGCGGCAGTCAGGTATGTTTCCGATACGATGGTGATTTCAACAAGTGATTCCTGGTTTTCCGTGAGCCAGGTTACTGCTTCATCAATAAGTTCAAACCTTTTCCGGAGCAGCCGTTTCCCTGACTTAAGTTTTAGCTCCCTGGTTTTTACTTCAGTCCCTGGTTCCGCGTCAATTATAATTACATACTTGTCCTGATCTGCTTCGCTGAAACTGTATGCCAGCGGGCTCCCCGAGTAAACCACCGGGCAGGGGGAGTTGTCCATAATCTGTTTCCTGTGAAGATGCCCGATGGCGGCATACCGTATCTGGCCGGGAATGCATGATGTGTAAATAGCTTCTGCTCCGCCGGGATGCAGGATAGGGCGTTCATCATCAGGTTCCGGGCCGGGAGCGACTCCCTGTCTTATCATAAATAGATGCGCGAGGAGAAAATTGACTCCCCGGTCGTCACAATATTTATCGGCAAGATCCTTCCATCGTGCCTGGAGCAGGCTTCTCATTTCCTCTTCGGAGTTTTCACCTCCCAGGTACTTTTTCAGTCTCAGCTCACTTGTATAGGGTGTCAGAAGTAATCGAAACGGATAAACAGAACCGGGAAGACTCAGTTCAATAAAACCCTTATCCGATCTCGTCACTTCAAGTCCTGTTTCAATCGAAAAAACATCCACTTCAGTCTCGGGCAAACCCGATAATATTATGCCACATTCCCTGGCGAGGGGATCGGGGGCTTCAATGCGCTCTGGTGAGTCGTGGTTGCCGGCAATGCATATTACTGCCCTTTTCCCGTCACCGGAAAGCCTCTTGAGAGTTTTGTAAAAAAGGTCAACAGCCTCAGCAGATGGATTGAAGGTATCGAACAGGTCGCCGGCAATGATAACTGCATCTGTCTGCTCATTCTCAGCAATCTCACAGATCTCTTTAAGAACAGCCTGCTGTTCATCAAAACGTGAAAACTCCTCGAGACGTTTGCCGAGGTGCCAGTCGGAGGTATGGAGGATTCTCATGTGGGTAAATTTATGGAATTAAAGTAAGAATGAAGAACAATTGAAATCAGAATGCTGAAGTAGTTCCAGATTCTAAATTCACTGTTCGTTTGTTCTTAGTTCTTACTTCACAACCAAATACCTCTTTTGTTGATGCTTTATCTTTCCTGTTCGAACAATTTCTGTTTCCCGGCGTTTATAAATCGCGTTTATTGAATTAAAATCTATCTGCCCGGTCTGGTTCTGTCCGGTAAAAAATAATGACGGATTGCGATACAGGGCAGTTTAGTATAAGTAAATCCCATTGATAGATCTAATACATTATTGTGATGGGGGAGAAAAGCGTTTTCTGCATAATATGCTATCCGGCTTTTGTGCTATCTTTTATTCTGGCTTCACCAGAGATAACAGCACAGGATCAACCTTCATTTTTCACCGATAGCGTCAGCATTAGCGAATGCATCAGTTATGCGCTTATTCATCAACCTCTTGTAAGTCAGCTTAAAATTGATGAGGCAATTGCGGATCAGACAATTAAAAGTTCTCTGGCCGACTGGTTCCCCCAGGTAACATCAAACGCCGGAATACAGCATTACCTGAAACAACCGGTTTCCATTTTTCCCAACTTTTCAGATCCAACAGGACCTAAAATTGAAGTTACAACCGGGGTAAAAAATATTTCAAACATTCAGTTCAGCGCAAACCAGAAGATCTTTAACAACGATCTCTGGTTCGCAGGACGAACAGCAGGTGATTATCGCCGGCAGGTCCGGCAGACAGGCCGGAGAGAGGCGATCAGCCTGGTTGTTGAGGTGAGCAAGGCATTTTACGATGTTCTTCTTTCACAACAAATGCTGAAAATAATCAATGAGGACATTAACAGGTTGTCTATAAGCCTGAAAGATGCCCTTGCATTGTATAACAGTGGTTTACGTGACAAGATTGATTACAGCAGGGCAACTGCTTCCCTTAACAATGCACGCTCACAGAAGATCAGTGTAACCAACTCAATAAACGCCAAGCTGACTTTTCTGAAGCAGCTGATGGGCTATCCTGAGAATAAAGACCTGAACCTGAAAAAGAGCTTCGATGAGATGAAGAAAGATCTGGTGCTCGACACGCTCCAATCTGTTTCATACCAGAACAGAATTGAATATCAGCTTCTTGAAACAAAATTGAGGCTGCAACAACTATCGATAGGTTATGAAAAAATGAGCTTTCTTCCCTCGCTTTCAGGTTTTGCAAACTACAATTTTATTTTTCAGAACGATGAGTTCAGCAGGCTTTATGATAAAGCCTTCCCGAATTCAATAGTCGGTCTCACTCTCACTTTCCCCCTGTTTGAGGGAGGGAAACGGATCCATGATCTTAAAAGATCAAAGTTATACTATGACAGGCTGGTTCTTGATACTCTTAACCTCAGGAGAGAGATGCAAACAGGTTATATAAGCGCGCTTGCATCTTATAAAAATAACCTTGCAGCGTATAACCTGACACAGGCGAACATTGAAATAGCGCTCGATGTTTACAATACTGTTTTTTCACAGTATAAAGAGGGATTAAAGCCCTACCTGGAAGTCATCATTTCGGAAACCGATCTGAGGACTGCACAGCTCAATAACCTGAATTCGTTGATTATGCTAATGTTCAGTAAAATTGACGTGGAACAGGCTTCAGGAAAGATAATTGTTAATTACTAACAAGCAATTCTGAAATTATGAAAAACTATAAACTGATTATACCGGGACTGGCGGTGATACTGGCGCTCTCCGCCGGCTCATGCAAAAACAAGGAAGCATCGGGGCAGATGGCCCAGGGTCCCGTACCCGTAATAGCGTATACCGCACGTACTGAAAATGTTGTCTATTACAACTCTTATCCGGCCACGGTTACAGCTCTTAATGAAATTCAGCTGCGCAGCGAAGTGAATGGATATATCACAAGGGTCTTCTTCATAGAGGGAACACATGTGAACAAGGGATCAAGACTTTACGAGATTGACAGGAAGAAATATCAGGCTGCATTTGAGGCTGCCAAAGCCAATGTTGAAATCGCAGGGAGTAATCTTGAAAAGGCACAGCGTGATGCAGACAGGTACCAGAAACTGGATGAGCAGAATGCCATCGCAAAGCAGATACTCGATGATGGACTGACCGGCCTTGAAAATGCCAAAATGCAGCTGAAGCTGGCCAATGCCAACTTGCTTAATGCTGAAACCGATTATAATTATTCCATGATAACTGCACCTTTCTCGGGATTGACAGGCTTTTCATTCGTTAAACCGGGAGCCTTCGTTGCTGCAGGACAGACTTTACTCACAACCATTTCATCAGATAACCCGGTTGGCGTTGATTTCAGTATAGATCAGAATTCACTTCCTTATTTGCTGAAGGTTCAGCAGACCAAAGGTGCAGAAAGTGATTCCATTTTTAAAATTGTACTTCCAGATAACTCTGACTATAAATACAATGGGAAGTTAAGTGTCATCGACAGGGCTATTGATCCTGTTACAGGGACAATTAAGATCAGGGTTGTCTTTCCAAATGAAGATGGAAACCTCCGCCCCGGGATGAATTGTAAAATAAAAATTAAAAGTGAGGACTCAGGAACGCATGTCGTTATCCCCGTCCGGGCTGCTATTGAGCAAATGAGCGAAAATCTCGTCTATCTCATAGAAGAGGGCAAGGTGAGCCTGAGAAGGATCACCCCTGGTGTCAATCTTGGCGGATTTAATGGTGGTGGAGGATGGATTAAAAGACGGTGACAGGATCATCCTTGAAGGGCTGCAGAATGTCAGGGAAGGATCGATGGTATCAATAGAAGAGGCGAAAGAAGGCCTGGAGAGTGTTAACGCCTCCCCGGCTACATCCAAATAACTAAAGATGATTGCAAATACATTCATAAAACGACCTAACACGGCAATTGTGATATCTCTCATAATTGTAATCCTGGGTATTGTTTCGATTGTCAGCCTGCCTGTGAGTCAGTATCCTGACATCACCCCTCCGGTTGTTCAGGTATCGGCAAATTATATCGGAGCCAATGCCCAGGTTGTTGAGCAGACTGTAGCAACACCCATCGAATCGCAGGTTAACGGTGTGCCGGGAATGTCATATATACAGACCAACAGCTCCAGTAACGGAACCATGGGTATGAGTGTTACTTTTAAGATAGGCACTGATGTCAACATTGCTGCCCTGGATGTTGAAAACAGGGTGAATGCAGCGCTTCCTAATATTCCTGAAGAGGTTAAGGCGCTCGGAACGATAGTACGGAAGCGAACGCCCAGCATCCTTATGGTGATCGGCATCTTTTCGCCGGATAAAACACATGGAATTCAATTTGTTGATAATTATTCAAATATCTACATCAGAGAAGCCCTTTTGCGTGTCCGGGGAGTCGGAGATGTATTTGCCCGGGCAGATCCTTTCGGGATGCGCCTGTGGCTTAATCCGGAAAAGCTCGCCAACCTGAAATTATCCCCCGCCGATGTGATCCAGGCTGTCCGGGAACAAAATGTACAGGTAGCTGCAGGTACAATAGGATCTCCTCCTCAGCCAAATTATCAGGCATTTGAATATACCTGTTTTGTTGAAGGAAGATTGGCTTCGGAAGAGGAGTTCGGCAATATCATTGTGAAGTCAAATCCCTCCAGCGGTTCGATAGTTTACCTGAAAGATGTGGCAAGGGTTGAACTGGGGAAATTCAACTATTCCGGTAACTCCTATGTCGATGGTGAACAGGCCTCATTTCTTCTTGTTTTTCAGCTGCCGGGAAGCAATGCCCTGGAGACAGCAAATGGTGTTTATGCTGAAATGGAGAGACTTAAGAAATCTTTTCCACCGGATCTTGATTATATGGTCCCCTTTGAGGCAGTGTCGGTGGTGAAAGTATCTATCCAGGAAGTGGTAAAGACACTATTGATAGCCCTGACCCTGGTTGTGATAGTGGTTTTTATTTTCCTGCAAAACTGGAGGGCAACTTTAATTCCCATCCTTGCAATACCGGTATCGATCATCGGGGCGTTTATCTTCTTTAATCCTTTAGGTTTCACTATCAACACGCTTACTCTTTTTGCCCTTGTCCTTGCTATCGGGATTGTTGTGGATGATGCCATAATCGTTGTTGAGGCAATACAGCATTATATGGACGATAAGAATCTGACTCCGAAAGAGGCTGCTTTTAAGGCGATGGAGGATATTTCAGCCCCGGTTGTTGCGATTGCGCTGATTCTGGCGGCTGTTTTCGTCCCCGTAGGATTTATCCCGGGGATAGTCGGAAAGCTTTACCAGCAGTTCGCATTAACAATTGCCGCATCAGTATTGCTCTCTGCATTCGTAGCCCTTACACTTACACCCGCATTAAGCTCGATCCTTCTTAGGCCGCGGACATCAGTCAGGAAAACCGGGCTGCTTAACAGGTTCTTTGCCCTGTTTAACAGGCTGTTCAAGGTAAGCCTCGATACTTATTCCGATAGTGTCCTGAAGGTTGTCAAACATGCCCGGTATGGGGTTATCCTGCTTGTTCTTGTCATTTTTGGTACCCTTGTGTTGTTCAGGAACAAACCTACAGGCTTCATTCCCACTGAGGATAACGGAAGGCTTTACATCACTTTCGAACTGCCTGAAGCAGGATCAACTTCCAGGACTATCAATGTACTGAAGGAAGTTATGGGTATCCTTAAAGAGACTCCGGGGGTAGGTCACTTTGCAGGAATAGCAGGATTGAATGTGGTCACATTTTCAAACAAATCAAACGCCGGAACGGTATTCTGTCAGTTAAAACCGTGGGAGGAAAGGAAAAAGAAATCGGAACAGCTTCAGGGAATAATAGATCAACTCAACACCCGGTTTTCAGCAATCAGGCAGGCCCGCGTGATTGTGATTGCTCCGCCATCCATACCCGGGCTGGGCAGCACCGGAGGCTTTTCCTTTGTTTTGCAGCAGAGGGAGAGTAATGATGATCTGAAGGGATTTGAGAAAGTAGTCAGGAACTTTATGGCAGAAGCAAACAAACAGCCCGAGATAGGGAGCGCTTTTACATTTTTTACAGCCAGTACACCAAGGTATAACATTTCGATCGACAGGGAGATGTGCAAAAGGATGGGGGTAAGGCTTAATGACCTGTTCGGCACCCTGCAGACTTATCTCGGAAGCTCATATATTAACGATTTCACGCTTTACGGCCGGAATTTCAGGGTTATTGCACAGGCCGACACCACGTTCAGGGAGACTATTGATGATATCAACAGGTTTTATGTGCGTAATGCTGCCGGGGAGATGCTTCCGCTTAAAAACTTTGTCAGCTACAAGCTGAGTGAGAGTGCTCCGCTTATCAATCACTTCAACCTTTACCGTTCCACCGAATTCAATGGTGAAGCCGCCAGGGGCTATAGCAGCGGACAGGCAATAGAGGCATTACGGGAGACAGCCGACAGGGTTTTGCCACCCGGATACGGATATGAATTTTCCGGACTGAGCCGCGAAGAGATTGAGGCAGGATCAAAATCGGTGCTTATTTTCTTTATCTCCGTGTTGTTCGTTTTTCTCTTCCTGACAGCTCTTTATGAGAGCTGGTCGGTGCCGTTTTCAGTACTGCTGGCGGTTCCGCTGGGCGCTTTCGGAGCTATACTTGCACTGACTTTTATTCCAAGGCTGAGCAATAATGTATATGCCCAGATCGGCCTTGTTACTCTCATTGGGCTGGCGGCGAAAAACTCAATACTTATAGTCGAGTTTGCCAAGAAACGGGTAGACGCGGGTATGGACCTGGTAAAAGCCACTTTTGAAGCTATCAGGCTGAGGCTGCGTCCTATCCTGATGACCTCGCTGGCATTCATCTTCGGAGTCTCTCCGCTCATATTTGCTTCCGGAGCCGGTGCCGTTGCACGGCAGACTATAGGGTGGACAGTGTTCGGGGGAATGATCGCAGCAACATTTATTGGCATCTTTATGGTTCCGGTCCTGTTCGTAGTTATTACCAGGTTTGCATACGGGAGCAAAAAGCTTGAGGAATTACAGAGAAATTACCATCCTGAAGAGTAGGAATCAAAGATTTTTAAATAACTTTAAAGATCACCTTTAACCCATTTCAGGTACATGGAAATTTCTACGCGCAGATGTATTGTCAGTATGTTTGCCCTGTTGGCTTTTATCTTCTTTTGCCCGCCTTCCCTTGCCAGAATAGTCAGGTTGTATGTCGCCAAAACAGAACCGTATATGAATGGAGTTGTTTTTGGAACGGCAGGAGCGTATGTCAGGATAACCGGGAAGGCTTACGGCGAAATAGATCCTTCTGATTCCCTTAACAATATGATCCAGGATATCCGGCTTGCTCCCCGGAATACCGCCGGGAGGGTAGAATACATCTCCGATTTCATTATTCTGAAGCCGGCCGATATGACCAAAAGCAATGGTCTCCTTTTTCTGAGCCTCCCAAACCGTGGTAACGTGCTCCCTGCCGATACTGTAATGCTGGGCCGCGGATACGTATTCTTCTGGTGCGCCTGGCAGGGAGATGTCCTGGCCGGTGCCAACCGTCTGATAATGAAGGTCCCCTATGCTGCTGAAAAAGGAGAGGAGATAACCGGAATTCTCCGTACCGAATACCAGGTCACTTCAGCAGTTAATACCTTAACCCTGGGCAGCGGCTTTTTCACGGGACAAACACATTACTCCTATGAATCTGTAAATACTGACAACACCGGCCTGACACTGACAAAACGAATTCTCGAATCGGATCCCAGGATTCCGATCCCAAACAATGAGTGGGCATTTTCAGACTGTACCCGGGCCCGGTTCCCTGGTTTACCCACAGCCACAAAAATTTCATTGAAGGACGGATTTGATCCAAATTACATATATGAGCTTATCTATGTGGCAAAGAATCCGCTTGTGCTGGGACTTGGCTTTGCAGCAGTGCGCGATCTTACCTCGTTTCTCAGGAGTGAATTGAAGGATGAGGCAGGTTTCCCTAATCCGCTGGCCGGCGAAGGCGCTGCTTCAAATCCTGTAAAATGCGTTATAGTACAGGGAATTTCACAATGCAGCAATTTCTTACGCACATTCCTGTTCCTTGGATTCAATAAGGATGAAAAAGGAGCAAAAGTATTTGATGGTGTAAATGCACATCTCGGAACCCGGCGTAATTCGCTGAATATCCGTTTCGGACATCCCGGCGGGGGAGGCCTTCAGCATGAGGACCATCTCTTTCCCGGCAACGATCCGCCATTCACCTGGAATAATGAACATGATCCCATCTCAGGGATAACAGGCGGTATCCTTGAAAAATGTAAAGCAGACGGGGAGTCTCCTAAAATAATGCAGACGCTCAGTTCATCGGAATACTGGCAGTTACGGGCTTCGCTCACCCATACGGATTCATACGGCAAAATGGATATAAAGACTCCTGAAAATGTACGAATCTACCTTTTTTCCGGCACACAGCATACCCCAACGGAGAGCGCCGATCAGATCAGCGGTTTTCAGCAGAACCTCAATTCATATTACCCCTACCTTCGTGCCCTTTTAGTTGCCCTTGAGAAATGGGTGATGGAAGGGAAAGAGCCACCAGGTAGCTCCTATCCTACGATAGCAGGTAAGACACTGGTCGCTCCGGACAAAGAAAGCATAGGATGGCCCGAAATTCCGGGTGTCACTTTTAACGGCATGGTGAATGAACTACCTCTTCTTGATTACGGACCACAATATGATTCCAGAAATGTGACAGGGATACTTACGCAAGAACCTCCGGCAGCTATTTCCGGGCAGGTCTATAAAACACTGGTACCGCGGGTAGATGAGGACGGTAATGAAATTGCAGGCATCAGGGGCATTAATATAAGGGTTCCGCTGGGCACTTATACAGGATGGTCGCTGCGCAGGGAAGGATATGGAAAGGGTGATCTGTCTTCACTTAACGGAATGTTCATTCCGTTCAATGACACAAGGAAAGACCGCTCTGATGCTGGTGATCCAAGACGTTCGCTTAAAGAAAGATACGGTTCGCACGAAAAATATTATCAGGCAGTAAAAAAGGCAGCTGACGAACTGGTGGCAGAGGGTTTCCTCCTCCCCGAAGATGCCAGGATCGAAGTTGAGAAGGCAGGCCTCAGCGATATATTGAAATATGTAAAATAGATTTTTTTTGTAGTAGTCAAATCCAAACATAAAACCGGTAAATCATGAAAATTAACAAAACCCCATCTATTGTAACAATTGTTACAGTTTTATTAATGCTTGCGGCTTCTTTCCCTGCCTCTGCGCAGGAGCCGGCAAGACCTGCTGCCGCACCCGCACGTCCGGCTTTCAGAATGCCTGCGAGGATCATTTCACCTGAGATCCTGCCCGACAATAAAGTGACTTTCAGGCTTTATTCAAAGGACGCCTCAAAAGTCACCATTTCGGGTGAGTGGCAGACTGGATCAGGAGTTTCTGAGGAGCTTGTCAGAAACGATACGGGGATGTTCAGCCTGACTGTTGGTCCGCTGAAGCCTGAACTGTATGGTTATACACTTACTGCTGACGGCGTGAGAACTATTGATCCCAATAATGTTCAGGTGAGACGCGATGGTTCAAACTATCAGAGCTTCTTTATTGTTCCCGGACCTGAATCGGATCTTTACTTTCAAAAAAGCGGAGTACCCCATGGCACTGTAGCCAAAATATGGTACAGGTCATCAGTGCTTGACATGGACCGGAGAGTCTATGTCTATACTCCTCCCGGATACGAAGGAGGTACTAATAAATACCCGGTCTTTTATCTCTTCCATGGAGCGGGAGGGGACGAAGATGCCTGGACAAACATGGGCAGGGCAGCACAGATAATGGATAACCTTATTGCACAGGGTAAAGCCAGGCCGATGATCGTTGTCATGACTAACGGCAATGCAAATCAGGCAGGAGCCCAGAATGAAGTGCCGGTTCCTTTAGCACGCGAACAGGGGATGGCAGGGTACCAGAGACTGGCGGGCAAATTTGAGGAGCATCTTGTAAAAGACGTTGTCCCTTTTATAGAAAAAAACTACCGTACCCTGACCGGAATGGGTAACCGTGCTATTGCAGGATTATCGATGGGTGGCGGTCATACCCAGACCATTACCAACAACAATCCGGGATTGTTCGGCTATATCGGCGTGTTCAGCATGGGGATAATGAACATGGGTCCTCAGAACCCCGATGCAGCAAAATTGGAACAGGAAAGGATAACCAAACTTGAAGCATTGAAAAAAAGCGGGTATAAACTCTACTGGATTGCCTGTGGAAAAGATGATTTCGTTTACAAAGGAGTAGTCACACTGAGAGAGACCCTGGACAAAGTCGGGCTTAAATATGTTTACCGTGAGAGTACCGGAGGTCATACATGGGCTAACTGGCGGATATACCTTTCTGAATTTGCACCGATGCTATTTAAATAGCCTGACGAACAACAAGGGCAGGTTTATTGTTTTTTTATAAACAGGTTTTCTGTGTTTGTTTACTTAATCTAAGTTGCTAGTTACTGGTTCCTGACTAGTTGATTGATAATGAGCTTTCTGATAACATTGACTTTTGTCTGTTAATTCAGAATAACATTACATATTATTATTAATCAGCAACTAACCAGCAACAAGCAACCAGAAACCAGCAACTTGAGTTACTAAAACAAACCTGTAAAAAAATCTGGTTACTATTCCAATGGATCTTGAAAGGCTTATTGAGGTTGACCCGATATTACTTGCTCTCGTTGCAACCCTGTTTACCTGGGGAGTTACAGCTCTGGGAGCAGCTATGGTATTCTTCTTTAAGACGATAAATAAAAAGATCCTGAATTCAATGCTGGGCTTTGCTGCCGGTGTTATGATTGCTGCAAGCTTCTGGTCACTTCTGAATCCGGCAATTGACCTGGCAAAAAGCCAGGGTGCTAATCCCTGGATCCCGGCTCTGGTGGGTTTTCTGTCAGGAGGAGGTTTTATTCTTCTGATAGACAAAATTTTGCCTCACCTTCACATGGGTCTTTCCAGAGACAAAGCGGAAGGCATAAAGACAACCTGGCAAAGAAGTGTATTACTGATACTTGCAATTACCTTGCATAACATTCCGGAAGGATTATCAGTGGGGGTGGCTTTCGGAGCTCTTGCTCATAATCCTGAAACCGGCATGCTGACGGGGGCCATTGCCCTGGCTATTGGTATTGGATTGCAGAATTTCCCCGAAGGTGCTGCAGTTTCAATTCCCTTAAGAAGGGAAGGATTTTCAAGATTGAAGGCTTTTAACTACGGGCAATTATCGGGAATTGTCGAACCTATTGCAGGAATAGCAGGGGCTTACCTTGTAACCCTGATCATTCCCCTGCTGCCCTATGCACTCTCTTTTGCAGCAGGCGCAATGATCTTTGTTGTTGTGGAAGAGCTTATACCTGAATCACAGACAGGTAACGAGACCGATCTGTCAACAATCGGCGCCATGGCAGGATTTGCAACCATGATGGTGCTCGATGTTGCCCTGAGCTGAAGGACTATGCGTTAACCCAGCAACTGCCTGACTCTGGCCGAGATCTCTTTCCCGTCCGCCTTTCCTGCCAGCTCTTTTGTTGCAACGCCCATAACTTTGCCCATGTCGCCGGGTGACTTTGCGCCCAGGCGTCCAATGATTTCCTTAAGGATTTTTGTCAGCTCCTCCTCGCTCATTTTTGCAGGAAGATATTTTTCAAGTACCGAAGCTTCAGAAATCTCCTTTTCATAGAGGTCAGGCCTGTTGTTCTCTTTATAGATAGCAGCCGATTCCTGCCTCTGCTTCACAAGCTTCTGGATGATCTTCAATTCTTCCTCGCTGCTGAGTATAGTGTCAGCGCTCCTTTCGGAACGTGCAAGGGTAAATGCTGTCTTTGCAGCCCTTATTGCTTCAAGGGCAACCTTATCCTTGTTCTTCATAGCCGCAATCAGATCGCTTGAAATTCTTTCGGTGAGTGACATAATTAAAGGTTTAAAAGTTTCATGGCATAAAGATACAGGATTTCGGATTGCCCTTGCCTGCCCATTGGGTCATTCGCGATCTTAAGGAATAGAAAAACTGATGAAACTGACTGTATGTAATAGATATTCTGTAACTTAACTTTCCCCTCCTTTTCAAGGAGGGGTGGTCGGGACTATAGATTTTGATGCGTTAACAATCAACTTTCCCGACCGGGGTGGTTAAGACTTGAATTAACCATCCCGGCCAGACGAATTTAATTTCACCCCCCCGGGTGACAGGTCAGACGGCAAACTGAAGCTCCGTAAGTGTTTTGTACAACCCGTTTTCTTTTGAAAGCAATTCGTTGTGTGTTCCCTGTTCCACAATTGTTCCGCCATCAAGGACTATGATCTTATCCGCATTGCGTACCGTTGAGAGCCTGTGTGCGATCACCAGCGATGTCCTTCCGGCCATCAGCTTATCAAGTGCTTCCTGCACAAGCCTTTCTGATTCCGAATCGAGCGAAGACGTGGCTTCGTCAAGGATCAATATCTTAGGGTTTTTAAGCATCGCACGGGCGATGGCGATGCGCTGACGCTGGCCTCCCGAGAGCTGTATCCCACGCTCCCCTACGATTGTATCCAGTTTACCGGGAAAAGTTTTGATAAAATCCCAGGCATTTGCCTGCACTGCTGCTTCGATAATTTCGTCCTCTGTGGCGCCTGGTTTTCCATAGGTAATATTTTCGCGTATTGTTCCTCCAAACAAAAATACATCCTGCATAACTATTGCCATCTGGGCACGAAGGGCTGTAAGAGGAAAATTGCGGCTATCGTGTTCGTCGAATAGAATCCTTCCTCCCGAAGGCTCGTAAAACTTCAGCAGAAGTGATGCCAGGGTTGATTTCCCGGCCCCGCTCGGACCTACAAGTGCTACCTGCTGTCCGGTTTCAATTCTGAAACTGACATCTTTCAGCACAACGATCTCATCGCGTGAGGGATAGTTAAATTCAACCCTGTCGAATGTAATCTGTCCATGAAGTGCATTGGCAGGAACAGCAACATAATCCACATCCAAAGCTTCTGTGGGTTCATCGAGCAGGAGAAGTAGTTTTTCGGCAGCGCCGATTGTCCTCTGAAGTCTCGTGTAAACACCGGCCATCCCGGCAATGTTTCCCGCAATGAAGCCTGAATAAATGACAAATGAAAAAAGTTGTCCTGCTTCCATTTGTCCGTTTGCTATTAATGCGGCTCCTCGCCAGATAACAGCAGCCATTGAAACAAAAAATCCAAGGACAATGAAAGAGACTGCTGCCTGGTATTTTCCTCCCTGGATGCCTGCAACGGCTACTTCATCAGTTTTTCTGCGGTAACGGTCTATCTCGAACAATTCATTTGTGAAAGCTTTCACATTCTGGATCCCCTGTAACGTCTCTTCTACAATTGTGTTGGATTCAGCCACATAGGTCTGGGCTTTTTTTGAATATCTCCTGATGGCTCTCCCGGAGAAGAATGCAAAGAGGGCCATAGCCGGAACAATGGCCAGCATAAATACTGTTAGCTTGAACGAACTGATCATCATCAGCGTTATTCCGCCCGTAATGATCAGGAACTGAGAGAGAAGATCTGCAAGTGTTCCGGTAAGAGAGTCCTGCAAAAGGGATATATCAGAGGAGATGCGACTGTTGAGCTCACCCACCCTGTGTTCGGAAAAGAAAGCCATCGGGAGCTTTATCAGGTGGTTGTAGACATGCTGCCTTATTGAAGCCAGGGTTCTCTCTGTCACAAATACGAAGATCCTTGTGCGGAAGTAGGAAAAAACAGCTTGTGTGACCAGGATTGCCAGCAATATTAAACCCGTCCGGCTGATTTCGGTCATCATTTTCCCCTTATTTCCAAGGTCTACCATGTTCCCCAGAAATTTCGGGAACATTAGACTTGCTCCCGTGGAAATAAGGAGGAAAAACATACCGAGAGCAAATTTCCACCGGTACGGTTTCAGGAACCTGTATAATTTAATCAGTTCTTTTAATCCGGCCCCCGGTTTCCTCTTTTCCTTGTCAGACATAAAACTACAGGTTATATTGATACTAATATAAGGTAATTTCAGCCACCTGTCTGCGGGCAGAGGAATACACCCTTACAGATTATCAATTTTGGCGGCCATTATAAAATCATTTTCCGAAAGTCCGTTAATTGCATGGGTCCACAATTCAATTTCGACTCTGGCATAATACACATGCATAACAGGATGATGGCCTTCTTCTTCGGCCAGTGCAGCCGCCTTATTTACAAAGTCTATGGTATGCTTATAGTTCACGAAGAAATATTCCTTTCTTAACCTGTTGTTTTCCGTAACTGTCCAGTCATCCCTGATGCTTTCCCTGAGCACTTCTATCTCTTCCTGGGTCAGAGGTGGAATCCCTCCTTCACAAGGTATGCATTTTTTACTGGTGAGGTCCATGACTATATTTTTATATCATTCTATCGATATTCAGCTTCCACAGGCGTTTTTTATCCGAAAAGCCTGAATCTGAGATACACAGGGGAAACAAATTTCATTGGTTCTTGTTCACAACGGTGAAACCGGGGGTAGAGGGTATAGCCGTCAACTTAAGGAATGGGATAGCTTATGAATTAAACTGTATGGAACTGAATTGTAATAATTTACATTTCCCCTCCTTTTCAAGGAGGGGTGGCCGGGACTATAGATTTTGAGGGGTTTACAATCTGTTTTCCCGGCCGGGGTGGTTAATCTATGTTTCAAGTCTATCCATTTGAAAGGTAATAAGAAAGACTTCAATCAACCACCCCGGCCAGACGAATTTGTTTCTGCTTGTGAGATGATTACATCGTCTGGCCACCCCTCCTTCAAAAGGAGGGGAAACTTATTTAATTGTGTTTCAGCCAATTAAATAACTCTCAGTCTAAAATTGATTCTTAGGCTGACCGCTAAGGGGTAGAGGGGAGCTTAAGAACAGCTTAAATGAAGTACTTATCATCGATCTTTAGGTTGGGGTCTCCCACCTGAAAACCAAAGAAGTCCTTCCATAAAAATGAAAGGACTTCTTCCTCAAATTAACCCTCTACCTAACCCAACTCACCAGTAAATAACACCGTCCTGGTATGAAAAACCTTCACAATATATCAGGCTGGCATTTCTCCAAACCAACAGTTTCTTCAAATGCCCTTATAAACCTCATAAAAAAAGTAGAATAATCCTCCCTGTCAAAATAATTATACGTCTCTTCCGGAGTGGATGGAATGTCTTCGAGACGTTTAGCTTCTGCTGTTATATTCGTTTCTGATCCTGTAAAATCTAAATTTGCACCATTAATACGGTTATAAAAATACCATCCTTTTTTGTTACGGGACTTTAAAATTTCACCGCCGTAAATGTCATAGATCAACCGGGAGATCACACTGCTCTGGTCAGGAGCAGGAATATCGCCGGTCAATCCCGGATTATTATCCAATTCCCATGTTTCGTTCAATGCTTTTTGTATTACACTTTTTTTTAACATATTCTTTTGTTTTGAGGCTGTATTAAAAGTACCATGTTCGTTTTTCACCCCTAAATCCCTAAGAGGGACTTATTGATTAACAAAGACTTAAACGGAATGCTGTAAAAACCCGGACTTTTAATTCAACCACTTTATTTCATAATTTATACTTACCGGGATAAAGATAAAAAATGGCAGTGGAGCGGGTGTTACAGAATTTTAGTAAAAATTTACATAATTCACATATTCACAAAAGGACAGGTCCTTTTCAGAATAAAAATTTTGACAGGGGAAGATTCTTTCCGGGTAATATCAAAGAGATCCGGGAATCATCAGGTCCGGGAGATCCCTGCATTAAATAACTAAATTCCTGAAATTACATGTGTATTTTTATTATTTGAATGCAGAAATATCAACCACAGATAAAAGACATTTCTGGTCATCACCGATAACCATACCTTCCATATAAACAGAGCACAAAGATTTACTATCATAACCGAGATTCACTTCACAGGATTCTTTTTTATTACCGGTAAAAACCTTTCTGAAAAACTTGTTAAAAACAGCGTGCGAGCTATCAGAAATGAATAACTTAAAATTGCTGTTTACCAGACTAAAGCGTTTATCACCAAGCATTTCGGCACCAGTGAAGTTCAGATCGCTGATACTGCCTTCGGAATTCAAGTGTAAAATATCCCATTGGGGCAAAATCGTATAACATGGTGTATTTTTTAAGAGCTGTTTCTGCGGTTTCATATGCCTCACGTAGCTCTTCATTTTGCATTTCCAATTCTATCTGGTGTACCTGCAGTTCATGACATGAGCTTTTTCACATCAGCTTCCAAAACCGGTTTCATCTGCTCTTTTTCTTCTGCTTTAAGTTTTTCTTCAGCTTTTTTGCGCAGCATTTGGGCATCTGTAAGATTCTAATTCTTCGTTACTCATGGTTTAGTAATTTTTTTAGTGATAAAATTATTCCTGCTGGCATTTTCAGATTGTTGTGCAGTACATTTACAATGACCATTCAATCAACTGGAATTTTACCTCCGGCTGCTATTACCTTCATTTTGATATTACCGTGCATTCGGCATTTGTTTCAATAGCTTATTCAGATCATTTTCAACTTTCTTTTGTGACGGTTCAGGAATAAACATCTGAATAAAATTCCGGTTTACTGCATCCTTACGTTTTTTGCCGAAAAATTTTTCAGCTTCAGGATTAAACTCCAGTATTTTCAGGTCGGCTGATAATTTAATTATTACATCTGAAGATGAATTTAGAAGCAACTGGTTAATCTGCTCTGTTTCGTGTAATTTTAATTCCACCTGTTTGAGATCGGAGATATTGAAAAAAGTAATGACCAGACCGTCTATTCTGTCGTCAAAGGTGCGATAGGGCATAATCCGGATGGAAAACCATCGTCCGTCTCTGGTAGGAATTTGTTTTTGAATAAATACAAGTGTCCTTAATACTTCAAGAGCATCGGCAGCCAATTCGGGGTATATAAGATCGGAAACCTGGTCGGTAAAAGGTCTTCCGATATCGCTTTTTATCAGTTTAAAAATTTTGGTTGCCTGATTGGTATAGCGACGGATATTCAATTCCTTGTCGAGAAACAATGTAGCAATATCCGTGCTGTTAAGCAGGTTTTTCATATCATTATTCACCCGCGAAAAATCATCTACCTTCGATTGCAATTCAGCGTTCACCGTTTGAAGTTCTTCATTCAGACTTTGCATTTCTTCTTTTGAAGTTGTAAGTTCTTCATTTGTTGATTGCAGTTCTTCATTGGTTGACTGTAATTCCTCATTTGTAGATTTCAGTTCTTCCTGTGAAGTCTGCATTTCTTCGAGTGTATTTTGCATCTCTTCACGGGTATGCTGCAACTCCTTTTCCAACTCAGACAGCTTTATACTGGCCAGAGTCTTCTTTCCTTTTTTGACCGGAAGTTTAGGTTCAGCATTCTCCGGGACATCAATAAAAATAATCATTACCGTGCCGTTTAAAGCCTCTGGCTTATCAATCCATTGAATGTTAACATTTATGGTATGCGTATCTCCGTTTGTCCCTACTTTGATATTGTGCAAAACCACAGATTCCTTTTTCATTACGGCTTTTCGGAAGGCTGCTGGAAATTCATTGCGTAAACCTTCGCGCAACATTGCAAAAATATTCAGGTTTGCTTTACCAACTGCCGGTTCCAGATATTTTCCGGTATGTCCGCTGATGTAAATGATGTCGCCATTTTCGTTACCAGAACACCGGCAGGTGAAAAATGCTTCAATAGCAGCTGATCAGCAAGTGTCTGAATATTCAAAACTGATCTTGACAGGCGTTGATTTCTCAGTGTTTACCAGTCTGGTTCGGGAAAATGATGATGGGAAATCAAATAATTCAGGTGTCAGGGTAGTAAGTGAGCGTTTGTATATTTTCAATTTGGAATCCACAGGTGTAAAAAGATGACTTTGTGTTCCAAGTGTTTCAGAACTACCAAGCAGCATAATTCCTTCAGGGTTAATACTATAGTAAAACAATCCAAGCAATTTTTTTTGCAGCTCGGTATCCATGTAAATAAGCAAATTGCGGCACGAAAGGATATCGATCTTGGTAAAAGGCGGATGCATAATAATGTTGTGCTGTGCAAATACAACCATTTCCCTGATTTCAGTATTGACACGATAGCCATCATCAGTTGCTGAAAAAAAACGATTCAGACGATCCGGTGAAACATCGGCAGCAATATTTGCAGGGAAAATACCTTTTCTGGCTATTTCAATAGCTTCATTGTCAAGATCGGTAGCAAATATCTGCAAGTGAAAACCTTCCGGAAGGATTTGATTTTTCCAGTGCTTCTTTAAATACCATGGCCAATGAATATGCCTCTTCTCCGGTTGAACATCCTGGTAATCCATGCCCGCAATACTGAACCTTCAGGCAGTCTTAGCAGATATAATCCGGAATAATTGTCTCTTTCAGCTTTTCCCATACAGCAGGATCACGAAAAAAATTGGTAACACCAATCATCAATTCTTTGAAAAGAATTCTGACTTCCTTTGGATTTTCCTGCAAAAAGTGGACATATGAAGATATTTTATCAATTTTGTGGACACTCATACGTCTTTCGATACGGCGATACACAGTATTTTTTTTATACAATGAAAAGTCATTACCGGTATGGGTTCGCAGCAGAATAATAATTTTTTCGAGAGAGCTTTTGTCTTTAATTTCTGAATCCAGGCTCTGATTTGACCAGGGGAATATGTTTGAGGAATTCAATCAGTTTTGAAGGTAACAGGTTGGCCGGGGCCACAATATCAACAAGTACCGAATCGATTGCATTACGGGGCATGCTGTCGATATTTTGCCGTGGAAGGTTCCTGTACCATTACTATCCCGTTTTTTTCTTTAATGGCCCGAAGTCCTGAACTGCCATCAGAGCCCATACCTGAAAGAATGACACCGATACTTCGTTCATGTCTGTCGTCAGCAAGAGAGCGGAGAAAAAAATCAATCGGAAGACGAAGTCCTCTTGCTTCCATTGGTTCAAACAGGTAAAGCACTCCTTTTAATATTGACATGCTTTTGTTTGGAGGAATTACATACACACAGTTTGGTTTTACAGCCATACGGTCTTTTACCTGAAAAACCTTCATTCTTGTAATTCGCTGAAGCAATTCAGGCAACATGCCTTTTTGTGTGGGATCCAGATGCTGAATAACAACATATGCCATTCCGCTGTTTTCAGGCACATTACTGAGAAATTGCTCCAATGCTTCCAGTCCGCCTGCTGATGCACCGATACCGACTATTGGAAACTTTGGCGGACCAGTTACAGAAGTTTTATGTCTGGTTGATTCTTTTGGTTTTTGTTTCCTGGTTTTCAATTGCGTAAATTAGGATAATTCACCGGTAATGTGGGCGCTTATAAATTTTCTAATGACGTAATTAACTGTTCAGCAAGGCCTCTTCTCAAACTCTTCCCTCAAGAGGGAGGGGCTTCCCCCTCTCTCCCGGAGAGGTGGATCGAGGGGGTGAAGCCGGAAGACTAGCGGAATAACGTAATATACAATTACATATACTACAAAATAAATAAAAAATTATCATATTCAGAACAATCAGCCAATTGTTTTTATATAACCCCGGTCAAAGATGCCTGCCGGAGATTGGAAAAGGTGCCTAATTGGTTTTATTATAATATTTAAGGGCTTCCGGCATGAATTGTTTCAGCTTTCTTAATCTTGTTTCATCGGAAGGATGTGTGCTCAGAAATTCCGGAGGACTTGCTCCTCCCGCTTTCTGACATTCTTTGCCAGAATGGAATTGCTTCCCTCGGATCATAACCTGCCATTGCTGAAAATATCAAGCCCGTACTGATCAGCTTCCGTTTCCTGTTGCCGCGACCAGGGTAACATAGCTCCCAGCTGACTTCCGATACCATAGGTCGTCATGAAAAGATCCTGTGTCTCCTGAGGCTTCTGGGCCAGGGCAACCTCCAATGCCATACCTCCCATTTGCTGAACCATTGCCTGGCTCATTCTTTCGTTGCCATGTTTGGCAATGGAATGGGCAATCTCATGTCCCATAACAATTGCCAGTGCTGTTTCGTTTTGAGTTACAGGCAATAAACCTGTGTATACAACCACTTTTCCACCAGGCATGCACCAGGCATTAATAACCTCTTTACTCTCAATCGTGTTAAATTCCCAGGCATATCCTTCCAGAACCGATTCTTTTCCCTGGCTGTTATAATACTTTGTAATTGCATTTGCAATTCTTGCTCCGACACGGTCAACCATTGCAGCATCTCTGTTGTGCCGGAGCTTAATACCTTATTCTCTGTCAAAAATGTGTTGTACTGGCTTATGGCCATTAACTGTAAATCTGATTCCTTTACCAGACTCAGCTGGTTACGGCCGGTAACCAGATTTATTGCACATCCTGCCAGAATGAAGAGCGCCAAGCAATAAAACAGTTATTTTTTTCATATGTATGTAGTTTTCATTTCAAAAAATAGTCTTTTGAAATGTATTTTAACAGTATAAATTTAGCTTCATATACTTGTTTATCTGTTACATAATTTTTAATAAAAATTACAATATTCCCACTTTTTATGAATATTGGAATTATGTAAATCTTTCTCAAAATTGTGTAACACTTATTTAATTTTATTGAACCTACCTTGCACTCTGTCTGATTCCTTAAATGACTAATTTGTATAAGTTGATAATTGACACTGACCGGCAAATTACAATATTGAACTTTCTATATAATTTAAAATGTATTTTATGAAAAAAATGAGAATGAGTTTAATTATTGTATTAAGTGCAGCTTTGATTTTATCAGGTTGCGCTTCATGGAACAAAACACAGAAAGGCGCTGTTGTCGGAACAGCAGCAGGTGGTGCAATGGGCGCTGTGATTGGCAGGGCTTCAGGTAATACGGCTCTGGGTGCAATAATCGGAGCTGCTGTCGGAGGTGCGGCAGGTGCTATAATTGGTCATCAGATGGACAAACAGGCTGAGGAAATAAAAAAGACCGTTCCTGATGCAAAGGTTGAACGGGTAGGTGAAGGAATCGTTGTGGAATTCAGCAGTAATGTCCTGTTTGCATTTGACAAATCAAATCTGTCGGATGATGCCAAAACCAGCCTTGATAAACTGGTTAAAGTGCTGAACAGTTATCCTGATACGGATATTGAAGTGCAGGGACATACGGACAGCAAAGGAAGCAAATCCTATAATCAGTCTTTATCTGAAAGGAGAGCCGGCACAGTGTCGGGTTATCTGGCCGGAAAAGGTATAACTGCCAGACGGGTTACAATCAAAGGATTTGGTGAAACTGTTCCAAAATATGACAATGAAACGGATGATGGCCGTACCCAGAACCGCAGGGTTGAGTTTCTTATAACAGCAAATGAAAAGATGAAAGCTGAAGCTATTAAAGAAGCTGGTCAAAAGTGATACTATATTAAAAAATTAATTATAATATTAATATAATATTAAAATGATACTAAAATGAAATCGAAATTGAAACTTAAACTTCTTGCGTTATCCTCAGTTCTTATTCTTTCGACATTTGCCTTACAGGCCCAGATCGGCTTTGGCCTTCTTGGCGGCGTAAATTTCCAGAATATAAACGGGAAGGATAATAATGGTGATAAACTTGAGAATGGTCTTTTAACCGGGTTTCATGCCGGAGTTGATGTGAATATCCCGGTAGCGCCTGACTTTTATTTTCAGCCCGGGTTACTTTTCTCTGTCAAAGGGGCAAAGAATAACTTTTTTTCACCGGGAGTCAAAGCATCAGACCTGGTAACAACCACAAAAATCTCATATATTGAAGTGCCTCTGAACCTGTTGTACAGGCCACAGTTAGGGGAGGGTTATATTCTTCTTGGATTTGGACCTTACATTGCTTTCGGTATCGGCGGCAAGGAGAACTCTGAATTCGGGTCTTTAAGCTACAACAGGGATGTCAAATTCAAAAACACTGTCACTAATCTGGTCGATTTGCTTTCGAATGCCTATTACCGGCCTTTTGATGCCGGTGCAAATATCTTCTTCGGATATGAATTGTCGCTTGGTGTCTTTTTGCAGCTGAATGCCCAGCTCGGATTATTGAAGATAAATCCGGAATACAGTTGGGCTACTGATAGCAAAGCCTCATACAAAAACACAGGCTTTGGCCTTTCAGCCGGATACAGGTTTTAACAACGGATTTTTAACATACAAAAGGACCGTTTTTGGCAAGTCAAATACGGTCCTTTTTTTTGTTTGGAAGAAGAACAATCTTCTGAATGGTATACTAACTTAAACCGAATCAAATAAGGGAATTATGTTACCGGGTAGAAACATTTATATATTTTCAGGTATTCTGATCGTTGCAGTTACATCAGTATTTAACGGATGCGGTAATTGGGTAAAACTAAAGAGTTTTAATGAGATAAAGGAAAGACTTCCCGTGGCGGAAGGTATTGTTATTTACAATACTGATGTTGTCACACAATTATATGAAAAGAGTGAAAAACATCTTTCCTCAAAATGGAAAAGCAGGGAAAACATAGATCAGATGCTTTTTGTCCTGCGGAATGCATACCGGGATGGGTTTCACCCCGAAGATTACCACCTTTCAGAAATTGAAAAACTGGCAGATAAAATAATTCTGTCCGGGAAAGTTGATGACGGAGATATCGCAAGACTGGAGTTATTGCTGACTGATTCGTTTTTGCATTTATCCATGAATCTGGCAACTGGAAAAACAGATGCCGGAATCATTGATCCGCAATGGAAAGCCTCAAGAAGGGCTTTATCGATTGACTGGGGGAATTTTATAGACAGCACTCTGCTTAAAAACCATATAATTGTGAACTTGCAAAAGCTGACCCCCCGACACCGTGAGTACAATAATCTGAAAAGAGCTCTGGCCGAATATCGCCGGATAGAAGATACCGGTGGTTGGGGAAGTTTCTTTACTGTTTTGCCAAAGCTCGGGATAGGAATGTGGGATGCAGATATAGCTTTAATCAGACACAGACTTGCCATTACCCAGGGGAATATTAAAGACGAAATCGATAAAAACCTGTTTGATCAGGCTTTGTATGAACAGGTTATACTCTTTCAGTCAAGAAACGGACTTACTCCTGACGGTGTGGTTGGTAAAGCTACCATTGAGACCATGAATATTTCCGTTGAAGAAAGAATAGCTTCAATTGAGGCAAATCTCGAACGATGGAGATGGCTCAGTGACGATCTGGGCGAACGTTATATCAAAGTCAATATAGCCAATTTTGACCTTCAGGTAATTGAAAAAGATGACATGGTATTCAGAACAGAGGCCATCGTTGGAATTGCTGACAGAAAAACACCTGTATTCAGTTCAACAATGACATACCTGGTTCTCAATCCTGACTGGACTGTTCCCCCAACAATTCTTAACACTGACATTATTCCGTCAGTTATCAGCAATCCGGAATACCTGTCGAAAAGAAATCTGAAGATACTTCGTATTGACGGAACAGAGGTCGATCCTTCATCTATCGACTGGAACAATATGACTACTGGTTTTCCATACAGGATTCATCAGGAACCCGGACCGGGAAATGCACTTGGCAGGGTTAAATTTATGTTTCCAAACCAGTACAGCGTTTATATTCATGATACTCCAAATCACAATCTGTTTAAACGTACCGACCGCTCATTCAGTTCGGGATGTATACGCGTCAACGATCCTCTGGCTCTGGCCGCCTGGTTAATGAAGGACGACCCTGCATGGGGTCCTGCGCAAATAAGAAATGTTATTGACCAGGGGGTAGAACGAACCGTTAATCTTGAAAACCCGATTCAGGTACACATTGTATACCTTACTGCCTGGGCCGGTGACGATGGATTGGTTTATTTCAGAAGAGATATATACAACCGGGATCAGACATTGCTGGCTGCTCTTAAGCAGAGCCCTCCGGAACCGGTTCAGTAATTCCCGGACAGATAGTAATTCTGTGAAAGATACTATTTTAAATTTAAGCAGTCCGGGAACAGAAATAAGTCATCCCCTTAATTTCTGTAATATCAACAATCTTAAGTTTGTGCTCTTCAAGAAGTTTTGATACCTCCTTTATGGATAAGCTTCTGTCGGTTCTGGAATCCATATAATTAACCATTCTGTCGAAGAGCTTCGATGACTGGTAAAATGGAAAAACAGATCTGTCCTGGTCATTACTTTTAAAATGACCAACGAAATTGGCCTTTTGGGGTAGCATACGGACTACAATATTTAAAAAACTTTCGAGGTGTTTAATATTATTCAGTTTTTTAAGGTTTACCAGTGTTTTGACTTTTTTCATTTCATCAGAATCGAAGTAGTAATGATGTAATGAAGAGAGTGCAAGCAGGTTCGGCATTTTCGCGAGCTGGAGCCATTTCAGATATTGATAGAAATCCTCTCCGGCTTCCGTTCGTATGTTTTCTAATACAGGATGGACCCTGGTCGATTCAGGTTTAAGTAGTTTCTCCCTGAATCGGGATGACACAAAATCTCCGGAAATTCCGGTCTTTCCCAAAGTTAAAATATTTTCCATAGTCTTAAGTGTTGAAATCGCTCAATCGATAAAGGTTAGTTTGACGGAACTGCGTTATACACAATTTTCTTAAATAAAGGTAAGCTGTAAATCAGCAGATTAATTACACAATTCCCTTTTTGAGTTACATCATTCACAGCTATTCTAAAATACAACGCAGACGTTTTGGAAGTTTTATCAGGAAATCCCAGCTTTTCTCCCTGCCACCTTAAAATGAGCTTTCATCCCGATCGCCGGAGAAGGATCTCGCTTTTATGCAATATACCTGATGACTTCCACCGGGCAGACTTCCGCTGCTTCCTTTATTTTCTCCCCGCAATCAGCATAATTTGCACCTTCAATTACGGTAGCTACATCTGTGAGTTTGAAAACTTCAGGACAAATTTCCTCACACAGGCCACATACAGTGCAACCTTCTTCAATCCAGACTTTGCTTATATTCATGATCTATATTTTCTTATTTCTTTCATGCCTGTAGTTGATCCCTCAACTGTCTCCGTGACAGGAAAATCCTGCTTTTAACTGTTCCGATATTCAGATTAAGCACTTTTGCTATCTCCTTATATTTATAACCATCGATATGCATCTTAAATGGAAAACGCAGCAAATCCCTTAATTGTTCAATATTCTCTTTTATTTCCAATTCCGAATATTCTGAATCCGGGTCTTCATAAGCGAAAGCCAGATTTTGATTAATGCAGGATAATTCTAAAGTCTGACCCCGGTATGTGCCTCCACGGGAAGTGCGCCTGTAGTTGTTAATAAAGGAATTCTTCAATATTGTGAAAGCCCAGGCCTTAAAGTTTTCTTTGTTGAAATATTTATCCTGATTCAATAATGCTTTCAGGAATGTTTCCTGTACAAGATCTTTTGACTCTGATTTACTCCCGGTAAGGCGATACGCGAACTTAAATAAACCGCGTTCAAGGTTCAGGAGTTGTGTACTGAATTCTACTTTTGTCATGGCTGTGGTTTGGTTTGGAAATACTGTAGTGAATCGATTTAAATCGGGATATAATTTTAATTACAAGTTAGTTGCATGTCTTTAAATCAAAGAAATGCAGATATGAAGATAAACTAACCTGAACCAACCGATTTATATTATTCACTTTATAAGTTACATGATTTACATATGTAATTAAGGGGATTATCTCAGGCTGATGTACTTAAGTGAGATTATCTCAGCCTGACTATTTTTATTGAAAATAATATGGAGGGAATTATTGCTTTTAGAATTCAGGTTCATAAAGCCGAAGACCTCTTACCCGGGAATATCAGTTTTTAAAATACCTATGTTATCACAACTACTGTTTAAAATACTTTCTTACAAAGTCATGTCTTTGATACTCAGTCATCTGATCAGTTTGTTTCACCTCAATTTTTATGTTTTCAAATAAGTGGTCTCCTTTTAACAGGTTTAATAATTCGTTTTTGGCATCTGTTGGCCCAAAAAGAACAACTTCCTCATACTCTTTAATAATCTCACCTAATTTTTTATAAAAACTTAATTGCAGATGTTGCTCTTTTTTATGAATTAGTTTTTCCCCTTTATAAAAATTGAACTCTGCTTCCTGGTTTGATAAATCTGAAACAACACTTTTTGTCATAATCGTGTCATTTACTAATTCCATTAAATAAGCATTGTAATGATCCATCCAGATACCCAGCCTTTTAATATTTTTCATATTTTTCATCTGTATTACTTTTAGTCATTCATTAATAATGTTTATGATTCCTCAGGCGTCCGATTATTGTATCAAGAGAAGTCTTTAGTTTATCAATAGCTCCTTCTACTGCCTGTTCATGAGTATTGGCATGGTTGGTAACAGCAATTGGCTTCATACCTTCAAGACGGGCTTCAATTGTACACCTTTTATCGTTTAATCCTTCCTTATCACCGTTCTCATCTGAAAGATGAACTTCCACACGTGTTATCTGATGACTAAATCTGCTTAATTCTTCTGATATCAAGCTGATAAATGGGGTTCGAAGTTCTTTGCTTACTATTATATTATTGTCGGTATTAAATAGAATTTTCATAATGGATATTGTTTATAGTTTCTAAAATTGCATGATCAATTTCAGCTGCATTTCCCTGGTAAAAACCAGATAACCAGAAAAACTACAATAGTACCTAAACAGCCACCACCTAATTTCCAGGCTCCATATCCTGAAAGCAGTCCTCTTTCCACAGCCCTGCCATCACTGACATCGGTAATATGAAGGCGTATATTGGGTTCGACATCAATATATTCGGCCCTGGCCGTTTTCTATAAGATCGGATGTCCCCTGCAGGAACTTTTTAAATATTAATATCCTTCAGGTAGGTGAAAACCCCAAATATCTTCAGGAGCCATACGATAACAACAATGACAACCACCACATTCAGGATGTTTTTTATTTTACGGTCCATAGGAATGTAATTGTTGACCAGCCATAAAAGGACGCCGGCAACAATTAATACGATTAAAATAGTTAATAATGGCATAATAGTTACTTATTAGTTTATCCAAAGTTAATTTGTGTAATTGCCGGAAGTGTTACAAAACTCCGGGAAAAAGTTACATGATTTACGCATCCGTGTATGGTTTTTCCACTGCCTGGACTCATTATAGAAATAAGTTAATGTGTGAATGATGTAACTCATTTAGTGAATTATGTAATGGGTTTGAAAATAAGTCGGTGTACCTTTCACTCCTCTCAGCCATACATAATACAAATTATGAAAAAGAGAATATTTTTGAAGATATTAGTTGGAGCAGTGTCTCTTATGTTAGTTATAAAACTTTTAACGACAATTTTTATTGAACCATGGCTTGGGGGGAGAATACGTTCAGAATTAAACGGAGAGGGTAGAAATTATATAGTTGAAATCGATAAGGTTCATATTTTGATATTTAAGTCAGGAATCGAACTGGAAGGTATTGTGCTATACTCAAAGCATGGTGATCCGGATTTAAACGGAGAAATGGAGTCTGTAAAACTCAAAGGCATCAAACTCTTTAAGGCGATATTGAAACATGATATCCGTATCAGGACAGTCACCATTTCCAATAGCAGCCTTGTTGGCAGGATCCCATTTTTGAAGGATACGATACCTCCACTGGTTTCGCCGGTGAGCCTAAGGATAACAAATCTGATTTTTAATAAAATTGATCTGGAAATAGGAAACTTATTAAATGCACAGTCTTGTTCAGTAAAAGAAGGCTTTGTGAAAATATATGATTTGCAGGTTGATAAACTGGACACCTTATTCCCTGGCATCATCAGACAATTTGATTTTAGCGCTGATGAACTCTTATCGGTCAGGGCCGACAGCATGTATTCCTACAAGGCTAACGGGATACTCTATTCAGCAGCTTCAAACACCCTGGAACTCGACAGTTTAAAGATTCAACCAAACTTTGACGATTATGATTTCACCTCGAGGTATAAGTTTCAAATGAGCCGTTTTGAAGCAGGCCTCAGCAATATTAACGTATATGATTTTGTTGCTTCAGATTATTTCAGAAACCGGAGCTTAATTAGTTCCTATGTCGAAATCGGGGAAATGAATATGAAAGTTTTCCGTGATAAACGAAAAGAATTCCGGCACCTGATCAAACCTGCATTTCAGGATATGATTTATAACTATCCCGGTCCTCTGCAAATTGATTCAATCAGGCTCCTCGACGGGAATGTCACTTTTACCGTGCATGCTGAAGAGGCCAACGAAGCAGGAATTATCAGATTCAATGAAATCAATTCTAAACTATACAACATAACAAACAACGCTATCTACAAGACGGAAAGCGCTTTTATTGAACTTAAAGCTGATGCATTGTTAATGGGGAAAGGAAAGTTTAACATTCACTTAAAAGCAAGATTATTTGACAGCAATAACACATTTTCACTGAATGGTTCTCTTTCGGACATGGAAGCAAATGAACTAAATCCAATCCTGGAGAAAAATGCTTATATCTATGCTACATCAGGGAAAATCGATAAAATGAGTTTCAGTTTTAGCGCTGATAATAAAAATGCTAACGGCAAAATGACCATGCTTTATCATGGATTGAATATTACGGTTAAGAATAAAAGAACCGATGATACAACAGCTTTTAAAGAAAGGTTCATTTCATATATTGCTAACCGGAGAGTTATGGATTCAAATCCTGTTGCGGGTGAAGATGTGCGGGATGGAATAATATATTTTGACAGAGATCCCGAAAGGTTTCTCTTTCATTATTGCTTCCGGTCTATTCTTTCAGGGATAACATCAAGTCTTGCTAAAAACCCGCAGTAACAATTGACTACAAATTCAATTTGACTTTTTCCCAGTAACCCTGTGTGGTTTCCCCGGATCCGTTCCAGTTCCTGGCGATTGTTTCATAATCCGGGTACCCGATTTTTCTGGCGTAATAGAGGAATACTTCTTTAGAAATATCAAAATTGTAACAATTTTCGATTTTATAATTTTTACCGGTTCGCCGGTTATAGTCCAGTATCCTGATTGGTCTGATCTGAAAAGCGCCGACTGCCTCCTCAATAAGATTATATGCAAGGGTATTTCCTGCACTCTCAACCTTAACGACTGCCTTTATAAGTCTTTCATAAGCGTCTACTGGTTCTGAAGCCAGGATAAAGGTAACTGATGTCTCAGGCGCCTTTACAGTGAATGTCATCAACGAAAAGAAAAAAAGAAACAAACTCTTCGGAAGGAACTTTAATAATTGTATTTTATTTTTCAATTCAGGTTTATTAGTTACCGGTTTTTATCATACCAGAAGAAGTCTTTTTAAAAGACCAAATTTAGTTACCGGGTTTCGTCAATGCATTACATAACTATTTAAAAAAGTTACATAATTCACACATTACAAATATGTTAAAGCTAATCTGCAAATTAGAAAAGCCCCTGGCTGATGACCTTCACCACGGAACCTTCAGAACCCTCCTAAACCTTCCTCTTTGACCTTTTCAATAGCCCCTCGGGGCATGTGCGATCTTAGAACGGTAAGTTGTCACAGTCCTTCGAAATTGGAACTTCAAAGTATAACTCTCTGAAAATCATGCCGATACAAAAAGAGTTATATAGAGAACGCAAAGCTAAAGCACATAAATTCAGCTCTTTGCGAACTTTGCGTTTCCCCTTTGCGCCCTTTGCGGTTAATGGATTTTGACTTTTTCAACAACCCCTATTCATATTTGGCTCTTCCAGATCCAGCTGGACTAAAAACGACAGAGTAAATTCAGAATTTAAAATGATGTGTATAAAGGGTAGTTAACCTTAAGGGGATGGGTCGGGGTTAGGACTCGGAAACTATATGGAACCATTAATGATTGTGATGAAAGATCAGCTCCTGAGGGAGGGGTTTGGGGAGAACTCTGAAATAAAGTTCAGGTAAGAAGGAAGTAAAGTTCTAAAATTAATTGTGCTTTCTGGCTGCAGAACCGGACTGAGTTACTCTTTATCAGTTAATCCTACCGCAATAAGGATTTATTATGGAGAATACCCAGCATTATCGCAAAGAGTGCAATAGCAGGCAGTATATGTATCAGGCCACTAATATGGAAACCAAAAAATCCGGCGGCCCAGACTTTGATCAAAGCAAAACCATCAATAAAAAGTATTTTTGACATTAATTTGTTATTATTTAAAAAACTGGGTGCAAAGATACGATTTTTTTGTTAATTACAAACCTGCAATAATTAATAACATATCTACTTCAGATTTACCAAGTTTGTACGACAGCGATTCAATCATTTCTTTTTCCCTGCCTTCGTTAAAGTGCAAATCATGTTCCTTTATTACAGGATATTTTAATATGAGCTTTTTCTTTTTCCTGTTCCAGTAACCGTTTGCCGTTGTATCCATGATGGTAAATTCAGTGAGGTGAAATCTATGATTATGACAAAGGTAAACGTAACCATTTAAGGAAAGTTACATAATTGCACAAACAAATTACATAATTCACACATTATTAAGGTGTAACCCATTACTTACCGGGGGATTCGGATACTTCTCATCTCATCAAAAAATGGAGTTCTTTTTTCTTCAACACATTTTGCGGCATACAGGTAAAGTGCCGCGCTCCAGGTTTGCCAGTCCTGCCCCATCGGCTTGCCATCCTGTGCTTTCAGCCATTCGTTGAATCCGAAATCAATACCCGTTCCGGAAGTTTTGATTATACGGGTAAGAGCCATAAGTTTTTTTTCGGCGAGCAGGTACCTTTTAGCAGCTACTAATGCTGCTATATAAAATCCGCAAACAAAAGGCCATATACCTCCATTGTGATATTCTCCGGGATTGTTATATTTCGAATACCGTGGATGCCAGTCCTGATCTTCAGGCTTAATGAAAGGGAAAAAATTAGGGGGCAGGTCAAGTGCCAGCTCACCTCTTTTTTTCATTGCTGAACACTCCTCTTCAACCCAGGAAATCATATCGTCAGCCCGCGACGGTGATGCAATTCCGGAGAGAATGGCCAGACTGTTGCCAAGCAGGTCGAACCTTTCGCTGCTATGAATTTTATAAGACCAGAAAGCATAGTAAGGCTTATGCTTTACAACAAGCCCTTCGCGGGCATGATGGTGCATCGTCCCTCCTGTTAATGTAAACCTGCTCAACTCCCCGATCATTAAATCTGCTCTTTCGTCCCGGCCAAGAAGCCGGAGACAGCAATATACCAGCGTATTCACAAATAATCCATACCCGGTAACCCATTGTTCGTCACGCCAGTCACTTGTGGGCTGCTGTGCAACCAGATACCGGTCTGACGGACTTTGATACTCAATCCAGATTAAGGCTTTTTCAACCGCATCATTAAGAAAGTCAGATTCTCCGGATAACTTCCTGAATATGCCAACACCCAGCAAAAACAAAGGAGTGGTATCACTCGATCCGCGATCCTCCTGGTCGTGCACCAGAGAAGGGATATGACCGTGTCTGGTCTGATTCTTTGCCAGAGTTTCCAATACCCTCCGGATGCTCTCTGTAAGCTTTTTATTCCCGAAACAGCAATTCCAAAGATAGAAAACATCAGATCCCTTGTATAGGGTTCCGGATATCCCCAGCCGGCAGTCCGTGGAAGCCCGTGGTACGATCCGTGTGCATTATGAAGCAGCACTTCAAGAGCTGCTTTCTTTGCTTCTTCAATCTCTATCCGGTTTAACGTTTGCATGATATTAACCTGAAAGTTACCTTATGTCCAATTTATCGCTTATTATCTGAACAAACCGTTTTGCGACAACACGGTAGTCAAAATTATTCACAACCCGCTCTCTGGCTGCCATTCCCATCTTTTCCCGCAAATTTGCATCAGTCATGAGGATCATCAGATACTTCGCAATATCATGGACATTTGCACGGTAATCCACTGTCCGTGGCTCTTTAAACATTACTTTGTGTTTATCCTCATAGCCTGACTCATCACCGAGCATTACCTGGTCCACAATAATTTTCCTGGCTACATTTGCCAGGAACCCCGTTTCACCATCTATAATTGTATCAAGCATTCCCATTGCCTTTATACCCAGAACCGGTTTCCCGCATGCTCCTGCTTCCACTTGCGGCATTCCAAATCCTTCAAGCCGGGAAGGCGCTGCGTATATATCGCATGCTCCGATAAGATAAGGCATGAAATTACGTGAAATTGTGTTGGTTGCATAAGTGACATTTTTTTCAATGCCAAGGTGCGTTGCCATTTCCAGATCGGCAAGGTTTTGATTACTGGTACGTGGCTGGGGCCACACCTTGCAGACATATTTCCAATCGGGCGCTTTGGAATCAATGATAGCCAGCGCCTGCATTACCTCCTGTGCTCCCTTTGATGCGGCGTCGCCACCAACTGTGAGAATCATTATCTGATCGGGTGAAATGCCCAGCGTCTCGCGTACTGTCAGAATTTTCGGATCGTCCTTGTTGTGAGGGATAAAGGAATCCGTATCGCAACCTACGGGTAACACCTCAATTTTGTCGCCATTGATACCGTCACGGACATACATCTCCTTTACCCAGTTCGATGTTACCAGAATAAGGGGGAGTGCATTCAAAACTTCCTGGTAGTTAGCGATATAACCGTCAGCAACCAGCCACGGTACCGGCTGTACCCCATACCGTTGCGGGTGAAGGACTAATTGGGGAGTATGCCCCCAATAACCCACACCAACAACTACGTTGGGTTCAAACCAGCGATAGTACCATTCCTTTTCCAGTGCTGATTCAAAATGAACAGCATTTGCATCAACCCCCATCTCAAGAAGACCTCTGTACAGAAGATCGCCCTGTGTTGCAAGCCCCCCCGGTGAAGGCGGGTAATCATATAATACAAGTACTTTCATTTCTTAATCCATTTTTTAGCATCAATTGGATCTGAAAATTGCCAGAATGATTCTGCCCGTGGTGTTGTTTCAGCTTCAAAACTGTTTTTTTCAAATCCGTAGGTTTCTGTAATTATGCTGAATTTTCTTAACCAGATACGCCTTGTAAGCTTGTTGTAAACACTGGCAGTTTCGACAGGTTTTGGGTAATATTTCTTATTACCATCTTCGTACGCGAAGGTCCAAAGAAGGCTGGTATAAATTTTACCGGCATACCAGAGTTTAATTACTGCTTTACTTACCTCCTCATGCCTTATGTGCCTTGTATATTCACCCGTTGGGTTATGTGTGAGAATCAGATCGAAATGCTTAGGAGGCAGCAGGTCCAGTATTGTGCGCTCAACCTCTTTTTCGTCCAGTGGTTTTTGATCAGGAGCGTCGTCAAGGTCGCCCATTACACCATCCGATCTGAGAGCTTTTAATGCATTATGAAACCTGGGAGCCCGGTCCTGATCCTTTCCGCGGCAAAGACAAACGGTGAAAAAATTCCACGACGGATGGCTCAGTATCGTTCCACCTGCCCATAACGTTTCATCATCCGGGTGAGCAACTATTACAGCAACCTTTTTTGTCGATAACCGGGTCATAAACAATAAGAGTATCCTGTTGGCAGTGTGCCCAAATCATTTCGATGTTACATTACTCTGGCAGGTTGTTATTTTTTTGGCGATTGCCAGAAAACCAGACCGCCAACTCCGATGACGGCAATTCCGACCAGAGGGGACCATTTTAAGTGGTGCCTTTTGTTTGCAGTGATCTCCAGTTGCCCGATATCAACTACTTTCTCCCTGGTGAAGAAAGTAACAGCCGTAATAATGGTTAATAATAAACCAATGATCATAATGACAATACCTGCTTTTTTCATTCGGTTTTTTTATATGAATAATAATGACTGAAAGTTAAAGGAAGCTCAGGTAAAGAGCGTTACATAATTATCTGTATAAGTTACATTATTCACACCTTCGTTAGCGGTGCAATTCTTTTTTGGCTGGTCCGGATTCATTTGTTAAGATGTAATCAGGAATTAATGTTGTTGATCTTTTCTTAGTCCGTTGATTCAATACTTCTTCTTTAATTGATTTCTTTGCAAAATCCGGCGATTTCCCGCAAGGTATCCTGTCCGGATTTTTATACTTTTCCATCGTAAACCTTGCCAGAAGATAGCTTAAAGTCGATTCTGCACCCTGATTGAGGTTCACATGAGTTTCCTCCAGCCCGTCGTAACAACCACCGGTACATGGATTGTAAATAATCTGATGCAGCCGGTTGTTCCCTAAAAACCAGTTGAAAGCCGTTTCCATTTTCAGCCTGTATTCTTCGTCCTGAATTACATCATAAAACTTACTCAGGGTCATCATCGTATAGGCGACGTCAATTGGCTGCTCTCCAAAATGACCTGCCTTCTGCCCTTTTTTCAACCAGCTTTTATTCGATACAACTTCTATCCCATTTTCATTATAAGTTTGTGATAACAGAAAATTTAACGACGATATGGCAATATCTTTATATACAGTATCACCAGTCACCAGCCAGGCATATAACATAGCTTCAGGCAAAATGCTGTTTGCATAGGTCAGGTAGCCTTCAAACCAATCCCAATTTTCAATTGATTCATGCCTATACATCTGAACAAGCCTTTTTGCCAGTGTTTCAATCAGATTAAGTGTTTCAGGCGATTTTGTTGTAATATTATAGTAATACAGACCTTTTATTGTAAATGCCATTGAACGTGTAGAATGAATTGTCTCTACATGAGGCATTGCTTTTTGAATGATTGCACTGGCCTCTGAAATTATTCTGTCAGGAAGGAAATCTTTTTCTGAGACTATATATCCCAGAGCCCAGACTGCTCTACCATTTGAATCATCAAGATTAGTGACTTTATTCTGATCTGAAAATTCGGTGCAGTAGTCTACATAATTTAAAAAGTCACCACCGGGCTGCTGGCAAAAGCGTATAAACCGGAGATATTTATGAATGTAAACCAGGCTCTTTTCACTGCCTGTTAATCTAAAATGCATACAAAACGAAACCAGGGCCCTGGCATTGTCATCAAGGGTATAACCTGAACTGACATCGGGTTGGTTGATTTTTGAAAACTGAAGGATCCCGGTGTAGGTTGTCATCTGTTTAAGGTGATTCAGGTTGATGACCGGGAGGTTATATTGCAGTGAAATTTTGCCGCCGGAAATCCTTTCAAACAGCCTGGCATGGGCAACGGCAGAGTTTTCCCAGGCAGTGGATACTATTTTCTGAAGGGTGTTTATGCTGATATTCTTTCTTAGCGGTTCATCGTTGAGCAATTTTATAATGCTGTCAGCTAATTGATGTGAGTTGCAAAAATCGAAAATAATGCCGGTTTCAGATGTCAATACCTCCTTTGCATGGGGGATGGGTGTAGAAATGATAGGGCAGCCGCAACTCATTGCATATACAAAAGTTCCGCTTACAGCCTGGTTAGGGTCGTTGCTTGTAAACAGATAAATATCTGTAAGTTGTAAATATTCAAGAAGTTCGGGTAATGGCAAATAGCTATTTACAAATATTACATGATTTGTAAGATTGTTGTTGATTACCAGCGATTCAAGGTTTTCCCTGTAAATTTCCCCTTCCTTTTTCAATACTTCCGGGTGGGTTTTGCCAATTACAAGGAATACTACATCAGGATTGCTTTTGATAACCGCAGGCATCGCTCTGAGTGTAGTTTCAATGTTCTTTCCTGAACTCAGGAGGCCAAAAGTTGTAAGTACTCTTCTGCCGGCTAATCCATATTTTCTTTTTAAAAATCCTCTGTTAAGATGGGGGACCAGATGAGTTCCATGGGCAATTACACTTATTTTTTGCTCAGGTACTTCATAGTCATCTGTTAATACCCGGGCGGAGTTATTGGTCATAACTACTATCGACTCGCAGGCATCTGCAATATTTTGCACTACTGTCTTTAAAAGAATGTCAGGATTGGGTAGAACGGTATGAAAGACAATAACGACCGGCTTTAAAAGTTTATCTAAAAATTGCTGAAATGCCTGTTCCTGCAACTTGAAAAAACCAAACTCATGCTGGATCAGGACCATTTTAATGCAATTGTCCTTGTTGATTTTTAATGCTAATTCTTCATATTCATGCGCTACTGAGGTCTTAAGAATATATTTTACTTCACTTTCATACAAAAATCCTGTTTCACCTGATTCCAGGGCACAAACTTTTATGGATAATGAATTGCTGAATTTATTTGAAAGCGCTTTTATCAGATCCTGCGAATAGGTTGCTATGCCGCATACTCTTGGAGGATATGATGTAACAAACAGGATTTCAGAAAGGTTTTCGTTTTTATTTTCCATCATTACCTGCATAAGTTAATAATTCGGCTACCAGGGCCTGAAAATTCACCGAAGCAACGGCAATAGTTGTATCCGCTGCTCCATAATAGATAAACAAAGTATTTCCAAAAATGGCAGTACCGGTAGGGAAAACAACGTTATTCACTTCACCATACAATTCCCATTCATATTCAGGTGAAAACAGTGCATAAGGAAGCCGTGCCAGTTCTTTGGAAGGATCATTCAGATCCAGAAGTGCGGCACAGGCAGAATATATGCATCCTCTGTCCGATTCCCCGACTCCGTGGTAAATCAACAACCACCCATGTTCTGTTTCAATTGGAGGGCAGCCACTGCCAATATAGTTTAACTCGTGACCGTAAACAGGATCAAGGACGATATGGTCCTGCAGATCCATAAGGTAATTCTTCCAGAATTCTGAGGTAAGTTCCTTTAAGTTGTTGACAGAAACAATCTGAATGCCGGGTCTGATCCGGTGAAGAAAAACCAGGTTGCCATTAATTTTCCGGGGAAAGAAAGTCACATTTTTGTCCCACAACATCATTTTCTTTTCAGGGTCTGCCACCTGGTAATAAAATTTGTGATTACGGTAATAATTCTCATTTACCTTACCGGCTGATTCAGCCAGGAATACAAATTCTGCATATGTTATCAGAGGAACAATGAGCCCCTGTTTTGTAAAATTCGTTAAATCTTTTGAAGTAGCCAGAGCCCCCCGGGCATTTGTGCCGTCGTATCCGGTATATGTCAAATAATACAGGTCATCAATCTTAACTATCCGGGCATCTTCGACACCATGACTTTCATAGTCGAATTCCGGAACCAGTAAAGGCTTTTCCCAACGTTCTGCAATTGTAAGGGGACCATCGAGCCTGCAATAACCGATAGTAGATTGATTTCCTTTTTGCACCGCACGGTAGTAAATATGAACGCTGTCGCCTTCACGAATTACTGCGGGATTCAGAACTCCATCATTTTCAAATTCCAATTGGGTTTGATGTATTATAATACCTTCTTTCTTTACTGTTATCATTTAGATTTATAAAATTATATTATGAGACAATAACTTCCCGCGCCCTGAATTGTTCAGAGTGCGATTTGCAATGTCTGCAAAGTTATCTTTCTCAACACCGGAATCGTTACATAAATTCGGGCAATTAGTTACATCATTTACAGATTCGATCTGATGTACAATGACCATTCGTGCATTTGAATTATCTTCGTATTATTTTTTATTAAGCCTTAAAAATTCAGGGTCAGTCTTATATGCAAAAACTCCCTTTTATACAGTCTCTCGAGTAAATATATTTTCCTCATCACCGGCATTTTCTGCCCCTTAATTAATGCTTCATCGCAGGATTATTTTCAGCAGGAGGTAAATTATAAAATTAATGTGACCCTGAATGACAGAACACATGAACTGAATGGATACGAGTCAGTTGAGTACATTAACAATTCTCCTGACACTCTCAACTTTTTGTATTTTCATCTCTGGCCAAATGCATATTCCAACAACAAAACAGCATTAGCCAGGCAGATGTTCACCATAAATGGGAAAAGCAAATTGTTCAACGATCCGGAATTAAAAGGATTTATCGATTCTCTCGATTTTAAGGTTGATGATAATAAGGTGCTATGGGACTTATCGGGGTCTCCGGATATTTGTAAAATTGTTCTTGATAAACCGCTTGGAAATGGTGATACAATAGTCATTACTACCCCTTTTCATGTAAAAATCCCAAAGGGAGTCACTTCACGGCTGGGGCATATAGAAGAATCATATCAGATCTCCCAATGGTATCCCAAACCTGCAGTATATGACAGATCGGGCTGGCATCAGATGCCATATCTGGATCATGCCGAGTTCTTTTCTGAATTTGGAAGTTTTGACGTAAGCATTACATTACCTGCTAATTATATAGTTGGTGCAACAGGCGAACTTCAGAATGAAGAGGAAAAGAATATGCTTGAAATTCTTTCCGCAGATAGTTCCCGAAATAAATCTTACTACCTGAGAGATACAGATTTTCCCCAATCATCCAGTCAGATGAAGACTTTAAGGTATACAGAAAATAACATACATGATTTTGCCTGGTTTGCTGATAAGAGATTTCATGTTCTGAAGGGAACTGTAACCCTGCCCGATTCGGGAAGGGAAGTAACCACGTGGGTGATGTTCACTGACCAGGAAGCAAACCTGTGGAAAGATGCGATCGCCTATGTGAATGATGCAATCATGTATTTTTCAAAATGGATAGGAGACTATCCGTATAATAACTTTACGGCTGTTCAGAGCGCTCTGAATTCCGGAGCAGGAATGGAGTATCCTGGACGTGACAGTGATTGGGCTTGCAGGCGATCCTTATCTTCTGGATGAAGTAATTGCCCATGAAATTTGTCATAGCTGGTTTTACAGTGCGATTGGTTCTGACGAGCGAAGATTCCCTTTTATGGATGAGAGCATAGCAAGTGCTTATGAATCGAGATATTTAGCTGAAAAATATCCCGGTAAAAAACTTTGGGAAATTGGCTTTAGAAACAGGAGACTGGCAAAGTTATTCCAAATTGATGAAATGCCGGTGCAACGGATTCAGGAGCTGGAATGGCTTATTCCGGCACGCCGGAACTTTGAACAACCCATTAATCTTGCCGCCACAAGTTACAGTAACGAAAACTACGGCGGTATAATTTATAATAAAGCTGCACAGGGTTTCAACTATCTGCGGGCTTATCTTGGGGATTCCCTGTTTGATGCAGCAATGCATGATTACTACAGCGAATGGAAGAACAAGCATCCCCGGCCGGAGGATCTGAGAGCAGCCTTTGAATCTACCACAGCCAAAGATCTCTCCTGGTTCTTTGAGGATTTCCTGGGAACAACACAACGGCTTGATTATAAAATTGTCCGTTTTCAGGACCGGAAACTCCTTATTAAAAACAAAGGCGAGTTGGAAGCCCCGCTCCTGATAACAGGAATAAAAGGTAGTTCAGACATTACCGGATACTGGGAAGATGGCTTTAAAGGTAAGAAATGGGTAAATGCACCCGGTAATGACAATTCAGAATTAAAATTAGATCCTGAGCATAAAATGCCCGAACTGTTCAGGCTTAACAATAACATCCGGACATCAGGTGCCTGTCGTAAAGCTGATCCTCTGCAATTCCGTTTCTTATATACAATTGAAGATCCGGAGAAAAGGACATTATTGTATACCCCCGTTTTTGACTGGAACACCCTGGATGGTTTTATGGCTGGATTGGTCCTTAATAATGGGACACTTATACCCAAACCAGTGGAATATTTTATCATTCCTCTTTATACGTTTCGTAATCAAGGGCTTACCGGATTTGGAAAAATTTCTTTCAACATAATTCCCTATAATAATCTGATCAGGATGGCAACATTTACAATTGAAGGAGAGAAATTCGGTGCACCTGGTAATCAGAACTATCAAAAAGCGAAGATAGGAGCAGACCTTGGTTTCAGATCAAAAAACATGGTCAATCCTGTCAACCAGAATGTCTTTGGATATTTTTTTACTGCATCAGATCTTCATAAAATTGAACTTCTTTTGCCAGTTAAGATGCGTTCATTTCTGCAATTCGGTTACATTTTAGAAAGACCCGGTATTATTAATCCCTTCAGTTTGGCAGTTTCTTTTGAATCAGGGAGGTCGTTTCAGAAGACATTCGTGGATCTTAACTATACACACAGTTATTATGGTGAAAAAAGAGGGCTCAATTTTAGATTTTTTGCCGGCACCATGCTGAAAAACAGTTCTGCGGACCCGTTTTATAGTTTTGCAGCCAGTGGAAGGAGTGGCCGGGAACAATACCTGTACGAGGGAATTTATCCGGACCGGTTTACTGTGTTCCCTAAAACTTTCTGGTCGCGGCAGATGACTTTATCGGAGGGAGGGTTGGTATCTCCCCTGAATGATACTCTTGGATACAGCCGATGGTTATTTTCACTTTCGTTAACCAGCAGTCTGCCCGGAAAAGTAACCTGGATTCCTGTGAAACCTTTCGTTAATGTTTTACTTAATGATCATGGTATCGTGACGAACAATAAATCGCTCTTATTCTTTGAAGCAGGTTTTAAGGCAGGAGTGTGGAACTTCTTCGAGATCTATGTTCCCCTGGTTGTTTCTGATAATATTAAATCAATAACAGGATCATTTAAAGAACGTATCCGGTTTGTTTTTAAACTTGATATGTTCAATTCTTTAAGAATGAGATGAGATCTTTAATACGTAACATGAGAATTCTTTCAGAAAACGATCAAGAACTCAATCCCACTGGGGGCAAAGCCGATCTTGAAGAATCATTTGTAAACACGTAAATTCAGCTTTGCGAACTTTGCGTTTCACTCGGCCCTATGCGCCACTGCGGTAGCTTAGTTTCAACCCGGTCTCAGGCGTTTAATTTTTTTATCCTTTTAAGGAGGATCAGGTTTTATTTTTATGGTTTTATTTTTATTAAAGGGGGCATGGTATCCCCTAATAAAAATCCCCGGGGTTTTAAAGGTTCGATATTGTCGCAAATGAGTTTTACAATTGCAAGGAGTGGTATGGAAAGGAACATTCCGGGAATACCCCATAAAGCATTCCCTGCAATTACAACCACTATTGCGAAAAGAGCATTGATTTTTACTTTTGAGGCAACTATTTTGGGAACGATGTAGTGATTGTCTATGAACTGGATGACTGAATAGATCACAATGATATAAATCATATAAACAGGCGATTTTGTAACCAATGCAACCAACATGAATATTGCCACACTGATAATTCCTCCGATGTATGGAATGACATTAAGCAATGCGCCAATAATACCAAGCAGGATAGCGTATTCAATTCCAAGTATTAAAAGAGCAACGGAATTCAATGTGGCTACTATGACTGCTTCGATAACCAGTCCTATAAGGTATCGTTGAATAACAGTTTTGGTCTGGGTAACTATCTGGCTCACCTGACTCTGGTTACTGGTGCCAAAGAGCCTGCGAATAAACTCAATAAGGATGGGGTGGTAATATAATAGCATAAAGACATAAACGGGAACTAAAAACAATACCACTACCAGGTTACCAACACTGATGAGTGTTTTACCGATTGCAGCACTGCTTGAATTGATAAGCTCAATTTTGGTATTGTTAAGCCATTCATGGATCTTTTGCGGATTTATGTCCAAATAACCTGAAACCCTGGTGATGGTCTGGTTGAATAACCCGGTTAATTTATCTACCAGTACCGGCCATGATTCACTAAACCGGCTTGCCTGCGAAAAGAAAAGAAGACTAAAAGCGGCAATAACTAAAAAGGTAAGGATTAACGTAATTGCAATAGCAACTACCCTGTTTATTTTTTTCCCTGCAAAAAAATTGACTATCGGGTGAAGCAGAATTGAAAAAATAACTGCAAAAACTATAGGAACAATAATACCCCTGGCGATATACAATATAGTAAACAAGGCAAAAAACCCGATCAGAAAAAAAATTGCCTTTGCGTAAAATGGTAATTTTAATTCCTGATCTGTCACGGTTGTATGGATTTCATTTTTTTCCTGCCGGTAAGACGCCGGAAAATAACAGTACTGATTGCTCTCAAAGTCCCCTGATGTTGAGCAACAAGGTTTGTGACCCCAAACTGCAATACAGCTCCTAAAAGCTTTTTGAGTTTGCTGCCTGATGAGCTTAACATTAATTTTTTTGAATAGAAACCGGTAACCAGACCAATACCGGCGCCCAATATGTTATCAATCAGATATGGTGATTTAGCTATATCATTTAAAGAGCTTGCTAATAAGGTTGAAAGGCTTGAAACTTTCAACGGCATTGGATAACTGTTCTTTTAAAAGCATTCCCTTTTCAGCCTGCTCAGCTTCCAATATTTGAATAGCATTTTTAAGTTCGGCAGTTGATGTTATGTTTTGCATGTGATTCTATTTTGACACCTGGTTAATAATAAAATCGGAAACCTTCTTTTTAAGCCATTCATGCAAAAAGAAATGTACAATTACCCCCGTGATGCCATAAAAGCCGGCTACCACCAAGAATCCCAAAAAAGTTCTGCCGAGGATTTCGCCTAACCATAAGGCTAATCCCAGATTGAGAAAAAGCATGAATATTGCCAGAAAGACAAAGACAACCGCATGAGGTAAAAATGAAGATACAACATCCGATGTTTTGTCGAGGGCTTTAAGTTTTATAATCTCAAAGCTTGTTTTACCATATTCAGTGGCTCTTTCGAGCAGTGATTCAATCAGCTTTGCATTGTCTTCCATGGCTATTCCGTGGCAGTATTCATATCTTTTTTAGTTGCATCCGATTTTGCTTTATGCTGTTCCTTAAGTTCGGAAACTTCTTCTTTTACCTCTTCAAATTTTTCTGATATGTCATCCAGAAATTCATTGAATTTTTCTTTTAATGCAGCTGCATAATCCTCCCCTTTTTTAGATATTTTCTTCCGTGTGACAGAACCTTTATCAGGGGCAAACAAAATCCCTAAAACTGCACCAGCAGCAACACCGGCCAATACACCTAATAATACTTTTCCTGAGCTCATTTTTTTATTATTAAATTAATACTTCAATTCTTTTAAAAAAAAGTCCACACTGAATAATTATATTCTCACTCACGCCGTCACCTTGCTGCAGTGTGAGCGGTTTATCAGGATGGACTTTTTGATAGTTATACCGGATGATATTAAAATATTTTTTTGCCCTGAATAATCCTGATCAGTACGGCAATTATTGCAATAACAAGAAGAACATGAATAATGCCCCCGACATGAAAGCCTACAAATCCGATCGCCCAGGCGACGAGCAGTACTACGGCAACGACATAAAGTAAATTTCCCATGATTTCTATCTTTTATTTTTTACAATAAAACAATTAACAGGACTACGATAAGAATAATTGCAGCCCCTGAAAGGTAAACGCCATTTCCAATTGCCCTGAGATTGTGTTTAATTGACTTTACTTCTTTCCGTAAATTTTTCTTCTCTTCCGATTTCAATTTCGACATATCCATTGCTTTAATTTCATCTAACCTCAGAACCAAGGCTTTAGCTTCTGCATTTTCTGCAGGTTTTGGGGCAGGTATTGAGGTAGGTTCCCCGGTAGTTGCAGCAGATAACTGATACGGTAGAAATGTTAATGACAGGCATGCCACCATTAGACAAAGAGCGATCTTTTTCATTTTAAATGATTTTTTAATTAGTAATTTATTGTCTTTTTAATTATTTGTTTAATATTATTTTGTTGGGAATAATATTCATAAGTATTAATCAATAGTTGTCAATTGACTATTGTATTAACAAAGATATGTTACTCAATTACCGGAATCGTTACATAATTTCCCGAAAAAGTTACATAATTTACACGTTTAAGTGGAGAGCCTAATGGTTGAAGCGAAAGAGTTTGAATATATTTTATTGATATATCGTCGTTGCGGGTTTTTCAATTTCAAAATCCCTGAAACCAAAATCAGTAGTTTTAAATGAGTTCATTTTAAAAACATTTTGTCCTCTTCCCGGAATTAAAGGATAAAATGAGACAGATATCTGAAATGTTTTAAAAACCAGGTTTTCATTTTTAATTAAAACTCCAAATCCAAATTGTGAATACACTTTGCTGTCTTTAAAACCTGTTACCGCATCGCTGAGCATACCAAGTGAATAAGTAAGATATGGGGCAAGGCGGAAGCCAAAAACATTCCACGGGGCATATGACTGAGTTTGCAGCGTAAATAACAGGCGATTGGTCCCCGACAAAGCAGGACTGCTAAATCCGTCCAGACCATAACCATCATTAATAGTCAGGCTATCGGTAGAGAACCTGTTTATGCCAATCGTCATCTGTGGTTTCACAAATTGCCTGAATCTCCATTTCCCCATTTCAAATAATCCTGTAAAGTAATTTACACCTATTGTCAGAGCCCCCTGTTCAGAATGCGATGCATGGAAAAAAGTTCCGTATTCGAAGTTTGTACTCAGGTATCCCCACTCATTATAGTTTCCAAAGTAAACCCGCATCCCCAGATACAACCTCCCTGAATTATTTTTCACCTGATAACCCCCTGTAAATGAATAGACACTTCCAATCGGAACATCTTCTGTAACACCAAATTTGAAAATATATCTGTCCTGAACATATTTCCTGGCAGAGATTCCTGCAGTAACCAGGAAGAAATTTTCACCGGAATAATTACTTAATGGATCCAAAACTTCAGCAGGTTTCTCCAAAAACCTTATATGCAGATATCTGGCTGCCAGAATCAGATTTATTACAGGTATACCCTCCGTCTTTCCTCTGAAAAGCTGAAACGATTTGCCTGCCCAGTAATCCTGTGTCCTGAATTTCAAAGTCACCGGGACATAAACAGAATTGATATCCTTGAGGGAATCTTTTTTAATTTGAGAAGCAAAAGAAACACCTGCTGCCCACTTTGCAAGCGGAGAAAAAAACGGACGGTCAATCCCGAAGCTCCTGCTGAAATTTCCATACCCGTCAATTCCCAGATGTAATTTTGAACTTATGTAAGAATTCCTTATGTTCGGTATGTTATAAGTTGTGTTAAACGAACTGATATCACGATCAAAATTTCTTGAAAATGCATTGTGAAATTCATTGCCATAGCCCAGAAAATTTTTATCGGTTAAAGCAATGCTCATCCCTGAAGCTGAAACAGAAGCACCCGGAACAAGGCTCCAGTTATCCAGTTCACGAATAAAGATATCTACTGAATCGGATTTTACTCCTGCGGCCACCACAGAGAAAGAAACCTCATGGACATATTTCTGGTTACGGATTAAACGCTCAGATTCTTTGACGAGTAAAGAATTGAAAGGTTGATTCTTATGTATAAGCAACAGATTCCGGATAGTGATGCCTTGTGTTTTGATGTGTATCCCATTCCCTGCCCTGGATAAAAGATTTTGTTTCCCAACAGAAGTATCAGATGCTGAATAATGAAAAGGATCCAGGGTAACAACATCGATATTCCGGACGATTTTTCCTTCAAAGGTACTGTATGGTTTCTGTATCAGTTTTTTATATACTTTCCTTTTAACCTGTTGATTCTTTGAGTCAGAAGCAACCGGTTTAAAAATCAGTCTGTAGATAAATCCTGTAAATTTGCTACGTTTTGAATAGGTTTCGATATTCTTATACAGAAGAGTTGAATCTGTTTTGACCGTATCTTGTTGTGATGATACTATATCACTTATTAAAATCAGAACAAAAAACAGTATGAAACATTTTCTGAACCACATCTGCTCCTTTGTTGTTACATCTTCTCCATATACCAGCTTAAGGCTTTTTCTATTTTCTGATAATGGAAAATGGTAGTAATGGCTTTTTGTAACCGGAGAAAAGCAGTTTCACTTTTTACAATATAATCATAAGCCTGATGTCTCATGCAATTTACAGCAACCTCAATCTTATCCTGGGAAGAAAGCATAATAACAGGCAAATGAGGATTCAATGTTTTAATCCTGTCGAGTGTCTCCAGTCCATTGATGGCATTTTTGTCAATGCTGTTGAGATGATAGTCTAAAATTATAACATCCGGATTTTGTGATATATTTTCAATACAAAGTTCCCCGGTGGCAAAAGTTCTTACAGCAGATTCAGTAGTTCCTGCAAATTCTATTTCCAGCGATTTTAAGAACAATGCGTCATCATCAACAAGAAAAAGCAGTATTTTCTTTTCATTCATCATCAATTTGATTTTTTCATCATATTCAATTCCTTTTCCAGTTCATCACATGCTTCAGAGCAAACATTTTCAATCTGTAATACCAGTTCATGAATTTCGTTAAGATGTTTCTGAGTGCCTGAATATTCCTGAATTTTTTTTGCAGTCATCTCAAATTCTTTTTCCATGCCCATTATAGAAAATGACGGGATCAATTTATGAACGGCATCGTACAAGGAATTCCAATCCTGATTAAAGGAGCTTTGCACCATTTTGCTGATCAGGGGAGGAGTCTGCTTCAGATAAAGTCCGATCATTTCCATTATCAGAGCCGGATTCTCTTTTGTGTGTTTCTTCAAATAACTCATATCAGTAACTTTTAACTTATCTGTCGCCTGTAATGGTTTGGCTTTCTTTAACAAGTCAAATATTTTACTGTACAAAAGTTTTTCGTCAAGTGGTTTCGAGATGTAGTCATCCATTCCTACGGCTTTGCATTTTTTTAAATCGGCTGTTGTTACATCGGCGGTTAAAGCGATTATGGGAATATGAGAATTCATCTTATTGCGTATGTATTCGGTAGTTTCAAAACCGTCCATTTCCGGCATGTGCAGGTCCATTAAAATAATATCATACGCTTTGTTCCGCAGTTTTTCAATAGCTATTTTCCCGTTATCGGCAATATCACGATCAAATCCAAATTCGTCGAGAAGGGTTCTCATCAACAACTGATTCAGTGGGATATCCTCAACAACCAATACTTTAATGTTTTCAATTTTAATATTTAATTCCTTGATCACTGTTTCCATTTCGACTTCAGCATTTGTTTTCTGAAACGGCAGAGTAAAACTAAACGCAGAGCCTTTGTCCGGTTTACTTTTTACAGTTATGCTTCCATCCTGTGATTCTACCAGTTGTTTAACAATGGCAAGCCCCAGGCCTGTTCCCCCGTACAACCTTGCAGTTTCGCTCGATGCCTGCTGGAAGTTCTCAAAAATGTGAGTTAATTTACTCTCAGCTATCCCGATTCCGGTATCTGTAACTGAAAATTCAAGGATTACTTTCTCTTCATCTTCCGACAACAATCTGACAGCCACTTTGATCTCACCTTCTGCAGTAAACTTAACCGCATTACTTACCAGGTTTAAGATAATCTGATGCAAACGGACAGGATCCCCGACTAATACTCCGGGAATTTTATTGTCATATTCTTTTATCAGCTTAAGATTTTTTTCCCGGATTTTTGTCTCGAACAAATGAACCATTGCTGATATTGAGGCGGCCATTCTGAAAGGTGTTTTTTCGAATGTCATTTTTCCGGCATCCACTTTTGCCAGGTCGAGAATGTCGTTTATCAGCACGGTCAATGCATCACCACTCATCTTAATGGCGGTTAAATATTCTTTTTGCTTTGGATCCAGATCTGATTTAAGCAGCACCTTTGTAAAACCGATAATTGCATTCATCGGTGTGCGGATCTCATGGCTCATATTCGACAAAAACTGTTGCTTCGATTTCACAGCATCTTCTGCAATTTTAGTGGCGCTTTCAGCTTTGCTTTGTGCTTCTTCGGCAATTTTTGTTGCCAGTTCTGCAGCTACTTTGGCATCCTTAAGTTCATTTTCAACCCTTTTATGATCGGTAATATCCCTTGCCACCACAACAACTCCAATAACCTTACCAGCCTCATCCTTGTAAACAGAACCATTGAACAATACTTCAGTAAGCTTACTGTCGCGGATAGTTAACGGAAAATCAGCAACAAATCCTTCTGTGAAAACCTGCCTGTAAATTTCACGGGCTTTATCCGGCTCTGTAAAATATTCGAAGAAATCAGTGCCGATCAGATTCTCCCGTGTTACTTCGGTTATGTTTATAGAGGCATTGTTAATATCCGTAATTTTTCCTTCCGGATTAATAGTAAATAGCGGATCACGACTGGCTTCAATCAGACTTCTGGCGTATTGAGATTCCTGTCTGCTGATATTTCCCATGGGTAACTGTTTTATTGCTTAATTCCTGATACAGTACTATACTTCATTCATTCTTCTAAATGAATTCCAGCGCTGCAATTTATAGGAATAGCAGGGCAAAAGAGTTACATAATTTCCATTATAAATTACATAATTCACATATTCCCTGCACTCACGTGTCTGTTGTTCTTTAGATTTTTGAAATGAGACGGAGTAAGTCCTGTCATTCTTTTGAACTGGTTCGACAGATGGGCCACACTGCTGTAATGCAGTTTAAAGGCAATCTCTGTAAGATTGAGCTCATCATATACCAGAAGTTCTTTTACTCTTTCGATTTTCAGAGCCAGGTAAAACTTTTCAATGGTGGTTCCCTTTACTTCAGAAAACAGATTAGAAAGATATGTGTAATTGTGATTGAGTTTTTCACTCAGGTAATCGGAGAGGTTTGTTTTAATTTGTTCCTCATTAAAATTCACCAGTTCAATAATAATGGTTTTTATTCTTTCAACCATTATTTGTTTTTTATCATCCAGTAATTCAAGGCCGATATTTTTAAGGGATGTGATCAGAATGCCCCGGGTTTCTGCAGTAATATCTTCCATTATTTCAGTCTCACCTAATTCGACCCTGGTATGATGCAAACCGAGTTTCTCCAGTTCGTATTTGACTGCTAACTGGCACCGGATACAAACCATATTTTTGATATACAACTTCAATCTGTCAGATTTTCTTGTTCAATTTTGTAACCAAATATACTAATTTATTTACCAATTCGAGCTTGACATTTCTGCTTTCGGCAGGAATCCTGGTCATCATGGCATTGTTTCATTTTTAAAACGGTCTTTTTATAAGTAGCAGGTTTTCATAACTCATAGCCTCTTAATTAAACAATCTTCTGACTGTATTGTTAAATGATATATTTTCTAATTTCACACAATGATCTTCACCCGTAGATAATAATGGCTATTATTAAAAAATCAGTAATCCGTGTTGAGAAGCCGGTTGAAAACATGTCCGGAAGTGTTGATGAAATTGAAGAGGATAGAGAGGACATTAAGATTCCTGATGATCAGAAGATTATCGTGAAGCAATATCCTGTCACAGGAATGTCATGTGCATCATGTGCTTCAAATGTTGAATCAAGGCTCAACAGTCAGCCCGGTGTTGTAAAAGCTGCGGTTAACCTTGCAACCCAGGTGGCAACTGTTGAATTCATGCCCTCAGTGGTTAAGCCTCAGAACCTTAAGGAAACGATAACCTCAATCGGATATGACCTTATAATTGACGAATCTGAAAAAGCAAAGGAAGACCTGGAAAGCCTGCAGCAGAAGACGTACCGGTCGATGAAAAACCGGACTATATGGGCAATAGGCCTTGCATTCCCCCTGATTGTCATAAGCATGTTCTTCATGAATATCCCGTTTGCCCCCTATATAATGTGGGTCCTTGCAACGCCGGTTGTAGTATGGTTCGGACGTTCATTCTTCATAAATGCCTGGAAACTTATAAGGCACGGGAGTGTTAATATGGATACCCTTGTTTCGCTCAGCACCGGTATTGCATATCTCTTCAGTGTATTCAACACGCTCTTTCCGCAATTCTGGACGAACCGCGGGCTTCATGCCCATGTCTATTTTGAGGCAGCAGGAGTGGTAATAGCACTTGTGTTACTGGGCAAGTTTCTTGAAGGCGGGGCGAAGGCAAATACTTCGGCTGCCATCAAGAAGCTTATAGGACTGCAGCCAAAGACTGTATTTAAAGTCCTTGACAGCGGAGAGACAAGAGAATTTCTCATTTCAAAAGTAAAACCAGGTGATGTAATTCTGGTAAGACCCGGAGAGAAAATTCCCGTGGATGGCATTGTCACAACCGGCAACAGCTATGTTGATGAAAGTCTTATCACAGGAGAGCCGGTTCCGGTACTGAAAGAGTCAGGCTCAAAAATCTATGCCGGGACAGTAAATCAGAAAGGCAGTTTTCAGTTTGTTGCAGTTAAAGTAGGATCGGAGACTCTGCTCAGCAGTATCATAAAGCTTGTACAGGAGGCTCAGGGCAGCAAGGCACCGGTGCAGAGACTTGTCGATAAAATAGCCGGAGTTTTTGTTCCTGTGGTGGTGGCAATTTCTCTTGTAACACTGGCAGTGTGGTGGATAGCCGGTGGAGAAAACGGATTCAGCCAGGGTTTGCTGTCAATGATAACAGTGCTGGTTATTGCATGTCCGTGTGCCCTTGGACTGGCGACACCCACGGCGATAATGGTAGGCATCGGGAAAGGCGCTGAAGGCAATATTCTGATCAGGGATGCCGAAGCCCTGGAAATGACCCACAAAATGAATGCTATTGTCCTTGACAAAACCGGAACTGTCACTGAAGGCAAACCTTCGGTTGACAAAATAGAATGGAGAACAAATGAAGACAGATCAGCCGGCACAAATATCCTGTACAGCCTTGAAAACCTGTCAGAACATCCCCTCGCCGGAGCTGTTGCAAATCATTTCAGGAAGTTTGCGACACCGGTAGCGCTTACTGATGTGGCAAGCATAACGGGACGAGGGATAACAGGTGTTTATGATAAAAAATATCTGGCAGGTGGTTTGAAGCTCATGACCGAAAACAAAATCAATATTGATCCAAAACTGGAGGATTTAGCAGGTAATTGGGAAGCGGAGGCAAATACCGTTATTTATTTTGCTGACAGCACTTCTGTTCTGGCGATATTGTCGGTTTCGGACAAGATTAAGGAAAGTTCGGAAAGGGCAATCAGACAATTGAAGGATCTGGGCATTGACGTTTACCTGGTAACAGGTGATAATCAGAAAACTGCACGCGCAGTTGCAAAGAAAACAGGTATTCCGGATTTTAAAGCTGAGATGCTCCCGTCTGACAAAGCTGCATTTATCAAATCGCTGCAAAAGGAAGGCAAAACCGTTGGCATGGTTGGCGATGGTATAAATGACAGTCAGGCGCTGGCAACAGCCGATGTAAGCGTTGCAATGGGCAAAGGTTCTGATATTGCCATTGATGCTGCAAAAATGACAATAATAAGCAACGATCTGTCAATCATACCTTCGGCTATCCGCTTAAGCAGGAATACCGTAAGAACGATACGACAAAACCTGTTCTGGGCATTTATTTATAATGTTATCGGAATTCCCATTGCTGCCGGAGTTCTGTTCCCGGTCAACGGATTCCTACTGAATCCCATGATAGCGGGTGCGGCAATGGCATTGAGCAGTGTGAGCGTAGTAAGTAACAGCCTGAGACTGAAATATTCAAAATAGCGGATAGAGTGCCCCGCTTAACCTGGTTCGACATGGATTGTGACCGTAAGGTTACTGTATATCCTTTTGAGCTCTTCTTCAATCATATCGCAGTAATCGTGGGCGTTTCCAACTGATTCGTTTTCCGGGACCTCGACATGGATGTCGATAAACCGGTAGTTCCCGGCTCTCCTGGTTCTCAGGTCGTGGTAATTCACATCCAGAACATTGAGCTTCCGTTCAAGATCTTCAATTTCATCATCCCCCCAGGCTGAATCAAGTAAAGGCCAGAATGCCTTTCTCAGCAGAATAAACGCCTCCCTTATGATAAAAAGAGCTACAAAGATGGCGATTAAAGGGTCAAACCACTTGATTCCGGTCAGAATAATAAGTCCAAGCCCGGCTGCCACGCCAAATGAGGTGTAAACATCAGTTTTAAGGTGAAGGGCATCAGCTTCAAGGGCAACGGAGTCTGTTTCACGGGCTACTTTGTAAAGCCTTCGTGAAACATAAGTATTAAGTACTCCCGAAATTACCATTACAATCATCCCTATCCAGATAGATTCGAGTTCTCCGGTCTGGCCAGCCAGCTTTTTTATTGCTTCCGTAATGATCCAGACGGCAGCTACCAGAATCAGGAGGGCCTCGATAACCCCTGAAATATTCTCAACTTTCCCGTGACCGTAAGGGTGACGTGAATCAGGAGGATCATCTGATACACTTACGGAAAAGAAAGCGATCAATGCCGCGAGAAGATCCATCGAGGAGTGTATTGCTTCTGAAATAATACTTACGGAACCGCTGATAAAACCGACCACAAGCTTCATGGCTATCAGAAGGGAATTCGACAGGATTGAGAGTCGTGCAATACTAACTTTGGAATTCATCACTGTTCAGGTTGATATGAAAGGTTAAAAGTAGGCAGAATATCAGAAAAGTCAAACTAATTAACTCAAGTTGCAGGTTGCAGGTTTCTTGTTACTGGTTAGTTGTTGATTAACAGAACAATACCAGCAACAGCTTCAACCTGATGTTCAGACGTTAATCAGTTCATAATCACTGTTTCCAAGTCCGATCTTTACACCGTGACTGATACCTGACTGCCAGAATGTATCCGGATGGGCTAGTTTAAACTTGTCTTTTTCCCTCATATCATCTTTATAGTCATTACAGATTTTGCTTCCCGGAAGCGCAGGTGCAGAAGTTACAAGATCGGCAGATGCCTGGTCGAGAGCAACCGGGTCGAATGATGCTGCAATCCCGATATCGGGAACTAACGGATAATCATTTGTATCCCAGCAATCGCATTCAGGAGAAACGTTCATAATGAAGTTAATATGAAATGACGGTTTATCCTTTACAACTGCAAATGCATATTCTGTTACCCGTTTGCATGCCTTTTCCGAGGAACTCTGCCAGACCACCCTTGAAGCGTCATACTGGCACACCGCAACACATTGACCGCAACCGGTGCACTTTTCATAATTGATATGGGCTATCTTGTCTTTCCCGACTTTTATGGCGCCGTAATTACAATACTTTTCACATACCCTGCATCCTGTGCAGTTTGCTTCAAAAATCTTTGGCGAAGATCCGGAATGAAGGAATAATTTTCCTCCCACAGAAGCGCATCCCATCCCTAGATTTTTCAGAGCTCCGCCAAAACCTGTAAGCTCATGTCCTTTGAAATGGTTCAGGGAGATTATTACATCGGCATCGGCGATGGCAGAACCTATCTTTGCCGTTTTGCACAGGTCAAGGTTCACTTCAATCTCCCGGAATTCGGTTCCCTTTAAACCATCAGCAATTATTACCGGGCATCCTGTTGCAATTGGATTAAAACCATTTTCAAAAGCCGCATCGAGATGGGAGGGAGCGTTCGATCTTCTTCCCCAGTACAGGGTGTTGCAGTCGGTAAGAAAGGGAACAGCCTCCTTTGATTTCAGGAACCGAACAATGTGCGCAGCATAATTTGGCCGCAGATATGCGAGGTTGCCCGGTTCACCGAAATGGATCTTCAGGGCAACTATCTTACGGTTGAAATCAATCTGTCCGATGCCTGTCCGGATTATAAGGTTCTCAAGTTTTTTAAGCAGATTTACCGAAGGTTTTGTCCTCAGGTTGGTAAAGTAGACGTTTGATTTTGTCATAGGTGATTTCTATACGGATAATATCTTGCAAGTTCTGCAGCTGCAGTCATGCCGGGTGCATCCGCAGGGTACAAAGCTACAAAAAAATTAAACCTTGTTATCGTGAATATTGATAAAGTCACATATTTGAGACAAAGTCCCTTATGTTTTCGATAAGCCATTTGGGTGTTGAAGTTGCCCCGCAGATCCCTGCCGACTGTTTGCCTGTAAACCACGATTTTTCTATTTCTTCAGGTGAAGATACAAAGTGGGTGTCGGGGTTTACGCTTTTACAAACCGAATAGAGCATTTTACCATTTGAGCTCTCTTTCCCGCTGACGAAAATTATGGTATCGTGTTTTTTTGCAAATGCTTTCAGAATAGGCTCTCTGTTGGAAACCTGTCCGCAGATGGTACTGTTAACTTTGAAATGCTGAACCGGATCAAGAACACCGCGTTCCTTCATACTATTAAATATCAGCGTTTTAATGTTGCTGAATTCTTTGACTCCCATCGTAGTTTGCGAAAACAGGCTGACAGGCCGGGAAACATCGATCTTACTGACATCCTGCGGTACCGAAATAAGGATGCCTTCATTGTTTGTCTGACCCAGCAGCCCAACCACTTCAGCATGACCCGGCTTCCCGAAGATTACAACCTGACCATTGTCGGTTTTTGATCTGAGCCAGGTTTCCCTGATCTTTGACTGGAGCCTTTTTACAATCGGACATGTGGCCTCAATAATTGTTATATTATTTCTCCCGGCTGTCTGATATGTCTCGGGAGGTTCTCCGTGAGCTCTTATAAGTACCTTACAATCACGGAGATTCATAAACCGGTCATGGTCAATGGTGATGAGTCCCAGGGAAGATAACCGTTCCATCTCTTTGTCATTATGAACTATGGGACCGAGCGAATACACAGTCTCCCCCCGTAGCAGGGCTTTTTCGGTTATTTCAACTGCATTCTGAACCCCAAAACAAAATCCCGACCATCTGTCAATCTCAACTTCCATTAATTCTGGCTTCAATTATTTTTCTCACCCACTCCATCTGTTTATCAACAGTCATACGGCTGTTATCCAGTACCAGCGCATCTTCCGCACGCCTCAAAGGACTTATATCCCGGTTTTCATCTGCAATATCGCGTGCAATTATGTTTCTTTTTATCTCTTCAAATCCGACATCCATATTTTTCCCCTTCAGCTCATCGAATCTTCTCCTTGCACGGATATCGACAGTTGCCGTCATGAAAATCTTAAGTTCAGCGTCCGGAAATACGACAGTCCCAATATCGCGGCCGTCCATTACAATTCCCTTGAACACACCGATCTGCCTCTGGAGCTCAACCATGTGTGCGCGCACCTCATAGATCTGGCTTATCCTGCTTACATAGGATGAAACTTCAACGCCTCTGATCTCCTGTTCGACATTTTCAGAGTTAAGGTAGGTTTCATATTCAAGAATATCAGGATTATAGACAAATCCAATATGTATGTCGTGAAGGTCTCCGAGGATACCATTGATATTAAGGTCATCCCCTCCGATATATCCTTTTCTGAGGCAGTAAAGGGTAACAGCCCGGTACATTGCCCCGCTGTCGATATAAATATAGTTCATCTCCCTGGCGATGGCTTTGGCAAAGGTGCTCTTCCCGCACGAAGAGTATCCGTCAATTGCTATGATAAGCTTTTTATTCATGCAAAGTATTTCTAATTATGGAACTTTTTATATATGAGATCAGGCCTCATTATAAGTGAAACATGGTTTGATGACCCTGCAAGATGATATGAAGCGCGCCCGAATTCGATGCTGATTACAGAAGTATTTATCCCGAAACCCCACGATAAGCCGGCGCCTGCGCCACCCGACTCAATCTGCAGTTCCCTTCTCCTCTGGTAATTATACCCAAGACTAAGATAGAAGTTCTTATGAGGGATTATTTCGGTTCCCACTATTACGTGTCTCATAAGATTTTCAGAAAATGAGGCCCGGGTGTTATCGTTTTCTCCCGTTGATTCGGGATATTGAAATGTAAGATCATACTTTTCGAGATGGCGCAGGGTAAGCGAGAACCTGAGAGGGGCATGTGCCAGCTGTGCGGTAACTCCTGCCTGAACTTCAAATGGAGGTTTCTGCCGCGATTCTCCGGCATATGTTGTGATCTGATAGCCAATGTTTTTAATAACAAAGCCCGCCGATAACAGGTTACTCCGGTTATGCCATGATGCACCAAGATCGAAGGCAAATCCCAGAGAGGTATATTTTTCAAGATGGGAGAGCACAGGTTTGAAATTTATCCCGGCGGTAAACATTGAATCCAGTTCACGGGAATAAATGAAAGAAAATGCATATTCCGAGGCTCCGAAAGTACCGGTTATATTCCCCGAAGGATCCGCTTCGGTAAACGCACCATAATTCAGATAAGTGATCCCCGCTCCAAAATTGCCTGTTCCCGGAAACGACCTGGAGTACATTGCAAGTCCGTAGTTGATCCCGGCAAAGTAGTTTGCAAAATTCAGCGCAAGGCTCCGGTCCATACCCCGCGAGAGAAGAGCGGGATTGTGATACGCCAGGTTAAGATTTTTATCCCAGACTGAAACATTTACTCCTCCCATCGACGATACAAATCCGGAATGTGACAGATTCAGGAACTCATAGACATTATCGCCCCCTGTCTGTGAAAATGAAGGTGTAAATAATGCACTTATAATAAGAATATAAATTACCCTTTTTATCATATTTTCAATCAGGGTATAAAGATATTACTATTTAACTCAAGTTGCTAGTTGCTGGTTGCCGGTTACTGGTTTTCAGGCTGTTTTGCCCGTCAGGATCAAAGCATCGTCAGTTTTTTTCCGGCGTCCGTTTATCTGGGCCATGTAAATTCCGGCGATAACGATTATCATCCCCAGAATATTCTGATATGAAAGCTTCTCCCCCAGAATTAAAAAAGAAAAGATGGCAGTTAGCCCCGGGATGAAATTGGTAAAGACATTTGCCTTCGTGACTCCCATATTTCGAACGGAATAGGCAAAAAGGATGAATGCGAAACAGGAAGCAAACACTGAAAGCTCAATAATCGGAACAAACGAAACGAAGCTCACAGTTGTGCCTGTTAAATGCCTGAAATCGGTAAACATGAAAACGGGTAAAAAGAGGATCGCTCCAAGGGAGTTCTGGACAGTAACAATAAATGCCGGACTGTAGGTGCCAACAAGGCGGCCGAGGGTAAGGTTGTAGCCTACTGCCGAGAATACGGCCAGTGCCAGCAGGGCCAGTCCCCTGATGTCGAATGAAAGCGTACCGCCGTTTAAGAGAAAGACAAGCACCCCCATGAATGACAGGACAATGCCTGCATAGTTGATTAACTTCAGTCGTTCCCTGAAAAGAATCCATGCTCCTAAAGTGGCGAATACAGGGATTGTGGAGATCAGGACCGAGCCGACAGTGGCCGAAACGTATGTGAGTCCGAAGCTCTCGCCAAGAAAATAGAAAAACGGTTCAAACAGGGCAAGCATGGCAAATAACCAGCGATCTTCCTTCCTGATTGACATAGATTTTTTTTTCACCAAAAGGTACGCCGTCAGAAGTATGACAGAAATAACAAGACGGAAAAATACGATGGTGACCGGGCGGAAAGTTTCGTTTGCAACCTTGAACCAGATGAATGAAAGCGACCAGAATATCATCGCAAGCCCTACTCCTCCATAGATCCTGACCCAGCTTTTCAAATCTTCAGTTTTAACTATGATTTATGGTCTGCGAATTTAAATTTAAAAATTGGTTATTGTTTTTGAAGTTCCTTTATTTTTTCAAAGGAGGGGTAAGATCGCAATTGATTTCGACTGTCAGCAGACCTATCCCCTGAATCCTGGTATATTAATCAGTCATGCAACCAGATAGAAGCTGATATAAATTCGAACACCTAAACAACATGATATTTTTGACTTTTGATTGTGAAGCGATAATTATTATATTTGCGGCCTCATACAGAATTATAAGTCTACCTGGCTTTTAATTGGTACTTAAGATAAATAACTAATATTCAGTAATTAATGAAAATTTTAGTCTGTATTAGTAATGTTCCTGACACAACAACCAGGATCAAATTTGTTGAAGGAAATACATCAATTGATACCACAGGCATTCAATGGGTAATAAATCCGTGGGATGAATTGTCCCTGACCCGGGCGCTTGAGTTGAAGGATGACCCGGCGGCCGGCATCAAAACGGTGACAGTAGCCCATGTGGGAACCCCGGCATCCGAACCTACCATCAGGAAGGCTCTGGCTATAGGCGCCGATGATGCTATCCGTGTTAATTCCGAATCTAAAGATGCTTATTTTGTTGCAGCCCAGATAGCTGAAATTGCACGTAAAGAGCAATATGATATTATTATGTGCGGTATCGAATCGAGCGATTTCAACGGCTCGGTGGTCGGAGGAATGATCTCTGAATTTCTTGGAGTTCCGTCAGTATCATCTGTTTCAGGAATAAAGATTGAAAACGGGATACCTGTCCTGACAAGGGAGATTGACGGGGGCAAAGAGAATGTTAAGGTTCCCGTTCCATTTGTTGCCATTGTTCAGAAAGGCATTGCAAAAGAGCCCAGGATAGCCGCCATGCGTGGTATTATGATGGCCAGAACCAAGCCTGTGAAGGTTTTTGAACCCCATACGGTTGACATATTAACTGAGATAACAGGGTTTGAAAAACCGCACCCGCGGGCGGCATGTAAATATATTGATGCTGAGAATCCCGCACAACTTATTGGTTTGCTTCAGAATGAAGCTAAGGTTATTTAACTGTAATCCGGAAAAAATACAAATTATGTCAGTATTAGTTTACACAGAAAACTGGGAAGGAAAATTCAAGAAGCTTTCCTTTGAGCTTGTTTCGTATGCCTCAGCTGTTGCTGAAATGCTAAAGACTACTGTGACAGCCGTTTCATTAGGCAAGGCTGATGACGGGGAACTGAAAAAACTCGCAGATTACGGAGCTGACAGGATTATTAATGTCGTTGGCGACAGTTTAACTTCACTTGATAATCAGGTTTATACGAAGGTGCTGGATGGCATTGCCAGGAATGAAAGCTCCAAAGTAATAGTGTTTCCAAACAATAATTCGGGTAAAGCTCTTGCTCCAAGGCTATCCGTCCGCCTTAAGGCAGGGATCGGGTCGGGAGTAAGTAAACTGCCACTTAGTCTTGATCCTTTTACGGTTTACAGGAGGGCCTATTCAGGTAATGCATTTGCCCACCTTGTAATAAAAACTGATGTCAGGATCATAACTCTGGCCCAAAACTCATTCGATCTTGTCAGGAAAACCAACAGGCGCTGTTCCGGAGACCATGAATTTAGAGGCCGACGGATCACTTTCAAAAACTGAGGTTAGCGATGTTCAGAAACAGTCAGGCAGGATACTGCTTACTGACGCTGATATTGTTGTATCGGGAGGCCGGGGGATGAAATCTCCTGATAACTGGGCCCCGCTTGTTGAACTTGCTTCACTTCTTGGAGGAGCGACGGCATGTTCACGACCGGTATCGGATGAAGGCTGGAGGCCTCACGATGAGCATACCGGACAAACCGGCAAGATAATAGCGCCAAACCTGTATATTGCTGTAGGGATTTCGGGAGCAACCCAGCACCTGGCAGGGATCAGCTCATCGAAATACATTGTGGCCATCAATTCCGATAAGGATGCCCCGATCTTTGAGGCAGCGCAATATGGTATCGTGGGAGATGCAATGAAGGTTCTTCCAAAACTTGTTACAGCTGTAAAGGAATTGAAAAAATAGTCTTTGCCCGAATGACCATGCAACTTCAAATTGTGACTTTAGTAAAGTTAAGAACTTTTACAGAGTTCCACAAGGATCGACCCCTAGACCAAAGGGACTAAATCACTTTTTACACAGAGGAGATTCCAAAAACAATTAAGATCAATTTATTTTATGCAAGCAGATTATTTTTTCAATTGTTCTACTGATAACCCTCGGAGTTTTCTACTATACTATTAACCGCCTCATTAAATTCTTCAGATTCACAAAGCCCGCATTCCCTGTCAGAGATTTCGGGAAGCGGTTGAACGTTATGATGAAGGTCGCCTTCGGGCAGACAAAGATCTTCAGAAAACCTGTCCTCGGATTTTTTCACGCCCTTGTCTTCTGGGGTTTCTGCATTATCATCATCGGCAGTATCGAGATGGTGATTGACGGTCTTGCCGGGACCGAACGGGCTCTTCATTTCCTCGGTCCTGTTTACAATTTCATTATAGCTTCGGGTGATGTTTTCGCACTGCTCGTTGCAATCTCCATAATCATCTTTTTAGCACGCCGTATTTTCTTCCACATCAAACGATTTGAAGGTATCGAGATGAAGAAAAAGTCACATCTTGATGCAAATGTTTCCCTGTCGCTGATCCTGCTTCTTATGATCTCCCTTCTTTCAATGAATGCAGGATATGCCGGACACCAGGCTTTGACGGGAGAGGAGACATACGGAATTTACCCTGTCAGCAAAATAACGGCCGGTTTATTTTCAGGCATTTCAGCTGCAGGCTTCAACGCCATGTACGAAATTTCCTGGTGGGCACACATTCTCCTTATCTTCTTTTTTGCCAATTATCTTCCATATTCAAAACATTTCCATGTTTTCATGTCGGTTCCCAACGTCTTCCTTTCACGGCTGGAACCATTGGGGAAACTTACTAACATGGATAATATCACACGGGAAGTAAAACTTATGCTCAACCCCGAAACTGCATTTTCAGCAGCACCGGCTGATGCCCCCGTTGAGCGGTTTGGCATAAAGGATGCAGAAGATGCAACCTGGAAAAACTATTTCGATTCATTGTCATGCACTGAATGCGGCAGGTGTACATCGGTCTGTCCGGCAAACATAACCGGGAAAAAGCTCTCCCCGCGGAAAGTTATGATGGACCTGAGGGCAAGAATGAAGGAAAAAGGTCCGCTTATGATCAAAAACGGAAGGGATTTCAATGACAGCAGGTCATTGTTAAGAGATTTTATTTCAGAAGAAGAGCTTTGGGCCTGTACGACATGCAATGCATGTGCACAGGAGTGTCCTGTCAACATAAACCATCCTTCACTGATTGTTGATATGCGCCGGTACCTGGTACTTGAGGAAGCCTCGGCTCCGGGAGAGCTGAAAGGAGTTTTCAGCAATATCGAAAATAATGGCGCTCCATGGCAGTATTCAGCTGAAGACCGCTTAAACTGGACCAGGGATATCGGATTTGAAGTGCCTGTGGTTTCAGACCTCTCCGCCAGAGGAGAAAAGCCTGAGTATCTTTTCTGGGTAGGATGCGCAGGGGCATTTGACGACAGGTATAAGAAAGTTGTCAGGGCATTTGCCAAAATACTGAACAATCTTAATGTAAGTTACGCTGTTCTGGGAAAGGAGGAGACATGCACAGGTGATCCGGCCCGCAGAGCAGGTAATGAAATGCTTTATCAGATGCAGGCTCTGCAGGTCATTGAGATCCTGAAAAGTTATGATATCAGAAAAATAATAACCACATGCCCGCACTGCTTTAATATTTTAAAAAATGAATATCCCGATCTTGGAGGTAATTATGAGGTGATTAACTATTTGCAATTCCTTAATAAGAACATAAAAGAGGGAAAACTGAAAACAGGGCATAAAACATTTGACGGAAAGGGAATAACTTATCATGATCCGTGTTATCTTGGAAGGGCTAACGGGATTTATTCCGAACCAAGGTCGATAACCAGGAGCATGACATCCGGTTTTGTTGAGATGGGGTCCAACAGGAGCTTTGCGCTGTGCTGTGGCGCCGGTGGTGCACAGATGTTCAAGGAAGCTGAAAAAGGGGAAAAGGAGATATTCATTGAAAGAACAGAGCAGGCGCTGGAGACCGGAGCCGGAATTATAGCTACTGCCTGCCCGTTTTGTATGACGATGATAACTGACGGATTAAAGTACAAGAACAGGGAAGAAGATATAAAGAATCTCGATATTGCGGAATTGGTAGCCCAGGCAATGGAGTTATGAAAGGGGCTCCTTAGAATGAAAAAACAGAAAGTTCCCCGGGTGATTCAGGGATAGAAATAAGAATTAATTAAATTAAAATACCCAAATGGAAACCAGAAAAGTCTTGAAAAGCGGAGAATTCCTTGTAAGCGAAGTTGAAGCCAAAGATATTTTTATACCTGAAGAATTCAATGAAGAGCAGAGGATGATTGCCCAGACATGCAAGGATTTTCTTGAAGCTGAGGTATATCCAAATCTGGAAGCAGTTGAAAAAAGCGACAGGGATCTGATGAAAAGGATGTTGAAAAAGTCAGGAGAACTGGGAATGATGGGAATCTCGATTCCGGAGGAGTATGGCGGATTTGGCCAGTCATTTGTAACACAGATGCTTGTTGCTGAAACAACAGGAGCAGGATATTCATTTTCTGTTGCTTATATGGCCCATTGCGGTATCGGCACTCTCCCGATAATGTATTACGGTAATCAGGATCAGAGACAGCGTTATGTAGCAAAGCTTGCAACCGGCGAACTGATCGGAGCCTATTGCCTGACAGAGCCGGGAGCCGGAAGTGATGCCAATTCGGGGAAAACAAATGCAAAACTTTCTGAAGACGGGAAGCACTACATCATAAACGGGCAGAAAATGTGGATTACAAACGCAGGCTTTGCCGATACACTTGTTGTTTTTGCCAAGATAGACAACGACAGGGTGCTCAGCGCATTTATTGTCGAAACCAGCTACCAGGGAGTTGTAATCGGAGCGGACGAGCATAAGATGGGTATTAAAGGGTCATCAACTGCACAGATATTTTTTAATGATGTGAAGGTACCGGTTGAAAACCTTCTCGGAAAGAGGGGGGAAGGCTTCAGGATTGCCCTCAGCATCCTTCACATGGGAAGGCTTAAACTTGGCGCCAATGTTATCGGAGCTGGTAAAAGGGCAATCAATGATTCGGTCAGGTATGCAAACGAACGTAAACAGTTTGGCGTCCTTATTTCAACATTCGGAGCAATAAAACATAAGCTGGCAGAGCAGGTGATACGTCTTTTCGCATCTGAATCTGCAGTCTACAGGGTAAGCAAGGATATTGATGATCTTATGGAGAAGCTGAAGGTCGATTGCGGCGACAAGGGCAGGGCTTCGATAGAGGCGATAAGCCATTATGCAGTTGAGGCCGCAATCCTTAAAGTCGTCGGTTCGGAAATGCTTGATTTTATTGCCGATGAAGCAGTACAGATTCATGGTGGCATGGGTTATTCGGCTGAAATGGATGTGGAAAGAGGATATCGCGATTCAAGAATTAACAGGATATTCGAGGGAACCAATGAGATCAACCGCCTGCTTGTTGCTGATACTGCAATGAAACGTGCAATGAAAGGTGATTTCGACCTTTTCGGTGAGGCTGAAAAACTGTTTAACAATCTTGACACAATCACCGATGGCAAAAATGGGGAAGAAACATATTATCAGCAAAAACAAAGATACCTCAGGAACTTCAAGAAAGTAATACTTCTTTGCATGCATGGCGCGGTGAAACAGTTTGAAAAAAGTCTTGTGAACGAACAGGAAGTGATGAACAACCTTGCGGAAATGATGATGGAAACTTACATATCCGAATCTCTTGCCCTTCGTATTGAAAAGCTTGAATCACTAAAGGACGCACCTTCTGTTTATAAGGATATCCTTGATGTCAATATTTACGATACTGCCCACCTGGTGAGAAAATCAGCAAATGATGCCATTTTTTCCATTTCATCTGACACGTCATCGTCAGGTCTGATAAATGCTGTTGAAACTCTTACAAGGGTTAACGGGGTGAATGTGAAAAATGCGAGGAGAAGAATTGCTGATAAACTGATTGAAAACAACGCCTATAACTTTTAAGATCTGATCAGCCTGAAGGTAGCAAGTTTATAACCTGTAAATATATTTTTGTCAAATTATTCAGGTATTTGTGAACAATATTCCGTTAAAGTGGTCAAAGCTTATAACAGGTTTTGAAAGACTGGTGTTGCAGAATAAGAGGAGTGAATTCCTTATTGTTTAATTTATATTTATCAATTTCCCGAATGATATAGATCAATTTTCTATATGATATACAGCATGATTTAGCTGCTAAAAATCACTGTTGTAAAATTCTATTAATCAGTAATGTCTCTATATTTGTGAAACAATTAACAATTACCAGAAATGAAATGGAAAGCTAAAATCCCATGGCCGTCTCTTATGGCTATTATTTTTTCGGGAGGGATTATTATATTCTCATCCTGTGAAAAATATGTGTATCAGGTTGAAATTGTAAATCCTGTGGATACTGTTCATTTTCAGACTCAGATCCAGCCCCTTTTTACAAGTAACTGCCTGGGTTGTCACGGTGCAACAAGGGATCCTGATCTCAGGGCAGGAAATTCCTATGAGGCACTGACCGTCGGCGGGTACGTAAACCCGCCTGCCGAAACCAGTGTTATTGTTCAGCAATTAAGTTCCGGAAGCCATAGTTCGTATCTTATTGACGCCGAAAAGCAATTGATACTTATCTGGATTCAACAGGGAGCTAAAAACAACTAAAAATACCTATAAACCAATAACCATTTAAAATGAAAAGGTCTCTAATTTTATTACTTTTAACAACCTTTCTGGCCACTTATCAGCCCAGGAAGAGGCAAAACCCGAAGATAAATCCGCTCCGGTAAGATTTACCTTCGAGACAGGAATCCTGATCGATAATCAAACTGTTGCAACACCCTATAAAGGAGGTCTGGAACTTCAGATCCATCACCGGTTCAGCCTTATCGAGAATTATCATAATCTTTTTGGGATTTACGGAGCTGCCAATACAAGAATTGGCCTGAATTACGGTATCACCGACAGGCTTATGCTGGGAGCTGGGCACAACCAAAGACTACAAACTTCAGGATATCCAGTGGAAATACTTGATACTCAGGCAGAAAGAAGATAACAGCATGCCTGTTTCTCTTTCCTACTATGGAAATATTGTATTGGACCTCAGCGAAAAGAGGCATTCGGACCGGTTGAACGTTACAAGGATATCCACAGGTTATCCTATTTCAACCAGCTGATCCTTGCCAGGAAGTTTAATGATAGTATTTTCCATGCAGGTTGCCCCGTCAGTTATCTATTTCAATGCTGTTCCGCAATTTACAAATGAACTGAAGTATAAAAACCTGAATTTCGGAATTTCAGCCGGGGCAAAAGCAACCGTTGTAGGATCGCAGTCGATCATTATTGAATATGATCAGCTTCTTACAAAACAGGATCTTGAGGAACAGCCAAAACCGAACCTTTCGCTCGGATGGGAAATAGGAACAGCAACCCATGCATTCCAGGTATTTGTGGCTAACTATTCACAGATAATCTACCAGCGTAACCTGGTCTTCAATACAAATGATTTCACCAAAGGTGACTACCTTGTGGGTTTCAATATTACTGTCAGGTTCTAATCAGTCATCGGGTATGACTTTTGCCAGAATCAGGTTGCTTATTCCATACCTGTTTATCCTGTACTTCCCGGCGGCTTCAGCTGCCGGATTGTCCGGCACACAGGATAACTGTTGCACTTTGCATTCACCATACTGTTGCTTCGCCATTTTATGAAGAAAACGAACGCTGCTTCAAATGTCATGGACAGAAAACTATGAATATACCAACGAGAATCTCGGCCGCCAGGTAAAGGCACTTATGTTTTCTGAAAGGATCGTCAACAGGGAGAAGTTTTACAATTCAAATCACAAGAGTTTCAGCTGTACCGATTGTCACTCCGAAGAGTACACAACGTTTCCTCATCCCGGTGAATTAAGGATGGAACAGAAGTTCAACTGCATTGATTGTCATGGAGGGGATGAAAAATTTGCAAAGTATCATTTCGAAGAAATTGAAGCCGAATACAAGAATAGTGTGCATTTTAAACTGGAGGAAGAGGGATTTACCTGCTGGAAATGTCACGGTCCGCATGATTACAAGATAAGTATCAGGAACAAGCGCTAACCTGAAAGAGACAATTCTGTACGATAATAATATCTGTCTGAATTGCCATGCCAACTTTGATCATTTTCAGCTGTTATCCGAGAGAGAGGAAGTAAATATTTTGCAAAAGCATGAATGGCTTCCGAATCAGGCATCACACTTTAAAAATGTCAGGTGTATAGAGTGTCATTCTGAAATCAATGATACCATCCTGGTTTCTCATTTAATTTTACCTAAAGCGGAAGCAGTAAAAAGATGTAATGAATGTCATTCCCAAAATTCCCTGCTTATTGTCAACACTTTATAAATTTGAATCAAAAGCACAACGGAAGGATGGATTTTTTAACGGAATAATTCTGAACCAGTCGTATGTTATAGGTGCCAACAGAAATGAATACCTTAACTATATAAGCCTGGTCATTCTGGCGCTTGTAATAATAATTATCGGGGTTCATATATATATTCGGATGACCCGGGAACAATATTAAATAAGAAGAAAGATGTATCTATATCCGATCTGGGTGAGACTGTGGCATTTAGCTAATGCAATTCTGGTAATAGTTTTGATCATTACCGGCCTCAGCATGCAGTACACCGATAAACCTGATTATATCCTTGTGGTTGGTTTTGCAAGGGCGGTAAAATGGCATAATATTGCTGCCATGCTGCTTACTTTCAATTATATATTTTTTATTTCAGGTAATATACTGACAGATAACGGCAAATATTACAGAATTTCGAAAGAAGAATTTCATTTCAGATCTGGGAAAACAGTTCAAATACTATGCATTTGGAATGTTCAAAGGTGAGAAACATCCCTTTCCGGTGACATTGGACAGGAAATTCAATCCATTACAGAAATTGACCTATGTACTTACCATGTATGTAGCGTTTCCGCTGCTTATCATTTCAGGTCTGGGCTTGCTTTTTCCCGAGACGGTTATTAACAGGTTTCTGGGAGTCAGCGGAATGATACTGACGGATATTCTTCATATAACAATGGGATTCTTCATATCTATTTTCATGATAATTCACATTTATACCTGCACTTTAGGCGCCAGGCCAACCTCATTGTTTAAAAGTATGATTTCAGGTTTTCATGAATCGGATGATCATTAATTTATTAAAAACTTCGGCAGAGGATGAAAGAAAAACAAAGAGACGGATCCGGAGAATCATCGAGACGCAATTTCATTAAAAAAATAGGAGCAGGGATAGGAACTGTATCCTTAACCGGAATTACAGGCAGTTCGATTGCATGCCGGAGCGGAGAAGGCAAAATCGGGAGAGAAGATAAAACTATTATCTCCTGAAGGCAAGCTGGTGGAAGTTGATAAGGATGATATTAAACCTGCCGGGGAAACCACTGCAGATTTAAAAGCTGAGGCAAAAAAAGGACTGCCTGGTCATAAATTCGTAATGGTAATCGATCTTTCAAAATGCAAGAATGCCAGGAAATGCGTTGAAGCCTGTCAGGAAGGACATATGCTTCCAAAGGACCATGAATGGATTAAGCTGTATCTCCTGCAGGATGATAAGAACACCGCAAAATACTGGTTCCCCCGCCCATGTTTCCATTGCGACAAACCAATGTGCGTAAGCGTTTGCCCTGTTGGGGCAACTTATAAAAGAGATGACGGGATAGTTCTGGTTGATAACCAGAGATGCATAGGATGCAAGTTCTGCATGACCGGATGTCCGTATTCGGCAAGGGTTTTTAACTGGAAAGATCCGGAAGTAAAGCTTCCCGAAGGCCATGTATACGATCCGGAAACAAATATTCCCCCTGTGGAAGGGACTGTCGGTAAATGTGTATTCTGTGCCGATAATCTCAGGAAAAATATTCTTCCGCGTTGTGTGACAGCATGCCCCATGGGAGTTATCTATTTCGGCGATATTAATGATGATACTGTTACAAATGGCGATGAGACCGTACGTTTCAGCAAACTTATGCTCGACAGGGCAGGATTCAGGTACCGTGAGGAGTTAGGAACGCTTCCCAGTGTATTTTATTTACCGCCAAACCAGCGGATGTTCCCGGTTGAAAGCGGCCTTGACGGGTATGATGAGAAAGTAAAAGGAAGATATAAAAAAGTCGGGCCACGGTGATTAATTTGAGTTAAACCATTAGAAATGCAAGCTGACAAGAAACTTCTTAAAGATCTCACTCCTGAACTGGAGAGAACGAGCACCAGCCTGGTATGTAACCTTTATTATACTGCTTGCCTTTTTCGTTGGGTATTTATGGATTAATACAGCAAATTGATAAAGGACACATTGTTACAGGGATGAGGGATAATGTGGTATGGGGATTTTATATAGTCAACTTTATCTTTTTTATGGGATTGAGCTATTCGGGTGCACTTATTTCAGGTGTCCTGCATCTTTTCAATACGGGATGGAGAAAGCCCGTAATCCGGCTTGCTGAACTTATAACCGTTATTTCACTTGTTATAGGTCCTTTTTTCATTTTCTTTTGTATCGGACGGCTCGACAGGTTATATTTTCTCTTTATACATCCCAGGATCCAGTCGCCGATAACCTGGGACGTTATTGCCATCATGACTGACCTTGATCGGGTGTTTTATCTATCTCTATCTTTCTTTTGTCGAGGATTTTGCAATACTACGTGATTATGCAGATCTGAATGTTCCACCATGGAAGAAGAAGCTGTATAAGTTCCTTGCACTTGGATATAACGGCACTCCGAAGCAGGCAAAAATTCTTTCAAGGGCCAGGACCATCATGGCTTCAATGATCATTGCGATTGCGATTATCGTATACTCGGTCCTTGCATGGATATTCGGGGTTACATTACAGCCAGGATGGCATTCGACAATTTTTGGACCCTATTTTGTCATTGCTGCTGTCTTTTCCGGTACAGGGCTTCTTATCATATTGATGTGGATCTTCAGAAAAGTGTACCACCTTGAAGAGTACATAACAAAACGGCATTTTGTGAATGTCGGGGTACTCCTCACAGTCATTGCGGCATTCTACGGATACTTTACTTTCAGTGATTATCTGACCAAGTGGTACGGATCAATTAAAATGGATTCCATTCTGATCGACAAGCTCTTTTCAGAATATTACTCACTTTTTATTTTTGCCAACTATATAGGGATCCTTCTTCCCGGAATTATTATTGCTTTTCCAAGGTTCAGAACTATTCCGAATATTACTATTGCTGCCATAATTGCAGTCCTGGCATTGTGGGTAAACCGTTATATAATTGTAATTCCGACACTGGAAACACCTTTTTTACCGATACAGGATATCAGACCTGAATTCAACAAATATTCCCCAACCTGGATCGAATGGTCTCTGACATTTGCCGGTGTATCTATTTTTGCAATGTTGTTCATGCTCGATTTCAAAAATTGCACCTATTATTTCTATTTCTGAAATGCAGGAAAAAGATAAAGAGGAACTTTTAAAATAAGATGCAGGAATGTTTATCATGAAATCAAAAATATCATCCTTTATTGCCTTATTATTATTGGTATCGGTTGTCTCTCTTCCGGTGTTTTCACAGGACAAAACTATAATAAGCCCCTATATCTCGTTTCAATATTTTAAGAATTCAGATGATCTGCGATATCTTCAGACAACACTGACGTACTCTAAGGACCGTATGGAGATTACCGCTGCCCGGAATGGAGGTCTCATTTTATTCCGGATCTGACAGGAAAGAACTGCTTGGTACCGTTTTAACAAATGAAAAAGGTATTGCCGCTTATGACCTGACAAATAATACTGCTCTCGCAAAGAACGGTGAAGGACTCTGGGCTTTCTTCACAGAATTTTCCGGGAATGACACCATTGAAGCGGGCAATTCCGAACTTTTGATCAGGGATGTTAAACTTGAGATGACCTTTTCGGTGGTTGACACGATTAAGACGATTTCATTTACTGCATTCAAATCAGAAAACAATAAAGACGTTCCTGTTACAGGTGAGGCAATAATGATTTATGTGCCGAGGATGTTCAGCCTCCTGCCGGTAGGGGAAGCCCTCCTGGATGAAAACGGAGCCGCAAGTGTGGAGTTCCCGTCAGATCTCCCTGGTGATGATAAAGGAAATCTTACAATTATTTCAAGGTTCGAGGAGCACCCTGAATTCGGGAATGTTGAACTCAGGGCGGTTCAGCAATGGGGAGTACCCTATTTGAATACCGCACCCGTAGCTCACAGAGCCCTTTGGACAAAGACACCTCCCTGGTGGATGATAATTACCCTCTCAGTTCTTCTGATAGGTGTCTGGGGCCATTATCTCTTTGCCATAATAAGCCTGATCAGAATAAAAAGGGAAAGTAAAAAGGATCAAAAGTTATAACATTATATCAGGAGAAAAATAAATTGCACGATAATTGTATTATAATAACCAAACTTAAAAATCAAAAGTTATGAGAACACTTAAAAAAGTCCTTATCAGTTCAGTAGTAGCAGTAATGGGCCTTTCGATGGTAACCATGAATTTAAATGCACAGCCTAAACCATGGGTTGTACCGGCTAACAGCAAATCAATGAAGAATCCTGTTGCACAGAGTGACGCAAGTACAAAGGCCGGAATGGCTCTTTACAACAAAAACTGTGCTTCCTGCCATGGTAAGACAGGTCTTGGTGACGGTGTTAAAGCCAGAGCATTAAAAACACACCCCGGTGATTTTTCAGGCACAGCGTTTCAGGGTCAGACCGATGGCGAACATTTTTACAAAACCAAAGCCGGAAGGGATGAGATGCCTAAATACGAAGGCAAATTATCAGATGCTGATATCTGGAATATTGTTAATTATATGAGAACGTTTAAGAAATAATTATTGTCATCTGTTATATTTTATTCGTAGGGGCGTTGCATGCAACGCCCCTCTGCGTTGTATGCAACTCCACAACACACCCTTTGTCAAGGCTAATCTTTATACGCTTTTTATTCAATCGATAAAGGGATCCTTCGCTTCGCTCAGGATGACAGGTCCTTAATGGATTCTGGGAGGAAGGGGGAAGAAGCGGCGAGCCGCCGATTAACAGATCATAAAACCAGAAGAATGCCTGACGGCGGCTCGCCGCTTCTTCCCCCCAAACTGCACAACACACCCTTTGTCATCCTGAGCGGAGCGAAGGATCCCCTTGATGAGAGCAGGAACCCCGATTGATCTGTCTTTATGCTGACAGGGTTGTCAGGATCTGGACATTTACACAAAGGTATAAATGATCCGCCTTTATTCAGCCGCTTCAGGCATGCGCGATCTTAAGAATCAATGTTAGACCAAGTTTTTTTAACTTCCAGAAATACAATTACATAAGTTTCCCCTCCACCACCTGCCTCCCCTGCAGTCTGGCTCCTTCCTTCGTTCGCCATAGGAGGCTAAATTCGTCTGGCCGGGGTGGTTGACTCAAGTCTTAACCACCCCGGTCGGGAAAGTTGATTGTTGAACTGTCAAAATCTATAGTCCCGACCACCCCTCCTTGAAAAGGAGGGGAAAGTTATGTTACAGAATATCAATTGCATACACTTAAATTCATAAATTTTACTATTTCTTAAGATCGGACATGCCCTTCAGGGCTTAAGTTGAATATCAACGCGTCAATGGTTCTTGCCAGGTTGATCAATCTGATCAGGAAGGCTAATCATTATACGCTTTTTATTCAAACGAAAAAGGGATCCTTCGCTTCGCTCAGGATGACAGGTCCTTAATGGATATCTTGGGAGGATGGGGGAAGAAGCGGCGAGCCGCCGATTAACGGATCATAAAACCAGAAGAATGCCTGACGGCGGCTCGCCGCTTCTTCCCCCCCCAACTCCACAACACACCCTTTGTCATTTAGTGCGGAAGGCAGGACGCCAAATTAGTATGCAAAAAATAAAAGCTGACCCAAACGGGTCAGCTTTTATTTAATAGTTTTAAGCCTATTCCTAAACACCCGCGGCTGTCAGGGCATCAATAGTATTCTGCAATAAAGCTTTTGTGTATTTGAAGTTGTGTATGCCTAAGCTATACTCCCTCAGGCAGAACTGGAAATTGACCATTGCACCCATCGCGACATTCGTTAAAGTCGGAAATGTAGTCAAAAGATTATTGGCGTCTTTCGAAGCCTGTGTCCATGAACTTGAGGGCGCCGGGTTCTTCCATGCACCTGTCGGATTTGAAGACGGGTCATAAATATCAATGTAACCATCATAATTATTAGTTGTCAGGCCAGCCCATAAATTTGATTCAGCATCGGCTTCCGTGTGGAGAAGATCTGTTCCGCCGCCTACTGCGTTAATTTTTGCAGCAAGACCGTTTAACAATCCCTGGATCTCAGCCCTCGGAGTTTTCCAGAATGTTGTGGATGATGAGGTGATAGCTGTGGAATGACATCCGGTAGTATTGCAGCCCTTAAAGTTCCCTTTGGCAACAAAAGTATGTCCTCCGGCTATTCCTGTAATCGGAGCCATATGGCAGCTTGAGCATGAGGCGGCAGTTGTGTGGGCTGAGTTTTCATATGTGAGGGAACCGGTAAACTGAACTCCTCCCTGGCCAGCGTAAACGCCACCGACAGTACCGTAATGAATACCCGTTCTGTAGGATGGGATCATTTTGTTGGGCGCTGCATTACCAACAGAACTATCATAAAATATTGCTGTTGGAGCACTGACCATTGAAGCATAATCGACAACATCGCCATTGGAAAGGCTGCTGCTGGTTGTCAGCGGCCTTGGCTGGTGACATTTGACACACAGGTTGCTTGTACCGCCATCCTGCGTGAGATTAATGGTCTTTGCCGCTTTCCACATTGTCATTGGGACAGCAGCGGTATTAGTTAAAGGAAAGAATTCTGACCCGGCATATGTTTTATGCAGATTGCTATGGCAGGTAAAGCAGCTAAGTTCGCCAAAGGCGATGCCGGATGTAGCCATATAGTCATTCGAATATTTTCCCGTTGTTGTATTAAGTGTGAAAGTGGCAGGAATATTATTCTTGCAAACATATTTAAAAGCTTCCGACTCGTGGCAGGGTGCACAGGATGCATTTCCTCCTTCTTCAAAAGCAGCTTCGCCATACTTGTGTTTGGAGAATCCGAATTCAACAACTTTCATGTCAACAACAGTGGGATTATGGCAAAGCTTGCAGGTTTCATTTGCATCCTGACCGTCTGCTCCGTCTTTCCCGTCAGCCCCGGCCGGACCCATCGGCCCTTCACAGGCAGATACCAGAAAGATGGCCGCAATTAAGATTGTAAGTGGTAAATGTCTTTTCATGATATGATTTTTAAGGTTGGTTTCGCAGTGCAATGTAGTGATTAGGCTTTGTTAATATAATAACAATAAACATGCTATATGCAATATCTAAAATTGACACATATATGTGTTGACGGTGACAAAAATCAATTAATTAAATGATATTTGTGAGAACAAAAGGTATATTTAACTGGTAAATTCTAATTTTGAGCTCCGATAGATTAGTTATGTCTGATAATAATTTAACAGAGAATTGCGAAAGTTGTTCAGTACGCTGGGAGAATTTTAAGCATCTGACGAAGGCGGAATTGCAGCTAATAAACGAAAACCGATACGAGGCTGTGTTTAAGCCCGGGGAGATACTCCTTAAACAGGGATCGCCTGCATCAAATGCACTGTTTCTTGCCTCAGGTATGGCCAAGAGTTACATTGAAGGCATCGGAGGAAGGAATTTTATTATGAGCATTGTGCTTCCCGGCAGGCTGATAATTGGTCCCGGAGCTTATGTGAATTCAAGGCATTCCTATTCAGTTTCAGCCCTGACGGCAGTGCAGGCGTGTTTTATCAGCTTCGAGATTTTCAAATACCTTGTTAAGGTAAATGGCGATTTTGCCGAAAGCCTTCTTGAGGACATTAGTGTAAAATCGCTGCGGACGCTTACAAGAATGGTCAACCTGGCTCAAAAAAAGATGCCCGGCAGATTAGCTGAAATTTTAATTTACTTTGCCGACGAAATATTTCATTCCGATGAATTCGAAATGATGCTGACAAGGCAGGAGCTGGGTGAAATGACTAATATGGCAAAAGAAAGCGTGGTAAGGATACTGAAGGAGATGGAAGTCTCAGGAGTATTGATCTCCACATCATCATACATTAAGATACTTGAAAAAGAAAAGTTACAACAGATCTCAGAAAAAGGATAACAATTTCAGGCTATGAAAATTATAAAATTTTTTGTTTCTCCTCTCTTTATGGGAGTTTTATTCGTTGCTTTTGCAGCTTCAATGGCTGCTGCAACATTTATTGAGAATGATTACGGCGCATCAACCGCATATAATTACGTTTACGATACAAGATGGTTTGAATTGATACTTTTGCTGCTGTCTATCAATCTGATTGGTCAGATTTTAGCTTTTAAGCTGTATAAACGGACAAAGCTTACAATAATGATATTCCACTGTGCATTTGTTGTGATGATTGCAGGTGCAGCAATTACAAGGTACACAGGATGGGAAGGTACAATCCATATAAGGGAAGGCGAAGAGCAAAGCGCCTGCTACTCAAGCGATAAATTCATAGGCTTCACTCTGAAAGATAAAGAGGGTAAAATAATGAACCAGGCATCGGAGGAATATTATTTATCTGACAGATCGGCGGGCAACTATAAGAAAAAGCTGGCTATCGGGGACAGGAATTATAATCTTGTCCTTACGAAGATATTGCCCAATGCTGCGGAAGTCATTTCTGACTCACCGGGAGGTAAACCGATGATCTCAATTCTTATTGCCGGCCCCCAAAGGGAGACTGTCAGTTTAATCAGCGGCGATTCAAAGGTAACCGCAGGCCTCTCATTCGGACTTAATTCCGGCGAAGAAACAGATGTGATAATAACTTCCGACTCATCTTCATTTTCCCTTAAGTCTAAATTCCCTTTCCAGCAAATGAGCATGATGACTCAGGAGACTGTAACATTTGAACCCGGTCAGAGTATTGAACTGAACCCGATGCAGATCATTACCGTAAATGGTGTGAGGCTGGTACCACAGGAAATGTCGGCCAGTGGTGAATTAAAAGCGGTGTCGGTCGACAGGTCTGTCCGGGAGACGGGAAGAAATGCCCTTATTTTAGATCTTCTGTCGGGAAATGAAACGGCTGCAACTTTTTACCTTTGGGATGACCAGTCGGAAAATGTTGCAACGAGCTCATCTCCGGTTAATGACAACATACTTGAAGTATTCTACGGTCCCAGGAAAACACTGCTTCCCTTCAGCCTTAAGTTAAACGACTTTTCACTTGAAAGGTATCCGGGCAGTAACAGTCCTTCGGGTTATAAAAGCGATGTCGTCCTTCTTGACAAGGCTGAAAATGTTGAGAAACCCTTCACGGTTTTTATGAATAACATATTGAAATATAAGGGTTACCGGTTTTACCAGTCATCTTATGACCCCGATGAAATGGGAACGATACTCTCCGTCAATCATGATTTTGCCGGCATGTTCGTAACCTATTCGGGATATCTTCTGTTGTTCCTTTTTATAATGCTTTCCCTTCTGAATAAAAAATCAACATTCAACAGCGTGAAACCGGGTTTATGGAATTCGGCCCTGAGAAAAGCGCTGCCGGTATTTTTGATTGTTCTTCTTTTATCGGGGCTTGGAAATGCAAGCGGACAGAAACTTATAGCTGACAGGGAATCCTCAGCTGAGTTCGGAAAAGTACTGGTTCAGGATCAAAAAGGAAGAACCAAGCCATTGTTTACACTGAGTAACGACATTCTCCGGAAACTGGCAAGGGAAAATAAATTTGAAGGAATGACTTCCATGCAGGTTTTCCTTGGGCTCTATTTTGATTTTGACAACTGGAAAGAATGTTCCGTTGATAAGAGTCTCAAACAAGGATCTGCAGCAGACCATAGGCATAAGAGGAAACCTTGCTTCATTTGGTGATCTTGTCAGCTTTGAGAATGGCGGATCGTATAAACTTACAGAGGATGTCAACAAAGCTTACTCAAAAGCGCCGGGTGCAAGGTCAAAGCTCGACAAGGAGATAATGAAGGTGGATGAAAGGGTTAATATAGTCTACATGATATATACAGGGGGATTTCTTAAGATGTTTCCCCTCAGGGACGGAACACACACCTGGGGATCGCCTCAGGAAGCCATGAAGAATGCGGTAAGCGGGGAGGACTCCCTTTATCTGAAAAGCATTATCCCCATGTTCGCCGAAGCCCTGCAGACAAATAATAAAGCAACAGCAAAGCAGATTTCAGAATCGGTTATAACCTACCAGCAAAAATTTGCGCAATATGACCTGCCGCCTGCTTCCAAATCAAAAGCCGAGCTTCTGTATTATAAGCTGATGATATTTGAAAAGCTTTTCCCGTTTTACGCAACCACCGGACTTATCATGCTCATAGGGCTGATAGTTATGGTGATCAGGGGCAGGAAAAAGATCTCGCTCCTGGTCAGGATATTAAGCTGGCTGCTTTTTGCAGGATTCCTTTTCCACACTTTCGGACTGGGATTGCGCTGGTATGTTTCGGGTCATTCCCCTATGAGCAACGGTTACGAGTCGATGATCTTCATTTCGTGGGTCACACTTCTGGCTGGATTTATTTTCAGCCGTAAATCAGCTTTTGCATTGTCGGCCACGGCTGTCCTCGCTTCAATGACCCTGATGGTTGCGCATCTGAGCTTTATGGATCCCGAGATAACAAATCTGGTGCCGGTTCTTAAATCATACTGGCTGACCCTTCATGTTTCGGTGATAACCGGCAGCTATGGTTTCCTTGGCCTGGGGGCGATACTGGGTATAATTTCCATGATACTGATGGCATTGTCGAATGAAAACAACAGGGAAAGGATTTCAAATACAATCGATGAGCTGGCTGTCATTAATCTCAGGACACTGATCCTCGGGCTCTACTTTCTTACAATCGGGACTTTCCTTGGTGCAGTATGGGCAAATGAATCGTGGGGCAGGTACTGGGGATGGGACCCAAAGGAGACATGGTCGCTGATCACCATCATCATTTACAGCCTGGTTACGCATTCGCGCCTTATTCCGGGCATGAAGGACATTTACACTTTTAACCTTCTGTCCCTTTTTGCATTCTCATCGGTTCTTATGACATATTTCGGTGTCAACTACTATCTTTCAGGGCTTCATTCCTATGCAGCAGGTGATCCTGTACCGGTGCCTTCATCCGTGTATATAACGGTTATCATTCTTGCCGGTTTGTCTTATGTGGCATATATGAAATACAGGAAGTGGGAGAAGGTAAAGGAGACCAGGGGAAAATAGTGTTTTAAACACGTGTTATACAATAAGGCTGACCGTCAATAACGGCCAGCCTTATTTTTTGGGGTGGAAGATGGGGTTCGAACCCACGACCTTCGGAACCACAATCCGACGTTCTAACCAGCTGAACTACATCCACCGTTTCTGGTGTGCAAATTAAGACCAAAATTTTCATTTTGCAAAATTTTGATTTTGATTTCCCTGAATCATTCTTTTGTGAACATTACAGTTCATAAATAAATAAATACGCTCCTGCAATTTTTTGGGCAGGGTTTATGTTATCAGGTAGAATTTTGAATACTTTTATGACTGCTTGAAAAAAATAAACCTAATAGACAATGTATCAGGGCTGCAGCTTTTTCAGCTGATGCGGTTTACTGTCTTCCTGATAATCAGCATTGTATTTACTAAAAGTCATCTCACCAGGGCTGAAATTGGATCCTGGGAAATGTTCCTGTTTATTGCAGGGCTTATAAGCTTCTTCTGGGTTACCGGAATTATCCAGTCGCTCCTGCCTCTTTACCACAGGAACAGGACCTACAGGAAAATAGGTGACAACGGGACAGGCAAATCACCCGAGATTTTCAATGCATTTCTTTTGCTGTGCATCTTCAGTCTCATTTTCTTCGGTATTGGCCATACTATAAAAAACAACTTCTCAGTTTTTCACATTTCGGGTAATGTCCCCTATATCAATCTTCTCCTTCTCTACCTTCTCCTGAGCAATCCCGTGTGCCTGATTGAATATATTTATCTTCTGAATAACCGCTCTTACCGGATCTTTCAATACGGAGTCTACACGTTTTCACGCACAGCTTATTCTTGTTATTGTTCCAATTATTCTTGGAAAAGGCATTATCTGGTCAATTTATGGTCTGCTTTTAATTACTGCAGTAAGATGGGTTTGGCTTCTTATACTTCTGCGGAGATACACCGAGATGAAGATATCCGTCCAATTCATAAAAGAACATCTTTATCTGGGATTGCCATTAATCCTTACTTCGCTTATAAGCGGGTCGGCGCAGTATACCGACGGGATTATCGTGTCGGCAGTCTACCGTGATCCCGGATGGTTTGCCTGGTTCCGGTATGGCGCAAAGGAATTTCCTCTTGTGCTTATGCTTGCTAATGGCCTGAGTAACGCAATGTTACCGGAGTTCTCAACACGAACAATGATGAAAGAGTCGCTGGCAAAAATTAAGGCCAGGTCAAAAAGGCTCATGCATCTTTGTTTCCCTGCGACCATGCTGGTCATGCTTATTGCCAGGTGGCTTTATCCGCGTATGTTCACACCCGAATTCCAGAAAAGTGCTGATATCTTTCTAATCTATTCCCTGCTCGTAATCCCGAGACTGGTTTTCCCCCAGACCATTATTGTCGGACGAAAAAAAACCCATATCTCCCTGATATCTGCATTGCTGGAGCTTGCCCTGAACATCCCGTTAAGCCTTCTGATGATAAAATGGGGCTATAATATTGTTGGTGTTGCACTTGCCACCTTCTTCGTATATTGTGTCGGAAAGATCTTTCTTGCCGACTACCTGTGGATTAAGATGAAAATAAAACCTTCAGAGTATATTCCTTTAAAGATCTATGCAATATATTCTGTCCTGCTTATAGCTCTCTTCATTCTTATCGACCACAGGATAATCGATATACACTAAAAAGAAATTTCGGATTTCGGATTTGGGATTGCGGATTTAATTCCTGTCCGAGGTTCCGTAATGCAATCCGCAATCCGCAATCCGCAATCCGCAATCTGCAATGCCTGCAATCCGCAATCCGATCCGCAATCAAATTTCCCTATATTTGCCGCGATATATAGAGAAAAATACCCACTCATCCCGAAGGGATAACTGAACTTTAATTTTCATCATCATGGAGGTAATTGAAGTTAATTCACCACAGACAGTAAGAAAATTTTTGGATTTTCCGAAACAGTTATATAAAGATGATCCCGATTGGGTGTGTCCGCTTGATACCGAGCTTGAATCTATTTTCAACCCTCAAAAGAACTACCTGTTTAAACGGGGTAACGCTGCACGCTGGATCATAAAAGATGATAGCGGAAATACGATTGGAAGGATTGCTGCATTTTTTGATAACCAGAAATCTTCAAAATACAGTCAGCCAACCGGAGGGATCGGGTTTTTTGAAGTGATCGATAGCAGGGAAGCTGCATTTCTGCTTTTTGATACGGGCAAAAAGTGGCTTGCCTCGTACGGTATGGAAGCAATGGACGGACCTGTAAATTTTGGAGAGAATGACAATAACTGGGGACTTCTTGTAGAGGGATTTATGCAGCAGGGCTTCGGGATGCCTTATAATAAGAAGTATTACAGGACTTTATTTGAAGATTACGGATTCAGGAACTACTATGAACAGTACTCATATCACAGGATGGTCAGGAACAAAGAGAATCAGATTGAAGAGTTCCCGTCGAGGATCATGAAAATTGCAGAGTGGCTGTCCAAAAGACCGGGATACTCATTCCGGCACCTTGAATTACGGGAAAGGGGGAAATATGTAAATGACCTGGTGGATGTCTATAATTCGGCATGGCCGGTTTTCAAAGATGATTTCACTCCACTCGATCCTGAGATGCTGGAAGCAACATTTCAGAAATCCAAACCTGTAATTGATGAAGAGCTTATCTGGTTTGCATATTACAACGACAAGCCGATCGCGTTCTTTATCCTCCTCCCTGACCTTAACCAGATTATAAAACCATTCAGGGGAAAATTGAATTTCTGGAATAAGTTAAGATTTGTTTATTCAAAGGCAACGCATAAAATGACAAGAATGCGGGCTATTGTCGGTGGTGTTAATCCCGCTCACCAGAACAGCGGAGTTGAGTCGGCTATATTTCTTTCATCTTTACCAGGTCTTTAAGCGCAAACCATGGTACCGGGAGCTTGAACTATCGTGGGTGGGTGATTTTAATCCCAGGATGATTGCTATTTATGAAGCCCTGGGTGCACACCGTGCAAAGACGCATATAACCTACAGGTACCTTTTCATAGAAAAGCTGGAATTTACAAGGTATAAGGATGAAATGGCTCAGAGACAAACGATTACTCAGGGTAAATCACAATCTGAATAATAATTTTCTGTTTCATTTTGTTTTTTACATTTTGTTACTTAATTTTGCAAACCCTAATTATGGGTTATTTTTTGGTATTAAAAGAATTAAATATACAGAGCGATGAAAGAGGGTATACATCCCGGTAATTACAGACTGGTGGTTTTTCAGGATATGTCGAATGGCACTTCATTCATGACAAGGTCAACAGCCCCGTCGAAGGAAAACATTAAATGGGAAGATGGCAAGGAATATCCATTGATCAAGCTTGAGATCTCAAATACATCACATCCTTTTTATACGGGCAAGATGAAGCTTGTCGATACTGCAGGAAGGGTTGATAAGTTCATGAACCGTTACAAGGACCATGTGGTCAAAAAGAAATAAGAATTAACTTCTTATAGTTTCTGAAGGGGTCTGTAACAGGATCCTTTTTTTTTGCCCACATGCCTGCCCTGCAGGCTGGCTCCTTCGCTAAATCCCGCCACCGGCGGGATTTTTAACGCTCGGCCTTTTGGGAGGGGTTCATGAGGTCGTGTGGTGAGATGCAAAAGATACCTCAGGGGAACGAAACAAAGTTAATAAAGGATCCCCGTGTATTCAATTCTGGCATAATGATTGCTCTATGTCCCATCTGGTTTTTGTGTTAAAATTATTATGTAAATTTGGCAGAATTTAGTTAAAGGTATGGAAAAGAAATTCAGAAGGAACCTTAAAGAGTTACTAATTCCTGACCTTGCGGATGGGGAAGGGGATATTGTCCCCATTATTGCTGACGGTGATGAGGGAGATCTTGAGGATGTGGACGTTCCCGATTCAATTCCAATACTATCCCTTAAGAACACTGTGCTTTTTCCCGGAGTCGTACTGCCTATCTCAATTGGGCGGCCCAGGTCGATACAGCTGATAAAGGATGCTTACCGGACCGATAAGATTGTGGGCACTGTTGCCCAGAAAGATCCGGATTTGGAAAATCCCACTTTTGGTGAGCTTCATAACATTGGCACAATCGGCCAGATCGTAAAACTCCTTGAAATGCCCGATGGCTCTACCACTGCGATAATCCAGGGCCGGAAACGGATGATTCTGAACGAGCTCATCACCAGCGACCCTTATTTTATTGCCAGGGTGAGGACAATTCCGGAGATTAAGCCTGAAATACCCAGCAAGGATTTCAATGCGATAATCGGATCGCTTAAAGATCTGTCGCTCAAGATTATAAAAATAAATCCCAATATAAGTCCTGAGGCTTCATTTGCTATCAAGAACATAGAAAACAACACTTACCTCATCAATTTCATCTGTTCCAATACAGATATCAAAGTTCAGGATAAGCAAAAACTTCTTGAAATAAACAGCCTCCGCGACAGGGGATTCCAGCTTCTTGAGTTTCTGGTACAGGAGATCCAGGTACTTGAACTAAAGAACGAGCTGCAGTCAAAGGTAAAAAGCGACCTTGACCAGCAGCAGCGTGAATTCCTGCTTCATCAGCAGATGAAGACTATTCAGAATGAACTTGGCGGCAATCCTGTTGAAAAGGAGATAGACGAGTATAAGAAGAAAGCGGAGAGCAAGATGTGGACCGCTGAAGTAAAGAAGACATTCGAGAAGGAGCTTGATAAGCTTCACCGGTCTGAATCCTGCAGCGGCAGAGTATTCGGTGCAGGTCAATTATATCCAGACACTTCTCGATCTTCCATGGAATTTCTATACACCTGATAATCTTGATCTTAATAATGCCCGAAGGGTTCTTGACAATGACCATTTCGGCCTTGAGGAGGTTAAGGAGAGAATTCTTGAACACCTTGCCGTTCTTAAGCTTAAAGGCGACCTTAAATCTCCTATTCTTTGCCTCTACGGTCCTCCCGGGAGTAGGAAAGACATCGCTTGGAAAATCAGTTGCCAAGGCTCTCGACAGAAAGTATATCCGAATGTCACTTGGGGGTTTGCATGATGAAGCAGAGATCAGAGGCCACAGGAAGACTTATATCGGGGCAATGCCAGGCCGTATAATTCAGAATCTGAAGAGAGCCGGCTCATCGAATCCTGTATTTATCCTCGATGAGATTGATAAGGTCGGACAGGATTTCAGAGGCGACCCATCGTCTGCACTTCTGGAAGTTCTTGATCCTGAGCAGAACAGCACATTTTTTGACAATTTTCTTGAAATGGAATATGACCTTTCGAAGGTCCTCTTCATTGCTACTGCCAATACCCTGTCAACTATAAGTCCGGCGTTGAGGGACAGAATGGAACTTATTGAGATAACAGGCTACCTTGTTGAGGAGAAGCTTGAAATCGCACGGCAGCACCTTCTTCCCAAACAGCTTGACAACCATGGTGTTAAACCCGATCAGCTTACTATCGGCAAGGAAGTTATGGAAGTCCTGATTGAAAAATACACAAGGGAATCGGGAGTCAGGGAACTTGATAAGAAACTGGCCAAGGTTGTCAGGGTAACCGCAAAGAATATTGCATCTGAAACGGAATATAATCCGGATCTTTCAGGAAAAACGTTGTTGGAAATACTGGGCCCTCCCAAATATGTACGCGACATCTATGCCGGGAACGATCAGGCGGGTGTGGTGACAGGGCTGGCCTGGACACCCTCGGGTGGTGAGATACTTTTTGTTGAGACCAGCCTCAGCAGGGGGATGGGAAAGCTAACCCTTACCGGTAATCTCGGGGAGGTAATGAAGGAATCGGCAATTATTGCCCTTGAGTACCTGAAATCGAATGCTGAAATGCTCGAACTGCCCGATAACTTCTCCGAAAAATGGAATATTCATATCCATGTCCCGGAAGGTGCAATTCCCAAGGACGGCCCCTCAGCCGGTATTACTATGGCTTCGTCCATTGCTTCGGCTTTCACTCAGAGAAAAGTGAAAAAATACCTTGCAATGACAGGTGAGATCACACTTAGAGGAAAAGTGCTTCCTGTAGGCGGAATAAAGGAAAAGATCCTGGCTGCAAAAAGAGCAAAAATAAAGGAGATAATTGTGTCGGAAGAGAACAGGAAAGATGTCGAGGATATTAAAGAAATCTATATTGAAGGTTTGAAATTCCATTACGTCGATACAATTATGGAGGTTCTTGAGCTTTCGCTTCTGAAGCAAAAAGTAAAGAATCCCAAAAAAATATCATTTGAATGAAAAAAACAGCTGTATTTCCCGGCTCCTTTGATCCCTTCACGATCGGGCATGAAGGAATTGTAAGGAGGGCTCTCAGCCTTTTTGATGAGATAATAATTGCCGTAGGGGCCAATGCTCTGAAAAAAAGTCATTACTCACTGAGTGTCAGAAAGGAGATGATAAAAAAGGTCTTTGCTGATGAGCCCAGGATCAGGGTTGACCACTATGAAGGGCTGACTGTTGATTACTGCAGGAAAAACGGTGCAAATGTATCTGCTGAGAGGGCTCAGAACGTCGGCTGACTTTGAATTTGAAAGGGCTATAGCCCAGGTTAACAAGGCTATGGCTCCTGATGTTGAATCGGTGTTTCTTCTGACTGTTCCGGAACATACATCAATAAACTCAACTATAGTCCGCGATATTATAAGAAGCGGCGGTGATGCTTCACAGTTTGTTCCGGCTGAGATCAACCTCAAAGACTACAAAGGGGACGATGAACAGTAGTTTTGTCAGTCTTTTAATATCAGAACTGTTTAATAAGATCCATCAGAGAGAGCCAGGCTGTGCCTTTAATTGTGCTTAATTCATCTGGCGAGAGCCATTCGACCTTTGTAATCCCTTCGTTTATCTGAGGTTCTGAGTAGCATCGTTCCGTCATAATCCATAAGAAACCAGGTCGTCTTTTTAAGGTAAGAGATACCCTCCCAGCTGTAGGTATGGTAGCTTGGCTTAAGCGCCTTTATTATCCGGATGTCCGGTGATCCCGCATTTCCTCATGCACTTCCCTCAGTGCACAGACCTCCGGTTCTTCCCCGGGTTCAATATGGCCTTTCGGAAGATCAAGCTTGCCTTTCTTCTCGATGAAGAGATATTTGCCCGATGAATGCTTCACCAGGCCACCGGCTGCCCCTACTTCAGTGAAGTATATTCTGAATATTTTCCAGATATGCACTATGTCGGTCCCGTAAATATTAATGGACGGGAATTGTGGTATCTGCCTGAAATTCAGATATTATTTTATAAAGTTCACTGGTTGCATGAAACTTATGGAATAAGCCGTATTTTTGTATGCGGTCAGGTTCGGAACTGATAAGTATGAATCTGTTTTCAAAATGAACTTTATACATACTCAAATGGAGAATAGTGCTAAAAAAATCGCTGAATATCTGTTACAAATTAAAGCAATTAAATTACAACCGTCAAATCCTTTTACATGGGCTTCAGGATGGAAATCACCTATCTATTGCGATAACCGTAAAACTCTTTCATTTCCTGAAGTCAGATCATATATCCGGGATTCTTTTGTCAGCGATGACAGGTGAATACTTATCCCGGAGCTGAACTGATTGCAGGAGTTGCAACAGGTGCAATTGCCCATGGGGCGCTTGCTGCCGATAAACTTGGATTACCTTTTATTTATGTGCAGGTCGGAGGCAAAGGAACATGGTCTTGGAAATCAGATTGAAGGTTATTTTGAACCAGGTCAGAAAGTTGTTGTGATTGAGGACCTTATCTCAACCGGAGGCAGCAGCCTGGGAGCCGTAAGGGCTCTGCGGGAAGCCGGCTGCGAGGTGTTGGGTATGATAGCCATATTTACATATGAATTCAGAAAGGCTTCCGATGCTTTTGCTGCCGGGAACGTTGAGCTTCATACCCTCAGCAATTACAGCACCCTTATCGACACAGCTGTGAAAACCGGGTATATCAGTTCATCGGATGTGGAAACATTGAGAGAGTGGAGGAGTGATCCTTCAAAGTGGAGTGTACCTCCAATCCCGCAACCGTAACCTTAAAAAAACGGGATCGGGCAGGAGGAGGCGTTAATAAAAAAACAATTATGACCGAAATATCAAACTTTAAAAGCAGGAAAGGAAGACTCAATTGTAAACCAGCGGAGTTATTCCGGTTCGTGACGGATTTAAGGAATTTCAGGCAATTCATACATGAGAACACTGTGGAGGACCTGCAGCTGGAAAAGGAATCATGCAGTTTTCATGTTTCTGCCCTGGGAAATGTAAGCGTTAATATTTCAGAGAGGGAACCTGACAAAAAGGTAATCTACAGAGGATCAGCCCTGCGGTCAAATGATTTCTCCCTGTTGCTTAATATCGGGGAAGACGACACCGGGAAGGCGGAGGTGATGGTAACGCTTGATGCCGAGATGAACCCCGTTCTGAAAATGATGGCTGCCAGGCCGGTTAACCGGTTTCTTGAAACACTTATCGATGAGATGGAGAAATTCGGAGACTGGAATAATGTCAGGGAATGAACTCAATTTCCTTAAAGGAAAATTGACGTATATGCATCTTCTCATCCTCAACCCGGAGAGAGCCTGACCCGGTTACACCGACTATCCTTCCGTTAAAATAATTTCCGGCCGATTTATAATTATGCCATTCCCCAAGGCGGTAAAGTGATGAAGCATAGTCATTTTTCAGCTCTTCAGCCGGGCTGGAGATCAGCTTTTTATATCTTTTATCAAGAGAGGCAAGGAGCTCTTTCAGGCAATCATCAGGATCATACTCTTTCCCTGTTATCAGCTTAAGCGACACAGGATTGGGCAAAGAGGACGGAAATTTTACCTGGTTGATATTCAGTCCTATTCCGGCAACTGAACTTTCAATATTCCCTCCCCTGATCGAATTCTCGATAAGAATACCTGCTATTTTGTCATCTCCTGCATAAATGTCATTCGGCCACTTGACCCTGCAAACCGGGATCAGCCTTTTCAAAAAGTCGCATATTCCCAGTGAAATTGCCATGGAGATGCTGAATTGTTCTTCGGGCTTTATCATATCAGGGAACAATATTATGCTGAACAGCAGGTTTTTACCGGCCTCGCTTTCCCATTTATTCCCCTTCTGGCCTTTACCTGCTGTCTGAAAACCTGCCTGTATTACAGTTCCCTCCGGCGGCTTTTGCTGTCTTAATAACAGGGCTGCAAAGGTATTCGTTGAGATCAGCTCATTATGAAAAAGTATGTTTGATCCGATTATCATTGTCAAAAAGTGCTTCATTACTGCCAGATCTGGCCATTGTTTTAGGCCATTCAAGCACTGGCACTGAAATTGTAAAAAGAGGTTGGCTATTACAAAAATACAGATAAAGTTTGTACTTTTGCGGTTTGATATCTAATTGATAATTATTGATGAAGAAAAGGCAGGACGGAACTGATATACTACTGGGAAACATAATAAAGGGGATCTTCGAGAAGAAGGGACAGGATGTTCTTAAAATTGATTTACGAAAGCTTGACAACAGAATTACGGATTATTTTGTTATATGTCATGGCGCCTCAACTACTCAGGTTGATTCTCTTTGTGATTCTGTTGAGGATAGTGTAAGGATCGGATCCGGCGAAAAACCCCTGCATGTGGAAGGGCTTGACAACTGTTTCTGGGTTCTTCTGGATTATGGCAATGTGATAGTACATATTTTTCTGGATGAGTACAGACATTTCTACAGCCTTGAATCGCTTTGGGCTGATGCCTCAATTGAAGCGATAAAGGATAACGAATGATAAGTTAATTTTATGGCTGAAAACAATAACAAGAACCAGGGTTCCGGACCATCTTCTGATAAAAATCTGAAACCAAAGTTCAATTCAAACTGGATATTTGCCATTCTGGCTTTCTCTATAATTGCCATTCAGTTCATCTATGGCGGAAAGACAGTGCCTAAGGCCCAGACTCGCGACCTGAAGGTAATGATTGCCAACCACGATATTGAAAAGATTGTGGTCGTTAACAAGGAAGTTGCTGAAATATATCTTAAAAAGGAAGCACGTGAATCGGGCAAATACCCTGACCTTCCAAAAAGCGGGAACAGGGGATTGGGACTTGGGGTTCAGAAGCCGGATTACTCCTACAATATCGGAGACATATCCAACTTTGAGCCATTTGTACTTGAAGAACAGAAAAGTGCAGGCTATAGTGATAAAGAAATAATATATCCCGAATCGGAGAACCGCCATAATTACCTGGGAGAGATACTTGGATGGACATTGCCATTTATTGTCCTTATTGTGCTATGGATGTTTCTGATGCGTCGAATGTCAGGGGGAGGAGCCGGAGGAGCCGGAGGAATTTTCAGCGTTGGCAAATCGAGAGCCCAGATATTTGACAAAGACACTAATGTGAAGCTCAACTTTAATGATGTAGCCGGTCTGGAAGAAGCAAAGACAGAGGTGATGGAGATTGTTGATTTTCTCAAGAATCCGAAAAAATACACACAGCTGGGTGGTAAAATACCAAAGGGGGCTCTTCTGATTGGACCTCCGGGAACCGGGAAAACCCTTCTTGCCAAAGCAGTTGCAGGTGAAGCCAATGTCCCGTTCTTCTCAATCTCCGGATCTGATTTCGTTGAAATGTTCGTCGGTGTAGGCGCATCGAGGGTCAGGGATCTTTTCAAACAGGCAAAGGAAAAAGCTCCGTGCATCGTCTTTATTGATGAAATCGATGCAGTGGGCCGGGCAAGAGGACGAAATGTAAATTTCGGATCAAATGATGAGCGTGAGAATACTCTTAATCAGCTTCTTACCGAAATGGATGGTTTTGGTACCAATATGGGAGTTATCATTCTTGCAGCTACAAACAGGGCCGACATACTCGACCGGGCGCTTCTGAGAGCCGGAAGGTTTGACAGGCAGATACATGTTGAACTCCCCGACCTCAACGAAAGGGAAGCAATCTTTAAAGTGCACCTCAGACCCATTAAACTCGAAAAGAACCTTGATATCAGTTTCCTTGCAAAGCAGACTCCGGGTTTTTCAGGTGCCGACATTGCAAACGTCTGCAACGAATCAGCGCTTATTGCCGCACGCAAGAACAAAACTGTCGTTGAAAAGCAGGATTTTCTTGACGCAATCGACAGGATTGTCGGTGGTCTTGAAAGGAAAAGCAAGATCATATCAATGGGTGAAAAGAAAACCATCGCCTATCACGAAGCGGGTCATGCAACGGTTAGCTGGCTCCTTGAATATGCAAGTCCGCTGCTTAAAGTCACCATAATACCAAGAGGAAGGGCTCTCGGCGCAGCATGGTACCTTCCTGAAGAGAGGCAGATCACAACACGTGAACAGCTTCTTGACGAAATGGCCTACGCGCTTGGAGGCAGGGCTGCAGAGCAGCTTGTCTTCGGTAAGATCTCAACGGGAGCGCTCAGCGACCTTGAAAAGATAACAAAACAGGCATATGCAATGGTCTCTTACTTCGGGATGAGTGATAAAGTCGGCAATGTCAGCTTCTATGATTCTACCGGGCAGTCTGACTACGGCTTCACAAAACCATACAGTGAGAAAACTGCAGAAGTTATCGACAATGAGGTCAAACAGATAATCGAGGAGTCATACATCAGGGCTCAGGAGGTTCTCAAAGACAACCTCAAAGGATTGACCGAACTTGCCGAACTACTTCTGGAAAAGGAGGTGATCTTCAGTGAAGATCTTGAAAGGATTTTCGGGAAAAGAAGGGCTGAGGCATTAAAAGATGAAAAGGATGATGCTGCAAAACAGTTGTCACCTGTAAATCCAATTGGTCAAAAGCCTGCTATTGTAGCTCCGCGGAAAGGGAAAAAAGATAATTCCGGAAAGGTTTCCCTGGATAATGTTAAGATTTCAGAAGAAGGATCAAAGACTGAAATTAAAGAAAAAGAATAAAAGCCGATATTTTGGGTAACTTCTTAAGGCGGACTTTTACCGCTGTCTGGATCGTGATTTTCGTTTTGGGTGGCTTCTGGCTCCATCCGGTTTCATTTTTTTTTACAGGTTTAGTGATACTTGCAGGCGCCCAGTATGAGTATTATTTAATGATAAGAAATACAGGGATACATCCACAGATGATTTCAGGAATTCTTACGGGTACGGCTCTCTATACAATCTCGACACTTGTAGCAGCTTCATTGATAAATGCAAAGTATTTTCTCTTAATGTTGCCGGTTATTCTAATAATTATGATCATCGAACTCTACAAAAAAGAAGATAAACCCTTTGATTCCCTGGCTCATACTTTTTTCGCGGTAATCTATATTGCAATTCCGTTCTCATTGTTTCCTTTTTCGGCATTCTCAAAAACCGGGCTTAACTCAATTCTTCCTCATGGGAGCATGATCTTTTCACCCGGAATAGTTGTCGGTTTCTTTCTTATTCTATGGGCTAATGATACCGGGGCATACCTTTCAGGAGTTTCATTCGGGCGTCACAGGTTGATGGAACGGATTTCACCCAAAAAGTCGTGGGAAGGATTTTTAGGAGGAGCAGTAATCGCTGTGTTAGCTGCCTGGATTCTTTCAGGGTGGATGGGGGTTGCCGGAACCGCCGGATGGATTATTATGGCTCTTATCATTTCATTGGCAGGTACATTTGGCGACCTTATCGAATCGATGCTTAAACGGAGCATGGGGGTTAAAGACTCAGGTACGATAATGCCCGGACACGGTGGATTTCTTGATCGCTTCGACAGTGCCATAATTTCGTTTCCGCTTGTCTATCTTTTTATTTCACTTTTTGGATGATTGTTAAGTCTTGATTAGTTTTGTGTAAAATTATTTTGTGATGGCTATTCATAAGGAAGGATATAAAATTCTGGCACTTGGTTTCTTCATTCTGCTGATATTTAATATTCTGGCAGGAATTACCTGGGCCGACAACACTCTCCTTAAATGGGCATTCCTTATCTGTTCGGTAATGCTTTATATTTTTTTGCTTTTTTTCTTCCGGTTTCCTTCAAGGTTACTTGAGCCCGATCCCGGACTGGTTTATGCTCCTGCCGACGGAAAAGTTGTTGTTATTGAGGAGACTGAGGAGATGGAATATTTTAAAGATAAAAGGCTGCAGATTTCAATTTTTATGTCCCCGTTCAATATGCATAGCAACAGATACCCGGTTTCGGGCCGCATCAAGTATGTATGCTATCATCCGGGCAATTACATGGTAGCCTGGCATCCGAAATCTTCAGAACTGAATGAAAGAAGCTCAATAGTTATTGAAACCGAAAGCGGGGAAGAGATCCTGATACGTCAGATAGCAGGAGCGGTTGCAAGAAGGATCGTGACTTACGCAAAGGCAGATCAGGAAGTTACCCAGGGCGATGAGCTCGGGTTTATAAAATTTGGATCAAGGGTCGATATATTTCTGCCCCTTGGGACAGAGGTTGAAGTACCAATACTTCAGCTGGTCAGGGCTAATAAAAGCATAATTGCGAAAATCTGAAAAGCTTATATGCCATGAAAAGAGAAGACGACAGGGTTATAAATATTACAGATGATGTAAAATGGATTGGCATCCTTGACTATGATATCAGAACATTTGATATTGTGATGACAACGGAATTCGGAACAACTTATAATTCATATTTTATAAATGCTGAAAAAAAGGCAGTTGTAGAAGTTGCCAAAGAAAAATTCTGTGACAGTATACCTGGAAAAACTTCGTTCAGTTGGAGATCCTGAGGAAATTCAATACATAATCCTTGACCATACGGAACCTGACCATTCAGGCAGCCTGAAGCTTCTGCTTGAGATTGCACCGTCGGCCACGGTTGTCGGAAGCGGAAATGCCATAAGATACCTTCAGGATATCGTCAATGTACCCTTTCAAATCGATGGTTGTTAAAGACGGAGATACACTTGACCTGGGTAATAAAACCTTAAGATTTATATCAGCGCCCAATCTTCACTGGCCTGATACAATCTATACCTACCTTGAGGAAGATAAGATCCTGTTTACCTGTGATTCATTCGGTGCGCACTATTGCGATGAAGAATTGTACAGCAGTCTTACACCTGATTTTATCAAGTCATACAAATATTACTTTGATGTGATTTTGAAGCCCTTCAGCAGGTTTATGGTAAAGGCAATTGAAAAGATAAAGCCACTGGAGATAGATGTTATCTGCCCGGGACATGGACCACTTCACCGTGAGAATTTAAGGGAGATCATAGAACTGACGGAAAAATATTCGAAGGAATATCTGAAACTTACAGGAGAAAAGCCGGTAAAGAAGGTGCTGATTGCCTATGTTTCAGCCTATGGATATACCAGGGATGCAGCTGAGCTTATAGCTTCAGGTATTAGCGGCAGCATCGGACATTGAGGTTGATATTTCCGATATTGAAAATATTTCACCTGGAGGAACTTGATGCAAAGCTTATCACATCCGATGCCATTCTTGTAGGCTCACCCACAATAAATCAGAATACACTGCTGCCGGTTTATAAGTTATTTCACTTATAAATCCCCTGAGGGATAAAGGTAAGGTTGCCGGTGCTTTCGGTTCCTACGGCTGGAGTGGTGAGGCGCCGAAAATAATTCTTGAGAATTTGAGAAATCTTAAGCTGAACGTATCTGATGAGACAGGGTTGTTTAAATTTTCTCCGGGTGCGGAAAAGAAGAATGCCTGATAGAATTTGGGAGAAAATTCGCCCGGAAGGTGCTTGAAAACGTAAAAAAAAAATCCCGGCAGTTTAACCGGGATTTATTTGTATCTAGAATTATATTATGAAATCTTAACCTGACGTGAAATCTTGTTCTTTTCTTCTTCAGACTTTGGAAGAGAGACAGTAAGGATTCCGTCCTTGTAGTTTGCTTCAATCTTATCCTTGTTCACATTCTCAGGTATCTGAAAACTTCTGCAGAAAGAAGCATAGCTGAATTCTTTTCTCTTATAACCGTCCCTGCTTTCTTCCGATTCATTTTTGGTCTCAGAAGAGACTGTAAGAACATCTTCATTGATGTCAATCTTAAGATCTTTCTTATCTATCCCGGGGACAGCAAGATCCAACATGAAGTTCTTGTCATCTTCCCTTATGTTAACTGCCGGCATTGAGTCTGTCCTGCTTGTGATTACCGGGAAAAAATCATCCTCAAAAAAGCCCGGCATGTAAAACGGACTGAAAGTCCTTTTTGAAATTGATGGTAACATGGTTTTGTCCTCCTTATTTTTAGTTTAACATTTTGATCATTTACGTACTATCGATTTCAATTTGCATTCCATAACAAAAATACGGCCATAATGGCATGAAATATAAAACAAACAGGACAAAATGGCATAAAGAAGTTTGGAGTGCATACTAGTAGTTTGGAGTACTATTTGAACTAGAGTTAGTTTGCAGACTCCATTGGTAGCTTCAAGTATTCTAAATGTACTCTAGATTAGCAGTCAGCACTCCAGGCACTAGTTATGGAATTACGAAAATTTAACTTAGGTTTGTATAGAGAAAAGCCCTTCCGATGAAAGCCACCTTAAGGAACATACTGATAGTTTTTGGCATTTTGATTTTTCTGGCAGCATTATGGTATTTCCGGAATATTGTGGTTTATATACTTGTTTCAGGAGTGCTGTCAATAATGGGGAGACCGCTTGTTGACCTGTTCTGCCGGATCAGAATAAAAAACTGGAAATTTCCCACGTGCCCTTGAGTGCTCTCTTCACCCTTATAATCATCTGGGGCGTGATAGTTCTCTTCTTTGTAATCTTTGTGCCGCTGGTAACAAAGCAGATAAACTATTTTTCGTCGATTGAGACCGGAAAAATAGTTCAGCTTATAGAAAGTCCGATTGAGAAGATTGAAAAAGTTATTCAAGAGCCTGAATCCTGAAATTTCAGATCAGCTGTCGCTTAAGGATCTACCTTGAGTCGAAGATATCGGGAGTGCTGAATATTGAAATGATACAGAATTTCCATCGGCTCATTTATAAGCACTCTTGGAAGTGTTGTAATAGCTATATTTTCGATAACCTTTATAACATTTTTCTTTCTTAAGGATCAGCATCTGTTTTACGAATCCATCCTGATGTGGATCCCCGATAAATATGTGGACAACGTTACAAGGGCTCTCAATTCAATTAAGAACCTGCTTACGAGATATTTTATCGGGATAGTGATCCAGAGCACCTGTATAATGATATTGATTGACATAGGAATGACAATCGCCGGAATTGATTTTCAGCAGGCGCTCGTTATGGGTCTGATCCTTGGCATACTCAACGTTATTCCGTATGTGGGGCCATGGCTCGGATTGTTCATTGCCATAATAATGGGAGTTGCATCGCATATAAACCAGGACTTCGAGTCGGTTGTTATTCCTCTGGTCTATTACATGATAATTGTGGAAGCAATTACTCACCTTATTGATAATGTTGTATTTCAGCCGGTTATTTTCTCAAACAGCGTAAAAGCCCATCCGCTTGAGATATTTGTAGTTGTGCTTACAGCCGGTTTTGCAGCCGGTATCCCGGGCATGATCCTGGGTATACCTGCCTACACTGTTCTGAGGGTATTTGCGAGGGAATTCTTCTACGGTTTCAAAGCTGTTCAGAAGATAACCTCCAGCCTGTCTGACAGACCACGCAGGGTGGAGCAACCCGGAGGTAAAACCGGATAAGATCACTGAAAATGAATTCGTTGACATATAAAGTAAAAAGGGTGATTTAGTTTTTACCATGATGGCTTTGGAAATATGTCATGGTGGGGCAGGCGGGTCTGGATCATAATATTGATAAAGCTGTTCGTAATTTTTATTATTCTCAGGATTTTCTTTTTCAGGGATTTTCTCGGGAAGAAGTATGATAATGACATGACAGAAAAGCGAATATGTCCTGGATCAATTAATAAATTCAAAGTAGAATTATGATTGAAAATTTAGATTTGGCTCTTGTTGACTGGTCGAGGGCGCAGTTTGCCCTGACTGCTATTTATCACTGGCTTTTTGTTCCGCTTACCCTTGGATCTATCATTTATTGTTGCCATAATGGAGACAATCTATTTCAAAACAGGCGACGAGGAATGGAAACGAATTACCCGGTTCTGGATGACGCTTTTCGGAATCAATTTTGCAATTGGCGTCGCAACCGGTATTATCCTTGAATTTGAATTTGGCACAAACTGGTCGAATTATTCATGGTTTGTCGGAGATATTTTCGGTGCCCCGCTGGCCATTGAAGGTATCCTGGCCTTTTTTCTCGAATCGACATTTGTTGCAGTCATGTTTTTCGGGTGGAATAAAGTCAGCAGGAAATTCCATATGATCTCATCCTGGCTTGTTGCGATAGGAGCCAATCTGTCGGCCCTCTGGATACTTGTTGCAAATGCCTGGATGCAAAATCCGGTGGGCATGGTTTTTAATCCGGATACTGCAAGGAATGAGATGACAAGTTTCCGGGATGTACTGTTTAATGAGGTGGCAGCTGATAAATTCCTGCACACTATTGCATCCGGATTTCTCCTGGCTTCAATGTTCGTTCTTGGAATAAGCGCATACTATCTGCTCAGGAACAGGGAAGAGCTTCTTGCCAGAAGAAGCATCCTTATTGCCGGTATTTTCGGTCTGCTTTCTTCCCTTCTTGTTGCCTATACAGGCGACAGCTCAGCCAGAACGCTCTCAAGGGTTCAACCTGTTAAATTTGCAGCATTCGAAGCTCTGTATGAGGGAAAACAGGAAGCTGGACTGGTTGCATTCGGCATCTTAAAGGATTCGGGAGAAAAAATAGGAGATAAGAGACAGGAAAGAGTTTGCATTCAGAATTGAAATACCTGATTTTCTTTCTGTTATGACTGGAGGTGACAAGGATGTTTTTGTTCCGGGAATAACTGATCTGGTTTCAGGCAACACCATCACAGGGCTATCCTGCCGGTTTCGGAAAAAATTGAAAGGGGAGAGGTTGCAAGGAAACTTGTTGCCGACTTCAGGGAGGCAAGGAATAACAACCAGACTGATATGGCTAATGGCATTTCAGGCATGTTTCGCGACCAGAAATTCAATGATAATTATTCAGATATTTTGGCTATTCTTCACTTCAAAAACCGGAGGATGCCATTCCGAATGTGTCTGTTTCATTTTATTCATTTCACCTGATGGTATACCTTGGTTTTTTCTTTATACTGGTTTTCAGCCTTGCCCTTTACTTCCTGTTTACGGACAGCCTTCTTAAAAAAAGATGGTTTCTCTGGGTGGCACTCTGTTCCATCCTTCTGCCCTATGTTGCGGGCGAATCGGGTTGGGTCCTTGCTGAAATCGGCCGCCAGCCGTGGATAATTCAGGATCTTATGCCTGTTTCGGCAGCAGTATCCCAGCTTGAGACAGGATCGGTAATTACAACATTCATAATGTTCGCAGTACTTTTTACAGTATCTGCTGATAGCCGAAATATCAATAATGGTTAAGCAGATAAAAATCGGACCAAAACAACAGGAGGTGAAACAATGACATTAATGATCTCACATCTGTTCCTGCAGCATTACTGGTGGATTATCATCTCCCTGCTCGGCGGACTGCTTGTATTCCTGATGTTTGTCCAGGGAGGGCAATCAATGATCTTCTCACTTCCCGGGAACAATATTCAGAAAACAATGATGGTAAATGCTCTCGGAAGAAAATGGGAGTTTACATTTACTACCCTTGTTACTTTCGGAGGCGCATTCTTTGCCGCGTTTCCCCTGTTTTATTCAGCCAGCTTCGGTGGAGCCTACTGGGTATGGATAGCGATTCTGTTCAGCTTTATTATCCAGGCAATAGCCTATGAATACAGATCAAAACCGGCAAATATTTACGGGCAAAAAACATTCGATGTTTTTCTGTTCATTAATGGCTCCCTTGGCCCTTTTCTTATCGGTACTGCAGTAGCTACCTTCTTTACTGGTTCCGCCTTCAGCCTGAATGAAATGAACCAGGTCAGATGGGCGACACCATGGCATGGTCTGGAAGCATTACTCAATGGCCGGAACCTTGCACTGGGACTGACGGTCCTCTTCCTTTCCCGCACAAATGGCCTTCTTTACATTATCAACTCGATAGATGAAAAAGAGCTTGTTGAGAAATCGGCCAGAAAGCTTATAATGAATTCAATAGCATTTCTTGTTTTCTTCCTCTTATTTGTCGTGACCCTTCTTCTCTCACAGGGATTTGCCGCCGATACTGCAAGTGGGGCCGTGGTAATGGAAAAGTACAAATACCTGCACAATCTGGTTCAGATGCCTGTCGTGCTGATCCTTTTTCTGGTCGGAGTCATTCTGGTCCTGTGGGGAATTACAGTGACACTCTTCAGGGGCAACCGGAAAGGGATCTGGTTTACCGGGACAGGTACTGTTCTTGCAGTTTTCTCCTTATTTCTTGTTGCAGGGTTTAACTCGACTGCCTTTTATCCTTCAATTGAGGATATTAACAGTTCCCTTACCATAACTAAAGCCTCATCAAGCTTTTTTACCCTGAAAACCATGATGTATGTCTCATTTCTTGTCCCTTTTATATTCGCTTATATCTGGTATGCCTGGAAATCGATCAATGTAACAAGGATTTCGGAAGAGGAATTGAAGATGGAAGGACATGTGTATTAAAGACGGAAGACGGAAGACCGAAGACCGAAGATGGAAAGGGAAGCAAATAAGACAGAATTAAGAGCAGTAAGAGCCGAGAGGCACTTTGCGAAGCGAAGGACGGGGTGAGTACGTGATTTCAGAAGACGGAAGACCGAAGACCGAAGACGGAGGACAAATTAAATTAAAAAGAATTTAAAATAATCTTAAAAAAACCTTATAGAAGAGGCACCCCTCTTTGCGAAGCAGAGAGGGGCCGGGGGTGAGTTCGTGATTTCCGAAGTCTGAAGACCAAAAAGAAGCAGCAATATTTAGTACAGAAGATAAGGACAAAAACACGCAAACAAAAATAAAAAAATATGTATATCCCGGCATTGATACAGTATCTGCTCTGGCCTGCATTCATAATTGCAGCCTGGTTCATAATTAAGGCAAGCCTGTCGTATTATGAAAAGAAATTTCCTTCCGGCAATCAGCCGGCAGAAACGGCGGAAGGGAAAAGTCCTGAAACAAATGAAGCCAGCAAATAGAAGGGTATGACAAGTGGGGCGGCTGCAATCCCAAAGATAATAAAAGAAGCCAGTACCAGTATCATAAGTATGTATCTTCCTTCATTACCGGTTATTGCGAAAGAGGTGATCTTAAGTGATAATAAGGGTATCCTTGTAACCATCAGCAGCGACAGGATTACGGTATAGGCAGTCAGGACAATGGGCGCTGCAATAAAGGACTTTAACATTCCCACATCCGAATAATGCGCTGCAATAACAACCGAAATTACAGCAATTGCATTTGCCGGGGTTGGTAAACCGCGGAATGATGTTGCCTGTCTGGTGTCGACGTTGAATATCGCGAGTCTTAATCCGGCGCATACAGGCATTATGACAGGGATGAAAGCCAGAATTACTTCCATCGCCCCCGGGACTAACGTGTCAGGGGTCATGGAATGGATGGAACTGTAAACCAGCTTATAGATTATCACCCCGGGAGCAACTCCAAAGCTTACAATATCAGCAAGGCTGTCGAGCTCTTTTCCGATCTCAGAGTAAGCTTTCAGCAACCTGGCTGCAAAACCGTCAAGGAAATCAAATATCATTGCAGCAAGGATCAGCCAGGAGGATGTGACCAGATCGCCGTTTGATGCAAAAACAACGGCAACAAATCCTGAAATCAGGTTCAGGCAGGTTATGGCGTTCGGAATATGTTTCATTCTATCACATTAAGGGGGTCCGGTCAGTAAAACAAATGTATTCAAATTTCTCCGGAATTGTAAACCGGGAGGGCCAAATCGGCGTTTGGATTTGAATACTTTTTCATTAATTAATTCGTTGTCAATTATGACAAACCGAAAGGTGACTTTATTTGCCAGCTTGTCATTTACTGTTTTTTATTAGATTTGTGTAAAATTGCTGTCTGGATGACAAATTTACGGAACATCAGAATAGCTGTGGATTTTGATGGAACAATAGTAGAACATGAGTATCCCGGAATCGGAAAAGAGAAGCTTTTTGCGTTTCAGACACTGAAGGAACTTGAAAAGCTGGGTGCGAGACTTATTCTCTGGACTTTCAGGAGTGGCGAGCAGCTTGATGAAGCTGTGGAGTTTTGCAGGAAGAACGGGATTGAATTTTATGCCGTTAACAGGAATTATCCCGAGGAGATTTTCGACGAAACCGTCAGCCGTAAAATTGACGCTGATATTTATATCGACGACAAGAATATCGGTGGATTTCCGGGTTGGAGTGAGATATGGCAGATACTTGTTCCCTTTGATCTTCATCAGAAAGAAATGGAAAAGCAGATAGCAGCAGCAAGAAAGAACAGTATAATGCGATTGTTTGGCAAGAAAGATAAGCAGGATGAAAACTGAATACAGCAGGTATTTTCTGACAACCTCCCTCATACTTCTGATCTCATGGGCAATCTCATGCTCCGGTCGTCCGGGCGGGACCGGGAAACTCTCCGGCGAACCTGCACCATCAACGGCTGACGATAATTCTGCTTTGATAATTAAGATGTTGTCTCCCGAAGAAAATGCGGAATTTAAGCTCCATGAGCCGATAAAGGTTGCAGTAGCGCCAGACCGGGAAGTAAAATCAATTGATTCTGTTAAGGTTTTCTTTGACGGCAAAAGTGTTGCAGTCATGAAATCAGCTCCCTGGGAGTATTCTGTACCATCAGGCATGACCGGAGTTACCGGAAGGAAATCTGTAAAAGCTGTGGCCTATAGCAAGAATAAAATCCAGACCTTAACCCGATTTGTGATCATCTATTCTAACGTTAAACCCAAAAAATACAGCTATAAGCTGGTTCATTCATACCCTCACGACCCGGACGCATTTACACAGGGGTTGTTCTATGACGGCGGCGTTTTCTATGAAGGAACAGGGCAGGAAGCAGGTTCAAGCCTCCGGGAAGTTGAGATTGAAACCGGAAAGGTAATCAGACAGCATAATCTGGATCCATCGCTCTTTGGTGAAGGGATTACTCTGTACAAAGACAGGATATATCAGGTTTCGTGGAGAAATAAAGTCGGATTCGAATATGAAAAATCCACCTTTAACGTAATCAAGAGGATTTTTTATCAGACTGAGGGGTGGGGTCTGACAACGATGAATGACAATATCGTTATGAGCGACGGAACAAATGTTCTTTACTTCCTTGAACCAGAGATGTTTACAGTCGTTTCGATGGATTGAGGTTTACGACGATGAAAAAAAGGTTGATCAGCTTAATGAACTGGAGTTCATTGAAGGTGAGATCTGGGCAAATATCTGGCAATCTGATCTGATCGCCAGAATTGATCCCGTGAGCGGTAAAGTCAACTCATACATTGACCTGTCGGCAATATACCCTGAGGTTAACAGGAGGGAGACAGGCTCCGATGTTCTTAACGGCATTGCTTACGATGCCGCGAATAAAAGGATATTTGTCACCGGAAAGAGGTGGCCAAAACTCTTTGAAATAAAGATCACCGAATAAGTTTTGTACCATATATTATATTTACGGCGGAGGGGATTATCCCGAACACCGCCGGTGTATGTCCAAGTGATTCCCCGTCGGCCTCCAGAAAAAGCAACGATTCTGAACTTACAGTTAAATTAGTGCTGCGATAACCATCTACCTTGGGATGGCTGAGGATTGTTCCGTCGTACAGCAATTTCAGGCTTTTTATTATTTCAAGTCTTCCCATCTCCCTGATTACGGTTATATCAAGCAGGCCGTCATCCGGAAGGGCATCCGGGGTCTGTCTCATTCCGCCTCCGCAGTATCTTCCATTCCCCACATTTATGGAGAATACTTTAGATGAGCTTTTTACACCGTCAATTATGATTTCAACAGGCGTGTTTCTGTAGGATATGAGGCTCGACAGAAGATTATAGAAATAAATAGCCTTATTGCTCTTTCCCTTGTCTTTCTGTTTATTTGTCTTTTTAACTACAACCGATTCAAATCCCAGTCCGGCAATATTTATAAAATAACGTCTTTCTTTTTTACCCTCATTAAAATAGTCGACCACACCAATATCATGAAGCATCCTTTTCTCCTCTTTTATAAACTGGACGGCTCCCTCATAAACAAGTGGAATACCATGCATGCGGCCCCAGTCATTGCCGGTACCAACAGGTATCATGCTGATAATGATCTCTGAAGGAGCGCAGATGCCCTGAGTGAAAACGCCATTTACCACTTCGTTCAGCGTACCGTCGCCCCCGACTGAAACCAGCTTTCTGTAACCGCCGGCTATCGCTTCACGGGTAAATTCAATGCCCTGCCCTTTTCTTTCTGTGAATCTGATCTCCAGCGGGATCTGGTTTCTGTTGAAGATACCGGAGATCCTGCTCCAGTCTTTTTTTCCTTTTCCGTTACCGGCATTTGGATTAACAATTGCGAACCATTCCCGGGTTTCTTGCTGGTTTTCCATCAAAGTGCTTATATATCAGGTAAAGATGGAAATAAACAGGTAATATATGGTAATCGGGGCCTTGATTTTTACAATGAAGGCACAAAGAGGTTAACTTAAACATAGTCAATGATATAGAGTGCATTCCTGAGAATTATCATGTTAATAACGTGTTGAAAACCGTGAAGGAAATGTTTACAATTAGCTTAAAGGCGGGCTGAGGCCAAGGTTCATAAGTTGTAAATTTGAAGCTCGAAAGAGAAGCTGATTAATTAAAAAAAATACAAATGGGAAGGATTATAGCAATTGCAAATCAGAAAGGCGGGGTAGGGAAGACAACCACGGCGATAAATCTTGCCGCAAGTCTTGCAGCACTTGAAAAAAAGGTGCTCATTGTCGATGCCGATCCACAGGCTAATGCCACCTCGGGGATAGGGGTTGATTCACGGCAGATAAAATGTACAGTTTACGACTGCCTGATCGACGGGAAGGAACCTTCCGACGCACTGCATGAATGCGGGGTTGAGAATCTGACGATAATGCCCTCGAATATTGATCTGGTTGGTGCTGAGATCGAAATGCTTGACAGGCTTGAAAGGGAAAAGATACTCAAGAATCTTCTCGTTAAAATAGTTGATAACTTTGACTATGTAATTATCGACTGTTCACCTTCGCTGGGTCTCCTGACCGTAAATGCTTTAACAGCAGCCCATTCGGTAATTATCCCCGTACAGTGCGAATATTTTGCCCTGGAGGGCCTCGGAAAACTCCTTAACACGATTAAAATAATCCAGAATAACCTGAATCCTGATCTTGAAATTGAAGGATTTCTTCTTACAATGTATGATTCGAGGCTCAGGTTGTCGAACCAGGTTGCAGAAGAGGTAAATAAACATTTCCAGCAGATGGTGTTCAAGACAATAATACAGAGGAATGTGAAGCTATCTGAGGCGCCAAGTTTCGGACAACCTGCTATACTTTACGATGTTGATTCAAGGGGTACTGTCAACTACCTGAATCTGGCAAAGGAACTTATTGAAAAGCAGGAAATAAAAGTCAGCTTTTAAGAGAGTCACTACTTTTACGTTAACCGGGAGAAGATGATAAAGAAAAATGCTTTGGGCAGAGGTTTGGGTGCTTTAATAGAGGGAGTTGAAAAAGAGGCTCTTGAAAAAAAGGTTGAAGCAAATTCTGATATTTCTGTCGATTCGATTGACGGAAATCCATTCCAGCCCAGGACACACTTTGATGAACAGGCTCTTGAAGAGCTCGCATCGTCGATAAGGAAGCTTGGAATCGTACAACCGCTGACCGTAAGGGAGACCGGTAATGGAAGATATCAGCTTATTGCAGGAGAGAGACGTCTCAGGGCAGCCCGTCTTGCAGGACTGTCAACCGTTCCGGCTTATATCAGGACAGCAGACGACCAGGCAATGCTGGAACTGGCTCTGGTTGAGAATATTCAGCGTGAGGACCTTGATGCTGTGGAGGTTGCCATCAGTTTCCAGAGGCTTATCGAGGAGTGCACCCTTACACAGGAACAGCTTAGTGACAGGGTCGGCAAACAAAGATCAACAATTTCAAATTACCTGAGGCTTCTCCGCCTTCCGGCAGAAATTCAGCTTGGCATTAAAAATAAGCATCTTATGATGGGCCACGCCCGTACGCTCGTCAATATCGAAAATCCGAAAACACAAATGGATGTTTATTACCGGATTATAGAAGGCGAACTTTCAGTACGACAGGCTGAGGATCTGGTCAGAATGATGCAAACCGAAAAAATCAAAGATCCGGGCAGAAATGAAAGGAAGAAGAAGCTGAATGATGATTTCAGACAGCTTTCCGAGCATCTCAACCGTATTTTTTCAACAAAAGTAAGTTTCAGGATTAATGAGACGGGAAAGGGGAAGATAGTTATCCCCTTTGAAAATCCGGAAGAGATGGAGCGCATTTTAGGAGTCTTTGACAGTCTCAACAGCTGAAATTAATTATATTTGTCGATCCGGATTACTAAAGAAATAAACTAAACTCCGGTCCATCTGTCTTGGGAAAGGTTTATAAAACTGCAATTATTCTCATCGTGCTTATGTTTTGCATTCCGCATGACATTTCTGCACAGGATACCATATCGTGTTACCGGATCAGGAAGAAAGTACTTTAAAGCAGAACCTCTGAAGGCGACCATGCTTGCAGTGGCATTTCCCGGACTGGGTCAGGTCTATAACAGGAAATACTGGAAGATACCGCTGGTCTACGCCGGATTTGGCGGACTTGCATACAGCGTAAGCTTTAATAGCTCGAAATACAATACCATGATGAAGGCTTACCAGGATTTTACCGATAAGATCCGGGAAACTGACAGCTATATTGAGCTGATTGAATGGGCTAAACCCCCGGATTATGACCCGGTACTGTACCCTGAATCGTACGACCCGGCCAATGAGTCGTGGGTAAAAGACAATTTGCTTCAGGCTGTTGATTATTACAAAAAATACCGCGATCTTTCGTACATCGGAATCGGCGTCTGGTATCTCATTTCGGTGCTCGATGCAAACGTGGATGCCAGCCTGTTCAATTTTGACATAAACGATGATCTTGACCTGAGGGTTTCCCCATTAAATTTGCCCGCACCGGGTTATATTGGAACTGGATTAAATATTTGCTTTACTTTTACGTTCTAAAAGAAATTTTAATGATGAAACTAAACAGATTCCTTGTAATATTCTTTCTGGCATCAATAAGCTCCGCTGCTCTTGCTGTTAACGATACGATAATACTTAAATCGGAAATATATACTGAAAAGATAACAAGGGATCTTGACAGCCTTGTAAACAGCTGGTACGTCCGGATGGCAATGAAGGATTTCCCCTTCGAGATGGAAAACGACTCAGCAGGTAGAGAATACTCAGACACACTCTATTGTGAAAGGTTACGCATGGTGAATTCGATAATCAAACTGCCTTATAACAGCATAATCAGGAATCATATTCATGTCTATACAATAAAACAAAGGGATAAGTTCAGTGCAGTGCTCGGGCTGATGACCTACTACTTCCCTATGATAGAGGATATATTCGATTCCTACGGTCTGCCTGTGGAACTGAAATATATGGCTGTGATTGAATCGGCGCTTAATGTAAATGCGGTATCACGGGCCGGGGCGACAGGAATGTGGCAGTTTATGTACAGCACCGGACGAATGTACGGACTTACAATCAATTCAATAGTGGATGAGAGGAGGGATCCGGTTAAAGCAACACATGCCGCTGCCAGGTATATAAAGGATCTTTACAATATCTATAACGACTGGATCCTGGTAATTGCAGCATATAACTGTGGTCCGGGAAACGTTAATAAAGCAATCAGGCGGTCGGGTAACAAGAAGGATTACTGGGATATATACTACAGATTACCAAGGGAGACAAGAGGTTATATACCTCAATATGTTGCCGCAACCTATGCCGTCAATTTTTATGCAGAGCATAAAATAAAGCCGTTGCCGCTTAATATACCGGTATCAACCGATACGATCATGGTAAACAAGGATATACATCTTAACCAGATATCAGAGGTTATGGGAATTCCACTTGGCGAACTCCGGGCTCTTAATCCGCAGTACAGGTCGGGGCTTGTTCCAGGTTCGTCAAAACCACTTTCCCTTACACTTCCGTTAAGCCACCTTGGTGATTTTATCGATCTGAATGATACTATCAGGAATTATAAGTCCGAACTCTATCTTTCAAGAATTAACATAACGGCAAATCCTACGCGTTCAACTTATCTGCCTCCTGATGTTAAGGGAAAAACAAGGCTCACCTACACTGTAAAGGATGGCGATAACCTGGGTTTTATTTCCACCTGGTATAATGTCGGACTTTCAGACCTCAGATTCTGGAACAATATTTATCGTAACACTATCCGTATCGGGCAGAAACTCGCCATTTACGTCGATCCTTCAAAATCCGATTTTTATTCAAAGATCAACGCAATGTCCTTTGCAGAAAAGCAACAGATGAACGGTAAATCAGCGCCCTCAAATCCTGTTACCCTGGCGGCAATCACTTCGGGACCTGAAGGAGACTTCATAACTTATACTGTCCGTTACGGAGATACAATTTGGGATATAGTCAGGATGTTTGACAATGTAAGTACAACAGATGTCCTCTCATTAAATAACATTTCAGATCCGGGTAAGATCCAGGTCGGACAAAGACTAAAAATTAAGAAAAAGAGCTGACCTCTTGTTGAATATGCGTCCTTTCAGATCATTTTTGTTGCTTTTCCTCTTTTTGATCTGTTTTGCAGGCCTTTCATATTTCTTGCCCGGCGATATAAAATTACCCGATGCTGAGACACTTCTTCCGGGCGAGCTCATCCGGAGCCTGTTCCCCGGTGACTCATTAAAAGCCGGCAGTAACCAGGTAACCGAAAATGATCTACCTCCTGAAGCTACGGCTGATACACCTCCTGAATCAATAGCCGACACCCTGTTCAATATCTCCGGTGATACCTTGTTAATGGCCATTAACGACACCTTAACCATTTCTGATTCAACTGATCTTTCAGGTATCACGCCTGCCACACCGCTCGGTGGATTTTTCGATTCGCTGAAATACTCAAAGGGGCAGGTCAGAATAATGTATTATGGAGATTCACAGATTGAAGGAGACCGGCTTACATCCTATCTGCGGACATGCCTTAGAAAGGAACATGGAGGTACAGGTCCGGGGCTCTTCCTGCCGGTTATGCCGGTGACATATACCAGATCAGTTTATGTCAGGGCATCCTCTAACTGGAAGAGATATAATTACCTTTCCTTTAAGAACGGAGAGATAGCTCACAATGACCTTGGCCCGTTCATGGCTTTCTGCAGGTATATGCCTGAAGAAGAATTTTCGCAGGCTACTGTAAAAGCATGGATCAGGATAGTACCTTCGAAATTTGCAGATAGCACGACTTCACAGTATGATCGCCTTAGGATACTTTACAGAAACAACCGCGATATTGTTAAAATTGATATTAAAGCAGGGACTAACCCTGTGATTACCGACACTCTCAATACCGGCAGTGATCTGCAGGAGTTTGTATGTCCCCTTTATAATGCAAAAAATGTCCTTATAGATTTCTCGGGAAGGGTAAGCCCTGATATCTATGGTATCAGTATTGAAAGTGAAACCGGAATAGTGGTCGACAACATTCCCCAGAGAGGGAGCGCCGGGTTGGAATTTACAATGGTCGACCGGGAACAACTCAGGGACGCCTTCAGGTTTTACTCACCTGATCTTGTTGTCCTTCACTATGGGTTAAATATTGTAAGGAATGTAAGAGGAAATTATACTTACTATGAAAAAGGGCTTAACCGTCAGATTTCGTTGCTGAAAGAGATCTCACCCGGAACCGGGTTCCTCGTAATCGGTCTGACCGACATGGCTAACATTGAGAGCGACATCCTCCAGTCGTATCCCAATATTCCGGATATTATAGATGCACAAAAAAAAGCCTCCAGCGAATCGGGGGCTCTTTTCTGGGACGCCTATAAGGCAATGGGGGGTCGGTCTTCAATTATAAAGTGGTATGGTATGGATCCTCCCCTTGCCAAAAAAGACTATGTTCATTTTACCGACCAGGGGGCCGACACTCTGGCCAGGATGATGGTCACTGACCTCTTTGCTGTTGAAAGACAGGAATCGTCAGATATACAGGTTAAATTGGCAGTGCAGGATACTGTATCTCCGGTTCCGGATTATAAAAAAGCCGAAGCGCTGAAAGCCATGGATGAAAAAAGCACATTTAAAATCCTCCTGGCAAAGATAATCAGCTACGATCCCGAAAAGCCCTTTATATTCACATCACCGTCATTCTGGATTTTCTTCCTTTTTGTGCTTGCAGGTTTCTGCCTTCTTTATAAACAGCTGTTTGTAAGGAATTTATATCTCTTCCTGGTGAGCCTGTTCTTTTATTACAAAACAGGAGGACTGTTTCTGATCTTATTGATAATCGTCACTTTAATCGATTTTACCTCTGGCCTGCTGATCCATCATTCAAAAACAAAGGCTGTCCGGCGTGCTTTTCTTGTTCTCAGTATAATTTCAAATATTGGCATCCTTGCCTGGTTTAAATACACAGGATTTTTTGTAGAGACCCTGAACTCCGTGCTAGGAACACAGATTGTAGTCTCGGATTTTCTTCGGTCGTTCTCCAATAACATTCTGGGAACTAACTTTAATGTCAGCAACATAATCCTGCCTGTTGGTATCTCCTTTTTCACATTTCAGTCGTTAAGTTATACCATTGATGTTTACAGAAGGAAGCTTGAACCGGTAAGGAATATTATTGATTTTGGATTTTATGTCTCCTTTTTTCCCCAGCTGGTAGCAGGACCCATAGTCAGGGCATCTGAATTTATTCCGCAGCTGTACAGTAAGTTCCATCTCAGCAACAGGGAATTCGGGCATGCCCTCTTTCTCATCTCAAAGGGACTGATAAAGAAGATCATAATTTCTGATTTCATAGCTGTGAACTTTGTGGACCGTGTCTTTGATGTGCCCGCTTCGTTCTCAGGATTTGAGAACCTGATGGCGGTTTACGGTTATGGTTTGCAGATCTATTGCGATTTTTCGGGATACACAGATATTGCAATCGGGCTTGCCCTCATACTTGGATTCAGATTACCGCTTAATTTCAACTCCCCGTATAAGGCGGCAGGGATCTCCGATTTCTGGAAGAGATGGCACATATCCCTTTCCAGGTGGCTTAAGGATTACCTTTATATTCCCCTGGGGGGCAACAGGAAAGGAAAATTCCGCACTATACTCAACCTGATGACAACAATGCTGATCGGAGGATTGTGGCACGGAGCCGATCTGAGATTCATAATCTGGGGAGGTTTTCATGGCATAGGGCTGATCATAAATAAAATATGGAATTATTTTTTTGGTGACAGCTCTCAAAAAGGATGGCTTGCAAAGTCGTTTTCAATTTTTCTGACCTTTCAGTTCGTCAGCTTCTGCTGGATATTTTTCAGGGCGCCCGACATGCACAATATATCGCTGATGTTACGGCAGATCTTTGAAAATTTCCTTCCGGCCGCGGATAGTAACCTGTTTGCAGCTTATGGGAGCGTTTTTTTGCTCATGGCCGCTGCGTACCTGATTCATTTTCTGCCGGAGAGATTCAAGGAATCGTACAGGGGAGTGTTTATCAGGATCCCCGTTGCAGGCCAGCTGGCCATAGTGATGCTGGTGGCTGTTTTGCTCTTTCAGATGACGACGCAAGAGGTAATGCCGTTTATATATTTTAGATTTTAGCACTCATGTACTCACCCCCCCTGGGAATAATAGGATCTACGTATGACTTACAGATAGTCATCGCCGCTGATTGAATCATGAACAAAAGGTTCTATCGCCCTTTTATATATCCCCTGCACATAGGCTATTGCCATACCGTAGTTGGTTACGGGGATACCGGCTTTAATTGCCGGCAGAAGCCTGTTGTGAAGCTGCTTCCTTGTTATCATGCAGCCACCGCACTGGATCACAAGCGAATAATCAGTGACAGGGCGTGGCAGGACATCCAGCCCGGCAACAACATCATAATTAATTTTCTTTCCTGTAAATTTGGTAATCCATCGCGGTATTTTTGTCCGTCCTATGTCATCGCACGCCACATGATGAGTGCATGACTCCAGGAGCAGAACCCTGTCTCCATCCCGGAGGGAAGAAATCTTTGGGGTACCCTTAAGATAGCTGTCAAAATCTCCTTTGAACCTTGCAAGCATTATGCTGAAGCTTGTAAGTGGAATGTCCCGGGGGATAGAGGCGTCGGCCTTTACAAATACCTGTGAATCTGTCACAGCAAGGGCCGGCTTAATTCCTGTCTTTTTAAGAAATGCATCAACCTCCCGTTCCTTCAGAACAATAGCGACTGCATCATTATCAAGGATATCCCGGATTGCCTGTACCTGCGGCAAGATAAGCCTGCCTTCGGGAGCTTCGACATCAATTGGTGTTATAAGGATAACGATATCCCCCTGGGTTAGTAAATCCCCAAGCAGGGCAGGTGTCCGGTAAGATTGTTCGGGAATGGTCTCTTTAATGAGATTTATGAGGTTTTCAAAATTTCTTCTGTCAACTGCCGAAAATTCGAATACTTTGTGACCTGTAATGGTCTTAATCGTATCTGAAAACCCGGTTGAGGGCTCAATTAAGTCTGATTTGTTATGAATTATTATGTATGGGACATCGTAGAAACTGAACTTTTTGACAAGGTCATCTTCAAATTCTCCCCATGAGTTTCCCGTTATAACCAGCAGGGCGAGATCAATAATTTCCAGAGTCCTCAGGGTGCGTGCCACTCTTTTTTCACCCAGTTCGCCCGAATCATCGATTCCTGCAGTATCAACAAGGACCACCGGGCCAAAACCGGTAATCTCAAATGACTTTTTAACAGGGTCAGTTGTGGTGCCCGCCTGCGTGGAAACTATGGCAATATCCTGTCCGGCAAGACAGTTGATGAGGCTGCTCTTCCCATTATTCCGCTGTCCGTAGATGCCGATATGAGGTTTTGAATCCTTGCCTCTGGTCATTAATTAAATAATTTTTTGCAAAATTAACAATAATTCAGGTTTAAATTCTAATTTGGCGTAACTACCTGGCAATGAATTGGGGATAAAAAAAATTGCAAAAATGATTAGATTTTTAGATATTTGGCAGTTGTCTTTCGTGAAAATTCATAAAAGAGGCAGAAAATCCCTCATCCCTGTTTAAGATCTTCAAGCGAAAAGCCGAGCTTTAGCAGATTGCCGGGTTGAAGTATCTCTTTCAGCCTCACGACATCAATGATATTCAGGATCCGGTTTGCCTCGAAGATATCACAATTCTTCTCCTTCATCAGCTTTGCCAGCTCAGCAGCCTTATGATAGCCTGTGTGGGGCGTAAGAGCTGTTGTTATTGACGGACTATGAATGAGTGAAGAATATCCGGTTGTTTCGTTGACAATGAGCCCGTCGATCAGATTGTTTTCGGTGGTTTTACAGGATGAGATAAGAAGCTTGATGCTTTCGAGAATTGCAAATCCAATAACAGGAAGATAGGCATTGAGTTCAAGGCAACCCTGGCTGCACATGGAAGTTATAAGATTGTCGTTCGAATAAACTTTGTGGGAAGCAGATATAACAAACTCAGGTATTACAGGATTGATCTTCCCCGGCATAATTGAACTGCCCACCTGTCTCTCCGGGATTAAAATACTCTTGTCCCCGGCAACATCCGATGCCAGAAGACGCAGATCTGAAACCATCTTTTCGAGGTTTACAGCAAGGGTTTTCAGCGTGGCGTGTACCTCAACCCATTTGTCGAGATTTGAAGTTGCATCCGAAAGGTTTTCGCTGTGGGCGACCGGAAGCTGAGTCAGGTTACGGAGTTCAGGTACAACCTGCATGATGAAAAACCTTGGAACGGCCAGTCCTGTTCCGATTGCTCCTCCTCCCAGATTTACAGGTTTCAGTCGCTCAATACATTTCGAAACTCTCCACCAGTCGCGTGACAGTGCTTCATTGTAAGTACTGAAAAGAAGGCTGAATGAAGAAGGCACCGCCTCCTGCATCTGTGTGAACCCGGGCCGCAGCTTGTCATCTGATTCCTTTTCAAGCTTTTCAATCTTTAATCTGAGAAGGTTTATATGGCATTCAAGCGACTGCAGCAATAACATGGCAGCAATTGTCAGGGCAGTCGGAATTACATCATTGGTCGACTGGTAAATATTTGCATGCTCTGTAGGATCTATTATCTCATAGCTTCCATACTTGCTGCCTGTTTTGTGAAGGGCTGCATTTGCTATTATTTCATTGATATTCATGTTTATGCTCGTACCGGCGCCACCCTGTATGGCAGGGACTATGAAATGTTCAAAGTACTTTCCTTCAGAGACCTCTCCGGCTGCTTCAGCCAGAGCATCAAGAATATCATCGCTGATGATCCTGAAAGAAAGATCCGTACCGTATTTTGAGGCTGCGGCTTCAAGGAATTTGCGGTACGTGTTGTAACAAGCCAGTTTTGTTGTACCAATGGCTTTATACCACTCGATATGAAACGGAGTGTTGTCGGGGAAGTTCTCCTTTGCCCTTAATGCATGGATGCCGTAGAGAGCATCAGAGGGGACCTCTTTCTGGCCAAGGGCATCTTTTTCTATGCGCAACATATAGTGGGATCACAAGAGGTTTAAATACCGGAATCTGAAACTGGTCTTGCATATGCCAGGACATCTTCACCCGTTATTTCATCCCTGCAGAGTATTATCAATCTTTCAAGAACATTTCTGAATTCTCTGATGTTACCTGTCCATTCTATTTTCTGAAGCTCTCCGATAGCATCCTTTCTGATCACCTTTTTGCTCATCCCGTATTCGCCGCAGATTACGGTATTAAAATGTTCGGCAAGAATCGGTATATCGTCGGGGCGTTCGTTTAGTGTGGGTACATGTATGAGGATTACACTGAGCCTGTGGTACAAATCTTCTCTGAAATTCTTGTTCTCGATCTCCTGCTTGATATTCTTGTTGGTTGCGGTAACCACCCTTACATTGACATGGATATCTTTGTCGGAGCCAACCCTTGAAATCTTATTCTCCTGGAGTGCCCGCAACACTTTGGCCTGGGCTGAGAGACTCATATCTCCGATCTCATCAAGGAATAAGGTGCCGCCGTTTGCCTGTTCAAATTTACCTATCCGTTGTTTTATAGCTGAGGTAAAAGAGCCCTTTTCGTGTCCGAACAGCTCACTTTCAATTAGTTCTGAAGGAATTGCTGCGCAGTTAACTTCCACAAATGGCCCCCTTGCCCTGTTGCTCTTTTCATGAATCTGATGAGCCACAAGCTCCTTGCCGGTCCCGTTTGCCCCTGTTATAAGGACACGGGCTTCAGTCGGAGCGATCCTGTCGATCATCTCCTTAACTTTTTTGATGGCTTCCGATTCGCCAACCATCTCATACATTTTGCTGACCTTGTTCTTAAGAACCTGTGTCTGTGTGATAAGTGTTGACTTATCGGTGGCATTGCGTATTGTTATCAGGAGCCTGTTGAGGTCGAGAGGTTTTTCAAGGAAATCATAGGCGCCCTTTTTAATCGCTTCGACAGCAGTGTCGATATTCCCATGGCCGGAGATCATAATTACCGGAATATCGGGAGATGCCTCGTATATTTTCTGGAGCACCTCAATCCCATCCATCTTTGCCATTTTGATGTCACATAGAACAATATCGTAGGAATTGGCGCTGAATGCTTCAAGACCTGAAGGCCCGTCCTCCGCCAGGTCTACTTCATGTTTCTCGTATTCAAGAACCTCCTTCAGGGTGTTGCGGATAGCCCTTTCATCATCGATAACTAAAATCCTGGACATATAATGATATGCTATTTTTTAATCATTTAACCCTTCTCCCTTCGCTCTGAGCTCTGAGCCCTGTGCTCTGAGCCCTTCGCCCAGCCGGTTCCGCCTGCCTGCGCCCTGTGCTCTGCAGCCTTCGCCCTCCCTCCCTGTCGCCCTGGCTCAAAGCCTGTGCTCTGTGCCCTGTGCTTCTATCCCGTGTACCTCAACCACTTCCACATCTCCTTCCAGGAGGTTTTTTTACCGTACATTAATATGCCGGTCCGGTATACTTTGGCAGCCATCCAGACAAAAGCGATGAAAGTGACTACCATCAGCACCATCGAAAGCGCCAGCTGCCAGAACGGTACTCCAAACGGAAGCCGTGCAACCATAACAATGGGAGATGTAAGAGGAATCAATGAACACCAGAATGAGAGTGAACTCTCCGGATTCTGCATTGTTCCCATAGCCACCATCAGCGCCAGGATAATAGGAATTGTCACCGGCAGCATAAATTGCTGGGTCTCCGTCTCATTATCAACAGCCGACCCGATTGCAGCAAATACTGATGCGTAAAGAAGGTATCCTGTAATAAAATAAAAGATGAAACAGATAATGATAAGGCCCCATGGCTGGTTCATTGCACTTTCAAACATCTTAGAGAACTCAGTCATCTGAGGAGTTATCTCTGAAGTCTGTGTACCCATTGCAACCTGTTGGTCTTCAGTCATAATGCTTTTAGTAACATGCTGCGACATCTCGGTTATATTCCCTTTTTGAAGCACTGTGGATTTTAGCACACCTACAATACCAATTGTAAGAAAGACCCAGATAAGGAACTGTGTCAGCCCGACAAGAGCAATGCCTACGATCTTGCCCATCATGAGCTGGACGGGTTTCACCGATGACACAATAACCTCCACCACCCTGCTTGTTTTTTCCTCAATTACGCCTCTCATAACCTGGGCGCCGAACATAAATACAAGCATGTACATCAGAAAGCCGCTTATATAGGCCATCGCCATTGCTATTCCCGTACTTGTTTCCTTGACCTTTCCCGAATCGTCAATATTTACAGTCTGGATGGAGACTTTTGTATCCACGTTCTTCATAATCTCATCGAGATTATCGATGTGAAATGTCATAAGTTTCTGTTTCTCAATCTCCTTTTCAAGCGAATTCTCTATGTGATTGAGAAGCCCTATCGGCGGCTGCTTTTTAGAGATCAGCTGGATGGCATCGGGTGTATTGACAACTTCGGGAGAAATATAAAGAATGCCGTAATATCCGGCCTGTTCAAATGAATTTTTCAGGTCGTTTAGCTTCACATTTTCAAGGTAATCAAACTCAAGGTTCTTCCGTGTTTTTAATTACTCCTTTAAACAGGTCAGTACCATCCTCAACTACCGCTATCTTTTTGAAATCCTCATCCTGGTTCATCATGACCAGTGTCGGGACGATGATTAAAGCTGCCATAAGCACCGGCGCCAGAATTGTCATAATTATAAATGACTTTTTTCTGACCCTGGTTACGTATTCCCTCTTTATTATAATGGATACCTTGTTCATATTTAATATTTTATATTGTTAGTCCTCTTTTAGTTCCTTGCTTCAACCACCCTTATGAATATTTCGTTCATTGAAGGAAGGGCAGGGTTAAATGAGATTATTCTGCCTGATTTTAATGCGGTACCAATGATTTCATTCGTATCAAGGCTCGTTGTTGTTTTCAGCCTTATTGTGCTTTTTCCCCCTTCGGTGTTCCTGTTCAGAACACTATACATCCCATTGCTTTCGATAGTTACGTCCCCTTCAAAAACAAGGTCATATTCGTTGCCAGCCCAATGTTTACGGATTTCATTTACACTTCCCTCAAGAATAGTTTTTGCCTTGTTGATCAGGGTTATATTATCGCACAGCTCTTCAACCGAAGCCATGTTATGGGTTGAAAAAATGATTGTGGCGCCTCGTTCCCTGAGAAAAAGTATCTCATTTTTTACAGTATTTGTATTGACAGGGTCAAATCCCGTAAAAGGCTCGTCAAAGATCAAAAGTTTGGGTTCATGGAGTATGGTAGTGACAAACTGGACTTTCTGCTGCATGCCTTTCGACAATTCTTCAACCTTTTTGCCCCACCAGTCGATAATGTCAAGTTTCTTAAACCAGTATTTCAGTCTCTTCATTGCTTCAGCTTTAGAGAGTCCTTTAAGCTGGGCGAAATATAAAGCCTGTTCTCCGACCTTCATCTTCTTGTACAATCCCCGTTCTTCGGGCAGGTATCCGATAGACATGACATCTTCAGGTTTCAGTTTTTTGCCGTTGAGGAACAGTTCCCCGGAATCGGGTCCTGTGATCTGATTGATGATCCTTATGAGTGTCGTTTTTCCGGCGCCATTGGGTCCGAGTAGTCCAAAAATGCACTGTTCAGGGACGGATATGCTGACCTTATCAAGGGCAAACTGGGTTCCGAACTGTTTGGTTATGTTCTTTGCTTCAAAGAGTGCCATAATAGAGTTTTATAATTATTAAGAAGTGTAAATATATAAAACTCTGTGAATCTATGATCACTATCTCGCGAATCTGCTTACGTTACAGCAATCGTATTGCATAGAGGTTATCACAGAAAGTGAACACAGCAGACCAGAATCAGTATCGTTGACATTTTACTGGAAGTACCCTCTCATCCTTTCGAAGAAGCCTTTGTCGTCTTTATCGGGATTGGGTGTAAATGTATCTGTGTCCCTGAATTTTTCAATTATCTTCATCTCTTCCCTGGTGACACTCTTTGGTATCCAGACATTGACATTAACCAGAAGATCGCCTCTTCCGTAACCATTCACTTCCGGAAGTCCCTTTCCCCGGAGACGGAGTATTTTACCAGGCTGTGTTCCGGGTTCGATTTTTATTTTAACGTTATTATCCACAGTTGGTATCTCAACATGGGTGCCGAGAATTGCATCGGGAATGCTTATAAACAAATTATATATCAGGTCGTTGCCTTCCCTGATCAATTCCGGATGTTCCTCCTCGTCAATAACTACCAGAAGATCGCCGTTTACTCCGCCTCGTCTTGGTGCATTACCTTTTCCGCTCACAGTCATCTGCATCCCTTTGCCAACACCGGCAGGGATGTTTATTTTGATTATTTCTTCTTTCTGGACGATCCCTTCACCGTAACATGCAGGACATTTTTTTGTTATAGTCTTGCCTTCACCACCGCAGGCCGGACAAACCGATGTTGTCTGCATCTGACCAAGCATGGTGTTGGTTACGCGTGTCACATGTCCCGAACCATGGCAGGTCGTACATGTCGACGTGCTGTTGTTATCAGCTGCTCCGGTTCCACCGCAGAGTCACATGTGACATATTTGTTTACCTTGATCTTCTTTTCGGTCCCGGCTGCAATTTCCTGAAGATCGAGCTTTACCTTTACCCGGAGATTGCTTCCCTTGTTGACCCTTCTGCCCGAGCTGCGCCTTGAGCTTCCAAATCCTCCGAATCCGCCGAAAGCATCACCGAAAATATCACCGAATGATGAGAAGATATCTTCCATTGTCATTCCGCCACCACCAAAACCGTTTGCAGCGCTGCCTACACCCTCATGACCATAACGGTCATACCTGGCCCTTTTTTCATCATTACTGAGGACCTCATAAGCTGCAGCAGCTTCCTTGAAATTCTCCTCTGCCTTTTTATCTCCCGGATTTTTATCCGGATGGTATTTTAAAGCCTGTTTTCTGTAAGCCTTCTTAATCTCCTCCTTAGTGGCATTCCTGGAGACACCAAGCACCTCATAATAATCCCTTTTTTCCATTCCTCAGTCTCCTTTGATATTATTAAGCTATAGATTTACGGGATTTAAATCTATTCGCCAATTACAACTTTTGAATGTCTGATAACCTTATCCTTCAGGATAATATCCTTTTAAAATGACATCCACAATTTTGCCCTTTTTATCCTCCTCAGTCACCGGAATCTGTGCCACCGCATCATGAAGATCAACATTAAATTCATGATTCAGCGATTCAATTTCCTTGATTCCCTGTTGTGTAAGGAATTCAGACAGTTTCACATAAATGAGGTCAATTCCCTCTTTCACGGCGTCGCAATCAGGGGAGCTTTCCATATGCTTTAGTGCTCTTTCAAAATCATCCATGAACGGAAGGATCTTCCTAAGCAGATCTTCCCCGGCATATTTTGAAATATCCATTTTCTCCCTGAGGGTCCTCTTCCTGTAATTATCAAATTCAGCAGAGAGACGAAGATATTTATCCTGCATCTCTGCCAGTTTTGCTTCAAAAACCTTCTCTTCAGACACCACTTTGTCAGCATCTGATCCGGAAGAGGCTTCATTTTCTGTCGGCGTGCTTCTGCCTCGCTTCCATCGGAAGATGATTCCGTCATAATTTCTTCTGTCCCCGGAAGCTGTTTGCTTATTATCTTTATTTTCAATTGTTTCACTGTCGTTTTCTTCTCTATTGTCTTCAGTTTCGGTTGTCTTCTTCTTTACCATCATCATCATTTTTACTGTTTAACTCTAATCATAAACAAAATATCTGCCAACAACAGCTAATTTGACAAATTGACAGAATGGTAAAAGGGATAATGTAATCGATGGAAGATTTCTTCCCGTTGGGCTATTGCGCCGCGTGCCAGTTGAGTCATTGAGCCGTTAAGCCGTTAAGCCGTTGAGCCGTTCAGCCGTTCACGCCGTTACGCCGTTACGCCGTTTAGCCGTTACACCCTTCTTATATCCGCCCCGAGTGCATTGAGCCGTGCATCTATATTCTGATATCCCCTGTCGATCTGTTCGATATTATGAATAACGCTTTTTCCTTCGGCCGACAGTGCTGCAATCAGCAAAGCCACTCCGGCCCTGATATCGGGTGAAGACATTGTTGTACCCCTGAGCCTGATCATCTTATCAAGACCTATTACAGTTGCCCGGTGAGGATCGCAAAGAATTATCTGTGCGCCCATATCGATAAGCTTATCGACAAAGAAGAGACGGCTTTCAAACATCTTCTGATGGATCAGAACAGCGCCTTTTGCCTGGGTGGCGGTAACAAGGAAAACACTGAGAAGGTCGGGTGTAAGTCCGGGCCAGATGGCATCGGCAATAGTCATTATTGATCCGTCAATAAATGTTTCTATTTCATAATGTTCCTGACAGGGATATAAATGTCATCTTCAATCCTTTCGAATTTGATTCCCAGTCTGCCGGAATGAATCAGGAATGATACCGAGATTTTCATATGAAACATTTTTTATTGTTATTTCCGATCCTGTCATTGCTGCCAGTCCAATGAATGATCCGATCTCGATCATATCGGGAAGAATTGTATGTGTGCATCCTCCAAGTTCCGTCACTCCGTCAATATAAAGAAGGTTGGAGCCGATACCATCTATTTTTGCTCCCATCGACACCAGCATCCTGCAAAGCTGCTGAATATATGGTTCGCATGCAGCATTATAAATAGTTGTCCTTCCTTTTGCAAGAACAGCAGCCATAATAATATTTGCAGTTCCGGTAACAGAAGCTTCATCAAGATGAATATAAGCGCCTGATAACTGATTTGCCTCAACTTTAAAGAAGGGATCGGCTGTGTCAAATTCAAATCTGGCTCCAAGTTTCTGAAAACCTGTAAAATGAGTATCAACCCTGCGGCGTCCGATCTTGTCGCCACCGGGTTTTGGAATAAATGCCTTTCCAAACCGTGCAAGCAAAGGCCCGACAATCATTATTGAACCCCTGAGGCTTGCACTCTGATTCCGGAATTCAGTGGTCTGGAGATAATCCAGATTAATATTGCGTGCTTCAAAACGATATATCGGAATCTGATTCCCTGGAAATCTTAACACCCAGACATCCGATCAAGTTCAATAAGGTTATTGACATCACTGATATCCGGAATATTTTTGATTGTTACTTTTTCCGGGGTAAGCAGAGTTGCACAGATAACCTGAAGAGCTTCATTTTTTGCTCCCTGGGGTATAATTTCTCCCTTGAGCGATTTACCTCCATGAACAATAAAACTACCCATTAATGACTGTATTGTCCTTTTTTCCTTATGAATTGTTTGTTTTGCTGTTTACCATGAGGTTTGCCCTGCTGTGGTTTCTTCTTTACTGGAGGCACCAGTTCCCTGACTTCAAGAATTCTTACACCTTCTGTCATTTTAAGTCTTCCGCCCGATAACAATTTCATATCACCGATAATCACCTCATCGCTTACCTGTCTCCTGTTCCAGGTGATGTATGATTTCTTCATCTGGTTGACAATCAGAGTTGTAAGATATTCTTTTTCTTCGCCATCCTCCATTTCTGAAGCTGCATCGATCATCAGTTCAATTATTCGGCCATAATGAAGATATCTTATTTCTCCCTGCTGATATGGTACCTGTTTTGGTTTTTCAACAAATTTGGAAGCCTCCGGGAGGTGGAAAAGGAGAATCAATATCAAGATCAAAATTGGCAATCAGGGCAAGATGATCCCATAGTTTATGTTTGAAATCCCCGATATCCCGGATCTGGGGATTCAGATTGCCCATGATCTGGATGATAGTCTTTGCAGCACGGTTTCTCTCATCCCTGTCTTCAATGGTTTTTATATGATCAACCATTTTCTGGACATTTCTTCCATATTCTGGTAATGCCATCCTTTTACGCTGTGTATTGTAATCGTAATTCATCTGCAATCATCTGTTTTCTGCAAAGCTAATAATTTAATGCCAATAATATAGAATTGAAATTTCTCCCCTTTGTGATCATCGCATAAATAATTCCGGAAATATCGTGATCTCTATAATCATTCTTAACTTTGGCCGGTTAATAAAAATGGAGTTATGAAACAATTTCTTACAGGTTGCTTGTGTTAATGGCGTCAGTATTTCCGATTAACGGCAAATGACGGTTACAGGCGCAATCCTGATATTGATGTGATAAATTATACATTTTCAGTTTCACTCAGCGATACAAGCGATATGATCTATGGCAGGTCAGTCATCACCATTAACTTCAAGGCAAACTATCTGCTTCAATTGAATTTGACCTGAAAAACACTTCGGGTCTGACGGTAAAGGTATGATAGTCGATTCAGTCCTTTTCAATAACGGAAGAAATTGTTGAATGGATACATATTGGCAACAAGATCACCATCATCCCTGTCAGACCTGTTAATAAAGATGTAACCGGTAACCTGACAATAGTATATCATGGAATTCCGGCTGATGGACTCATTATTTCAAACAATAAATTTAAAACAGAACATTTTTTTCTGATCACTGGCCCGACAGGGCAAGCAATTACCTTCCATGCATAGATCATCCTTATGATAAGGCAACTGTTGATTTTATAATTTATGCTCCTTCACATTATGAGGTTGTTGCCAGCGGTTATCCTGTTGAAGAGAGTCATCTGGCAGGGGACATGAAGCTGACGCACTGGAGGGAGGATGTTCCCGATACCGGTTAAAGTAATGGGCTTTCGGAGCTGCAAAATTTGATATTCAGCTTGCCGGAAACCCGGAAAATGTCCCGGTCTGGACATATGTCTTTACAGAGAACAGGAAGGAAGGATTTTTTGATTATTCAATGGCAGTGAAGCCTGTTACATTTCTTCAGTCAGCTTAATTGGTGAGTATCCATATGAAAAGCTTGCGAATGTACAATCCAAAACAATTTTCGGCGGCCTTGAAAATGCAGGCTGTATTTTTTATGCGAAAAGTCGGTAACAGGCAAAGGCAAAGCTGAAGGGCTTATGGCCCATGAGATTGCCCATCAGTGGTTTGGCAATTCCGTAACTGAAAACGACTGGCACCATATCTGGCTCAGCGAAGGTTTTGCCACATACCTGACCTCCGTTTATATGGAAATGACCTATGGGGAGGAAAGACTGGCTGAAAGTATGAAATCAGCAAGAGAAAGAGTTATCAAAGAAAATCTCCAATCACCGGGTTCAGTGATCGATACAACTATTACCGACCTCATGAAACTGCTTGAGCGCCAACTCCTATCAGAAAGGCGCCTGGGTGCTTCATATGCTGCGTCGTGAAATTGGTGAGGTGCCATTCTGGAAAGGGATGAGGCTTTTTTATGAACGGTACAGGAACAAAAATGCTATGACTGATGACTTCAAAAGTATTATGGAGGAGGTAAGCGGGAAAGATCTTGACAGTTTTTTCACCCAATGGCTGTATTTTAAAGGTCAGCCTGACCTTAAGATCACGAGCCAGCGATCACGAAGAAGGGCTGGACAGATATTGTAGTGGAGCAGAAACAGCAAGAATCTTTTCACTTTTCCGCTTGAATTGTTAATTAATTCACAGGACAGCTCATTTTCAAGGAACGTTCAGATATCTGAACGAATAACAAAGATTCCGGTTGAATCGGGGAGTATTAAAGAAATAATCATTGACCCTGAAGTAAATCTACTGTTCAGGCAGGTATATAATTAGGTGATTCAGCATGCGCTTATATAAATTAAAACCCGTTTCAAAAAACGCGATATGAATGCAGTGGTCTAATTTACAACGTCTTCCGGCCTCACCCCCTTCCCGATAGCCGTCTACCTAGGGAGAGGGGGAAGCCCCATGCCGATCCTATGAATCAGTTTTGGACTGGTAATCAGTTAATTTGCTGAATCACATTTAAATAAGTTTCCCCTCCTTTTCAAGGAGGGGTGGCCGGACTGTGAGATCATCTCACGAGCTACAATCTGAATTCGTCCGGCCGGGGTGGTTGATTTCAAGTCTATCCATTACTACCTTTCAAGTGGATAGACTTGAAGACTTGAATCAACCACCCCGGCCAGGCGAATTTAGATTCTGGGCCGCTGAGATGATTTCACCGTCTCGGCCACCCCTCCTTCAAAAGGAGGGGAAAGTAATATATTGCAATTGTGTTACATACAGTCTGATTCATAAGCTAATCCTCAGTTCTAAAATTGACGTCTTTGGCAATGCACCGCACTCCTTCTATCCCCTTTCCCAGTGTGAGAGGCACAGTTTATATAGAGCGCCGATTCAGCATGCGCTTATATAGATTATACAACGTTCTTATTTCTTATAAACATGCAGATCTCCTTCGTGCCCCTTTGTGAGGACCTTTGTGTACTTAGTGGTAAAATAATAAATCCATTAACCACAAAGGATCACAAAGTTCAGCACTAAGGTACACAAAGGGCTACTATATAACTCTTTTTGTACCTGCATGATTTTCAGAGAGATATTAATTTTGAGGGTTGTTAAACGCCATTCAGAGACCAAGGAACTGGATTGCAATTCCCGAGAACAGGATCATAGCGCCGGCTATAATATTGCTGTATTTCTCAACAGGTTTCAGGTTTATTTTGCTGAATCCCAGCTTAAACGCCAGTACGATCGTCATCATTGTAGCAATTGTGACGGCAGAAAAGAGAATTGATACCATTACAGTTCCGGTAATGTTGTTTGCAGCGGCCGGGTACATAAGCAACGGGATCAGGGGTTCGCAGGGGCCAAATACGAAAATCAGAAACAGGATCCAGGGAGTTGTTCTTACCACCTCTGATTCATGCACATGAGTATGTTCCTGGAAGTGGGTGTGTTCATGAAAATGCTTGCTGCCCCCCTGGTGAAAATGCGCATGTGAATGCTTTCTTTTCCTGTAAAGATGCCTGATGCTTATTATAAGGTAAACAAGTCCGAATGCAATAAAGAGCCATCCTGCAATGTTCCCGCGGAACGACTCAACCGGGATCAGCTTGTTGACTGAAATTCCTATTGCTATCCCCACAAATCCGACTACCACTGAACTAAGACATGTCCCATACCGCAAAGCAATGTGATGAGCATTGTTTTTTTAATTGTCCATTTCTTTGCTTCGCTCAGCACAATAAAGGGAAGATAGTGGTCGGGACCCAGGAGTGTATGGATAAAACCCAATGAAACAGCTGTTACTGATAAAAGGGCGATTGAGTTGTCCATTGAATTTCTTTTAATCCTGGTTAGAGTAACCGGTTTTATCCTGCAATAATATTTATAAAAATCGGAATAATAGTACTTTGTGATATTTATTCTTTCCTTTAAACGATAAGACTTATTTATTCGAATATCCACTCCTTCCCCGAATAGATGAATTCATGAACATTGACATTCTGATCGTAAAGCAATTTTCTTGAATCTCCCGATAAACCATTTCATTTTAAAAAAGTCTGCAGGCTTGCTGAAAAACTCCCTGGTTATTTTCAAATTTTGAACACGGCAGGATAAAGAACTTCTTCCTGTACTTTTCGATCGGTGTATATACCCATGTGAGATAGAATCCGGCATCCGATACAATTGTAGTATCCGCCTTTTTTTCAAGTTCAATCCTCACCATGCTTCCTCCGTCTGTTTTAGGCCTTCTCTGATTCGATACATAATTACCGAGGGAATAAACAATTACTCCGTCTTTTCTGTCGGGGCTGTTCCTGGTCCATACCATTTTCTGCAGAACGTGAGGATGGGACCCGATAACAAGATCAACACCCTTGTCAAGGAGGAAGCGGGCAAGGTCAGTCTGGATCCCGGAGGGAATGGTATCGTATTCCGTACCCCAGTGCAGGAAGGCAATTACCACATCAGGTTCCGCCTTCCCTTGCTTTTTCGATATCCCTGCTGATGACTGCTTTATCGATCATATTGACAATTGCAGGGGGGGGAACCGTGATGCCGTTGGTACCATAGGTATAGTTGAGCAGGGCAATTGAAAATCCATTCTTTTCTATCAGGGCGGGGTAAAGAGAGTCCCTTTCCGCAGGACCGGTAAATGTCCCGGTGTGAGGAATTCCCAGGCTGTCGAGCCTGTTTATGGTAGCTATGATGCCTTTTCTGCCGCGATCGGCCGAGTGGTTATTGGCTGTGAAAAGAAAGTCAATTCCGGCATTCCTGCACGCAACCGCAAGTTCAGCAGGAGAGCTGAACTGAGGATATCCGGTGTAAGGAGTACCGCCAAGGGTAACCTCAAAGTTTGCAAATGTAATATCAGCCTCAGAAATCTCTTCCCTGACATATTCAAATACATCGTCATAGTTATAGGCATGTGTTTCCCTGTTCTCTGCCGACCAGATCTGTTCATCATGCCCCATGATATCGCCAATGAAGAGGAGGGAAATTTTTTCAGAGCTTTGTACCTCCTGGGCAGAAACCTGTAAACGGGAAGCAAAATAGTAAGGAATAGAATACGTAACTTTCTTATCATAAATTATTTTGGTTTAAAGAATCCCTAAAGTTAATAATTATTAAATTTGCCGGCATTTCTTTGGAACTGTTCCTGATTCAGACGGTCTATGAACTTAAAGCTAAGTCGGCCAGATATTAAGAAGCTCTCACTTGCGGGTGTGATTGTGACTATGGGGATCGTCTTCGGCGATCTTGGCACAAGTCCCCTGTACACAATGCGGGCAATTCTTGTCGGGAGCGGGGGCGACATAAACGATCTGCTGATATATGGGTCGTTGTCGTGTATCTTCTGGACTCTGACCCTTTCAACAACAATTAAATATGTAACCATCACCCTCAGGGCGGATAATAAGGGAGAAGGTGGGATTTTCGCCCTGTTTGCCCTTATGAAGAAGAAATCGACCTGGGCAGCTGTTTTGACAATGGTAGGAGGGGGAGCCCTGCTGGCAGATGGAGTCATCACCCCGTCGATAACTGTCACCTCGGCAATTGAAGGATTGAGGCTTATTAACCCCGGAATTCCTGTTGTTCCTGTAGTTCTGATAATAATAGGTGCATTGTTTTTTATACAACAATTCGGGACACATGTTGTAGGAAGTTCCTATGGACCCATAATGGTATTATGGTTTTCGATGCTGGGGATTCTGGGTCTTTCGCAGCTGTTTATTCACCCCTTTATACTTAAGGCAGTCAATCCTGCTTATGCATTCACATTTCTCTCTGAATACCCTGGAGGATTCATACTTTTAGGCGCCGTATTCCTTTGTACGACGGGCGCCGAGGCTCTTTATGCCGATCTTGGTCATTGCGGGAAAACAAATATAAGGGTCTCCTGGATTTTTGTTAAGACCTGCCTGTTGCTAAACTATTTCGGGCAGGGTGCATGGTTACTCATAAATCATCCGGCAGGTGTGGATGTAAATCCTTTTTACGGACTTATGCCTAAATGGCTGTTGCTGCCCGGAATAATCATTGCAACGGGGGCAGCTATAATTGCAAGCCAGGCAATTATCAGCGGTTCGTTTACTCTTATCAGCGAAGCCATCTCCTTAAATTTCTGGCCAAGAATAAGGATCCTGCACCCGACTCATGTCAGGGGTCAGGTATATCTGCCATTTGTCAACTGGTTCCTCTGGATTGCCTGTTCGCTCGTTGTCTTTTCATTTCAGAAATCGGACAATATGAACGCAGCCTACGGTCTTGCCATCACCATAACTGAAATAATGACAACATTTTTGTTGTCTTATTATCTGTATCAGAAAGGGGTCAACCTCAGGCTTGTATCACTTCTGGTTATGGTGTACCTTACCATTGAAGGAAGCTTCCTTATTGCAAATCTGCACAAATTCAACAGCGGAGGCTGGTTCACCCTGTTGCTCGGATCAATCTACTTCCTGATGATGTTCGGCTGGTATTTTGGAAGGAAGATAAAGAACAGGTATATTACTTTTGCCAACCTGAATAAATATATTGACCTGTTCAAAGAACTCTCCAAAGATGAATCTGTTCCGAAGACAGCAACAAATCTTGTATATATTATAAGGGCTAACAGGAAGGACCAGGTTGAATCGAAGGTGATATACTCAATTTTCCAGAAGCAACCCAAGCGTGCCGACAGATACTGGCTTATACATGTCGACAGGGTTAATGATCCAAATCAGTTCGAATACCTTGTCACCCAGGTCATCCCCGGCATTCTGATAAGGGTTGATTTTCATCTTGGGTTTAAGGTTGAACCAAGGATCAACCTCTATTTCAGAGAAGTCATTGAAGATCTTGTTGCTACGGGTGAAATAAACCTTGAGAGCGGGTACGAATCCCTGAAGAAGTTAAATATACCCGGCGATTTCAAGTTTATTCTTATCGAACGGATCATGCCAAAGGATTACAAACTTACAAACTGGGAAAACCTTATACTTACTCTTTATGGATTTGCCAACAGGTTAAGTATCACAGATATTAAATCCTTTCAGCTTGATTCGACAAATACAACAATTGAACAGGTACCTATACTGATCGATCAGCCTGAACACCTGAGGATTAAACGTATAACCCCGTGGCAGCCCAAAAGTTATTAATCCGGGCAGCTTCTTTGCCGGTATAAACTGAATTGACTATATTCAGGCATTTTTAAATTGATTTTGTTGCGGATGAATGCTATGCCCATTGTGATCGGAACAATTGCAGTCTTTGCACTTGCATACCGGTTTTATTTCAGCTTTGTGGCAGCAAAGGTTGCGGTGAGTAATGATATTGGTCTGACTCCTGCGCACCGGCTTTATGATGGCCAGAATTACTACCCTATGAATAAATGGGTGTTATTCGGACATCACTTTGCAGCTATTGCAGGGGCCGGACCGCTTGTCGGGCCTGTTCTTGCAGCCCAGTTCGGGTTTATGCCCGGATTTTTATGGATGCTTATCGGTGCCGTGATGGCAGGAGCTGTTCATGATTTTGTAATACTGACGGCGTCGGTTCAGCACGACGGAAAATCGCTTGCTGCAATAGCCAAAGCTGAGATAAATAAGGTGAGCGGCGCTACTACTTCATTTGCAATCATATTAATAATAGTTGTTGCCCTTGCCGGCCTTGGCCTGGTAGTCGTAAATGCCCTGGCGGAGAGCTCGTGGGGAACTTTCACCATCGCCTCAACAATCCCCATCGCCATCATAATGGGAGTCTGGATGTTCAGGATCAGAAAAGGAAAGACTCTGGAAGCTACAATTTTTGGAGTTATAATGCTTATTCTTGTTGTCGTTGCCGGCCGTTACATACCTGGCTCGCAATTCGCAGGGTGGTTTACGTTCAACCATAAAACACTGACGATCCTCATTGCCATATATGGCTTTTTTGCTTCTGTTCTGCCAGTATGGCTTCTGCTTTCACCACGCGATTATTTAAGTTCAATAATGAAGATTTCGGTCATCGGGCTGCTTGCTGTCGGGTTAATATTAGTAGCCCCTGAGATCAAAATGCCGGCATTCACGGTGTTTACGGAGGGAGGTGGACCAATTATACCGGGGAAGTTATACCCTTACCTTTTTATCACCATAGCCTGCGGCGCAATTTCAGGATTCCACTCGCTCGTAAGTTCCGGAACAACACCCAAGATGATCATGAGGCAGGCAGATATGAAAGCCATCGCGGTCGGTTCGATGCTTACCGAAGGAGCTGTCAGTATAATGGCTCTTATTGCAGCAACCAGCCTGCTTCCGCTCGACTATTTCCAGATAAACGTGCCCGTCGACAAATTGCAGGCTATTCTTCCAAAACTTCATGAAATGGGGTTTACGGAATCAAACCTCGATCAGCTCTCAGCCAGCGTGGGTGAAAACATCGCAGGACGCACAGGTGGCGCTGTTTCCCTGGGTGTCGGAATGGCATATATCTTTTCTTCAATACCTGGTATGAAACATTTAATGTCGTACTGGTATCATTTTGCGATAATGTTTGAGGCATTGTTCATCCTGACAACGATTGACGCCGGGACGAGAATAGGAAGGTTTCTTTTACAGGAGACATTCGGAAAGGTGTACAAACCATTTCAAAAGACAAACTGGCTGCCGGGCAATTTGATTTCCAGCGGTTTGATTGTTTTTGCCTGGGCTTATTTTATCTATACCGGCACTGTTGCCACAATATGGCCTATGTTCGGAACAGCCAACCAGCTGCTCGCTACCGTTGCTCTTGCAATTGGCACATCATTTATTATTAACAGAGGCAGAGCCAGATACGCATGGGTTACAATTATCCCGATGACATTTGTCGGAGTAACGACGCTTACGGCAGCATACCTGAATATTAAAAACATCTACATTCCGCAATGCGGGATTCCTGAAACACTGGTTCCCGGAATAATCAACCTTGCATTAACCTGTTCAATTATTATATCTGTGGTAATCATTTTATCGAATGCAATTCCCCAATGGGTAAGAGCAGTTTCGGTAAAGAAGGTCCCGTTAAAGTTGTAATTTTACAGTAACGTCAAATAGACCAAGAATCAATCTGTCATCCAGGGTTAAACTCAGGAAGCAAACGGGATGCTGACACGGCACCGGCATTTGTAAATGATTATTAAAATTATAAGAGGTAAATAATGGAATTGTTTCAAAACCTTCTCGATTGGTACATTACTAATCTGAACTATTTTACTGTCGCTTTACTTATGCTGATAGAAAGCACCTTTCTTCCGTTACCCTCTGAAATTGTTATTCCGTTTGCAGCTTACAAATCCGCCCAGGGCGATCTTAACGTGTTTGGCGTGGTTCTGTTCGGCACTCTGGGTGCGCTCAGCGGATCACTGATCAACTATACGCTGGCATACTATCTGGGCAGGCCAATAATATACAAGCTTGCTGATTCCCGGGCAGGTCACTTTTTCCTTCTCTCAAAAGAAAAGGTAGAACATGCCGAGAACTATTTTATCAGGAACGGCAAAACTTCTACCTTCATAGGCCGTCTCGTACCTGGCATCCGTCATCTTATCTCTATTCCTGCCGGGCTGGCTAAAATGAATCTGCGTGACTTTATGCTTTACACATTTGCGGGCGCCGGGATATGGAATATTATTCTTGCCATTATCGGGTACTATCTTTATGAGGTCAGGGAGCAGATATTCCCTTACCTGGGGCATATCCTGATCGGCCTGGGTGTGGTGTTTGTTGTATACCTGATAGTTAAAGCCAGAATAGAGAAGAGGAAGAAAGATAAAAGACAGAAGACAGAAGACAGGGCCGACCGTTAAGAATCCCGCCGGTGGCGGGATTTAGGGAGGAGCCAGGCTGCAGGGCAGGGAAGAAATACGTCTTAAAAGACATATTAAAAGTACGCAAAGAAGAAATACGTCTTAAAAGACATATTAAATTAATTCGTGTCCCGGACTGTTTCAGAACCTTAAAGAGAGACAGCTTAAACCCCCGTCGAGTTTACGGAATTCGGAGACATCAAGAATTATAGTTTCATATCCCGCTTCTTCTATCTGATACCTTGTTTTTGTGTATCCCTCAGGGACAAGTACTTTTCCGTTTATCCAAACCGAGTTTGAAGCATAAGCTTCGGTCCTGTCGACAATCATTCTGTTGAATCCCGCAAATTCTCCGTGGTCAGTAAGTTCACCAGATATAAGAAGGTTATTGTTTTCAATATATGAAACACCTGATTTAAGATGAAGCATCTCCTTCAGCGGGACCTTTGATGCGGTGAAGCCATACTTGCGGAGGATCCCTGTCAGCTGGTTGATTCCCGCATTATTTGTCCGCTCGGAAAGACCAATATAGTAATGGTTTGAGACCATCATCACATCACCCGCTTCGAGGGTTCCGGGGATTGCTATCTCTTCGATATCAGTGTAAAACTCCTGAAGTACCTGCCTGATCCCGTCTGTTTCTCCCCTCCTGGTAAGGGCACCCGGATTTGTTATTATTGCACATGCCGGTGTACAAAGGGCAACATCCTCAATAAATGTTGAGTCGGGGAAGCGATCGTCAGCATCAAGGATCTTTACCGATAATCCGCACATTTTAAGCGCTTCGACATATTCAGAATGTTGCTCCAAAGCTTTCGGGTAGTCGGGTTTACCCGGATCTGACCGGGATAATCCACGGATCATCTCCGGGCAGGGAAGCTTTACAATTGCGTGGTGAAACCGCACTTCCCCGCCTTTAAGTCCGGGATTGGCAGACCAGGTTACTTCAGCCATTTTTCGAGGATTGCTTTTTGCTTTGCCGTGGGATCGGGCATTGGCCTGATCTCAAAGCTTCTCACTGATTTCTTCCCCGGAACAACGTCGACGGTATTGTTTATATCACGGTGGGTGACAGATAATGAAATCTTACCTTGATTAATATCAGGAGTCAGGGCTTTTTTAAGCAATTCAGCTGTCGCCTTCTCCCCGTTTATCTCTTTTATTATATCCTGTGGGCTCAACCCTGCCTTATATGCAGGGGAATCCCATTCAACGCCTGTAATTAACAGGTTCCCATTGTCTTCACGTGTATTGATCCCGAGCCAGGCGCTATCTGTAACAATAGGATCCGTATCAATTGAAAGGCCTGCATACCCCAGATATTTTGAATAGTCTATTTTCTGAACAGTAGGAATATAAACATCAAATATTTCAGAAAGTGAGGCAGTGGCAGTTTTTTCGCATACCTCCCTGAATTCCGAATCTGTAAATCCCCTTTTCTTCTCCTTGTAATATACCTGGTAAAGGGTCCGCATTACATCATCAAGCGACTTTTTGTTACCTGATTCATACCTTATCGCCAGGTCGAGAAGCAGTCCGAGACCGCATCCTTTGTCATAATATGAGATTGTTGTGTTAGCTGCATTTTCCGACCTGTTGAAAAAAAGCATCCAGGAATCGTAGCTGGATTGTGCTGCCGACTGAAACAGGTGACCCGGAATATTTTCATAGGCGGAAATATCCGATTTCAATTCCCTGAAAAAATCTTCACGGCTCAGGTAGCCTGCACGGTTAAGGATAAGATGCTCATAGTAAACGGTGACACCCTCCGAAAACCAGAGCATTGTGGTGTAATTCTCCTTATCGTAGTCAAAAGGTCCAAGTGCAACAGGCCTTATTGTCTTTACATTGTACAGGTGAAAGAATTCGTGGGCAATAAAGCTGAGCCACCCGTTTTTCGATGCAGGTTTGCTGAAATCCAGCCTGTTTGTAAAGACTGCCATCGAGTTGGTGTGTTCGAGTCCGCCCATCCCCCGGTTCATCATTATAAAAGTATAGTGGTTATAAGGTATCTCACCGATAATTGATGTGGCTGTCTCGGCAATTTTCCTGAAATCATTTGTCAGTTCAGACCTGTCATTATTACCAAGATTTTCAGCTGCAATGGTATAAGGAATTCCTCCCGTTTCGAATTTCAAAATTTCCTGGTTGCCTGCCAGAACAGGGCAGTCATAAAGGATATCGAAATTTGCTGCATAGAAAGTATTCCTGCTGTCCGGAACAGGATCGAGCCCTGTAGATATCTGCGTGAACTTCTCATAAGGCAAAATAATTACTATGACAGGATGATCCTTATGTCCGGCGGGATGCATGAAAATGCCTGTGGGGGAGATAAATCCCCTCCCGTCGTCCAGAAATGAGTCGGCAACTGATGTTCTGAATGCAAAGACGTCATACTGCACAGTTAAACTATTGGTTTTTGAAGTTTCAATTTTCCATCTGTTTTTTGAAGTTTTTTCCCATTTCAGGCTCTTTCCCAATTCATTGACAGCACTGAAATTAACAACATATTTCGGGTAATCCATAATCATATAATAACCTGGTGTCCAGACAGGTAATTTCAGTTCAACCGATTTTTCAGTGATACCCGAATAAACCAGAGCGACATGAAAATAGTGGTTGTTCGGATTTTCCATTGAAACCGTATAAACGATCCTGGTGGCCGGAGCCATTTGGGAACTTGCTTCGCGGGCAGCGAACAACATTATAAATGCAATGGAAATCATTGCACAACGGTTTCCCCTGTGAATAAATAACTTTCTGGTCTTCCAGTGCCGGGTTTCCAGGCTGTTCAGCTATGGCCGGCCGATTTTTGTTTTTCAATTGGAAGTTCATAAACGATATCTTTAATATATTGTGCCCATTCAGATTGTGATTTTACGGTTGTCAGTGTGTGCCAGGGTATTGGATTCCCCACGGTGAGTGTTACTGTCGAATTACACTGGTTCATCATTTCACGTGGGAGCAGTGCAGATTCGAGAAACATCCTGATCCCCAGACGTTTCCTGAGATTAGCCACCAAGTAAAACAGGTTGGAATTCCTGCCGCTGATATGTACGGGAATAATATCCCTTTTAAATTGAACTGCCTTAGTGACGAATGTCTTCTGCCAGACGGGATCAGATATGACTCCCTTCTTTCTCCTTGAAACCTCGCCAGACGGGAATATCAGGATCTGGGTATCAGATTTGAAAAGCTCTTCAAGCTCTGACACTACCTCTCTCGAGTTTTTCCCGTATACATTTATTCCAAGCATCACGGGTCTGAGATTTGGTATCTGTCCAAGAAGCTCATTTGTAGGTGATTTCACATCAGGAAAGAACCTGAAAACCATGCTGTAGAAAGCCAGCGCATCCATACCTCCGACAGGGTGATTTGAGGCAAAGATAAACCTGCCACTGGCCGGAATCTTCCCGGCGCCCATTACCTCGACTTTCACGTTCCAGCCCTTAAGGACATCATTTATAAATGGTACTCCGGTTTTGTCATTGCTCCTGTAGATTGTGGCATTCATCTCATCCTGACGGATAAGCTTTTCCACCATTCTGACGGCAAAACCGGGAAGAGATCTGAAGAACCCTGAATCACTGTTCCTGAATGCTTTCCGTATGTTTATTACCTTAGGAACTTCTGACATACATAGATTTTTCACTAATGATCATCGCCCCCTGAATAGGCAATGATGAACAAAGTAAGGTATGAAGTAACAATATAACCTGCGGTGCCTGCAATGCCTGTTATCAGTCGCAGCCCATCGAGCCTGTATTTTTCAACTCTGGCAATATTCTCCAGGGGAATTGAAACATTTTCAGCGCCTTTTTTCAAAATTGAATCAGGTGCAAAATAGATGTGAATTGCTTTGTTTCTGGGATGGAAGACTTCCTTTGTTTCAATGGTTCCGGTTAAAATCCCATCCTCTACCACGGCATTGGAGATTCGGTTGGTGTTGTATCCGGAATGGACATAGACATATTTATTATCATAACCGCTTATCTCATTTTCCGGGATTATTTTAAGGGAATAGCAACCTTGCAGGCATGATGTAATGATAATGATGACGAGGAGAGTAATTCCGGAGAGTCTTAGTTGCGTTTTCACGGGATAAAGTGACTGAAATTTACAGGAATACAGGAAGTGTGAACAACAGCAAAACAACTCCTATTGAAGAGATTATCATGCCAACATTTACCTTCTGGCTTTCAACCTTCCCAATATTTTCCATCGGGCAGGTTATGGTCTGGCCTTCGATTTTGATGACAGAAGGAGGAGCTGCATAAATATGGACCTGCCTGGGTTTATTGGCCCTGATGTGATCATTGTCTACAACAATGCCGGTAAAAAGCCCGTTTTGACCTGGAACCGGATAAACCATCCAGACGCTGTCGCCTGAATGAAAGTAGTAGATATTTTTCCTTTCAGGCATTTTTGTCACCTCCGAGGGCGGTACGTTTTTGCGGGTGACACAACCTGTCAGGATGAAAACAATTATGATGACGTCTGATAAGATTGCGATTCCTCTTTTGAGTTTTTTCGTCATGAAAACCAATTATTTTTATCTTTTATTGCCGGCTCTTCCATTTACCATCAGGCAGGAAAGCAGTTATTTTTAAAATCAGGGGAGAGGTCGGAAAGTTTACTCCACTATCTCGGCATCATCAAATTTACGGGATTGAACAGTCACACTCCGGTGCCGGACCTTATGTACGCCACGGCTTCCAAAGAAACCCCAGCCCCCGCTACCCAGGAGGAAACCAAGAGCATAGAATCCTCCGTTATTATTCTGGGCATACATGGTAATCTCATTGTTAAAAAGCATGCCTAAAAAATCGAAAGGGGCAATAAAGCCGTGCCATAATCCTCCAAAGAAACCGTACTTGTGACCGGAGAGGCACTGGTCCACTATTTCATTATTGGCACACCCCGATAACAGGATCAGGGCGAAAAGTACCAGCACAACAATAGAATTTCTGCGATGGTTAAGTAATTTCATTTTGTTGAATTTAAGAATTTATAGGTTCAGAAAAGGATTCCTTCGACAGGTTTACCTGAATACTTTTTTTCATGATCGATCAGCCACTTTTTTCTTCCAAGACCTCCCCCGTATCCGACAAGGCTGCCGTCGGATCCGATTACCCTGTGGCATGGGATAATAATCGCAATCCTGTTTGTGGCGTTGGCATTTGCCACGGCCCGGACCAGTCTGGGATTATTGAGCGACTGTGCCTGTTCCAGGTAGGATTTTGTGGCTCCGAAAGGTATCTTCTGAAGTTCTTTCCAGGCAGCCTGTTGAAAGTCAGTGCCCTGGATGACTAGTGGAACACTGAATTCCTTTCGCCTGCCCTTAAAGTATTCCTTAAGTTGCTTCCTGAGAATCCTGAGATGCCTGTTCCCTCCATATCCGACAATGGACTCGAAAAGGGTAGCAACATGTTCTTCTCCAATATTCAGGTGCTCCCTGTCACTGAATTCCAGAAGGCAGATTCCCTCTTTTGTCGCTCCGGCAGTCATCTCACCCAAAGGTGTCTCTATTTTAGTCAGTTTGATCATGAATACAGTACTAAACTTACATCGGAAACCTGCCGGAGGTTGATTTAATATATTTTTTGTTTCTGAACCTCATGGCCGACCAGTCATCATCAATTGATACCAGCCTGATGCCATAGAAATCAAGATCATTCAGCGCTTTCCAGCCATGGTCCCTGTCAATTTCGGAGGTGAATCTCTTTGATGTTTTTTTAGGATAGCAAAACCACAGAATACCGTCTGCCACCAGATTGTGAAGTGCAACCGGAGCAATTTCTTTTACTTCTGAAACCTTCTTTGTAAAAACAATCATGAAATCGTATGGGAAACGCTTGTCGATTTCAATATCTATAATTACGTCCTTTAATTCATTAGCAGATGCAAGGAAGAAGGTTTTCTCCGCATTGATCAAAGCAATTCTTTTTTGGCCTTTAAAGTTGAGTTTTTCAAGAAGGGTTTTCATGCAAGCCTGATTATTCATCTGCCAAGTTAACAAATATATGAATTCTATACCGATGCGGGGCTATTCTCATAGCCTGATTTTTTGTTTGAAGCTGAAACAAAAATTTTCCCGCAGATTCCGCAGACCTGCCTGCCGGTAGGCAGGTTTCCGCAGATTTAAGCATATCAGGCTTTGGGTAGTGGATTTTTCATACCAATCAACTTCACCTGAACAATTTTATACAAAAGTTTGTATCTTTGCATTATCAAAAATGGGGTGCCTTAATACCACGGGCTGAGATCAAACCCTTGAACCTGATCCGGGTAATGCCGGCGGAGGAAAGATTGAGAATCGCTTTTATTCAGCCCTGTATTTCGTCCTCATTTTAACGTTGGTTTTAAAACCTATATAAAATGAGACTGATCTTTCTATTTTTATTTTCATTCGGAATCACATTCCTTGTTTCAGGGCAGGATGTGGAGAGACTGGTACTGAAGGGAAAGGTGACCGGCAGTGACGGAGCCGCACTTGCAGGAGCAAGCGTCGTTATTACAGGCACAAACACCGGGGTTATAACAGGTCCGAACGGGACTTATTCCATCGGTGACCTTGCTAAAGGAAGCTATTCAATCCGTTTTTCATTTGTTGGTTATGAACCACAGCAACAAGTTGTTAAGCTTGAATCCGATACAATTCTTGATATTGTGCTGGAAGAGAAAGTTTTAATGACCGATGATGTTATAATTAAGGCAACAAGGGCAGGAGAACACGCTCCCCTGGCCTATTTCAATATATCCAGGGAGGCGATCATGAAACAAAATACTGGTCAGGATCTTCCTTTTCTGCTGAGCCTGACCCCGTCCCTTGTAGAAACTTCAGAAGCGGGAAACGGGGTTGGATACACCAGTTTCAGGATCAGAGGGACAGATGCAAGCAGAATTAATGTTACAATTGACGGCATACCGTTGAATGATGCAGAGTCTCAGCAGGTATTCTGGGTTGACCTTCCCGATCTGGCTTCTTCGGTCGATAATATACAGGTTCAGCGAGGCGTGGGTACCTCTACAAACGGGGCGGGAGCATTTGGAGCTTCGGTCAACATTCAGACAAAAAGTATTGAAGCAAAACCGTTTGCAGAAGTAAATTCATCGGCAGGATCATACAGTACCTTTAAAAACAGTCTGGCCCTGGGAACAGGACTTCTTTACAATAAATTTGCATTCCAGATGCGGTATTCCGATATCAGAAGCGATGGTTTTATTGAAAGGACAGGATCTGAAGCACAGTTCTGCTTTTTTGAGCGGAATCTACAGGACTGAAAAGTCACTTTTAAAGGCTAATGTCCTTCTTGGAAAAGAGCACACAGGAATCGGGTGGTGGGGAGTTCCGGGTGAATTGCTGGCAGTGAACAGGAGATTTAATCCGGCAGGAGGCTACACTGACGGGAACGGTGTAATTCAATATTATGATAATGAAAGCGATAACTACACTCAAAGCCATTATCAACTGATCTTTACACATAAAATGAGTGATATTTTCTCTTTTCATTCAGCCCTCCACTATACCAAAGGTGCAGGTTATTATGAAGAATACAAGGAGGACCGTTCACTTTCCGGATACGGGTTACCTGATATTATACAGGGTGACTCCACAATCAGCCAAACAGACCTTATTCAGAGAAAATGGTTATCAAACGACTTTTACGGACTTATTTACTCTCTGAACTACAAAGGCAATAAACTTGAAGCTAACCTGGGAGGGGGATTAAACCTGTACTCAGGCGATCATTACGGAAGGATAATCTGGATGAAGAATCCGGGAAATACTGAGATGGATCACCAATGGTATCTGAATAACGGCGAAAAAGGTGAAATAAGCCTTTATGGAAAGGCCAGCTACTCATTTACTAAAAGGTTCTCACTTTTCGGAGATCTTCAGTACAGATATATAAAGTATGATCTAAAGGGATTAGATGATGATCTGAAAGATATCAGCCAGGATCACAGATATAATTTCTTCAACCCCAAAGCAGGTCTGTTCTTTACCATTGCTCCCGACATGGATGCCTATCTTTCCTTTTCAATTGCCAACAGGGAACCGACAAGAGCTGATTTTAAGGAAGCTGCCGGTGATCCGGCGTCAATGCCTCTACCTGAACGATTGTACGATATTGAGGCCGGATATAAGCTGAGGACCGGAAAAAGCTCCTTCGGCCTGAATCTTTATGGCATGATATATAAAGACCAGCTTGTACCTACCGGAGAACTTTCAAATGTCGGATATCCGATAACCACAAATGTCAGTAAAAGTTACCGGGCAGGTGTTGAGTTCACTGCAGGAATTATTCCGTCAGAATTTGCGGAGTGGAATTTCAGCCTGACTCTCAGCAGAAACAGAATACCTGATTTTATCGAATACTATACTGATTATAATACTTCTGACGGGACATCAGAATATAAAAGCCGTGGCTCTGGGTGCGGTGGATATTGCGTACTCACCCTCCGTTATCGGGAGCAGCGATCTTTCATTTAAGCTCCACCGTACTGTAAATCTTCATTTTATAAGTAAGTATGTCGGGTAAGCAATATTTTGATAATACAATGAACAGTGAGAGGATTATCGATCCCTATTTTGTCAATAATGTCAGGATTGATTTTGTGCCGGTTGCATTAAGCATGAAAGGCGCTGAATTACAGCTTCTTGTGAATAATATATTTAACACGAAGTATGAAAGCAATGCCTACGGAGGCAACTGGTTTGAAGATGGCGTTGAAAAAACCTGGTCATATTACTTTCCGCAGGCCGGGACAAACTTCATGATGAGGCTTAGCCTGAAATTCTGATCCGATTCTTAAAAAGAGACAATGATCTGGCTGGCTGTTAAATAACTGGATCGAAATATTCGGTGTGGTTTCAGGAATAATTTATGTAATTCTCGAGATCAGGCAGAAACTCTGGCTTTGGCCTGTGGGAATAATCACCTCCGCGGTCTATATCTGGATTTTCTTTACCGGAAAGCTTTATGCTGATATGAGCCTGCAGGTATACTACCTGGTGATCAGCTGCGTTGGATGGTACTGGTGGATCAGAGGCGCAGGGCGGAGGGCACAGGGCGCAGAGCACAGGGCGCAGGGCGAAGAGCGCAGGGCACAGGGCGAAGAGCGCAGGGCACAGGGCGAAGAGCGCAGGGCACAGGGCGAAGAGACAAAGGGACGAAGAGACGAAGAGACAGGAGACGAAGGGGGAGAGAGGAGAGAGGGGCCTGAGGGTGAGCAGGCTGAAATTCAGAACAGGACTAACTCTCGGAGGTGCGTTTGTTGTTATCTATACAGGATATATGGCTTTTTCTTACACGTCTGACTGATTCTCCGGTTCCGGTTTGGGATGCATTTATAACGTCAATGTCGATTGTGGCTACCTGGATGCTTGCCCGTAAGATTTATGAACACTGGTTCCTGTGGATCATAGTGAATAGTGTCTCCGTTATATTATTTATAATCAAAGGTCTTTATCCCGACAGTAATATTGTACCTGATTTATTTTCTGATGTCTTTTGCCGGTTTGAAGGAATGGAAGAAACGCTTGGACAAAGATTCCTCCGCCGAATTAGAAACTTAACAGCCTCGGTTAAAAGCCGTTCGCAAAGACGGCTTTTTTTTCGTCAGGCACTTTATTCTATTATTCCTTTTCCCTGAATTATAGTTATATAACGATTTGGGGCAATATCTTCAAATACCTCTGTTTTACCATCTGACCACCTTACCTCAAGTTTGTCATATAAGTTTCGCTTTACCCAGCCCGATATGGAGCCTGGGATCATTGTTCGAAAGATAGCTTGTAGCCCACTGGTTGACAAGAACCTGCTTCATTCCACCTGCAGAAACAGTTACTCTTGCCCCGATTGCGGATGCCGGGCCATTTTTCCCTTTCAGAGTTACACCCAGCCAGTTGTTCCTGTTACCTCCGTCATTTCTGAGCAGTGCCGGCGTAGCCTGCAGATCGACATGTGAAATAACGATATCCATGTCACCGTCGTTATCAAAATCCCATACAGCAAGTCCTCTTCCCGAGCGTTTAGTGGAAAAGTAAGCTCCATAATCCCTGCCCTTGTCCCTGAAATGGCCTTTGCCATCATTTTCAAGCAACAGGGGGTACTGCAATATAAGTTCTTCAGCCGTTCCATCAGCAGTAGGTGATATCGAGGTCGCCGTCGTTGTCGAAATCAAAAAGCGCAGCGCCCCAGGCCCCTTTACCTGCAAGAGGTCCGGATAATACCGCTGACTTCTGTAATATCTTCAAATAGACCATTGCCCAGGTTCCTGTACAAGGCTCCGAAATCAAGGTCAACTACCAGAATATCGATCAGACCGTCTCCATCAACATCGCCTGGTGTGCCGTGCATTGAACCGGTACCCTGGCCCTGGTTGTTCGCTGCCACACCAATCTCTACCCCTGCTTCCTTAAAAGTTCCATTTTCATTCCTGAACATGTAATTAAACTGATGATCGTTAGCCTGAAAGATATCCAGGTCTCCGTCATCGTCATAATCAAAAACAGTAAGTCCCATGCATTTAGAATCGGGATAATAAAGACCGTATTTCTCTGTAACATCCACAAACTTACCGTCCGGCTGCTGTTCATACAGCATCGAAGCCTGACCTTTATATTCAGAAGGATGCGGCATGAGTCCGGGTGTTACCGGTGAATCATATGCAGGATCAAAAGCCAGAAAATTACCCACCATGGCATCAAGCCTGCCATCAAGGTTATAATCCAGAAATGCAACACCGATGCTCCATTTTGTGAATCCATTCAATTTTTCGGGTCCCGCAAGTCCGGTTGAACTGGTAATATCCGTGAATGTTCCGTTCCCGTTATTACGGAAAAAAACATTTCGGCCATAATTCAGAAGATAGAGATCCTGGTCTCCGTCGTTATCGTAATCAATTGCCCCGGCGGCCATGCTCCAGTTGATATCATTGAGGCCGGCATTGCAGGGTCACGTCAGTAAAGGTCCCGTTCCCGTTGTTTTTGTATAATATATCCCGGGAATTTTTAAATTCTTTCCCTTTCGGATCAGAGATGCCTTCAATGTAAGTGCCGTTCAGCATATACAGATCCATTAAATTGTCGTTGTTATAGTCAAAGACAGTAACCCCCGATCCGCTGCTTTCGAGTATATTGACATAGGAATAGTCACCGAAGGTATACTTGAAATCGATCCCGGCTTTTTTCGTTATGTCAGTAAATACTATATTATTCTTCTGTGCCGACCCCATAAATGGAATGCAGAAAAGAAGAGTACAAATGCATATCAGAGTCTGTGAAAAAAGTCCCTTGTTTACCTTAGTGAAGCCCTTTGTGTCCTTAGTGGTAAAAATTAAATACTTTAAACACAAAGGTTCACAAAAAACCAGAGTCTGTTTAAAAAGTCCTTTGTGGACCTTAGTGAAAACCTTTGAGTCCTTTGTGGTAAAAATTAAATACTTTAAACACAAAGGTTCACAAGGGTTAACACAAAGGTGCTCAAAGGGAAGAAATATTGAAAGGCACTTCCACAACGCACTGAAAAGGGGGTAGCTAAGTTTGTTGATATTCACTTTACGAGCAGATTATTTTTTAGCTTTCAGGGCATTAAGATATTCTTCCCCGGTTACTACCCTTGTGTTGTAGTCACGGTTATATTTCTCAAGTTCAGGGTTATCGGGATAAATATCAGCGGCTGAAGGAGGATAGCTTTTCATGCCATGAAAGGGGAGGGGCAGGACACTGTTGCCGAATGCTGTATTCAGATCTCCATCCTTAACCCATCCGACAAAATTTATAAGGAAGTCCCGTTTCCATCCGGGTTTTTGTTCAGGCAGATGTGTGCCGTCAAATTTGATGGTAGCCTCATCCCCGGCATTTGAGATTATGTACTTATTATCTGCTCCGGTCAGAAGCGGCAGCACATTGCCATATCTTGTATAGCTGCCCTTAAGATCGTGCCATTTGGGATCCCCGGAGACGTTTGAATAGTCAAACCAGTGAGGTCCGTATCTGCCGCCTTTTCTGAAGCCGGCGGAAAATCCCCTGTAATGAAGGTCCGCCGAGACCGGGTTAAGTATTGTAGAAACCACGGATTCATCTGAAAGAGTGCTGGAAAAGAAGACATAATCCCAATAGATATCCATATTAGTCATGATCTTTACATGATGATCAGTCTGTAAGGAATTTGCCTGAAAGATCAACGATGACCGTTTTGTCCTTTCCCATGGGAAAGCCCACATTGTCAATTACAGTTTCCCATTCCCCCTTCTTATTTATAACCTGGATAACCGGAGCAAGAACTTTAAGCTTATCCGATTGTGAAATTGCAACATTGATACTGGCATCTGTCGGAAATATCCAGCCATTCATAAAAAGATACAACCTGCCTGATAGATCCAGATTGCCGGGATCAAGGATCAGTTCCTTCATCTCTGTTATCCCCTGGTATTTGTCTGCTTTTAAACCATGAAGATAATTATCGTCTTTTCCGGAAATCAGAGGAAGAACATCATTACCGTCAGCATCGGTTGCAGCAGCAGGGATTTGTTTGTCTTTTACCCTGTAGATTTCTAATCCCGGAAATGGGGGAGGAGAAAACTGTTCCGCGACAAAAACATCAACCGAAGCGGGATGGTCAACAGCAACAAGCTGAACCTTGTCAAGATAAATAGTCTCCCATAATTCTGAAGTGACCTGGATGGAATAGACTCCCTTTTCGGGTTTTAGCAGATCACCGGGAACCTTGATATAATCATCCGATGCGTCAGCAAAAGCGTAGGCGGTGGTTCCGCCCATGATGCCAAGAGGCATTCCGAGCCCGCTTCGCCAGAGCACATCCTTTACAAAAACATATTCATCCCCGTCCCAGGTATAAAGGAACGGGCAGGAGCCTTTAAGAGTCTGAGCCTCTATCAGCGACTGGTCAGTTTCAGGGAAGAAAATGTTCTGAGGCACTCCGTTGGTCCATATTATTCTGATAACATCGGTCAGGGACCGTTTACCTATACCAAAATGGACATCCGGTTCAGTTACCACCATAGACTGGTACAGATCGCCGGCCCGTATTTCCACAGTTGCACCGATCCCGAAATGGTTGTTTTTTGCACTGCCTGCACGAAGGCCCACCAGCTTTATCTTTACAAAGTGGTTCCCGTTGCCGCCATCGTTACGGAGAAGTTTTATGCCGCCATGAAGGCCGGTTATAACAATGTCTATGTCGCCATCATCATTATAATCAAACCTTGTTATCTGCCTGCCGCCCGACCTGATCTCATCAGGCAACAACCGGGAAACATCAATAAATTTTCCCTTTCCCTTCATTATGGAACAGGAATAAGCCCTTTCCGCCATTAAGCACAGGTTCTCCGGCGACTATTATATCAAGGAAACCATCATTGTCAAAATCCAGAAATGAAGCATCATAAACCTTCACATTCTTCAGCAGGCTGAACATTTCAGCAGTGTTTTCCGCCTGCTCAAAGGTGCCGTTGTTCTTATTCCTGAATAATCCCGTAACAGCTCCTTTCGATGAAGGGGCGAAGAGATCCGGAAATCCGTCATTATCATAATCCCCGACAGCTACTGAACCAGGGCTGCCTCCGGCTTTAAGTCCGCTCTCCTCGGTTATCTCTTTATAAATACCCTGTCTCTGATTTGAAAACAGAGTAATTCCGGAATTCTCATTTACTGTAACAAGGTCAATGTCAGCATCCACATCGAAATCAGCAAAGGCGGCATCGAATGTAGTTGCATCGCCTCCGGTCAGACCCATTTTTCCTGCCTGTTCCAGGAAAGTACCGTCAGAATTATTCCGGAACAGCATATCAGGTCCGGTTTTTGCTTCAAACAAATCCAGATCCCCGTCATGATCGGCATCGAAGAACAGGGCCATATTTCCTTCTCCCGCACTAACTATTTTTGCACGTTCAGTAACATCTTCAAATGTTCCGCTGCCTGAATTCCTGTACAACAGATCACCATTTTCACGAACGATGTAAAGATCAAGGAATCCGTCATTGTCAAAATCACCGAATGAAGCTGATATTTCAGTTCCATTATGTTTTAATTCCGGCCTGCTGTGAGACCTCGGTGAACCGGCCCATCTCATTGTTGAAAAGATAGTGCCTGTAAGCGGAAGATGCCGGATCATAACTACCGGCATAAAGATCGATATCCCCGTCGCCGTCGTAGTCGGAAGCCTCAATATGGGCGGACTTCCTTGAGTTATCATCACCACCCTCGCTGAAAGCAGGAATTATATTTAATCCTGCTAACGCAGTAGCATCAGTGAATTTTATAACATCAAGAAGTGATCCCTCTCCAGCGTCCTGTAACGAGGACTGCTGGTCAAATGTGATAAGCGGAAATCCTATCAGCGAGCCACCGGGACCTTTCAGATCCATGATACCTGCCTGATATGGTGGTGTGACTTTCAGGTAGTTATGAAAAATAGTAAATTGCAGTATCGCATTTTGCCTGTCCTGGTTTTTAAGGGCTAAGATGGTTTTATCATAATAATCCAGCGCCTCCTTAGGAAATTCCGGAAATTGCTTACGGATGATCTCAAGTTGCTCCATTGCCTTATCCATCTCACCTTCACGGATATAAACCGAAATGAGGCTCAGTTGAGGAACTTCATTTCCCGGTGCATTTTCTACAAGTTTAAGCAGGTATTTGCGGTATTCATTTTGTGAATCTGTATCTGTTCCTGCGGCGTAAAGCTCGGAAAGATCATAAAGTACTTTGATATGACCCGGGGCAAACGTAAGAGCTTCCTTAAGCTCCGAAATTGCGCGGTCCCTTTCATCGTTCATCTGGTATACAGTTGCCAGGATAAGACGTATATCAGGATCTTTCGGATCAATTTTGATAGCCTTTAACAGTTCCTTTTGAGCTTCAGGATATCTGCCCATTCTTAAATATGTAAGTCCAAGGTTTGCATATCCCAGCTTTTCCTTTGGCGCCAGATCGATAAATTTCAGGAATTCGGTTTCTGCTTCTTCCAGTTTAAATTCTTCCAGGTAGGCGAGTCCCAGCGTTTTAGCAGTAACCAGGTCTGTCGACTTCTGCTGATTTTTTTCAGGATTGTTCCGGCAGGTGAAAAGAAGAACGGAGAAGGCTGCCAGGAATAAAAGGACTTTTGTTTTTTTCATGCCTATAAAGTTAAGAAATAAACTAATAATCCTTTTTTGGTTTTGCCGGGATGCCTTTATTTACCGGCACAACCTTATAAGCGCCCGACCTGTTTCCTTTCTGATCGAATTGAACCAGGCCGGTAACACCCTCATAACGTATCCCTGTCAGAGCTGTCTGGATTTTTTCGCGGTCGCGGATCCCTGCTTCTTTGATGGCGCCAATAAGCAGGTTCATACCGTCGAAAGCATAGGATGCAACCATCCCGGGAGGATTTCCATACATACCCGTGTAACCTTTTCCGAAGGCCAATGTTTTTGAGCCTGACCAGTCACCTGAAGGGATAAGCAGATCGTTGTCGTAATTCCGCAATTCATTGAAGGATAATTCATCCTCATTGAGAAGGTTTAGTGGACCGTAAACAGGTTTATTGAAATCTCCCTGTCTTATCCGGAGGAACAATTCCAGGGAGGCAGCAGGTTTGCAAAACAGGATGAGACAATCAGCGTCAGATTTAATAATTCGTCGGGCAAGATCATTTAAATCGTGCCCGTTTCCCTCATATTGGAATTGGACGGGAGGGGTTTTTCCATCGGTTCTTATTTTACCAAGAAAACTGGCAAGGGATTTATTGGAGTCATATTCAGAATCATAAACAATTGTTATATGACTTAATTTATTGATATTATAAATCTCGTTAACGAGCGATTCAGCCTGTTGAACGTCGTTTGGCACACAATTAAAGAACCATGGAATAAAAGCCTGAGACAGTGTAGGGTCTGCCGGCCATGCAGACAGAAAAACGACATGAGCTTTGGCAGAAGCTTGTTCAACAAGGTGGGCGTTGCGTCCGTCGTGCGATCCCAGGAGAGCCCACACTTTTTCTTCAAAGATCAGGTCGACAGCTTCTTTGGAACCCGTCCCCCATGGACCTTCCATCGACCTTACAATGAGTTGAAAAGGCTTGCCGTTAAGTCCGCCATTCTGATTTGCATTCCGGATAGCCATTTCAGCGCCCTGCCGGGCAGCCTTTGATTTGCTATCAGAGATCAATAATCCGATCTTAACTGTCGTTTCCTGATCATCAGGGCACCGGGTAACTTTCAGTTCACGGGAATCGGGCACCAGCAAGGTGAGGACCAGGCTGAATGCGGGCAGAAGTTTCCTCATTTTTTTAATATCTTGATTTACCCCCTGTCAGGGTCCCCGGCTCAAGCGGCGGAGCCTTGGAGAACACAAACTTGCCGCCATGGACCTCTGCGAGATAGATCTCACCGATATCATTCCAGCTTTTATCGAATATTATCTCTCCTGTAACTCCCTGATAATTCTGAAATGTTTTAAGGTCAGTCAGCACATCGCGGATCAGAACCCTGTTAAGCCCTACTTTCTGAATTGCTTCAATAATGATATTCATCCCATCGTAAGCATGCGCGGCAAATACATCAGGCTCCTGGCCGAACCTCTTTAAATAATTCTCCCGGAATGCCCTTAGTTTTGGATTATTATCATCGGGATTATACTGACAGGTAGTGACTATTCCTTCAGCAAGCGGTCCTGCAATTTCAAGAAATTCCGGGGACACCATTCTGTCAGAACCAAAGACAGGCTGTTTAAGACCCATGGCACGGATCTGCTGCAGGATAAGAGCTGACTCCCTGGCATTTCCCCAGATCAGGATAGCATCGGGGGATGTCTTCCTGATCCTCTCCAGCTGTGCTTTAAAATCCGATTCACCATCGTTGAACCTCTCCTCGATAACGTACGGGTAGCCCATACGGGTGGCAGCGTCGGCGTATTCCATGACCCCGACCCTTCCATACCGGTTGTTTGCCCTGATCATTGCCACACGGGCAAGCCCCATTTTTTTATGAATATAATTACCCAGAACATAACCGCTCTGGCGGTCATCGCTTATAACACGGATTGTCCATGGGATGTTGGTCTCGGTATAGGTAGGATCCGGATCACCGGTACAGACCATAAAGATCTCAAGCTTTAAGGCTGCACGTAGTGCTATATGTGAGACATTATCGTCGATCGAGCCGAGGAATATCCATACTTTCTCGTCGTCCATCTTAACGACTTCATTTGCTGCAGCGCCCCACAATCCCGCGTCATTATGAGGCAATATTTTAAACGGAAGGCCTTTATAACCGCCTCTGACGTTAGCTTCTTCCACCGCAAGGGTTGCACCCTGGAGCATCTGTTTGCCCTGCGGGACCATTACCGAGGCGCTCAGAGGTCCGAGAAAACCTATCCTGACATCCTTAAGGTCCTTTGGGGGCATCTTTTCCCGTCCGGCTCCGTAGAACAAAATAGGTTCAAGGAAATGATACCTGTAAGCTTTCTGGTACTTACTGTACGGGAACAATTCATCGGGAGCTTTCCCGTAGTTCTGCCCCTTCTCCTGTCCGGTCAGGATTGAGATGGAAAGCAAAATTCCAAGTGCGGCAGTGGAAATTAACCTGTAATTAAGTTTCATGTCGACGTTTATTTTAACAATTCACCGCGGCTGACCCCCTTTGATGTTGCCACCCATAATACATCATCATCAGCATCCACACCGATTACGAAATTGTGCGAAATTGAGGGAGATAGAGCAACCTCTTTTACATCTTTGCCAATGGTTATTATAGCTTTACCATCAGTGTTATTCTCATTTTTCTTATAGGTGACCCAGGTCTCTCCGTCGGTGCAGCTTAAACCGTTGTCGCTGCAAACGAACACCACCCTGCCCTTCGCCCGTATAAAATTAATGAAGTTACTTGCAAGGCCGCTATCTTCCTTGAAATATCCTTTCCAGTTCTTCCCGTCATAACGGCTCATGCCGAAATAGGTTGAAACCCATAAAATGCTGTCTGACCAGGAGGTGGCGGTGGTTATGTCGTGAACCAGGCCATCATCAGGCAACAGGTCGATTTCCATTTCCCCGTCAGGATCGGTATAATCCCTGAATTTCCCGGTTTTGGAAGTATACTCGATCACCCCGCCGCCCCAGGCGGCAATATAGACCTTGCCACCACCGGCTGATACTCCGTATGTCCATGGCTCGTGCATGGGTGCATTTTTCTCGGTAAATATTTCCCACTCGTTTGTGAATGTATCGAGGTGACCGGCTCCGCCGGCAGTTGCGACCCACACATCCTTCCCATCGCAGATAACGCAGTAAACCAGATCGTTGGGGAGACCGCTGTTGAACTGATTAAAGGTTGTGAATTTACCCGACGACCAGCGGGTCAGCCCGGCAAGTGTACCCAGCCATACATCACCGGTCAGATCACTGATATCGATTGATACTATTCCATTGTGGGCCAGGCCATCTTTAGTTGTGTAAGTACGCCATTTCCCGTTCTCATATACTGCAAGGCCGTCATGTGTTCCGGCCAGTACACGGCTGCCATCAATACGGACAGCATAGGCTTTGTCGGAAGGTAATCCGTCAGCCACTGTAAAATTCTTCCAGTTGCCATAAAGCGGAACACCTGCAGGCTTGTAATTTCCACTGCGATAGCTCACAGGCATTTCACCTGATCCTGTTAAAGAAGCAGCTGAATCTTCCTTTCCGGCTTTACTCTTTCCGGAAGGTGAGCGAAAATTCCTGCTTCTTCCCAGTGCAATAAGACAGATCGCCAGGATGAGAACAATAACTGCTGAAAACCGGACTGACTTCTTTTTTAAAATTTTATTCATGATTACCTGGATTAGTGCGCCGGGAATTTTGCCTGATATTCTTCCGAAGTGCCTCTGTAATATTCAGGGCCACTCAGTGTTTTCAGATATTCAACAAGTTCGTTCAGTTCTATTTTAGTCAGATCGTTTGCGACACCATGCTTATCTTCCGGGCTGTACTTTGTCCATATTTCTTCAAGTGTCTCTGCCCTTCCGTCATGTAAATAGGGAGATGAAGCATAAATATTATTTAAATGCGGAGTGTCGAACAGCATCGAATCATCAGTTGCTGCAAGAGTTCCGACATCCACCATTTTCATGTTGGTATAGTAGGGCGGAGGATGGCATGTAATACACCTGTTTGCGGGTGGAATAAGATTTCCCCGGGTATCGTGTGTACGGTCAAAGATGGCTTTACCCCGCAGTTGTAGTTCTGTCAGTTCTCCGTTTGGATTATACTGCAGGTTAGGAGGGTATGGAATGTCGGTCATGATATAGGCAACAAGGGCATCAAGGTCCTTATAATTAAACGGTTCCGTCCTTGTCAGAACTGTTGAAAAACGGATCCCGTCCTGCCTGTAAACAGTCTGATTTTTCCCGCTCCACTTGTATGGGGGTGTGTCGCCGATTTCCCTTAATGACTGGGTATTTGTAATATTCCTGCCCATATCAATTGACGCCATATTATACACTAGCCCGTCCTCGTGTGCATCAGGATGGCAGGTGTGGCATGAATACTGTGTCTGGAAAGTATGACCGGCATTGTTAAGAAGCCTTCGGCCCCGCCGGAGGACGGTTAACCTTTTCGGTCCTCCCAGGTCAATGGTGGATATTGTCTCAAGGGTTTCAGTATTTATCACGGCGATCCGGTCCTGGAGATGTTCTGCAACGTAGAGCAGTTTTCCGTCCGGGGAGAGAGCCATACCTTTCGGATTGGCTCCGGTAGGAATGCGGCCAGGGATAAACCGGCTGCTTATGCCAAGATGATTGGAAAATGACTTCAGCTGTTCATCAGGTGTTTCACTGATTATCTTCCGTATCGAGTCAATATCAATAACAGAAATGCAGTCAACACCTGAATTTGAGATGAAGGCTTTTTTCCCGTCAGGTGTTATAACAACGTCGTAAGGATCAGAATAATAAGCATTTGGCTCATCCAGTAGTAACTGGATCAGCCTTTCTTTCCCGTTTCGTTCCACAACACAGAATCCATGGGTCATCATCCATCCCCTTTCAACCTGTATGGTCGGTATCAGGTTCTTGGGCCGGATCATTGTCACAAAGGCCAGATCACCTGCAGGGGTGAAAGCAATGTTTTCCATCATGTAGACCGATTCCACACTTTTGCGTTCAGTGATCCTCTCAGTTTCATCGTTTACTACAGTAAGCTCACTTGCCAGTGGTTTACCGTATGGAGCAAAATATGGACGTCTGCTTGTAACATAAAAAACTTTACCGTCAGGGGAAAGCTCTATTCCTGTTGGATTATTCCCCAGGTTCAGCCTTTTAGCTCTTCCCTGGTTTTAAGATCGATGACTGAGAGGTTGGAAGAGTATGAATTGACACAATAGAGAGTCTTTCCGTCCCTGCTCAATGCGAGCCCGGCAGGCCCTCCCGCGGTTTTCAGGGTATCGGTGACCTTCATTTCTCCCAGGTCAATAACCGACACATTATCTGACCACTGGTTACTAACATAAGCTGTTTTTTCATCTACCGACAAGATCACATTATACGGGTGCCTCCCGACTTCTATTTTATTAAGCACAGTACCTTTTTGCGGATCGGCGATCAGCAACTCATCACTCTCTTCAGCCACGACGAATAATCTTGTACCATCGTGCGACACAGCCAGATTGAATGGAGAGTGATAATCTGCGTTAGTAAACTTCCGGATCAGCTTGTTTTTGCTCAGATAGAGGTGGCAGGAGAGGCATGTTAACGGATGATCGGTTACTCCTGTTTTTGAATATACATGCTCACCTGCCAGCTTTCTTCCCGGAAAATAGAGGACCACCGGAAGGGTCACCAGAAAAGCAATTGTTAATATTTTTTTAGAAAGCCTGGTCATTACTATTCCAATTCAATCTCTTTTTCATCTATTCCAGTTTTATGAACCGGCACGACAACCGGAGGTTTATTTACTGAAAGGCAGTACCTGTTATCGGGTGCCATTTCCTGGTCTTCATGACAACCTATGCAGCCTCGTCTTTCATTCGGACGTAAATAAATCCAGTCGCCGGGTCCGTTCATTACGGTCCCTTTTTCATCGATAGTCCGGAGACGGAAAGGAGTATCTGCAATTACTTTAAGATAAAACGAGCCATCAGTTTCAACCCGGACCGTACCGAGCAATGAGTCAATACCAAGGATCTCAATTCTATCAGCCCTGTGAACTGATAAATCCCTCTCAGGGTAGCCGGTTCCGGTGAAATTAATATCCTGGCACAGAAGTAATCCCGTTTTTACTCCATTGTCCACTTCACTCGGCAATTTCCTGGGCCTTTCACGTTTTTCAACCACCACTGCTTCCAGAAAATCATAATCCTGGTTGTCAATAATCGCATTACCTATAATTTTCGTTTCCGGATCAAACTCATATAATCCAAACCTTTCAGAATCTGAGCGGCGGTATGTAACCAGCAGATGACCGGAAGCCAACGGGAAAACAGACATGAAGTTTCCGGGGATCTCTTCAGTAAGACTTACTCCCGAGTGGAGTGGTCTGTTATAACATATTGAAATTATATTACTCCTGATGAGATTGTCTTCCTCTGACTCTGTAAAAACCAGTTTTCCATCCCCGGTTTCCCACACACGGTTACCGGGCACACTTCCTTCCTGACCTTTGTAGAACAATTCAGCCTTTGTACCATCAGGTCGTAAAACTGTCAGAACAGCGTCTTTCTTCACGGTGAACGTCCGTTTGTTGATTGTTACTATCCGGCCGTCTTTCAGGACAGCAGACGCAAAATAAAGGCCGGGACTGAAAGTGATCCGGGTAAGACCGGAGCCGTCGAGGTTAACTGTAAAAAGGGAGTTTGATTTTTTAACAGTATCGTTTTCGGTGTCCCTGGTGAATACAACTCTTCCGCCGGGAAGATAAGCCGGATCTGTGCAATTTTCAGACGAATGGGTAACCTGCCTGACAGAGGAGCTTCCAAGATTCATTTCCCAGATCTGCCATTTGTCACTTTCTGATTTCTGTCCGGCAAAAAGCAGATATCTGCCATCGACTGAAATTTCAGGCGATCTGGCAGAATGAAAGTCAGCCGTAAGAACTTTCAATTCATTGCTGTGTTCAGGATCAAATGTGACTATCTGTAAACCCGGCAGGTAACGCCAGTCATTCTCTGTAAAGTTGTCTTTATTCTGAGTCCCGCCTGCAATCCGGGTAAATATTACTGCTCCCTCCTTCGGTTCTTCCATGCAAGAGGATAAACAGAAGCAGGAAGCGCCCATGGCTATCAGGAGAAAAAGGACGACAACTGAATTCCCGGTTTTCATTTGCACTACTCTTTTAAGGCTCACTGACAGTCAGGATCTGATTTGCTTTTATATTCTCCAGTATCTGAGTTTTACCCGATGGCCATTTTATCTCAATCTTGTCCACAATTTCCTTTTTGGCCAGGCCGAAATGAATCCTCGGGTCATTCTGGGAAAGATAACCAGTTGTGCTTTTTTTCTGGATTGTCTGTATCATTTCACCGGCGGTCAGCTTCACAGATGATCCTATGCCATCACGGTTACTGGAAGTTCCTTTAAGATCGAGGATCAGCCAGTTATTCTGATTGCCCCTGTTATTCCGCAGAAATACACCGCGATCGTTCAGGTTCACTATGAAGCCATCAATATCTCCATCGTTGTCATAATCGCCAAAGCAGGCTCCGCGGCCGACATATTCCTTTTCAAAATAGGCACCCAATTTCTCTGAAATATCTTTGAACTGACCGGACCCTTCATTTTCAAACAGCTGATCTTCCTGACCGTAGAGGTGTTTAAGCGCCCCGTTTGTTTTAAAGATATCAGGATCTCCGTCATTATCGTAGTCGATAAAAGAGGAGGACCAGCCAACAAATTGTCCGGCAGCCATTGCAATACCGGAAGGGTATGATTTATCGCCAAAAACCCCATTTCCCAAATTTTCATATAGCGAACAGTAGGAATCATCTGAAACGAAGAGATCAAGAAGCTGATCCCCATTGAAATCAGCGAAATCAACCGACATGCTTATTGTGGCTTCTCCTGCCTGGCTGAATGCAGTTCCCGACATTGTTCCCCTGTCGGTGAAACCCTTACCCCCGTCATTATGCCAGAGGTAATTGAGTGAATGATCATTGGCAACAAAAACGTCACTGAAACCATCGTCATCATAATCTGCTGCACCGACTCCCATTGCCCTCCCATCGATATCTTTTATACCCATGCTTTCGGTCACATCTTCAAATTCTCCGTTTCCCCTGTTGTGGTACAATACATCTTTCTGGCTGTCGTAGGCCATTGGTCCGGGGAATCCGTCAGGAGCATAATAATATTTATATTCAGGATCAAAGAAAAGGTAATTGCCCACATAAAGATCGAGCAGACCGTCATTATCATAATCGAACCAGGCAGCTCCGACGGTGCATGTATTTCCACCCGATACGCCTGCACGCTTCGTCACATCGCTGAAAGTCCCGTTGCCGTTATTCTTCAACAACATGTTGGGTCCGTAATTGCTTATAAACAGATCGGGATAACCGTCGTTATTGAAATCACCAACTGTAACTCCCATCCCGTATCCCTGGCTTCCTGCACCCGCTTTTCCGGTGACATCTTCAAATGTACCGTCGCGGAGGTTGTGATAGAGATGGTTACCTGGTAATTTCTCAGGTTTCGGGCTTTTGCTGAATCCTTCGAGCCAGGTTCCGCTACATACGTATAAATCGATATAACCGTCCATGTCAAAATCGAGAAATGCTGCTCCGCCACCCACCGATTCAACGATATTGTCAAGTTCACTGTCGCCGATGGAGTGAATAAAGTCCAGGCCTGTTGCCTGCCCTATATCCTGAAAGTAGTCACCATTTGCCTCGGGGACCGATGATACGCGCACTCCGCTGGTCTTTGAAGAATTCTTATTATCAGACAGGCATCCTGAAATAAGAAATAAGAAAATGAAAATGATTGAGAAGTATCTGATTTCACTATTGTAATCGCTGAAGGCTCTCTTCATAAGTATGGTTCCTCTTAGGATGCAAATATAAATATAATCTGATTTCTTCCTTCACTTTGCACTTACCCCTGGAGCCCCGGATCTCATACACGTCAACTTAAGGAATGGGATAACTTATGAATATAACTGTATGCAATTGATATTCTGTAACATAACTTTCCCCTCCACCACATGCCTACCCTGCAGGCTGGCTCCTTCGCTAAAATCAGCCGCGGGCTGATTTCTTAACGCTCGGCCCCCTTTTCAAGGAGGGGTGGTCGGGACATAGGTTTTGACAGGTTAACAATCAGCTTTCCCGACCGGGGTGGTTAAGACTTGATTCAACCACCCCGGCCAGACGAATTTAGCCTCTACCTGTATGATGATTTCACCGTCTGGCCACCCTTATGTAATTGTATTTCTGGAAGTTAAAAATACTCGGTTTAACACTGATTCTTAAGTTGACGCAAATGCCCGGATCTGTTGAATATTTAGGTGAATTTAAAGAACAGTAGGTTTTTTGTTTAAATTTTAAACTCCGGAATGCACCCAAAAGGGACGCTCATACACGATAGTTCCAATTTTAATAATGACTTAAATTACTGATATTAAATAATTTAATCGTTGAATATAGCTTTATTCCGAGGCCCGGTCTAAAAAAAAAATGGAATTTTATTAGGTTTTGAATGTTATTTTATTATTATCTTTACTGGGATCAAGTGTATTCTTGACCATGAAATATAACCATTTTCACTAACCTTTTTAAAACGTTTTACTATGCAAATTTTTACCTATGTTCGGCGCATTGCGCTGTTATTGGTCGGAATGGCACTTTCAGTGTGCTTTACATTTGCACAGGAAAGGACCGTTACCGGAAAGGTAACTGCTGAAGGAGAGGGACCTTTGCCGGGTGTTAACGTTACTGTTCAGGGGACAACCATCGGTGCGATTACTTCTCTGGATGGGGGCTACTCTCTGGTAGTACCAGGTCCTTCATCTATCCTGGTATTTTCATCTATTGGCTATGTAACTCAGGCAATTACTGTCGGTTCCAGAACTACGGTTGATGTTCTGCTGGTATCCGATGTAAAAGCTCTTTCAGAGGTTGTAGTTACAGGATACACCCAGCAGAGGAGAAGGGATCTTACCGGATCTATAGCAACTGTTGCTCCAGCCGAGCTCACTGCAATACCTACCGGAAACGTAACCAACGCTCTGCAGGGACGTTCAGCAGGCGTTACAGTTATAGGAAGTGGAGTTCCTGGTGAAACCTCAAGGATAAGAATCAGGGGATTCAGTTCATTTGAGAACAATGATCCTCTTTATATCGTTGATGGAGTCCCGACTCAGGACATTTCTCAGTTAAACCCGGCTGATGTGGCATCAATTTCCGTGCTTAAGGATGCAGGAGCTGCTTCGATTTACGGGTCAAGGGCATCAAACGGCGTTATAATTGTATCAACCAAAAAAGGAACCCAGGGAGCAAAAGTAGCTTTCAGCATGTACTATGGCACTCAGGACCCTGGAAAAGGACCTGCAGGCTTGTGTAATGCAAAGGAATTTGCCGACCTTCAGTGGCTTGTTTACAGGAATGATGGAACAACTGAAACTCATCCGGTCTACGGTTCTTCTGCAAATTCAAGTCCGACATTCCCCAACTGGGCCGCTGATACTGACTGGTATGATGAAATTACACATAAAGCTCCGATTCAGAATTATGACCTCTCACTTTCCGGTGGCAGCCAGAATTCCAAATTTTTTGCCGGAATCGGCGTCTTCAGACAGGATGGTGTTGTAATTTATACAGGGGCACAAAAATTCTCAGCAAGGTTCAATTCCGAATTCAGTTTCCTGAAAGACAGAGTAAAAATAGGAGAGAATCTGACCCTGGCTTATCGAACACACCATGGTACAACTGCAAATAATCAGGAAGGAAGCCCCATTCAAAATGCATCCTACAGATCTCAGCCAATAATCCCTCCTGTTATAACAGTTCCGATCCCTGAAGGCAAAACACATAATTACCAGCCCGGCGATTGGGGAGGAACAGGAATAGCAAGCAGATTAGGTAATAATACAAATGAGGTGGCAAATCTCACAAATGCCAGGGATGACATCAGCTGGGGCATTCATATGACTGGTAGCGCATTTGTTGATGTAAAGATCATACAGGGGCTGAACTTCAAATCCACAATCGGAGGTAACTGGGATAATGATTTTTATAATGGCTATACATATGCAACCTATTGGAATGCAGAAAATACCGGCTCCAATGCTTATTCTGAAGGGTATGATAATAGTAATGACTGGGTGTGGACGAACCAGCTTACATTCGATAAGACATTCGGTCAGAGTAAGATCCTACTGGTTGGAGGATATGAAGCTGTAAAATATGGCATCGGACGCGGTGGTAATAATGCCCGCGCAAACTATTTCTCAGACGATCCTCTTTACCGCACATTGACTAACGGCGCAACGATGACAAACCTGACTTCCTATCTGAATACTCCCACCACGCTGGTATCGCAATTCATAAGGGGTGATTATACATTCATGGACAAATACATGTTAAGTGCAACTGTCCGTCGCGACGGTTCCTCGAGGTTTGGTCTGGATACCCGTTACGGTGTCTTCCCGTCATTCTCTGCAGGATGGCGTATCAAGTCCGAGAGTTTCCTAACCGATGTAGACTGGATGTCAGACCTGAAATTAAGAGGTTCTTACGGTACAATGGGTAACCAGCTTGCTGTTTCACCTATGAACCAGTTCTATACTTACGGAGGTGATGCCGGTAGTTCGTTTTATGACGTGGACGGAACAGGCAACTCTTCAGTACAGGGATTTAGTCCGACACGTATCGGTAATCCGAATGCCAAGTGGGAATCCAACATCACCTATGATATAGGTTTCGACGCCAGCCTTTTCGACAACAAAGTAGGGATAAAGTTTGACTGGTACACAAAAAATACAAAGGACCTTCTGTATAATCCTGAAGTACCCGGAACTGTCGGACAGGCAACAGCGCCCTATGTTAATATTGCTTCAATGTCGAACAAAGGAGTAGATCTGGAACTATCATACAGAAACCAGTGGGGTGATTTTGGCTTTGACGGAAGCGCAGTTATCTCTACAGTAAATAACGAGATAACGAAAATTGCAGAGGGTGTAACATACTTTGACTCTGATAACGGGGCTAACCTTCCAAACAGGATAAGTGGTAATCCATCCAGGAACATGGTCGGTCATCCAATGTCGGCATTTTTCGGCTACAATTATATTGGTTTGTTCCGGACTGCTGCTGATTTGGGCGAGGTAACCCAGACCGGGGCTGAACTGGGACTCTTACGGTTTGCCGACACTGATGGTGATAAAACCATCACACCAGAGGACAGGACATTTATCGGGGACCCGAATCCAAATTTCACATTCGGATTGAACCTGGCATTCACTTATAAGAACTTTGATCTGACGGCATTCCTGTATGGATCACAGGGCAATGATATTTTTAACTGGAATAAATGGTGGACAGATTTCTGGCCGTCATTCGAGGGAGAGAAGAGCGTTGAACTTCTTACCAACAGCTGGACAACAGCAACCCGAATGGAAAATTGCCGAAAGCAACCACTACATCTAATTTCTCATCAAACACCCAAATATCCAGCTATTTAATTGAGGACGGATCATTCATAAAGCTGAAAAACCTGCAATTAGGTTATAACATTCCCGAAACCGTTCTTAGCAGAGTGAATATAGGCTCAATACGAGTATATCTTCAGGGAATTAATCTCTTTACGATTACCAAATACTCCGGACTTGATCCCGAACTTGGCGGAAATGACACTTCTTTTGGTGTTGATGGTGGAAACTACCCGCTTGTAAAGCAGTACCTTATCGGTGTGAATGTGAATTTTTAATTATTAAAAGTGATGTAACATGAAAAATAAATATTTTACATTAATCCTGGTCCTTGCCGGAGTCCTGATTGCAGGTTCCTGCAAGCAGAGTTTTCTTGACGTCAAACCGGCGGGGAGTCTTGATCAGAATATAGTAGCTTCAGCCGACGGTTGCGAGGCCATGATAATTGGTGCCTATTCAGTACTGGATGGACAAGGACCTCTGGGCGGTAACTGGGGATCAGCCAGCAGCAACTGGGTTTATGGTTCTATCAGGGGTATGGAATCCAACAAAGGAACTTATTCAGGTGACCAGCCTGATATCAATCCCATTCAGACATTACACCGAAGATGCCACAAACGCTTACCTGAACGATAAATGGAGAGTGGTTTATGACGCTGTTTCAAGGTGTAACAAAGCTATTCTTGTTGTAAATCAAGCCCTTGAGAATGGTTCAATTACACAGGAACAGGCCACTCTCTGGATTGAGCAGGCCAGGGCGCTTCGCGGATGGTACCATTTTGATGCATGGAGAATGTGGGATAAAATACCTTATCTTGATGAGACCACTGATCCTTATACTGTAACCAACTCTGAAGATGTAAAGGCAAAAATTATTGCCGACCTGACCGAAGGAACAAAGCTACCCCTGGATATGGAGGCAGTAGGGAAGTTCAATAAAACCGTAAGCCAGGTGCTCCTGGCTAAAGCATTAATGCAAATGAACAAAGACTATGCAGGAGCTCTGACCTTACTTAATGATGCCAGGGCCACCGGTAAAAAACCAGATGGTACCAATATAGGGCTTGCTCCTACCTATGGTGAAATTTTTGATATAGCCAACCGTAATGGTCTTGAAGTTATTTATACAGTTCAGTATTCTGTGAATGACGGGTCCGGTGGAACAAACGGCGGATATGGTGAAGTATTAAATTTCCCGTATAAAAGCGGCGGTGGTTCTCCCGGCGGATGCTGCGGATTCTTCAGTCCTTCACAGGAATTTGTTAATTCATTCAGGACTTCAGGCGGATTGCCATTACTCGACTTCTCATATAATTCTGCTGCCAACAAGGTTAAGAATGACCAGGGATTAGGTATTAACGATCCTTTTACACCTGATACAGGTCCGCTTGATCCAAGATTGGACTGGTCAGTCGGAAGAAGGGGAATTCCATACTGGGACTGGGGAAAACACACAGGAGCTGACTGGCTCCGCGACCAGTCATATTCAGGGCCCGTTCAGCCCCAAGAAACAGGTCTATAAGAAATCACAGGAAGGGACTTTTACAGAAGTCGGAAACTGGACTTCAGGATGGACAGCCAACGGATACCGCATGATACGTTATGCTGACCTGCTGCTGTTGATTGCAGAATGCCAGATTGAAACCAATGACCTTGCCGGTGCACGCACAAATATAAACCTGGTGAGAGCAAGAGCAGCAAATCCGGCAGGCTTCGTAATGGATGGCGCTGTTCCTGCTGGCAATTACGTAATTAACCAGTATCCGGCTTCCGGTGCACCTTTCGATACCCAGGACAACGCACGTTTGGCGCTTCGTATGGAAAGAAAACTCGAACTGGGCCAGGAAGGACACAGGTTTTTTGACCTGAACAGGTGGGGAATTACTGTGACTGAACTTAACAGGGCTCTGACCTATGAGAAAACGAATCAGTGGGGTACAAACCTGTACGGCGCCAACCCTGTTGTCGGACCTGAAGATGTTACCTACCCGATACCTCAGCGTCAGGTTGACCTGAGTAACGGGAATCTGGTCCAGAACAGATAAAATTTTAATTAGTTAATCCGTTGAAAAGTGGACTATAAAACATAGTCCACTTTTTTTGTGTGATAAGACCTAATCCATCAATCACTTGTTTAATCAACCTGTGCTGTGAAATTATACAGATACCATGGGGCCGGTTCAGGTTAAAATTGGTAATTTTAGATCTTTGAATAACGACGGGAAAAATGGGGGAATTGCATCTCACAAGATTACTACTGATTACAAGCACCCTGCTTTGCATAAAGCTGACAATATCACCGGCACAAACAGTGACTGATGCAGACGGCAACACTTACATGGCCATTACTATCGGAAAACAGATCTGGATAGCAGAAAATCTGAAAACCACCAGATTAAATGATGGTAAAATAATCCCGCTCGTTACGAATGAAAAAGCCTGGAAAGAATTACAAACACCCGGATATTGCTGGTATAATAATGAAATCAAAAACAAGGACATTTACGGAGCATTGTATAACTGGTACACTGTTAATACCGGGAAATTATGTCCCAGAGGCTGGCATATACCAACAATGAATGAGTGGACTGATATGGTAATCTTCCTGAAAGACGAAAATTCTGCAGGTGACAGGCTGAAGGAAGCGGGGACCGCCCACTGGAAAAATCTTTTTAGCCCGGCCACAAACGATTTTGATTTTACAGCCCTGCCAGGCGGCATGAGATACTATTCCGGGTACTTTCCCAGCTTTGGCAACGACTATGCTGTCTGGTGGTCTTCTACCAGGGAAGGTGAAACCAATGCCTGGACCCGCGGACTTCATGACAGCAGCAGCAGATTCTGGAAAGGCCATGATGATATTCATAGCGGTTTTTCTGTCAGATGCATTAAAGACTAGTGTAAAGTTAAAACTAATATGTCGCAATTATGATCATTTCGGATTTCGGTTTTTCGATTTCGGATTTTCAAATCCGCAATCCACAGTCCGTAATCCTCATTTTTTTATACGATTATTTCCTCAGCGCTTTAACAAATGATTCAATTAAATTACAAAATTTAATCTGATAATATCACAAGAGGCTACTGATCATGTTGGTCGCAGTGCTTATGTTTTCGTGTACCGAAGCCCCACGCTTCCGTCTTTTAAGCTCCGCTCACACCGGTATCGACTTCAATAATAAAGTGGTTGAAACCGATAGTTTTCACATAATCAGCTATGAATATATTTATAATGGCGCGCGGTGTGGGAATAGGCGATCTGAATAATGACGGGTTGCAGGACATTGTCTTTGCCGGAAACCAGGTTTCGTCAAGGGTCTATCTGAACTCAGGAAATTTCAGGTTCAGGGATATAACCTCCAACTTTAAGGGACTTTCAAATGATCAATGGTACAGCAGTGTTACCCTGGTTGACATCAACAGCGACAGATGGCTCGATGTTTACCTCACCTCTACTGCTGACTCGCTGGGAGTTAAAAGCAAAAACAGGTTGTGGGTCAGCAATGGGAGTAATGGCACCGATGCTCCATTATTTACAGAAATGGCCGGAACCTACGGTATTGATGAAGATGGCCAGTCAGTCAGCGCCGGATTTTTTGACTACGACAGGGATGGGGATCTCGACCTTTATGTACTGAATAATACGCTTACCAAAAGAATAAACACTTTCTACCGTCCCAAAATAAAAGATGGAAGCGCCCTTAATAATGATCAGCTGTACAGGAATAACGGCAATTCCTTCAGCAATGTAACTGTTGATGCAGGAATTGTATTTGAAGGATTCGGTCTGGGACTTGCTATGGGTGACGTAAACAAGGATAATTTCCCTGATATCTATATTTCAAACGATTATATCTCAAATGACCTGTTATATATTAACCAGGGTAACGGAACTTTCAAAAATGAGATAAGGAAATATATGTCGTATCAAACCAAATCCTCAATGGGTAATGATATGGCCGATGTCAATAATGATGGGAATCCCGACATGTATACTCTTGATATGATGCCTGAGGACTATTCAAAAAAGAAGCAAACCATCAATGGGTTCAGTTACAGGTATTATGTAAATGATGAGAAATATGATTTTGAACACCAGTTCCTGAGAAACATGCTGCACATGCATAATGGATTCATCAACGGAGAAATGATCCCCTACAGCGAAGTGGGGCAAATGGCCGGCATTTACCAGACTGATTGGAGCTGGTCACCGTTATTTGCAGATTATGATAACGATGGCGACAAAGATCTGATCGTTGCGAACGGTTACCCCAGGGATATGACCGACAAGGACTGGACAAGGTACCAGGCGGCTGTATTTGGTTCAGTAGCCAGTGCGGAACATGTTATAAATATGGCACCGGCAGTAAAAGTGCCTAATATTGCCTTCGAAAACACCGGAAATCTATTTGTAAAAACCGATAACTGGCTGCCTGCAGTTCCCTCTTATTCCTATGGCGCTGCTTTTGCTGATCTTGACAATGATGGTGACCTCGATTATGTTACCAATAATCTTGATGATGAAGCATTTGTACTCAGAAACTTTACTGTAGAAAAATCAGGTAAAAAATCAGGCTTTATCAGGATCAGACTCCTTGGAAAGGAAGGTAATACAATGGCAATTGGTGCGAAGGTCGAACTTTGGAGTAATGGCAAATACCAGTTTCAGGAGCACTTTTTAAGCAGGGGTTACGCTTCGTCAGTTGATCCTGTTGTCCATTTCGGACTCGCCGGGGATGATGTAATTGATTCTATAAGAGTTATATGGCCCGCAACAGGATATTCAACGACTGTTATTAATGTGCCGGCAAATCAGACTATCGATATAAATGAAAAAGACTCCCGTTCATCACCGGTTCCAAAAATATCCGCAGTTAGCAAGGCGCTTTTATACGAAAATGCTGACGGTCTTTTAGATTATGTGCACGAACAGCATGATTTTATAGATTTCTTCCTTCCCCAGAATATCATACCACACAAATTTTCGCAGATCGGACCGGTTATGGCAAAGGGAGATCTCAACATGGACGGGAATGAAGATATAATAACAGGCTCGACTAATTCTCAGCCAACAAGAGTTTTTTTAAGGAGTGGTGAAGGCTTTAAAGAATCCAGGATTGAGGGACTGAGTACCGTTAAAGAGTTCTCGGAATCAGATATTGCTGTTTTTGACCTGGATAATGATGGCGATAATGATGTGGTTGCAGTTGCAGGCGGTTATGAGAATCGGGATGAAGACGAATACTGCCATTTCGTCTACAGGAATAACAACGGCGTTTTTATTAGGAGCCCGCTTCCTGTTCCGCACTTCCCGGCTTCTGTCGTAAGACCTTTTGATTTTGACCATGATGGAGACATGGATATTTTTGTCGGTTCGAGGGTGAAAAAAGGGATGTTCCCCTATGCAAACCACTCCTGGTTTATAAAGAACAGTGAGGGTGAGCTGGCAGTTCTGCCATGGTCGCGACTGAATCTGGGCATGGTCACTGATGCAATCTGGTCCGATTACGACAATGACGGGTGGGAGGACCTTCTGATTGCAAGGGAATGGAATTCACTGGTTATCCTGAAAAACATGGAAGGGAAGGAATTGGTGCCTCAGATACTTCCGGAACTTGAAGAAAATCACGGATTATGGTATTCTCTTGCAGCCGGTGATTTTGACCTCGACGGAGATGATGATTATATTGCAGGCAATCTTGGTGAAAATCACAGGTTCAATATTAGCAGCAAATATCCGATGAACCTATATGCAATTGACTTTGACCTTGACGGTATTATTGATCCCCTAACAACAGCATTCTGGAAAGACCCCCATGGCAGGATGACGGAATACCCCGTTAACTACCTCGATGAACTCTGGGCTCAGTCGACATACTTTCAAAAAACCTTCGGGAATTACGCACAATTCAGCTATTCATCAGTCGACAGCATATTGACAGAAAGTATGTTAAAAAAACTTGATTTCAAGCTGTTTGTAACAAATACTTCGAGCTGCATTCTGTGGAATGACAGTGGAAGGTTCAGGATTGAAAAGTTACCCCGGGCACTGCAGGTTTCGCCTGTGACCAAAATGATCGTAAGTGATTTTAACAATGACAGTCTGCCCGATGTACTGGTTGCAGGCAATGACTATACCTATGATATTGCAACAGGATACTATGATGCGAATAAAGGACTGATCCTGTCCGGAAAAGGGAAACTGAAGTCTTTTGAAGTCCTGACCCCCTCCAAAAGCGGAATATTGCTTCAGGGCATGGTTGAGTCATTGTTGTATTTTGATGGAGAATATCCCCTGGTCGTTGCAGGAATTAACAGATCAAAAGTACGGGTGTTCAGAAAAACAGGCCGGTAAACTATTTTGCCCTGACCAGCTCCCCGTTTTCAAATCTGAATCTCATTATTTCCAGGCATTCCGAACAATTAAACAATGGTGAGTTTCTTGTGTGGGTCGGAACTTCTGCAGTTATTACCCTGTCTTCTATTTGACTTATCGTCATATCATATTCTATTGCAGCTGCAAGCTTAAGCCTTCCACTCGATTTCAATAGTATCAATTGCCAGGAAGGGACCTGGAATTGTCCCTGGTATGAATCCAGTGATACTATCGCGTCCTTTTCATTGTCCTCGTTTATCAGGCCGGCATGTACCTCTGAAGTATGGATTACGAATTTCCACTGATCATTTCCAATTACTATCGATCCTTCATCTGCAGGAAACCGTTTTGCACCGGTAATCTGTTCAGCTGCATAATTTTCAGCAATGGCCACTGCCTTTTTAATGATTTTCTTATCAGACCGGCTGACCGGTTTCACCGACCCGGATTGCTGATTGCATGCGGGCAGCAATAATGTGAAAAGGAGAATAGCCAAAAGAATTCTCATTTTGATTATCGGTATGACTTTATAAATATAAAAAATAAAATTTAAGAAATGTGTATCTTTCGTTCGATGTCAAATTCAACAATCATACTTGCTGACGGGAGCTTCCCTGCGCATGAAATTCCATTGGAATACCTCAGGATTGCAAGGAGAATAATATGTTGCGACGGCAGTGCCGGAAATCTTGTCAAAGCAGGTTTTGAACCCATTGCCATCGTCGGGGATCTGGATTCGCTGGATAAAGAAATTGCACGTAAATACATAGAACGACTTTTTATCGATAAAAGCCAGGAGGCAAATGATCTTACCAAAGCTGTAATGTGGTGCTCCCAAAGAGGATATAAGGATATAACCATAATTGGCGCAACAGGGAAAAGGGAAGATCACACTATCGGCAATATTTCACTTTTAGCCGATTATGCCAGGGAAGTCAATGTAGTAATGGTTACCGATACAGGGACTTTTACCCCATTCCTGAATAGCTGCACCGTGCAATCTTTTCCAGGACAACAGGTTTCAATATTTTCAGTCGATCATGAGACTGAAATTACTTCCTCGGGACTAAAGTACAAGCTTGAAAGAATGAAGCTGAAGAACTGGTGGAGAGCTACTTTAAATGAAGCTACAGGCGATTCATTTGAACTGAAGTTTACAGGCGGGCCCCTTCTTGTGTACCTTAAATTCAAAGAATAAGACAAAATGGGATCAACCATAATAGAAAAATGGCTTTTTACAGGTTTATTGGCAGGAACGCTCATCCTCGCCGGATGCAGCGGTAAAATCAGCGAAAATATCCCGATGGAAGGCCGGAAACCGGTTATAGAACCTGATTATGATGAGGTTACGATTCCGCCAAACATTGCCCCAATGAATTTCATAATAAAAGAAAATGGAACTCATTACAGGATAACTGCCACTTCAGGAAATAGGAAACAGGTTAATCTAAAATCATCGGATGGTGTTGTACGTTTTCGTGAAAAATCGTGGAGGAAACTTCTGAACAGCGCCAAAGGAGGTGAAATTGAGCTCCGGATCTATTCCACCAGAGGCGGCAAAGCTTTAACCGGATTTGAACCTGTTCATATGAATGTTTCAGATGACCCCGTCGATCCGTATCTTGCATACAGGTTGATCTATCCCGGGTACTACAGCTGGTCACATATCAGGATAATGCAGAGGTCAACTGAGAGCTTCAGGGAAGAGCCGGTTTTCGATAACCAGATCATGGAAAAGAACTGCGCAAATTGTCACTCGTTCAATAGAAACAGCGCCGACAGATTCCTCATTCATATAAGAGGTTCACTTGGCGGGACGTATTTTGTCGAGAACGGAGAGATCACCAGGACTGATCCGAAAATCGATGCAATGCCTGGCACTGCCACCTATCCGGCATGGAATCCCGATGGAAGGTTCGTGGCATTTTCTTCAAACCAGGTCAGACAGGGATTCTATTCCTTACCGGAGAAAGCCATTGAGGTTTTTGATCTTGTTTCATCACTGGTGATTTATGACAGGCAAAAAAATGAGATTATAACTGTAACAGACAGTGACACAACCAAATATCTTCAGACATTTCCTTCCTGGTCGCCCGACGGGAAATACCTTTATTTCTGCAGATCCCTGCCGCATAAATCATCAACCGGCCCTGAGTTCGACGACATAATAAATACTCATTATGACCTTGCAAGGAAATCATTTGATCCTGATACAAGATCATTCGGTGAAACCGAGGTGGTTTTCGATGCAGCCGCGATCAATAAAAGTGCATCCTTTCCACGGATCTCACCTGATGGTAAGTTCCTGGTCTTCACTCTTCATGATTACGGTACTTTCCCGATCTGGCACCGGGAAGCTGACCTGTATCTTCTTGATATGCAGACAGGTAAATGTGGAAGAATGACATTGAACAGTGATGAAACCGAAAGTTACCATACCTGGTCACTGAACAGCAGGTGGCTGGTTTTCAGCAGCAAACGGCTCGATGGAAGAAGCGCGCGTCCATTTATTGCCCACATTGATTCTCTTGGCAACCAGGGAAAACCATTTGTCCTGCCTCAGAAAGATCCTTCACTGTATGACCGTATGCTCGAATCATTTAATATACCGGAATTTGTAAATGGCAGAATCGAAATAAACCCAAGGGATTTAGCCAGGGCTTCACGGCAAACAGCTCTGAAATCAGGGTCAGGAGATAAACCCGGAACTATACAGGTGCGAAGCGTGAACAAAACTGAGATCCCCCTTATGGACAAAGAAAGACCGATTCATGAATAATTCTCCAACGATACGTGACAGAGATGTCTATGCTTCCCTTGGCCTCCTGCTTGTTGTGGCATTCGGATTCTTTTATTTTGCCGGCAGCTATATTCTTTATTTTCAGGAAACCCAGTCGTTGTTTCTTTTTAACCGGGAATACCTGTATCAGCATTTCATAAAACCGGGTGCACCGCTGGAGTATATTGCAAAATTCCTGACACAGTTTTATACAATGAAATTTGCAGGTTCACTGATTCTGTCATTGACAATAACCCTGGCAGCAATCCTGATGTTAAGGATAAATAAAAAGATGGTATCCGGAAAACCGTTATCCCTGGCCACCCTCGTGATTCCCTCACTTATTTTACTGATGCTGCAGGCAAATTATTATCATATGATGGAATATAATCTCGGCATTCTGATGGTACTTTCATATTATCTGTTACTTGTCAGGACGAGGGAAAGATATCATCATATACTTGTGTTAATACTTTTCCCATTATATTATTTTCTGACCGGAGCTTATGTACAGATATTTCTATTAATGTATATTGTTCATAATCTTGTCTTTGAAACAGGCAGGAAAAGGTTTATTTATTCCCTGCTTTTACTTTCATTAGCAGTAGCCACTTACTTCATATTTCTCAAAATTGTTTTTTTGCAGCCATTCCAGCAACTCCTGCTGTTTCCTTTACCGCTTCTGGAAAGCACATCATATACAGTAATTTTTGTTATTCTGGTAGTTTTTATTATCTTTTATCCACTTGTATGCAAGGGAATCAGGCTTTCAAATCGTCAGATGAAGAATATCAGGGTTTACGCTCTGGCCCCGGTGGCATTTGCATTTATTATTACAATTTTCTTTCTGGTTAAGGCATACAATCCGCAGACAGCAAGGGTGATCGGACTACAGAGACTGGCATTTGCCGGAAAATGGGATGAGGCAGTGAAGTATCAGGAAAAACATCCCTCAAAAAATCTTATAGGCCAGTATTTTTATAATGTGGCACTTTCCGAAACCGATCAGCTATGCGACAGACTATTCCTTGGAGGGCAGGATTTTGGAACGAACTCACTGATTTTGCCATGGGGAGATGAACATCTCAACAGGGGGGCTTATTTTTATTATTCCGTCGGGCTGATAAATGAAGCCCAGCGCTGGGCATACGAAGAGATGGTTGTTTACGGGTACAGACCTCAGAATATTCAGATCCTGGTGAAGGCAAACCTGATCAACGGGAATTATTCAATGGCAGGAAAATATATAAATATTCTTAAAAATACCCTCTTTTACAGGGGATGGGCAAAAGACTACGAAAAGCTGACCAGCGATCCTGATCTGATAAAATCCCATCCGGAGCTTGGAGCGAAACTAAAAATTCTTCCAAAAGACAACTTTTTTATTCAGTTTACCGAACCTCAGAATAATCTGCCCCTCCTTATGGGATCCCGTCCGGATAACAGAAAAGCCTTTGAATATTATATTTCCTGGCTTTTGCTTTCCAAAGATGTCGAAGGAGCAGTCAATAATATAAAAGGTTTAAAAGAGATGGGTTATAACCAGATACCCAGGCATCTTGAGGAGGCAGTCTGGATTTATTATAACAGCAAAGGGACTTATCCTGATCTGGGTGGACTTACCCTGAGTGATGATAGCCGGTCACGTTTTCAGAAATATTTTACTGCTTATGTAAGTATGAGGCAGAATCCTGCGCTGCTGAGACAAAAAATGCAGAAGGATTTCGGGAATACCTTCTGGTATTACTTCCATTTTAAATAGCAGCTTTTGCTTCTCTTTTCCAAAAAAAACTATCTTTACGAGAAACCCGGACCTGGAAATATGCCAGACAAAAATCTGCCCCTGCTGTTTTTGTTTCTTTTTCTTCTTGTCTGTCCCGAAAACCTTTTTTCCCAGAACCAGAAGATGGACGGTTATAAAGGAATCTGGTTCAAGGAGGATTCAGGCCAAAAGCCGGGGTACAGATTTTCAGGAGGGGTTGCAACGTTCGCGACCCGGCACAGACCTGTTTCAATATACTGCCCGGAAGTAAAGAAAACCTTTTTTGTTTATGGAGGCACAACTTCCCAGGATGAGCAGCATCTTGTGATCATGGTTTCCTATTTTGACCACAGGTTGCATGTTGTGCCAAAACCTGTAATCGTTTATGACAAAATGGGGGTAAGGGAGCCTTATGACAATGCTTCACTTTCCATTGATCCCGGCGGTTATCTCTGGGTTTTCATCAGTGGGCGCGGGAGGACAAGGCCCGGACTGATCTTTAAAAGTTCAGGACCCTGGTCCATCGAAAGCTTTGAAAAAGTATTGGAATGGGAAATGACTTCACCTCAACCGTGGTGGATTGCGAATGAAGGATTCCTACTGATGTTTTCAAAAGCTACCAACGGGAGGGAACTTTACTATTCCACAAGCAAGGACGGAAAAGCATGGGCTGAAAGCCAGAAGCTTGCAGGTATGGGAGGACATTTCCAGGTATCAGGAATTTCAGGGAAAAAACTGGTTACGGTATTTGATTATCATCCTGGGGGGAATGTTGACTGGCGTACTAATCTTTATCTTCTGCAAACTGAGGATATGGGCAAAACGTGGAAGACTTTTGATGACAATGTTGTCAGCACTCCATTAACTGATATAAAAAGTGAAGCCCTGATCAGGGACTTTGAAACAGAAGGGAAACTGGTCTATATAAACGACCTTGCTTTTGATAAAAATGGAGATCCTGTTATACTGGTTATTCTGGGTTCTGATGAGGGAAATAAAGACTGGGTAGTCATCCACCGTAAGGACCAGAGATGGAATTTCTCAAAAGTATGTGAATCGGATCATTACTTTGACAAAGGATTTCTTAACGTTACCGAAAATGAATGGAGGATTGTCGGGACAACCGGACCCGGGCCTCAGAAAGACAGAACAGGGGGTGAAATTGCGTTATGGATCAGCCGGGATGAAGGCCTGACCTGGTTTTTTATGAGGAACGTTACCACCAACAGCCGGTATAACAATACATTTGTGCGTGGTACACTGAATTCGGCAAAAGAATTTTATGGATTATGGGCTGACGGAGATGCAGACAATTTTTCAGTCTCTCATTTGTACTTTACCAATGAAAAGTGCAACAAGGTGTGGGTTTTACCCTATGATATGAATACAGAATTTAAAAAACCGAAGCAGATCAGGGAAAATCATTGAAGCTTATACACTTTTGCCGCATTGTCGAAAAGTATTTTCCTTGCAACAATTTTTGATTCATCCTCAGACATATAGCCATCTTTTACCTTGCTGCATAATACATCCGAGATGATCTTCCGGGCAATTTTTAATTCGGCATAAACATTTTCGACCACCATCAGATCACCACCGAAAGCCATCAATCTGCTTACCGGTACCGTTTCAAGCCATTCATTCAGATACCTTTCAATATATGAAGGGGAAAGTGAATAGAGCCAATTCATATCGATATAAACATTTTTGTAATTCTTAGCAAGTGCAGAAAGTTCTCCTCCATAAGGATAGCCTCCGTGATATAAAATAAAGTTTACATCAGGGTAAGCGTTAATCAGAGAAGTCAGCAGAGTTGGATCCGAATTTCCTATTATGTTCCCGCGACCAGCCTGCAACCCGGTATGGAATGCAACCGGCAGGCTATGTTCTCTTGCCAGGTCAAGAAGCCGGTAAAGCATATAGTCCTGCAGAGGCTTGGCATCCTTTTCTGAGATTACGTGATCCTCATCTCCGTTTACAAGTGATTTGAAAACCTTTCTGGCAGCTTCTGTTTCCACTTTTTCGGAGCTCAGCGTACGTGAATAAGCAATAAATATTTTTACTGCCACCATTCCCTTTTTGACTTCATTTTCAAATGAAAGTCGCATCGAGTTGACAAATTCTTCAAGTGTAAAAATCGGATCAAGCTGTAGAATCGCCAGCGAATCGATACGGTATTTGGATTTCACGGTCAACCAGCTGTCAAACCTCCTGACATATCTGAAATAATCATCCTTCCCTGGCATATAGTATCCATCCTGAATTACATATTTTATGTGACAGGAGTCTCTTATTATTTTGTCAAACCAACTTGTGGAATAAGCTTTCTTCATTTTATCAGACAGCGGTCCGACGGTTTTCAAACTTAAATTATCTATGCTGTAAAGGTTTTTAACACCTTTTAGAATTACCCTGTTAAAAGAGGTGTTAAATGTATTTTTCCAGTAAGGCTCTATCAGAATCCACTTTTGCGCAGGGGTAAGAGGCTCATTGAACAGCCTGCTGAACAGCGAATCCGGTAATCCGGCGGATTTGAGATCATCATAGCCACTTTGCTGGAATAGAAGCATGAAATCGAGGAAGTAGCTTCCTTTGATTATTTCGGGAGTAAACAGGTGTTCATGAGTGTCAATGACTTCCAGGGAATCCACATAATTCCGGATCCGGATTTCATACCCGGGTTGCAACTGATGTACTGTCGTTTCCTGGGCAATTCCCGGAAAGGACAGAGGCAGGAGGAACAGAAGAATTATCTGGAATTTCATTACTCTCGTTTAAAATCAGGTTTTGACCAGAAGTTAGACCATCAATAGTAACCCAATATTCCCAGAGAGATCGCAGGTTAAGTATTTTTAACAAAAAAAGCAGAGACGCGCAATTTGCACGTCTCTGCAATAATTATAAAATCAGGTCGGGTTAAGGCGAATCAATAAGCCGGATCCTGAGCAATAATACCCTTCTGAAGATCGATCACACCCTGATAAATTGGCCAGTAGTCATCTTCGGTCGGATTAAATACTGCATTTCCTCCTGTAGCCAGGAATGACCTGTAAGTAATATCATCCAGGATATAAGCATTCAGGGTAGAGGCCAGGGTGCCCCAGCGCCTGAGGTCGAAGAAACGGTGGTTCTGACATGCAAACTCAAGTCTTGTTTCCTCCTGTACTGCTCTCAGGGCATTAGCCTTGCTGTCGAACGGATATATTCCGGGACCCGGCCACGGTTCTACCTTATAATTGGCTGCCGGTTTGGTAAAGTCAACAACAGGGTTTGCACCGAGATTTTTTGTGCTTGTGCAGAGTCCCATTACCGGTGTGCTGCCTTTGGCACGGTCACGGATCATGTTGACATATGTCCTTGCAAGTTCCAGATCGTTGTCTTCAATTGCGCACTCGGCTCTCCAGAGGAGAATGCTGGCATAACGGTACATCCTGAAGTTTTTCCCATTAGCGAAACCGGATCCGTTCAGGTTTAAAGCCTGCTCATCCTTCTTGTGCATGAATATTTTAGTCATCATGGGACCGCCATTGTTCTGTTCGCGGATCCAGTCATTTCCGGGGTGAATACCCCAGCCAAGGAAGTCAACGCCTCGCCGGGCTACAATGAAGTCAACGCGCGGATCGAGAAGATGATCGGTAGGAGTAAAGTCTTCCCCGCTTCCGACTCCCATATCGGTAACCAGCCGGTCACGGGCAGCTACATCGAGTACGGGAAGTCCTTCAGCAGTAGTCTGGAAAGCTTCGAAAAGATTTCGTGAAGGCTGATAGAATCCCCAGCCACCGCAGCTTGCTGGGCCGTTCTGATGAAAATTGCATCCTGAACCGGCAACGGAAGATGTGGCTGTAGCGGTAGTTGTGCACTGTAACTCAAAAATGGACTCTGAGTTATTCTCATGGGTCATATCAAAGTTATATTGATATTCAGTTGTAAGGCTGAATTTAGCACTGCTGATTATATCATCAAGCAGAGGTTTTGCTGCTGCATAATCTTTCTGATACATGTGAGCCTGGGCTAATATTGCCTCAGCTGCGTACTTAGTTGCGCGGCCTGCTTCATTATTGTATTTAGTAACAGAAAGGTTAGCGATTGCGAATTGCAGGTCTTCTTCGATCCCAGCCCAACCCGGATCAGCGTTCGTGACTTCTTCCGGTTTGGTTTCACCGAGTTCGGTGGCGGTTTTAATATAAGGGATGTTTTCAAAGATCTTGTTTGCCTGCATGTGGAACCATGCTCTCAGAAGCTTGGCCTCGCCTTCGACCTGTTTTGCCCTGGCATCAGCCATGGGTGTGGGACCTGCCTGGGTGGACCAGAGGAATTCAAGGCAAACGTTTGCACGGGCAATTCCGTCATAGCAAAGGGTCCATCTTTCATTCATATAAGGATTATTAGGCAACGCCTCATATCTTTCAAGCAGGTTGAAATTACTCTGGTCACCTGCCGAAGTCCCTTTATAGGCATCGTCGGAACATCCTCCGGCATAGGTCCAGTCGCTGGCTATGCAGCCTCCGAACATTGAACCGCCATTCTGCATCCTTTCATAAACTCCGACCAGAAGGGCTTCAACACCTTCCGGGGTTTGAATTACAGAGCCTGCTGCAACACCCGGAGGTTCCTTGGTAAGGAACTGTTCACTGCAGGAGTATATCATCAACAGGCTTCCGAAAAGTATCGTAATCGATAATAATTTGATTATTCTTTTCATATCTATTTATATTAGTTATTCATAAAATATAAAAATTAGAGACCGAAGGAAATCCCAACCAGTATTTGCTGCGGAGTTGGCCAGGCACCTGAATCGATTCCCATATTGATACCGGCACCGGCGATTTCCGGGTCAAGTCCCGAGTACTTGGTAATGGTAAACAAGTTGGAGCCCTGGACATAAAGCTCAAGGGTATTGCCCACATTTTTCAGAACTCTGCTCAGGTCGTAACCAATCCTCAGTGATTTCATGCGAAGGAATGAACCGTCCTCCAGGAAAGCCGTTGAAGGTTCCTGGTGCATGGTGTCATTAGCATAAATCATAGGCATTGTGGCATCGGCATTATTTGCTAGTTTCGGGCTACCCCACGATTCATAGAGTCTTCTGTGACTTTTGCCCGATTCAAACTGTGTATAATCGATAAACCTGCTCACATAGTTAACAACCTCATTTCCGACTGTGGCATAAAGAGTTGTCGACAGAAAGAATCCCTTATATCCAAGGTTAAAGCTCAGCCCGGCAGTGAAATCAGGATGAGGTGACCCGATGTAGGTCCGGTCGGCAGCATCAATGAAACCGCTATTATCAACATCCCTGTATTTGAAATGTCCTGGTTTGTTATAAGTTCCGGCTGCACCGAATGCGGGCTCCCAGTTTTCAGCTTCTCCCTGGGTCTGGAAGATCCCATCAACGATATAACCGAAGAATTCAGGAAATGCTCTCCCTGTCTGTGTTCTTGTATAATATTTCTCGCGGTAACCTGATCCCTGGTAGAAGTCAGTAGCAACGTCGGTAAGTTTGGTAAGCTCATTTTTATAGTGTGAGAAAACAAGGTCTGCACCATATGTAAGCTCGCCATTCAAAGCGTTATTAGTATATCCAATCTGAATATCGAATCCGGTGTTTTTCATTTCGCCGATATTTATAGAGGGTCTGGATGCCGTACCAAGAACAAGTGGCAACTGTTTAGGATAGAGCATATCCCTGGTTGTGCGCTGCCATACGTCAAAAGTAAGTGTTAAGTTTTTGAGCAGGGTGGCGTCGATTCCCACATTGGTTGTAGAGGTGGTTTCCCATTTAACACTGGCGTTTCCGAAAGTGGACTGATAAAATCCGGTATTACTAAAGGCTGTGTTGCTGCCTGACATACCATAGCTTGCGCTGCCTTCGCTGTATGCAAAATTGGTATAGCTGTTATAGTTACCCATGCGGTCGTTCCCGACTACTCCGTAGCCTATACGCAGCTTTAATTCATTCAGCCATGTTTTCGAAGAAGCCATAAATGCCTCTTCGGATATCCTCCATCCTGCAGAGAATGCCGGGAAGAAACCATATTTATCTGTTCCGAAACGGGAAGACCCGTCGCGCCTTACCACACCTTCAAGCATATACTTATCGGCAAATGTGTAATTAATACGTCCGAACAGAGAAAACAGGCTATAGGCACTGTTCCCGTCTCCGTTACCGATACTACGCAGACCGGTATTCAGGGAGATATAGTCAACATCTTTGAACGGAAACTGTGATCTGCTTCCGGAAAGAGAGGTGGATGAATTATCATAGGCTTCAGAACCGGCAATTACCTTAAAGTTGTGCTGACCTGTTACCAGACCATACTCAATCGTATTTGTCCACGTCCAGTTCAAACCACTGCCTGCTCCTTTACTGAAGTTGTCATAAGTTCCTCTTTCTGCAGCAGCAACTTCAACAAAATCAATATTTCTTGATGAATAGCCATATTGATTAATACCGATAAGTGATTTAACCGATAATCCTTTAAGGAGATTTAATTTAAGGTAAGCATTACCACTTACATTCATCTGCCTGGTATAGTCGTACTGATTTTTATCAAGAAGGAATATCGGGTTCTGGGCATTTCCCATTTTTGATGACCTTGAACCGGCATAGGTGGTCCCTGATTCATCCCACACTGGTACAACCCCGGGGAGCCTGTAGGTCCAGGATACTATCGAGCTTTCACTGTTGTCCCCCTGGTGTCCGTGGTCATCGGTATACTGCAACCCGAGAGTTGAACCGACATCAACCCATTTGGCGGGGCTGGACGCGATATTCAGACGTGCACTATACCTGTCAAACCCTGTATATTTGAATACACCGTCTTCCTTGGTGTAGCCAAGCAGGAATGCATAAGTGGTGTTTGCGGTACCTCCGGCAATATCCATTGTATATTCCCTGAACTCGGCATTACGTTCAGCTTCTTTCATCCAGTTGGTCCCCGGACTTGTCCTGGCAATAAGATATGTGTCATCTCCATCCTCAACTGCCAGCTTATTGTCATAAAGCGACATATCAGCACGCGGGTCGCCCTGGACACCGGCGGTCGGGAAAATATAATAAGGAATTACGGGTGCGGCCCCGTTGCCAAACTGGGTATGGGTGAAATTTTTAGGATCTGATGGCTGGTTGATCGGCAGGCCCGCATTCTTTGCTTCGAGCCACAGCATATCAGCCCATTCCTGAGTGTTAAGCAGGTTATATGAATTCAGGTTCCTGCTGAAACCCTGCCTTACATTTACATTTAAAGCAACCTTCTGGTTCTTCCTTCCACCTTTTGTGGTAATCAGAACTACACCATTGGCCGCCCTTGCACCATAAATTGACTGTGCAGCCGCATCCTTCAGAATAGTAATTGTCTCAATATCATTTGGCGAATAAGATCCACCGGGTACGCCGTCAACCACATAAAGAGGACTGGCATCGTTGATGGTCGTCATACCTCGGATCCTTATGGTTGAACCTTCACCGGGTGTGTGCTGGTTAAGGATAGTAACACCAGCCACTTTCCCCTGAAGACGTGTTATGGGGTTTGTAGCGGCGCTTTCGGAAAGAGCAGCAGCATTTACCTGTGATACCGATCCGGTAAGTGATTTCCTTGCCTGCGTTGAATAACCAACAACAACGATTTCATCGAGCGCTGATACAGCTTCGGCCAGAGTAACAGTAATATTTGTCTGATTGCCGACGACCACTTCCTGAGTAAGATACCCTATAAATGAAAAATTCAATACAGGGTTTGATGAGGTCAGGGTTAGCGCAAAATTACCATCTGCATCTGAAATAGCACCGTTGATTGTGCCTTTTTCAAGAATATTCACGCCGGGTAAGGCTTCCCCTCCCGCGTCAGATACACGCCCGGTAACCCGCCTTTGCTGCGGATCGTCCGGAACGGACGTGCTGGCAGCAAATGCCTGGATTGTTCCAAGCAGTAGTAGCATTGTTAAGAGTTTCATGACAACTTTTGATAGTGTCCGGAATGAAACTACTCGCATGATTTTTTTAGTCATACTTTTGAGGTTAGTTAGATTAAAAAATTAAAAAAAATAGCGAAATAAGTTATGATAACTTAGTAGAATTTAGGCTTGGGGGACAGAATGCCTCCCGATTGTAAATGATAAATCAGATAGCATTTTCCATAGGCGTCAAGAATTAGGTTAGTAGGGTACAACAAATTTATAAATTCTTTTCTAAATACCTAATTTTGGTAATAATTTTTTATAATATTGATAATTAGGTTGTTGAGGCTGTAATTATTAACAGGCGCTAATCGGTTCTGCTGACCAGAGCCTCTTTGATAAGGTTTATCAGTTGGACCCTGCTCCTGACATTGGTCTTGATATAAATCCTGTGTGTATGATCTTTGACAGTCTGCAGACTTATAAAGAGTTTGTCTGAAATCTCCTTGTTACTTAATCCCTTGCATATTTCCCTTATTATTTCAGATTCACGCGGCGAGACTTCAAACCTCCTGCAAAACTCTTCGAACGATAAATCATTTGAAGGTTCATCCGAAAATGCAGGTAAAAGCAAACCGTAATTAAAAAAGAGAGGGAGAAAAGTATTTCCTGCAAAAAATGCAAATATAAAAATGACCCCGGTCAATACCTGCGAACTATAGAAAAGAAGAGGTGTGCATTGTGCTAACATTATAATAAATAGAGCCGGCGCGACTATTCTCCTCCCGGCTTCATGAATTAAATCACGGCCTTTTCCCGGAAAATGGATAAGAAAAGCTGACACAAAAGAATAGATCAGGTTCATGACAATGAAATAATTCTTCATCAGCATCATATTATTTAAGGAATCCCTTCTTGTTATGGAGTAACCTATGCCAATAAGTAATGAGAAATTGAGGAAAAGAAACCAGAATACAAACCAGTTATTGGCTTTCCTTCCCGACAGGCTAAGTGAAAATTTAACAAGCATCAGCCAGGCAAAAACCAGGAATGGCAATCCAAGCAACATTGAAAAATCAGTAAACCGCAGGAGAAGCTCAGGGGAAATGACAGGAAATAAAAACGCCCTGATAAGTACCTGTCCCCAGATTCCGTAAAAACCGAATGTATAAATGAATACCTGGTAGTAAAGAAGTGAAGAAAAGATATCTGATTTATATTTTCCCCTTAACCGCGATGCCAGTATTATACCTCCGGCAGCAAAAGCAACGGTAATTATAAAAATAAGGTATACCAGGTACTTGATCATCAGGTGATTTCTATTGAGTCTATAAAGGTATTAAAATCAGTTAACAGATCATAAAAAATTGAATACTACTTAAGTATTGATGGTATAACTAAAGTAGGATTTTTAAAAATCACTACTATAGTATTGAGCCTGTTAAAAAAGAGGGATTTACATTTGGCTTGAAAAAAGTTCTTTGAAAACCTTAGTGCACCTTAGTGGAAACCTTTGGGTCCTTTGTGGTAAAGAAATCCTTTAACCACTAAGGAACACAAAGGGTAAAACAGAACCACACGAAGGGCATAAATTTAAAAAGAAATGTTACTAATTTAACAATTTAAGATTATGGAAACTCAAAACAACTACAAATTGATCCCCACTTTCGGGAACAGCTTCGGAACAGGATTTCAGGTAATGCTAGACAATTTTCTAAGGTTATTCCTGGTTGTGCTCGTGCTTGCTATCCTGACAGGCCCTACTAAATTTGGCTTTAATTTTGACAAAGCAGACTTTAAAGGATTCCCCTGGAACTGGGACGGTAACTGGGAGAGCATTTTCAGTCTGGCATCGCTGGGCATGTTTGCCATTTTCTTTGTCCTGATTGCCCTTCTTTATACTTTTCTGGCAAAACCGGTTATACAATACGGTGGAAAAATGATCTTTGTCCAGGCTGTCAGAAAGATAAAGCCTGACTTTGAATTGCTGATCAGCGGCTTCTGGACAAATTATCTTTACATAATTCTGGCCAACCTGCTTGTATTTGCCCTTGTGGTGCTTGGTTTATTTGCACTCATTATTCCCGGCATTATTATAGCCTGCAGACTGGCATTCACCGCCTATATTGTAATGGATAAGAAACTGGATCCGATAGAAGCTGTTGAATTAAGCTGGAAACTTACAAGAGGTCACGGCTGGACTATCTTCTTTATGGGATTTGTTTCATTTTTCATAGTAATATTCGGGCTCTTGCTTTTGATCATCGGTATCTTCCCGGCACTAATGTGGATATCAAGCTCATTTGCAACTCTATATCAGTCGGTTCTTCTTGAGAAGGAAAAACCTGCTGAAGTCATTGCTACCTGACGGAGTCACCTTAATTAAGGTCATTGCGGAGCCCGCTCCAGCGGCATAGCCGTTAACTTAAGGAATAAGATAGCCTTTGAATCAAACTGTATGTAACTGATTTACTATTATTTACATTTCCCCTCCTTTTCAAGGAGGGGTGGCCGGGACTATTGATTTTGAGACGTTTACAATCTGCTTTCCCGGACGGGGTGGTTAATTTCTTTGACTTTAACTTACTCCATAAAACAGCTTCTCCAGAAGAGGAGTTATTTCTCAGAAAGGATCCGAAAGGTTTTAATTTTTTTAGGTTAAAGGGGTGTATACTATCCATTTGAATAAAGATAAGAAAGACTTGAATCAACCACCCCGGCCAGATGAATTTAGTTTTTGCCTGTAAGATGATTTCACCGTCTGGCCACCCCTCCTTTAAAAGGAGGGGAAACTTATTTGATTGTGTTTCAGCTAATTAAATAATTCTCAGTCTAAAACTGATTCTTAAGAACGGCCAAAGGTCCCACACTCACGGATAACTCCACCCCTACATCCTGCCGGGACATATTGTAGAACAATAAATAATATCTGTAATACAGCAAATACTTTACCTGATACAATATCTTATATTATAGCGAAATCTGCGGGAAACCTATAGTTTCCTCAGTTTTGCGAACCGCAACAACAGCTTCTTGCTTCCATCGTTTTCGAATTCGACGGTTGCGGTTGTATTGGGCGGTTGCCCCTCGATGCTTACGATAAGGCCATTTCCAAACCTCTCGTGCTGGACTGAATCCCCTTCCGAGAAGTCATTTTTGCCATAATCAGTTAAAACGACCTCAGTACGGCTTTCAGAAGCTCTTAACTTTTTAAACCTGCCTGACGGACCGTAACTTTTAACTTCTTCCCTTATTGCCGGAGGTTTGCTTCCGGATATATTTCTCCCCTGGAACGGTTTCCCTCCCGTCTGGGGATAATCAAGGAATTCCTGGTCAATTTCGCGAAGGAACCGGCTCGGATTACTTCTCTCAAGGTTCCCCCATTTATACCTGTTCAGGGCATAACTCAGGGTTGCGAGCTTTTCGGCACGCGTGACGGCAACATAAAACAACCGTCTCTCTTCCTCCAGCTCTTTTGGATTTCCTGCCGACAAGGGTGAAGGGAACAGGGTATCCTCCATTCCGGCTACATAAACTACCTTGAATTCCAGCCCTTTGGCTGAATGCATTGTCATAAGAGTAACCTTGTCGCGATCCTGGTCCTTTTCATTGTCCTGGTCGGTCAGCAATGAAACATTTGCAAGATAGGCTTCCAGGGTGGTGGGTTCCCCGTTTGTTTCAGCCGATTCAGTGAAAACCTTAATTCCATTCAGAAGTTCTTCAAGGTTCTCATACCTGCTTACCTCCTCAGGCGACTTTCCCTCCCTGAGCTCCTTCATGATTCCTGAACCCATTGATATTTCCCTTGCCTTTGTGTAAGCATCTGTTGTTTCACAGTTTATTCTCAAAACATTAATTAGTTCTGTAAACAAAGTAAATTTTTTAAGGGTTCCTGAATTGAAATGACCTGCCACATTTTTCCGGTTCTGAAATTATGGTCCATGGTGGAAGGTTAAAATTTACTGCCAGTTCAAGAATCTTTTGAAGGGTGGTGTCGCCCAGTCCCCTTTTGGGATAATTGATAGTCCTCTTGAAAGCCTCTTCATCCCCTGGATTTATTACCATCCTGAAGTATGAAAGGATGTCCTTTATTTCTTTGCGTTCATAAAAAGAGAGCCCGCCGTATATTTTATAAGGTATGTTCTTTTTGCGTAAAGTTTCTTCAAAGATCCTCGACTGGGCGTTGGTTCTGTACAAAATCGCAAAGTCTGACCAGTTGAGCCTCATCGAGAACCTTTTATCGAATATGTCAGAAGAGATGTTAAAACCTTCCTCAGTATCGGTTAGCGCCTGCATGACATGGATCTTTTCTCCTGTCTCATTCTTTGAGTAGACTTGTTTCTGGATCTGGCCCTGGTTATTGGCTATTATCGCATTGGCGGCATTTACAATGGTCTGGGTGGACCTGTAGTTCTGCTCCAGCTTAAACAACTGGTAATCGGTATAGTCGTTCCTGAATTCAAGGATATTTTCAATCCTGGCGCCCCTGAAGGAGTAGATGCTCTGGGCATCGTCGCCTACCACGCAGATATTCTTGTGTGATGCAGCCAGTTTTTTGATTATGAGATACTGTGAATAGTTGGTATCCTGGTATTCATCCACGAGGATGTACCTGAATTTTTCCTGGTATGCAGCAAGGACAGCAGGAAAATCCCTGAAGAGTATGTTGGTGTTTAAGAGAAGATCGTCAAAGTCCATTGCGTTGGCTTTGAAACATCTTGATGCATAAGTCCTGTAGATATCAGCCATAAGGGGCATTCTGCCGGATCTGTCGTGATCCTGCATCGATGCATCGGCGGAGTACATGCCGTATGTGATAAGATTATTCTTTGCCGTCGAGATGCGTGAGGCAATAACGCCCGGTTTGTAAATATTGTCATCCAGATTCATTTCCCTGATAATTGACCTGATAAGGCTTTTTGAATCTGATGAGTCATAAATAGTAAAATTGGACTTATAACCCAGATTCGATCCTTCGATCCTGAGTATCTTTGCAAAGATTGAGTGAAAGGTCCCCATCCACAAATAACGGGCTATCCCGGGATCGACAATCCTGGCAATCCGTTCCTTCATCGACTTTGCCGCCTTGTTTGTAAAGGTCAGAGCAAGTATCCTGCCTGCCGGAACTCCTTTCTGAAGGAGGTTGGCGATCCGGTAAGTCAGCACCCTTGTCTTGCCTGCTCCGGCGCCTGCAATAACAAGTGCCGGACCTTCAGTATTAACTACTGCGAGCCTCTGAGTTTCGTTCAGGTCGTTAAGATAATCATGTGTCATTTGTTGATCAGAATTACAGTATCCGGGATCCGGCAAATTTAGCAAATACATCTTCAGTTAAAGCGCTATGTTGAAAAGTAAAGGAATAAAATACAATTAAATAAGTCGGGGCTGTTGGAAAAGTCAAAATCCCTTAACCCTGCCTGCCGGCAGGCAGGCGCAAAGGGCGCAAAGGAAAGACGCAAAGTTCGCAAAGATCTGAATTTATGTGCTTTAGCTTTGCGTTCTTTGCGACAACTTAGCGTTCTTTGCGGTTAAAAATGACTTTTTCAACAGTCCATATGTTAATTACAGAGAAGGCACAGAGGCAGACAGAGCAACTTACCTTTATTTTTATTATACTTGCCTGAAATTATACCAAATAGAACCCCAAACCGTTATTTTACAAATATCAGAATGCCTGTGCGTTTTTACTTCCTTGTTTCAGCCCTGCTACTACCGGTAACCATTCTGGGTCAGCTTACTGCACCCGGAATGAATAGTGTCCGATACACTGCATACCCGTCCTCTCCGGGAGTAAAAGATCCTATATTTATTTATTGCAATTCGACCGGAACACAGAAAGGCACTCTCAATGCAGTCAGCCCGGGAGGTACCGGACCTTTCAATTTCGCCTGGTACAGATGGAATGAGTCCTCTGTTAATTTCGACATCTTTATTAAGACTGACGCTGCTGTAATGAGTTCGACAATAAATAACCTTGAAGAAGGGGGTTACAGGGTCAGCATAACCAACGGCAGCGGTTTCAGTACAAACCTTGTTGCCTGGATCTTTCTTGACAGACCCACTGCAACGGCTGAACTCCTGAACCGGACATGCGATTATGTTGCGCTAAGGGGCGGGGCGACTGCAAAATTATTTGAATACAATGATCCGGTTGGTGGGGCCGAGATTCATCTTCCCAACAGAGTCAGGTTTCTCTGGTCCTCCGACCCGGCTTCATCAATTCCTTTTCCCGATCTTGAATTAAGTCCCCAGACATTCAATCCGCCTTTGGTGGATGTTACCTACAGGCTTCAGGTAACCGATAGCTTTACATGCAGTAACGAGGCATCTTTTTTTTATGAATCAATCCATGTCAAAGCTGATTTTTCAGTCGAACCACCAGGCGGAGAAGCCCCGCTGGAAGTAACATTTACTGACAAGTCAATAAGGGCATATACATACAAATGGGAATTCGGTGACGATTCAGTTTCATTTCTGAGTAATCCGGAACCCCATACCTATTATATACCTGGTGCGTATTCTGCGAAGCTGACAATTGAAAGCGAACTGCATTGCATTGATTCACTGCGGTTCGATGGAATAGATGTGAAGGAGTCGGTGCTCGAGATTCCCAACGTTTTCACCCCGGACGGAGATGGTATCAACGACTATTTTATGGTCAGCAAATCATCTCTGAAATACATAAGTATGGAGGTATTCAGCCGGAGCGGGATTAAGGTTTACAGCTTTTATGGAGAAGGACCTATCTTAAAGGAATGGAACGGATGGGATGGAAATGTCAACGATTCTTCAATAAAAGCAAGTCCCGGAGTCTATTTCTATGTTATTAAAGCTCTTGGATGGGATGAGGTTAAATACAGCGGCAAGCCATACAGGGGAGTCGTCTACCTGTACAGGTAAGGGCATTACGGCTTAACGGTATTACGGCATTACGGCTTAACGGTATTACGGCTTAACGGTATTACGGCATTACGGCTTTACGGCATTACGGCGTTATGGCGTTTACGGCTTTACGGCGTTATGGTGTTACGGCGACCTGAGGTCATAAATCACTGCCAGATCCCGATAATGAATCCCATTATGGTCAGCGATGCAATGCTGTAACAGGAATTTATAAGGAAGAGTGCAAGTGACCTCTTTTCAAACAGATAGATTATTCCCAGAAAGGTGAAGACCCAGCCGAGGCCTGCCATGAAACCAGCCATTGCGCCAAAACCGCCTCCGGCATCAGCACCAACGAACATTGCCAGGAAGAATGACGCCACAAGAGAAAGAAGAAACGATAATCCAAACAGCATTGTCATGTTTGAATTACTTGCTGATTCCTGCGTAATACCAGTCTCTTTCATCCATCTTTTGCCAAACAAAAGCGATGAGTACCAGACAGCTCCAAGAGCGAAAGCACTTGCTGCGGCAACGATTATTGCCAGCCAGTTGAGGTTCTGAAAAGCATTTTGCATATCCATATCAGAGGTTTTTATTCAGTTTAACAAATGTAAAACAAAAAGGTTTATTAACCCGCAACTCGCAACCCGCACCCCGCACCCTGCAACCCGCAACTGCAACCTGCAACCCGCAACCTGCAACCTGCAACCCGCAACCTGTAACCTAAATAGTAATCTTTCTTCTTCTCGCCTCTACCTTCCATTCATCCGAAGCCCTTCCGTCCCTGACGACCGTTACGACATCATACCTGTCGACAGTCGGACATATATGGTATGGAATCCCATAGAGTACATCTCCTGTTTTCATACTTTGGGCATGTTCTGTTCTTATTACCATATGCTCCTCGTTATGACCAATTATTTCGTAATTATCCACGTCCGGAAACTTTACCCTGGGTTGCTGCATCTCCGATCCGATTGCCTTATGGCCCAGATCGAGGCAGATCAGGTCCTTTCCCGGCTTGCTGACAATACGGGTTAATAAAACCGCCGAATGTAAAAAGTCGAGGTCGGTAAAAGATGAACTGTAACCGTAATCCCACAACAGGATGGTTCCCGGGCTTGTTTCGAAACCACCGCGGGCTGCATGTATGGGAAAGGTAGGAGTACCTCCGGCCACAAGCGACAGCGGCCGGACTGAAGTTTTCTGCAGCTCTTTAAAAAATTCTTCAACCGGCTTAAATGCCTCATCACAAATTTTTTTCCTTTCCTGATAATTCCTTTCATGAATATGGCCATCATAAACATGAAGACCCTCAAATCGGAGTCCTGGTTGTCCGGCAATCAGTTTAAGCAGCTTTAAAGCATCTTTACCGGGTAAAATGCCGGTCCTGTTCATCCCGTTGTTTATGTCGATCCATAGGCTGACTTCCGTTCGTGCTGCTCCGGCTGCCTCCGACAACCTGAGAACAACCTCCTCAGAATCAACAATACATGAGAGTTTCGTTTCAGGAAACAGTTGTTTCAACCGGATGAATCTTTCTACATTGGGTCCAACAGGCTGCATTGCAAGCAGGATATCTTTTGCACCGGTTGTGGCAACCATTTCTGCCTCAGATATAGTTGCGCATTTAAACTTGTTTATATCATGCGCTATCTGCATCCTGATTACCTCCGGCATCTTATGTGTTTTGACATGCGGTCTTAACAGGGTCACATCACCGGCAACAGCTGTCATTTTATTTATGTTGGCTTCAATACGATCAGGATACACCAGCAGGGCAGGAGAGGGGATATCCCTTGCATTGTCAACTCTATACCAGGTATTTTCAGATGAAAGTTTTTTATCCATGGAATCAGTCAGATAGTTCGAAGATTGCTTCAACTTCAACGGCGATATTGTTGGGAAGCATCGCGCCAACGGCGCTTCTTGCCCCGATGCCGTCCTCCTGGCCGAACACTTCAGCCATAAGTTCGCTGAATCCGTTTATTACCAGAGCCTGCTGGTAAAAGTCAGGTGTGCTGTTTACGAACCCCAGGGTCTTAACTAACCGTTTGATTCTGTTTATATCTCCAAAATGAGTTTTAATGGTTGATAACATCGTAAGTCCAACCTGTCGGGCGGCCATTTTACCATCTTCCATCTGCAGATCTTTGCCTAATCTTCCTGTAAGAAGTGTTCCATCGTTCCTGATTGGGCCCTGCCCGGAAACGTACATCATCCTGTCAATTACAACAACAGGTTTGTATACTCCAACAGGTTTGGGGGGAGGCGGCAAAACCAGGCCAAGTTCGACAATCCGTAATTCAGCGTTTTTTTTCATCTTTATATATGTTTAAGTTATTTGCGCGAATGTAATGCAATTCTGTTTCCCTCGGGATCAAGCACCAATGCCATAAAACCGTAATCTTCAGAAACCCGTTGTTTTTGCAGCAGGATTTTCCCACCTGCCTTTTCTACCTTTCCAAGTTCATTTAACAGATCACCTGACTGAGCGGTAAAATATATAAGCACACCCTCCGTTGACGGCTTATAATTTTTCTCACTTTTAACAAGCGATCCTGCGGAACCAATCTGGCTTTCAGCTTCAGGGAACCATGCCATCTCCAATGTACCGAAGATGTTTTTTGAAAGCTTTACATCAAAGACTGCTTCATAGAATTTTATTGCCCTCTCCATATCTGTCACCGGTATTTCAAACCAGCCTACTGCATTTTTTTTCATTGTCATAATGTTTTAGTGTTTAATCTGTACCCGGTGTTTGTCCGGTTCATACAAACAAATCTGCTTTGAAAATGGTTTTTGCTTTACCTGCGATTTCAACCCTGTTGTTTTTAAGTGTAACTTTCATGACACCTTCCCTCTTTGAAACCTGGTGTGAATTAAATTCAGACTTACCGGTTTTAGAATGCCAGAATGGCGCCAGGGAACAGTGTGCCGAGCCTGTGACAGGATCTTCATTGATACCTAGAACAGGGACAAAACAACGGACACAAAAGTCAAAATTCCTGTCTTTCGATGGGGCAGTCACAATAAGTTCTCCGAATTCTGAATTCCGCATCCGGAAATAATCCGGTTTAATGTTCCTGACTTCATCCTCGCTTTTTAAAAGCGCCAGGGTCCATCCATGAGCTGTCCGGTATACCTCCTCAGGTTTAATCCCTATAATTTCTTCCATATCCACGGGAGTTTTAACAGGCACCGGGGGATAGGAGGGGAAGTCCATTTTAATTAGCCCTCCGGAGTAGCTTAATTTCAGCTTTCCGGCTTTTGAATGCAATGTTATTGCTTCCCTTTTACCGGCGAAACCTGTTTCAAACATAATATGGCCCGATGAGAGGGTTGCGTGTCCGCACAGGTTGATCTCGGCTTCGGGTGTATAAAACCGGATGTTAAGGCCTTTGCTGGAAGGAAAAACAAATGCCGTTTCGGAAAGATTCATTTCCATTGCGATATTCTGCATCCATTTTTGGAGAGGTTTTTTGTCAAGAATACATACTCCGGCAGGATTCCCGTGAAATGGGCTGGAGGTGAATGCGTCAACCTGGTAAATAGTTTTATGGTTTGTCATAGACAATAAATTTGGATCTTAAAATTAGTCTTTTTTCCAGATCCCTCCTTTTAAGGGCGCTTATTTAGATTATACTGCGTTCTTATTTCATATAGACTGGCAGATCTCCTTTGTGCCCCTTGGTGAGGACCTTTGTGTACTTAGTGGTAAAAAAAATAAATCCATTGCCTTCCCTGAGCGCAGCCGAAGGGGGCCGGGGTATAGCCGTCAACCTAAGAATCAGTCTGCGACTTTGAATTATTTAATTAGCTGAAACACAATTATATAAGTTTCCCCTCCTTTTGAAGGAGGGGTGGCCAGACGGTGAAATCATCTCACAAGCAGAAACTAAATTCGTCTGGCCGGGGTGGTTGATTCAAGGCTTTCTTATTACCTTTCAAATGGATAGACTTGAAACATAGATTAACCACCCCGGCCGGGAAAACAGATTGTAAATACCTCAAAATCTATAGTCCCGGCCACCCCTCCTTGAAAAGGAGGGGAAATGTAAATTATTGCAAATCAGCTGCATACAGTTGGATTAATAAGCTATCGCATTCCTTAAGTTGACGGCTATGGGGGACGGGGGTGAGTACATGAGTTTAAGGAGGAGCCAGGCTGCAGGACAGAGAGAGCCTTCCCTGAGCGCAGCCGAAGGGGGACGGGGGTGAGTACGTGAGTTTAGTCAGAAGCCAGGTTGCAAGGCAGAGAGAGCCTGCCATTTACCGGTAAATTACCACCGTTTACAGAATTTTTACCTGGTTAATCTATAAAAACTTTGTAAACTTAAAAAGTTTTCTCATTTTTGTACCTTCTAAAACTGATCGATGGATAACCGCCAGAAAATAATTGAAGTAGCCGCCGTAATGTTCAGGACTTACGGGATCAGAGCCATCACAATGGATATGCTGGCAGCCCATATGGGGATATCCAAAAGGACAATCTATGAGGTGTTCCATGACAAGGACGAGATCCTCCACGGTGTGCTTCAATGGATGACTTCAAAGCAGCGCGATCTGATGGTGAAGATATTCAGTGAATCGGAAAACGTTATTGTAGCCATATTTAAAATGCTCGAAGTAATGGGTGATCATTTCCAAAAAATGAGTCCTGCTTTTCAGATGGATATGAAACGGTTGCATGCCGATTTTGTCAAGAGGCTCACTAAACAGGAGGAACTGCCGTACTACACAGATAATTCTGAAATATTAAGAAGAGGAATAAAAGAGGGCATTTTCAGGGATGACATTGATATAGGGATCACAAATAAGTGTATGCTGGAAATGGCAAGGATGACAAACGACAAGTCCGTATTCCCTCCTGATGATTTCCCGAATAAAGATGTCTTAAGAAATTTTTATATCAATTATCTCAGGGGAATATCGACGCAGAAAGGTCTTGATTTGATAAACTATTATGAAAAGAGATAGATGGTATGCAATTTCGGATTGCGGAATTCAGATTGCTGATCATTATCAATAAACCAGGAACTAACCAGGTATTGGATACATTAAACTCTAATGGTGAGAAAAACAAATTTTATGAAAATCAAATTTCCGGTAACAGCAGTTCTCCCGCTGATCTTTACGGCTATGGTTTCAGCTCAGCAGGAAAACGTTGAATTGCAGCTTTCGCTTAAGCAGGCACAGGACTATGCAATTTCAAACAACAAAATGGTATTGGCTGCAAAGTCGGATGTTCTGGCTTCAAAAGCAGCAATATGGGAAACAATTTCCGCCGCATTACCCCAGGTAAGTGCGTCGGGATCATTTACTGACAACCTGAAGCTGATGACAACATTGCTTCCCGGTGAATTCTTCGGGCAGCCGGCTGGCACCAAGATACCTGTCACCTTTGGATCACAGTTCAACTCAAGCGCTTCAGTTCAGGCAAGCATGCTGATCTTTAATGCACCTTTATATATAGGTATTGAGACAACAAAGCTTGCCCAAAAACTGAGCGAACAGAATCTTGCAAGAACTGAACTTGACACAAAGGAATCCGTAGGTGCAGCTTACTTCCTTATACTGGTTTCAGAAAAATCTCTCGAGATCCTTGAGGGGAATATAGCAAACCTGAATGAGACCCTTAAATCGACACGTGCCATGTTTTCAGCCGGGATGGCTGAAGCTACCGATGTTGACCAGATGGTCTCAAATGTCAGCATGGTTGAGAATAGCAGAAGCTCCCTGCAGCGAACTATTGAAATGAATTATAACCTTTTACGTTTCCAGCTTGGTGTTGCACCGGGTGCAGCGATTACACTTACCGAGACACTTGAAGGTCTCACAGGGCAGATTAATGTCGAAGCCCTTCTTTCGCAGCAGTTTGACCATACACAGAATGTCGACTATCAGCTTATTGCAAGTCAGGAACTAATGTCCTCCCTTGCATTGAAATCCCAAAAAGCTTCAATCCTTCCGACTCTTGCAGGATTTTACAATTATGGTACAAACGGTATGGGCGATAAAGTTTCGGATCTGCAATGGTTCCAGAATTCAATGGCCGGACTTCAGTTGTCAATTCCCATATTTGCCAGCGGGCAAAGAAATGCTCAGATTAAGAGAGCTCAGTTTAATTATGAAAAAGCTGTAACCACAAGAGATATGATCACCGAACAGCTTTTGCTCGAAGAAAAACAGCTGAGGTACAACCTTGTAAATGCAAATCTGCAATACATAAGCCAGAAGGATAATGTTGACGTCTCGCGGAGAATTTATACAAGCATGGAGAATAAATTCCGGCAGGGAATGGCTTCAAGCCTTGAACTTACCCAGGCTAACAGTCTCTACCTTCAGGCAGAAAATAACTACGTTTCAGCACTGATGAACCTTTTCCAGACAAAACTTGCACTGGACAAACTATTGAATAACATGTAATTAATTAAACAGGAACCTCAAAAAGTCAAATAATGAAATACAATTTAACATTTTCGATATTGATAAGCGGTCTGATCCTCTCAGCCTGTTCATCAAAGAAAAGCAATGATCCAACCGGTGCTCTTGCCAGCACAGTCGTAACAGAGAAAGCAATTATCCCTGTCAAAGTGGAAACCATTTCAAAGACAAAGATTGCAAGGACTGTCGATTACACAGCTACTGTTTTGCCTTATGAAGAAGTAAACATGGCTCCTTCCACACCGGGCAGGATAGATAAAATTTATGTTGAAGCAGGCGACCGGGTAAATAAGGGTGATAATCTATTCCTCATGGATCGCACCCAGCTCTACCAGCTGAAGCTTCAGCTTGCAAGTCTGGAGAAGGATCTCAGCAGGCTCGATACACTGTTAAGGTCAGGCAGTGCAAAACAGCAGGCTTACGATCAGATGAAAACACAATATGACGTACTCAAAACCAATGTTGAATTCATGGAACAGAACACCCTTATGAAGGCTCCGTTCAGCGGCGTTATCACAGGAAAATATTTTGAGGATGGTGAAATGTACTCCGGAACACCTACAACGCTGTCGGGAAGATCGGCTGTTGTAACTATAATGCAGGTTAATCCATTGAAAGTAAGCGTCAGCATTTCGGAACAGTATTACCCCCTGATCAAAAGAGGCATGAAAGGCGCGATAACAGCTGATGTGTATGACAATGAAATATTTACAGGCCGTATCTTCAGGGTCTCCCCAACCATCAATTCTGCAACAAGGTCTTTTATTGCAGAACTTGAGCTTCCAAACAGAAATGATCTGTTAAAGCCCGGAATGTTCGTCAGGGTGTCGATCGACCTGGGTGAGGTTGAAACTTTCGTAGTCCCCGCCGGGACTGTCCTTATGCAGGAAGGTACCAATGTCAGGTACGTGTTCATAGATGATCAGGGTGTTGCGAAGCAAGTGGGAGTTCTGATCGGCAAAAGGTTTGATGATAAGCTTGAAATCATTTCAGATAACCTGAAGGAAGGAGACAGGCTTGTTACCGAAGGACAGTCAAGGCTCCTGAACGACGACAAAATTCAAATTGTTAACTAGATACAAGAATTAGAATAATACTAAAATGAGTATATACAGTACTTCCGTAAAGAGACCGGTAACAACGATCCTGATTTTCGTTGCGCTGATGGTAATAGGTGTTTATTCACTTACACAGCTTCCGGTGGACCTTTATCCTGAAATAGAACTCCCTTTTATAGGAGTGGTTACAACCTACCCCGGTGCCAGTGCATCTGATATAGAGAGTAACGTAACAAGGCCGGTTGAAGACGCCCTGAACTCTGTCAGCAATCTTAAGGAAATAACTTCGACATCGAGTGACGGACTCTCGGTCATCTTTATGAATTTTGAGTATGGGACAAACCTTGATGAAGCTTCCAACGATATAAGGAGCAACCTCAGTTTTATCGAAAATTATTTACCGGAAGACAGCGAGAAGCCGACCATAATGAAATTTAATTCAAGCATGATGCCGATAATTTTCTACGCTGTAACTGCAAAAGAGAGTTATCAGGGGCTTGAAAAAATACTTGATGAGAAAATTGTAAATCCCCTTAACAGGATCGAAGGTGTCGGGGCTGTCAGCCTTGCCGGGGTACCGGGCCGGAAGGTCTATATTGATGTTGACCCAAGGAAAATGGAGGCATACAATCTTTCCATCGAGCAGATAGGTGGTATTCTGAGGGCGGAGAACATGAACATGCCCGCGGGTTATCTTGAAATGGGACAGACCGATTATCCGCTGCGTATCCAGGGTGAATTTCCGGAAAGCGACATAATCAGGAATATTGTTATAAGCAGCTTTAATGGCAACAATGTTTACCTGAAAGATGTAGCGGTGGTCCGTGATACCATCCGTGAAACGAAACTTGACACCAGGATCAACGGCCTTCAGGGTATGTCGTTGTATGTTCAGAAACAATCAGGCGGAAACACTGTTAAAGTCACAAAAGAGGTTGAAAAAGCCCTTGAAACACTTAAGAAGGATCTGCCTGCGCGATGTAACAATCGAAAAAATATTCGACAGCGCCACCTTTATAAAGGACTCGATAAGCAATCTTACTGAAACACTCCTGTATGCAGCTATTTTTGTTGTGCTTGTGGTGCTCTTTTTCCTGGGCAGATGGAGGGCAACGCTGATAATAATAGTCACCATACCAATCTCGCTTGTTGTAGCCTTTATTTACCTCTTTATAACCGGAGAGTCAATCAACATCATCTCACTTACATCGCTTTCAATTGCAATCGGGATGGTGGTGGATGATGCGATTGTTGTCCTGGAGAATATAACAAAACATGTCGAAAGGGGAAGCCGTCCAAGGGAGGCGGCTATTTACGCCACCAATGAGGTGTGGCTCGCTGTTATTGTTACAACATTAACAGTAGTTGCCGTCTTCTTCCCGCTTACCTTCGTAAAAGGGCTCACCGGAGTTCTCTTCAAACAGCTTGGAATGCTGGTTTCAATCACCATCATCACCTCTGTTTTTGCAGCTATTACCCTTACGCCCACCATGAGCGCCCTGCTGCTTAAATGGTATCCTATCAGAAAAGATGCACCCTTCTGGACTTATGACGGAAGCATCAGAAAATGGCTTGACCGGCTTGATCACTTTTATGAAAGGACATTGCGCTGGGCCCTTCACCATAAGACTGTTGTTGCCATTATCGCCACTGTAATTTTTGTCGGCTCAATGAGCCTGTTTGGCGTAATTGACACTGAGTTTTTTCCTGAGGCCGACCAGTCGCAGATGTCGGCTACGATTGAGCTTCAAACCGGAACCAGAGTTGATGAGACACTGAAAACAACCGATAAGATAGACGGTCTTATAAAGGCAAAGTATCCTGAAGTTGACCTTGTTTCATCTTCCACCGGTTCTGATGACCAGGCAGGATTCAGCTCATTATTCGGTGCCGGCGGAACACATGTTATAACCTATACCTTTAGCCTGCTCCCGGTTGAAGAACGTGAAAAGAGTGTAATAACCCTTGCTGAAGAATTGAGAAAAGACCTTTCAGTGTATCCCGAAATTGTTGACTATAAAGTCAGCACATCGGAAAATATGGGCAGTTTCGGAAGCAACACCGTTGACGTTGAAATTTACGGCTACAACTTTTCGGAAACAAATATAATTGCCGAGGAACTGGCAACGAAAATCAGAAAAATAGAAGGCGCCAAAGATGTAACAATAAGCAGGGACAAGTCAAAACCCGAGCTCCAGATCATCCTGGATCAGAACAAGATGATAACTAACGGACTTAATACTGCAACAGTTTCGGCGGCAGTTAAGAACAGGGTGGAGGGTTTGACTGCAACAAGGTTACGTCAGTCGGGCGATGAGTATGATGTTGTTGTACGGTTTAAAGAGAATTCAAGAAGTTCAATTACAGATATCGAAAATATAGGTATTCCAAATCCGGCCGGTCAGATAATAAGGCTTGGTGAGATTTCAGACATAAAGGAATTCTGGTCGCCTCCCAGCATAGGCCGGAAACGCAGGGAAAGGATTGTCAACGTATCATTTACACCGTATCAGAGATCCCTTACAGAACTTGCAGGTTGAAGTTCAGAAAGCAATTGATGAAACAGTAATTCCTTCGGGTGTGATGGTGCAGATTTCCGGCGCCATAAAAGAACAGATGGAATCATTTGCCGACATTGCATTCCTCATAGTTGTGAGTCTGATACTTGTATATCTTGTAATGGCATCCCAGTTTGAATCGCTGAAAATGCCATTTATAATAATGTTCTCAATTCCGTTCGCTTTTTCCGGGGTTGCAATGGCGCTTTTCATCACCCATACAACACTCAGCGTCATTTCTGCAATCGGTGGCGGTAATGCTTATAGGAATCGTGGTAAAGAACGCGATCGTGCTTGTCGACTTTATTAACCTGATGCGTGAAAGAGGCAATGAGCTTTACGATGCAATTGCAATGTCAGGCAGATCACGGCTCAGGCCTGTTATTATGACGTCAGCGACAACTATTCTGGGGATGCTTCCACTGGCAATGAGCGCCGGTTCCGGTTCGGAACTCTGGAGCCCGATGGGCGTTGCCGTTATCGGTGGCCTGATATTCTCAACGATGGTAACCCTGGTCCTGGTACCGGTCGTTTACGCAATCTTCGCTAAAGCACGGTGAAAGAAACAAACAGCTTGCCATATATTCAAACTTCGACACCAACTAAACAGCAGGTAATTCAATACAAAATGATACAGTAAATAATGAACTATGAAAGCTATAATGATCATATATAATCAGGCTCATACCGAAAGGGTTGAATATCTGATGGACAAGATTGGGGTCAAAGGTTATTCGCTCTGGGAAAATGTTCAGGGAAGAGGGACCAATACCGGGGTTCCACACCTCGGAACACATGCCTGGCCTGAAATCAACAAAAGTGTATTAACAATTGTCGATGACGAAATTGTTGAAGAGGTTCTTGAAAAAGTAAAAAAGATCGATGGTATAAATGAAGAGGTAGGTATCAGGGCATTTGTGTGGGATGTGCTGAAGACGGTTTGAATATTGTAGGGACGTTGCCATGGCATGTCCCTACCAACGAATATTATTCTTCTTCTTCCTCTTCAGAGTAAGCTTTTATAACAGCCTCCTGAACATCACCCGGCACCTGGGCATACTCCAGAAATTTCATTGTGTACATTGCACGGCCGCCGGTCACTGAACTCAGGGCAGTTGAATATTTATTCATCTCTGCGAGCGGAACTCTTGCTTTGATCACCTCAAACCTCTTTTCGCTCGACATACCCAGAACCATTCCCCTTCTTCCCTGAAGGTCGCTGATCACATCACCCATACGATCGGAAGGTACCATTATTTCGACATCGTAGATAGGTTCAAGGATTTTTGGTCCGGCATTTTTAAAAGCATTGCTGAAAGCATTTCTTCCGGCCAGTCTGAAGGAAATTTCATTTGAATCAACCGGGTGCATTTTCCCGTCATAGACATATACCCTTATATCTCTGGCATATGAACCGGTTAGAGGTCCTATTTCCATCTTTTCCATTATACCCTTCAGAATTGCAGGCATAAAACGGGCATCTATCGATCCGCCAACAATACAGTTGATGTAAACAAGCTTTCCACCCCAGTCAAGATCAATCTCATTTTTATCCCTGATTGAAAGCTTGACATCCTTGCCTCCGAATTTCATCATCGTCAGTTCCTGTGATCCCTCGGTGTAAGGTTCGATAAACAGATGCACCTCCCCGAACTGGCCGGCGCCTCCCGATTGCTTCTTATGACGGTAGTCAGCCTGGGCAGTTTTTGTGATAGTCTCGCGGTATGGAATTTTCGGAGAATTGAAGTTCGTCGGGATCTTATAAATATTGTCAAGATGCCACTTCATTATATTAAGATGGTATTCACCCTGACCATGGACAATTATCTGCTTAAGTTCCTTTGAGTATTCAATAATTATTGTCGGATCTTCCAGATGGATCTTATTAAGGGCTTCACCAAGTTTTTCATCGTCGCTTTCGCTCTGGGCTTTTATTGCTATGCGGTATTTGGGTTCAGGGAACTTAACGCCTTCGTACCTCCAGTCGTTGCCCGGGGCATTGAGGGTATGGTCGGTCTTTGTATTCTTCAGCTTTACAAAAGCGCCTATATCACCTGTGTTCAGTTCCGGAACCCGTGTCCTGTTCTTCCCGGCGCATACATAAAGTTGTGAAAGCCTTTCCTTGACGCCGTTATTGGTGTTGACAACGTCAATGTTCTCTGTGATCTTACCTGAGTAGACCCTGAAATAATTAATCTCACCTATATGTTCTTCTATTGAAGATTTAAAGACATAAACCGAAGCGGGTCCTGCGGGATCCGGTTTTACTTCTTTCCCTTTGCTGTTAACGGGAGCGGGCAGGTCCTTCAATGAAGGAGCTTCACTGACTATGAATTCCAGCAGACAGTCAACGCCTATATTATTCTTTGCCGATACGCAGAAAACCGGGAATATTCCTCTTGAAACTAATCCCCTGGCAATGCCTTTCCTTATTTCTTCTTCTGAAAGGGTATCATTTGAAAAGAAGAGCTCCATTAGTGCTTCATCACTTTCAGCTGCTTTTTCGACAAGCTCGGCATGCAATTCGTCAGCCCTGTCCTTCTGATCAGCCGGGATGTCAAGAACTTTTGGCACACCTCCTTCTTTCGGATACTGTAGCATTTTCATTTTAAGTACGTCAATAACGGAATTGAAACCGACTCCTTCATTAACAGGATATTGTAAAAGGATAACATTACTTCCGAGCCTGTCCTTCATCATCTCAATTGACTTATCGAAATTGGCCTTTTCGTGATCAAGTCCGTTTATAACCAGAATAAGAGGTTTATGTACCTTTTCGGCATGACGGAAATGGATCTCTGTTCCTACCTCAACACCGTTCTGGACATTTATTGTCAGCACGGCGCAGTCGGAAGCGTAGAGTGATGAAATTACGCCGCCGCTGAAGTCATCAAGCCCCGGAGTATCGATAATATTGACTTTTTTATTCTGGTATTCGGTATAGAGGACAGTCGAAAAAATTGAGTTTCCGTTCTCGTGTTCAATCGGCCTGTAATCGGAAACTGTATTTTTGCCGTCAATTGTACCTCTTCGCTCAATGACACCGCCAATGAAGAGCATAGCCTCTGCAAGTGTGGTCTTTCCAGATCCGGAGTTTCCTAGTATGGCAATGTTCTTTATCTGGTCAGTCTGGTATGTTTTCATTATTATCTGGTTATTATATGTTATACTTATTTATTTTAGACTATGATCGGGGCGCGACAAAAATAATAATTTTTTAAAAACTGTTCAGTAAAGAGAGGATAATTACAAATTTATTATTTTCTTTGCACCAGTTTTTTGAAATACAGGAGTACCGGTCTTTCTGTCAACGTAAGTTTACAAAATGTTTTCCTTCAGGGAAAGGTCGGGAAGTAACCTGTCAATACTTACATTTTTAAGTAAGATATTTTATTATTAGACATCTGATGGTTTGGTTATCTCTGATAATCAGTCCTGAGGGATGTGTTGTGAAAATGTATGAGAAATATTAAATGCACGTTTGTAAAATACAGAATAAAAACAATACCTTTGCAAACCCATTTTTTGAGTATAATTTAATGCTAAACTTAAAGGATTTATGCCGACAATACAGCAATTAGTAAGAAAAGGCAGGAAGAAACTTATAGACAAAAGTAAGGCGCCTGCTTTGGATTCATGTCCTCAGAGAAGAGGTGTCTGTGTACGTGTTTACACTACAACCCCTAAAAAACCTAATTCCGCTATGAGGAAAGTAGCCAGGGTAAAACTTACGAATCAGAAAGAAGTAAACGCCTATATTCCCGGAGAAGGTCATAACCTTCAGGAACACTCGATTGTACTTATCAGGGGTGGCAGGGTTAAGGATCTTCCAGGTGTCCGTTACCACCTTGTTCGCGGAGCCCTCGATACATCAGGAGTAGATGGTCGTACCCAGAGAAGATCGAAGTATGGCGCCAAACGCCCAAAAAAATAACACTTAAAGGAATAAGATAATGAGAAAATCAAAACCAAAAAAGAGGATTATGTTACCGGATCCCAAGTACAAGGATCCTTATGTAACAAGGTTTGTGAACAATCTTATGTTTAGTGGAAAAAAGAATCTTGCTTTTAAGATATTCTACGATTCTCTCGATATTATTGGGGATAAATTCAAGGGTGAAGGGAAGACACCCCTTGAGATCTTCAAGCAGGCTCTTGATAATGTCACCCCGCAGGTTGAAGTTAAGGCACGTCGGGTCGGAGGTGCTACGTTCCAGGTTCCGATGGAGATCCGTGGCGACAGGAAAGTAAGCATCAGCATGAAGAATATGATCTCCTTTGCAAGAAAAAGGACCGGTCATTCAATGGCCGAACGACTGGCTGCGGAGCTTATGGCTGCCTATAAGCTTGAAGGCGGAGCTTATAAGAAGAAAGAAGATACACACAGGATGGCCGAAGCTAACAAAGCTTTCGCTCATTTCCGGTTTTAATTGATTTTCTGAAGAAGGAAGCAGAAAAACAGATGGACAATAACCTGAAATTTACCAGAAACATCGGAATCATGGCCCACATTGATGCCGGTAAGACCACTACAACAGAGCGGATTCTGTTCTATACTGGTCGTACCCATCGTATGGGTGAGGTACATGACGGGAATGCCCAGATGGACTGGATGATTCAGGAACAGGAAAGAGGCATCACCATTACATCTGCTGCGACAACTACCTTCTGGAAATTCAGGGGTGATGATTATAAGATAAATATAATCGATACCCCCGGGCACGTTGATTTTACAGTAGAGGTTGAAAGGTCGCTGAGGGTTCTCGACGGAGCCGTGGCGGTATTTGATGCAGTGGGAGGAGTGGAGCCCCAGTCAGAAACCGTATGGAGACAGGCAAATAAATATGATGTCCCAAGGCTGGCTTTTGTAAATAAAATGGACAGGGCGGGAGCAGATTTTTTCAGTGTTGTGGACCAGATAACACAAAAGCTCGGAGCAAACCCGGTCCCCATTCATCTGCCTATCGGCAGTGAAGAGTACTTTAAAGGCCATGTCGACCTGATAGACATGAAATCAGTTATCTGGCAGGACGATGGCGATAAAGGTACCACTTTTGAAACTGGTGAAATCCCCCCGGATCTTATTGATGAGGCAAATGAATGGAGGGCAAAGCTCATTGAATCGGTAGCTGATGTGGATGATACCCTTCTTGCAAGGTTTATCGATGACCATGATTCGATAACTGCTGAAGAGATCATGACCGCTCTGAGGAAGGCTACTGTTCAGGGTCTTGTCGTACCGGTGACCTGTGGAGCTGCATTTAAAAATAAAGGCATTCAGAGCCTTCTTGACGCAATTGTCGCATTTCTGCCTTCTCCGGTGGATATAGGAGCAATCACAGGCATTGACCCAAGAAATGATGCTGAATTAAAACGCGCACCCGACGATGATGATCCCCTTTCAGCGCTGGCATTTAAGATCGCAACCGATCCCTATGTGGGACGACTGGTTTTCCTGCGCATCTATTCCGGGATTCTGCATGCAGGCGATACGGTGCTGAATCCGAGGACAGGCAAGAGAGAACGCATCAACCGTCTTTTCCAGATGCACGCTAACAAACAAAACCCCAAGGAGAGTATCTCAGCCGGTGATATTTGTGCCGGAGTCGGATTTAAAGATCTGAAGACGGGAGATACACTCTGTGCCATTAATAAACCGATACTCCTTGAGACAATGGATTTTCCTGAACCGGTGATAGGAGTTGCAATTGAACCAAAGACACAGGCAGATGTCGATAAATTATCGATAGCCCTGAACAAATTAGCCGAAGAGGATCCCACGTTCCAGGTGAGGACTGATCCCGACAGCGGACAGACAATTATTAATGGTATGGGTGAACTGCACCTTGAGATACTTATCGACAGACTGAAAAGGGAATTCAAGGTTGAATGTAATCAGGGTGTTCCTCAGGTTGCTTATAAGGAAGCACTTACCACCAGCGCTGAGTTTCGTGAAGTATTTAAGAAGCAGACCGGTGGAAGAGGAAAATTTGCTGATATTTCTGTTGCCCTTATGCCGGCAGATGATGGCATAAGAGGTCTTCAGTTCGTAAATGAAGTAAAAGGCGGGAATATTCCCAGGGAATATATACCAGCAGTTGAAAAAGGATTCCGTGAAGCTATGAGTAACGGACCGCTGGCAGGGTTCCCCCTCGAAAGCCTTAAAGTAGTACTAAAAGACGGTTCATACCATCCGGTTGATTCCGATGCCCTCTCTTTTGAAATTGCAGCCAAGCAGGCATTCAGGAAATATGCGGGTAAATGCAACCCGGTTATTCTTGAGCCTATAATGTCGACTGAAGTTGTCACACCCGAAGAATATGTGGGTGACGTAATCGGCGATTTCAACAGGAGAAGGGGCAAGGTGGAAGGTATGGAATCGAAAGCAGGTTCACGGGTAGTAAAAGCAAAAGTACCTCTGGCCGAGAAATTCGGTTATGTTACAGTACTCAGAACCATAACCTCGGGAAGGGCAACATCAACCATGGAGTTCTCCCATTATGAAGAGGTGCCTGCAGAAATAGCAAACAGAATTGTTGAAGTTACTAAAGGAAAAATTCTATAGATGAGTCAGAAAATTCGAATCAAACTGAAATCTTACGATCATAACCTGGTGGATAAGTCCGCCGAAAAAATCGTAAAAACAGTAAAATCTACTGGTGCTGTTGTAAGTGGCCCTATTCCCCTTCCAACACACAAAAAGATTTATACGGTTCTTCGCTCCCCGTTTGTGAACAAGAAAGCAAGAGAACAATTCCAGCTTTCATCCTATAAGCGTCTGCTTGACATTTACAGCTCAACACCAAAGACAATAGATGCATTGATGAAACTTGAGCTCCCGAGCGGTGTTGAAGTAGAAATTAAAGTATAACCAGTAAAGCAATAGAAAAATGCAGGGATTAATTGGAAAAAAGGTAGGAATGACCTCCGTTTTTGATAAAGACGGAAAGAATATTCCTTGTACTGTTCTGCAGGCAGGGCCGTGTGTTGTAACACAGATAAAGACTAAGGATAAAGACGGCTATTTCGCGGTGCAGCTTGGTTTCGACGAGAAAAAGGAAAAGCATACCACGAAAGCTGAACTTGGCCATTTCAAAAAAGTAAATACCACCCCCAAAAGGAAACTTATAGAATTCAACGGGTTTAATGAAGGCCAGGTTAAAGAGGGTGAAGTTCTCACAGCTGAGCTTTTCAGGCCCGATAACTGGGTTGATGTCAGGGGATGGTCAAAAGGCAAGGGATTCCAGGGCGTTGTTAAACGTCATGGTTTCAGCGGTGTCGGCGGACAAACCCATGGGCAGCATAACAGGGGCAGGGCGCCAGGTTCACTCGGTGCATCATCATTTCCTTCACGTGTTCTGCCGGGTATGAGAATGGCCGGACGGACTGGAAACGACAAGGTGATGTCAATAAGCATGAGAGTTGTAAAACTTATGGCCGAGAGTAATATAATTTTAGTTAAAGGATCAGTTCCCGGTCCGAAAGGTGGTTACGTAATAATAACAAAATAATGGAATTAACGATTCTTAATATTGATGGTAAGGAAACCGGAAGGAAAGTTAATCTTAACGATTCTATATTCGGTATTAAACCTAACGACCACGCCATTTATCTGGATACAAAGCAGTTCCTTGCAAATCAGAGGCAGGGTACCCATAAATCCAAACAGAAGGGCGAGGTGACCGGCAGTACCCGGAAGATCAAAAGACAAAAAGGAACCGGTACCGCAAGGGCAGGCAGCATTAAAAGTCCGCTTTTCCGCGGCGGAGGCCGTGTTTTTGGCCCACAACCACGATTCTACGGATTCAAGCTTAATAAAAAGGTTAAGGAATTAGCAAGGAAATCCGCCCTTTCATATAAGGCTTCGACAAATAATATTATTGTTCTGGAAGACTTCAATTTCGAAGCCCCAAAAACAAAGGAAATGGTAAAATTTGGCAGCAACCTGAATATCGCAAATAAAAAATCGCTTATTGTTTTACCGGAACAAAATAAAAATATATATTTGTCATCCCGAAATGTACAAGGGGTTGAAGTTATAACCGCCGGAGAATTAAGCACATACAAGATAATGAAAGCTTCAACACTTGTCCTCGTTGAGAGTGCAGTTGACGTTTTGCAGGCAACATTTGAAAACTAGTAAACTTTGAGTAATGAATATTTTGCTTAAACCGATTGTGACGGAAAAGATGACGAGCCAGGGCGACAAGTTTAATCGCTATGGATTTATTGTTGCCAGAGAGGCAAATAAATTGCAGATCAGGAAAGCAGTTGAAGAGCTGTACGGCGTAACTGTCGAATCAGTAAATACCATGAGGTATGGTGGGAAGGTAAAAACCAGAAACACAAAATCAGGCTTTCTTGTCGGCAAAACAGCAGCTGTCAAAAAAGCTGTTGTCACCCTTGCAGAAGGTAGCAAAATAGATTTCTATAGCAATATTTAACAACCAGTATGGCAGTCAGAAAGATCAAACCTGTAACACCAGGTCAGCGACACAAGATCATCAGCGCTTTTGACAACATCATAAACGCTGCGCCGGAGAAATCCTTGCTTCGACCGCTCAGAAAATCAGGAGGAAGGAACGTTAACGGCAAGAGGACTATGAGGTACATCGGTGGCGGTCACAAACAGATGTACAGGGTCGTCGATTTCCTCAGGGAAAAAGACGGCATGTATGCAACAGTGAAATCAATCGAGTATGATCCCAACAGATCATCGAGAATTGCACTTGTTGTTTATGAGGATGGAGAAAAAAGGTATATAGTTGCCCCGACTGGTCTGCAGTCAGGCCAGAAGATCATCTCAGGGAAAGATGCAACTCCTGAAATCGGGAATACAATGTTCCTCAATGATATACCGCTTGGCACCATTGTCCATAATATTGAGCTTAAACCTGGCAAGGGTGGAGCTATAGCACGTAGTGCCGGTACTTTTGCACAGCTTTCAGCGCGCGATGGAAAATATGCAACCATCAAGATGCCATCAGGTGAAACAAGGATGGTACTAACGACCTGTCGCGCAACAATCGGAACTGTTTCCAATGCCGATCACAGCCTTGAGAAATCAGGTAAAGCCGGCCGTTCACGCTGGCAGGGACGTCGTCCGAGAGTCAGGGGCGTTGTCATGAACCCGGTCGATCACCCCATGGGTGGTGGTGAAGGAAGGGCTTCCGGCGGACACCCCAGATCGCGCAAAGGTATTCCTGCAAAGGGATTCAAAACCCGCGACAAGAAAAAGTACTCCGCAAAACTTATTATTGAAAGAAGGAAAAAATAACTGATATATTATGAGTAGATCTATTAAAAAAGGCCCTTTCATTGAATACAAGCTTGAGAAAAGAGTTCTTGAAATGAATGAGGTGCAAAAGAAATCAGTGCTCAAGACCTGGTCGAGACGATCCATCATATCACCTGACTTTGTCGGACATACTATAGCAGTTCATAACGGGAATAAGTTTATCCCTGTTTACATTACGGAAAACATGGTAGGCCATAAGCTTGGTGAATTTGCTCCTACCCGTACATTCAGGGGACATTCCGGGAACAAATAATGAGTAATGTAAACACAAAAGATTTAGAAATGGGTGCAAGAAAAAGAAATACAGCAGAACAGAGAAAAGAGGCCGCCAGGACCAGATACCAGGCGGTTCTCAGAAACTGTCCCACCTCGCCGCGTAAAATGAGACTGGTAACCGGTCTGATCAGCGGAATGGAAGTCAAAAAAGCGCTTGATGTCCTCAGGTTCAGCCCTCAGGAAGCCTCCCGCCGCCTTGAAAAGCTTCTCATGTCTGCCATTGCCAACTGGCAGGCCAAAAATGAAGGCGTAAGAGTCGAGGAGAGCAACCTTTTTGTTAAAAAGATAAGCGTTGATGGCGGCCGTGCGATGAAGAGACTCCAGACTGCCCCGCAGGGAAGAGCTTACCGGATCCGAAAGAGATCAAACCATGTGACCATGGTACTTGACAGTATGATTAAAGATGTTGAAAAAACCTCAAAATAAGATAGATGGGACAGAAAACAAATCCTATAGGTAACAGATTAGGTATTATCAAAGGCTGGGATTCAAACTGGTACGGCGGAAAAGACTTTTCCGGCAAGCTGGTAGAGGATACCAGGATCAGGGAATATCTCAATGCCAGGCTTGCAAAGGCAAGCATCTCGAGAATTATTATCGAGAGAACCCTTAAGCTGATAACCGTAACGGTTAACACTGCCCGACCCGGCATCATAATCGGAAAAGGCGGCCAGGAAGTTGATAAGCTTAAGGAAGAACTTAAGAAGATAACAAAAAAAGAGGTCCAGATCAACATCTTTGAAATTAAACGTCCGGAGCTTGATGCCAATATTGTAGGGAACAATATCGCCCGTCAGCTTGAAGGCAAGATATCCTACAGGCGTGCTATTAAAATGTCGATAGCTTCGACAATGAGGATGGGAGCCGAAGGGATCAAAGTACTTATTTCAGGCCGTCTGGGCGGCGCCGAAATGGCCCGCAGCGAAACATACAAGGAAGGCCGCGTTCCGCTTCATACCCTGCGCGCTGATATCGACTATGCTGTTGCAGAAGCTCATACCAAGGTCGGACTTATCGGTATAAAAGTATGGATATGCAATGGTGAAGTTTACGGCAAGAGAGATCTCAGCCCCAACATCGGCGCAAGGAATGCAAAAAGCAAGAGCCTGAAGAGGAAAGCAAAGAAATAAGCTTTTAAGGAGTAAATAACTATCTAATATTTGAGCAATGTTACAACCGAAAAGGACCAAATTCAGAAGAGCCCAGAAGGGAAGAATGAAAGGAAATGCGCAGAGAGGCAACCAGCTGGCATTCGGGTCATTTGGCATTAAGGCGCTTGAACAGTGCTGGATCACAGGAAGGCAGATCGAGGCAGCCCGTCAGGCAGTTACACGTCACATGAAACGTGAAGGGCAACTCTGGATAAGAGTCTTCCCCGATAAACCAATAACAAAGAAACCTGCTGAAGTCAGGATGGGTAAGGGAAAAGGCGCACCGGAGGGTTTTGTTGTACCGGTCACACCGGGAAGAATACTCATCGAAGCCGAAGGCGTACCCTATGAAGTTGCAAAAGAAGCCCTCAGACTCGGCGCACAGAAACTTCCGATTACAACAAAATTCATTGTAAGAAACGATTACGTTCAGGAATAAAATAAAGATAAAGATGAAAACTTCAGAGATAAAGGAACTAAGCACACCGGATCTCATCGAACGTATAGATACCGAAAAGACAATGCTCGTTCGTATGAAGCTCAACCATGCAATTACCCCGCTCGATAATCCCCAGAAGATTAAACTGGCGAAAGCAACTATTGCACGACTGCTGACCGAACTGCGTGACAGAGAGTTAAATAAAAAATCTAACAGCTAGACCAGAAATGGAAAGGAATATAAGAAAAGAACGTATCGGAGTTGTTGTCAGCAACAAAATGGACAAGTCGATAGTTGTTGCCATCAAAAGAAAGGTTAAACATCCGATCTATGGCAAATTCGTCAACAAGACAAAGAAGCTGATGGCGCATGATGAAGAAAATTCATGCAACATAGGCGATAAGGTACGTATCTCGGAGACCAGGCCTCTGAGTAAAAACAAGACCTGGAGATTAATTGAAATAATCGAAAGAGCCAAGTAATCATGATACAGCAGGAAAGCAGGTTGACCGTAGCCGATAATTCAGGCGCCAAGGAAGTGTTATGTATCCGGGTCCTCGGAGGCAGCGGGAAAAGATATGCCTCAGTCGGCGATAAAATTGTTGTGAGTGTGAAAAGTGCGCTGCCCTCAGGTGAAGCCAAGAAAGGAACGGTAAGCAAGGCAGTTGTGGTCCGCACTACCAAGGAGATCCGCCGTGCCGACGGTTCATATATCAGGTTTGATGACAATGCCGTTGTCCTCCTTACCAATCTGAACGAAGTTCGCGGTACCCGCATCTTCGGCCCGGTTGCAAGGGAACTGCGTGACAAGTATATGAAGATTGTCTCACTCGCACCTGAAGTGTTATAATAAATAAATGCACAGTAATGCAGAAGAAATTACATATCAAAAAAGGAGACACGGTTATAGTTATAACCGGTGAATCCAAAGGACAAAAGGGCCGTGTTCTGGAAGTTGACAGGGACAAGGAGAGAGCTATTGTTGAGGGAGTTAATATGGTGTCAAAGCATACCAAGCCAAATGCCAAATCGCCCCAGGGCGGTATCCTTAAAAAGGAGTCTCCCGTTCACATCTCAAATCTTATGCTTGTCGATCCCGCTTCGGGTAAACCCACACGTATCGGCAGAAAACTTAATGACAAAGATAAATTAGTTCGTTATTCAAAAAAATCAGGAGAGGAGATCAAATAATGTATACGCCTGCATTAAAAACAAAATATAAGGATGAGATCGTTCCTGCATTAATGAAAGAGTTCGGTTATAAAAGCATTATGCAGGTTCCCCGGTTAGAAAAGATAGTTCTTAATCAGGGTGTCGGACAAGCCATTGCCGATAAGAAACTTCTTGAATTCAGTGTTAAGGAATTAACTGATATCGCAGGGCAGAAGGCTGTTCAGACCTTCTCTTCAAAAGATATCTCAAACTTCAAACTAAGAAAAAATATGCCTATCGGAGTGATGGTTACCCTTCGCAAAGAGAAGATGTATGAATTTCTTGAAAGGCTTATTTCCGTTGCACTGCCGCGTATCCGCGACTTCAAGGGCATCAGCGCCAAACTCGATGGCCGCGGAAACTATACCCTGGGAATTACAGAACAGATAATCTTTCCGGAAATAGATCTTGATAAGATAGCAAAGATCATGGGTCTGCAAATGACATTCGTCACAACAGCAAAAACTGATGAGGAGGGCTTGTCGCTTCTCAGACTTTTTGGTTTACCATTTAAAAACACTAAAAACTGATTATATGGCTAAGGAATCGATGATTGCCCGCGAGGTAAAACGTGCAAAACTCACTGAGAAATATGCCGTAAGAAGGGCAAAACTGAAAGCCGAAGGAGATTATGTAGGCTTAAGCCGTTTACCGAGGAACTCAAATCCAAACAGGATGCATAACCGGTGCAAGATAACCGGCCGTTCGAGAGGCTATATGAGACAATTCGGGATTAGCAGGATCACCTTCAGGGAAATGGCATCCTTTGGCCTGATACCGGGGATTAAAAAAGCCAGCTGGTAACACAGAGTATGAATATTAACTATATTAATGAATAAGAGATGACTGATCCAATTGCAGATTTACTGACCAGAATAAGGAACGCCATTATGGCCGGTCATAAGGTTGTGGAAGCACCAGCATCCAATCTTAAAAAGGAGATTGCCAGGATTTTGTTTGAGAAGGGTTACATCCTGAGTTATAAGCTTGTGGAAGGTGAAAATCCTCAGGGTGTTCTGAAGATCGCACTCAAATACAATCCGAAAAACAGGAAACCGGCTATAAAGAAAATTGAAAGGGCAAGCCGCCCGGGCCTCAGGCAATATGTCGGCACTGATAAGATGCCAAGAGTGCTTAACGGACTCGGAATCGCTATCATATCCACTTCAAGAGGATTAATGACCGATAAGGAGGCTAAGAAAGAGAATATAGGCGGTGAAGTATTATGTTACGTTTATTAATCAGGAGGATAGCTTAATGTCACGAATTGGAAAATTACCTGTAAACCTGCCCAAAGGTGTAACTGTTAGTATCAGCGACACCAATGAGATTAGTGTGAAAGGACCTTTGGGTGAACTGAGACAAAAAATAAACAAGGACCTGAAGGTGGAAGTGGAAGGCAGCACAATCACAATAAACAGACCATCTGAATCGAAGACCCATAAATCGTTGCATGGCCTCTACAGGGCGCTTATTGCAAATATGGTGACGGGCGTGTCGCTGGGATATAAAAAACAGCTTGAGCTGGTTGGCGTGGGCTACCGTGCTGAAGCTAAAGGCCAGCAGCTTGAAATGAGCCTTGGCTTTTCGCACGATATTATCCTGCAGCTTCCGGATGAAGTAAAAGTTGAAACCAAAACAGAAAGAAGGAGCAATCCTGTGATTACTCTTACCTGCATCGATAAGCAGCTTGTCGGTCATGTTGCTGCGAAGATAAGATCTCTTCGTCCGCCTGAACCTTACAAGGGTAAAGGGATAAAATTTGTCGGAGAACAGCTTAGAAGAAAAGCCGGTAAGTCCGCCAGCGTTTAGGTTATATTAATCTGGTAAAAATTTAAAATCATGGCCTTAACCACATTGGAAAGAAGAACGAGGATCAGGATGAGGATCCGGAAAAAGATACACGGAACTGCGCAAAAACCACGTATTGCAGTGTTCCGTAGCAATAAACAGATTTATGTTCAGCTGGTTGACGACCTGAATAGAGTTACCCTCCTTTCAGCCAGTTCAACTGAAAAAGAGATAGCTGCTAAAACAGGCATTAACAAAACTGAACAGGCTAAGCTTGTCGGAAAAGCCCTTGCTGCCAAATGCAAAGAAAAAGGCATCGGGGATGTTACTTTCGACAGAAGCGGATATAAATATCATGGTAGAGTAAAATCATTGGCAGATGCTGCCCGCGAAGGCGGTTTAAAATTCTAAAGAATTATGGGAAACGGTATAAGAAAAGTAAAAACCAGCGATCTCGAATTAAAGGACAGGCTCGTTAGTATCCAGAGAGTTACCAAGGTCACAAAAGGCGGACGGACATTCAGTTTTTCAGCAATTGTGGTAGTTGGCAACGAAGACGGGATAGTAGGACATGGTCTTGGTAAAGCCAGTGAAGTTACAACTGCTATTGCAAAGGGTATTGAGGATGCAAAGAAAAACCTCATTAAAGTACCGGTTATCAATGGCACAATACCTCACGAACAGGTGGCCAAATTTGGGGGGGCAAAAGTCTTTATCAAACCGGCCACCGATGGTACAGGTGTGAAGGCAGGAGGCGCTATGCGTGCTGTCCTTGAAAGCGTTGGCGTGAAAAACGTGCTGGCAAAGTCAAAAGGATCCTCCAATCCCCACAACCTTGTGAAAGCCACTTTCGCCGCACTTCTCGAAATGCGCGATGCATACTCGGTTGCCGAGAACAGGGGCATCACGATGGATAAAGTTTTTAACGGTTAGTAAAGTACAACACGATGGCAAAAATTCGTATAACCCAGGTAAAAAGCAGAAACGGAAAACCCGAAAGACAAAAGCGTACTCTTGATGCTTTGGGTATCCATAAATTGAACCATAGTGTCGAGCATGAAGCTACCCCTCAGATAATGGGCATGGTTGAGAAGGTGAGACACCTGGTCAAAATTGAAAATATTTAAGGTATTAACGATATTATAACAGAAGTAATGGATTTAACTAACTTAAAACCTGCAAAAGGATCAGTAAGGAAAGGCAAACGTCTGGGCCGCGGACAGGGTTCAGGCAGGGGAGGAACATCCACAAGAGGCCATAAAGGAGCCAAATCAAGATCGGGTTACAGTAAAAAGATTGGTTTTGAGGGTGGCCAGATGCCCCTTCAGAGACGTGTTCCAAAGTCTGGTTTTAAAAACATAAATCGCAAGGAATATAAAGCATTGAACTTAAGTACACTGCAGACCCTTGCTGAAAAGAATAATCTTGAAAAGATTGATCGTGAGACACTTATTAATGCAGGTCTTGTTTCCAAAAATGCTCTGATAAAGATCCTCGGAAAAGGGACACTTGACAGGAAGCTTGAGGTTCATGCCCATGCATTCAGCAAAACAGCAGCAGACGCAATCGAAGCCCAGAAAGGTACTGTCGTAAAAATATAAGTTCATGAGACTTTTTCAGACATTAAAAAACATTTTTAAGATAGAAGATCTTCGCGCAAGATTACTCTATACATTAGGAATTGTCACACTTTACCGGCTTGGCAAGTATATTACTCTGCCCGGCATTGACCCGTCGCAGCTTGCAAACCTTAAAACCCAGACACAGTCGGGTATCATGGGGTTGCTCGATATGTTTTCGGGAGGCGCTTTTTCACAGGCCTCTATCTTTGCCCTTGGTATTATGCCATACATCTCCGCTTCTATCGTAGTGCAGCTTCTCGGTATTGTATTCCCATATTTCCAGAAACTTCAGAAAGAGGGCGAGAGCGGAAGAAGAAAAATGAACCAGTACACAAGATACCTTACAGTTGGTATCCTGGTACTTCAGGCGCCGACCTATCTTGTAAACCTGTCGGCACAGCTGCCGGCAAGCGCATTTGTGCTTTCCGACTTCTTCTTTAAATTTTCATCGGTGGTAATCCTCACAGCCGGAACCATGTTTGTCATGTGGCTTGGGGAGAAGATAACCGATAAAGGAATAGGAAACGGGATTTCGCTTATAATCATGATAGGCATTGTTGCCAGGATGCCGGCGAATTTCATTTTTGAAGCCGGAACAAGGCTCAATGGCGCGGGTGGCCCGATCGCCCTGATTATTGAAATAGTGATCCTGTTTGTTGTCATTCTTGGAACTATATTGCTTGTGCAGGGCACACGTCGTGTCCCGGTCCAGTACGCGAGAAGGATAGTCGGCAACAAACAGTACGGAGGGGTACGTCAGTATATTCCCCTTAAAGTGAATGCGGCAGGTGTTATGCCTATAATTTTCGCCCAGGCAATAATGATGCTTCCGATAATTATAGCCGGATATTCAAATTCAAGTTCCGGTTTTGTAGTTGCTTTTTCGAATATGTACGGTTTCTGGTATAATCTTGTTACCGGGATCCTTATAGTTCTTTTTACCTACTTCTACACTGCGATTACAATAAACCCGGTACAGATGGCTGAGGATATGAAGAAGAACGGAGGATTCATTCCCGGCATTAAACCAGGCAGAAAAACCGTGGAGTTTTTCGACACCATAATGTCGAGAATAACCTTCCCCGGTTCTGTGTTCCTGGCTATTATTGCCATCCTTCCGGCCCTTGCCGTACAAGCACAGGTGACACCGCAGTTTGCGCAGTTTTATGGCGGAACTTCGCTGCTCATCCTTGTAGGAGTTGTTCTCGATACGTTGCAACAGATCGAAAGTCACCTGTTGATGCGTCATTACGATGGCCTCATGAAAACAGGCCGGGTGAAGGGAAGATCAGGCGCAACAACGTCGATTTAACTTGATTAGCGTTCTTTGATGTTATATTTAAAGACTGATGAAGAGGTAGGGCTGCTGAGAGAAAGCAATTTGCTTGTGTCACGGACACTTGCTGAAGTTGCCCGTCTTATAAAGCCCGGAGTCACCACCCTTTATCTCGACACTGTTGCTGAAGAATTCATCCGTGATAACGGCGGGCTTCCTGCATTCAAGGGATATGGTGGTTTTCCGAAAACCCTCTGCACATCGGTCAACGACGAAGTGGTTCACGGCATACCTTCAGGATATGCCCTTAAGGAAGGAGACATTGTCTCCGTCGATTGCGGAGTAATACTCGACGGATGGTATGGCGACAGCGCCTTTACATTCGCGGTGGGGGAGATCGATGAAGAGATCAGAAGACTTCTGGATTATACAAGGGCTTCTCTTGAAGAGGGGGTAAAAGAGGCAATCGCAGGTAACAGGGTCGGCGACATATCCTTTGCAGTCCAGTCTAAGGCTGAGAGCGGAGGATATTCAGTAGTACGGGAACTTGTCGGTCACGGACTCGGAAGAAAATTGCACGAACCACCCGAAGTGGCAAATTATGGAAAGAGAGGGTCAGGGCAAAAGATGGAAAAAGGACTGGTGATCTGTATTGAACCGATGATCAACCTTGGAAAGAAGGAAACGGTGCAGATGCACGACGGATGGACCATCAGGACCCTGGACGGTAAACCTTCGGCTCACTTTGAATATGCCGTTGCGGTCGATAAAGGGAAAGCGGATGTATTAACAACTTTTAAATTTATAGAAGAAGTTTTAAATAAATTGTAATCGTATGTCGAAACAGGCATCAATCGAACAAGACGGTACTATCATCGAAGCCCTTTCCAATGCAATGTTCAGGGTAGAACTTGAAAACGGACACGTAATCACAGCTCACATCTCAGGGAAAATGAGAATGCACTATATCAAAATTTTACCTGGCGACAGGGTGAAGGTAGAAATGTCCCCCTACGATCTTACAAAAGGAAGAATAACATTCAGATATAAATAAGAAATAATAAGGTAATGAAAGTAAGAGCATCTGTTAAGAAACGCAGCGCCGACTGCAAAATAGTAAGGCGTAAAGGGCGCATATACGTTATTAGCAAGAAAAATCCCAAGTTCAAGCAGAGACAGGGATAATTTATTTAATTTTGCAACTCATTTAAGAAAAGTAATATATGGCACGTATTGTTGGTGTTGATTTACCAAGGAACAAAAGAGGCGAGATTGGCCTGACCTATATCTATGGAGTGGGAAGAAGTACTGCACAGAAAGTACTTGATGATGCTGGCGTTGACCGTGAATGCAAAAGTCCAGGATTGGACTGATGATCAGATCAATTCAATCCGCCGTATACTAAATGATAATTACAAGCTTGAGGGTGAGCTTCGCTCTGAAACTCAGCTTAATATCAAAAGGTTAATGGATATAGGCTGCTACCGTGGTGTTCGTCACAGAATCGGACTGCCGGTAAGGGGGCAAAGCACAAAGAACAACGCCAGGACCCGTAAGGGCAGAAAAAAGACTGTTGCAAACAAGAAAAAAGCTACTAAATAAATAGAATATGGCAAAGAAAACCGGAGCATTGAAGAAGAGGGTCGTTAAGGTAGAACCGACAGGCCAGGCTCATGTTCATTCATCATTTAATAACTTAATAGTCACCCTGACAAATAATTCAGGTCAGGTTATTTCATGGGCATCGTCGGGGAAAATGGGATTTAAAGGTTCCAAGAAAAACACCCCTTATGCTGCCCAGATGGCATCCGAAGAGTGCGGGAAAGTTGCGTACGATCTTGGCCTTAGAAAAGTGAAAGTGTTTGTTAAGGGTCCCGGGGCAGGACGTGAATCAGCGATCAGGTCGATCAGCAATGTGGGAATTGAAGTTACGGAGATCATCGATGTAACACCAATGCCGCATAACGGCTGCCGTGCACCCGGAAGAAGAAGAGTATAAACCTCATTAAGAATATCTGTAAGTAATTAAACAAAAGCACAATGGCAAGATATATTGGCCCAAAATCAAGAATAGCAAGAAAATTCGGAGAGCCTATCTTTGGTCCCGATAAGAACTTCGACAGGAAAAATTTTCCTCCGGGGCAGCACGGGATGACCAAGAAGAGGAAAAAGACTTCAGAATATGGTCTCCAGCTGAGAGAGAAGCAGAAGGCTAAATACACCTACGGAATACTTGAAAGACAGTTCCGGAACACATTCGAGAAAGCTTCCAGAAGTAAAGGCGTAACAGGTGAAGTTCTGCTTCAGATGCTCGAAGCACGTCTCGATAACGTCGTGTACCGGTTCGGGATCGCTCCAACCAGAGCCGCCGGCCGCCAGCTCGTGTCACACCGTCATATTACAGTTAACGGAACAGTGGTCAATATACCATCCTTCATACTGAAACCAGGTGATATTATCGGTGTCCGCGAAAAATCAAAATCACTCGAAGCGATTGTCGATTCACTCACAACAAGAAAATATTCACGTCTTTCCTGGCTCGAATGGGACGATACCCAGATGGCAGGTAAATTCATGAGCATGCCTGAACGTACTGATATTCCTGAAGATATTAAGGAACAGCTGATAGTTGAATTGTATTCCAAGTAATAATATATAGAAAAATCCTATGGCCATTTTATCATTCCAGAAGCCTGATAAAGTAATAATGCTGGAAGCGAACGACAAGTTCGGAAAATTTGAATTTCGACCGCTTGAACCCGGCTATGGTATTACTGTTGGTAATGCTCTGAGAAGAATTCTTCTCTCCTCGCTCGAAGGTTATGCAATAACCACGGTAAAGATCGAAGGAATCGACCATGAATTTTCCACCATTACAGGTGTTATGGAAGATGTAACCGAAATCATCCTTAATCTGAAACAGGTAAGGTTCAAAAGGATAGTCGAAGATGTAGATCATGAAAAAGTAGTGGTCAAGATCAACGGACAGGAAATATTTAAAGCCGGCAACCTTAACAGCGTTCTGAGCAGCTTCGAAGTACTGAACCCCGACCTGGTATTATTCAGGTTGGAGCCTGATGTTAAAATTCAGGTCGAATTCAGCATCAATAAAGGAAGAGGTTATGTACCGGCCGAAGAAAACCAGCCGGTTGACAGCGAATTCGGACTCATTGCCATCGATTCGATCTTCACACCAATACGCAATGTAAAATATTCTGTTGAAAACTACCGTGTTGAACAGAAAACTGACTACGAGAAGCTTCTTGTTGAAATCGAAACCGATGGGTCAATTCACCCGAAAGATGCCCTCAAGGAAGCTGCTAAAATTCTGATATATCACTTTATGCTCTTCTCCGATGAAAAGATAACTCTCGATTCGGATGATAAGCTGGCAAATGAGGAGTTTGATGAAGAAGTACTGCATATGAGACAACAGCTGAAGACAAAACTGGTTGACCTTGACCTTTCAGTCAGGGCGCTCAATTGTCTTAAAGCTGCCGAAGTTGAGACCCTTGGTGACCTGGTTAAGTTTAATAAGAATGATCTTCTTAAATTCAGGAATTTCGGAAAGAAATCACTCACCGAGCTGGATGAGTTACTTGAATCCATGAGCCTGTCATTCGGTATGGATGTCAGCAAATATAAACTGGATAAAGATTAATTATAAAACTGGTTAAGGATATAGAGACATGCGACATCAGAGAGTTATTAACCATTTGGGAAGAACCAGCGCACACAGAAAATCGATGCTTTCAAATATGGCTTCATCATTGATCCTGCATAAAAGGATCACAACCACAACAGCCAAGGCCAAGGCATTAAAGACATTCGTTGAACCGCTGATAACCAAATCGAAAGAAGATTCAACACATTCAAGAAGAATGGCCTTCAGTTATCTTAAGGATAAGACTGCCGTATCTGAATTATTCAGGGAAGTATCACCAAAAATAGGCGAAAGACCGGGCGGTTATACCCGTATACTTAAGATTGGCAACAGGATAGGCGATAATGCAGAAATGTGTATCCTTGAACTTGTTGATTATAATGAAGGCATGCTGGGTGGTGTAGTTGCTGCCAAGACAAAAACTACAAGAAGGAGAAAACCCTCAAAGAAAGCAGAAGCAGAGGGTCCGGTAGCAAAAGCCAAAAAGCCAGCTTCGAAAAAAGCTGAGAAGGAAGAGAAACCTGAATCAAAATCCGGTGCAAAACCTGAAGAAGCATCGGAAGAAGCCGGCAAATAGGAAAAATGTATAAGAATATTTTGAAATGAAGGGATATAGCCATAAAGGCATATCCCTTTTTTATATATCTTGCATTAATGTTTAATAAAAATTTAAAATTTTATGAGTCAAATAGTTAGTGTTCACGCTCGTGAGATCCTTGATTCCCGCGGCAATCCGACAATCGAAGTAGATGTTGTAACAGCCAGCGGTTATCAGGGCCGGGCAGCTGTTCCGTCAGGTGCATCAACGGGAGAAAACGAGGCGCTCGAGCTTCGTGATGGCGATAAATCGCGTTATCTTGGTAAAGGTGTCCTGAAGGCCGTTCATAACGTAAATAACGTTATTGCTGAAGAAATTATGGGTATGGACGTCACCGACCAGAGTGTCATCGACAAGAAGATGATCGATCTGGATGGAACCAAAACCAAAAGCAACCTGGGTGCAAACGCAATACTGGGGGTATCACTTGCTGTTGCCAAAGCGGCTGCAAACTATCACGGACTGCCTCTGTTCCGCTATATCGGAGGTACAAATGCAGTAACACTACCTGTCCCTATGATGAATATAATAAACGGTGGATCGCACTCCGATGCGCCAATCGCTTTCCAGGAATTTATGATAAGACCCGTGGGAGCACCTAATTTTAAGGAAGGCTTAAGGATGGGTGCTGAAGTATTCCATGCACTTAAAAAAGTACTGAAAGGTCGTGGACTCAGCACCGCAGTAGGAGATGAGGGTGGCTTTGCACCTTCCCTGGGAGGTACCGAAGATGCACTCGAGACTATTGTAAAGGCAATCTCGGCTGCAGGGTATAAACCCGGCGTCGACGTTACCATTGCACTCGATCCTGCTGCTTCAGAATTTTATGCCGACGGGATCTATAACTACTCCAAATTTGAAGGACCAAAAGGTGCCAGAAAAACCTCGAGGGAACAGGTCGACTACTTCGAAAAACTTGTAAACACTTACCCTATCGATTCAATAGAAGACGGAATGGCTGAAAGTGACTGGGATGGCTGGAAGCTGATGACAGAAAGGCTCGGCAATAAGATCCAGATTGTGGGTGATGATCTTTTTGTTACGAATGTTGAATACCTTAAAAAAGGAATTGAAATGGGATGTGCAAACTCGATTCTTATCAAGCTGAATCAGATCGGATCACTTACCGAGACGCTGAATTGTATCGAGATGGCTCACAGGGCAGGTTATACTACTGTAACATCACACCGTTCGGGTGAGACTGAAGACTCAACAATTGCTGATGTCGCCGTAGCAACCAATTCGGGTCAGATCAAGACCGGCTCATGCAGCAGGACCGACAGGATCTGCAAGTACAACCAACTGCTCAGGATAGAGGAGATGCTTGGCGAACTGGCTGTTTACGGATACAAAAAATAGTTTTCTGTAATCAATTTTATAAAAGGGCTGTCTTTTACCGACAGCCTTTTTTTATGTTAAGAAAGTTTATTCATTTCGCCTCCGGCTTCCGCAGCGTAAAGGGTTTGTTTAGCTTTGTGCTTTATCTTTCTGCTCTTTGCGTAAAAAGAAAGTAAATGAATAATTTCGCGGATTAAATTACAATCGCCCGGTGATTCCAATACGGGTGATTGTCAGCACACTGGCAAGCCTCACTTAAAGTCCTTTTCCGACGTTATGAACAATTGTTGATAACCATTGTTTATATTGCGTGGACAAGTATGAAACGTATTGTGATTGTTCTTTCATTTTCTTATATTACATTTGATCTATCAGGTGAGCGATAAAAGACTGCTCCCAAGATGTGGAACCGGAAAAGGTTACTTAATTGAAACACGATCCGGCTCATTCAGCCCCTCGGGACTGCGCATCAGAAGAGCCGAAGCCTGAACGAATGGACCCCGGTTCAGGATGTTCAGTAAGTCGACGAAAACCGGAAACGTTCTTTCAACGACTGGGTCACAGGGCTTCAGAGAAAAAGGGCTTCGGCCCCGGATTATCTGAAACTGGTTCAAATCCTTCGGGAAGCGATACCGGAGCCTGAAAGACGCTTCGTCCCGGAAACCACGCCTCGGCGTGGCAAAAGGACAGCCGGAAGGTCCTGCTGTAACAGGCAAGACCCGAAAGCCATGGGTGGCAAACCGGATCTCGTATCTGGAAAGCGGCCGGTCATAATAACAGTAATCTGACACCGTACGCAACCTCGGTTGCAAACGGTGAATGGGAACTAATCTTCGGAATAGTTCCCATTATTGTTTTATACCCCTTTGGAGGAGGTGAAGACAAGAACCCACCCCCGACCCCTCCGAGGCATTATGAACGCCCTGCGCCCGGAGCTTCTTCCTGTCACTCGCAACTCGCAACCCGCAACCCGCAACCGGCCGAAATCCGCAACCCGCAACCCGCACCCTATACTTCTGTCTTTTGTCTTTTGTCTTTTGTCTTTTATCTTTTATCTTTATTCAGTTAATTCCTCTGAATGGCTTACTCCTCCCTCAAAGATTTTGTCTCAGCACTTGAGAAAACCGGAGATCTTCACCGTATTAAAACATTTGTTGACCCCGTTCTTGAGATCGCTGAAGTAACAGACAGGATAACAAAAGCAGGAGGAAAAGCCCTTCTTTTTGAAAACACCGGAACATCATTTTCCCTTCTCATTAATGCTTTCGGATCAGATAAACGAATGGCGATGGCTCTTGGGAAGAACGACCTTGACCAGGCAAGAGACGCTATCGAGGAATTGTTTAATAGTGTTTCCGGCCCGCCGGTAACATTTCTTAAGAAAATTAAATCACTGCCGCAGTTGATTAAGATGGCCGGTTACCTGCCCGCTCATTCAAACAACAAGGGTTCATGCCAGCAGGTTATCCTGACCGGGCCCGACCTTGGCATATTGCCGGTTCTTAAATGCTGGCCCTTCGACGGTGGCCGTTTTGTGACCCTTCCTATGGTGCATACCTTTCATCCGGAAACCGGTAATACAAATGTCGGCATGTACAGGATGCAGATCTTCGACAGGAATACCACCGGAATGCACTGGCAGAGACATAAAACCGGAGCTAACCATTTTGAGGCATGGAAAAAGACCGGTCGAATGATGCCGGTATCGGTTACTCTGGGCGGTGATCCCGTTTATACCTATTGCGCAACGGCGCCATTACCCGAAAATTTAAATGAATATATTCTCGCCGGATTTCTGAGAAAGAAGAAGGTGAAACTGGTAAAGTGCATCACAAACGATATTTATGTTCCTTCTGATGCCGATATCGTGATCGAAGGTTATGTCGATCCGGCTGAAGAGCCCTGTACAGAAGGTCCGTTCGGAGATCATACCGGTTTCTATTCCCTGGCAGACAATTATCCCCGGTTCCATGTCACATGCATAACCCATTCGCGTGGAGCCATTTATCCTGCAACAATAGTCGGAATTCCTCCACAGGAAGATGCCTGGTTTGTTAAAGCATCGGAATATATCTTCCTGTCTCCTTTAAAGATGACAATACAACCCGAAATTATTGACTTTCACATGCCTGATCAGGGCGTAGCTCATAATCTTGTCATCGTCAGGATAAACAAGTCCTTTCCGGGACAGGGTATGAAAGTCATAAACTCATTATTTGGCGCCGGACAAATGATGCTGACCAAATATCTCGTTGTAGTCAGTGGCGAAACGGATATCAGGAATTACAGGGATCTGGTGAAGGATATCTTTCAGAATACCGACTGGGGAAACAATATAGTCTTTTCACGCGGACCGCTCGACGTTCTTGACCATTCTTCCGACAGCTTTTCATTTGGCGGAAAAGCAGGCATTGATGCCACTTTCAAGCTGCCTGAAGAAAAGCAGGGAGATTCAAATTCCGGATCAGCCGCTGATGTTCCGCTCCCTGAATACTCATTCGAATATCTTAATGTGCCGTTTATAAAGGGATTTAACACTTCCCTTCTTAATCAGGGTATAAAAATCCTTATTGTGACTGTGGATCAGTCCTCCGACTCTGACAGCATAGCAAAAGTATGCCAGCTGCTTGAATCAGAAGATAAAGCGGCTGCTTTCAGACTCGTAATTGCATTGGATCATACAGCTGACCCCGGTGATTTATTCATGGTTGCCTGGCAGGCACTCGGCAATTCCGATCCGCTCAGGGACCATTATATGATCTCCAGGTTTACTATTTTAATTGACGGTACGATAAAGTTTTACAGGAGGGGCGGGTTCACACGGAAATGGCCCAATGTTGTATGTTCAGACCGCAACACCATTGAAGCAATCGATGAAAAATGGAAATCACTGGGTATCGGCAAATTAATCCCGTCGCCCTCACTAAAATATTCAAGACTGATCAGGAACGGGACGGATGAAATAACCCGTTGACCAAAGAGAGACCAGATCTATACTAACTTCTTAATTTTTTCTATCAGTGATGCGGGCAGGTAAGGCTTACTAATATAATCATCGATCCCTGCAGCTAGGCATTTTTCCATGTCGCCGATCATGGCATTTGCTGTTATTGCAATAATGGGGATATGTTTTCCTGATGGCGCTTCAAGCTCCCTTATTTTCTCAGCTGCTGCAATACCGTTCATAACAGGCATCTGAATATCCATCAGCACAATATCATAATCTGAAACTGCCAGCCTGTCGAGGGCTTCCCTTCCGTTTGAAGCAGTCTCCAGGTTATCTACAAGTGGTTTTAATATCAGAAGTGTGATCTTCTGGTTTATGAGGTCGTCTTCAACAAGAAGTATGCTGATGTCCTTCAGCTCTTTATGGATCTTTTCAACAGAAGTCAGATCGCTCTTTATGTAGGAAGACGGCAGTTTAAGATCCTGAGCAGGGTACGTAAAAGGAAGGCTTATATTAAGTACGGAGCTGTTATCCCCTGATTCCTGGGAATAACGTCCATTAACGTTGCCTATCAGTCTTGACGCGAGTAAGCCGGATGAACCGTCAGGATTTATAAGGACAAGGTTGTTATCGGTCTGGATTCTGAATCCGATAAACCTTTCGTTACCAGCCTCTCTTTCTTTCGTGAGGTTTATTGTAACCCTTGTAGTTTTATCTGAATTCTGCGCCTCGATTGAATTGAACAGGTCGAGAAAGACCTGTTTAAGTATTATCGGATCGCCGAGACACTCATATTCATGGAAATCCTTTTTATTGAATATAAAATCGAGATTCGCTTTTTCCTTTAGCCGGTACAGTTCAATGGTACTCTGAATGGTGGAGAGAATATTAAACCTTATTGGTTTTCTGGACGAGTAGCTGTAGTTGCCTGCCGTCTGCATTGTTAATTCATTAACGGTGTTCACCATGTTGTTGGTTGAAGCAACAAAGGTTTCCACAAGCTCTTTTTGCTTTTTCTGGAGACCGTTATCCATCAGCAGGTCGGCAATCATCACCAGGTTGTTAAGGGGTTCCCTGATCCTGTGTGAAAAGTCAGAGATAACGTCATCTTTCTTTTCACTTGATGTAGAGGCATCGTTGAAAGATTCTTTTACAGTTTTTATCAGATCGCCATATCTCCTGATCGTGAGAATAAACAGTGCAGCTCCTCCGATCACAAGGCAGCCCGAAAGAAGCCGCAGGTTGAATGAGATCATGATCACTGCCATAATAAGACAGATAAGAGAAATCACAGACCAGTTTTCAATCTGTTTCTTTTTCCTGTAAAAGATCCCGTTACTATCCTGATTTAGCTCATTTCCGGGGGAAGAAGTTTCGGATTCTGTCATTTTTTGAACAGGTTAATTGCAGAAATGTAAAATTAAAAAAAATCAGACGATAAATATACATACGGTTAAATTATCATTAGTTCCCGGAAACTCTTATTTTTGCTATTATGGTATAATTTTTGAGCCTGAATTAATAAACATTTACCATTATGAAGAAACTATTCAGGGTACTGCTTTTAAGCATAATTGTTGGTTCCGCAGCGGCTTCGATTGAAGTTTCCGCGCAGGAAAAGGAGGGGATGGTAAAATATACTCCTGACTTCAGATTCACTGACGGTATCTATCTGAATTTTGAGCAGGTTAAGAATAACAGTCCTATACCAAAGGCTAAAATTCTTACCTCGACCGATTATAACGACAAGGAATTTTTTAAAAACCTGCTCTCGAACGAGAAGATCTATTTTTATGATGGTATGGGGATCAGGCAGGAAATCGAGACAAATACTATCTGGGGATACGCAAGAAATGGGGTTTTGAACATCCAGATCCAGGGGAATTTTAACAGGATCACATTCGTAGGAAACATCTGTCATTTTGTTGCCGACGTCACATCGTACGACAGCCGTTATTACAATTCTCCGTACGGTTATGATCCTTACTACTCACCGTATTATTCACCCTATTACTCACCTTACTATTCGCCTTATTCCAATTATTATTCACCATACGGTTCATATTACTCTCCATACCGTGCAAACGCTGCCCGCAATGAGATCAAACAATATCTGATCGACTTTGAAAGCGGTAAGATTATGGAGTACGATACTGAAAGCACTGAACTGCTCCTTATGAAAGACACTCAGCTCTACGAGGAATATGTTCAGCTTCCCCGGAAGAAGAAAAAAGAGCTGATGTTCGTATTTATCAGAAAGTTCAATGAGAAAAATCCCCTTTATATCCCTTCCGTCAGGAATTAATTCCTCTTTATGAAAAAATACCTCTTAACCCTCATTCTGCCTGTTTACTGCCTGTTGTTGACCGGCCAGGCTCCATTTCCCTCCGCCGGAGAGATTAAACAGTTTATGGGCTCAAAAACATGTGTTGTTCTTGACGCCGATTCTTTCTCTTCCTTTAATGCCTATATCAAACAGGCTATGAACGACTACTGGAAAATCACTCCATTTGAATTCATAAAGAGCTCCGATTTTAATGTGAGAAGGCTTGATCCGGCCTGTTCATTCATTATGCTTACCGAAACCAGTTTTGAAAAAGATAAGTCGAACTCTGTTTTCAATTTTCTCAATCTTCTTCAGGGTAAAGATGTTGATAAGATAGGGGAGATGCCTGAGATCTGCGCCATCCCGCTCTCATTCGCCGGGGTTGATGATATGGAATACGGGTATAAGCTCGGGGCAATCCTGTCCTTTATGCAAAAACATGCCCGGATGATAGCTGAAGATCCCTCCCTGACGGGAAGGAAATACCTGAAATACTATAATAAAAATGTACCGGAGGTGATCAAAAAGACAATTCTTGTAAAGCAGGAAGATCTTGCTCCTGCAATCGGAACCATCGACAGGATTAAAGCAATTTATAAATATGATATTGAGATTGTCCCTGAAGAAACCATAATGAAGGCAATCCAGGAGAAAGCCCCTGGCAGGCTGATACTTCATAAAGTTGGTCCGGTTGGGGAACGCAATTCGGGTTATTGTTTTAAAATGCTGATAGGAACCGACGATTCGGATATGTACTATTACAACCAGCATACTATCGACAAGGCCAATCCAAATGGTCTTTTGCCTGCTGATCTGAAACGGCTGGCACGGTTCTGAGCATGCATCAAATAAAAAACCCTGACGTCTTTTAATAAAAACCGGAATGTTATGAAAGAGATCATTGAATTATCAGAAACAGAAAGGAACTGGGCGATGCTTTGTCACCTTTCGGCTTTTGCTGGCTTTTTCTTCCCGTTTGGAAGCATTATCGGCCCCCTGATCTGCTGGTTAACAAGAAAAGATGAGTCTCTTTGGGTTGACCGGAATGGGAAATCGTCCCTTAATTTCCAACTGTCGATACTCCTCTATTTAGTAATGACAATACCCCTGCTCTTTATTATTATCGGGATCCCTATCGCTATTTTCCTGATCACCCTGAAGGTGATCTGCATTATTATTGCAAGCGTCAAGGCATCAAAAGGCGAAGAATTCAAATATCCCATCACTATCCCGTTCATTCAGTAGGAATTTAATATCTTAAATTTCATGATCAGATCAGAATTTTGTATATTTCTGTTCTGAAGATAAATCTGGTTGCTGGTCAGGGCACAGGGGTGGAACTCTGCTCCCCTCTCGGAGAGTCGGTGGGTAAAATAGCACAGGGCCAGGGCTCAGGGCACAGGGGTGGAACCTCTTGGCTCCCCTCCTCGGAGGGGTCGGGGGTGGGTAAAATAGCACAGGGCACAGGGCTCAGGGCACAGCGTACAGGGCTCCAACCGGAAAACTCCTACTGTTATGAAAAAGAATGCCGGAATTAAAAATGCCAAGGTTGAGATCTTTGAAAAAAAGAATCTCTATCATGATGTCAAAGCCGAGAGACAGAAAAAACTTGGTTCAAAGGAATATTATAAGAAGCTGCGTAATCTGGAGATAGAGCTTGTAAAGCTTCAGGAATGGGTTAAATCGAATAAACTTAAAGTCGTTGTCATATTTGAAGGGCGCGATGCCGCAGGAAAGGGAGGAGTCATCAAGACAATTGCGGGATGTCTTAATCCCAGGATCTGCCGTTTGGTTGCACTTGGTATTCCTACCGAAAAGGAGAAATTGCAATGGTATTTTCAGCGATACGTCTCAGAGCTTCCTTCAGGAGGCGAGATCGTTCTGTTCGACAGGAGCTGGTATAACAGGGCAGGCGTTGAAAAGGTGATGGGATACTGTACCAACGATGAATATGAGGAATTCCTGAGGTCATGTCCCGAGTTTGAAAGAATGCTCATCAGGGCGGGCATTATACTTATCAAGTACTGGTTCTCGATCAGTGACGGCGAGCAGGAAAACCGATTCCAGGACAGGATAAAGGATCCGACCAAGCGATGGAAGATCAGCCAGATGGATGTTGAGTCACGCGATAAATGGGTTGAATACTCCATGGCAAAGGATAAGATGTTCTCCTATACCGATACTAAACAATCGCCGTGGTATGTGGTCCCGGCCGATGATAAAAGGAGGGCAAGGCTCAACTGTATCGATCACCTTCTTTCCCTGATCCCATATAAAGATCTGACACCTAAGCCTTTCAAGCTTCCGCCATTGAAATATGACGTGGCATACGTGAGGCCCCCGATCACAGATCAGACTTTCGTTCCGGAGAAATATTAAGCTTAAGTCCGTAGAGTCTGTAGAGTCCGTAGAGTCCGTAGAGTTATCCTCAGGTCTTCGGTCTTTGGTCTTTACTCATCACGAACCCACCCCTTGCCCCTCCCAGGAGGGGATCCAAAACTTCCGGTTTCTGTCTTCGGTCTTCCGTCTTTCTCCTCCATACTTTTGCCTTTTCCCTTTATCTTTTTACTTTTGTCTTTTGTCTTTTGTCTTTTGTCTTTTATCTTTTACAAATGATGAAGCCTTCCATACCAAAAGGTACCCGCGATTTCTCACCCGAGGAGACTATCAGAAGAGATTACATTTTTGATTCCATTCGCGAGGTTTTCCGCCTGTACGGTTACCAGCCGCTGGAGACGCCGGCAATGGAAAACCTTTCCACCCTGCTTGGGAAATACGGGGAGGAAGGTGACAAGCTCCTTTTCCGGATACTTAATTCAGGCGATTTTTTGGCATCTGTTAATAATCAGGATATCAACGTAATAGAGTCGTCCAGACTCTCTTCGCTCATCTGCGATAAGGGGTTGAGATATGATCTTACAGTACCCTTCGCACGCTATGTGGTCCAGCACAGGGATGAAATAGTATTCCCGTTCAAAAGGTACCAGATCCAGCCGGTCTGGAGGGCTGACCGTCCACAGAAGGGTCGTTACCGCGAGTTTTTTCAGTGCGATGTGGATGTTATCGGAAGTTATTCATTGTTGAACGAATACGAGCTTGTTAAAATAATTGACGAGGTATTTTACAGGCTGAATATTCCCGGCATAATTAAGATCAATAACCGGAAAGTACTTTCGGGAATAGCCGAAGTTATCGGCGAGGCAGCGAGGATCACAGATATAACCGTTGCAATAGACAAGCTCGACAAGATAGGCATTGAAGCCGTTAATGATGAGCTTAGATCGAAAGGTGTGACTGATGAAGCAGTTGAAAAACTCCAGCCGGTCTTCAGGCTGACAGGCAATACTGAATTCAAATTGAAGGAGCTGGAAACAATCCTTTTGAACTCGGAAACGGGAATGACCGGAATTGCCGAACTGAGGAAACTCTTTTCATATATTGAAGGCAGCACGTTTAAAAGCCGGGTCGGGCTCGATCTGACCCTCGCACGAGGACTCAACTATTATACAGGGGCCATTATTGAAGTCAAATCGAAGGATGTTGAAATAGGAAGTATCTGCGGCGGAGGCCGTTACGACAATCTCACCGGGGTATTCGGGATGGATGGCGTTCCGGGTGTCGGTGTCTCGTTCGGGGCCGACAGGATATATGATGTCATGAGCCAGCTCAATTTATTTAAAGAGATCAGCGATCCCGGAACCCGGGTGCTGATACTCAACTTTGGGGAGGCTGAAACGGGTTTTGCGCTGAAAATGCGCGACAGCCTTATTGCCCTTCAGATAAAGACTGAGCTGTATCCTGATGCGATAAAGCTGAAGAAGCAGATGTCATACGCCGATGCGAAGAAAATCCCGTTCATAATTATTGCCGGTGCGGAAGAGATTAAAAATAACCTTGTGACACTTAAAATAATGTCAACCGGGGAACAGAAAAAAATGACTGCGACTGATCTTATTCCTTTCCTGAAAACCGATTTGAATCTCTGATATCCGTGTAACCCGAAGACCTGAGACCGAAGACCGGAGACCGGAGACCGAAGACCATGCCTTTATAATTTCTTTCTTTGTGGACCTCTGTGTTGTTTCCCGCAGATCGCGCAGATCTTCGCAGATTAGAAAACCAGAATAAATTAACTTTTACAAGTCCCCTTCAGGGGATTTAGGGGTCGACTTCCCTGGCCATTAGGCAGGGTTAATGGATTTATTTTTTTACCACTAAGTACACAAAGGTTTTCACGAAGGGGCACTAAGGAGATTATAAACAGACCCGTGGAAACAGTTTAACTTAAATTTCATACTTTAAATATTGTATAGTAGCCCTTTGTGTGCTTTAGTGCTGAACTTTGTGATCCTTTGTGCCTGCCTGCCGGTAGGCAGGGTTAATGGATTTATTTTTTTACTAAAAAATAAAATTAAGAACTTACACTGAGGTCCACAGAGGATTCATAGAGGTCCACAGAGCCTTGCTGAATAGTTAATTACATCTGCTGTTCATTTAAAATAGGAACATAGGATAATCTATAAAGCGCCCTTATAAGACATATTAAGAGACATATTAAACTAAAAAGAAATACGTCTTATAAGACATATTAAATTAAAAAGAAATACGTCTTATAAGACATATTATTTTTTTTAGTATGAATTAAAAGACATAAATTAGTATGAAATAATTTAAAAATCATGACACGCAGAAAGAACGAAGACAAAGACATCCGCAACCTGACAAAGATCTCCGGCGGATCAAGCTATGCAATTACTATTCCTATTGATTACATCCGTAAACTAAACTGGAGAGAGAAACAAAAGCTTGAGGTAAAGCTCTACCAGGATCGCATCATTATCCGCGACTGGAAGGAATAGTCCTGCCATTCCGGTTGATTTAGACCCGGAATAATGGTAAATTTGTATCTAATATTAATCCTGACATCCGATGGCTCTTCAATGCGGAATTATTGGCATAACCAATGTTGGCAAGACAACCATTTTTAACTGCATCTCCAATACCAGGGGCGAAACCAATGCATTTGCCTTCAGCGCAACAAAATCCAATATTGGTGTTATCCAGGTGCCTGACCAGAGGCTTTATGAACTTGAGAAACATCAGGTCACCGAGAAGATTGTGCACACAACCATGGAAATTGTTGATATCCCCGGACTTGCACGGGGGTCAAATAAAGGCGAAGGAGTCGGCAATAAATTCCTGGGAGATATCCGGAATACTGATGCTCTGATCCATGTACTGAGGTGTTTCGACGATGATGCACTTCCTCATGTCGATGGCTCGATCGATCCGGCAAGGGACCTTGAAACTGTCGATTTTGAACTTCAGGTGAAGGACCTTGAATCTGTCGGGAAAAAATTGCAACGGCTTGAGAAACTCCTCAGAACCGGCGATAAGGACGCAAAGCATGGCATTGAAGTTCTTACAAAATACAGGGATCATATTGGCAACTTCAATAATGCACGTACGCTTGAAGTTAAGAGCGAGGAGAAAAAATACGTGGATGATCTGTTCCTTCTTACAATGAAGCCTGTAATGTACGTCTGCAACGTTGACGCAAATTCTGCTGTTGCCGGTAATAAATATGTCAGCCAGGTAAAAGAATTGCTCAGGGGAAAAGATGTTGAAATCCTTATTATCGCGGGCGCTGTCGAAGCTGAGATAGCCGAGCTCGAGAGCAGGGATGACAGACTGGCATTCCTTCAGGATGCGGGACTGGAAGAACCCGGAGTCGACAAGATGGTAAGGGCAGCTTACAAAATGCTGAACCTTCAGACATTCTTCACTGTAGGACCTAAAGAGATAAGAGCCTGGACTATCAAACGCGGGATGAATGCTCCCCAGGCTTCAGGAGTTATACACAGCGACCTTGAAAGAGGATTTATCAGGGCAGAGGTTATGAAATACCACGATTTCATTACCCTCGGTTCGGAGCATGCCTGTAAAGAGGCAGGTAAATTCAACATTGAGGGAAAGAATTACATTGTTGACGATGGTGATATTCTTCATATAAGGTTCAATGTATAACACCGTGAATGATAAAGCGACTGACTATAACATTTTTACTGAGCCAATTATTTACAATCTGGTGTTTCTCCCAGCCTGCAGGCGGCTATGAACGGTTGCGGGAAATTGTACGGGAACACAGGCAGGCAGAGGTAAAAATTCCTTTTCCCGGTCGTGAACAGATGGCGACCCTTACAAAAAATGTCTCAATCCGGTCTGTAAGGGGAAAAACAGTTTACATACTTCTCTCTCCGTTAACCGTCGAATGGTTTATTTCTGCCGGTTATGACTGGTCAATTGTTGAAAGGGATGATTCAAAGGGAATTGCAAGCTCAATGAATATGAGCCAGGCATTGGAGTGGGATACCTATCCGACGTATTCCCAGTATGATTCGATTATGAGATTCCTTGCAACGTCTTATCCTGACCTCTGCCGGCTGGATACGATCGGGACCAGCATACTTGGTAGGCTGGTATTGGTTCTTAAGATCTCTGATAATTGCGGTCAGGATGAACCTGAGCCGGAAGTATTATATACGTCATCAATACATGGTGATGAGACCGGAGGCTTTATCCTGATGATGCGGCTGGCTGAGTATCTTCTTAAAAACTATGGCAGCGGGCGGGTTAAAAGCATTGTTGACAACCTTGAGATATGGATCAATCCGCTTGCCAATCCGGATGGTACCTATAATAACGGGGATGTTATGGTTGCGCCAGTGCGGAACAATGCCAACAATTATGACCTGAACCGTAATTTTCCGGATCCGGCTACTCCGAATACGGTGAAGCAGAAGGAGACCATCGACATGATGCGGTTTCTTGAAAAGCACAGGTTTGTACTTTCGGCAAATTTCCATTCCGGCGAGGAGGTGGTCAATTACCCATGGGACCGGTGGGAGAGGGATCATCCTGATAAGGACTGGTTTTACAGGATAAGCAGGGCATATGCTGACACAGTTCACCTTCATGCGCCCAACGGTTATATGAATTTTCTCGATAACGGGGTAACAAATGGTTACTACTGGTACCAGGTAAACGGGGGCCGGCAGGATTATGTAACTTATGATCTTCAGGGGAGGGAGGTGACCATTGAGCTTGATCTTGACTACATTACACCGGTTCAAAATCTAAATGAATTGTGGGAGTTTAACCGGAGGTCATTGTTGGGATATCTTGAAAATGCAATGTACGGGATCAGCGGAGTTGTTAAGGATGCTTTAACCGGTGAGCCGGTTCCGGCAATGATAATGATTGAAGAGCATGATAAAGATCACTCGCAGGTTTTTGCAGATACGGTGACAGGGGAGTTTGTAAGGCTTCTTGAGCCGGGAACCTGGGACCTGACAGTCTCAGCCACCGGCTACCAGACCAATATCCTGAGAGGTGTGGTTTTGTCTCCCGGATCAGGGGTGACGAGGATTGTTGAAATGGATAAGGTTTTAAATCCTGTTGATACTACCAGCCCTGTGAAACCGTTATTATATCCAAACCCGGGCAATGATATCATCTTTGCGGTATTGCCCCAAAGTTTAACAGGAAAAGTTAATGTCAGGATATTCAATCAGACTGGCATGAAAATGTCAGATTATAATACGACTTTTTTATACGGGCATCCCCTGCAGCTCGATGTAAGAACACTGGCCTCAGGCTCCTATATAGTCGTATTCACCGGTATAGATACCGGTTTGTCGTACAGGAGCAGGTTTATTGTTGCTTCGCAGTTCTGATTGAAAATTCACAATCAGTTTCCGCTATTGTTTCTCATTTTAAAAAAGTTACTTTTGAAAACTAATTTTCTAGTGGAATTGATAAAACCAGGTAAAGTTAAAATATAGGTGTAAAAGGAGAGAGATGATTAAGAGAATATTTTTTACGATTGGTTTGATAATCTATGGTTTAAAGTTATCCGGACAGGGCGCTTATCTTCCTCCCGACAAGCCCAGGCTTGTTGTAGGGATAATCGTAGAGCAGCTTAGATTCGATCAGCTGGAGAAGTTCCGTGACAGAATGTCGGAGAACGGGATAAAGAGGCTTATAAATGAAGGTACCTATTTCAGGAGCGCATCATATGATTATATGCTTACCCAGTCGGCTCCCGGTTACTCCACTATCTCAACCGGGACAGAGCCATCTTATCATGGTATAACATCCGACAGCTGGTATCTGCCGCTGAAAGACGAGCTTATCTATTGTACCAAAGACATTTCAGTTAATCCGGTCGGAGGAAGTTATGAATCCGGACTTCACTCTCCGGTAAACCTCCAGGCTTCTACCTTCACCGATGAGCTCAAAATGGCCACCGCCGGGAGATCAAAGGTCTATGCAGTCGGGATAAAGGAACAATCAGCGATTTTTTCCGCCGGTCATTCGGCTGACGGAGCCTTCTGGTTCGACAACACCACCGGAACATGGATGTCGTCTACCTATTATATGAAGAATCTGCCACCCTGGGTAAATGATTTCAACGCGATGAGGTATCCCGACAATTATCTGAATTCTCCCTGGAACCTTTTAAAAGCTGCAGGCGAGTATGCCGACTGTCTTCCTGATTCGAACAAATTTGAAACCGGGTTCAACGGCTTAAACTATTTTCCATACGATCTTAAAAAGATGAACCAGGCTGCGGGACGGAATACAACCCGTACCTTCTCATTGCTCAGGGAGACTCCTTTCAGTGATACTTTTACTACAAATTTTGCAATTAAACTGATCGAACAGGAGGGACTGGGTAAGGATGACACAACAGATTTTGTTGCAATATGTTATTCGTCAACTGATTATATAGGGCACAGGTTTGGGCCTTCCTCAGTCGAAGCAGGCGATGCCATCCTCCGTCTTGATAAGGATATTGAAACGCTGCTGACAACGCTTAATGATAACCTCGGGAAGAAAAACATTCTCGTATATTTTACATCTGCACATGGAGTTTCGGAGATCCCCACTGTCCTGCAGGCTACCAGGATCCCGGCTAATTATTTCAATCAGAATCAGGCTCTTCAGTTGCTCCGGAGCTACCTGAATGCCGTTTATGGCGAGGGAAACTGGGTGAAAGGGTATTCTGAAAAGCAGATATTCCTTAACAGAACACTTATTGAAGATGCACGTATACCGCTTGAAGATATTCAGAAGAAAGTAGCCAGGTTCCTGACACAGTTTACAGGGGTTTTATCAGCTTATCCCTATTCCGCGTTTGAAGCCAACGACTACGGCAACGGCCATTTGAAGAGGATAGTCAATAATTTCAGTCCGCAGCGTTCTGGTGATGTGATTGTTACGCTGAATCCCGGCTGGGTGGAGAAGGAGGAGGGTTATCTTACAAATCATAACTCACCCTATCAGTATGATTCTCACGTGCCTCTTATCTGGTATGGCTGGACGGTAAACCGGGCGACTGTGATGCGGAATGTAAATATGACGGACATTGCACCGACGCTTTCTTCGTTATGCAAGGTGCCCTACCCGAATGCATGTTCGGGCGAGCCTTTGTCTGAGCTCTTCAGGTAGAGATCCTGTTCCTAGAGCTGTCCCTGATTTTGCAGGCATCGGCAAGCAGATCCGGTTTTGCTTCACAGCTGTTTCCCAGTATTACCAGATTGGCGCCTGAATCAAAAGCTCCGGTTATATCTGCCTGGTTTCTTATGCCCCCTCCCACAGCGATCGGGATAATTACATTTTTTCTGACCTCTCTTATAATTGTCTGAGGAACAGGGACTGTTGCCCCGCTTCCTGCTTCGAGATAGATCATTTTAAATCCCAGCATTTCGCCAGCAAGGGCCGTGGCTACAACAATATCGGGTTTGTCGGCGGGAATTGCTTCTGTCTGGCTTATGTATTCCACTGAAGTTTTCTTACCTCCCCCGACAAGAATGTATCCGACGGATATCAGCTTTTCCTTCAGGTCTCTCAAATAAGGGGCAGCTATGACATGATTTCCGATAAGAAGCTCCGGATTGCGCCCCGAAATGAGTGAAAGAAGCAGTATTATATCAGCTTTACGGCTGAGCTGCAGAAGGTTACCCGGGAATAGCACCACGGGGATACTGCTCAGCGACTTTATGGAATCGATGAGATTGTCGATACTGTTAAATGTAAGGCTGCCTCCGGCGAAGATAAAATCAGCCCTGTATTCTGATGCGACCGACAGAATTTCTTCAAGCGATTCCCGGTTTGTCTTATCAGGATCGAGGAGAAGCGCCACGCTCTTTTTCCCGGGGAAACTATCCTTTATCATAATTCTTTTTTGTCCACACTATAGCGTAGTTGTCATATCTGGTATAAAAGAGATCAAATGTGTCATTTATTTTACTTGTATGGACTTTCCCTTTTATTTCACCTGAGTCTTTTACTTCAAAAGGTTCAATGGTAATATTCCTTCTGAAGCTTATCCCTTCCTTGTCGCATATCTTATAAAGTGATTCTTTGGCACACCAGTGAAGATAGAGATGGTATTTCCGCTTCTCCGATTCCTTTGTTACCTTTTCGTTCCTGTTTATGAATTTAAAAGCAATAGCTCCTATGTTAGTGCTCATATATTCCAGGTCGATGCCAACCTTCTCATTGGAACTCAGCAGGATAGCAGTTAGTTTGTGTGAATGCGAAATGCTGATAAACCTCGATCCGTCTTTAAGGAACGGTTTGTTGTTCTTATTATAAACTATTCTTGCATCGCGACCCAGCAGCTCCGCAAGGAGAGCTCTTACACTTAAAAATTCCAGCTTCCTTGACGTGCTTGCAAACACCTTATATTTCTTCTTATCTCCATCGTCAAGTATCGCCAATTGCAGAAGCGTATCGATGTCTTCTTCAATTTTCCAGACTCCAAGAATTGTGGATTCGTTAAGATAATGTTTAGAGATACAACCCATCAGTCAGCGTTGATTTTACTATTCCTCCCATTTCAGGGTCTCGATAAGATGCACTATGTCTTCCCTGAAAAAATCAGTAACAGGTGCCAGTGAATCCGGATTTGGTTCCGTTGTAAAGTATAATGATCCCCTGAGATAATGTTTTAAGCTGTCGGTGACATAAAACTGGACAGATGTTGCAGTATTTCCTTTAAGGTCGTAAAGAATGCCGTATACTTTATTGTCCCTGTTATTGATCACCTGCTCATCTATTGCATCTGCCTTTGCGATATGATTTTTTACATTCATCGTATATGTCTGTTCGATAAGCTCAGGAAGGTCGCCCATGATCTTCTTGTAGGTGAGGTATAACCTGGCATTATAGGCGGGGAATTCAATATTGAACCAGCCCTGCTCCGAATCATTTACGTTTTCCGTTGATACCTTTCCATACACCGGGTATTCAAATGTCAGTGGTATGTCTGTGTTACTTTTTGACTCATTGAATGACACATAGCTCTTTTGGGGAAGTTCAATCCGGAAATAGCCCCTGGGTTTTGGAACAGTAACTTCCCTGCAGCCTGCATAGAAGCACAGCATCATCAACAACGCAGTAAATTTATGCTTCCTTATGCTTTTCATTCTCATCGGCTATTTCAACACGGATCTCCTTAATGCGCCGTTTATCGGCAGATTCTATTCTGAACCTGAAATTCCCGTAGGCTATGATCTTGCCTTTCTGGGGGATCTCACCTGTGAGTTCAAGTATAAGTCCTGCCAGCGTTTCCGACTCACCACGCACATCTTCAAAAGGATCGTCTTCAATTTCGATTATTTTGAAGAAATCATTCAGCAGTACCTTACCTTCAAAAATGAAGGTCTTATCGTCAATTTTCCTGAATAATGTCTCATCCTCATCGCTTTCGTCTGTTATCTCACCGACGATCTCCTCCAGCACATCTTCGAGGGTAATAATTCCGGATGTTCCTCCGTACTCGTCGATTACAATGGCCATATGATTCCTCTTAATCTGGAATTCCTTGAGCAGCTCATTTATTTTTTTTGTTTCCGGAACAAAATGTGGTGGCCTCATCAACGATTGCCACTTAAAATTATCCGGACTGTCGGTATATGGAAGAATATCCTTGGCGTAGAGGACTCCCCTGACAGAATCGAATGATCCTGAATAGACCGGGATCCTGGAAAATCCCGATTCAATTATTATAGACTTTACCTTATTGAAACCAAGTTTAACATCAATGGCAGTCACATCGATCCTTGAGCACATGATCTCGCTAACATTGATATTACCGAAATTTACTATTCCCTTAAGTATTTTTTCATCTTCATTTATGTCGTCCGAAGCCAGGTCGAGGGCGTCGGACAGGTCATCCATACTCAGGTTGGCACGTCTGGCGATAGTTCTTTTTCTTACAAATGAGGTAGAGTAGATGAGGAAGGAGGTAACGGGTCTCAATATTTTCTGAAGGATAGCAAGCGGCCTGGCCATAAAAAGAGCCATTGAAACCTGGTTTCTGGTGGCATAAACCTTTGGCATTACCTCCCCAAAAAACAACAGGATAATGGTAATGACGACAGCTTCTGAAATGAAGCCCAGAAGGGGATTGGAGCTGAAGTCAAAGGTCCGGGCGCTGAGGAAAGCTGCCAGCAGTACAATTGTAATGTTAATTGTGTTATTGGCGACAAGAATAGTACTCAGAAGTTTGTCAGGTATATCATGAAGCTTCAGCACCGTTGCTGCTTTCCTGCTTTTGCTTGCTTTAAGTTTTTCGATGTCCTCAGGTTTCAGGGAGAAGTAAGCAACTTCGGAAGCTGAGATCAGGGCTGATCCAAAAAGAAGTAGCGCCAGTACAACCAGTCCGATAATAAGTTTAATGTCGGGAGTATAAACGACAGCGTCTCCGGCAATTAAAACGAATGAAAATAAGTATCCCTGTTCCAATTGAATTGCTATTAATAAAACCTGCTAGAAAGGGAGATCATCCTCACTGTTAGGCTGATAAGGTGCAGGTGGATCGTTAATTTCCGGGGAGTCAGGCTCCCTGGTTGTGTTATTTTTAATTGCTTCAGCCGGCGGTACCGGGGTTCCGGTTGCCGGTTTCTTGTCGAGAACCAGAAAAGCATCTGCCAGAATTTCAGTTATATACTTGTTATTGCCCTCTTTATCGACATAAGACCGGGTTTTGATCTTGCCGACAATATAGACCTGGGAGCCCTTTTTCACACTTTTTTCGGCTACCTCAGCCAGGGCACGCCAGAGAACAATATTGTGCCATTCAGTCGTGGTAATCGTCTCGCCCTGCTGATTGGTATACTGCTCGCTGGTTGCAAGAGGAAAAGTTGTTTTTGCAACTCCCTTCTCAAAATACCTGACCACGGGGTCTTTGCCGACATTACCCACAAGTATAACTTTATTGATTGACATATAGTTAAGTGTTTATTTTTTTAATTTTATTTAAGCGTAAAGTTAATAAAAAATAAGCTTAATTCTACCCCGTCATCATTATAAAGTGAACATCAATGTTATCAATAACTTATGAATAATTTTAAAACCGTCGGACAATACCTGGTTATTCTTCACGTTCATTCAATAGGGATGAAGAAATTTTTTCTATTTCATTGTAATTAAGGCAATAATAAAATTCCAAAAAAAAAATTATTCTGTAACTGTTTCAATTTTAATAAATAATATTTTTATATTTGCAGGGTTGAAAAAAAACGAAGACTCAAAATAATTTGTTGAATTTTAAACTTCACGAAAATGACTAAAGCAGACATTGTTAATGAAATTGCCAAAAACACTGGTATTGAAAAGGTAACAGTTCAGAAAACTGTAGAAGCCTTAATGGACACTGTAAAACATTCTATGGTAACTGGTAATAACGTTTACCTCAGGGGATTCGGAAGCTTTATCGTTAAGAAAAGAGCTAAGAAGACTGCGAGGAATATTTCCAGAAATACCACCATTATAATCCCGGCTCACAATATTCCAGCCTTCAAACCGGCAAAATCATTTATTACCAAAGTTAAATCACACGTTAAGAAGTAATCCTCCATGCCAAGCGGTAAAAAAAGAAAAAGACATAAAATGGCTACTCACAAACGTAAAAAACGTTTGCGGAAGAACAGACATAAGAAGAAGTAGAAGATTCCGGGTAGTCCAAGTTTGAATTTACTAAACCTAAAGGTCTGTTGATCTTTAGGTTTATTGTATTAGGATGTGGGAAGTTGGTGATATATTAGCTCAGTTTAATATAGTGACGTGGTAAACAAGGATTTAATCATTGACGCTGGTGAAAAAGAGGTGTCATTGGCTTTGTTGGAAGACAAGCAGTTAATCGAATTAAACAAAGAAAAAAGAAGCGTTAAATTCTCAGTCGGGGATATCTATCTGGGTAAGGTTAAGAAGATAATGCCCGGTCTGAATGCAGCGTTCATTAATGTGGGATATGAAAGGGATGCATTCCTTCACTACCTTGACCTGGGTGCACAGTTCCGGACCCTTCACAAATACTATACAACCACAATCCAGAGGCAGGGAAGGGTAATCCCACTCCATAAATTCAACAACGAGAAAGATATTGATAAGGACGGCAAGATAACCGACGTTCTTACATCGGGCCAGACCGTCATTGTACAGATTACAAAGGAGCCTATTTCAACAAAAGGACCCAGACTCGCCTCAGAGATCTCTATTGCAGGGAGGAACCTGGTTCTGATCCCATTTTCAGATAAGGTCTCCATCTCCTCAAAAATTGAAAGCCAGGAAGAAAAAAACAGACTTAAAGGACTGGTACAGAGCATAAAACCAAAAAACTACGGCGTAATTGTAAGAACTGTTGCCGAAGGAAAGAAAGTTGGAGCCCTGGATGCCGAGCTGAGGGAACTTGTAAAAAAATGGGAGACGGCATTCGCCACTGTTAAAAAGGAGACCAAGGTCCCTAGACTGCTTATCGGGGAAATGAACAGGACATCAACAATCCTAAGGGATATGCTGAATGTTACTTTCAGCAGCATTCATACTAATGACCCCATTTTAGCCGAAGAAATAAGGATTTATATAAGTGAGATCGCTCCCGAAAAAGAAAAAATAGTCAGGCTATATAACGGGACCCTGCCGATATTTGACCACTTTGGAGTTAATAAGCAGATTAAAGCTCTCTTCGGAAAAACAGTTTCCTTCAAGCATGGAGCTTATCTGATTATCGAACATACCGAGGCGCTTCATGTCATTGATGTGAACAGCGGCAACCGGTCAAGATCAGGAAATGACCAGGAGGCTAATGCGCTGGAGGTCAATCTGGAGGCTGCCACCGAGATTGCACGTCAGCTTCGTCTCCGGGATATGGGAGGGATAATTGTCGTCGATTTCATTGACATGCAGACATCTGAGAATAAGCAGCAGCTTTACGAAAAGATGAAGGAGATCATGAGCAATGACAGGACCAAGCACAACATTCTTCAACTTTCGAAATTCGGGCTGATGCAGATCACACGCCAGAGGGTGAGGCCCGAAATGAATATCGTCACCGACGAAAAATGCCCTTCATGCCACGGTACCGGACAGACACGTCCGACAATACTTTTCACCGACGAACTGGAAAGGGCTCTTTCGTTTATTGTCGATAAAATAAAAACCCGCAAGATATTACTTAATGTCCATCCCTTCGTAGCTTCTTACCTGAAGAAGGGAATAGTGCCGGTATATTTAAAGTGGGATTTCAAATACAAAATCCTCGTTATAGTTCAGGCCGTAACTTCATACCATATGCTTGAATACCATTTCTATGACAGGGAGAAGAATGAGATCGACCTGGCTTAGATTTATTACTTTTGCAATGCACATTAAACCAGCAGGTATGCGAAAGAAACTGATTTATACAGGAATAATTCTTTTAATAACTCTTAAGGCTTCGGCTCAGATCTACGATCCGGTAACCTGGGATTTCAGCTATGAAAAAAAGGGGAACAATGAATATGAACTGATATTCACTGCCACGATTGAAAAAGGATCGCATATATACGGGATGGATATTCCCGAGGGAGGTCCGATTCCCACATCATTTTCTTTTGACACACTTCCGGCTTACAATCTTACCGGCCGTACCTTTGAAGTTACGAAACCCGAGGAGGTTTTTGATGAAGCATTCGGTTTTAAAATTAAATCCTTAAGCGACAAAGCCGAATTCAGACAGGCTGTTACCTCCGAAAGCAAAGCATTTACTGTAAGAGGGGTTGTTAATTACATGTCGTGTAACAACACTACCTGTTCACCGCCAAAAGATGTCGAATTTACAATAAACATCGGAGACATGAGCGCATCCGGGGGATCAGGATCAGAAGCCAGGGAACAGAAAAGCGGGTTGCTGAAATTTTTTCTGATATCCCTGCTGGCCGGTTTTGCCGGAATACTTACCCCGTGCGTATTCCCCATGATACCATTGACAGTTGCCTTCTTTTCACAGGGATCTGAAAACCGCACAAGGTCAGTCATAAAAGCAATAATATTCGGATTATCTATTGTTCTTATCTATTCCCTGCTTGGGATTATTGTATCGCTTACCAGTGCCGGTGCCGGTTTTGCCAATGCATTAAGTACTCACTGGATACCCAATCTTCTCTTTTTTGGCCTTTTCATTACTTTCGCAATTTCCTTCTTCGGGGCATTTGAGATTGTGCTGCCGAATAAATGGGCTGCAAGCGCTGATTCGAGAGTCGACAAAGGCGGAATAGTGGCATCATTTTTCATGGGGATAACAACTGTTATAGTCTCATTTTCCTGCACCGGTCCGATAGTGGGGGTTCTCCTTGTTGAGGCAGCCTCAGGGGACGTTCTGAGGCCTACCATCGGAATGTTTGGATTCGGACTCGCCTTTGCACTTCCTTTTACAATATTTGCGCTTTTCCCCTCGGTTATGAGCAGAATGCCAAAATCGGGAGGATGGCTTAATTCGGTAAAAGTTGTTCTTGGTTTTATTATGCTGGCCTTCAGCCTGAAATTCCTGCTGGCCATCGATAGTGTTTATTCCTTTAAAATCTTATCAAGGGATATATTCCTGTCAATCTGGATCGTAATATTTACCCTGCTGGGTCTCTATCTCATGGGTAAGATTAAATTCCATCTCGACAGCGACCTTCCTTATATTGGTACCTTCAGGCTGTTTTTGATCATCATAGTCTTTTCATTTGTTGTCTATCTTGTTACCGGACTCTTTGGGGCGCCGCTCAGGGGGCTCTCATCCATGCTTCCGTCGCAGGGTACATCGTGGTTCAGCAGCCGGCAGGAACTACCCGGTACCGTCGCTCCCCAATCATTCGATTTCGGCAACTCTGTAGCGGGGTCACCCTGCAGCGAACCAAAGTATGCCGGTCTTTTTGACATGCCGCTTGGACTTACAGGATATTATGATTTTAAACAGGGAATTGCCTGTGCAAAGGAAAAAGGAAAACCTGTGCTTATCGATTTCAAAGGGCATGCCTGTGCAAACTGTAAGGTAATGGAAGCAAAGGTCTGGTCTGATCCGGAGGTGCTCCGGCGGTTAAGGGAGAACTTTGTCATCATTGCACTTTATGCCGATGACAGGACTCAATTACCTGAAAATGAGTGGTATGTTTCAACTGTTGACGGCAAACAGAAGAAGACGATCGGAAAGCAGAATGAGGATTTTGAAATTTCAAAATATAAAACAAATGCACTCCCGCTTTACGTTATTGCAGATCATGAGGGGAATCCGCTGAACAGGCCGATGCCGACAAACCTGAATGTTGAGGAGTACAGGAAGTGGCTTGATGAAGGTGTAACTCTTTACAAGTCGAAATTTTGAAAGACGTCACGAGCGGATCTCTGTGAACAAACTAAAAATTTAAGAACTTACACAGAGTTACACAGACCTGCCTGCCGGTAGGCAGGGAAGACACAGAGTTACACAGAGAGGGAAAGCAATTACTTAAGATGGATATTTCCCCTTGTGGCTTCTATTTCGACTTTACGTGATCCGGGATTGCTGCCATAAGTCCCGGTAGTCAGATATTCCTTCTTATCATCGTTCAGGGCTTCCTTTTCCGACTTTGTATTCTTTCCGGGAGTTACAACAAAGGCATTTGTATGCTTTATTTCAAAATTATATGATGTTGAAGGGTCAAAGCCCAGGGTGATATCGGAGAAAGCTGATATGAGGTTTATCTTTTCAAACCGGCTATCCGTTGTCTCAATGTCAAGGCCTCCGTATTTGATTGTAAGGTCCGTTTCTTTCAGAAGAGTTTCAATTTTAAAATCTGTAAAATATGAAACACCCGCAAGCTCAGAAATATCCCCTGCGAAGATCTTATCCCTCCTTGATTCGACAGTTATCCTGCCTGCTTTTTTGAAATCATACCTCGATGAGGTGGAATTGACTGTAAGATCTCCCGCTTCTGAAATTACAAACTCCGAAAATGTGGAATTTATTTTACCTGAAGCGACATAGCCAATTTCCGCTTCTCCGAAATTAAGGGTGAATTCTGATAATTTGTTGAGTGAATTGGCATTAAAGTCCCCATTGGAAAGAGAAACCGAAACAACTCCCTTATTATTTTCCATTGAAACATCCCCGAACTGGTTCTCAATATGAATATCAGCATAATCAGGTATATTTATAAAATAGCTGATCTTAACCCTTGAATCGTAATCTATGATTTTCTCTGTGAGCCCTTTAAAACTCTCGAGCAATACCAGGATATTCTGATCGAATTCCGACTTTGCCCTGACGATCTGGCCTGCCGCTGTAACATTGGTATTAATGCCTTCGAACATTTTTGTCAGCTTTGACTCATTCTGCGCAAAAGCTTCAATTTCAGACATTATGAAAACGGAATCCTTATTCCATGTGGTGATTTTGATATCGCCGTATTTATTGATCACCTCAAGCTTTGTCCCTCTGCTTATGGGAAGCGTTTTCATATAGCTTCGTTTCTCAGAGACCGACTGGGCCGATAAACCGCTGAACAATAGTGACATAAGACAAATAAGAACAATTTTTTCTGTTTTCATAATTTCTAAAGTTATCAGGATGAAATTTACAATAAAGACGTTTATTGAACAAAATTGTTACATTATATAAATTGCGTCAGCGAAGTTTATCGTTGAAAGGCAGATAAACAAATACCATCAAAAGTATCAGCAGTGAGACCATCGCGGCGATATACATCAGGTAATCGCCGTATCTGACGTAAACAGTGATGCGGGTTTCAGGATTGATTACCCCCTTAATGACTGCCGGGGTCCACCATTCACTTTTTTGAATGACCTTCCCCCGTATATCGATAATACCGGAAATACCGGTATTTGCCGACCTTACCAAAGGCCGGCGGGTTTCAATAGCCCTCATGGATGAATGTGCGAAATGTTGTTTATAACCATTTGTGTTCTTCCACCACCCATCGTTTGTAATTACAAAGATTGCTTCAGCGCCTTCTTTTATGTAGTCAGTTACATATTTACCATAAATCGATTCATAGCATATAACAGGCGCTATTTTCAACGATTGGATGTCGTCGGTAAAACAGGATCTCTCTTTTTGGGGCTCATAGCCCCATCGGGTTCCGCCAGGCTCGGGAAGCAGCTTATTCACCAGCCTCAATGGCCATGATGAAAAGAGAGCTTCGAAACCCGGGACCAGCTTTGATTTGTGATAGATCTGGAATGACGGTCCGGAATCTATATTAATTGCCGAATTAAAATAATGAGTAAAAGCGGGGTTCAGATTACCGCTGGTACTGCCGCGGGAAGCGGATTCAGCCAATGGCTGATAAGGTTTATAAGTTTCCATGCCAGCAACAACATTTAAACCGGGATGCCTGTTTATCAATCCCTTTAGTATCCTGATGTATTTGTCCTCTGCGAGATTATATTCATTAACAGGGTCGTCAACAATTGTTTCGGGTAAAACCAGCCAGCCGGTGCTGTTTGTTAGCTGTGTCTCCGCCATTCCGGCAGCCTTGTTAAGCTGTTCTTCAAAAGGGATGGTAAACTTTTCAGTATAGGGATCGTAATCAGGTTGAATGATCACCACTTCGCATTCACGACCAGTTGAAGGTTTTACTGACTGGTACAGTACCAGGGAGATTACAGAAGGAATAACGGCAATTGCCAGCCACATCAGAAGAAATTTAAAACGTTTCCCCTGATTTTTAAAGAAACTTAAAAGAAAGCCTGAGAGGAAAAGGTTTGAGAGAAGGATCCAGAGAGTACCCCCGGCAGTTCCGGTGACCTCGTACCATTGAATGAACAGAATGTCTTTTGACAATCCGTTTCCCAGGTTAGCCCACGGTGACAGGATATCCATATTTAAACACAGGAGTTCAAGCGTAAGCCAGAATGCGATGAAGGAAACGGATCCGGAAATTGTACCTGCCTTCAATCTTATAATATGAGCCAGCCATAAAGTGAATGACATTAATAATGATGCCATAAGGATTACGCAGATTGCAGCCAGGATACTGACAGCCCTGACCCAGCCAAAGGTCATGATGCTGAAAATTACAAATCCCGGAAGCAGGTATGTGAAGAATGATGCTGATGAGTACTTCCTCTGGTTCTCAAAGAGATGATTCTCAACCAGCAGGAACGGAACAAATGAAACAAACAGAACAAATCCCGGACACCAGTCTGTCCATGCCAGTCCGGAAAGGATTCCGCCGGATACTGATAATGCAAGAAGAGTATATCTGTTCATTCAAATTCTCAGCATATTATTAATGGCGGACCTGTTAATAATATAGACCCCGGCCAGTATTACAGCTACTGAAATGAGCATTGAAGGTGTAAATCGTTCATTATCAGCCAATCCCCATAAAGTTGAAACGATGGGGATAAAGTAGGTTACCATCGATCCGAAAACAGGTGAAGTCTCCCTTATGAGAAAGTAGAATAGTGCCAGAGCAACGGCGCTTCCCATTACAGCCAGCAAAGCTATGCATCCCAGGTTTCTTACCCAGTGGTCAGTCGCCGGCACCCGTGAAAAATCGGAAAAGATCAGATACCCGATGGCGATCGGGCTGATCAGCAGGAACGCCAGCGAAGTGATCTGCAGTCCGTTTATACCTTCCACCCGGCTTACTTCATTTGCGCTTATCCCATAGAGGATTGTTGCGATGACCACAAAGACCCCGTAATAATTGAGCGAAAATGAACCGCTGTAGAGAAGTCCGACTGCTCCGATAAGGCCAAGGAAAACGCCTGTTATCTGGGCTTTTATTGCGTGCCGTTTATAGAATAATATCCCGACGACCAGGGTGAAGACCGGACTCAGGGAATTCAGCATACCTGCAAGCGAACTGCTTATCCTGGTCTGTGCGACAGGAAAAAGAAAGGCAGGTATTCCGCTTCCGAAAAGGCCTATAATACCAATTGATAACAGGTTCTGCCTGCTCAGCTTATGAAGGTTTTTCAGTGCAATCGGAAGGAGGCAGAGAAATGAGAAAAGGATCCTCAGTGTGCCTACCTGGATATAGGAGAAAGATTCGAGCCCTCTTTTCATAAGGATATAGCTTGTTCCCCAGATGAGAGACAATAACGCCATTATTACCCAGTGCCATATTTTCCTGTTGCCGCTCATAATTTAATCAAGGCACAAAAATAAGCCAGACTTTTAAACCACGTGGTTTTATTGGCATGATTTTATTGCGATTTGCAAAATAATTTTATATATTTGGGTGTCAGGTAAGCTGAGATCGGAGAATAACGGGATTAATACCCTGATATAAATTGGATTAATAACAGAGACAAACAAAGATATTCAAAGTTAAATACTTTAAGAAGAAGCTTTTACTGTCCAAAAGCAAATTTTATTTCTTTTCATGGCTGCCCCTGACCTTTACAGTCAGGGGCTTTTTGCGAACCGGACCCCCCTCTGACCCACGGGATCGGAGATTGTCAGAACTCAAAATCCATCTGGGAAATGATTAACCTTAATGCGGTATTTATGAGAAACTATTTTATTATTCTGATTTTAGCCTTTGTTTTTCAATCCGTTATCGGACAGGATGAAATCAGCACAAAGGACAGGCAGCAGCTAAACGTCAAAATTATTGAGAAAACCAACAGGCTGGTAAAGTATAAAATGCCTGATTATGAGGATGGACCAACTTTATCGATAAACAACAACCGCATTACCCGTATCGAATACAAGAATGGATTTATCGATCTGATGGGGTATCAGAATCCAAGAAAGAGCAAACCTTTCGGGGTCAGCGCCGGAATTGCGCTCTGGATTTCCGAAGAGGGTGGAATGTTCACATCCACCCTGGATTATTTCATCATTCCTCAGATTGATCTGGAGATTAACATAGGCACTGACCTGGATGATGGATTTTTCGTTTCCGGTGGCAGCAGGATCCATCTGAGTTCAGGTTTTTCAGAGAACAGATTTACTCCTTTTACCGGATTGTTAATTGGTTCACAATTCGGGGATGGTTTTCTACAGGTACCAGTCGGTATCAATTATCTGGCAAAACCAGGTTTTAATACTTCATTAAGTCTTAATGAGATGTTCTTTTTCAATTCATGGAAAGCTACACTTATTGAACTCAGGATCGGGTGGAGATTCAAACTATATTGGTAGGGTCACGCCATGGCGTGACCCTACAATCTATACACGATAATGCTGTAGGGACATGCCATGGCATGTCCCTACATGGCATGTCCCTGCCAATACAAAATACAAATCAATTTTAAAAACCACCATGAGAAAATAAGAAATGCTTAGAGAAAGAAAAAATATAAGGTTAAAAGAATGGGATTACAGTAAAGAAGGTTGTTATTTCATAACAATATGTTGCATGGAAAGACAACCTTTTTTTGGAAGGATAGAAAATAATAAAATGCTTCTTTCTGATATTGGATCAATTGCGTCACAATTTTGGATAGAAATCCCAAACCATTTTGCCCATGCCAGGTTAGATGAATTTGTTATTATGCCAAATCATCTTCATGGAATCATCATTTTGGATTATTCCCCTGTAGGGTCACGCCATGGCGTGACCCTACAATCTATACACGATAATGCCGTAGGGACATGCCATGGCATGTCCCTGCATGGCATGTCTCTGCCAATACAAAATACAAATCAATTTTCAAAACCTTTGAAAAATTCCGTTTCTGTTATCGTAAATCAATTCAAATCATCCGTAAAAAGGTGGTGCAACAAAAACGGATTTGTTAATTTCGGATGGCAATCCCGGTTTTATGATCATATTATTCATAATGAAAGTTCAATGCAGAATATCAGGATTTATATAAATAATAACCCGTCAGATTGGACAGATGACGATTTATATATTTGAATATCACCCGAGCGCCAGCGAGGGATCTTTCTGATACATAGACGAATACATCCGGGAGCTAATTCTGGATGGAACCACTCCGTGGTTCAGAAATATGGGATAGACAATATCGCTATAATGATGGAACCAATCCGTGGTTCAATAATATGGAATAGACAATATCGCTATAATGATGGAACCAATCCGTGGTTCAGCTTCTTCACTCACGCAGATACAGCATGACACACCTGATAAAGTAGAGGAATCTCCCTGTTATTTCAACGAAACTATTATTAAAACAAGGTAATATCTTATAACTCCGACCGTTAATATGAGCAAATTGTAAATAGATCTGTCCTGATATCAAATTTTAAACCAACTTAACTTTCCATAAACATGAAAAAGATCATTCTGTCAGTAATTTTAACTCTCTTCGTTTTATCCTTGTTCTCACAAAATCCTGCTGATTCAATTCAGGTTAAAAAAGGACTCGGCACAGTATTTCTCCAAAACGGTAAAGCCCTGACGCCGAGGCAACTTGTGACTATTACTAAATCGAATCCGGAAGCATCCGCAGAAATGAAGATTGCCAAAAGTAACTCCGGTTTCTCTACTGTCCTTGGATATGCCGGTGGATTTTTGGCAGGCTGGCCCGTAGGAACCGCTCTGGCAGGTGGTGATCCTGACTGGACTTTAGCGGCTATCGGCGCAGGATTGATTGTTATTTCAATACCTTTTACCTCAGCATATACAAAACACGCAAAAAATGCGGTCAGTATCTATAATAACGGACTTAACCGGTCATCTTACCGGGTGGGGGAAGCCAGGTTGGGTTTCACATTTAACGGCATCGGGTTAAAAGTAACTTTTTGAATTTCTTGCATTATGCAGGGGAATTCTTACAGCAATGAACATGATCAGGTAATAATTCCGGGCTCATTGTTAAATTGTGTTAAATGCAGATCCTCAGGTTTTTCGGAGTACCATTTTACTTATCTTGCACCGTAAAATAACTCCTTAATATGAAAAAGCTCACTGGATTTTCTTTGGTTTTATTTCTCCTGCTGTCCTGCGGTAATGAAGAGGAACGCCTTGTTAAGCAGGCCGAAAAGCTGCATGAGAACATGCTGACTGTGGATACCCATTGTGATACACCGATGGATATGGCAAGGTCGGATTTTGATCTTGGAGTGAGACATGAGGAGGGGTGTGTCGATTTTCCCAGGATGATCGAGGGAGGTCTTAACGCTGAATTTTTTGCGGTATTTATCGGCCAGGGACCAAGAAATGACTCTATCTTCAATGAAGTAAACCAGAGAGCCATTCAGATATTTGAGACCATTCATAAAAATGTTGAGAAGAATTCTGAAGTGGCCGGTATTGCAATATGTCCTGAAGATGCCTACAGGTTAAGGAAAGCCGGCAAGATCGCAGCTTTTATCGGACTTGAAAATGGTTATCCGATGGGGATGGATATTTCACGGGTAAAGCAGTATTATGATTTGGGAGCCAGATATATAACCCTTTGCCATACCAAAAACAATGATATCTGTGATTCATCGACCGATTCAAATGGCGCCGAACATAACGGTCTTTCGGATTTTGGGGATGATGTTGTCAGGGAGATGAACAGGCTTGGAATGATGATAGATGTTTCACATATATCCGATCTTTCGTTTTATGATGTTCTGAAGTTATCGAAGGCGCCTGTCATTGCATCACACTCCTCTTGCAGGGCTCTTTGTGAAAGTCCGAGGAACCTTACGGACGATATGCTTCTGGCGCTTAAGGCAAACGGAGGCGTTGTTCAGATCTGTATCCTTAGCGGGTATATCAAAACCCCCGATCCGAATCCGGAACTCGAAACAAAGCTTAGCGAGCTAAAGCAAAAGTACGGTGACTACGCTACCCTGTCAGATGAAAAGAGGAGGCAGTTAAGAGCCGAATACAGTGAAATACAGGAAAAATATGAAAAACTAGCCACAGTAAGTGATGTTGTGGACCATATTGATCATGTGGTGCAGGTGACAGGCATCGATTACGTCGGGATCGGAACTGATTTCGACGGTGGAGGTGGAGTTGAGGGGTGCAAATCGGTGGCTGAAATGAAAAATATTACAATTGAACTTCTGCGGCGTGGTTATTCAAAAGCCGATATTGCAAAGATTTGGGGAGGAAACATCATGAGAGTTTTCCGCGAGGTTGAAGAGAAACAGGAGAAGAAAATCTGAAAAGTTTCCGGAAAACATTTCCCGCAGATTTCGCAGATGAAAACATTTCCCGCAGATTTCGCAGATGAATAGGTTTCCCGAAGATCACGCAGATAAGTAATAATCTCCGGCCGGGTCAGGGATTTTTGACTCTCGAAAATTTGAGTGTTTTCAACATCCAGCCCGGGAGCGGCTTATATCCGCTTCTCTTCTGCAGGTTCAGTTTTAAGGCAGGCTTTTTAAGAATTGAAATTTTATGAGTCTCGACAAACTCAATAAGAGTTCCGTCGGGGTCTTCAATGTATGCAAAGTACCCGGCTGCCTCGCCCATGTCAAAACTGGTCCCGTCGCTGCCCTGTCGGCTGTCGACCGTAAAAGGGAAACCTTTGACATTGCAGTAGTCCTTAAGTTTATCCATCCCATTGATATCAAAGCATAGATGTATGAATCCCGGATCTCCCCAGAAGCGGTCCCTGTAGGTTTTTCTTCCCGGTGTTCCAACCGGACTTATGAGCTCAATAACACTTTTTCCCAGGACAGGGCTGAAATAGCCTGCAAGTGGTTTTGAATTCTTAAGCTGTACCCTGCGGAATTTATTTTCGCCTCCCGGCAGGCAGGCCAGGTCAGGGAAGATACCGGTTTCATCATAAACGATCTCATCATAGTCAAGGATATCAGAGTAAACCGGCAGCGACCTGTCAATATCAGATACGCCGATGATAACACCGCAGGAACCTCCTGTTTCTTTCTTCTCGTCAATGAACCAGTGATTGCCCTCAATCATCTGAAACAGATTACCATACGGGTCCTTAACAAAAAAGCTTTTACTTCCTAACGGGCCTTTGACAGGTTCTCCCGGAATGGCAGCATTATTCAATTTGTAATTGGAGTAGGCCTTGTCGATGCTCTTGACTTTCACCTTACAAACAAGAATACCGGTGTCGCCTAACCTGATCTCTTCCTTTATGGGAACCGGTTCCCTTCCCTTATATTGCCAGACCTCAAATCCGCTGCCGCCCTGGAGGTTCAATGCCAGTATAGCATGCCTGCTCCAGGCTTTACCACCGGTGTAGGGAAGCATAAGCTTTGCTTCAGTTTCGTCTTCAAAGATCCTGCAATCCACCCCAAACATTTTAATATACCATTTCCAGGCTTCATAGACGTTCATAACTCCTATTCCAACCTGTTGAATTCCACCTATTTGATATTCTTTCATCTATGAGAAATATTTATGTCGATTTAATTTTATCCGCAATTCTGAAAAAGAGCCAGGGACATATTCTCCGCATGTACAAAAGAGACAATTCACTTTTTCCCACAAGGATCTCCCTTTTGTTTCTGATAATCCCTTTTATTATTGTTCTTGCAGCCCTCTCAGGCGATACCCCTTTTGACTGTCCTTCATCCATCTTACCATGCTCTTTGCCTTCGCTGTCGAGGGCATGAAAAGAGATCCGGGTTCTGACCCTGCCCGGGATTATAACGGATGCCCTTATGTTATTGGCTTTGTTTTCGAGATGCAGAGTTTCGATGAAACCGTGTAATGCCTGTTTTGAGGCTGAATAGGCTGATCTTAACGGGAATCCGAATCTCCCTGATATGCTGCTTGTTGCAAGGATATGTCCGGATTTCCGGCTCACCATATAAGGCAATACCGCCTTGGTAAAAGCAATCGTTCCGAAGTAATTGATCTCGAAGATCTTCCTGTCGAGCCACAGCGGCGTATCTTCTATTCTTGCCCGCTGGCTTATACCGCCTATGTTAAGCAGGTAATCTATCTTTCCGGCAGCCTTGACCTGTTGTTCAACAATTTTGTCTATGCCAGCTGTATCTGAAAGATCGAATGGAACGCAAATCACCATCGATGAACGGTCTCCGCACCGGTCTCTGACTCTCTCCAGAACGGATGGCTCATTTGATGAGGCAATTACCTTTGCCCCCATGCTTACAAATTGATAAACCAGGGCTTCCCCGATTCCCGAAGAAGCTCCTGTGATCCAGGCAACTTTACCGTTAAAAAATTCATTTTTATTCATTATATGCCTGAGACGAGTTCGGAAAGTTCATCATAATCATTTTTAAGAGCCGCATAACCGGAGTTTTTCATTCTTATATATTTTCTGACCCGAAAACCGCCCCTGATCCTGCGGAAAAGAATATTGTAGTTCCAGGCAAATATTCCTGCCAGGGGTATCGTTGAAAAGATCCCGGCTGCAAGCCACACTGGTGAAAAAATAATCAGCGAAAGAATAAGATAGACTGGTAAAAAAATAAAAGCAAGGGCAAGAGAAATTCCGAAACGTATGGTTCCGTGAAATTGAAGGTCCTTTGTCTTCCTGATCTGCATTTCAGGAAGGAGAAGAAAGGTCAGTGTAAAAATATTTCCAAAGAGCCAGACAGGGAAAGTAATTAACTGACCGGCCATTCCTGCAATCAACCAGCCAAGAGGATGTTTCTTCTTTTCAAGCAGCTTGTAGCTGACATCCAGGTCTCTGGCATTCTTTTTAATCCGGAGGCTTAGCGTGCATATTCTTTTATAAGTCTCCTGGTTCGAGGTTTTAAGTAGTTTAAGTTTATTAATCAGTGTTCTGTCCCTGAAAAGCTTGGGAAGTTTAATATTATCGCTGTATATTCCGTTTATAATGCTTCTTAATTCGTCAATGGCTTCATAATCATCTTCAGACTCAATATGGACCATTATTCGCTTTATTTCAGTTGAAAGCCTGGTTCTGAGTTCATTAAGGGCTTTTTCGGGGCTCTCTCTGTACATCTGATGATACTCTGAGACCTCGATCGGCTTTCCGTAAATTACTGTAAGAACCTGTCTGAACCTGCTATAGTTTGAGTACTCGATACCGACAGGAATGATTTTAATATTCAGTTTAAAGTCAGTTGCTTCATCGGCATGGAATGCAATACGGCAGATACCTTTTTTTAGCTGCCTCAGTCTTCTGAAGCCTGCATGATCGCCTTCCGGAAGGATGACGAGGCCGTTTTTGTTTTTCAGAACATCGATTGTCTTTCTGAAAATATCATCGTTTGATTTAAGTGAACTGAATCCGTCCCTTAACCTGTATACAGGTAATATCTTTATGAAATACAGGAAGGCTGCTACTGCCTTTTTCCTGAAAATGTCAGCTCTTGCAAGAAATACAGGCTGACCTTTATGTGTAAAAAGGACGGCCAGGGCATCCATAAGCGCATTCTGGTGATTAGGGGCAAAGATCAGATGATGGTCGGGATTTATATTCTCACTGCCAATTACTATAATTTTCCTGTAATAGACCTTATTATGCCAGAAACCGACAGCCTGTTTAAACAATGCATAGCGTGCAGAATACTTTTCTATATTTTCCTTACCCATTTAAGCAGGCAATGTTTGAAGCTCGCAACGAGCCTGAAAGATTTACGATCATATAAGATTAGTGCAAGTTAAAGAAATGGTTTGCAGCTGTCAAACTATTGGCTGAATAATATTTTGCTTCAGCAAACATTAAGTCTTTTTACTACCGGTCGGGATTGCCAAAATCGCCTGTATACCTGTCGAGATTACGCCTTTCCTTCTTTGTGGGACGCCCGGTTCCTTTTTCGCGGTAATTGTTCAGACCGGTGTGTGATAGTGTAAGCTTTGCTTTTTCTTCCTCCGGAGTAAGATCTTCAATATAATTTGCAACCAGTTTAGCCGAAACCCGGTTTTCGATTGGCTCAATAACACGGTAAGTGTAAATCACAGGAAGTTTCTTTACAACAATTACCTCATTACCAAGAACAATCCTTGAAGGCTTAACCTGAACATTATTTATAATTATCCTTCCTTTTCTGCACTCCTCCGAGGCTATGCTCCTTGTTTTAAAGATCCTGACTGACCAGAGGAATTTATCGATCCTTATCGGGTTATCTGCCATGCGGAATTTCTGATCAGTTTGTTGAAGGGGATCCGGGAGCTGATTCTGCCTCCCCTGTCAGGGTTATCTTTCCGGATTTGTTGAAAGTCGTCATTGTAAGCTCTGTGCCGATAGTGCCAAAGGATTTTACCATTTCCACAGCAAGGGCGATCCGTTCTTCCATAAATTTCTTTTCTCCAGGGGTCAGTTTTCCAAGGACATAATTAACCTGTCGGCCTTTACGGAAACTGTTGCCGATGCCAATTCTTATCCTTGTGTACTCATTGGTTGCAAGAATCGTATTTATATGGGCAAGCCCGTTATGTCCGCCGTCGCTGCCCTTCGATCTCATTCTTATACTTCCCAGGGGCAAGGCTATATCGTCGACAATAACGAGAAGATTTTCGACGGGTATCTTTTCTTTTTTAAGCCAGTAGTTCACGGCATTGCCGCTCAGATTCACGAATGTGGAAGGCTTGAGAAGGATAAACGTCCGGCCTTTATATTTTACTTCACACACGAAGCCATAACGTCTGTCGGTAAAAGCAGTATTGGACGCATTAGCAAATGCATCCAATACATTAAAACCTATATTATGCCGGGTATCTTTGTACTCTTCACCGATATTTCCCAGGCCAACTATCAGATATTTCATTGTGCCTGACTCAATAAACAAACAGAGTTACTTGCTTTTTTCCTCAGCCGGAGCAGCAGCAGCAGCTTCGCCTCCTTCAACTGCAGGTTTTTCTTCACCCTCTTCACCTTCACCCTTCTGAACAACACGTGAGGTTGCCACAGTAAGTACGGTTGTGATCTTCGGATCGATCAGTTCAATCTTATCATATGAAAGATCGCCGACTTTTACTGAATGATGTATTTTAACTTCAGTTATATCTATCGGCAGATTTTCAGGTATGTCACCTGCAAAACCCTTAACCTTAAGCGTTCTTTTCTTGATCCTGAGTTTGCCTCCTGCTTTTACTCCGACAGAGTCGCCTGTTACGGCGATTGGGAGACTGATAACGACTGGCTTGTTTTCAACTACCTCCATAAAATCAAGATGGGTAATTTTGTCAGTTACCGGATGGAATTGGACATCCTTCAGAACAACCTTGTGACCTGTTCCATCGATGGTCAGATTAACGAGGTGAGCGTCAGGAGTGTATATCAGATTTTTAAAGCTGTTTTCATGTGCCTCGAAATGGATGTTTTTATCTTTTCCATATATCACGCATGGTACATTTCCACTTTTTCTGCTGAGTCTGGAACTTTTCTTTCCCAGTTCGGTTCTCAGAGTCCCTTTAATTTCGATTGTCTTCATTTAATAAAAGTTATTGTGCTACTAAGAGTTATCAATCCGGCAACTCCCCATTACACGTTTGACATAAAGATTTATTTTTTCGGACTGCAAACATACTACAAAGGAATCAGAAAACAAAACTTGTACTGATCGACTGGTTAAGATTTACCGCCTGGATAGTACTCGCAAAAATATCAGCGATTGAGAGGACTTTTATTTTATCAGAATGATTGTTGAAAGGAACCGAGTCGGTCACCACAAGCTCCGTTAACAGGGAATTGTTTATTCTATCGACAGCATTTCCTGACAGGACAGGGTGTGTTGCGAAAGCCCTTATGCTTTTCGCACCCCGTTCCATTATTTTCTGAGCGGCCAGAACGAGGGTTCCGGCAGTATCGACCATATCGTCGATGATCACAACATTCCTGCCTTCAACATCACCAATAATTGACATTTCTTCGACTATGTTCGGTTTCTTGCGGAGCTTGTAGCATAATACCATTTCGCTTTGAAGATGACGGGAATATGCATTGGCTCTTTTTGATCCTCCCATGTCGGGAGCAGAGACGGTAAGATTGTCAAGTTTAAGGTTTGAGATGTAGGGTGCAAAGATTGCGGAGCCGAAAAGGTGGTCGACAGGTACATTAAAAAATCCCTGTATCTGATCGGCATGAAGGTCCATGGTTATGACCCTGTCGACGCCCGCAGTGCTTAACAGATCGGCAGATAACTTTGAGCCGATTGATACCCTTGGCCGGTCTTTCCTGTCCTGGCGTGCAAAACCATAATAGGGGATGACAGCGATTACTTTATAGGCAGACGCTCTTTTTGCTGCGTCGATCATAAGGAGCAATTCGAAAAGGTTATCAGCAGGAGGATTTGTAGATTGGATTATAAAAACCATGTCCCCTCTGACAGATTCGTCAAAACATGGCTGAAATTCTCCATCACTGAATTCAGTTACAGTACTTTTCCCGAGCTCAACCCCAAGCTTTTCAACAATTCGCTCAGCGAGGTGTTTAGAAGCCCTGCAGGAAAAAATCTTCATTGGTGCCTTTCCATACATTATCCTATGATTTTGGTATTTGGTATTTAAGAATTCTTATGGCTACAAAATTATAAATTCCGCAGGATATCAAACGGGAAATGAAAAATTGTTGATAGTTTCTTCAATGAAGTCCAGGATCTCCTCTTTTCCTGTCTTTTTAACAGTTGATGAGATAAACGTCGGAGGAAGCGATTCCCAGTTTTTAAGCATCTCATTATCATACAGGATAATTGCTTTTTTAAGTGCAGCACCCGACAGTTTGTCACTTTTAGTAAAGACGCGTGCAAAGGGCACCTGGTTGCGTCCCAGGAATTCCATAAATGTCATGTCGGAACTTTGAGGGATAAGACGCGAATCAATAAGCATAAACAGGCAAACAAGGGTTTCCCGTTCAAGAATAAATTGTTCAACTGCTTTGGTCCACGAGATTCTCATCTTAACAGGCACCCTGGCAAATCCGTAGCCGGGCAGATCGACAAGGTACCATTTATCGTTTATTAAAAAATGATTGATGGTGCGGGTCTTGCCCGGGTTACCTGAGATTTTGGCGAGACCGGAATAACCGGTCAGCATATTGATAAGGGAGGATTTTCCGACATTTGATCTCCCGATAAATCCGAATTCCGGCTTCACGGCAGGAGGACATAGCTCTATAGAAGGGCTGCTGGTAATAAATGAAGCAGAATGGATTATCATTACCTTATTTGAGATCCTTGTAGGGAAGATCTATTTTCTTATATGACAGGTATCTGTTCCCAAATCCCGTTACTGCTTCCCCGATAACTGCGACGTAGTCCTGCTGAGGCGATCCGGACTTCCTGAGATCTATATAAGCTTTTCCGTTGGTGACTTTTAATCTGACGCACTTTGTAGAATCGAAGACTCCATTTGTGAAATCACCCCTGTAGAATTTCACTTTCGGCGATTTATCTGAAAGCTCGAGGTTGACCCTCAGTTTTCCTGTTGAGTTATAATTGTCGGTAAGGGAGAATGTAATTTCGGGATATCCTGTTACCCGTCTCCCCTGCTGAGTATACTCTTCAATGAAGGGAGTCCGAAACCCCTTGTTATATTTGATTCTTGCCTTCACCCTGCCGGTCCGGTAGTATTGGACCTGAATTCCATCAATTGTGTCATGTTTATATGGCGTTGATCTGAATACCTGCCCTTCAAGATAATACCATCTTGCCGAGTCCTCACGAAGTCCGTTTTCGTACCAGAAAGACTGATACAATTGTCCTCCGGCATAAAATGACTTCATTTCACCCTGCCGCACGCCATTTTCAAAAGTGACCTCCTTAATAATATGTGTGCCGTCACTGTATTTTTTAATGCCCGTAAAGCCCGTGTCAGGGACCGTAATGGTATCAGCTCCGGCGGCTGTTTCGTTTTTTGCGGTTCCCCTTCCGCCACATCCGGATGCCAGCATAATAATTATTAATAGTGAGAAGAGAAAAGTAAAGTTTTTCATGGTATTTAAGATTGGTTACAGATAATTTAATTGCTGATATAAATTTCAAGTATTGTGGCGTCCGGTTCAGGTTCAAGATTGACATTCATAATCATTGCGGGAAGGAGAATAGTTTCCCCCTTTGATACTGTTTCCGGATTGTTTTCCCAGCGGAGTGTAAAGCTTCCTTCAGTGCATATATAAATTACGAAAGAATCGAGCAGGCTGTAATCTCGTTCGATTGGCTTATCCAGGTGAAGGATGTTAATATCGAAAAACTCACATTTCACAAGGTTTTTAAGTCCCCTGTCCGGAATATGATTTATCTTATTCTTCCCATAGGCTGAAAAGTCGATAGCGTCAAGTGCCAGGTCGGTGTGAAGCTCTCTTCCTTTCTTTATTGTTTCGCCCCCAGTCATAAATTCTATAGGTTATGTCAGATGTCTGCTGTATTTCAGCCAGCACCACTCCTGCACCTATGGCATGAATCCGGCCGGCAGGAGTAAAAAATGCATCTCCGGGGTCAGCTGTCTCAACATTGAGCAGATCCTGAATGGTATTGTTTTTCAGTGCATTGAGGTATTCTTCCCTGGCAACGGGTTTTGAGAAACCAGTATATATTCTCGCTCCCTTTTGGCTTTCAAGAATATACCACATTTCAGTTTTTCCATATGCGTTATGCCGTTCCCTTGCAAGCTCATTCCCCGGATGAACCTGGACCGAAAGATCCTCCCTGGCTTCAATCAGCTTTATAAGAAGAGGAAACTCATTCCCGAATTTGTCGAATATGGCCTCGCCGGTCAGGTCACCCATGTAAACTTCGATTATTTCTTCGATATTATTGCCTGCCAGGAAACCGTTGGTTACAACCGAAAGGTTCCCGGCAACAGCTGATATTTCCCAGCTCTCGCCGACATTCCTGAGTCCCTCACCATTCTTACCATATTTAGCGACAAGAGCACTGCCTCCCCATATCTTCTCTTTTAAGACAGGTTCGAATCTCAATGGATAAAGTTCTGCCATCTGATTGTGGATTTATATGCTGTGATAGACCTCAGAAAAAGACACCCGAAACGCTTTAATGCTATATCTACGAACCAGGTTTCAGTCAGCTCCCAACTTTTTACTATTTTTGATAAACTATTATTCACTGCAAATTTAAAAATAAATGCTGATAGTAGGTATAGCCGGGGGAACCGGATCGGGAAAAACAACCGTTGTCAGAAAAGTAATGGAGAAATTGCCAAATGAAGAGGTTATAGTGATACCTCAGGACGCTTACTATAAGGACAATGGGCATATTTCTCCTGAAGAGAGGCAGAAAATAAATTTTGATCATCCCGATTCACTGGAATTCACCCTGCTGATCGATCACCTTAACAGGCTGAGGGCCGGTAACAGTATCGAAATGCCTGTCTATTCCTATCTGACCTGCCTGAGGGCAAAGGAGACCATAACTGTAAGGCCGGCAAGGGTGGTTCTTGTTGAAGGGATACTGATACTGGCTGACTGGGGATTAAGAAATATACTTGATATTAAAGTTTTTGTCGATGCAGACGCAGATGACCGCCTGGGAAGGGTCATTCAGAGGGATATCATTGAAAGAGGGCGTTCAGTTCTGGCTGTCCTCCAAAGGTATCATGATACGGTAAAGCCTTCTCATCTTCAGTTTATTGAACCTTCAAAACGTTATGCCGACATCATTATACCAGGAGGAGGAGAAAACCAGGTTGGAATTGAAGTGCTGATTTCAATAATTGAAAAACATTTATTAAATAAAGGAATTTAAGTCATGCTAACCAATATCAAACCCGAGGATATTTTGTTTCTCGACATCGAAACTGTTCCGGTGGCTGCCACTTACACAGAACTTGACCAGGTTCACCGGTCGCTCTGGGAAAAGAAATCAAAACAATTCAGGGCTGCGGAACAGTCGGCTGAAGAGGTTTACGAACGGGCAGGGATATATGCCGAATTCGGAAAAATTATCTGTATCTCAGTCGGACTTTTAAAAGAGAAGAATCCTTTTACTTTCAGGCTTAAATCTTTTTATGGTGATGACGAAAAAGCCCTTCTTGCCGATTTTTCTGCTATGCTTGCAAAGTTTGCAAGGAACAGGGAGGCTTTGTTATGCGCCCATAACGGGAAGGAGTTTGACTATCCCTACATGGCTCGGAGAATGATCATTAACAGCATGATAATACCTGATATTCTGGATAATGCCGGGAAAAAGCCGTGGGAGGTGAAACTTCTTGACACCCTGGACCTATGGAAGTTCGGTGATTATAAAAGTTATACTTCCCTGGATCTGCTGACCACAATTCTTGGAATCCCTACCCCAAAGGATGATATTGACGGGAGTATGGTTGCCGGAATTTACCATGGTGAGCATGATCTTAAAAGAATTGTCACCTACTGCGAAAAGGATGTTCTCGCTGTAGCCCAGGTATTATTGAGGTTAATGAATCTGCCAAAGATAGATCCTGAAAAGACAGAGTCTGTCACTTTCCAGTGATCAGCCTGTACCGGTAAAATCCAGAAGGCACTTTTTAACAGCTTCGGGGTTATCAACATGAAGCCAGTGACCTGCAGAAGGGATGGTTATAAACCCGGCAGCAGGGAAAATGTTCAGGATTTCATTGAAGTCGTTTTCGGGAAGGTATTCCGACTTCTCACCCTTGAGGAAAGTTACCGGAAACCCGGTAATCCTGTTACCTTCAGGCACAATCGCCTCCACTATTCTGTCAAAGTTATGCAGAAGCGAGAGGGCATTTATTTTCCAGGAAAATGTATTGTCAGAATTTCTGACAAGGTTTTTTAAAATCAATCCCCTTGTCTTTTCATCAGCAATCCGGCCTGAAAGCATCGATTCTGCATCTCTTCTGGAAGTTATGGCGGCAGTATCTGTTGAAAGGATGACCCTGAGTATTGAACGATGTCTGTCTGTTTCAGAATTGTGGCTTTCGGTCTTAAAGGGAGATATGTCAGCAATCAGCAGGCCGTTAAGCCTTTCCGGCCATTTACAGGCAAAACTTACTGCAGTTTTCCCTCCCATACTGTGACCTGCCAGGATAAACCTGCCGAGATTAAGATCCTCTGCCAGTTCTTTGATATCGCTGCTCATCGATTCATAGTCATGGACATCACTATGGGGTGAAAGTCCATGATTTCTCTGATCCGGAAGAATAACGGTGAAGCGGTTGCTTATGCTTCGTGCAATTGTCACCCAGTTATCGGAAGACCCAAAAAGACCATGAAGTATAATTAATAGAGGTCCGCTTCCGTATTTCCGGTAGAACAATTTCATTATCAGACCAGATCAATAAGTTGTCTCTTATACATCCTGATAGTATTTTCGAGACCAAGGTAAAGTGCGTCGGAGATAAGTGCGTGGCCTATTGAGACTTCATCCACCCAGGGTATATTCTGATGGAAGTACTTCAGGTTTTCGAGGTTAAGGTCGTGGCCGGCATTAATTCCCAGTCCGGCCTCACGGGCAATATTTGCAGCATTAATAAATGGTTCAATTGCCCGGGGAGCATTGATACTGAATGCTGAGGCATAGGGTTCAGTATATAGTTCAATCCTGTCGGTACCTGATAGCGCAGCATTTTCGATGTTAATAGCTTGTGTGTCAACAAAAAGTGATGTCCGTATCCCGTCTTTTCTGAATGTGGATACTACTTCTGTCAGGAATTGTCTGAATCTCAGGGTATCCCACCCGGCGTTAGACGTTATTGCATCATGAGCATCAGGCACAAGGGTTACCTGGTCGGGTTTGACAGACAATACAAGTTCGATAAACCTGTCGGAGGGATAACCTTCTATATTGAATTCGGTAGTTATTATGGGTCTGATTTCCAAAACGTCCCGGTATCGGATGTGCCGTTCATCGGGCCTCGGGTGAACGGTGATGCCGTCGGCTCCGAAGAGCTCGCAGTTAATTGCAGCGCTCTTCACATTTGGAATATTGCCGCCTCTGGCATTTCGTAATGTTGCAATTTTGTTAATGTTAACACTTAACTTTGTCATAATAAATAAGAAGATTAACCGTACTAAAGTGATGTAAAAATACAACATCTGGCTTTTTTTTTGTTAATTTACATGATTTTAAAGTTATGGATCCCGCTAATGGTTGCTAAAGACTTAATATCAGAGGTTGTACCCTCCCTGAGAACATCCGATTCAGGGCAGACGGCATTGAACTGGATGGAGATATTCAGGATATCTCATCTGCCGATTGTCAATAATCTGGATTTTCTCGGTCTGATATCAGATTCTGATATCTATGATATGAATCAACCTGAAGAGCCGATCGGGAACCATTCCCTTACATTGTTTAAACCCTATGTGACTACAGAACAGCATCTTTTTGAGGTCATCGGCCTGGCTTCCCGCTTGAAACTGACTGTTGTGCCCGTTCTCGATGATAAGAATCACTATAAGGGGATTATTACAACCTCCGATCTTGTCAGATACCTTGCAGGCATCTCCTCGATGGATCAGCCCGGAGGAATAATAGTACTTGAACTTATTGAGCGTGATTATTCCCTTTCTCAGATCGCACAGATTGTTGAAGGCAACAATGTCAAGGTGCTCAGCATGTATGTAACCTCGCCGCCTGAATCTACAAGGCTGGAGTTGACAATCAAGGTAAACACAAATGAACTTGCTTCTGTTCTGCGGACATTTGAACGGTATAATTACGACGTCAAAAGCTGGATCACTGCCGACGATTCGATGGACCGCTTTTATTCTGAACGGTTTGATCTCCTTATGAAATACATGAATATCTGAACCCACATGCTTAAGACTGTTGCAATTTACAGCAAAGACACCAATCCGAAGACCACTGAAGGCGTGAACAGGCTGATTGGGGAGTTCTGCAGACGGGGGATAAAAATACAGCTTTACAGGAAATCGGTTGATGTCAGTTCATGTGCAGGCGGTGAGGTGATAGAACGATTCAGGAATCTGGAAAGCATTAAAGAACTGCCTGACCTGGTGCTGAGTGTGGGTGGCGACGGCACTTTTCTTGAAACCATGCTTAAGGTGAGAGACCTTGGGATTCCTATTGCCGGGGTCAATACAGGCAGGATGGGATTTCTCGCAAATATTTCAGATGAGGAGATCTCTCATTCCATAGATCTGCTCTGTAACGGCGAATATGAGATTGTGGAAAGATCCCTGATTAAAATTACCCACCCTTCCGGACTATTTGAAGAGGGGTTGTCTACAGCCCTGAATGAGATAACCATTCAAAAGGCTGATCCAAGTATGATCACAATAAATGTTTTTGTCGGCGAGGCATATCTGAATACTTACTGGGCTGACGGTTTGATTGTTTCAACGGCAACCGGTTCAACGGCTTATAATCTGAGTGTAGGAGGTCCAATTTTATCGCCTGAAGATGAGAGTATAATAATTTCTCCCATTTCTCCGCATAATCTTACAATCAGGCCTATCATCCTTTCGGGCGAGAGCAGTCTCAGGCTGGTTGTCGAGGGCAGGAGCCATGAGTACCTGGCAACATGTGACTTCAGGTCGAAGAGGCTTCCCTTCAGTGAAGAGATCCGGATTGTGAAGGTCGGATGAAAAGCTAAAAACCGTAATGCTGAGGGGAAGGGATTTTTACAGCACGCTCCGCAATAAGCTTATGTGGGGAGCTGACACGAGGAACTAAAATTGTTGCTATAATACTTACTGTTTAAATTTAGATTATTATATTTGTATCAACAACTTAAACCTGACTCTCATGAAAAGGCTGTGCTTCGTTGTAATATTGTTTTGTTTCTTATTCCAGGCTTCTGATGCCCAACTCTGGAAATTAAAAAGATGGGAAGCCCAGTTTGGAGTAGGTCCATCATTCTCATTTCCCGATATCGGAGGTTATACAATCGGCAAAAACGTTCTTGGATTCAAGGATTTAAGCTACAGGCAGACATCATTTGACGTGAATGCAAACATGAGATACCGTCTGGGCAGAACAGCAAATTTAAGACTTAGTCTTACCTATGGGATGCTTCATTCGACCGATCTGAGAGGATCAAACGAAGGCCGTCAGTTTGAAGCAACCACTACATTGTTTGAACCGGCACTTCTCTTTGAATATTATTTTATTAAAAACCGTTATGAAAGCAGCTACCTGTTTCTGAAGGGAAAAAACCTGTGGGCTATGCTTACTTCGCTCGATTTTTATGGCTTTGCCGGATTCGGGGCAGTCTCCTACAGCGTTAAAGGTAATGAGGATCTGATAAACCATGGTTTGGTAACCAGCGGATTTGACCCTGTTCTTCCGCTGGGAATCGGAGCAACGCTGATCTATAATCCCAATATAAATTTCGGTCTTGAGCTGGGCGGCAGGCATGCTTTTACAGATTACATTGATGGCTATACATCACAATATTCCAAAGCAAATGACGTTTATTATTTTTTGAACTTCACATTTACCTATAAGTTCAAGTCGAGTCCCAGAGGGTGGCCTACTTTAAGATGATAATGCGTTGGATGGGTTTTAATGAAAAAATTGCTTTGGTTTTTTTCGCTTCTGTTTTTTACCATTTCATTATCCGGTCAGCGAAGCGCTGATTACGGGTTATTTGGTGGCGTATCCTCATATCTGGGGGATATAAATACAGGTCGTCTTTTTTATTCCCCGATGCCCGCCGGCGGTTTGTTTTACAGATATAATCTGCATCCCAGGCAATCGATCAGAACAAATCTTTTCATTGGCGGCCTCAGGGCCAATTCCCTTGATTTCAACAATAATTCCACAACCCGGTTTCCTTCTTCTTTCTCGGGTATAGTTGGTGAATGGGCAGCTCAGTTCGAGTTTAATTTCCTTCCCTATTCAACACAGGGCAGGAAATGGAATTATACTCCCTACATCGCCGGTGGTGCAGGGGTTGCATTTATTAATACCTCTTCCCTTACTTTAAAACCAGTCATACCGTTTTCACTCGGATTTAAGGTCAATATTCATAAAAACCTCGGTCTTGAAGCCGAATATGGTTTTCGTAAGACTTTTTATGATAACTTTGACGGCTTAAATGATTTAACGGATCCAAATCAGAGACCATGGCTTCATAACAACGACTGGTATTCATTTGCAGGTATTTCACTTACCTGGAAAATCTATAACAGACTTGCTGGTTGCCCTGCCTTTGACGATGGTGAGGAAAAAAGAAAACGGTAGAACATGTCCTTCAGGAATCAGATTGATGCACATAAGCTCCCCTCCCATGTGGCAATTATCATGGATGGTAACGGAAGGTGGGCCAGACAAAGGGGAATGGACCGGATATATGGTCACCAGCAGGGTGTTAAGGCAGTAAGGGAGATTATCGAAACTGCGGCTGAACTCGACATAAAACATCTTACACTCTATGCTTTCTCCACTGAAAACTGGGGAAGGCCTGATGATGAGGTCTCTGCTCTGATGGATATTATGGTTCAATCTCTTAACAAGGAGACCGGCACATTAATTAAAAACAATATAAGGCTTTCTGCCATTGGTGATACCGACAGGCTTACTGACGATGTCAAAAGCCGGCTGATGGAAACCATCAAGCTGACATCACAGGCAACAGGCCTTAATCTTATAGTGGCGATGAGTTACAGCTCAAGGTGGGAAATCACCCAGGCTGCAAAAAAACTTGCGGAAGAAATCTGCAGGAAGGAGATCGGAATCGACTCTGTAAGCGAAAATGATTTTGAAAAATATCTTACCACCGCTGGCATTCCTGACCCTGAATTAATGATAAGGACAAGCGGAGAAATCAGGATAAGCAATTTTCTTTTGTGGCAGCTTGCTTATACAGAATTGTATTTTACAGAAATACTTTGGCCCGATTTTGGTAAGGAAGAATTTTACAAAGCCATAATTAGCTTCCAGAAACGAGAAAGAAGATTTGGGAAAACAAGTGAACAGATTTCAGAAAAATGAGGAAATGATGGTGATTAACAAGATAAGATTGATTTTTCTGGTAGTATCACTTATTTTTGCAAGCCCTGTGCTGAATTCACAGGAGAAGCAGGAGATAATTGACTACACCAATTCTGAAGATTATGTTATTGGCGGAGTGACAGTTTCGGGGATCAGATTCCTGGATACCAATGCACTTATCGGAATTTCAGGGCTCAGGAGAGGGCAGGAGATAAGCGTGCCTGGTGATGCAATCACAACAGCAGTTAAAAAACTTTGGCAGCAGGGTCTGTTTTCAGACGTAAGGGTGGTTATTGTTAAGACAGTTGCCGATACTGTTTTTCTTGACATCTCACTGCAGGAACGCCCAAGAATCTCATCTGTAAGATTCAACGGGTTGAAGAATTCTGAAACCCAGGATCTTACTGAAAAAATTAACCTGCCTGTCGGCTCTCAGCTTACCTCTTATCTTCTTAATAATGCAAAGAAGATTATATCTGATCATTTTATTGAAAAGGGATTCCTTAATACCACTGTTGAATTTGTTCAGAAGGATGATCCGACTCAGCCAAACAATATTATACTGACAATCGACGTCGACAAAAAGGAAAAAGTCAAGATAGCTGAAATCCTGTTTTCGGGGAATGAAAATTTTACCGGCAAGCAGCTTCGCCGGAAGATGAAAAATACCAAGATGAAGAATCTGAACTTTTTCAAAGCCTCCAAATACATAGGTGAAAAATATGATGAGGATAAAGAGAGCCTTTACAAATTTTACAACGACGATGGATTCAAGGATTTTAAGATACTTAAGGATTCACTCTATCCTGTTTCCGAAGACCGGGTGGCTTTAATGATAATGATTGATGAAGGAGAAGCAGTATTATTTAAGGGATGTTGACTGGGTTGGGAACAGTGTCTATAAAAAAGAGGATCTTGAGAAAGTATTTAACATTAAGAAGGGCTCCGTATATAATCAATCTCACATACTGGACAGATTAAACGGTGCATCGGGCGCCCAGGATGCAGTAAGTAATCTTTACCAGGATTTCGGGTATCTGTTTTCAAGGCTAACCCCTGTTGAAGCCAAGGTCGAAAATGATTCCGTTGACCTTGAAGTGAGGATTTTTGAGGGTGATCAGGCCTATCTGAACAACATAATAATTACAGGTAACACAAGGACAAACGAACATGTTGCACGTCGTGAGCTTTATACACTGCCGGGCGATCTTTTCAGCAAGGATAAGATACTGAGATCAATACGTCAGCTGGGAGTACTCGGACACTTCGATCCTGAGAAGATCCATCCAAATGTTGTTCCGGATCCATCCAATGGCACTGTTGACCTGCTTTATAAACTTGAGGAGAAAGCCAACGACCAGTTTGAAGTATCAGGGGGTTGGGGAGCCGGTATGCTTGTCGGTACAGTCGGTGTGCGCTTTAACAACTTCGCCATGCGTAACTTCTTCAACCTGAAGGAGTGGAGACCTTATCCCTCAGGCGATGGGCAGTCATTGAGCATCAGGGCACAATCAAACGGGAGATTGTACCAGTCGTACAATCTTTCATTTGTTGAACCATGGCTGGGAGGGAAGAAGCCCAATTCATTTTCTATTTCCCTGTACAGGTCGTTAATGACCAACGGGAGGAAAAAGTCGGCAGGTAATTATCAGTCGATGATAATGGACGGTGCCACTATCGGCCTTGGCAAAAGGCTTGAATGGCCCGATGACTATTTTTCGCTTTATGGTGAGTTAAGTTATCAGCGGTACAAACTGAATGATTTCACCTACTATCATTTCCTGTTCTCTAACGGAACCTCCAACCTGTTAAGCCTTACAACCAAACTTACACGGTTCTCAACAAGTCCCAACCTCATCTACCCGAGAAGCGGATCAACATTTACACTTGTCCCTCCAGCTGACGCCACCATTCTCACTTATAAGCGGCGCCAATATGGTAGATGTTTCGGATCAGGTAAAATACAACTGGATTGAATTCCATAAGTGGACATTCAAAGCAGACTATTTCTATCCCATAACAAGAGATGACAAGATGGTACTCAATGCCAAGTTCGCTTTCGGGTATCTTGGACATTATAATAAGGATATAGGCCCTTCACCTTTTGAGAATTTCTACCTGGGAGGAAGCGGAATGACAGGTTACAGTCTTTACGGAAGGGAGATAATTGCATTGCGGGGGTATACCGACGGATCAGTAACACCTACAGATCCGGTATCAGGCTCCCCGACAGGCAACGTTTATTCGAAAATGACATTTGAGCTCAGGTACCCTGTTTCACTTAATCAACAGGCAACCATTTATCTGCTTACCTTCCTTGAAGCCGGGAAAGCCTGGTCTAATCTTAAAGAGTATAATCCCTTCAGGATGAATCGTTCTGCAGGTATCGGAGTCAGGGCTAACCTTCCGATGTTCGGACTGCTGGGTGTTGACTGGGGCTACGGCTTTGATCCCGTTGGCGACCCGGTTGCTTTTCCTGATGCAAACAAATCACAATTTCATTTTGTAATAGGTCAACAATTCTGATTTTTAAATTTTAAAATTAATGTTATGAAAAGAATAGGTGTTATTATAGCTTTTGTTTTTCTGACCACGGTCTTTGCTGCAGCTCAGAAATATGCATTTGTCGATTCCGAATATATAAGAAAGAACATTCCTGCTTTTACCCAGGCACAGGAACAACTCGATAAGCTCTCCCAGCAGTGGGAAAAAGAGGTCGCCGACGGTTATGCCGTTGTTGAACAGATGTATAAATCTTATCAGAATGACGTGGTACTGCTCTCCCAGGATATGAAAACCAAACGTGAAGAAGCGATTATTGCCAAAGAAAAAGAGATGAAAGATCTTCAGAACAAATACTTTGGAGTTGAAGGAGAACTGTTCAAAAAAAGGGAAGAACTTGTTAAACCCATCCAGGATGAGATATTAAAGGCAATAAAAACAATCGCCGCAGAAGGGAGTTACGCTGTAATTTTTGACTCTGCTTCAGGAGGCAACATACTGTTTGCCAGCCCAAAATATGATATCAGCGACCAGGTTCTCCAAAAATTAGGTTATAAAAATTAAATAATTACTTTTGCAAAATCTTATAAAAATTATCTGACATGAAACGATTAATTGGAATAACGGCTCTTGCTATCATATTGACCTTTACGGGGCAGAATGCCATTTCCCAGAACTTAAAATTCGGACATCTGAACAGGAATGAGCTCATTCAGGGAATGCCTGAATTTGACTCAGCCAGGGTAACACTTGAAAAACTTAATACTGAACTTCAAAATGCCGCTGAGCTTTTACAGGTTGAGTTTAATAATAAGTATGAAGCTTATCTTAAGGAAAGCAAGACGCTGACTGAAATTGTTCGTCAGACCAAAGAGCAGGAACTCCAGGACTATCAGAGAAGATTAACTGAATTCCAGACTAATGCCCAGACTACAGATCCAGGAAAAGCAGGTGGCTCTGTTTACACCTATTACCGATAAGGCTGACAAAGCGATCAAGGATGTTGGAAAAGAAAACGGACTGATCTATATTTTTGATGTTTCACCAGGCGGGCAGGTAGCATATTACGATGAGACCAGAAGCACCAATGTCACAACACTCGTAAAAACGAAACTTGGGTTAAAATAATTTCAGGAGATAAACCCGGTGACCATCCTGCAGCGGGATGGTCATTTTTTTAAGATTCAATCAAAGTGAAAGAACAAGCTATCGGAATATTTGATTCGGGAGTAGGTGGACTTACCGTTGCTCATGCAATCAAGCAGATCCTTCCGGGAGAAAATCTTATATATTTCGGAGATACAGCCCATTTACCGTATGGCGATAAATCGGCAGAAGCGATAAAATACTATTCAAAAAAGATCACCGAATTTCTCCTTGGTTATAATGCAAAAGTCATACTTGTTGCCTGTAATTCTGCATCAGCATCTGCCTTTGATTCCCTTAAGCAGGAATTCAGCGACAAGACTATTCTGATCGATGTTATTGATCCGGTTGTAGATTTTCTAAGCGGCAGGAACTTCCGTAAGATTGGCGTTATCGGCACAAAAAGAACAGTCAGTTCCGGTACCTATGATCAGAAGCTTAATAAAAAATCTCCGAAGACCACTGTTATTTCAATGGCAACACCATTGCTTGTCCCGATGATTGAGGAGGGATTTATATTTGATGACATAAGCAATGCAATTATACGTACCTATCTTTCAAATGAGGTTTTCTCCGGTATTGAAGCTCTGGTACTCGGTTGTACACATTACCCGATAATCAAGAATCAGATAAGCAAATTTTTTAATTTCAATGTTGAGGTTGTCGACTCATCGAGAATCGTCTCATTAATCCTGAGGGATACTCTTGAGAAGAACAACCTCCTGAATGATACCGGAATTGTTAAAGATCAGTTTTTCATCTCGGACTATACTCCCTATTTCGAAAAAATTGCAAGGATGTTTTTTGAAGGTGAAATAAATCTTAAAAAGGCTGATATCTGGAGCTGATAGTCGGTAATCACCGCAGTCCTGTCAAAAATAAGCCGGCCCCTAAATCCCTGCCTACCGGCAGGCAGGCCCTGAAGGGGACTTTAATCATAGCCCTTACAGTGTGATTTAACCCTTTGGATCCGGATCTTAGAAATCCGAGCACGGCTGTACAAACATGATCTATATCATGATAATTTATCGATAATATGGTGATTGTTTGAATATTAATTAAGCTATTTTTGTATCCCTGACAACTTTCTGAATCTTATTCATTTTTAATAATATAAGACGTTGATATGGTAAAGAAATCAAAGGTTATTGAAAGAGAAGAAGTAGTAATTCGGTTTTCAGGTGATTCAGGAGACGGGATGCAGCTTACAGGTACCCTGTTTTCTGATACTGCCGCTTTATTTGGCAATGATCTGTCGACTTTCCCCGACTATCCTGCAGAGATCCGGGCGCCACAGGGAACAGTAGGAGGAGTATCAGGCTTCCAGGTTCATCTTGGTCATTCTGAAGTAAACACTCCGGGTGATTATGCCGATGTTCTGGTAGCTATGAATCCGGCTGCAATCAAAGCAAATGCAAAGTGGACAAAACCAGGGGGTACTATCATCTTTGACAAAGATAATTTCACAGAAAAAAACCTGGAAAAAGCAGGTTATGTAAATGACCCCGTCATTGAGGAGGAACTTGGTAATTTTACCGTCATCGATGCTCCGATCTCCTCGATGGTCAGGGAAGCTTTAAAAGACCGGGGACTTGATCCCAAATCAATACTAAAGACAAAAAATATGTTTGCCCTCGGTATGGTTTACTGGTTGTTCGACCGGAAACTTAAATACACCGAGCAATATTTTGATAAGAAGTTCAGTAAAAGGCCTGAAATAGCTGAGGCGAATAAAATAGTTCTCCGGGCAGGTTACTATTACGCAGAGACAATAGAAGCGCTTACACCTGTCAGGATAAATCCCGCACCGATCTCAAAGGGCACTTACCGGAATATTAATGGGAACACAGCAACTGCCTGGGGCCTCTTAGCTGCAGCCGAAAAGGCTGGTTTACAGCTTTTTATAGGTTCATACCCGATCACTCCTGCTACCGGCGTTCTTGAAGAGCTGGCAGCACGGAAGGACCTTGGCGTCAAAAGCTTTCAGGCTGAAGATGAGATAGCAGGTATATGTACTGCCCTCGGAGCAAGCTTTGCAGGTTACCTTGCAGTAACCTCCACCTCCGGTCCGGGTCTGGCGCTCAAATCGGAAGCCATCGGGCTCGGGGTTATGGCCGAACTGCCGATTGTTATTGTAGATGTTCAGAGAGCCGGACCATCGACAGGTCTTCCGACCAAAACGGAACAGAGTGACCTGATGCAGGCAATATACGGGCGTAATGGTGAATGTCCCGTAGTTGTGATCGCTGCAAGCACACCTTCCAACTGTTTCCAATTTGCCTTTGAAGCTGCAAAAATAGCAGTTGAGCATATGACGCCTGTACTGTTGCTCACCGATAGTTTCCTGGCTAACGGTACAGAACCATGGAAAATTCCCTCAATGAAAGATCTTCCGGAAATCCATCCCCCTTATGCTGATCCGGCTGAAATGCCCTTTTATCCCTACAAGCGTAACAAAGCTACACTTGCGAGAAGGTGGGCTGTTCCGGGAACACCCGGGTTTGAGCACCGTATAGGGGGGCTTGAAAAAACTGTGAAAGGTACCGTTTCATATATACCCGAAAATCATGAATTAATGGTTGAGCTCAGGGCTGAAAAAGTGGAAAAAGTTTCAGAAGTAATTTCTCCGCTGCAGGTATTCGGGCCCGAATCGGGTGACCTTCTTATTGTAGGCTGGGGAGGTTCTTATGGTTACCTTTTAACTGCTGCACGTGAATTGCAGAAGGAGGGGTACAGGATAAGCCTGGCCAATTTCAACTATATCAATCCTCTGCCTAAAAATGTTGCTGAGATCTTCAGCAGGTTCACGAAGATAGTGGTCTGCGAGCTGAACATGGGTCAGTTTGCTAATTATTTGAGAATCAAACATCAGAATTTTAAATATTACCAGATCAACAAGGTTCAGGGATTACCTTTTACAATAAGAGAGATCAAAGAAAATTGTATTAAAATACTGGAGGAAAAGTAAGATGGCAGAAACAGAGGTTTATCAGAGAAGTCCAAAAGATTTTAAAAGCGATCAGGAAGTCAGATGGTGCCCCGGTTGCGGTAACCATGCGGTATTAAGTGCAGTTCAGAAAGCGCTTTCGGAAATGGATATTCCAAGAGAGAAATTCGCCTTCATATCCGGTATCGGATGCTCATCACGCTTCCCATATTATATGAACACCTACGGATTTCACAGTATCCACGGGCGTGCATCCGCTATTGCAACGGGCGTTAAAGCCGCAAATCCCGGGCTTTCGGTCTGGCAGATAACCGGCGACGGTGATGCGCTTGCCATCGGAGGGAACCATTTTATTCATGCTGTCCGCAGGAACGTGGATATCAACATAATCCTTTTTAATAATGAGATTTACGGGCTTACAAAAGGCCAATATTCTCCAACATCGGAAAAGGGCATAGTGACAAAAACATCTCCCTTCGGTACCATCGAAGAACCATTCTCGGTCGGGGAGCTTGTTATAGGTGCAAAAGGAAAATTCTTTGCCCGTACTATTGACTCAAACATAGCGCTTTCAACGAAGATCTACCACGCAGCGGCAAATCATAAGGGTACATCAGTTATTGAAGTACTGCAAAACTGCGTCATCTTTGCTGATGGAATTCATGACGATGTGGGGGGCAGGGAGGTCAGGGACGACAGGACAATTGTGCTTAAACACGGTGAACCAATGATCTTCGGCCAGGGAAACGACAAGGGGCTTGTCCTTGACGGTCTGAAACTCAGGGTTGTTAAACTCGGCGAGGATGGATTTACTATGAAGGATATCCTCATCCATGATGCGCAGGAGGCAAATCCCGGTATTCAGTATATGCTGGCAAACATGAAATACCCTGAATACCCTGTTGCCCTGGGTATTATAAGGTCAGTACAAGGACAGACATACGAGAAAGCCCTCGAGGAACAGATCGATGAAATCCGGAAAATATCAAAAATAAAATGCATGGATGATCTACTGAACCACGGATCCGTCTGGAAAGTAGAATAGGACTATTCAGGGGCATTTCCGGAACCTTTCCGGCAGCTTTTAAATCCATCGGTAACAGGCCTTGTATTTGATTACACATGATGCGGAATTTTATTAATTTTAAATTCTGATCAATCGTAATTGAGGATGGAAAATAACAGTCATAGTACCCCTGAACTGAACCGTTTACTTCACGAACAGCAGGAGCGGTTAAAGGAGCTAGCCTGTATTAACCAGACAACATACATACTCAAAGAAGGCAAACCGGTTGAGGAAACGCTTCAGCAGATCATGCTTCTCCTTCCTGCCGCATGGCAGTACCCCGAATTCACAGTTGCAAGGATTTCTTTCATGGACAACTCTTATGTCTCGGGTGACTTTCAGGAGTCAAAATGGAGAATGGTCCAGGATTTTGACACTATTGTGGGCGAAAGGGGAACAATAGAAATTTTTTATACCAGGGAGTTCAAAGAAGAGGATGAAGGCCCTTTTTTAAAGGAAGAGCGGAATCTCATCCGGAATATTGCCAGCCTTATTACGGGTTACATAAACAGTTACCAGGCACGCGATATTATACGCATTGGCGGCATCCCGGGGAAAGACGAAGATGATTATGCTAAACTGCCAAGCAAAAAACTGCTTCAGAAATTTCTGGACCGGCACAATGCTGAAAGAGACGTCTTCCACGACCTGCAGCCATTTAAGGTAAAAGAGATATTGCTTGTTGCCAACCTGTATGATGCATATACAATTGAAGGTGAAGGACGGTTTGCTGACCATATTCTCGGGGAGTACTACCAGATGAGCCTCACTTCAATCCCCAGGGTTACCGGCGTGTCAGGCGAGGAAGAAGCATTTAACAGGCTTAAGTCGAGGCATTATGACCTTATAATTATAATGATCGGCGTTGACAAGGAGAGTCCGATGATCCTGTGCAGGAAGATAAAAGAGAAATATCCATACCTGTCCACATTCCTGCTCTTAAATAATCCATCTGACCTGCAGTATGTAAAAAAACAAAAAGCCAGGGGTGTACCTTTCGACAATTACTTTGTATGGACCGGTGAGTCGAAAGTCTTCTTCGCTATGGTTTCATTGCTTGAAGACAGGGTGAACGTTGATAATGATACAAGAAAAGGCCTTACGGGGGTGATACTTCTGGTAGAGGATTCAGCTGACTATTATTCAAGCTATCTGCCAATGCTTTACAACCTGGTTATGGAGCAGACCAAAAACCTGATTGAGGATGTGTCGACGGATGAACTTTATAAAGTGCTGAAACTCAGGGCCAGGCCAAAGATACTCCTTGCATCGAACTGGGAAGATGCAATGGACATTTACAATCATTACAGGAATAACCTGCTTTGCGTTATTTCTGATATCAGGTTCCCACGAAACGGGGAGATGAATGACAAGGCAGGGTTTGAACTGATCCTGGAGATCAAGAACAACCTGCCTAATCTTCCTACTGTACTGCAATCGTCTGATTCCGAGAATGCCAGGTATGCATTCACACTTAAATCAAATTTCATAAACAAGAATTCCGACAGTCTGTTTCAGGATCTTAAGATCATTTATCAATTATTATCTTGGTTTTGGCCATTTTGTATATCGTGATAATTATGGCCGGCAGATCGCTGTGGCAAGATCGATGAAGGAATTTGAAGCTTACCTTGAAACTGTACCTGAAGATTCGCTTGCTTACCATGCAATGAAGAATCATTTTTCTCTCTGGCTCATGGCAAGGGGCGAAGTTAAGATCGCCAAAATCATAAATCCCATCAAGGTGACTGATTTCAACAGCCTGAAAGAGCTGAGAGAATTCCTGATCGATATAATCAGGAAGCGCAGGCAGGAAAACCATAAGGGAAGAGTTGTCAATTTTGAGGAATCAGCTGTCATTGATGAAACCAATGTGGTAAGTCTTTCAGCCGGTTCGCTCGGCGGAAAAGGGAGAGGACTGGCATTTATAAATACTCTGATCTACAGCTTTGAGCTGGGGAGACTGATCCCGGGAATAAATATAAAAACACCTGTCACGGCTATTATCGGTACAGATGAATTTGATATGTTTATGGACCGTAACCATCTGTGGAACACCATAAAAGATGAGAAAAACTTCGATATTCTGCAGAAAATGTTCCTTGACGGGAACCTGAGCTTTACCCTTGAAAAGAAGCTGCGTCTCTTTCTGAAACATATAAAAAAGCCGGTCGCCGTCAGATCTTCCAGCCTGTTTGAAGACTCGCTGAGCCAGCCTTTTTCAGGTATTTTTGGTACATATCTTCTGCCAAATAATGATACCGATTTGGAGATCAGGTTCAGGCAGCTTTCTGATGCAATTAAACTTGTATTTGCTTCAATTTATTCCAGGAACTCAAGGGCTTATTTTGAGGCAATTTCCTATAAAATTGAGCTTGAAAAAATGGCAGTGGTGATACAGGTAGTTGTCGGGAACAAATTTAATGATCTGTTTTATCCTCATATAAGCGGTTCAGCCCAATCATTCAACTTTTATCCTGTCGCTCACATGACACCCAAAGACGGGTTTGCAGTTGTGGCACTCGGACTGGGGCAATATGTTATGGAGGGAGAGTTGTCGTACCGTTTCTCACCTGCTTATCCGGCCCTTGAGATAATTTCACAAAAGGACCTTTTTAAGAATTCGCAGGTCCGGTTCTACGCCGTTGACCTTACAAAAAGAGATCTCAATCTTCTGGAAGGAGAAAAGGCGGGTCTTATAATGCTTGATATCGGCCGTGCAGAAAGGCACGGGACCCTTAATCATATTGCTTCGGTCCTTAATTCTGATAATGACACAATCACTCCTGGTCTGGATGCACCGGGTCCGCGAATAATCAATTTTGCAGACATCCTGAAATACAACTATATCCCCCTGGCTCCTGCTTTAAAGAGAGTGCTCGATGTTGTAACTGAAGCCTGCGGTACACCTGTTGAAATCGAATTCGCAGTCGATCTTACAAAGGATGAAACCGGAAATGCCTCATTTTATCTTCTCCAGATAAAGCCATTGCTCGGAGCAGGCGCCGGGTATAACATTGAACCCGAATCGATAGGTGACGGGGAACTCATCCTTTTGTCAAGGAAAAGCATGGGAAACGGATTAGTGGACGAAATATCGGATATCATTTATCTGGAGCCTGAAAAGTTTGATAACAAGCTTACATTAATGATGGCGGAGGAGATTGCAGGGATGAATGATGCTATGACGGGAAAGGGACGTAAATATGTACTTATTGGACCGGGAAGGTGGGGGACAAGGGACAAATTCCTCGGGATACCGGTTACCTGGCCACAGATATCAAATGCAAAAATTATAGTTGAGGTATCACTGCCCGATTTCCATCCCGATGCATCTCTCGGTTCCCATTTCTTCCATAATGTGACCTCAATGAATGTAGGGTACTTCTCGGTTAACCAGGATGCTGATGATAGAGTTTTCTGGGAAAACATTAAGAATCAACAAGTTGTCGAACAGGGTAAGTTCTTCAGACAGGTAAGGTTTGAGAAACCGCTTATCATCCGTATGGATGGCAGGAAGGGAATGGCTGTAATTTCAATGAATCATTAAAAATAAGTAACCTATGACGATCATTGAGGGAATACTCGATCTGCAGAAATATGATTTCACCGACACATCCTTCGATCTCCTGATGCAGAAGCGAATTCACCGCGTACTTCTTATCTGCAGCAATTATGATAATTATATGCTGGAAGAAGACGGAAGGATCGATGAACAGATTTTTAATGAATATGCCTCCCTCAACCTGCGACATCCTCCAACATTTGTACAGACCGATAATGCAGAGGATGCCTTTAAGATACTCGAGGATGGGAATGTCGACCTGGTAATATCAATGCTCAGCCTGAGAGGTACCGATGTGTTTGCTCTGGCAAAACAGATTAAGGCAAAGTATGCTCAGATACCTATAGTAGTACTTACCTATTTCTCAAGGGAGGTATCACTGCGGCTTCAGGGTGAGGATCTCAGCGCAATCGATTATGTCTTCTGCTGGCTTGGCGATGCATCACTTATACTTGCGATTATCAAGCTTATCGAGGATAAGATGAATGCCGAATATGACATTGAAAACATAGGCGTCCAGGCAATCATTCTGGTTGAGAATTCGATAAGATATATATCGTCATATCTCCCCAACCTCTACAGGATAGTCCTGTTGCAGTCGCTCGATTTTCAACGCGAAGCCCTCAATGAACACCAGCGCATGCTTAAAATGAGAGGACGCCCAAAGATCCTGCTGGCAAATAATTTCAACGATGCCCTCGGCCTTTACAAGAAATATAAATATAATGTACTGGGAGTCATCTCGGATATAAGCTATAAAAGGGATAACATCAGCGACGAGAATGCCGGAATTGAATTATGCAAGGTAATAATGGCTGATGATGATAAGGTGCCGTTTCTGATCCAATCCTCCAGCTCGGTGCATAAAAAGATCGCTGAGGAGCTCGGGGCCGGATTCATAAACAAATATTCCAAATCATTGCTGCACGAGCTTAGGAATTTTATAATCCAGAACCTGGCATTCGGACCTTTCATCTTCAAGAATCCGGATACAATGGAGCCAATCGCCATTGCAACCGACCTTCAGAGCCTCCAGCAAAAGCTCCTGACAATTCCTGATAAGACACTTGAATTCCATGCTACCCGGAACCATTTTTCGAAATGGCTGAATGCAAGGGCTCTCTTCCCGGTAGCACAAATGTTCAAGTATATCAGGAAAGAGGATTTTGAGACCATGGATGAAATGAGGCGCTTCCTTTATATAGCTATTTCAAGCTTCCGGCTCGGGAAGGGTAGAGGGGTTATCGCCAAGTTTGACAAAACAAGCTATGATGAGTACCAGGTGTTTTCAAGGATCGGAGATGCCTCAATTGGAGGAAAGGCAAGAGGACTCGCATTTATAAACAGGATCATTAAAACGAATAAACTGTTCAATAAGTTTCCGGATGTCCTTATTACGATTCCCCGAACGGTTGTCCTGAGCACCGACATCTTTGATGAATTCATGGACTCCTAATAATCTCTATTCGGTCGCACTCTCCGATATGCCTGATGAGGAGCTTCTCAGCAGGTTTCTCAGCGCTGAGCTTCCGGGCAGGGTTTACCAGGATTTTTTGGCTTTTCTCTCAGTATCAAGAAGTCATCCTATAGCAGTAAGATCATCAAGTAAGCTGGAAGATTCGCATTATCAGCCATTTGCCGGCATCTATTCAACCTATATGATCCCAAGGCATCCTGATAACAAGGTGATGGTGAAGATGATTTCCGAAGCGATCAGAGAAGTTTATGCTTCTGTTTATTACAAGGCGAGTAAAGCATATATGACCGCAACAGCCAATGTTATCGATGAAGAAAAAATGGGAATTATACTTCAGGAAGTATGCGGTAACAGGCATGGTGATATTTTCTATCCGACAATATCGGGAGTTGCACAATCAATCAATTATTATCCGATTGGCTCAGAAAAAGCCGACGATGGCATTGCTAATATTGCTTTTGGCCTTGGCAAGCTCATTGTCGAAGGGGGGCTTACCCTCAGGTTTTCTCCAAAACATTCAAAAAAGATACTTCAGCTGTCGTCAATTGAAGCTGCCTTACGCGATACCCAGAAACAATTCCGCGCTCTCGACCTTAAATTTGACAGTTTTGTACCCTCCACCGACGACGGGGTCAATATCCTTAAGATTGGACTGAATGAGGCAAATAACGAAGGAGCTATGAAATATGTGGCCTCAGTTTATGACCATAATAACAACATACTCCGCGATGGAGTGAACTACCCCGGGAAGCGGATTATTACATTCGCTAATGTTCTGCAGCATAAACTCTTTCCGCTTGCCGAAATCCTCAGTACGATCCTGGAACTCGGCCAGCAGGAGATGAATAACCCGATTGAAATTGAGTTTGCCGCTAACCTTGAAACACCTCCGGGAGCCCCCAAGATTTTTAATTTCCTGCAGATAAGGCCAATTGTTCATACCGACGAGACGTCAAACATAAACCTGGCAAACATCAATCCGGCCGATACAATTATTTATTCCGAGTCAGCCCTTGGAAATGGCTTGTTTAAAGGTATAAAGGATATTGTGTATGTAAAACCCGATTCTTTCAATTCAGCCAGGAATAAAGATATTGCCTATGAGATTGAAAGGATTAACGGATTGTTCGTAAAGCAGGGAACAGGATATATACTAGTCGGTCCAGGCAGGTGGGGCTCAACAGATCCATGGCTTGGGATCCCTGTCAGATGGCCGCAGATTTCGGCAGCAAGGGTCATAGTGGAATCGGGTCTTAAAAACTACAGGATTGATCCAAGTCAGGGAACCCATTTCTTTCAGAACCTTACATCCTTCCGGATTGGCTACTTTACTGTAAATCCTTTTATTAAGGAGGGGTATTATGATGTTGATTTTCTTGATGGTCAGGATGCCCTGTATGAAGATCAGTTTATCAGGCACATAAAGTTTGAAAAGCCTCTTGAAATCATGGTAGACGGAAAAGGCCACCGTGGAGCAGTTATGAAACCGGTAAACACATAGACCCTCTTCCCAGGGGCTGTTTAAAAAGACAAATCCATTAACCGCAAAGGGCGCAAAGGAAAGACGCAAAGTTCGCAAAGGACTGAATTTATGTTTTTTAGCTTTGCGTTCTTTGCGACAACTTAGCGTTCTTTGCGGTTAAAAAGGACTTTTTTAACAATCCCCTTCCCCCAAATGGGGCTTAGATCTTAAAATGTTGCAGTTTCAGTAAGGACTTCCTTGTTGATCTTTTTTATTAACCCCTGTAAAACTGTTCCCGGACCCGCTTCGGTGAAAGAAGTAGCACCATCAGAGATCATATTTATCACGCTTTGTGTCCACCGCACCGGCGAAACAAGCTGGGCTATCAGGTTTAATTTTATAATACCGGGATCGGTGGAGGGCAATGCTGTAACGTTCTGGTAAACAGGACATACCGGTTTGCAGAAAGTGGTTGTCCGAATAGCTTCCTCCAGTTCCTGACGTGCGGGTTCCATCAAAGGAGAATGAAAAGCTCCGCCCACGGCCAGTTTAAGAGCCCTTTTTGCACCTCTGGCTTTTAATGCTTCAATAGCCTGATCTATACCATCAATCGTGCCGGAAATAACTATTTGTCCCGGACTGTTATAGTTCGCAGGCACAATAATTTCCCGGATAGAAGCGCATACCTCCTCTACAGTTTTATCATCCAGACCGAGTATGGCTGCCATAGTCGAGGCAGTTTTTTCGCAGGCTTTCTGCATTGCCGAAGCCCGTTTTGAAACCAGTATCAGGCCAGCTTCAAAAGATAGGGATTTATTTGCAACAAGTGCAGAGAATTCGCCAAGGGAATGACCTGCAACCATATCAGGGTGAAAAGATTCACCAAGAGCAGCGACAAGAATTGTTGAATGAAGAAATATTGCCGGCTGGGTAACCTTTGTTTGTCTTAAATCCTCATCCGTACCTTCGAACATCAGGTCGGTTATCCTGAATCCCAGTATCTGGTTAGCTGTTTCGAAAAGTGTTTTTGCCTGGGAAGAACTGTTATAGAGTTCCTTACCCATTCCGGCAAACTGTGCTCCCTGTCCGGGAAAAACGTAAGCTTTCATAAGGTCAATTATCTTTTTCCCGCAGATAGATGTTAGTTGACAGCTATCGGGAGCGCGGGAAATTTTTAATGTAGTTTTGATCCGATAAGGTGAACGAATTCCTCCCTTGTATGAAGGTGATCCAGAAAGATCCCGGTGAAGGCTGACGTTGTTGTAACAGAGTTTTGTTTCTGGACACCTCTGATCTGCATACACATATGCTGTGCTTCAATTACAACAGCGACTCCCAGCGGACTGAGGCACTCCTGTATGACGTTCCTGATCTGGGTTGTCATTCTTTCCTGAACCTGCAGTCTCCTGCTGAAGGCTTCGACCACCCTGGCAATTTTGCTCAGGCCAGTTATGTACCCGTTAGGGATATATGCAACATGGGCCCTTCCGAAGAATGGGAGCATGTGGTGCTCACATAATGAATAGAAATCAATGTCTTTTACAAGAACCATCTGTTTATATTCTTCCCTGAACTTTGCCGAATTAATTATTTCACATGGATTCTGATCATAACCCATAGTCATGAATTTCATGGCTTTGGCGACCCTTAGCGGAGTACATTTAAGTCCTTCCCGTTCGGGATCCTCTCCGAGCAGCTGTAGCACCCTGAGATATATAGTTGAAAGCTCCTCTATATTCTGAGCATCCCATGATTCAATTTTATTATATCCGTTTGAACTTACTCCGCTTCCGTTATTTATTGATTCTATTTTTTTAGCCATAGTATTCTATTGAATTATTTTCAGTTTCAGTAATCTTTATACGATGAAGCAATGCCCCCTCTTTTTCAATTTCTGGTTTTAATTCATTCCAGATAGCCCTTGCGAGGTTTTCTGTGGTGGCAACTTCACCATGCATAAAATCTACTTCAAGATTTAAATTCTTATGATCAATTTTGTCAATTATTGTTTCCTTAATTATCTGCTTTAGTGTATTGATGTTTATAAAGAATCCCAGTTTTTCAAGAGGCTCTCCCTTAACCGTTACATAAAGGACATAATTGTGCCCGTGCCAGTTAGGATTTGAACATTTCCCGAATACCTTAAGATTCTCTTCGTCCGACCACTCTTTTCTGAACATCCTGTGGGCAGCGCTGAACCTTTCCCTGCGGGTGACGTATAACATCAAACCTGTTTTTAAAGTGCAATATTAACCAATTAGTTGGTCTTTTTCAATCCGAAATGCAATATATTTATAGGGTTAATTATTTGATGTTATACAACTTCCGGACTAAGATCATGAGGATACTATTGGTAACTGCGACGATTGCCGAGGCCCGGCTTTTAAAAACTGACAGCGCTGTAAATCAGCCTGAAGTATTTTCTATCGGGAACTGTGACGTTGAACTTCTCATAACCGGGGTAGGAGGTATATCAACCGCCTGGGCCCTTACAAAGTGGTTTTCTTCAAATCCGAAACCTGACCTTGCCATTAACGCAGGCATTGCCGGCAGCTATAAGCCTGATTTTCAAATAGGGGATGTTGTGGTTCCTGTTACCGATTGTTTTGCAGATTCCGGGATTGAAACAGGCAGCGGATTTCAGACCCTTTTTGAGGCCGGGCTCGAAGATCCGGACAGATTTCCTTTCAGAAATGGCAGAATAATTGCCGATAATCGGTTTGTTACAATGGCAACCAGCAGGTTAAAGCAGGTGAACGCAATTACTGTCGCAACAGCAACAGGCTCCGCAACAACAATAGAGCGATTGAAATCAAAATATAATCCTGATATCGAGACGATGGAAGGTTCGACTTTTTTTTATATTTGCAGCAGGGAAAGTATAAAATTTCTGGCATTCAGGTCAGTCTCAAACAGGGTTGAACCGCGAAACAGAGATAAATGGGATATTCCGCTGGCTCTTTATAACCTGTCAGAGAAACTTAAGGAGTTTATATTAATGCTTGAATAAAAGATGAAACTGACATTGGGCTTTTCACCATGCCCCAACGATACATTTATTTTTGATGCCATGGTCCATGGCAGAATTGATACAGAGGGTCTTGAATTTGAATATTTTCTTTCAGACGTTGAAGAGCTTAACAGGAAAGCCTTTGCTTCTGAAGTTGATGTGACCAAGATAAGCTGCCATGCTTTCGCCTATATTGGAGATAAATACAGGATGCTCGATGCAGGTGGCGCACTGACCTATGGAAGCGGTCCGTTGTTAATAAGTAAACACTCCATCCTGCCGTCAGACCTTATCAGATCAAGAATTGCAATACCTGGCAAATACACTACGGCAAACCTTTTATTTACGATGGCATGGCCCGAAGCACAAAATAAGACAGAATATCTTTTCTCGGATATTGAAGGCGCTTTGCTGAGAGATGAAGTTGATGCCGGCCTGATAATCCACGAGACAAGGTTTACTTACAAAAAGAAAGGGCTGCAGAAAATCGCTGATATGGGTGAGTACTGGGATACCCTAACCGGACTTCCGGTCCCATTGGGCTCTATTGTGATCAGCAGGAGGGTACCCCCGGAGATCGCCCGTAAAGTTAACCGGGTTTTGCGCCGGAGTATTGAACATGCCCATGAGGATTCCCTGCCATCATTTGATTTTGTTGCCTCTAATGCAAGAGAGATGGACAGCATTGTTATGAATAAACACATTAAGCTTTTTGTTAACGATTTCTCCCTCGATCTTGGGTCCACCGGAAGGAAAGCTGTAACGGAGCTTTTCAGGCTGGCGCATGAAAAAGGCGTTATTCCTGCTGTCCCCGGTGATATTTTCCTTGACTGACGTTAATCCTGATAGTCTGAATGACTAATTTTAATCAATTTCCAAATAAATTAATAACTATAACATGACATTTGAATCTTCGTTCTTGAGGAAGTGCTTTTTTCTACCGGTTTCCTTGTTTTTTGCCGCGAGTCTGACCGCCCAGCAGGGTAAAATTGTCGACAGGATCATTGAACTTGGAAAAACGGATAACCGCACCATGCAACATCTTGATGTGATCTCCAACCGCTTCGGGGGGCGGCTGATCGGCTCCGATGCCTATGAAAATGCCGCTCTCTGGTGTGCGTCTGAATTCCGTAAATGGGGAATGGAAGTGATAATGGACGAAGCCGGCACAGTTCCGGTTGGCTTCAACAGGGGTCCCTGGTTCGGGAGGATGCTGTCTGACAACGGAATGGATCTTCATTTTGCTACTCCTTCATTCACCTCAGGCACAAAGGGGGTACAGCGTGGTCATGTCCTTTCCGAACCCAAAAGCAAAGAAGAATTTGAACGGATGAAAGGGGCTTTGAAAGGAGCCTGGGTGCTGATAGGAGGCAAGAACAGCGGATGGCCGGTTGACTATTCCCCCAGAGCTGACTCGGTGCGGGCAGGGATCATAACCTTTAATGATTCGATTGCCACACTGAACCGCGAGATCATGAGGGAGAACTACTCCAACAGGGATAAACCTCAAAAGGAATTATTGCCTTTAAAGGAAGAACCTGCACTTTTTTACCGCGAGATGTGCCAGGCCGGCATCCTGGGGGTGATCCAATCTTCAGAGGTTCCCATAAGGGCTCTTTATGACAGGAAGAATCTCGACAGGATGACTTTTGAGACACTTCCGACAGTTTGCGACATTAAGCTGGATGAAAACCAGTATATAGTAATTGAGAAGATGGTAAAAGAACATCGCTATTTTCTCCTGGAGTTTGACATACGGAACCACTTTAAACCCGGTCCGGTTACATACCACAACGTGATCGGTGTAATACGCGGATCACAATATCCCGATGAATACGTCATGATGGGAGGTCATCTTGATGCCTTCGATGTGGCAACAGGCGGCGTAGATGACGGATCAGGAGCAACACCCGCCATGGAGGCCGCAAGGCTTATAATGGCTGCCGGCGGCAAACCAAAACGCACGATCCTGGTCTGTTTATGGGCCGGAGAAGAGTTCGGACTTTACGGTTCAAAGCATTGGGTGGAGGCAAACAAGGCAAAGCTCCCGAAAATATCAAATTATTTTAACCGTGACGGCGGACCAACAGTTGCTTCAGGATTATCAGTACCGGAAGCAATGTATGATGATTTTGACAGGATTTGTAAACCATTGAACGACATTAATCCTGAGTTCCCCTTCAAACTTACAAAAAATACCCAGCCTCCGCGTCCGAAACCTGTTACTGCAGGCGGGTCCGATCATGCCTATTTTGCAATGAACGGCGTTCCGACTCTTTCTTTTGATGCTCCCGATGTCAAAGGATACAATTTCAATTACCAGGAGATCTGGCATACTGAAAATGATCTTTACACCAAAAGTATACCGGAATACCAGGAACATACCTCAGTTGTTACAGCTGTAGTAGTATTCGGTGTTGCAAATCTCGACCACCTGCTGGTGAGGAAGGGTCTTTACGCAGAAAGCGAAGAAAAGAAGTAAACCAATAAAATTTTAAAGCTGATGGAATTGAAGAACCTCGTTTATAAAACCCGCTCTTACAGACGGTTTGATGAATCCCACCGGATCCCATACAGCACCCTTGAAAACCTTGTTAACCTGGCCAGGTTTTCAGCATCGGGAGCGAACAGACAGCCATTGAAATACCTACTCTATAATTCACCAGAAGATTGTGAGAGGGTTTTTCCTTCCGTTATCTGGGCCGCTTACCTTAAAGACTGGGATGGACCTGTTACTGGAGAAAGACCTTCAGGATATATTATAATTCTGGGGGATAAGTCAATAACCGAAGCTTTCGGATTTGATCCCGGTATCACAGCTCAGACTATCATGCTGGGGGCAACAGAAGCCGGGCTCGGAGGGTGCATGATAGCCTCCATCAGACGCGACATCCTCCGAAATGAGCTTAAGATTCCTGAAGGATTTGAGATCCTGCTTATCCTTGCATTGGGTAAACCAGTTGAAAATGTTATAATTGAGGAGATTAAGGATGGCGATGTAAAATACTGGAGAGATTCACAGGCCAACCATCACGTTCCCAAAAGACCACTTGAGGAATTGATAATTAAGCTGTAACTTTGAGGCCGGCATGAAAAGGACCGGGATAATGCTGCTTTTTACCCTGGCAAGTCTTTATACGGGGTACAGCCAGGTTACTGAAACTCAGGGGCCGGGAATGTTTTTTCATGGGATTGTGAGGGATGCCACGACACTTTCACCCCTGCCTGATTCACAAATCCTGATCAACAGGCGCCTGAACTCAGTAAGCGGCCAGGATGGAACTTTTTCCTTTTGGGTGAACAAGAAAGATACTGTTATTTTTAGCATGCTGGGTTACAGGTCCGCGGTGTTTGAAATAAGCGACACGCTGGCAGGAAATGAATTTTTAGCAGGGATCTATCTTAATACTGATACTGTAACCATTGAAGAAGTAATTATAATGCCGAGGCTTGCAAACCTTAAATATGATATCCTGAATAATCCGGTAACTCCCTCACAGGAGATGGAAAATGCAAAATACAATATTGCCGTTTCAGGTTATCAGGGTAAGGTGAGCCTGGGAACACTGGGGGATCCTTCCCTGAATTACAGTGTATTGCACCAGAAGCAACGAATAGCTGCTTACGAAAGAGGGGGTATCCCATCCGACAGGATCGTTGGATTAAGTCCGTTAATGATACTGCCGGCAGCTTATCTGTTACTGAATGGATTACCTCCCATGCCGGCGCCCATGAAATCAACTCTCACCAGGCAGGAACTGGATCAGATTCATAAAAAGTACCTGGAAACTATCAACAAAAGGATGCACTGAGTCCTGAGCCCTGCGCCCTTAGCTCCCTGCGCCCCCTGTGCCCTGAGCCCTGCGCTCTTCGCTCCCTCGCTCCCTCGCTCCCTGCTATATTAGAACCCACCCCCGGCCCCTCCGAGGAGGGGAGCCAAGAGGTTCCACCCTGCGCCCTGCGCCCTGAGCTCTGCGCTCTTCGCTCCCTGCCCCCCTGCTCCCTGCTCCCTGCCTTCTTCCCCTGGGCCCTGAGCCATCTCGCTCTCTCCTGTGGGACCCACCCCCGGCCCCTCCGAGGAGGGGAGCCGAGAGGTTCCGCCCTGAGCCCTGCGCTCTTCGCTCCCTCGCTCCCTCGCTCCCTGCTATATTAGAACCCACCCCCGGCCCCTCCGAGGAGGGGAGCCAAGAGGTTCCACCCTGCACCCTGCGCCCTGAGCTCTGCGCTCTTCGCTCCCTCGCTCCCTCGCTCCCTGCTATATTAGAACCCACCCCCGACCCCTCCGAGGAGGGGAGCCGAGAGGTTCCGCCCTGCGCCCTGCGCCCTGCGCCCTGAGCTCTGCGCTCTGCGCTCTTCGCTCCCTCGCTCCCTGCTATATTAGAACCCACCCCCGGCCCCTCCGAGGAGGGGAGCCGAGAGGTTCCGCCCTGAGCTCTGCGCTCTTCGCTCCCCGCTCCCTGCCCTGACTATCCCTTAAAAAATAACGCCCTGATAATATGGCTGGCCATTTTGGGATTTTCCTTCAGCCGTCTTGTTGAATATCCAAACCACTTGATGCCGAAAGGCACATATACTCTCATTGCATGTCCATCGTTTACAATGCTTTCACGTAACCTTGGAGTAACACCGTAAAGCATCTGGAATTCGTACATATTTTTCGGTGTATTATACTTTCGTAGAAGCTCATAGGCTCCGTCTATCAATGGTTTATCATGTGTTGCTATGCCTACATGTATCTTATTCTTAAGCATGAATTCAAGATCTTCGAGATAATGTTGATTTATCTCTTCATACTTTTTAAATGCAATTTCTTCAGGTTCAATGTAGATTCCTTTGCATAAGCCTGAAACTCAGGGGATATTTTTCACTATTCAGATCTGCCAGTCCTTTTATATCATTGAGAGTCCTTTTAAGATATGCCTGAACGACAAGTCCGACGTTACCGGGAAATTCGGCTTTCAGCTTACGGAACAGCCCGATTTCAAGATCGGTACAGGGAGAGTCCTCCATATCAATCCTGATAAAACCACCATACGAAGCAGCCTTTATAACGATTTCACGGATAAGATTATAACAAGTGTTTTTGTCGATCAGGAGTCCGAAGCTTGTTGGTTTCACGGAAAAGTTGCCATTAATTCCCGACTTGAAGGTCACATCAATAAGATTCAGGTATTCTTTTTTATTTTCCTCTGCTTCATCAAGGGTTTTTATGAATTCCCCGAGAATATCCAGTGTTACACTGACCTTATTGCTGTTAAGCTCTTTTGAAACACGCATTGCGTCCTCTATGGTTTCTCCTGAGATATACGATTTTGAAAAGATCCATACAAACTTTTTAGGGAAATAGGGCAGGATAGCTGCAATGAACTTATTAAACATAGATCACTCCTTTATTAAACCAACAATTTAGACACTTAACTCAAATATATCCGAAATTCCGGAAATGCGAATAAAACTTATCCCTTGTCATTTTTATATGACCTTTGTCACATCTTTCAGATATAAAATCAGGTAAATTATTTATTTTTATCAAAATTAGCATTGATATTCACCTTTTGTTTTCGCAGATGTTCAAAATGAGGTCATCCGGATATGATGAATGAACGCAGGTTGATTGAAGGTTGTGCCAGACATAATGGCAAGGCGCAGCATTTATTGTATGATAAATATTCAGCCTTTCTGCTTGGTATTTGTCTGAGATACTCTGGTGACAGACCCGAAGCTGAGGATATTTTAAGGGAATGTTTTATCAGGATCTTTACAAGCATAGAAGATTTTAAGAAAAAAGGCTCTTTTGAAGAATGGTTAAGAAAAGTGGCCGTAACCACAGCTATAGCTCATTACCTCAAAATCCCTAAACCCACTCCTGGCATTGACAATGAAGGATTTGTGTCGCAGGAAACCGGAGATTTAAACTTTGATGAGGATTTTCTTACCGCTGAGGAGCTTTACGGGATACTTAACGGACTTCCGGCCGGTAACAGAATGGTATTCAACCTATATGCAATTGAAGGTTTTAAACACAAAGAAATAGCTCTTATGCTTAACATTGATTCCGACTCATCAAGGTCGCAGTATAACAGGGCGAAGCTCCTGATCATGGAGAAACTTGAATCATCCGGGAAGTCGGATACAGGTATTGCTGATCATGAATAACCCTACTTTAAGAAAAAGCCCGAGGTGAAGACAAAGAAAGAAGATAAGATTCTCAGAGGGTTATTCAGGAAAAAGCTTGAAAACTTTGAAATTATTCCCGATCCATCAGTTAAGGCAGATCTGATGAGAAAGACCGGCAGGGTTGAATTTTTGCGTTTTAACCCGGGAAGGTTCAATATCTGGTATGCAGGAGGAATTCTTGTAGCCGCATTTCTTGTTGTTCTTGTCTTTTCCCGGGGAGAGGGAAGAATGAAAACCATAATTCAGCCGGAAACCTCCCGCGATTCAATAGATATTGTCATGCCTGATACATCCACTCTTACACCTGTGCAAGAGTCAGATAACAGGACTCCGGTCAGACCGGATATTGCAAAGGCAGCTTCAGGAAATGCCCGGGAGAATGCAGGTGGGAACAAGGTGCAGCCCATTAGCCACGGGATCCGGGAGGAGGGTGCAGGCAGCCGTAAGCCAGAAGAATCCATCCTGCAACAAAGTGTCAGATCGGGATGCACTCCGCTGAAAGTAAGCTTCGGGATAAGATCAGGCTCCTTTGATTCGTGTTATTGGACCTTTGGAGACGGGGGCTTTTCTAAAATGAAGGAACCAGTCTGGATATTTGATAATAATGGAGAATATAAAGTTAACCTGAAGATATTTAACACCGATGGCACACAGAAAACTGCATCCTCCGTCATAATAGTGTTCCCCAGGCCTCTGGTGCATTTTGAATTTCCTCCGGGTAATCCGGGAATTCCGGATGAGGAGATAAGTTTTATCAATAGTTCCAACGGAGCTGAAAAGTTCAGATGGGACTTTGGCGACGGAAATGTCTCTGAATCCTTTGAACCCCGTCACAGGTATCAGAAATCAGGTGTTTACAATGTGAGGCTTATAGCATATTCTGAACACGGGTGTGTTGATACCCTGACCGTATATGATGTTTTTGGCAGCCTGGGGTATTTCATTAAGTTTCCCGACCGTTTCATTCCCAATCCGGGCGGCTCAACCGGCGGCCATTATTCTCCTGAAAGTGATGAAACATCACATATATTTCACCCCGTTGATTCCGGAATTTCCGATTACCGGTTAAGGATCTTCAACAAAACGGGAACCCAGATCTTCGAAAGCTACGATATCAATTCCGGTTGGGATGGTTATTATAATGGTCAGATATGTGAACCCGGCGTTTACGCATGGAAAGTCAGGGGGAAATATTTAAATGGAGAACCTTTCACAAAAATGGGAGATGTAACTCTCATTAAACCCGGACAGTAAACACCTGCTGCTGCTAAATTTTCCGGGGCGGATTCAGCCTCAAATCCCGTGTTATTTTAGCCAAACTAAAAAAATTGTTCAAATCCGGTATCACATTCTGAACAAAATTACGTTTAATAGTAACTGATTAGTAATACAATTCATAAATTTCGTCACAGAAACCTAACCTGATCGATTTTGGTGAAAAAGTTAAAATATTCATTTATACTGTTTTGCATCGTTATTGCAGATTGTTTTAGCCAGGATCCGACCTTTACTCAGTTCTATGCCAATGCTCTCTATCTTGCGCCTTCTTTTGCGGGTGCAACCGAAGAATACAGGGTTTCAATAAACTACCGGAACCAATGGCCTGCAGTACCGGGCGTTTTTCATACATACAGCATAGGGATTGACAAGGCCCTTGTGAACTTCAATTCAGGGATTGGTGTTCTGGCAACATACGACGTGGCCGGATCAGGCGATCTGAGCACAACGAATATCGGACTTATCTATTCCTATGATTTCAATATTAATGAGGACTGGCATATCCGTCCGGGTGTTAATTTCAAGTTTACCTATCTGGGATTGAACATTTATAAACTTGTTTTTGCAAGCCAGATGACCGGAACCGGAACTGTCCCGACTGTCTATCCTCCGCCTTTCGATAATGTTGCCGATGTTGACTTTGCTGCTTCAACACTGGTTTATAATGACAGGTTTTGGGGCGGTCTCACCCTGGACCACCTGCTAAATCCCAAACAATCATTTTACGGTAATGAATCTATTTTGCCGATCAAGCTGAATGTATTCGGTGGGCTACAGATCCTGAGGCGGACAAGGTTAAAACAAACGCTTCAGGAGGTGCTGTCGGTGGCAATTAACTTCCAGAAGCAGGCTAAATTTTATCAGACTGATATTGGATTATATTATTACAGGGATCCCCTGATATTTGGCGTATGGTACAGAGGAATCCCATTTGTAACCTCACAGCCGGGTGATGCAATTATAGGGCTGGTCGGGATAAAGACAAAACAGCTGCATATCGGATACAGTTACGATTTTACAATTTCAAATCTTATAACATCCACGTCAGGCTCACATGAACTCTCTCTGGTTTATGAGTTTAACTCCTTCTCTCTCGGACAGCGGAAACGTTTGAGGGCGATACCATGTCCCGAATTCTAGGAATTGCATTAGTTTACCTGGTAATTTTCTATTAGTCCCTCTTTCAGCTAGTAATCAGCTTTTAAAATTCCATGGTAGTTGTGTCAAATTTATTTATTTGTTTATATTTGCGCCTGATTATTATTTATTAAATATTTTATTTGAAATGAAGAATTTATCTGTCGCTCTGTTTGTTATACTATTCCTGGCCATAGTCTCCCTGTTTATCCTTCAGTTCTCCGGGAATAAGAAAGGCAATAAGGTTGATGTGCAGGGGAACACCATCGAATCTGCAACAGGAGGTATAGCTTTTGTGAACATTGATACCATAATCTTCAAGTTTGATATGTTTCATGACAGAAGGGCAGATCTTCTTGGAAAACAGCAGAAAGCTGAAGCTGAACTTAATTCAAAAGGCGGTCAGTATGAAAAAGGAGTAAAAGACTACCAGGATAAAGTAAACAAAGGGCTTGTCACCAGGGCTACAGCCGCGGAAATGGAACAGTCACTCTATCAGCAGCAGCAGGAGCTTGTAACCCTTCGCGACAAGCTGCAGTCCGACCTTGTTGAAGAAGATCAGGTTATGAACCGGCAGATACTTGAGTATATTACAACTTTCCTCGATCAGAATAAAGAGGAATACAACTACCAGTATATCCTTGGAAAAAGCTTCGGAAGCGTAGTGCTTTATGGCAACAGTGCATCCGATATAACACAGAAAGTACTCGACGGCTTAAACGCCAAGTACAAAGCCGAGAAAAAATAAAAATCATGGGTTTTGCCTCCGCCTGGCTTGAAGAGAGTGCAATATTTCCCCGATTCATTGAAGAGGAGCCTCAGAATGGAACAGGTATTATTATAGTTGTTCCATCATATAACGAACCCGGAATAACCCGGTTAATTGATTCCCTGTCTTTATGCGATGAACCTGACTGTAAGGTCGAGGTAATTATTGTCATTAATGCACCGGCTAATGCAGACGCCGGGTGTTGTGAAAATAACCGGAAAACCGGAACCGACCTTGAAACCTGGAGGAAGACACACCCCGTATATTTCCGTTTGTACATAATTGACGTTACCGGATGTGCGGTTGATGGCTGGGGAGTCGGACTGGCACGCAAAACGGGTATGGATGAGGCAGTCCGCCGTTTCAATCAGACTGACAGACCTGACGGGGTAATTCTGAATCTTGATGCAGATTGCACAGTCGACAAAAACTATCTGACAGCCGTCTCAGATGAGCTGCTAATGCGAAAAGACAGATCAGCCTGTTCAATTTATTTTGAACATCCTTTATCGGGAAATGAATTTCCGGCGGTAACCTACAACTCTATAGTCCTGTATGAACTTCATCTCAGGTATTATTTACAGGGACTTGCATGGTCAGGCTTTCCCTGGGTTCATCATACTGTCGGATCAGCTATAGCCGTAAAGGCGCTGACTTATGTAAAGGCAGGCGGGATGAACCGGAGGCAGGCAGGCGAGGACTTTTATTTTATTCAGAAACTGGTACCGGCGGGTGGTTATTTCAACCTGAATCTAACGGTTGTCCACCCATCTCCACGTTCATCATTCAGAGTACCTTTCGGCACCGGCGCCACAATTTCGAGATTAACCGGTACCGGTAATCTTTTGCTGACATATAATATTCTTGCTTTCAGAGAGCTGAAAGTCTTTTTCAGCCTTATTGATGCGATATTCCTCTGTTCTCCCAGCGATTTGGAGCATCTGTATCCCTCTCTTCCGGCGGGAATAAAAGATTTTATTCCGAAAACTGAGTGGGCTCTGAAAATTCTTGAGATTAAAAGTAACACTAAAGGCGTTGACTCATTCAGAAAACGGTTTTTCTACTGGTTCAATATGTTCAGGATCGTTAAATATCTGAACAAGGTACATGAGTCAGGTTTTGAAAAGAGGCCGGTTCCCGAATCGGCTTCGGAGCTCCTCAGAGAGCTTGGTTCTGTCCCGGCAGCAGACGATCCCGTAAGTCTCCTGCTCTGTTACAGGAAGCTTGAAAAGCCATTTTAGTTGTTTTTCCGTTTTATCCTGCGGTCTTCCTGAGGAGTAAGAATAATATAGAGATCCTCATCGGGTTTTTTCATCCTGTACTGCTCCCGTGCAAACTTTTCCAGATTCTGGTTATCGGTTTTAAGCTCGTACAATTTTCGCTTATCCTCTTCGATCCGTTTGCTGAAATATTCTCTGTCGGCCTTCAGTTTCTTAAGGTTTTTCATCTCTTTGTAGCGGGCGATCAGGTTATTCGAATCTAATAAGCACAACCCAGACAATGAAGATGATAAGGGTCAGAAGATACTTGTTCCTGAGAACAGGAGGCAGTTTATCAATGAATTTGAACCTAAGCCTTAACATGGTTCTGCAAACCTACAATTTTTTTTTCAACCACCGCTCATAAGATAAAGCATCTGGACATTATCTCCTTCATGAATAAATGTGGTTCCGTATTTTTCCTTTGAGATCAGGATCCCGTTTATTTTAATGATCCTCAGTCTGAAGGAATATTTTTTCTCAGTTAATAATCCTTCGACTGATATAGATTCGCCTGCGAATTCTTCTTTCCTGTTATTTAACAAAATCTTCATAGAATAATTCCTTTCCTAAAACTTAGTCATAAGGATCTCCACAACCAGGTTTGCCTGCATGTTTGCAACAATGGCGACCCTGGGGGCCATCGGCGGAAGATTTTCGTCCGTTTCTGATGATTCATCCCCGCAGACAAAAAGCGTGTCATCAATTTTCCTGGTTTTTATTGACTCATTGTTTCCCCATCCCGCAAGTCCTGAACCAATGATCAACGGGGTTCCGGGCATTGATTTCTGAACAGTCTCGGCAAGCATCTGCTTCATTTCAGCCGAGTCGAAGGCCTCCACAATTACGGAGCAGCCTGAAAAAATTAATGGTATATTGTTTTCGTCAAGCTTTTCCTGTATTGCGATAACTGTTGTTTCAGGCTTAATCTTTTGAATGTTTTCTTTTAGCGCAACTGTTTTAGGCAAACCGACCTGATCCGCGAAATAGTATTGGCGGGTGAGATTTGACTCTTCAACTGTGTCAAAATCAGTAATTACGATAGTTCCCACACCGCATCTGGCAAGCGCAATTGCACAATTGGAACCCAGGCCTCCCGCTCCGGCAATTCCAACCCTGAATTTCCCGAGATGCTTCTCAATTTCAGATAACTTCATTGGCAATGAAATGGAACTGATTATGCTGATACAAATATACATTTTGAGAAGGATAACAGCAAGAGACCCCCTCTGCCTCGCGGGCTCGGGCCACCCCTGCAACCTGGCTCTTCGCTAAAACAGTTCACTGAACTGTTTTTTAACGCTCAGCCCTCCCAGGGGAGACCCCCTCTGCCTCGCAAGCTCGGCATCTCCCCCAAAAACGAAGAGACCCCCTCTGCCTCGCAAGCTCGGCATCTCCCCCAAAGGGGAGAGACCCCCTCTGCCTCGCAAGCTCGGCATCTCCCCCAAAGGGGAGATAAATCCGTAGATGCTATTAGCTTATGTCAAAATAAGAAGACCAGCAGACCAGCAGACCAGCAGACCAGCAGACCAGCAGACCAGCAGTCCAGGTTGACACCCTGATATTGATTATTATCATTATATAAGTACAGTTTATTACCGTACCTTTGAAGAAAATTTTAATCAGATACCCGCATAAACACATTATTTATGGACTTTATGTCGATTAAAGCGCCTCACAGGCAACTTAAAAAATGGGATTATCAATGGACCCCCTTAAGTAAAGGCTATACCGACAAGATCCTCTATATTAATGTCGGTACAACAGAGATCAGGGAAAAAGATGTACCCCTGCAAATGAAGGAAAAATTCATAGGCGGAAAGGGTTACGGGCTCAGGCTGCTGTGGGATGCAACCGGACCTGAAACTAAATGGAATGACCCTGAAAATGAGATAGTTATTTCGTCGGGCCCGATAGGAGGCATAACTCAATACTCAGGTACTGGTAAATCGCTGGTAGTCAGTATATCACCACAGACAGATTCTGTCATGGACAGTAATGTCGGTGGATTTTTCGGACCATTCCTTAAGTTTTCAGGTTTTGATGCCCTGGAGATCCAGGGGAAAGCAGAGAGCGAAGTAGTCGTATTTATTGATGGCATCAACCATAAAGTTGAAATATTAGAAGTTCCCATTGAGACTTCCGACAGCCATCTGCTTGCTGAGCAACTGACAGAAATATTTGCCGGCAATGACAACGAAAAGAGGAATATAGGCATTGTTTCATCAGGATCTGCTGCAGAACATTCTCTGATCGGAATGCTGAATTTCAGCTTTTATGACCCAAAGAGAAAGAAAGTCAGGCTAAAGCAGGCCGGAAGAGGTGGAATCGGAACAGTATTCCGGAACAAAAGAATAAAGGCGCTGGTATGCAAGATCCCGGGAGTGAAAGGTAATCTCAATAATGTGGTTGACCTCCAGGCAATAATGGAAAGGGGACGAAGGTTCAACAGGGAGATCCGTGAACTTGACAGCAAACAGTGCCAGATGCGCGAAGTAGGTACCGCACATCTTATGGAAATAATGAACGATCATGACCTGCTACCCGTACACAACTATAAATTCGGAAGCCATCCCGACGCATATAAAATTGACTCCTCTGTCTGGAAAAGAAATTTCACCCAGAATATTCCGGATGGCTGCTGGATTGGATGCAATATGTCGTGCAGCAAGGGGATCGATGATTTTGAGATTCAGACAGGTCCGTACAAGGGACAAAAAGTAATAGTTGACGGACCGGAATATGAAAATGCTGCAGGTCTGGGTGCAAATTGCGGTATTTTTGATCCGGAATATATTATTGAAACCAATTTCTATTGCGACACATACGGGATTTGCACCATTACCTGGAGCTCACTTTCCGCTTTTATAATGGAATGTTACGAAAACGGGATTCTTAATAAAGAAAGAACGGGAGGATTGGAACTGAAATTTGGCAATTCCGGAGATGCCCTTGAACTTCTTCACCAGGTTGCGCGTGGTGAAGGCTTCGGGCTGATTGCAGGTCAGGGTATCCGCAGGATGAAAGAGCTCTTCATCAGGAATGGCTGGGGAGAAGCTTCATTCCTTAATGACATCGGAATGGAGAACAAAGGCCTTGAATACTCACAGTACATGCCAAAGGAATCACTTGCGCAGCAGGGCGGTTTTGCCCTTACGAATAAAGGCCCACAGCATGATGAAGCCTGGCTGATCTTTATGGATATGGTCAACAACCAGATTCCTACATTTGAGAACAAAGCCGAAGCCCTCCATTATTTCCCCATGTTCCGGACATGGTTCGGACTGGTTGGCCTTTGCAAGCTTCCCTGGAACGATGTTGAACCTGAGTCCAATGCCGAATCGGATGAACCTGCTAAAGTTCCCGAGCATGTTGATAATTATATTACTATCTACAAAGCAGTGACCGGAAGGGAATTTGACAGGAAAAGACTTATTGAGGACTCGGAAAGAGTGTATAATTTCCAGCGGGTATTTAATCTGCGGAGAGGTTTCGGAACAAGGATTCACGACAGGCAACCATACCGTGCTGCAGGGCCTGTAACAAAGGAAGAGTATGAATCGCGTACCGAAAGGTATGACGGTCAGCTGAAAGAGAAAGCCGGCATAGATCCTTCCGGAAAAACCACTGAAGAAAAAATGAAGATCCTCAGAAAATACAGGGAAGACCAGTACGAAAGTCTCGTTGATGCTGTTTATAAACGCCGTGGATGGAATAATAACGGCGTCCCGAAAATTGAATTTCTTAAGAAAATAGGGATGGATCTGCCCGAAGTAATTGACGTCGTTAAAAACTATCAATAATAGTTTAATGCAATCTTATATCTGCTTCCTCAGGGGTGTAAATATGGCGGGTCATAACAAGATCAGGATGGCTGATCTTGCAGGCATGTTTAAGGAAACAGGTTTCAGCGATGCAGAAACTTACATCCAGAGCGGTAATGTAGTTTTCACCGTGGACGGAGGAATTGCCGGAATCGATCTTGTTCCAGAAATAGAATCTGCCATCCGTTTAAAATTCAGGTTGGAAATAGCAGCGATGATAAGAACACCGGATGAGATCAGGAAAATAATCAAAGTCAATCCATTCCTGAAGGAAACTAATTATGATCCTTCAAAATCGGCAGTGATATTTCTATATGAAAAACCTGTTGAAGAGCAACTTGAGAAAGTGCGGAGCATTAATTATCCCCCTGATAAATTTGAGATTATCGGGAATGAAATTTTCATCTACTGTCCTAATGGATTTGGCAGAACTAAACTCTACACAAACTTCTTTGAAAACAAGATGAAGATTGCAGGTACTGCAAGAAACTGGAACACTATTAATACAATCCTCGGGATGGCTGAAAAAAAACAGCTTCCCGCTAAATGAGATTCTTTTTATTTTACAAAATAGAAGACAGGAAATGAGGAACCTTATAATTCTGTGTTTTGGGGCTTTCTTGATCCTTCAGTCAGGATGCAGGAGCAACGGTCATTCGCGTCAGAAAAGGATTATTATTTTTCATGCAGGGAGTCTCTCGGTGCCATTTAAGGCACTGGCAGATGAATTTGAAAAGAGGAATCCAGGTATAGAAATTTTAATGGAACCGGCCGGAAGCCTGGTTTGCGCAAGGAAGATAACGGAGCTTAAAAAGCCATGTGATATAATAGCTTCATCTGACTATTTTGTTATAAATGAGCTTCTTATACCTGAATATGCAACCTGGGGGATAAGGTTTGCGACGAATGAGATCGTTATTGCTTTCCAGGAAAAGGCGAAATATTCAGAAGAGATTGACTCGACGAACTGGATGGATATCCTTTTGAGAAAGGATGTGAGTTTTGGAAGATCGGATCCTGATTCGGATCCCTGCGGCTACAGGACCGCAATGATGCTGTTGTTAGCCGGGAAACATTACGGCCGGCCCTCGCTTGCAGAAGATCTCCTGTCAAAGGACCTGGAATACATCAGACCTAAAGAGGTCGACCTGGTTGGGCTGATAGAAGCCAATGCCGTCGATTATATGTTTCAGTATAAATCAGTTGCCGTACAGCACGATTTGAAGTTTATTGAGCTTCCGGATGAAATTAACCTGGGTGATCCGGGGAAAAACAATATCTACAATTCAGTTTCATACGATGTTTCAGGAAGCACTCCGGGGAGTAAGATGACAGTAATGGGAGAATATATAAATTACAGCCTGTCAGTGTTGTCAAATTCGGAAAATAAAGATGAGGCTATTGACTTTGTTTCATTTCTTTTAAGTAAGGAAGGGATGGAAATTTTCAGAAGAAGCGGACAGGATCCGATAATACCATTCAGTTCTGATCAGCCGGATCTGATACCTGAGAGGCTACTGGTATATCTAAAGAATAGCGAGAATGACTAATTTCAAAGAAACTTATAGCTTAATTATTTTTTATGCTCAGGAACAATCCCTTTAACCTGATACTTTTGTTGCTTTCCTCACTGGTGCTGCTGTTCATCCTGGCCCCACTGGCAGGGATGTTTCTTAAGACAGGAGGCTCTGAGCTTCTCGAAACCGTCAGCGACAGGGAGGTTCAGTCAAGCATCTGGTTAACACTATGGGTTTCATTTGCGGCAACCTTTGTTTTTGCTATCGGAGCAATCCCTCTTGCATGGCTTCTTGCAAGAAAGAAATTTCCCACTTAAAAATATGGTCCAGGGTATCATCGACCTGCCTGTCGTCCTTCCGCATACAGCTGCAGGTATTGCAATACTTGGTTTTATTTCAAGGGATGGATTGCTGGGAAAAGCTGCTGATTCCGTCGGACTTTCGCTAATAAATAATCCCGCAGGAATTGCCCTTGCGATGGCCTTTGTCAGTCTCCCTTTCCTTATTAACTCTGCCCGTGATGGTTTTGCAGCTGTACCCGAAAGGCTCGAGAAGGCTGCACTGACACTTGGCGCAAGCCGTTCCAGGGTATTTTTTACAATCTCGCTTCCCCTCGCCTGGAGAAGCATTATAACGGGTTTTATAATGATGTTTGCCCGGGGGATGAGTGAATTCGGGGCAGTAGTGATCGTTGCTTATCATCCGATGATCGCTCCTGTTCTCATATACGAAAGGTTCAGCTCGTTCGGACTGAAATATGCAAGACCTGCTTCAGTAGTTTTTATTATAATTGCACTTGCTGTTTTTATTCTCCTGAGACTTGTTTCGGTCAGGAGAAAAGAGATTTACATTTCACAGGATGCTGAAGCTTAAGAACATAAACAAGAGACTTGGTGATTTTTCACTCTCAGATATATGTATCGAGATACGTAAAGGGGAATATTATGTCCTTGTTGGGCAGGTCAGGATCGGGAAAGACACAGCTGCTTGAGCTTATTGCCGGACTCAATACACCCGATTCGGGAGAGATCTGGATTAACGGGGCTGATGTTACAAAAATGAAAATTTACGAAAGAAATGCAGGGCTTGTTTTTCAGGATTATGCAATATTCCCCAACATGACAGTATCCGGAAACATTGCCTATTCACTGCATTCAAGAAGGATGAGCAGGAAGGAGATAATCCCCAGAGTACGTAAGATAGCTGAAGACCTTGAACATCACACATATTCTCGACCGTTTTACTTCCAATCTTTCAGGGGGCGAACTTCAGCGTGTTGCCCTGGCCAGGACCCTTGTCACGGAGCCCGCCCTCCTGCTCCTCGATGAACCTATGGCTTCAATTGATGCCAGCCTTAAGGATGATATTAAAAGAACTCTCCGCCATCTTAACAGGAAAGGACTCACAATTGTCCATGTCACCCATGACTACAGGGAGGCGATAAGCCTTGCCACAAGAGTGGGCGTTATACATAACGGACATATTATTCAGGAGGGGACACCGGAAAATGTTTTCAGCAAGCCGGTAAATAAATTTGTTGCGAGATATGCGGGCATAAGAAATTTTTTCAGGGTTAAATTCTTTTCAGAAACCGGCAAATGGAAAGCAAAATGTGACGGGACACTGGTTTTTAATCTTTCGGGGAACCACTATCCTGATGAGGGGCTGATGATACTCAGAAGCGATGCTATTAAGATACATAATGAAGAACCCTTCAACAAATATGAGAATTGTTTCAAAGGTATATGTAAAGGAGATCAATTCGTCAGAGTATGGAATGGAAATAATGGTGGATGCAGGAGAAATGTTTTATGTCGATGTTTCTGTGAGACGATTTTAAGAATCTGAATATCAGGGAGATGTCAGAAGTATGGATTACTTTTCCCCCGGAGGCGGGAATTGCATTGCAGGGAACGATTTAAAGATAAAGATAAAAGATAAAAGTAAAAAGATAAAAGTTGAAAGTCGGAAGAACGAAGACAGAAGACCGAAGAGAGAGTGGGAGAGTGGGAGAGGGGTAGAAAAGAAATACGTATTAAAAGACATATTAAAAGACATATTAAAATAGTAAGAAATACGTATTAAAAGACATATTAAATTAGAAAGAAATACGTATTAAAAGTGCTCTGTGGACCTCTGTGAATCCTCCGTGGACCTCTGTGTAAGTTCTTAATTTATATTTTAGATACACAGTGTTACACAGAGTCAGAAGACCAAAGTCAGAAGAGTAAAATTTATGGAGGTGAAAGGGAACATGATATGGAAATGATAACATTTGAAAAGGCATTTGAAATTGTGATGAATTCTGCTTTCAGGACCGGAACAGAGACAGTTCCCTATACCGGATCATCTGGCCGGATCCTTGCCGAAAACATTGTAAGTGATATTGACATGCCTCCCTTCAATAAAGCTTCAGTTGATGGCTTTGCCTGCCGGAAAGCCGAGCTTGGCAACGAACTTGAAATCATCGAAACGATACCTGCAGGAATGTGGCCCGAAAAGCCAGTCGGCAATATGCAGTGCTCAAGGATAATGACAGGAGCTGCCCTGCCTTCCGGTGCCGATTGTGTGGTCATGGTTGAAGACACGGAAATCCTGCCTTCAGGTAAAATGAGTTATAAGGGTTCATTTATAAAGGAGAATTTTGCTGTCAGAGGCGAAGATGTAAAAAAGGGGGATATGGTACTTAAAGCCGGGAAATTAATCAGGCCTCAGGATATTGCAGTTATGGCTGTCGTCGGACATACCCGTGCAGAAGTTGCCAGAATGCCGCTTGTTGCGGTGATCAGCTCAGGCAATGAGCTGGTTGAACCAGGTGATGTACCGGGAATTTCACAGATAAGAAACAGCAATGCAGGCCAGTTGATGGCCCAGGTGACAGGGTCAGGTGCAACTGGTAAATATTACGGGATTGCCAGGGATGATGAAGAGGAGACTTTTACTCTTGTGACAAGGGCAATTTCCGAAAATGATATTGTACTGATAACCGGTGGAGTCTCGATGGGTGATTTTGATTTTGTTCCGTCAGTGCTTGAAAGGGCAGGCGTAAAGATCCTGTTTTCCCGGGTGGCGGTCCAGCCCGGAAAACCGACAACTTTCGGAATCCATTCGAAGGCAATTGTATTCGGACTTCCCGGTAATCCTGTTTCAGCTTTCATCCAGTTTGAAATGCTGGTCAGACCTTTGATCTGCAAGATGATGGGATATCTTTGGAAGCCACTGACAATGCAGCTTCCAATGAAGGAGAGGTTTTCGAGGAGATTCGCCGACCGGATGGCCCTGATTCCGGTCATTATTACCGATGACGGATTTGTATCACCTGTTGAATACCATGGTTCAGCACATATTTCGGCGCTTTCTGATGCTGACGGAATTATAACCATGCCTGCAGGGATCAGAATATTAGAAAAAGGGGAAATAGTAAGTGTACGACAGATTTAACAGATCGATAAACTACCTGCGGATTTCAGTTACGGACCGATGTAATCTTAGGTGCCGTTACTGCATGCCTGAAGAAGGAATTCAGCTTCTCCGGCATGAAGATATTCTTACATTCGATGAAATTAAAGATTTCACCAGGGTAGCAGTCGATAACGGTATCAGGAAGGTAAGGATCACAGGCGGAGAACCGCTTGTAAGGAAGGGGATTGTAACCCTTGTGGGGATGATCGCATCAATCAGGGGAATCAACGACCTGTCGATGACAACAAATGCAGTGCTCCTTGAACATTTTGCAAAGGACCTCTCACTTGCCGGACTGCAACGGGTTAATATCAGCCTCGACACGGTTGATCCTCAAAAATATGCCTTTATCACCAGGACGGGTAATCTCAACGATGTCTTCAGGGGGATTGAAGCTGCAAAGAGCGCTGACCTGGCTCCCATTAAGATAAATTGTGTGATCAGGGAATCGAAAGATGAAGACAATGCTCGCGCAGTTGCTGCATTTTGTGCTGAAAATGAACTGGAAATAAGATATATAAAGCAGATGGATCTGGTCAGCGGCAGTTTTTCAGAGGTTGACGGGGGCTCCGGGGGAGATTGCAACAGGTGTAACAGGTTGAGACTCACTTCTAACGGGAAGCTGAAACCATGCCTTTTCAACGATACCGAATTTGATGTCAGGGAACTTGGTTATCAGAAAGCCATTGAAATGGCCGTCGGAGTAAAACCAGGCAAGGGCTCGCGTAATTTAAAAGATGGTTTTTATAATATTGGAGGATAAACAATTATGGAAAAACTGACACATACCGACGAAACGGGTAAGGCGGTCATGGTTGACATCGGACAAAAGGAGATACAACAGCGAAGCGCCAGGGCAACCGGGCATATCAGACTTGCCAGGGAGACCCTGAAACTTATTGAAGAGAACCTGCTGAAAAAGGGGGATGTACTTACAGTTGCGCAGATTGCAGGTATAAATGCAGCAAAGCATACTTCCGATCTTATTCCTTTGTGCCATAATATTCAGCTCGATAGCATCCGTGTTATTCTCTTTCCGGACGAATACGGGTATTGTTGCCGAAAGTGAAGTTAAATGCACCGGCAGGACAGGCGCCGAAATGGAGGCATTGACTGCAGTAAGTGTTGCACTGCTTACAGTCTATGATATGTGCAAGGCCGTTGATAAATTCATGGTGGTTGACAGGATTGTCCTTGTTGAAAAAAGCAAGAAATGAATCTTCCCGGCAAATTTGAAGTTATGATCATCACCCTGAGCGACAGGGCTTCAAGAGGTGAATACGAGGATCTCAGCGGTCCGCGGATAAGGGAACGGCTGAATCAGTTCTTTGCGGCAGAGAAATGGGAGTCAAATATCAGAAACGTCCTTATTCCTGATGATGCCGGGGCTCTTAAGGAGCTGGTAATAAATTCAGGCAAAGTCTGTAATTTTATATTTACCACCGGCGGAACAGGAATAGGTCCCCGCGATATCACAGTTGAAACTGTCACTCCTCTTCTTAACAAAGAGATCCCGGGAATAATGGAATTTATAAGGGTCAAATACGGAACGGAAAAACCAAATGCACTTTTAAGCAGGGGAGTTGCCGGAATTACGGGAATAGCACTGATCTATACTCTTCCCGGATCGCTGAAGGCTGTTGATGAATATATGGCCGAAATCATAAAAACACTGAAACATACCGTCCTTATGCAATATGGCATTGATTCCCACGGAAACATCTAGTCAGTAAGCTTATTCAGCGTGTTGACTGTCTGTACTCCCAGAACCCTGTCATACCTTTCACGCGGATTCCTGTAATAGATAAGGACAGTGTAATCATTTTCAGTTTCATAATGACTGCCTTCAAATTTTGTAGGCACTCCATTCCGGGAATTGCCCTTCAGAAAGACATATTCATAATTATACCAGCCCTGCTTCAGCAGTATGATGCACTCATATGCCCCATTGTCAGCATTGTAGGTCATCAGGTTATTTGTGTCAAATGACCAGTTGTTAAATGCTCCCGAAACATACATCCTGCCTCCTTCAACCGGATTATTTCGAAGGAAGGGTGAAATAAACATAGACATAATCAGCATCTGTCTCCGGATTTTTTTCTTCCTGAATGGCAATATAATATTTCCCGTTAAAATCCTGCCAGTAAAAATAAGGTTTGAACTCCCTGTTATCGGAAGGATAAAGGTAAACATGATAATTTGAAAGGAGAAAATCGATGTTCTTTACATATTCAGTCTTATACCTTATGCTTTTAATATCAAAATACCTGAATTCATTTCCTCCCGGGAAAATATTTTTATCGGATAAAGAGCTGTATTTAAGCTCATTATTACCATAAAATTCAGGCTTAAGATTCCTTTTTGCATTATCCCACCTGCCGTTTTGAAGAATAAAGGCAAAAATATCGCGGTAAGGATCATTAATTTTCACGCGCGAATAGTCAACTGTAAAATCAACCTGCTGGTTAGTATTCAGATCAGCTGTCATTCTTGGCCTGTGCGTCTGTATCTTGATTCCCGCAGCATCCTCAGTTACAATAAAACGCTTGTGAAAGGACCGGATTTTCAGGATCTGTTGAAAGGATAAACCAGTAAGAATATAATTGCCTGATAATCTCAGGTTAACCCTGTCGTTTGGAAAGGTGAGGCTATAATGGATATAATTGACTGTTGTATTAAATGATGTTTTATACTCTTCAATCGGATTTTCGGGGAATCCTTCAAGGTAATCATTGGGAAAAATATCCGATTTTCTCCAGTCTTTATCACAATGAATGAACGTATAATAGTAGGTCTCTGTTCTGTCGCCAAGCAGATCGAAATTCAGGATCAGCTTTTCGTCGCTGTCAGACCTGATTATGGGGTACGACAGATTCCATCCTTCCTTGTAAAGCTGAACCGTTTTAATATTGTTACTGAACACATGGTTGGAGAATAAAAGGGAATCAGGCTGATCTGAAAGGAGAGGGAAAAAGTTCAGAAGTAGCAAATACCGGAATCAACAGATAAAATCTCATTAACCTTATTTTAGTATCTTGTCAGCAAAAATAGTGCAATTATTTAATATTATATTTGGCACTTTTCGGTAGAGAAAGACAGCTATATTTACTTTTGTGAAATTGTTAATTTTTTAACAGAACTATTTTTGTGAAGAGTTGTCTTAACAGTTTGAAGGATCGCTGATTAAAATAAAGGAAGATAAATTGATTTGAAATAATCTATCCGTTAAAATATTAAATAACAGCTAAACACATTCTTGAAAAATTCAGAAATGCCCAGATCATTTAAGTTAAAAAAAGGATTTGATATCCCGATTGAAGGAACAGCTGAAAAGCATATCGTGGAAGCAGATCCGGTCTTGTATGGAGTAAAACCAATCGACTTTCCCGGTCTGATTCCAAGGCTTAATATTAAGCCGGGAGATGTTGTGCAGGCGGGAACACCTCTCTTTGTTGACAAGATACGCCCTGAAATCAGGTTCACATCACCGGTAAGCGGTAAGGTGGTTTCGGTGGAAAGGGGCGATCGCAGGAAGATGCTGGAGGTAATAGTTGAAAAGAAAGGAAATGAAGTAATCGATTTTGGAAAAGCCGACCCCGTACAACTTACACGGGAAGAAATAAAAGAACGGCTGCTTGTCTCTGGTCTCTGGCCTGCTGTGCGCCAGCGTCCTTACCATATAATTGCCAGGCCTGGATGATGTTCCAAAAGCAATATTTATATCCGGCTTTGACACAGGCTCCACTGGCACCCGACTTAATTTTGTAATGGAGAATACCTCCGGTTCCCTTTTGCGGACAGGAATATCAGCCGTTTCCAGAGCTTACTGACGGGAACGGTAAATCTTGTCCTGAATGGGAATAATAGTACAAATCAGGTAGCTTGGCTAATATCAGGGGAGTTGAAATTTCATATTTTTCCGGACCCCATCCGGCCGGCAACGTCGGGATACATATTCATCATATTGATCCTTTGAATAAGGGAGAAGTTGTATGGTTTATCAACCTTCAGGATATAGTGTCAATAGGACGGCTTTTTGAGGAGGGGATCTATAAGCCTGAAAAGATAGTGGCTCTGACAGGTTCGGAAGTTATTCACCCTCAGTATTATAAAATGCTGACAGGAGGTTCCGTTATTCCAATGGTAAGGGATAACGTGAAACCAGGCAATCTCAGGTATATCAGCGGGAATGTCCTTACCGGTACAAAGATCGCATCAGATGGCTATTCTCGGATACTATGACACGCAGGTGACAGTCATTCCCGAAGGGGATTATTCTGAGCTGTTCGGATGGGCATCACCGGGTATAAATAAATTCAGTTTCTCAAGAACATTTGCCTCAAGGCTTTTTCCAACGAAGAGTTACAGGTTCGATACAAATTTTCATGGCAACGAAAGAGCATTTGTAGTCACCGGGGAATATGAAAAGGTCGTTCCCATGGACATTTTCCCAATGCAGCTTTTTAAGGCAATTCTGACAGGGGATATTGAAATGATGGAAAACCTAGGAATTTATGAGATTGCAGAAGAGGATGTTGCTTTGTGTGAATTTATTTGCCCGTCGAAGATCGAGATCCAGACTATTGTCAGAAAAGGACTTGATATGATGATAAAAGAGATGAGTTAATAACTGAGATTTGTAATATATAATGAATTCCTTAAGAAAAAAGTTGGACAAGCTTAAACCTCAGTTTTCGGAAGGAGGAAGGTTTGCAAAGTTAAGATCAGTATTTGAAGGTTTCGAGTCTTTCATGTTCGTTTCCGACAAGGTTACTTTCAGAGGGATCGCATGTCAGGGACCACATCGATCTCAAGCGGGTGATGTCGGTTGTGATCATCGCGCTGATCCCCGCACTTTTATTTGGAGCCTATAATACAGGATTACAGCATTTCAGGTCGGTTGGAATGGATACGACGGTGTTTCAGTCATTCTGGTTTGGTTTTCTGAAGCTTACTCCCCCTGATAGTTGTGAGTTATGGTGTCGGGTTAGGGATTGAATTCATTTCAGCGCAGATCAGAGGTCATGAAATAAATGAAGGATTCCTTGTAACAGGGCTTCTTATTCCGTTGATAATGCCTGTGGATATCCCTTTGTGGATGCTTGCCCTTGCGACTGCATTTTCCGTTATTCTGGGGAAAGAGGTATTCGGTGGCACAGGTATGAATGTCTTCAACCCGGCTCTTCTCGCGAGGGCTTTCCTGTTCTTCAGCTATCCGGCATGGATGACCGGCGATGCGGTATGGACTGCAGGCCTTACTGCAGGCAGGGACATTATCGACGGGTATTCCGGAGCAACACCGTTATCGTTGTGTGCTGCAGGTGAGGTTACAAAACTACCCTCATTTATGGATATGTTTATCGGAACTATTCCCGGTTCGGTCGGGGAGACATCGGCAATAGCAATTCTTCTTGGAGCTGCAATACTTATAGCCACAGGAATAGGGAGCTGGAAGATCATGGTAAGTGTATTCGGCGGGGCAATTTTTATGGGACTTCTGCTTAATACATTTTCCACTAAACCCCTATATGGAACTCCCTTTCTATTATCATTTTGTGATGGGCGGGTTTGCTTTCGGCGCTGTATTCATGGCGACAGATCCTGTCACCGGTTCTCAAACTGAGAGGGGAAAGTGGATTTACGGTTTTTTAATAGGCGTCCTTTCAATTCTTCTCAGGGTTATCAATCCGGCTTACCCCGAAGGCGTAATGCTGGCGATACTGCTGATGAATGTTTTTGCCCCGCTGATCGATTATTTTGTTATCCAGTCCAGTATAAACAGGAGACTTAAACGGGCTCAGGTTTCATTTAAAACAAGCATGAAATGAAGCAATTCAGTAACAGATACATTTTTATTTTCTCAGCAGTAATGGTTATTGCAGTTGCTACTTTGTTGTCGCTTGCAGCAACCCTGCTGCAGCCTGCTCAGGAAAAGAACCTGGAGATAGAGAAGAAAAAAAGCATGCTTGAATCGATAAATATCCCGGCTACACGGGAAAATACAGAAGAGTTGTACGATAAATTCATTAAGGAAAGCTTTGTAATAAATTCAAGGGGTGAACCATGTTGAGGGTGTTGACGCATTTACAGTGGTTCTCAGAAATGAACAGAAAAAACCCCTTGAAGAGCAGTACCTCCCGGTTTTCAGGGCAACTTCTGAAAATGGAGATACACTAATAATTCTTCCTGTTGAAGGCAAAGGCCTGTGGGGACCTATTTTTGGCTACGTCTCGTTGAAATCGGATCTTAATACCATTTATGGCGTAACCTTTGACCATAAAGGAGAGACACCCGGACTTGGCGCTGAAATCAACACAACCGCCTTTGAAAGAATGTTCAGGGGAAAACAGCTTTTCGAAAAAGGGAATTTTGTCTCCATTGAGGTCCAAAAGGGAGGAGCTGACCCGAACGACATTCACGGGGTTGATGCAATTTCAGGCGGAACCATAACAAGTAAAGGGCTGCAGGCGATGCTGTTTGACTGCATCCGCAAATACAATGACTACTTTCTAAAAAACAGAATATAATATATGAGCAAACCCGAAAAAGAGCCGCTGTTCTCGGCTAAAAATCTTAAGTTGTTAACCGATCCGATCGGAATGAACAATCCTATAACTGTCCAGGTTCTCGGTATCTGTTCGGCGCTGGCAGTTACAGTAAAGCTCAAGCCGGCAATTGTCATGGCATTATCTGTAACGATTGTTACAGCCGTATCGAATGTTGTGATTGCCGCCTTCCGGAAATACATTCCCGACAGGATCAGAATTATAGTACAGCTTGTTGTGATTGCAACGATGGTGATCCTTGTCGACCAGTTTCTGAAAGCTTATGTTTTTGACGTAAGCAAACAGCTGTCGGTTTTTGTCGGTTTGATAATAACAAACTGCATCCTCATGGGCAGGCTCGAGGCTTTTGCCATGAGTAATAAGCCCTGGCCGTCATTTATTGACGGACTTGGAAATGGAGCAGGATATGGGTTGATCCTTGTAATTGTAGCTTTTTTCAGGGAACTGCTTGGCTCCGGAACCATTTACGGATATCCTGTCCTGGAGAAGCTCGGATTATTCAATACCGGTTACGTAAGCAACGGAATGGTCATCCTCCCTCCGATGGCGCTGATATTCGTTGGTCTGATAATCTGGTTCCAGAGAAGCAGAAATAAAAGCCTTATTGAGAAATAACAGAAGTGCCTTATGGAGAACCTGATAAATATTTTCATTAAGTCGATTTTTGTCGACAATATGATCTTTGCTTTTTTTCTGGGTATGTGTTCCTTCCTTGCTGTTTCAAAAACAGTAAAGACATCAATAGGTCTGGGGGTAGCTGTTGTGTTTGTCCTGTTGATAACAGTGCCTGTTAATTTTCTTGTTGAGAAATATGTCCTGAAAAAAGGGGCTTTGATCTGGCTTGGGGAAGGATTTGCCGACGTTGATCTCAGCTTCCTCACGTTCATGGTTTTCATTGCTGTTATTGCGGCGATGACTCAGCTTGTTGAAATGATAATTGAAAAATTCAGCCCGGCGCTTTATAATTCACTTGGTATTTTTCTGCCTCTCATCGCGGTCAATTGTGCTATCCTGGGAGCAGCCCTTTTTATGCAGGAGAGGGAATATGAAAATGTTCTGGAGGCAACTGTATTCGGAGTGGGATCAGGAGTAGGGTGGATGCTGGCAATAATAAGTCTTGCTGCGATAAGGGAGAAACTCCGTTACAGCAACGTGCCCGATCCCCTGAAAGGACTGGGCATCACTTTCATTCTTACCGGATTGATGGCTATTGCATTTATGGGATTTATGGGAATTAAACTCTAACGAAATAATTACTTTATGGTTTTGGCCGCGACAACTTTAAGTACGCTATTATACAGTATTATAGTCTTTCTGCTCATCATCATGCTGCTGGTGTTCATGCTCCTTATTGCCAGGGATAAACTTTCACCCAAAGGAGATGTCACCCTGCAGATTAACGACCGTGAACTCGTGGTATCGCCGGGTTCGAATTTGCTTACAACACTTTCGGGGAATGGCATATTTCTGCCCTCAGCCTGCGGAGGCGGAGGAACATGCGGAATGTGCAAATGCCAGATAACGGAAGGAGGGGGTTCGATACTCCCCACAGAAACAGGATTTTTTACGAGAAAAGAACAGCAGGATCACTGGCGGCTCGGCTGTCAGGTAAAAATAAGGGAAAACCTGAAGATCAGGGTTCCGGAGTCTGTTCTTGGAATAAAAAAATGGGAATGTGAAGTGGTCTCTAACAGGAATGTTGCAACTTTCATCAAGGAATTTGTGGTTAAGCTGCCTGATGGACAATCGCTCGATTTTGAACCCGGGGGATATATACAGATCGATGTGCCTAAATATTCAAGCAAGCTTCAGGGATTTTTCAATTGAAGAAGAATACAGGAGCGACTGGGAAAAATTCAAAATGTGGGATCTCGGGATTAAAAACACAACTGAGACCTTCAGGGCGTATTCAATGGCCAATTACCCTGCAGAGAAAAACCTTATCAAACTCAATATCAGGATTGCCACTCCGCCGTGGGATAACGCTAAAAAAGCAATATATGAATGTTCCTCCGGGAATATGTTCGACCTATGTCTTCTCCAGGAAGCCCGGCGATAAAGTTACAGTCTCGGGTCCATACGGGGAGTTTCTGATAAAAAATACCAGCAGCGAGATGGTCTATATCGGAGGTGGCGCAGGAATGGCTCCATTGCGGTCTCATATTTTCCACTTTTCCATACGCTTAAGACAAACCGTAAAGTATCGTACTGGTACGGCGCACGATCGCTCAGGGAGGTCTTTTACGAAGATGAATTCAGGGCAATCGAAAAGAAATTTCCGAATTTCACCTTCAATCTTGCCCTGTCAGAACCACTGCCTGAGGACAACTGGACAGGACTTAAAGGCTTTATACACCAGGTTCTTCTTGACAACTATCTCAGTAAGATAGATGAACCTGAGGATATTGAGTATTATTTCTGCGGACCTCCCGCAATGAATAATGCAGTGGTTAGAATGCTTTATGACCTGGGAGTACCTGAAGAAAATATTTCATTTGATGATTTCGGGATTTAATGGTATCCGGAGAAGCTCCACCCGGCCACTCCGGAAGAACCCACCCCCGGCCCCTCCGGGAGGGGAGCCGAAGAGAAGAACCCAACCCCGATCCCTGCGGGGAACGCTCTGCTCCTGTGCCCTGCGCCCTGCGCCATTTGCCCTCCGCTCTGCGCGGGGGCTGGGAGCCGAAGAAAAGATATAAAGAATACAGGATCATAATGAAGAACATTATTTTTAATAGTTGCTTTTCTTTTTATAGTATCGCTTTCAGGGTGCAGAAAAACACCCGTCTATGAAAGTTTTACCGGATTTGCACAGGGCACCACCTACAGCATGGTATTTGAGAATACCGGTAGATACAGCGCCCTGGAGCTTAAATCGGAGGTAGAGAAGATACTTCACAATTTTGACCTTTCACTGTCCCTTTACCAGGACTCATCGATACTGTCGATGGTAAACCGGAACGAGGATGTTGTTGCAGATTCTTATTTTACTGAAGCATTTAATAAATCAGTCCGGATTTCGGAGCTGACCGATGGAGCTTTTGACGTTACAGTCGGACCCCTGGTTAAAGCCTGGGGATTCGGTCCTGATTCGCATAAGAACTTTACAGAATCGAAACGCGACTGCTCTTTTAAGGCTCGTCGGAATGGACAAGGTCAGGCTCACCGATGGGAGGGTAATCAAGGACAGATCCGCAGATAATGCTTGATTTCAATGCCATTGCACAGGGTTACTCTGTTGATGTCATAAGTAACTATTTCAACAGTCTTGGGATTAAAAGCTATCCTTGTTGAAATTGGAGGTGAAGTGAGGGTAAAAGGGGATAAAGGAGGAGTATTATGGAGGATCGGAATTGACAGGCCCTCAGAGAACAACATGCTTCCGGGGAATGATCTTCAGGCAATAATAAGCCTGAAAGACCGGTCGCTGGCTACGTCGGGCAATTACAGGAAATTTTATCGTTGAAAACGGAATAAAATATTCCCATACAATTGATCCCAGGACAGGATATCCGGCAAGAAACCAGCTGCTTAGTGCAACAATAATCGCCGACAGACTGTGCTACGGCTGACGGTATTGCAACAGCCTGCATGGTAATGGGTAAAGATAAAACAATTGAATTTCTTGGATTTCATCCGGAATTTGAAGCTTTCCTTGTATTTTCGGATGAGAGCGGCAATTTTATTACGTGGACCTCAGAAAATCTGAAGAACTATATCTCCGAATCAGGAAGTGAGTAATGAACTCAGGTTCTTACAGCCTTCTTGCCCCGCAGGTGAGGCAATAATCAAAATCTTCAGAAGGCACACATCCGATATCGGTTTGCTGGGCACATGTTATACCGCGCTTTGTCATCTCCTTATTCCTGCCGACATGAGTTTCGGGAAACCGTCCGTTTTCCTTTAGAAGTATCCTGATCCCAAAAAGGACAAATGAAAGTAAGAAGGAGCAGGGCGCTTATTATCAACAGTTTTAAAAACATCTCATTAATTTTTATTCTTATTCCGCTCTCTATTAAGTAGCAAAGTGGTCTTTTGATCCGTTAATCACTGCTAAGATAGCCATCATTTACTGTATTTGATTAAACAACCGTCTGATTAGTTTGTTTAACCTGTGATGGTATAAAAAAAATCACTCAAATTTATGAACCAAAATAAGACTACTGCAGAACAGATAATGAATTCAAAACACATAGTGAATGCAGAGCATAAGATGAACAAGGAGACTATTCTTTCCGATTTCAGGCTGGCAAACCTTAGCCGGATCCTTAGTGTTACCGGTCGCCGGGAAGTGCTTACAGGTAAAGCCAAATTCGGAATATTTCGGCGACGGAAAAGAGATTAATCCAGATTGCAATTGCAAAACAATTCAGGAATGGTGACTGGAGATCAGGATATTACAGGGATCAGACCTGGATGATGGCAATGGGTCTTTATAATTCAGTCGAATTTTTTCATCAGCTGTACGGCAATACCGACAAGTCGCTTGATCGGGTGGGAAGCGGAGGAAGGGTTTTCAATAACCATTTTTCGATTCCCAATATAAATCCTGACGGGACCTGGCGCGATCTGACAAAGCAGAAAAATTCATCAGCTGATATTTCTCCAACGGCAAGTCAGATGCCAAGGCTGCTGGGACTGGCCTATGCATCAAAACTCTTCAGGCAGAATAAGGAGCTTCATAAGTTTACAACCTTTCAGCTCAGGGAAATGAGGTTGCTTTCGGATCAATAGGCGATGCAAGCACTTCAGAGGGTCATTTCTGGGAAACAATAAATGCTGCAGGTGTACTGCAGGTTCCGATGGCTCTTTCAGTTTATGATGACGGTTATGGTATTTCAGTGCCCAAAAAAATACCAGACAACCAAAGGAAGCATATCCGAAATACTTAAAGGATTTCAGGATGAACCCGGCAAGCCGGGCATTACTGATTTTTAAAGGCAAAGGATGGGATTATCCTGGATCTGTTAAAGCTTTATGAAGAAGGAATAGAAATTTGCCGACGCGATCATAAGCCGGTTATTTTTCATATTGAAGAAGTTACACAGCCGCTGGGTCATTCAACATCCGGATCGCACGAAAGATATAAAAGTGAGGAACGCCTGAAGTGGGAGGAGGATTTTGATCCGATAAAGAAAATGAGTGAATGGATCATTTCTGAAGGGATTGCAACTGCTGAAGAACTTGATGCTCTTGCTGAAGATGCTGCAGAAGAGGTTAAGGAATCGAGGAAAAAGGCATGGGAGATGTTTCAGAATCCCATAAAGATTGAAAGGGATGCACTTGTAAAAATAATTAGTGAACGTACCTGCAGGTGTGCTGAAGAGGTCAAAGAGGCCTCAGTTGATGATATTGCAGATGATCTTACAAAAGTCCTTTCTCCGATAAGGAAGGATAATTTTATGGCTGCACGTAAAATACTGAGAAATATCTGCAACACCTGCATTAAATCTGATAACTCTGAAGGATCAGAACTGCACGGATGGCTAAAACGTAACTATAAGGATGCAGAGAAGAGCTATAATACATTTCTTTATAACGAAACACCAACATCGGTTCTGAATGTTAAACCGATTCCGCCGGTATATTCTGAAAATTCACCTGAAGTGCCCGGACGGCAGATACTGAGGGATAATTATGAAAAGCTCTTTTCAAAATATCCGCTTCTGGTGACTTTCGGTGAAGACACCGGCAACATAGGAGGAGTAAACCAGTCGCTTGAAGGATTGCAGAAGAAATTCGGAGAACTGAGGATCACTGACACCGGTATCAGGGAAGCAACAATACTGGGTCAGGGAATTGGTCTGGCGCTGAGGGGTATGAGACCGATTGCCGAAATACAGTACCTCGATTATCTGATGTATGCCCTACAGATTCTTAGTGATGACCTTGCAACAACACACTACAGGACTGCCGGAGGAATGATTGCTCCCCTGATAATCAGCACCCGGGGACACCGGCTTGAAGGCATCTGGCATTCAGGTTCTCCGATGAGCATGCTTATGAATTCAGTAAGAGGCGTTTATGTACTTGCTCCCAGGGATATGACCCGGGCAGCAGGATTTTACAATACACTTCTTGAAGGAAATGATCCGGCAATTGTAATCGAACCACTGAATGGCTACAGGCTGAAGGAAAAAATGCCTGATAACATTGGAGAATACAGGATTCCGCTTGGTATTCCGGAGGTAATTACTGAAGGAACTGACCTGACAATCGTAACCTACGGATCAACGGTAAGAATTGCAGCAGAAGCAGTCAGACAGCTTAAAGCTGCATGAATATTTCGGTTGAACTGATTGATGTTCAGACACTTGTTCCGTTTGACAGGAAGAAGATGATAGTTAATTCCCTGAAGAAAACGAACAGGGTTCTGTTCCTTGATGAAGATGTTCCGGGAGGAACAACTGCATTTATGATGCAGGAGGTGCTTGAAGGACAGGGAGGCTGGAATTATCTTGACATCCCTCCGAAAACACTTACCGGGAAAGAACACCGTCCGGCCTATACAACTGATGGAGACTATTTCTCAAAACCAAGTGCTGAGGATATTTTTGATGCGGTATATGCAATGATGAAGGAAGCTGCTCCCGGAAAATACTAAGAAATCTCAGTGGAGCTCTTTGATTATTCTGCGGAACTCAGTGTAATTTCAGTAAACTTCTTTCCTTACACAGAGGTACACAGTGAAGTCATAAGTCCACATAGTGGAATACGTATTTAGGTTTATTGGGTGGCACCGATGATCTTAAGAAGTTCCATTGCAGCTTCCCTTGGTCCGGAAGTTTCATAACCCTGAATACCGAGCCTGGTCCGCATCTGACCGACAAAAACTCCATTCTTAAAGAATGAAGCAAAGTACCTCTTCACAATTTCTTCATGAATTTCCCTGTATTCCGGAGGTCCGAAAATATTGGCAAAATATGAATGAACCAGGCCGGTCGATGTTGTTGTCCCCTTGCTCATCACAGCCCCTTCACGGAAAACGTCAAGAGCCCATTCCGGCGAATCAAATCTGCTCAATAACAGGATGGTCATTATCAATCTCCTCATAATTATTTGCATACAGGATATAATCAATCTTATGTCCGCGGATAATTGTTTCAAATGTGGTGACCGGGAAAACTATCCTTGCATTTACCTGGCTGGGATTCATTATTATCGACCTGTCGAGATGACCGTAAGCATAACCCGGCTGAAGGTCATCAAGCCTCAGGAAAGCACCGATCTCTGTGCCGTAGCCGATCGGATTTCCATCTGCATCAAGCTCGATCGATCCCATATCGTCGGCAATTATTTTCAGTTCCCTGATCTGCTTTTCACCAAGAACCCTGAAAGCCTCAAGTGTCTCTGATTTGCCTGCGCCGGTATCGCCCATCATAAGGATTGTTGCCTCTTTGTTGCCATGCAGCAGGATCTTTACCATGGCACCATGAAAAGGCATATTACCCGCTTTCATAACAATTGAATTATGAAGGGTAAGTATCATTTTTTTCAGATAACCGAAATATCCGAATTCAGATCTGTCGGGAATTGCACCGACAAACAATGAATTCTCTTCGTCATTATAAAATACTGTGGAATATGTTGAAAGATTGTCAAGTGCATTCCCGGGAACACCATAAATAAAAACAGCATCCGGTTTTTTCTCAAGATCAGTATCTTCAGCAAGCTGGAACAGATTGCACATTGATAATCCCAGGTCAATAAAGTTCAAGGTGAAAGTAGACCATTATAATGAGCTTGCCCACTTTAGCCGGATAACAAAGCCAGTCTTCAGGATTAAGCTCCACCAGATCGACCGGATTCTGGCAGATCCTCTTAAAATGACCGGTCCGTTTGTTCATGGGCTGCTGAATGACAAGTGGAGGATAGATCAGCATCTGCCGGATGACAGGCACTGAATTCAGCTTGTTGTATTTTTCGTCAGTCCAGTGCTATTTCCTTTGGCAGGGAAATGACAGCCATTTCAGCTCCGGCCGGAACCTGCCTGTAAACTGTCGGGATGGCTTCCTGTTATATTTTCCTGGATATGCCGGTAAACAGTCCGGATGAGATGAGTGAGATGCTCAATTGTTTCATTAAATGTCCGGTAAGGCCGTTTATCAAGACGGTCGCCTTCGGAATCGTTAATTATGAACCTGTCAAAATGTCGCCAGTAATCGTAAAGATGTTCAACAAAATCGTTAAGCAGCTGAAGATCCCTGAGGAAAATTGCTGACTGGTCAAAGATATGAGGGACAACATTACTCTCATATTTAACAAGAAGTGAAAGTGTTTTTACGAGGTCATCAACTGACTGCTTCATCCGTATTCCCATTTTCAAATATCCCCAGAAGTGGTGAATTCTTTATCTTTAAATGATTAATACAATGATCAAGTAACTGCCCTGAATTTATCGCTTGCAAGCAGTTCTTCGGCAGTTTCACACATCCGCTCACGGATATTCAGAACTGCTTTATTTCCAACAATTCGTAATGTACTTTTCTGCATCAGTTGATTTAAGTAGGTTGGTAAAAATATTACATTATTTTATTGACTTTATGTTTTAAGATATTTTTTTTTGCATATCATTTGGCACGATTTTTATATCTGATTAATAAAAATTTGTAAATTGTGTCTGTAATTTTACATTACATGAAACCGGAAATTGATCTCTTTGCTATCCTTCCAGAAGACAAGATACCGGAAAAAGGCAAGATCCTGATTTCAGAGCCTTTCCTGCCTGACACATTTTTTCAACCGGAGTATTGTCTATCTGACCGACCATGAACCAAAGGGATCAGTCGGATTTATATTAAACAAAAAACTTGATATAAAGATCAGCGATGCTGTTACAGGTTTCGAAGGATGGAATGAGACTCTGAATATGGGCGGTCCGGTGGCTCCCGATACTCTTCATTATCTTCATAATCTTGGGACAGCAGTTCCGAAGAGTGTTCTGGTTGAAGGAAATATTTACTGGGGTGGCGATATTGATGTTATAAGAAATATGATCAGGACAGGATCGGTAAACCCTGCCCAGATAAGATTTTTTCTTGGCTATTCGGGATGGTCGGCAGGTCAGCTTGAACGGGAGATAAAGGAAAACTCGTGGGTAATTGCAAAGGTAAGATCTGAAATAATAATGAACAGCAGAGGAATTGACAGCTGGAAACGGCTGCTGCGGTCCTTCAAGAATAAATACAGAATGTGGGCTGATTTTCCGGAATCACCGGAGATGAATTAGATAGCTCATCGACCAGGGTGCAGAATTCACAGTGTAAGATCTTATACACCAACTCCTTCAGAAGATCTCCCGGTTCGGTGCTTACATCACCAAAACCTTTTGATTTCATGTCATAAGTGCGTAACAGACTTATTATCTGAACTGTTTTTGAAACATTGTATTTTATTGCCGCAGTTTCATAATCCTTTACGAAAAATGGATTGATCTTAAGAACTGAAGCAACATTGTTCTTTGACTTGTCAGTAAGGTAATGATAAGTAAGTATTTTTGTGAAGAGACTGAAAATTGAAGCAATTGTCAGAGTTATGGGATTGTCTTTGGGATTATTTGCAAAATAATGAACTATCATGTTGGCTTTGAGAATATTCTTTTCTCCGATTGCTTTTTGAAGTTCAAAATTATTATAGTCTTTGCTTATTCCTATATTCTTCTCAATCAGCGATGTAGTAATAACGCGGTTTGCCTTCAGGCAGCGTAATTAACAGCTTGTCAAGCTCATTCACGATCTTGTGCAGATCGGTGCCAAGGAATTCAGTAAGCATTGCTGAAGCATCAGGATTGATCTTTATCCCTTTTGCCATAAGATATCTTTCGATCCATGGCGGGAACCTGGTAATCGCGAAGTCGCATCGATTCGAAATAAACGCCCTGTGTATCAAGCAGTTTGTACAACTTTGTCCTTTTATCAAGCGTCTTGTATTTATAATTTAAAACCAGAATTGTTGAAAGTAGTGGTTTCTCAACGATAGAACAGCAGATCCTCGATCTTTCTTCAGCGACTGAGCTTCCTTGACAATAACAACCTGGTGGCTTGCCATCATCGGAAACCGGCGGGCAGTATCAATAATGGACATGGACTGATGGTATCTTCTCCATAAATAATTACCTGGTTGAAAGCTTTTTCGGCATCAGTAAGCACCTTCTCCTCAATGTAATCCGTGATCAGATCAATATAATAAGGTTCATCGCCTGCCAGAAAATAGACCGGTTTAAAGATCCGTTTCCTGAGGTCTGATATTATTTCTTCGTACGTTACTGGCATTGTCAGAATCTAAGATGTTTAACAGATATCCCGTTATCTTTTATTTCTCTCAGGGCATCAATACCTATCTTAAGATGCATTTCAACAAATTTATTGGTGACAAGCTTGTCGCTTTCTTCTGTTTTGATTCCGGTTGAGATCATAGGCTGATCTGAAACCAGCAGAAGGGCTCCTGTTGGTATCTCATTTGCAAAACCGACCGTGAAAATTGTTGCAGTCTCCATATCAATAGCCATTGCCCGGGTTTTTACCAGATATTTCTTAAACCTGTCATCATACTCCCATACCCGTCTGTTGGTTGTATAAACTGTTCCGGTCCAGTACTCCTTGTTATGCCTGGTAATGGAGGCTGAAATAGCACTCTGCAGCTTGAATGCCGGCAAGGCAGGGACCTCCAGTGGAAGATAATCATTTGAAGTTCCGTCGCTTCTGATTGCAGCAATCGGAAGAATAAGATCTCCAAGCTTGTTCTTCTTTTTCAGTCCGCCGCATTTTCCAAGAAACAATACCGCCAGGGGGCTCACAGCGCTCAGCAGATCCATGACAGTTGCAGCATTCGGACTTCCCATTCCGAAGCTGATGATGGTTATTCCGTCGGCAGTGGCACTGGGCATATTCTTGTCTTTGCCTTCAACTTCAACATTATGCCATTTTGCAAATAGCTCAACATAATACAGGTAATTGGTAAGAAGGAAATACTTTCCGAATGTTTCAAGTGATTTGCCGGTATATCTCGGGAGCCAGTTATTAACAATTTCTTCCTTGGTTTTCATATTTGACGTACTGAAATAATTATCTCAATATATTTGTAAGGATCAATTTCTTCATCTTTTTGATGCTTTGAGTCCCATGGTGAATATAAAACTTACACAGAGTTCAACTGAGAAGCCGGCCCCTAAATCCCCTGAAGGGGACTTTAAGCATAGCTCACTACAGGGGACCGGGCGTTAAGAAATAATACCTCTGTTGACCTCAGTGTAATTATAACAAGTTTTTCAAAAATACAAAACAAAGTTGAAACAGCTAAATCTGCCGCAATATTCATTCAGGATCACCGGAAAGGAGGGATCGGAGATGATTTTTGATCCTGTCAGAGAGGAAAATGGGTAAGGCTGACTCCCGAGGAATGGGTAAGGCAGAATTTTATTCAATATCTTATCCAGAAGGGAAATATCCCGGCCGGACTTATTTCGATAGAGATGATGTTCAGCTATAATAAATTGAAGAGCAGGGCCGATATCGTTGTTTATGACAGGAAAGGGAATCCCGTTCTGATCGTTGAATGTAAATCGCCCGATATTGAGATCAATGATGACAAAATCAGGTGATCAGATCGGTGGAATATAACTGGAAGTTCGGGGTGAATTACGTATATTGTTACAAACGGATTGGTACACTTTTCTTATAAATATCAATCCGGTCGAAAGAAAATTATGAATATATGCTTGTGATTCCTCTTTATGAAGATCTTTTAACATGAATCCGGTATGATCAGAGTAACCTGTGCCATTATCAGGAATGAAGAGAATGAGGTTCTCGTAGTTCAAAGGGGAGAAAAGAGCGATCATCCTTTTAAATGGGAATTTCCCGGAGGTAAGCTTCAGGATGGTGAATCGGAGGAGGAGTGCATAATCAGGGAAATAAAGGAGGAACTGTCAATTGAAATTAGTAATCTGCAGCCGTATGGCGGAGGTTGAATATGATTATGGCCTGAAACAGATACAGCTTATACCGTTTGTCTGCGATACCCTGGATGAACTCCCGCTGCTTTCCGAACATATTGACTTTAAATGGCTGGCCCCGGAAGATCTGAAAACCGTTGATTTTTCTGAGGCAGACATCCTGGTTGCGGACCAATATTATCTGGATAGTGTTAAAGAATTAACAATTCGAAAAGCGAGCTGATCCGGAGAAGGATCAACACTGACTGATGACACGGGAGCTTCAAAGGATGGTTAACCAGATGATGAGCATGCAGGAAGCCGAATGGATGGCTCTGTCAGCGATCGAAAATCCTGCTATTTTCCGTAAACTGATTGATTATTCATTTCTGTCCGACAGCAAGCTCGCCTTCCGTGCTTCATGGACACTTTCAAAGGTTTGTGACAAATTCCCGGAGATGATCTATCCCTATATGACTGAAATTATTGAAGGCCTGGATAAGAATTGACAATGAAAGTGCGGAGAGGTCTTTTCTCAGGATCATTTCATTAAGTGATATTGAAAAGCTCGCTCCCGGCACCATGGTATCCTGGCGGATCATTGCTTCAAGGCCCTTGATTCAGGAACATCAGCTATTGCTGTCAAGGCTTATTCAATGGAGATAATTTACAAGCTTGCGCTTATATATCCGGAACTGGCAAATGAGCTTTCGCGCAACCATCAATATGCTTCAGGGAGAAGGTTCAGCCGGAATTATGGCAAGGGGCAGGATCATCCTGAAAAAGCTTGCCTCCGATCCTAAAGACCGTGAATCCAGTCAGCGATGACCTTAAGAACCTCAGGGGAAAAGGTCTCCTCAATTTCACCATATTCTGCCACCAGCCCCGTCTTGCAGTGCTGAAAAAGATGATTTAATCCTGGATCTTCATTGTTGTTACAGATTTGTTACCTCCTGATCTTACGGCTTTCTCAATCGCCTTTAGGTTTATATCAGCAGCTACCTGAAGGTCCTTTTCACCATTGAGGGCCAGCACAGGGCATTTTACTTTTTTCCAGAAAACAGCAGGATTTGTTGTGATAAAGTATCTGAACCAGGGGTATGACTGCAGGGTTGAGGCTTGTGTTAAGCTGTTTCACAGCCTGATCAATCTCTGCGGTGCTGAGCTTCTTTTTAGCCAGATATTTTTCTATAAGCTTCTGCAATCTTTGCTTCTGCCTTCTTGTTATCAGGTTCCTTTTTAAGAACGGCAAAGAGTTTTTTGTTTATTGAAATGCCTTCCCTGAACCTCCTTTTCCTCAGCCCCCGAAGCAAGGCTGATGTCCATATTCTGCCTGTGTAATATTCTTCCCCGGTACGCCCGGGCCGGCAAGTGATATGATAAATGCAATACCCGGGTTTGAGGAAGCCACAATCGGCGCTATCAATCCGCCTTCGCTATGGCCGGCAAGGCCTAATGAACTTTGAGTTTATCCTCTGATCCTTTTTCAGAAATATATATGCTGCCTCAGCATCCGTTGCCAGATCAGCTGAGGTTGCTGTTAAAGAATTACCCTGCGACTTACCAACACCCCTGTCGTCATAACGGAGCACTGCGATGCCATTTCGTGTAAGATAATCGGCTATAACCAGGAAAGGTTTATGACCCATTATTTCTTCATTCCTGTTCTGGGCGCCCGATCCTGTTATAAGAATGACAGCCGGGAAGGGACCTGCTCCGTTCGGGAATGGTAAGTGTCCCGGCCAGCTTAATATTGAATTTTTCATTTTTAAAAGTCACATCCTCGCTTGAATATAGGAATGGCGGTTTTGGTTCCTGCGGCCTGTTGAGGGTAAAGGCTGCCTTTAGTTTTGTAAGGTTAAGTTCCAGGGCAATTCCCGCCCTGTTTCCAGGTTCCTTCTATAAGTGTATCGTTTTTAATAATGCCGTTATATTCGGCAAGTAAAGCGCCCGCTGATATTTTCAGGGCTTTCCCGTCATAAGTTACTGGTCCGAGCTTAATATTCTTTGCTCCCTGGTCAGGACTGTCAAGAGTGGCGACAAGTGAATCGTTTTCAATTAGTGAAAGATTGAAAACAATCCTCAGAGGGACGGCGCCTGCCGTTATTTTTCCAACCCATGAACCTGTAACAGACTTTTTTTCAGAAATATTCTGTGCTACTCCGGGAACAGTTCCAAAGAGTATGATTATAAGAAACAAAAAACCTGTTTTTTTCATAATATATTAAATTGTAAATTTTTGTTTTAAAGATATTCAAATTGAAACAAAGAGCCATAATTACCCCTAACCTGAACCACATAGTCCTCCCTGCAGGCTGGCCCCTTCGCTAAAATCAGCCACTGGCTGATTTCTTAACGCTCGGTCCTCTAGAAGTTCTTCCCGCAGATCCCGCAGATTTACTTTTGTATTTTGCAGGTTATTAAACTATCCCTGAATGAAAACTGTTGATACGAGAGGCCAGTCTTGTCCGGCGCCGCTTATCGCGACAAAACGGGCTTTAAAGGAAACATTACCGGGTGAGTCGTTTGAAGTTCTTACCGATAATCAGACATCTTTGAATAATATTTCAAGGTTTTTGAAAGATAACAAAACCGGATTCAATATAAAGGAGTCTGAAGGTTTCTGGTCACTTACTGTATTGCAAAGAAAGTGAGGAAACAGGGACTCTTCGTGCTGAAGAATATTGCACTGAAACGGTCGCTCATTTCTCAAAAGGTAATTTTGTAATTGTCTTTTCATCCGACAACATGGGAGAAGGAAATGAGGAGCTGGGACATCTGCTGATGATCTAATTTCATAAAAGCGGTAAAAGATCTTGATGTACTGCCGGATAAAATGGTTTTTTACAACAAAGGAGTAACTCTCGGCTCAAGCGACTCACCTGTTGTCGAATATATAAGGGAGATCGAGAAAATGGGGGTGGATGTGCTGTTTTGCTCTACCTGTGTGAAATTTTATTCGCTTGAGGAAAAAATAAGTGTGGGATCCTTAGCAATATGTTTGAGATTGCACAGATTATGGCTTCTGCAGGCAATGTTGTAAAACCCTGAATCATTACAATTTATGAAAATTGATCTTCTTCAAATGGTTGAATCGGGTGGATGTTCTGCAAAGATCCCTCCGAAGCAACTTGAGGAGATTCTAAAATACCTTCCACTTCCGGAAGATCCAAATATACTGGTTGATATTGATACTCACGATGATGCTGGCGTATACAGGGTCAATGACGAACTTGCGCTCGTACTCACAACCGATTTTTTCCCGCCTGTTTGCAGCGATCCGTATGAATTCGGTCAGATAGCTGCAGCAAACTCAATAAGTGATGTTTATGCAATGGGAGGGACACCGGTTTTAGCCTTGAACATAATGATGTTCCCTTCTGCAAAGCTGCCGATGGAAGCATATGCTGACATACTTAAAGGCGGATTTGATAAGGCTTCCGAGGCAGGAGTGAGAATAATAGGAGGACATACAATTGACGACTTCCCCCCAAAATACGGACTTGCTGTTGTAGGATATATTCATCCGGAAGCAATAATTACAAATGCAGGAGCCAAATCCGGTGATTCCCTGATACTTACAAAACCTGTGGGTACCGGTGTGATCCTTGCAGGACAAAGGCTGGGGATGGCATCCGAGTGAGGATGTTGGGTATGCCAAAAATCTTATGAAGACTCTTAACAAATCGGGAGCTGAGGTGATGAAAAGATTCAATGTCAGGGGTGCCACTGATATCACCGGATTCGGACTTGCAGGTCATGCCCTTAAGATGGCAAAAGCAAGCAAGGTGTCAATTACGTTGAATATGAGACAGGTACCGCTGATCGGCGAAGCTTACAGGCTTGTTGATGAAGGATGTATTCCGGGGGCTTCTTTCCGTAACCTTGATTTTGTGGAAAATGATTCTCATTTTGGGGATGGATCTCGATTACAACCTGAAAATGATTGCCATGGATGCTCAGACATCAGGCGGACTCCTGATGAGTGTTTCTTCGGGTAAAACAGACGACCTGATAAGTGAACTTCATTCTTGCGGCTTAACCAGCTCGGCAGTAATAGGTCATGTTACGGAAAAGAAGGAGAAATATCTTTATCTGGAGGAGTAAGTGAAATATTGCCCCGCATTTAATCAAAAACTGCTTCGAAGAGGTTGTGTTTCTTTGCCTCAAAGCACATTTCAATCTGGCTTTCTTGAATTCCGTTCAGTTGAAAGCGGAGGTAATGAGTCGACCGGGAAGAAACCTGCCTCAAAGGTTTCGGTATTTTCAGTGAAGTTGTTTTCGATAAGTTCACACTCAACAAAGACCTTGTAAATGGTATAGGGATAAAGGGTATCGCAGTGGCGGTTTGCAAGCTGAATTGCAATTACTCTTTTTGGCTTTACTTCTGCACCTGCCTCCTCAAGACACTCCCTTACGGCTGACTCACCAACCGAACTGTTCACATCGGCCCAGCCTCCGGGCAGCGACCAGGCTCCATCAATCTTCTCCCGCACCATGAGAATTTTATCTTCTATGAAGACAGAGGCTCTGATATCCACCTTAGGTGTCTGGTAGCCGGTTTCAGAAGCAAAAAGATCCCTTATTTTTTCATGACTGACGTCAGTATATTCATGCATGATTTCAACCGAAAGGTTTCTTATCTGCTGATACCTGTCAAGGTCGTACTGGTTTTCCCCGAACGTCAGTCCCGCCTGCGCTATAGACTGCAGCCTTGATGCCCATTCCAGCCATTTCTCTTTCATAACAGCAAATTATTTAGGAAATAAATATACTTAATTAAGTTGTAAATTGCGTTCTTAATATTCTCATGATGAAGAACAGAATATCCTTAATACTGATTTTTTTATTTTTTAGCGGATTTATGAGGGGACAGGTGATAACCAGGCCAAATTACGCACTTAAAAGTCACGAAACACTTGAAATTAAAAAGATTGAGACCGATTTCAGATCAACTGTTTTCTTCATGACGATTGAAAACAGGAAGGCCGGCGGCAGTTTTTGCGCCGATAAAAATCTTTTTATTGTTTACCCCGATGGAAATCGAAGTAAGCTGGTTGCCGCAGGAGGCATTCCCAATTGTCCCGGCGAATATAAATTCAATGAACCGGGGGAGAAGCTTGATTTTACACTTGCATTTCCGCCGTTGAAGCCGGGAAGTAAGTGGATAGACCTTATCGAGGATTGTGCCGATAACTGTTTTTCATTCTACGGAGTGAACCTCGACAGCACCCTTAATAAAAGAATCGATTATGCATTTTCACTCGCTGAAAGCGATGAGCCGGCAAAAGCCCTCATCAGTTTTATGAATATTGCAGGTGAAATTGACAGGGATAACAGTGGGATCGAGGGGATGCTTTACATTAATATAATAAAGCTTGCAAGGGAAACAGGAGATGTTGCCAGGGCTGAAGAATGGTATAATAAATTCAAATTATCTGATGCCCCCAGGCTCTCGCAGTATATCAAATTTCTGAATGATCAGGGTATTAAATATTAGTTACCTTCCCCCTGACGAAGATATGAACTTACTAAAGCAAAAACCCTGATTATCAACTTTATAAATAGGGGCTGTCTATTAGGTAACCTTTTAAATTTTACCCTTTGTGACCCTTTGTGTTTCCCTTAGTGAACCTTTGTGGTTTGGATTTATTTTTTACCACAAAGTACTCAAAGGTTTTCACCAGGGTTCACTAAGGATTTTCAGACAGACCCTTATGGGTAAAACCGGGGCTTTTGAGGTGCCCTTAAGTAAAAAAAGAGGCTGAATTTTATTTATTCAGCCTCTTGGCAGGTATTTTAGGGAAGGTTAAAAGCTAAAGTCAACTCCTATTGCAAAGAGCATATTATCCTTGCTATATGTTTCCCTGGCGGGGATGACAGTTCCGGTAGGGAACAGATGGTTGATTGTTTTTTCACCTTTCTGGTACATTGTGTAACCGGCTCCAAGGTTGATCTGGAGATTCTCAAGAACGGAAAATGCACCACCGATCCCAACTGTACTTGACGGGAGACTGTAAGTAAGGTCGCTCTGATAATCTGAATTTACACCTGTTTTTGAGTAAAGATAGCCGCCGCTTACCAGTAAATTTTCAGTAATGTTGTACTGAAGGCCGGCACCAATCTCGAAATAATTCTTGTCGATTATCTGATCATTGCTTACATAAACACCATTGATCTTATGACCATAGTTTGCTGTCTTGTCAAAAAAGTAGTTACCGGATGCTGTCAGATTCAGTGATTCTGTTACTCCAAAATCAATACCAACAGTCAGCATAGCAGGCATATCATTTCTTACCTTTTCTCCGTCAGGAAACATTTTAACCGGCGTTCCTTCCGCCGTAAAACCTGTTGTTATGTCGTGGGTTGTTTTATTTTCAAGTTCAAGTTTGGTTGCCATCTCGTATTTAATACCAATGTTCAGGTTTTCAACCGGTGAGATGTTAACGCTGATGAATGGGGTGTAACCTGACCCGGTTTGTTCAACATCTGCATCCTGATCGCCAAGGAGAGTAGCTGTAGCGGTATATTTTGCACCAGCACCTTTGAAAATTGCATCAGCCACTCCAATAGTACTTGAAGCCGGATAACCAAATGAGGTAAGTGCACCTTCAAAAAGGGCCCGCTGCTGGGCATTAATTATAGTTGCAGCTTCAGCCTGGGCGAAGGTCATACCGGCAGCCTGGGGTACAGCAGTAATAATACCTGTGGTCCCGGCTGCTGCAGTGTTGGCCTGTGTTGCAATCCCCGTCATGATGGCATCAGCTCTTGTAACCCCCGAAGGAAGAGTTATTGAAATATCAGTCAGATGACCCATGTAGGTATTTTTTGCAATTACATAACGTACGCCGGCAGCTATGGAAACGAAGTCATTGATCTTATAGGATATACCTCCCTGAACTCCAAAAAATACCGAAGTCCCTTCAAAATAGGCATCCAGGCTGTAGCCGGTAGCGCCCATTGAACCAAGGGACGGAACCAGGTCAGAGGCAGCCATTTCAAATGAGGGCAATCCTTTTTCAAATTTTGCCCCGCCACCGCCACCGATAGGATTGAACCCGAATGAAACAGCCAGTCTGTCCATCTTATAGGCTGCATAGACACTTGGAAATAGTCGGCGCTGTAACCTTGCCTTTGTAAAGACTCTGGTTCAATCCGAATTCACCTGCGGGTCCTGTGTAAAAGTTCTCAACCTCCTTGTTCTGGAAAATTGTCTGGTTTGAGATTGAAAAATGGAATCCATTCTCCAGCTTCATTAATCCTGCAGGATTATAGAAAACTGCATCAGTATTGGTCGAAGCATTCCTTGACGGAAGCCGGACCCATGACGCACTCTGATTGGTATTGGTAACCAGTCCGCCGGCAAATAAGCTGCCGGCAATAAAAGTTGCAGAAAGAAATGTTAAAAATCGTCTCATAGGATAGTTTTTAAGTTTAAAATATAGAAGGGTAATCATCTCCAACAGAAAGTCGCATTCCTCTAATTTTTAGGTCAGATAACTACGATCAATTAACTAACAAAAGCACGGCAAATGTAGAAAAATATTTTATTTATGCAATAGGTCTGAAATAGTATACTGATGATAAGTCAATTAGATGGTTATTCCCGGACTCGTTCGAAAACTGGCAAAGTCCCGCACTTTACGACAATCACAGGTACATTAATCTTAAATAGCAGCCTTGTATGATCTATTTTGCATGCAGGAGTGTAAAATCCTCGAAAAGGCCATAATCGATTATCTGGTAATCCTTTCCGGGGGGATAAGACCTGACATTCCTCCATAGCCACGGTGAAACAAATCCGGGAGCAGGATTATTAAAGTGCGGTCCCAGAAGGTTCTTCAGACTTCCCATGACTTTAATTTCAATCTTGTTGTTACCCTCTTTTAACAGATCTGAAACATCCGACTGGTATGGTGGAAAGGCAATTGAGGTTGCCTTCTGGCCGTTAACGTAAACTTCAGCAATTGTTCCTTTCCAGTTATTAAGGTTAACGAGATAATTACCTTCAGGTTTTTCGATAGTGAAATCCCTGCTGTAGTTAACACCCCAGGAATAAAATGGCATTCCCTGATCTTTCCAGCTTCCGGTGGTTAATGAATTGACAGGAGGGACTATTGCCCAGCCTTTATCCGAAGGATTCACTGAAAAATTCCCCGTAATATAGACAGGTTCAATTTCTGCATGGACTTTCATTGGAGAAGCTTTAAGAGAAATTGTATTGTCACCTTTTTTTACCAAAGATCCGATATTGAAAACACCGAAAGCCCTGTCGAGCCACCATTTCCCTGGTTCCCGGTTTACATCTGTGTCATTCACTGTAACAGTCCAGAGATCAGGTCGTTCGACAACAGCTTTGAATGTTGAAAAATCAAAATCGTCTTTCACACTGAAATGGTAAATAGCCGTAAATCCGGTATTTATACCAAATGTATCCCTGTCGACTGTCCGGGTTTTGAACTGCACTGAAGTATTCCATGGATTGCCGTTTGCAAATCCGTTATATTTAAAAGCTTTATCAGCAGCATAATAGGTATTCAGGTCGGGTGAAAGCTCGCCCCCCAGTCAGAATATCGCAAAACTCAATTGTTATCGCATTTTCTTTATCCATCGAAATATGCAGTCGGGGAAGCCGGGATTACCTCGTATGCCTTTGGTTTGACAGGTAAGGTATAGTTACCCTGCTTAATATCCGGGATATAAACCAGAAGGCTTCCTGCCGGCGGAAGATCATAAGAGAATGTTACAAATTCCTCAACCTGAATATTTGGATAGCCTGTAATCTCCCCGCTAAGGGTGTTCATTTCAACCGCATCTGCGCCTTTTATCTTGACAAGCCCTTTAACATGTTTCTCAAGACTTGAGTTTGCAATGAAAAGTATCTGTCCGTCAGCCAGTACACGGTGATGATGATAGAGATCCCCGCCAGTCATATCGGTGAAACTGATATCGGGGTTGTTAAAGAACTCCCTTATTATAGGGTGTGTCAGGTTCTGCTTTGTTATTATTCTATCTGATTTGTACGAAAGAAACTCCTTTAATCCCTCATTTGGTGCGCCATCCACTAATGATGGCAACGAAAAGGCAATCAGCTTTCCTCCGTTTGATACAAATTCTTCAAGGAGCTTATATGTTGTCGAATCAAGATTTTCCATCATAGGTGGAATGACCACCACAGAATAGCTGCATTCTCCTACAATAAATTTCCCGTCTTTGACCGATCCCAGGTCCCTGATAATATTTTCGGATCCGAGGTCATATTCCACCTGTTCCTTTTCAAGTGGTTGTAACGAAAGTCTGAAATGCCTGTCCGATCTCAGGTCACTTTTGGATTTCTTTTTGCATAGGAATCATATAACCAGGCGGATGTTGTTGGTTCAAGAACAAGGATATCATTAATCTGCCTGCCGGCCGATAACGCCATTGAGAGCCTTGCATAATGATCGTTAAGATATTTATAATCGTTCCACCATGGCTCATGATAAGTAAATGTAAGGGGGTAGTCATATTTTCTTGCACCTGCCAGTGTAATATGCGAAAGATGCTGGTTCATCAGGTTGACACCCAGCGCATATTCCCAGTCGCCAAGCCGTTTCATATCGGTGAAGGTAAGCTCCCATCCTGCTCCGCCGTAAGTCTCGCTCAGCTTTCTCTGTCTCCCGGTCTGGTTGGCTGCGCTTGCAAGCTCCTTAACAGACCTGACATTTCCAAACTGGGCTCTGGAAGTCGAATCGTTCCACTGGTTGAAAAGCATATCGATTGCCGGCACCTGGTGCCAGGCGTACATTGCCATATTGTCGCCGCCCGGACGCATATTGGGCCATTCATGTTCCCAGTAATGGCCTGTGAACTTAAGATTCTTTGATTCACAATACCTGTAATAGGGTTTAGCCCACCTGTCGATAAAAAGCTGAAGCAGTGTCTGGGTATAATTATGCCTTACCTTCATCCAGTCACCGACCTCTTCGTACAGTGAAGGAAGCTGTGTTTTAAGGTCATAGTGCCATTTTTCCTGGAATACTTCAAAAAGATCCGGGGTCCAGCGGATACCTCCCGGTGAGTTGATCTGTGGCTCATCGGTGAAAATCCCGGGCACAATCTTTCCAAAATCATTTCCTGCATATTTTTCATAACCCTTCATGGTTACGTCGATGAACTTCTCTGTGACTCCCTTGATAAAGCAGGTCGACATAGGAAAAACCGCCATACCAGTCGCTTTTATCGTTAAATGTTTTGGAGAAAAGCAGATATTTTCCGGATTTCCCTTTTTCAGAGTTAAGGGATGAAGTAATATCTGTAAAAGTACCGTTATCCTCTTTCAGAATGATGAAAAATTGATCTGCAGTATCGGGTAGAGTTTCAACTCTTGTCATCCTCAGTCCCTGTCCCTGATTGACCGATTCAGGCATCTGGTCGGGCACATGACCGCCTGCAAATCCGCTTGGATATGAATTCTCATCATAGATCCACACGTTCATGCCCAGTTCTTTTCCTTTATCCACGGTATATTTAAAAAGCTCAAACCAGTCATTGGAAAGGTATTCGGTAACAAGTCCGGGGCGGGGGTGAATGAATACCTGTCTGCTGCCGGCCATTTTAAAATCGTTCATGTAATTATCGATCTCTTCCCTGGTGATCTTATAATTCCAAACAAAGAATGGAGCTGTAGTATACTCCTTTGAGGGTTGCATGAATTCTGCCGATAACGACGCAAAGTCATTGATTTTCACTTCACTGACACTACTTTTCCTGCACGAGGAAAATGACAGGATTAGTGCCACTGCAATCGGAAAGTACTCAGGGTTGTCTTATAGATTTCATATTGTCAGGTTTAATTTACGGAATGGAGTATCAAATATAGTTAAAAAATGCAAAGGTCAGAGGTAGACCTTTTCAACAGACCTTTACGACTTCTATATCCAAAAGTTCGCCGAGCTTTGCGATTTTCGACGCAGATATGTCCGACTCCTGCTGCACAATGATGCGCAGGACCGTAGCTGTTCCATGTATTGACGAAATTCTTTACTCCAACCGGAAATTTATAACGGCTGTTAGTATTTCCGATCTCAAGGATTGGTCCCGGTACCGATTCCCCCTCAGCTGTCAGTAGCATCAATTTACCGTCCGGCTTCTGAACAACTGAAAGGATTGTGATATCCCCATGCCTGACCGACATTTCAACCGATAATCCCCTTCCCACTTTCCCATGATAAACATCAAGAGGCTTAACTTTTGTTTTTCCCTCGGCGATGGCCAGGTGTCCCGGACCATCATGTCCCATCAGGACCACATCATCTTTAAAATCAAGTGCATAGAATTCGGTAAACGATCCACCGGCACCAAAACTATCCATAATTTTCATTGCCTGAACATTCTTGATCTCATATTCTCCGGCAACAGGAATACCCCTGGCCGTCAGAAGTGAATTTGCCAGAATGATGGAGCTTATCGATTCTTCATTTTCAGTTATTCCTGAACCGCTGTAAAAGTATGCCAGTGAACCAAGATCATGTCTTTCCACCAGCCGGTCAAGTGCGACTGAAGTCCGGGCTGCCAGTTTCAAGATCTTCTTCAGAACAATCGGGATGAATATCAAATTCCTGTCTGAGAAGGATTACCCGTTTCGGGATCTCCCCGGAATTTACTTCCTTCCGAAGGGCTGACAATTCATCAACTTCCAGCATTTCAATATGTCCGCCGAAGGTAGCAAGCTGAAGGGTAAGGTCAGTATAAACATCAAGCATACCACCGTAATAATGTCCCATGCAACCCAGCCTGTTATGGGTCATTATATTGGCAACTGAAGCCGCTTCGACCCATTCCCTGACTTCATTCCATACCTCTTCATCGCCTGTCAGCACTCCGGTGATCTGATGGAATTTTATTCCGGCTCTCAGGAAGACATTTGCAATTTCGGGCACAGGACAGGCTGAAACGTTTGCAAGCCATTCACCTGTCATTTTTGTCCGGTCATTCAGTTTGTTAAAGTTTTTATAATCAATAGCTTCGGCAGGGGAGAGGTTCAGAATAATTACCGGAACACCGGCTCTCCTTACAACCGGAAGGACAGTGGAAGAGAGGGCATAAGTAGTAACATAAAGGAAGATTATATCAACATCAGCCTGCCGGAATGAATGTCCGGCATCCATTGCTTTTACCGGGTTATCGATCAGTCCCAGGTTGACTAAGTCCGCATTAAAAGCTCCAAGCTTCTTTGCGACTTCATCAATATACCCTTCCAGACGTTCTTTAAGGCCTTTAAACTGAGGCCAGTATGCATCGAGACCGATTCCGAAGAGACCTATCTTTAATTTATAACTTTCTTTCATGAAAGAAAGATAGTAAATTTAAATACACATACTAATCGCTTTCAGACAAGGCTATCACCCCGTCTTTACGAAGTAGCTACCCTTTATACACATCTTTTGATGAGCCTTAGGGTAATTTATAAGTTGTAATTGTATATAAATTAGGGAGA
>CAWDYR010000021.1:0-95674 GCA_963806555.1 uncultured Bacteroidales bacterium | reverse complement strand
GTGGGTTCGACATACAACTGGACAATACCGGGGGGCGCAGCAATTTCAGGCGATCCTTCGGCAGCTTCAATAACTGTTATATTCGGTAACGTCGGAGGAACGATCTCTGTTGCCGAAACGAATATAGCAGGTTGTATTACCGTTCACAATCCGATCACGGTTACCGTCAGACCGCTGCCGTCGGCAAACATAAGCGGAGGTGCGAACATCTGCGAGGGCGGAAGCATTCCTCTGAATATAGTATTTGCAGGGACTGCACCTTACCAGTTTACATATGCGATAAACGGCGTGGCCCAGGCGCCGGTCAATACTTCTTCCAATCCGTATGTGCTGAATGCCACCCTGGCGGGTACATACACGATAGTCAATGTAACCGATGCAACAGGATGTACAAACACCGGATCGGGTTCAGCCGTGGTTACCTATTATCCCAGGCCGACAGGTACGATAACCGGCGGCGGAGAGGTATGCAGGGGTGGCTCGGCTACGCTCACCATAGTTTTTACAGGAACAGCTCCATTTACCTTTACATATAACGACGGCACATCGAACCTCACCGTTCCCAACTATGCCAATTCAGTTTACAATTTAACGGTATCTCCGAATGCTACTTCAACCTATACACTTGTTTCACTGGTTGACGGCAACAGCTGTAACGGCACACTTGCAGGATCGGCAGTCGTAACTGTAAATAATCCGCCGGCGCTGACACTTAACGGGACAAACCTTGCATGCTACAACGATAATTCAGGTGTTATCAATCTGACTGTTACGGGAAACAACCCGTTCGGATATGCATGGACAGGTCCGGGCGGATTCACCGCAGCCACAGAGGATATTTCAGGTCTCAGGGCCGGAACTTATAATGTAACGGTCACAGATACAAAAGGCTGTTCCGCATCAGGTTCGGCAACGCTCACGGAACCCGGTCCGGTAAACGCTACGCTTAGCTACACTGAGATAGCCTGCTTCGGAGCCGCCGAAGGGGAAATTATTATTTCCCTGCCGGTAGGAGGATCAGGTATATATGAATATACGATCGACGGAGGAACGACCTGGGTCAATACAGGTACCTTTACAGGGCTTAACCCGGGTACCTACGATGTCAGGATGCGTGATGCCATGAGCCCGGTATGCTTCAGAATACTCAACGGTGCACTGGTGCTCACGGGACCTGCACAATTGAATGCAACAGTCAATTCAATAAATATTATCTGTTTCGGGGCAAATAATGGATCTATATCAATATCAAGTCCATCAGGAGGTTCAGGCATCTATGGTTTTTCGACCGATGGCGGATCATCCTGGCAGGGATCGGGAAGCTTCACCAACCTTGCTCCGGGTACATACGATGTAAGGATCCGCGATGCGGCCTACCCGTACTGTGCGAGGATACTCAATCCGGCACTGGTAATTACCGAACCACCGCAGCTCACAGCAACAGTGGCAAGCACAGGTATTTCATGCTTCGGCTCAACCGACGGATCAATTACAATATCTTCACCCGCAGGCGGGCATGGAACATATGAATTCAGCATAAACGGAGGAGGTTCGTGGCAGTCGTCAGGGACATTCACCAACCTTGCCCCCGGAACATACAATATACAGATACGCGATGCGGCATACCCGGCATGCTACAGGATAATCGACGGAATGCTTCTCATCTCGCAGCCTGCTGTACTGAGGGCGAATATCTCGTCCACGATGGTAACCTGCTTCGGGGCTGATGACGGAACGATAACAATTTCAGGCGCAACCGGCGGATCAGGCTCTTATGAATATTCAACAGATGCAGGTGGCACCTGGCAGCTGGCAAATATTTTCACCGGTTTAGGTCCGGGATCTTATGATGTCAGGATCAGAGATGCCGGCAATCCTGCCTGCGTGATGATCCTTAACAGTGGTGTGAACATAACTGAACCTCCCGCATTGAGCGGCACACTTATAAAAGCAGATATAACCTGCTTCGGAGCCAGCGACGGAAGAATAACAATTACGAATTCAATTGGCGGCTACGGAAGCTATGAATATACTATAGACGGAGGAACCTCGTGGCAGACTTCCAATGTCTTTTCAGGGCTGTCGCAGGGAACTTATAATGTCCGGATGCGGGATCGCGTAAGGACAAATTGTGTTCTTATTCTCGATCCGGCCCTGGTAATTAATGAGCCGCCTGCGCTGAGCGCAGTCGAAGCGCGCACAAATGTTTCATGTTTCAATGCAAACAACGGTACGATAACGATTTCAGGAGAATCCGGAGGTTCAGGCAGTTACCAGTATTCAATCAACGGAGGCACATCCTGGCTGGGCTCGCCGCTCTTTTTCAATCTTGCCCCGGGTTCATACGATGTAAGGATCAGGGATGCCGTCAACACGAACTGCTTCCTTATTATCAATCCTAACCTTATAATAACCGAGCCTGCAGCAATATCCGCAAACGTCGCAAGCACCAATATAACATGCAACGGCGCCGACGACGGCACAATAACAATTACCGGTGCAGCAGGAGGTTACGGCACGTATGAATACAGTGTCAACGGCGGATCTGCCTGGCAGGCCTCGGGAAGCTTCACCGCACTGTCTCCCGGATTCTACAATGTTCAGATCAGGGATGCCGCTCACACAGGATGTGTGACAGTCCTTAACGGTTCATTACGGATAACCGAACCCGCACCGCTGAATGCAACACTCACAAGCACGAACATAACCTGTTTTGGAGCAAATGACGGCACCATTACAATCACTTCACCCTTCAGGCGGTTACGGAACCTAGCAATATTCTATTGACGGCGGTGCAACATGGTCTTCTTCAGGCACCATTCACCAGCCTGCCACCTGCCACTTACGACGTCAGGATACGGGATGCTGCACAGATTGGATGTGTTATTACGTTGAACCCGCAACTGGTTATCACCCAGCCGCAACAGTTGGCCGCAACAGTTGGCAGTACGAATGTAACATGTTTCGGTGCAGACGATGGCAGGATAACGGTCACATCACCTGCAGGCGGTTATGGCACTTATGAATACAGTATTGACGGAGGCATAACCTGGTCTACTTCAGGCACATTCACCAACCTGCAACCTGCAACTTACGATGTCAGGATACAGGGACGCTGCACAAACAGGATGCATTGTTACATTGAACCCGCAACTGGTCATCACCCAGCCGGCACAGCTTAACGCAACGGTTGCAGCCACGAATGTCACATGCTTCGGGGCAAGCGACGGCACGATATCGGTTACCAATCCGTCAGGCGGATACGGGACCTATGAATACAGCATCAACGGAGGCGGTTCATGGCATCCGTCCGGTCTTTTTACGGATCTTGTCCCGGGAAATTATAATGTACGGATCAGGGATGCAGCCAACAATACATGTGTTATCATACTGAATCCCGCGCTTCAGATAACCCAGCCGCCCGTCCTCAATGCAGTGGCCGGACAGCGTAATGGTAACGTGCAATGGCGCAAACGATGGTCAGATAAACATAACATCACCTTCAGGAGGGAACGGTACATTATGAATACACATAAACGGAGGATGCAGCTGGCAGGCATCAGGTACTTTCACCAACCTGGCACCGGGCACCTATGATGTCAGGATACGCGATGCTGCCAGTACCGGTTGCGTCATCATCCTGAACGGAGCTCTGTCGATAACACAGCCCGCCGCTGCTGAGCTGCAACCGTAACAGCTACGGCTGTAACATGTTTCGGTGCAAACGACGGCACAATAACGGTTACAAATCCTTCGGGAGGGTACGGTACATATGATTACTCGATCGATGGTGGTACAACCTGGCAGGCAACAGGCATTTTCCTGAACCTTGCGCCCTGGTACTTACAGCGTTGCTATCAGGGACAGGGCAAATGCAGCCTGTGTTATAATATTGAATCCGGCTCTTGCAATAACGGAACCACCAGTTTTAAGCGCCACAGCGGCAGGAACAAATGTCACATGCCACGGCACAAATAACGGCACCATAACGATCAGCGGAGCTGCAGGAGGATATGGAACATACCAGTATACCATCAACGGAGGTGCAGTATGGCAATCATGGGGAACATTCACCAACCTTGCCCCGGGAAGCTATGATGTCAGGATAAGGGATGCCGCCAACCCGGCATGCGTGATGATAATCAATCCGGCGCTGGTGATCACTGAACCCGCTGCGTTGAGCGCAGCCGAAACGAGCTCAAATGTAACATGCTTTGGTGCCAATGATGGAACTATTACAATTACCAATCCTGCAGGTGGTTACGGAACATACGAATATACGATTGACGGAGGCGCTACATGGTCAGCTTCCGGCAGTTTCACGGGTCTTGCCCCGCAGTTCTACAGCGTTCAGATAAGGGATGCCGCGAATCCGGCTTGTGTGTTCGTCATTAACGGCGGATCTGCGGATAACTGAACCTGCCCCGCTCAATGCTGTGCTTCAGAAAACGGATGTATCATGTATCGGTGCAAATGATGGAATAATTACAATAACATCTCCGTCAGGCGGATATGGCACTTACGAATTTTCAATAAACGGAGGAATAGCATGGTCAGCTTCGGGGACCTTTGCAGGCTTGCAGCCCGGAAATTATGATGTCAGGATAAGGGACGCTGTTCAGGTAGCATGCTTTATTATACTTAATCCCGCACTGGTCATCACAGAACCGCCGGCCATCACAGCAACAGTTGTCAAGCACAAATGTTACATGTTCCGGCGCGAACGATGGAAGAATAACCATAACCAATCCGGCAGGTGGTTACGGCACCTATGAGTACAGCATCGATGGCGGTGCTCACTGGCAGTCAACCGGGAACTTCACCAGCCTTGCACCAGGAACATATAATGCTCAGATAAGAGACAGGGCACATACGGCATGTGTCGTGATCCTGAATCCGGGATTGGTAATCACAGAGCCGGCGGCTCTGAGTGCCACCGCTACGGTATCGAATGTAACCTGTAACGGTGCCGCAAACGGAACAATAACAATATCGGGTGTTTCAGGAGGCTATGGGACGTATGAATACAGCATCGACGGTGGAGCTTCATGGCAATCGTCGCCCGTGTTCACCAACCTTGTACCCGGTTCCTATAATGTAAGGATGAGGGACGCAGCTAATGTTACCTGCGTTCTGGTCCTGAATCCGGCGCTGGCGGTAACTCAACCGGCACAGCTGGCAGCGACAGTTGGCAAAACAAATGTAACATGCTTTGGTGCGAATGACGGTACAATAACAATCTCTTCGGTATCCGGAGGGTACGGGACATACGAATATACAATCGACGGTGGCGCCACCTGGCAGCCATCGGGTAACTACACCAATCTTGCTCCCGGATTCTATAATGTCCAGGTTCGTGACGCTGCACAGACCGGATGTGTTCTGGTGATCAACAATTCACTGAGGATATCCGAACCTGCGCAGTTGGCAGCGGCAGTTAACAAAACCGACGCAACATGCTTTGGCGCTAATGATGGGACTATTACAATTAACAATCCTACAGGCGGTTACGGCACATATGAATATCTCAATTGACGCAGGTGGCAGCTGGCAGCTGGCAAATACTTACACTAACCTGCAACCTGCAACATACGATGTCAGGATAAGAGATGCAGCTCATACCGGATGCGTGGTTGTTCTTAACCCTGCTCTGTTGATAACACAGCCCGCACAGCTGGCAGCAACTGTTGGTAAAACCGATGTTACATGCTTCGGTATGAATGACGGAACGATATCTATAACCGGCGCAACAGGAGGTTACGGGACATATCAGTTCACCATCAATGGTGGAACGACCTGGTCAGGATTCGGCTTATTTTCAAATCTTGGTCCGGGTACGTATGATGTACGCATCCGTGATGCAGCCTATCCCGCCTGTTTCATGATAATCAATCCTGCGCTTGTCCTGACTGAGCCGGCACAGCTGAACGCAACAGTCACTAAAACAGATATTACATGTTTCGGCGCCGGGGATGGAACGATCACGATCAGTTCACCGGCCGGAGGATATGGTACATACGAATACACGATCAATGGCGGAGGCTCATGGCAGAGCTCCGGATCGTTTACAGGACTGGGTCCCGGGAATTATTACGTGCAGATGAGGGATGCATCCCACATGGGTTGCATCAGATTACTCAATGCTTCACTTCCTGTAACCCAGCCGGCTATGCTAAATGCGATGGTCAGCTATACAATGGTCACCTGCAATGGCGCGAATGACGGCACTATTACCATAACCTCGCCGACAGGCGGTTATGGTACCTATGAATACTCAATAAATGCAGGTGGCAGCTGGCAGTTGGCAAATACTTTCACCAACCTGCAACCTGCAACATACGATGTAAGGATACGGGACGCCGCACATACCGGATGCTATATAATATTGAATCCGCAGCTGACGATAACAGAACCCGCTGCGTTGAGCGCAGCCGTAACGAGCTCAAATGTGACCTGTAACGGATCGGCAGACGGGACCATCAATATTTCATTCCCGGGTGGAGGATACGGAACCTATGACTACAGTATCGACGGGGGTACATCCTGGAAGGCTACAGGCTATTTCTCCGGACTTGCCCCGGGCACATATATTGTTGCAATAAGGGACAGGGCACATATTGCTTGTGTTGTGATCCTTAATCCGGGACTGGTAATCACAGAACCGGTGGCTCTGAGTGCCACCGCTACGGGTACAAATGTAACCTGCAACGGGGCCGGTAACGGGATAATAACAATTACCAATCCTCAGGGAGGATACGGTACTTATGCATATTCAATTAACGGTGGAAGCTCATGGCAGTCATCCGAGACATTCAACGGGCTTGCTCCCGGCATATATGATGTCAGGATGAGGGATGCTGCAAATCCTGCATGTTCCGTTATTATTAATCCGGCACTCGCAATAACCCAACCCGCTGCGTTGAGCGCAGCCGAAACGAGCTCGGATGTAACATGCTATGGCGCTAATGATGGGACTATTACAATTACCAGTCCGACAGGTGGGTATGGTACCTATGAATATACGATCAACGGCGGTGGAACCTGGCAGTCTTCAGGGACCTTTACAGCGCTTGTCCCGGGATACTACAATGTACAGATAAGGGATGCTGCTTATCCAAATTGTGTTGTAATACTGAATAGTTCACTTCGAATAACCGAACCTCCCATACTGGCTGCAAATGTTTCTTCAACAAACATTACATGCTTTGGAAGCAACGACGGTACAATTACTATAACAGGTGCAACAGGTGGTCACGGGACGTATGAATATTCTATCGATGGAGGTACAAACTGGTCATCTTCAGGTAACTACGCCAACCTGCAACCTGCAACTTACGATGTAAGGATCAGGGACGCCGTTTATACCGGTTGCGTAATTACTTTGAACCCGCAACTGACTTTAACTGAACCTGGCATTCTCAATGCAATTGTGAGTTCAGTTAATGTGTCCTGCTTTGGCTCCAATAATGGAAATATTACTATTTCATCGCCCACAGGAGGCTCCGGTTCATATGAATATTCAATAGACGGAGGTGGAACCTGGTCGGCATCAGGAACATTTAATAACCTGCAACCTGCGACATATCAGGTAATGATAAGAGACAGGTCGCATACAGGATGTACTATTATATTGAATCCGGCACTTGGAATTACCCAGCCACCGGTTTTGTCTGCATCAATTACCAGTATTAACGTAAGCTGCTTTGGCGGGAATGACGGAACGATAACAATCACTTCGCCATCGGGAGGTTACGGAACTTATGAATACAGCATAAACGGCGGAGGTTCGTGGCAGGCGTCAGGCACGTTCATTAACCTGGTAACCGGTACCTATAATGTAATGATCAGGGATGCAGCTCATACCTTATGCGTGATCATCCTCAACAATGCATATCAGATTACCCAGCCTGCACAATTGGCCGGAACAGTTGGTAAAACGGATGTCACATGTTTTGGCGCCAATGACGGGACTATTACAATTACCAATCCGACAGGTGGTTACGGCACATATGAATACTCAATAGACGCAGGTGGCACCTGGCAGTTGGCAAATACTTTCACTAACCTGCAACCTGCAACTTATGTTGTAATGATAAGAGACAGGTCGCATACAGGATGTACGATTACATTGAACCCAGCACTTGTAATTACACAGCCCGCTGCGTTGAGCGCAGCCGAAACGAGCACAGATGTTACATGTTTTGGCGCCAATGATGGGATTATTACAATTACCAATCCGACAGGTGGTTACGGCACTTATGAATACTCAATAAACGCGGGTGGCAGCTGGCAGTTGGCAAATACTTACACCAACCTGCAACCTGCAAGTTATGTTGTAATGATAAGAGACAGGTCGCATACAGGATGTACGATTACATTGAACCCTGCACTGGTAATTACACAGCCCGCTGCGTTGAGCGCAGCCGAAACGAGCACCGATGTAACATGCTTTGGCGCTAATAATGGGATTATTACAATTACCAATCCTACAGGTGGTTACGGCACCTATGAGTACTCAATAAACGCAGGTGGCAGCTGGCAGTCGTCAAATACTTACACCAACCTGCAACCTGCAACTTACGATGTCAGGATACGGGACGCTGCACATCCGGGATGCGTTATTATATTGAACCCGCAACTGGTTATAACCGAACCCGCTGCGTTGAGCGCAGCCGTAACGAGCTCAGATGTTACCTGCTTCGGAGCTTCAGATGGTACAATTACGATTACTTCACCGACCGGCGGTTACGGAACCTACGAATACTCAATTAACGGCGGTTCGGCATGGCAGTCATCAGGAAACTTTACCGGGCTTGGACCGGGATACTACAACATTCAGATAAGAGATGCTGCCCACACAAATTGTTTGATAATACTCAACAGCTCTCTCCGGATAACCGAGCCTCCGGTACTGACCGCAGTGGTCACAAAGACCAATGTTACCTGTTTCGGCAGCACTGACGGCACCATTTCAATAACCGGACCCACAGGAGGTCATGGCACCTTCGAATATTCTATAGATGGAGGTGCAAACTGGTCATCTTCCGGTAACTACGCCAACCTGCAACCTGCAACTTACGATGTAAGGATCAGGGACGCCGTTTATTCCGGATGCGTTATTGTTTTGAACCCGCAACTGATATTAGATGAACCTGCAGTCCTGAATGCTGTTGTAAGTTCAATAAATGTAACATGCTTCGGAGCCCTGGACGGCAGGATCGTAATATCAAATCCCACAGGCGGATCAGGCACTTACCTGTTCAGCATCAACGGAGGAACTTCGTGGCAGGGATCAGGCACATTCAGCAACCTGGCCATTGGCACCTATGATGTCAGGATCAGGGATGGAGCAAATGCCAGTTGCATTATTACCCTTAATCCGGCGCTCGATATAACCCAACCGTCAATACTGAATGCTTCTATAACGAGCACCGACGTTACCTGTTTCGGCGGGAATGACGGGACAATTACAATAAGCGGACCAACCGGCGGATATGGCACTTATGAATTCAGCATAAACGGCGGAGGTTCATGGCAGCCTTCGGGCAGCTTTACGAACCTTACTCCGGGGTCTTACAATATACTTATAAGAGATGCCGCTCATACCGGGTGTGTAATTTCACTGAATAATTCCTACATCGTTACACAACCGGGCATGCTCTCAGCAACAATAAGCAAAACTGAGGTCACATGCACGGGAAATAACGACGGATCAATCACAATAACATCACCTGCAGGCGGATACGGGACTTATGAATACTCCATAAACGCCGGTATTTCATGGCAGGTTCCGGGCACCTTCTTCAACCTGGCTCCCGGACTTATATGACATCAGGATCCGTGATGCTGCAAATCCGGCATGTTCTGTAATTCTGTATCCCAATCTCATAATAACAGAACCTCTGACTCTTTCAATGTCGTCGACCGGCGATATTACGCTGGACTGCTTTGACGACAGAGACGGGATGGGAACCTTCTATGTTTACGGAGGCACAATGCCTTACTCCTTCCTCGTCAATTCAAATACAACAGGAGGTACGGTTGCTGCACCCGGATTCAATTCACTGACTTTCTTCAGCGCCGGTGCAGGGTCAATTAACGTAAGCGTTGTCGATCTGAACGGATGTTCGGCACAGGCAACAATAAATATCGTTCAGCCTGCACTGCTTGATCCGGGAAGTGATCTCAGCCGACCAGGTGATCTGCTTCGGTGGAAATCCTGCAACCCTTGATGAAAGCATTCCTCCGACAGGCGGTCCGGGCGCTTATATTTACCAGTGGCAATCGGCTGCAAATGCCGCCGGACCATTCTTTAACGTTGCGGCAGCGACATCCAATACTTACACACCACCTGCCGGTGCATCATACACTATCTATTACAGAAGAATGGTAACCTCCGGTCTGTGTGCTCCGGTATACAGTAATGTTGTCGAAGTGCGTGTTAATCCGCTTCCTATAGCAATCCTTTCAGGTGGAGAGACAATCTGTCCCGGACAGAGTTCGGTTCTGAGAGTCAATTTGCCGGCAGGACTGGGACCATTCACCATGGATATTGAAAACCATGGAACTGTAACAGGTTATGTAAGCGGAAGCGATATCGTCGTTACTCCTGCTGTTACTACCACCTACAGGCTGCTGAGGGTAAGGGATGCCAATAATTGTGAAGTGGTGTCCCCATCTTCCAACCTGAACGGAACAGCAACCGTAATTGTAAGCATATTACCCTCCATAACATCATTTACACCCTCACCTGCAGTCTGCGAATATACGCTCGCAAGGTTTGATGTGGCTGCAGCAGGAACCAACCTGACATATCAGTGGTATGTAAATGAAGGATCAGGATTTAACCCGGTAACTGACGGAGCCATATATTATGGAGCGCTTACCCCGGGCCTGCAGATCTTCAATTCCGAAAGGACCATGAACGGATATGTATATCATGTTGTTGTTACAGGCTGCGGAAACAGTGTAACATCGCCTGATGCCACATTCACAGTGAATACTGCTCCGGAAATTACACTGATGCCGGCTGATACTACCGTTTGTTTTGGACAGAACGCTGTCATTGAAGCAGATGCCGCCGGTACATCGGTTACATGGCAATGGTATGTCAACAGGGGCGCCGGTTTTGTTCAGCTGGTTGACGACGCTAACTTTACCGGGTCAACGACAAGGACAATTACCATCACGAATGCCCAGGCTTCATTTAATAACTGGTTCTTCAGGGCTACGGCAACCGGAATCTGCGGAGCTCCTGCAAGCACTAATCTCGCTGTTCTGAGAGTGATCGCTCCACCGCTGGTCACGCTTCATCCGATTTCAAGGACGATCTGCCAGAACGGGAACACTTCATTCCAGGCAAACGGTCGCGGATATCTGTCGATGCAATGGCAGGAATTCTCCGGCGGAGTATGGAATGACCTGTCCGAAAATGCAACCTACCTTGGTACAAACTCGCAGATGCTCAATATCATTGATGCTGCAGTCGCAATGAACGGCAACCAGTACAGGCTCGCATTGACTGGCGCATGTATGACTGTTTATACGAATCCTGCAACACTTACCGTGAATGCCAATCCGGTTGTTGACTTTTCTGCAGTCGATCCGATAGCTGCCTGCGGCGGAGTTCCGCTTGTAATTAACGGGAACCCGTCAGGCGGATCCGGACTTTATACGCAGCACAACTGGACGGGCGATGTGGGACCGCTGAACAACTACTCCAGCCAGTCCCCGACATTCAATTCTGTTATCCCGGGTGATTATTTCCTCAATTACAGGGTTACGGACAGCAATGGTTGTACCTCTGCAGACGATGTCACAGTAAGGGTTAACAGTCCATCGGCCCAGTTCACCCAGGATGTAAGCTTTGGTTGCACACCGCTTGATGTAACATTCACTAAAAATATGACCGGGCTTACAAGGTGGTGGTGGGATTTCGGCGATGGTTCTCCTGTCGATTCGGTCAGTACAGATCCTGTGCATACCTATATCAATAATGATCCGGGTTCGATTGAATATTTCGATGTTAAACTGAGAGTACAGTCAGGCACAGGTTGTTTTGATGAATTCACTTCAACAATAACCGTATTCCCTGAAGTTGATGCAACTTTCACACCTGATGACAGCATCATCTGCAGCGGTAATACAATAAATTTCACCTGCAATATCAGGTGCAAGCAGATATTTCTGGGATTATGGCGACGGAGTGAGCGGATATTCAACAAATGTGTCGAATCATCTTTACACGAACTACACAACAGATCCTGTTGTAAATACTGTCACACTTATTACAACTTCATTCTTTAATTGTACAGATATACAGACGTTTGATATAACAGTGATGCCGATGCCGGTTGCACAGTTCACCGCCAATCCTTTAACTCAGGTCTTTAATCCTGCCGGGACACCGGTAACATTTACAAACGGGACCAATGCAGGAACCTGGAGCTGGCTGTGGAAGTTCGGTGATAATATAACATCAACCGATATGAACCCGATCCACCAGTATAATAATGTCGGTACGTTTAATATAACGCTTACAGCCAGTAATTCAGAGTGCACTGATAGTATACAGCATTTCATTTCAATTGTGCCGCCGGCGCCGGTAGCGATGTTTGACTCGATACCGTCGGCATGTGCACCGTTGTATATCAGCCTGATGAATACGTCACTCAACACTGAAGTACCGGGAACGACCTACAGGTGGGATTTCGGTGACGGAAGCACCTCGACTGCCAAGAACCCGACCTATACATATTTCACACCCGGCACTTATAAGATTGAGCTCACAGTGATGGGTCCGGGCGGTGTTTCGACCATGTCGAGGATTGTCTCTGCATATGCTTCGCCGCTGGCACATTTCCAGGTATCACCTACCACAGTTTACGTGAACGATGTCAACGTAAGGTTCTTTAACCTGACCCAGGGCGCCATCTCATACATCTGGGATTTTGGTGACGGTGACACTTCGAAAGTCAGTGATCCTTCGCACAAATACATGGAGGAAGGAGTTTATGACGTCTCCTTGTGGGCATATTCTGAGAACGGGTGTTCCGATTCGTACCTGTTGCCGGATGCTGTAACTGTTTTACCTGTGGGTGATGTCAGGTTCCCGACGGTCTTTACGCCGAACAAGACAGGCCCTATTGAAAGGACTGACCTGCCAACAGGCGGAGTCGAGGTTGATATGTTCTTCTATCCTCCGATTAGGCAGACTGTGACCAACTACAAGCTTCAGATCTTCAACAGGTGGGGTGTTCTGATCTTTGAAAGTCATGATATCAATGTCCCCTGGAACGGCTACTACAAGAATGAGTTGTGTCAGCAGGGAGTATATGTCTGGCTTGTTGAAGGCAAGTATCAGGATGGGAAGCCGTTTAAGCTGGTAGGGAATGTGACGTTGCTGCACTAGGCTCTTTGGCTCCCCTCCCCGGAGGGGCCGGGGGTGGGTTCTATCAGGCACCACCCCCTGAACAATCTGTCCTGCAACTAATAAAAAAAAATTTCTTTCCTTTTACTTTCTTTTTTCGCAAGAAGAAAGTAACCTAGAAAGGCTTAATTTCGCGCCGTCGGAGCCGGAGATATGATTTATCTAACTTTTCAGGCACCACCCCTCGAGAGTTTGTCCTGCAACAAAAAACAATTTCTTTTTTTCTTTTACTTTCTTTTTGCGCAAAAAGAAAGTAACAAAGAAAAGGCGCCGGAAACGATAAGTTAAGTCTGTTTCTACGCCCGCTACACAAAGCCTTGATGGCGCTACGAAACAGACTTAACTTCGCGCCGTTTCCGGTTTTCCACCGCACCGCCAGCTAATTAGTTTTTCAAAAAAAAATTTACTTCTATGCATCTTATCGGAATTCTGTCCCCTGACTTTTTTTTAACGCTCGGCCCTTCCCGCTACACAATGCCTTGATAGCGCTAGAAACAGACTGAAGTTGGCTTCGCCTAGCTCGTCAGGCTAAAGCCTTCCTCGGTCGCGCCGTTTGGCTTCACCGATCTCGCGATAGTAGCCTATTGATTTAAAGCCGTATCTTTCGCTCGGTTCAAGTTTGCCACCGCCTGCCAGTCGTTTCATAATTCTCAATGAAGCTTATAGCTATTGCGAGGATCCTGCTAAGCGTGAGGAACTCAACCTCCAGGTAATAAGGCAATTGAACTTCAAACGCACGGCTTTAAGCCGTGGTAGACAGCAGGGTTAAACTAGCGCCGGAGCTGTAAACTTTTTATGACCAGTATCCTGTACCGGCGCAACGGAGATGAAAGCAATGGAATCAGAGATCAGGCCGTAGGCCTCAAATATTTTAGCCATGGGTAAGCCGAGGAACGAGGCGCAACCCATGGTAGGAATATGTCTCTCATCTTAAGCTCCGTAGGAGCGGAATTATGATCATTTCGGATTTCGGATTTTCGATTTCGGATTTTCAAATCCGCAATCCACAGTCCGTAATCCTCAATATTTTAAACGATTATTTTTGCTTCCATCAGCTTTAAAAATGATTCGTCAATTTATAATTAACATAACAATAGATATTTTTTTCATTTTTCTCTTTTACTTTCTTTTTGCAGAAAAAGAAAGTAACAAAGAAAAGATCAGGCCGTAGGCCTCAAATATTTTAGCCATGGGTAAGCCGAGGTACGAGGCGCAACCCATGGCAGGAATATGATTCTCCTTTTAAGCTCCGTAGGAGCGGAATATGGATTTGTCAATTTTTTGATCACCTGCAACGCCCGCTAAGATTAAATTTCGCCACCTCGCCGAAGGCAAAGAGTATGTCCTGCAACTCGAAATTTATTTCATTTTTTTTCTTTTACTTTCTTTTTGCGCAAAAAGAAAGTAACAAAGAAAAGGCGCCGGAAATGATAACTTAAGCCATTCCCTGCGCCCGCTACACGAGCCATATTGGCGCTACGAGAATGGTTTAAGTTCGCGCCGTTTCAGGTTTGCCACCGCACCGCCAGCTAATTAGATTTTCAAAAAAAGATTTACTTCAAAGCATTTTATCGGAATTCTTCTCCTAATTTTTCAATAACCACGGCCTTCAGGCCGTGGTCGCAGGTGTAAGTGGTATCCAGCGCCGGAGCAGGAAACTTTTTATGACCAGTATCTTGTACCGGCGCAACGGAGATAAAAGCATTGCAAACAGAGATCAGGCCGTAGGCCTTGAATATGTTTAGTCCTGGGTAAGCCGAGGTACGAGGTGCAACCCATAGCATCTGGAGCCAGTGCGGTCCAAGTTGTTTACTATCGAAATCGTAAGCCCGTCAAGTCAGGAGGCCGTAGGCCTCAAATAATTTAGCCATGGGTAAGCCGAGGAACGAGGTGCAACCCATAGCATCTGGAGCCAGTGCGGTCCAAGTTGTTTACTATCGAAATCGTAAGCCCGTCAAGTCAGGAGGCCGTAGGCCTCAAATATTTTAGCCATGGGTAAGCCGAGGTACGAGGCGCAACCCATGGCAGGAATATGATTCTCCTTTTAAGCTCCGTAGGAGCGGAATATGGCTTTGTCAATTTTTTGATCGCCTGCCACCCCCGCTAAGATGAAATTTCGCCAGCTCGCCGAAAGCAAAGAGTATGTCCTGCAACTCGAAATTTATTTCATTTTTTTTCTTTTACTTTCTTTTTGCGCAAAAAGAAAGTAACAAAGAAAAGGCTGCCGGAAATGATAACTTAAGCCATTCCCTGCGCCCGCTACACGAGCCATATTGGCGCTACGAGACTGACTTAAGTTCGCGCCGTTTCCGGTTTGCCGACGCGCCTCTGGCCAATGTTTATCTAGGAATTGAGCAAAAGTCGCCAAAAATGAGCTACAATTACAAATTCAATTTGCTATGGCGTTAGGATGAAATTTCGCGAGCTCGCCGAAGGCAAATGACAAGTTAAGGCCTTCCCTGCAAGCTCGCGCCGTTTGGCTTCGCCGAGCTCGCGATAGTAGCCTTTTGATTTAAAATTTCCGGTATCTTTCGCTCGGTTCAAGTTTGCCACCGCACCGCCAACTAATTCGTTTTTCTGATAACTAAATTTACCTCAATGAAGCTTATAGCTATTGCGAGGATCCTGCTAAGCGTGAGGTTAAACATTCTCAACCTCCAGGTAATAAGGCAATTAGAACAATTCATTTAACCACGGCTTTTAAGCCGTGGTAAGACAACCAGGGTTAAACTAGCGCCGGAGCAGGAAACTTTTTATGACCAGGATCCTGTACCGGCGCAACGGAGATGAAAGAAATGGAATTAGAGATCAGGCCGTAAGCTTTCAGTCCCCTCACACCCCTCTCCTGAACTGAATCCACCCCCTGAAAAACGGGTCGTCAATAGTGTAGGCGATGGCTTTCCGATTTTATTCGTTACGAAAATATTCGGAAAGAATGATACGAATAATTTCGGAATACAAAAGGTTCTATATTGTCCGGGTCAGGGAGTGTTGAAAAAGTCTCTCAGCCTCTTCGTCTCTCCGTCACCCTGGCCTCCCTGATAGAAGGTTTATTAATACCCAGCGAATTATCAGATCCCAGGAGGAAATCATCAGCTATAGCCTTGATAGCTTTGCTTACGATGTCGATATCGACAGGCAGAACATGCCAGTCAACATCCTGAAAAAGTTGTGCAGGAAAACTCTTTATGCGCTTTTCAACATCAATTTCGTTGATAACCGCCTTGTTTTTTGTTTCACTGAAGACCTCTAACCAATTAAATGAATACTGGCGTGACAGCGCGTAAACATCAAAAACATCCTTAGGCTCATCCCTGCCTGCAATGGCAGTAAGTTTATTTGTCAGGATATTGAGAGGCGTATCAATATAACCGTACTGGTACCTGTTTGGAATGCCGCACCGGTAGGCAATGTCGTTTACAAATTCTATTTTAAGCACACTTTGTTCATCTTCAATATAATATCTGACATAATCCTCAAAAATAATGCTTTCACTCTTCAACAATAAAAAATTCCTGTTAAGGACTCTCTCTATATCCTTTATTAAGAAACGGAAATCTTCACTTTTGTTTATGAAGAAATCCAGGTCCTCACTATAACGGTGGTTAAGATAAAACCTTCCCAATGCGGTGCCTCCGGTCAGGTAGAAATCAGACAGAACCGGTTTTAAGGCAAGAAGTATCTTATCCTGAATCTGGTAAAGTTTCCTGTAATCTATGCCTGACATATTTATATTGATTCTTAATCGACTCCGGCCACAGCGCCCCTATTATTTCGTCTGTGAGCATTTCTTTCACCTGTTCAACAGGTAAAAGCTGAATAATGGTGAACCATGGCAGACCTGAAAGTATTTTAACAAATAACTTTTCACGGGTATAATGACCGGCTTTGTCTATTTTACCGGCGAGCAGCTTTTCCGTTTCGTCGGTAGAGATGGAGTAATCCCACATTATCGACTGCAATGCTTTATGTCGTTGATGTTCGTCCATTTATGCGATTGCAAATTACTTTCAAATGTACTTAAAATTATGCAAATAATTTTGCAGAGCAGAGGAACAAGGGGCATTGGGTTTTTAGAGGATGAGTCCAGGCCGTGGTTGCAGGGGTGTATGTTTCAGGTGCCGGATAGGAAACTTTTTTGAGCAGGATCTTATACCTGCGCAGTGGATGTAAGCCGAGGTACGAGGCGCAACCCATGGCAGGTATATGTCTCTCATCTTAAGCTCCGTAGGAGCGGAATTATGATCATTTCGGATTTCGGATTTTCGATTTCGGATTTTCAAATCCGAAATCCACAGTCCGTAATCCTCAATATTTTAAACGATTATTTTTGCTTCCATCAGCTTTAAAAATGATTCGTCAATTTATAATTAACATAACAATAGATATTTTTTTCATTTTTTCTTTTACTTTCTTTTTGCAGAAAAAGAACCGAGGGGTTGATTAAAAGGCTTTTATTCGCAGGATGTATTTCAACCCCGAGCTCGACGAAGTCAAAGTAACAAAGAACAGATATTCCGCTTCAGCAGGGATGAGGAACTGACCTCCGAGAGAGTTTGTCCTGCAACTATAAAACTTATTTCATTTTTCCTTTTACTTTCTTTTTACGCAAAAAGAAAGTAACAAAGAAAAGGCGCCGGAACCGAGCGAAAATTACAATTTCAATTCGCGATAGCGGTAGGATGAAATTTCGCGAGCTCGCCGAAGGCAAACGAAAAGTTAAGTCTGTTTCTACGCCCGCTACGCAAAGCCTTGATGGCGCTACGAAACAGACTTAACTTCGCGCCGTTTGGCTTCGCCGAGCTCGCGATAGTAGCCTTTTGACATAATATGTACGGTATCTTTCGCTCGGTTCCGGTTTTCCACCGCACCGTCATCTAATTAGTTTTTCATAAATAAAATTACTTCTATGCATCTTATCGGAATTCTAAAAAAGTCCACCGGACTTTTTTTTAACGCTCGGCCCTATACAAAATAAATCAGGTTCCGTGAATTAAAGGTATGAAATATTGATACCTTTAGATCATAAAAAGTTGAGGAGTGGCCCTCATCATTCTTCCGATTTCCGTCTGGAATCCTCTTTTTCGATGATTTTTATCTGACCTGAATTCTGAATTGCCTTAAGTGTTATCTCCTTGCTGTTGTTCTCTGCATTTTCGGCTTTGGAATAGGCCTGCTTCAGCTGGATTTCGAGATCCTTTATCCTTGCCATCAAAGACTCGATCTGCTGGTTCTTAAGTTTTATTTCACCATCGTGATCCTTAAGGATCAACTGCTTTTCAAACTTATGGTCCTTGTCGAGCTGGGCAGTGGTCTCTTTTATCGCAGACTGAAGTGCTTTCTCAAGATCAGCAGGGAATTTGTCCGCTTTTGCCCGCAGTTCCATTAATTCTTTTTCAGCAGCAGCAACAGCCTGTTCCCTCGAATTTATCTCGTCCTCAAAAGATGCTCTCTTTTCAGTTAGTTCCTTATCGAGCAATGCCTTCTTCTGCTCATACTGATCCTTGTCTTTTTTCCGCGCCAGCTGCAGATTATAATTGTACTCCTCTTCCTCCCTCGAACGTTTCTTTTTCAGAGACTCCTCCTCTTCCTTCCGTTTCTCTTCCGACAGCTTGATTTCCTTGTCACGATTAACCTTCCCGGATTTCAGTTCCTCTTCGAACTCCCTTCTTTTACTTTCCATCTCAGTCTCAAATTCTTCCTTCCTCGCCCTCTGTGCAGCCAGGATGGCGGCAAGTGAGTCAGCCCCTGCATTGATCTGATAGAAATCCTTTAACCTTTGGTCTTCGATAGAAATTGCCTCCCGTATTTTCAGAAGTCTCTGATATTCTGCAGCCAGGTCATCCTCAATCTTGTCGAGCGTACTGTTGACGGTGAGCTTCAGTGAACTTATCTGGCCGATTATCTTTTCATCTGTCAGGCCTGCAGCAGCAGCAACTGTTGTTTCCTTTATCTTTTTTTCCTGTTCGGCTTTAGGGTTATCCTGTTTTGATTCCTGGATCTTTTCCAGAAGGTCGTTATAAGCATTCAGTATCTCGGTTTTGGTGTTGGTCGTTGTCACTTTCTTTTCCATGATATGGGATTTTTATGTAAATATAAAATTTTTTTACTTTCGGAGACAGTCATAAAATTCGTTTTCAGGTTCCTCTAACTTCGCGTCATTTCAGGTTTGCCTGCGGGATTCTAAGCGATTGTTTAACTGCTACGCGGTAAAAATCAATATGGTGATCGTTTTTTCTACAATAATTAATCGCCTACGGCGAAAAAGAAAAAAAGTACGGACTAAGGGAGAGAGACATAAAGGCTAATGATGCAAAGTAGACACATTGAAGGTTTCAGGTCAAGTCACAAATTTTAAATCGCGGAGCGGTTCCATCATTATAGCGATTTGACCCGAATGAACAAGGTACCGGCGCAACGGAGATAAAAGCTTTGCAAATAGAGATCAGGCCGTAGGCCTCAAATATTTTAGCCATGGGTAAGCCGAGGTACGAGGCGCTACCCATGGCAGGAATATGATTCTCCTTTTAAGCTCCGTAGGAGCGGAATATGGCTTTGTTTATTTTTTGATTGCCGGCCACGCCCGCTAAGATTAATTTTTCGCGACCACACCGAAGGCAAAGAGCATGTCCTGCAACTTGAAATTTATTTCCTTTTTTTTCTTTTACTTTCTTTTTGCAGAAAAAGAAAGTAACAAAGAAAAGCTGCTTGAAACGATAAGTTCAGTCCCTTCCCTGCAAGCTGGCTCCTTCGCTAAAAAAGTCCACCGGACTTTTTTTTAACGCTCGGCCCTGCCCGCTACACAAGGCCTTTACCCGCTACGAAACAGACTGAACTTCGCGCCGTTTGGCTTCGCCGAGCTCGCGATAGTAACCTTTTGTTAAAAATGTCCGTTTTCTTTCGCTCGGTTCAAGTTTGCCACCGCACCGCCTACTAATTCGTTTTTCAAATAATAAATTTACTTCAATGCAACTTATCGGAATTCTTCTCCAAAGTTTTCAATAACCACGGCCTTCAGGCCGTGGCCCCAGGTGTAGGTGGCATCCAGCGCCGGACCAGGAAATTTTTTTGGAGCAGGATCTTGTACCGGCGCAACGGAGATGAAAGCAATGAAATCAGAGATAAGGCCGTAGGCCTCAAATATTTTAGCCATGGGTAAGCCGAGGTACGAGGCGCAACCCATGGCAGGAATATGATTCTCCTTTTAAGCTCCATAGGAGCGGAATATGGCTTTGTTTATTTTTTGATCGCCTGCAACGCCTGGGTTTAAACCCCCTTTAGGGGGTAGGGGGCAAAACGACTTAAGTTGAGGGTTTGGGAGGGGTTCAGGAAGTCGCGGTGTGCTGGAGGTGAAATTTGCGTATCGGATTTCTGATTCCCTGAATCCACAATCCCAAATCCTAATTCCGGAATCCCAATTTACATCCCCTGGAATTCCCTATATTTGTTACAAACAAATTATTTGCTTCGATGACCGAAAAGAAAAAGAAAGTCTTCGTCTCGGGATGCTTCGACATGCTCCATTCAGGACATATCGCATTTCTTCAGGAGGCGGCCGGATACGGTGATCTGTATATCGGACTGGGCTCCGACAGGACAATCAGGGAACTAAAGGGAAGAGATACAATAAATTCAGAGGAAGAAAGAATGTACGTTCTGAACGCTCTCGCGTGCGTTCACAAAGCTGCCGTAAATAAAGGAAGCGGACTTATTGATTTCCTGGAGGATATGAAAAAGCTTGATCCCGATGTGTTTATTGTAAATGAAGATGGCCACACACCGGAAAAGGAACAGCTCTGCAAAGAACTTGGTATTGAATATAAAGTACTCAAAAGGATCCCCCACGCTAACCTTCCCGTCAGATCCACTACAGTGATGAGGGCTATTAAACCAATGCCCTACAGGATCGACCTTGCCGGTACCTGGATCGATCAGCCATACGTCTCAAAATACTGGCCCGGAGCTGCAATAACTGCATCAATCGAACCTACAATTGAGTTCAATGAACGTTCGGGCATGGCTACTTCAACACGCAAAAAAGCAATCGAGCTCTGGAATGACCATCTTCCTCTTGAAAAACCTGAAAAGCTGGCAAAGACACTTTTCAGGTATGATAATGACCCCGGGACAAAAGAAGTAAGCGGATCGCAGGATTCGATAGGTATCACCATGCCGGGGATCAATAAGTTCTTTTATGATAAGGGCAAATACTGGCCTTCAAAATTTGATACTATCTCCGACCTGGAAACAATAAACTGGCTTGAGGATAAGTTGTATATGCTGACATTATGGCCACGTCCGGAGAACTATAACGTCTTAAATGATACTTACATAAACCCCGTAAACGTAAAAAAGCTGACTGAAGCCGCCGAACTGGCATGGGAAGGACTCATCGCCAGGGATATCAAAACATTCTCAAGAGGATTTATTGATTCCTTCAATTCGCAGATCAGGATGTTCCCGAAGATGATGAATCAGGAGATCGAAAAGGTGATAGGCAAATACAGGGATAAGGCGCTCGCCTGGAAATTATCGGGCGCCGGCGGAGGAGGTTACCTGATACTTATCAGTGAAAAGAATATTGATAATGCATTTAAAATAAAGATAAGGGTGAAGGATTTGTCATTGTAGGAAATCTAAACAAACAAAACATATGTCAAAAACAGCATTAATAACTGGTGTCACAGGACAGGATGGAGCGTACCTTGCCGAGTACTTACTTAAAAAGGGGTACGTAGTCCATGGAATAAAACGCCGTAGCTCACTCTTCAACACCGAACGGGTTGACCATCTGTACCAGGATCCTCATGTTGAAAAAAGAGATTTTATCCTTCACTATGGCGACCTGACCGATTCGATGAACGTTACCAAGATCATCCAGGAGTGCCAGCCTGATGAGATCTACAACCTGGCAGCAATGAGCCATGTTAAGGTGAGCTTCGACACACCCGAATATACTGCCAATGCCGACGGGATAGGTACATTAAGGATACTGGAAGCAGTAAGGCTGCTTGGACTGACACAAAAATCAAGAGTTTACCAGGCCTCAACAAGCGAACTCTACGGACTTGTCCAGGAGGTGCCCCAGACTGAAAAGACTCCCTTCTACCCCAGAAGTCCCTATGGTGTGTGCAAAACTGTATGCATACTGGATAACAGTCAATTACAGGGAAGCATACGGACTTCACGCAAGCAACGGCATACTTTTCAATCATGAATCTCCGATAAGGGGGGAGACATTTGTGACCAGGAAGATATCCAGGGCAATGTCGAGGATTGCTCTCGGGATGCAGGATTGCCTCTACATGGGAAACCTGTCATCAAGACGGGACTGGGGCCATGCAAAGGATTACATAAAGGCTATGTACCTAATCCTCCAGCAGGATAAACCCGATGATTATGTTATTGCCACAGGAGTTACAACGTCGATACGGGAATTCATCCAGAAGACTTTTGCCGCAGCAGGAATGAAATTAAATTTCAGCGGTGAAAATGAGCATGAGACAGGAAATTTAACAGAAGTTGATGAAGCTTTGTTCAACGAAAGAGTCGGGAAAGAATTTATTGAAGCGGTCAAAAACCGGATCAGCGCCAGCCCGGCAATGGTGAAGATCGACAAAAACTATTTCAGGCCCACAGAGGTGGATCTTCTGATAGGAGACTCAACCAAGGCAAGGACAAAGCTTGGATGGATCCCGAAGTATGACCTGCAGGGGCTTATTGATGATATGATCACCTCGGATATCCATCTGATGAAGAAGGAGAATCATATTAAGAACGGGGGATTCAGGACGTTTAACTACTTCGAATAGGCTGTCGCCTGAGATATTAACTTCTCTGGTTCCAATGGGGGCAGGGGGCAGGGGGCAGGGGGCAGGGGGCGAAGGGCTCAGAGAGCGAGGGAGAGAAGAGCTCAGAGCGCAGGGCGCAGGGCTCAGGGTGAAACCTCTTAACTCCCCTCCCTGGAGGGGTCGGGGGTGGGTTAAATCGGCAGGAGGAAAGGAGCGAGGGAGCGAGGGAGCGAGGGAGCGAGGGGGCGAAACCCTGCCTATCGGCAGGTCTGCGGATTTCAATCTGCGATACTCTGCGAAAAACTCTGCGGAAATCTGCGAGAAACAAGAGCACAGAGCTCAGAGAGTGTTTTTACTTTAAAAAATATTCATAATGAAAAAGGATTCCAAAATATATGTTGCCGGGCATACCGGCCTTGTTGGATCTGCCATAACCGGAACACTCCGGTCGAAGGGTTACGAAAACCTTCTTCTCAGGAGGATGGAGGAGCTTGATCTTACGGATCAGAAGCTTGTGGATGCATTCTTCGCCACGGAGAAGCCTGAATACGTGTTCATTGCTGCTGCAAAGGTCGGAGGCATAGTGGCAAACAACACGCTAAGGGCCGATTTCATATATGTCAACATGACGATCCAGAATAATCTGATACATTCAGCCTGGAAGTATGGTGTGAAAAAGTTGCTCTTCCTCGGGTCAACCTGCATCTACCCGAAGAATGCCCCCCAGCCGCTGAAAGAAGATTATCTCCTGACATCGGTGCTCGAGTACACCAATGAACCGTATGCAATTGCAAAGATTGCAGGACTTAAGTTGTGTGAATCATTTAACATTCAATATAATACGAACTTTATCGCAGTAATGCCCACGAATCTTTACGGATTTGGCGACAACTACGATCTTGAAAAGTCGCATGTCCTGCCTGCATTGCTAAGGAAGTTCCATCTTGGTAAATGTATTGAAGAAAACGACTGGACAACAATACGCAAAGACCTGGACCGGCATCCCGTACAAAACATAAACGGCTCTGCTGAAGAAAAGAGTATCCTGACAATACTGGACAAACATGGGATAAAAATCTCAGATGACGGCAGGTCAGGTAAAAAGCATGTATCCGTGTCGATCTGGGGTACGGGAGCGCCTCTTAGGGAGTTCATGAATTCGCAGGATATGGCGGAAGCATGTGTTTTTGTAATGGAAAATATCGATGTTAAGGACATAACAAAAATTCACGGTCGGGAAAATACAGATCCGGATTATCATCCACCGCACTTCATTAATATCGGGACCGGGGTCGAGATCTCAATTAAGGAGCTTGCATATAAGGTAAAGGATCTGGTCGGGTTCAGGGGTAATATCATTTTCGATTCCTCCAAACCTGACGGGACCATGAGGAAGACAACGGATATTACGGCTCTTCGGGGACTTGGATATAAGCATAAGATAGAGCTTGAGGAGGGAATTGATAGGACCTACAGACAGTATTTGAAATATTGAGAGGGAGCGGGAGAGCGAGGGAGCGAGGGAGCGGGAGAGCGAGGGAGCGAAGGAGCGAGGGAGCGAAGGAGCGAGGGAGCGGGAGAGCGAGGGAGCGAGGAGCGAGGGAGCGGGAGAGCGAGGGAGCGAGGGAGCGAGGGAGCGAGGGAGCGAGGGAGCGAGGGAGCGAGGGAGCGAGGGGAGCGAGGGAGCGAGGGAGCGGGGAGCGAGGGAGCGAGGGAGCGAGGGAGCGAGGGAGCGAGGGAGCGAGGGAGCGAGGGAGCGAGGGAGCGAGGGAGCGAGGGAGCGAGGGAGCGAGGGAGCGAGGGAGCGAGGGAGCGAGGGAGCGAGGGAGCGAGGGAGCGAGGGAGCGAGGGAGCGAGGGAGCGAGGGAGAGAGGGAGCGAGGGAGCGAGGGAGCGAGAGGAGCTAAGAACTAGATTATCTCTATATCATTTTAAAATGACCAGTTTCCTGGTTTTGTACTCATGTTGACCAACATTGAAATGATATGATCATACTTTTCAAATAAATCACGATGCGTATTCACTTCCATATAACCGCATTCCAATACGTAATCAAGCCATACCTGTGTCTCGGCTGCTTCTCCTTCCGCATCAGTCAGCTTTGAAACGAATGATTTAGGATATTTCCGTTTTCTGAAGGCCTCGGCAATATTTCCGGAAACTGATCTCGTTGATCGTCTTATCTGATCTGTCAACGAATACATTTCTTCCTTCGGGAATGTTTTGGATATTCTAAAAATCATCATCCCCGCTTCAAATGATAGCTGATATACTTTTAAATCCTTATGTATTCTAATCTTATCCATATCCCTATTAGTAAAATTAACATATTTTCGATCCTTTGCTCCTTCTCTTCTTCTTTCCGCTTTCCACTCTCCATCGCTCCATCACTCCATCGCTCCATCGCTCCATCTCTCCTTCTCTCTCCCTCACCATACTTCAGATTTTCGCTCCATATGGATTTTCGCTCCATCGCTCCATCCCTCCATCGCTCCATCTCTCCATCGCTTCTTTACTTTCCCTAACTTTTGATTAAAGCCTCCTCAGGAAAGTCAGCGGAATATTGACTATCAGATTCTGATCGAGCCTGTCGATCCGTACCACAACCCGGTTCTGAGAGCCGGTGGTGATCAACTCGCCGGTGAGTCCGACAAGGGCACCGCGGATCACCTCAACATTGTCTCCTCTTTCGAACTTTTCGGATGATATCTCAATCTCCGCATCACTGTTAATAAGCAGCCGCAGGTTATCAATCTGGTTCTCCGGGATAGAAGCAGGCTGTCCTTCAAATGTTATGAACTTCACGACACCCGCTGTCCGATAAACTTTCGGGAATGCCAGGGGGCTGACTTTTACAAAAACATATGAAGACAACAACGGCCGTTCAACAAGCTTTTTCCTGTCGCTCCAGATCCTGAAGGTCTTCTGAAGAGGTAAAAAGACTTCTACTTCTGCTTCGATAAGACGGTCCCTGACTTGCTTCTCTGCCCTGGGATTGGTATAAACTGCGTACCATTTGGGATCAGAATTCTTTTTGACAAGTCCGGGCCTTAAGTTTATCTTTGAAAACCTGGTTCATCTAAACAATTGTTTTTTCAGCGCTCAAAGATAATTTTTTTGTGCTATTTTCCTGCATTCCTCTTATGGTAAATACACCTCACCCCCTTAATCCATAGCCGATCCTAAGAATCAGTTTAAGGCTGAGAATTTATTTAAGCAGCAGAAATACAATTAAATAAGTTGGGGCTATTGAAAAAGCCCTTTTTAACCCATGATCGCTCATTAGTCACAATAACGCAACAGCAACAACACATCTTAGGTTCAACTCTTATACAAATTTGCATACCCTTTGCGCCCCAGGCAGGGTTAAAGGATTTTGACCCCGGGGGAGGGGTTGGGGAGAGGTCTTGCTGATAGGGACAGTTTTAACAAATAAAGCCTGATTTTTTTATTAGATAAAAAAACTTAACTTTGCGCCAAACTTATAAACTATTTTGCCATGGCTGAAAAGACTAGGTATTCGGATGACGAGCTTGAGGAATTCAGGCAGATCATTCTTGCGAAGCTGGATAAGGCCAAACGGGATTACGAGATTCTTAAATCCAGCATTACACACGAAGAAAGTAATGATACCATGGATACATCTCCCACCTTCAAAGTACTTGAGGAAGGAGCAACAACCTTATCTAAGGAGGAAGCAGGCCGTCTGGCTCAGCGTCAGCTGAAATTCATCCAGCACCTTCAGGCTGCACTTGTCAGGATTGAAAATAAAACCTATGGCATCTGCCGTGAAACCGGAAAACTCATATCAAAAGAAAGACTTAGAGCTGTCCCCCATGCAACATTATCGATGGATGCCAAGCTGAGACAGAAGTGACACTCAGCGAACGACGTACAACACAAGACACAAGGAAAAACAAAGAAGCCTCCCCGGAAACGAGGGGGCTTTTTTGTTGGGGCAGGGAGCGGGGAGCAGGGGGCGGGGAGCAGGGAGCGGAGAGCGCAGGCTTTGCCAGCCATAGCCGACCGGAGGAAGGCGAAGGCTGGGCTCAGGGTGCAGAGCCTCTCCCCTTCCCAAACTTTTAACTACATTTGTACTTATATAAACAACCTGACATGAAAAGGATCCTCGTTACCGGCGGAGCCGGCTTTATCGGCTCCCACCTCTGTGAACAACTCCTGACCCTGGGCAATGAAGTGATCTGCGTTGATAACTATTTTACCGGATCAAAGATGAATATCCTTCATCTCCTTGACAATCACTACTTTGAAGTTATCAGGCATGACATCACAATGCCAATTTATGTTGAGACGGATGAAATCTACAACCTTGCCTGTCCCGCCTCGCCGGTGCAGTACCAGTATAATGGCATAAAAACTATCAAAACCTCGGTCATGGGAGCTATCAATGCATTGGGTCTTGCCAAGCGGACAAGATCAAAGATATTGCAGGCTTCCACAAGCGAGATTTACGGTGATCCATCCATAAGTCCCCAGCCTGAATCCTACAGGGGAAATGTCAACACCCTCGGACCGCGGGCATGTTATGACGAAGGTAAAAGATGCGCCGAAACACTCTTCATGAATTATCATACCCAGAATCGGGTCAGGATTAAGATCGCAAGGATATTTAACACTTACGGCCCGCGAATGAATACAAATGATGGAAGGGTAGTTTCAAACTTTATCGTTCAGGCTCTGCAGGGCGCTGAAATAACAATTTTCGGTGACGGTACCCAGACCCGCAGTTTTCAGTATATAGATGATCTTATTGACGGGCTCATAAGGCTGATGGACACCTCCGACAACTTTACCGGGCCGGTCAACATTGGAAATCCGCATGAGATTTCGGTAGCCGAGCTGGCTGAAAAAATAATCATGATGACCGGATCAAAGTCAAGGCTTGTTTATCGGCCACGTCCGCAGGATGATCCGCAGCAACGGAGGCCTGATATTACACTGGCGAAAGAAAGGCTTGGCTGGCAACCGAAAGTGGATCTGGAAACCGGGCTGCAGAGGACGATTGAGTATTTCAGAACCATTGTTGGATAATATCCTGGAAGGGAATTGGCTTCTTACCCTGAGCTCTGTTCTTTTATTTCTCGCAGATTTACGCAGAGGTTTTCGCAGAGTATCGCAGATTGAAATCCGCAGACCTGCCTGCCGGTAGGCAGGGTTTCGCTCCATCTCCTTTCGCCCCGTCTTCGCTTTCTTCCCCTGCGCTCTGCGCCCTGAGCCCTGCGCTCCTCCCCCCCGGTCTTCGCTTTCTTCCCCTGCGCTCCCCTCTCCCACTCCAGATTTACCTGCTCCGTGTCACCGATATCCTTACTGCCAGCTCATTTATCTCAACCTCATTCACGTTGCTACCGGAGACCTCCGGAACAACCGCCACTTTGGTTGCAAGCGTCTGCGTACCAATATAAGCTGCATGACGGCCGACAGCCTCCCGGATCTGATCGTGGTCTTCGATCAGAACTGTGATCTTATCTGTTACGTCAAAGCCACTATCCTTGCGGATATTCTGTATCCTGTTCACAAATTCACGGGCTATACCTTCGTAACGGAGTTCATCCGTTACCGTGATGTCGAGAGCAACAGTAAGCTTTCCGTCATTTGCCACCTGCCATCCGGGGATGTCTTCAGAGATAATCTCAACGTCGTTTGTGGTAAGCGTAATTTCCTGACCATTGACTACCAAAGTATGAGCCCCCGTATTTTCAAAATCAGCTATCTCCCTGCGGGTTAGTCCCAAAACCGCCCCGCTCAGATCTTTCATTAGCTTACCGTAACGTGGTCCCAGCGATTTGAAATCCGGTTTTATCTTCTTGACAAGGATTTCAGAGGTATCGTCAATATATTCAACATTTTTCACATTGACTTCTGCAAGTATCAGGTCTTTAACTGCTTCAAATTTTTTCTTAAAGGATGACTCAGTAACCGGAACCATAATTCTTGCAAGCGGCTGGCGCACTTTAATGCCAACCTTACGGCGCAATCCCAGTATCATGGAGGAGACTTTCTGGGCAATGGCCATTCTCTCTTCAAGACCGGCATTGATCAGCGAAATTTCAAATTCAGGGAACAGAACAAGATGAACAGAGTCCTCCTTAAAGCGGCCTGTCGTATTATTCAGGTCCGTGAACAGACGGTCGGCATAGAAGGGGGCAACCGGAGCCATAAGCCTGCAGACTGTTTCAAGACACATATAAAGCGTCTGATAAGCTGCAATCTTATCCCTGTCATACTCCCCTCCCCAGTAACGTTTCCTGTTAAGGCGCACATACCAGTTGCTCAGGTTTTCGGTCACAAAATCCTGAATTGCACGTCCGGCGCGGGTCAGATCGTAGTCATCATAGCATTTGGAAACCTCCCTGACAAGTGAGTTGAGAAGCGAAATGATCCACCTGTCTATTTCGGGACGGTCACTCACCGGGATCTCTTCTTCCTTATACCTGAAATTATCAATATTGGCATAAAGTGCAAAGAAAGAATAGGTGTTATAAAGTGTTCCGAAGAACTTTCTCTTTACCTCGTCCACACCGGCAGCATCGAACTTCAGGTTATCCCAGGGTTGTGAATTAGTAAGCATGTACCATCGAAGCGGATCAGATCCGTATTCTTCAATTGATGTAAAAGGATCGACAGCATTGCCGAGCCGTTTTGACATCTTGTTGCCATTCTTGTCGAGGACAAGGCCGTTTGAAATAATGTTTTTAAATGAAACCGACCCGGATATCATTGTTGCGATGGCATGAAGAGTAAAAAACCAGCCCCTTGTCTGATCGACGCCCTCGGCTATAAAATCAGCAGGGAACATCTCGCTGAAATTATCCTTGTTCTCAAAAGGATAATGTGCCTGCGCATAAGGCATTGATCCGGAGTCGAACCATACGTCAAGCAGGTCGGGTTCACGGAGCATTCTTTTACCTGTGGGGCTTACCAGGATAATATCGTCAACAAAGGGGCGGTGCAGATCAAACTTTTCATAGTTTTCCGCCGAATTATCTCCTTCGTTAAAAGTGCCAAGCGGATTCTTCTTCATAAATCCGGCCTCAACAGATTTCTCTATTTCAGCCTTCAGTTCACCCGCTGAGCCGATACATTTTTCTTCTTTCCTGTCATCGGTGACCCAGATAGGAAGAGGGGTGCCCCAGAACCTTGACCGCGAAAGGTTCCAGTCGACAAGGTTCTCGAGCCATTTGCCGAATCTGCCTGTACCGGTAGACTTCGGATTCCAGTTTATTGTATTGTTCAGCTCAATCATCCTGTCACGAAATGCCGTTGTGCGGATAAACCAGGCATCTAGCGGATAGTAGAGAACAGGTTTATCGGTTCTCCAGCAATGCGGGTAACTATGAATTAGCTTCTCGATCCTGAAGACTTTTCCCTGCTGTTTAAGGTTGACGGCTATGTCAACATCCAGGGTATCAGCATTGGGAGAGAGATCCGGGTCATATTCATTTTTTACAGGGCGGCCTTCAAACCCCGTATATGAGCCTGTATTTACCCGTTCACGGACAAACTTAATATCGAGATCAGAAATAGGCACCATATAGCCTCTCTTATCGACCATCGGACCCATCGTGCCGTCTTTCCTTTTAACAAGCATCGGTGGAATGTCAAATTCCTTTGACACACGATAGTCGTCGGCGCCAAATGTCGGTGCAATATGAACAATGCCCGTCCCATCTTCAGTTGTAACAAAATCGCCTGAAACAACTTTAAAAGCTCCCGGATCAGGTTTGACCCAGTCTATCAGCTGTTCATAGTTTATGCCTTCAAGCCTGCTACCGGGAAACTCATCCAGAACCCTGAACGGGATCTTTTTGTCACCCTGTTTATATTCAGAGAAGTCAGCTGAAGCATTTGCTTCGGGGAACATCGGGTTAAGCAGATCTTTTGCAATGATAACAGTTATGGGATTGCCGTTATACGGATTGAAGCTGCGGACCTTTATGTAACTTATCTCCCTGCCGACAGCAAGCGCTGTATTTGAAGGGAGCGTCCATGGAGTAGTGGTCCATGCCATCATGTGGACATCAGCAGTATCAATATCCTTATAAAGAAATTCTGATTTTGAATCCCTCACAAGCTTAAACTGGGCGATACAGGTGGTATCCTTCACATCGCGGTAACAGCCCGGAAGGTTTAGTTCATGGGAGCTCAGGCCGGTACCTGCTGCCGGGGAATAAGGCTGTATGGTATATCCCTGGTACAAAAAGCCTCCGGAGTAGAGTTGTTTAAGGAGCCACCACAGGGTTTCAATATAGCGGTTGTCGTATGTCACATAGGGATGATCCATGTTGATCCAGTAGCCCATCTTCCGGGTAAGCTCCTCCCACATGTCGGTGTATTTCATCACATCGACCTTGCAGGCTTTATTATAATCTTCTATCGATATTTTAACCCCGATATCCTCCTTCGTTATGCCAAGAGCTTTTTCAACGCCGAGCTCAACAGGGAGCCCGTGGGTATCCCATCCTGCCTTGCGTTTCACCTCATAACCGCACTGGGCCTTGTAACGGCAGATAGCGTCCTTGATTGTTCTTGCCATCACATGATGTATTCCGGGCATTCCGTTGGCGGAAGGAGGACCCTCGTAAAATACAAACTCCCCCTTACCGTTTACCTCACGAACACTCCTGTGAAAGGTGTCATTATCGTCCCACAACTTCAGGATATCCCTGTTTACCTGCGAGAGGTCAAGACTTTTATATTCAGGAAACCGTTTCCCCATTGACTCAGATAGTTATAAATGAACACGTTCTTTAAAAATTGGACAAAGATAATAAAAAGGGTGCAAAGGTGCAAAGGCAGGACAGCAGTGAGACGAATACCGGCTTCTCCCCAGAAAGGCGGAGGGGGAGAGAGGCGGAGAAGGGCATAGCCGATATTAAGAATCAGTTTTAGATTGAAAATTATTTAATTAGCTGAGCCACAAATAAATAAGTTTCCCCTCCTTTTGAAGGAGGGGTGGCCAGACGGTGAAATCATCTTACAGGCAGAAACTAAATTCGTCTGGCCGGGGTGGTTGATTCAAGTCTTTCTAATTGCCTTTATTCAAAGGGATAGACTTGAAACATAGATTAACCACCCCGGCCGGGAAAACAGATTGTAACCCCCTCAAAATCTATAGTCCCGGCCACCCCTCCTTGAAAAGGAGGGGAAATGTAAATAATTGCAAATCAGCTGTATACAGTTTAATTCATAAGCTATACCCTTCCTTAAGGTCGGTTATGGAGTGAAGGGTTGAACCAGTAACTAAAGTCTTCGGATTATAGAAAACCCAAAGAAATTTGCTTACTTTACAGTGTCAGTTTAACGTCAATGAAGATAGTAACAGGAATAATATTATCTATAATAATCAGCGCTATACCACTTATGGGACAGACCCCTGATTCCAGTAAATTCCTGTCGCTTGACCCGCATGATTTTCAGCTTCTTTATCTCAAAACCGATTCATCCCTGCTGGTGGATGTCCGGGAACCTTTTGAATTTAATCACACCCGGATAAAGGATGCTGTAAACATTCCTTCATCAGGGAATATCGGAAGAGCTGCAGATACTCTGAACAGGAATTTTACCTATTTCCTTTACTGTTCCACGGGTCACCGGAGCGCCAATGTTGCAAGGATGATGTCCGATATGGGATTCCGTAAGCTTGTTAATCTTGATGGCGGCATTGTAGCGTGGAAGAAAGATGGGCTTAAGGTAAAGAAAAGACGGGTTAGAAGATAGATCCCGCGACCAGAGTGCTCCGGCAGACTATGCCCTCTCCATTTACCGAAAAATCTCTACCTTTACACACCTTTAAAAACATACAGCCATGTTTTCCGGAATAGTAGAAGAAGCCGCCCCTGTGGTCAGGATCGGGAAAGAGAAAGACAACCTTCATATAACGATGAAATGTTCTTTCACCAATGAACTTAAAATCGACCAGAGCATATCTCACAATGGTGTCTGCCTGACTGTGGTCAAAAAAGACGGAGAGACGTATACAGTAACTGCCATCCGGGAAACACTCGATAAGACAAACCTGGGGTTGCTTAAACCCGGAGATAAGGTCAATCTTGAAAGAAGCACAAAGCTCGACGGGCGTCTCGACGGACATATGGTCCAGGGACATGTTGATCAGACAGCCATCTGCACCGGTGTTAAAGAGGCCGGTGGAAGCTGGTATTATACCTTTGAATATGAACCGCTACAGGATGATTATATTACCGTTGAAAAGGGATCGGTGTCTGTGAACGGAGTAAGCCTGACTGTTGTCAACTCACAACCCAGGTCATTCCAGGTGGCGATAATCCCTTTCACATACGAGGTGACGAACTTTCATCAGATTAAAACCGGGAGTGTAGTGAATATCGAGTTTGATATCCTCGGAAAGTACATTGCGAAGATCATAAAGCAACAGCTGGGAAAATAATCTGGTATCCCCGGTTACACTGGCCGATCTTAAGAATCAGTTTTAGACCGAGAATTGTATAATTAGCTGGAACAAGCTTAAATAAGTTTCCCCTCCACCACAATTCTCCCGTTCAGTCTGGCCCCTTCGCTAAAATTGCCCACCGGGCTAATCTAACGCTGGTTCCTTTTCAAGGAGGGGTGCCAGACGGTGAAATCATCTTACAGACAGAAGCTGTATTCGTCTGGACGGGGTGGTTGATTCAAGTCTTTCTTATTACCTTAATTCAAATGGATAGACTTGAAACATAGATTAACCACCCCGGCCGGGAAAACAGTTGTAAACCCCTCAAAATCAGTAGTCCGGCCACCCCTCCTTGAAAAAAGGAGGGCAAATTTAAGTTATTGCAGTTCAGCTGTATTCAGTTTAATTCATAAGCCATCCTATTCCTTAAGGCCTCCAGATAGTCGCAAAGAGTTATATTAACTTCGCGTGCTTTGCGCCTTAGCTGCTTTTAGATTTACTCCCAGTATATATTTTTTTACCGAATCCCAGTCTGTTATCCGTCATTTTGATGTGAGTAAGTCTCACAACCCATAGCCTCGTCTCCATGAGCATGGCGACAGGAAATCGTTTAAGATATGCACTCTTTGCTTTATCTGAAAGCTCCCCTTCCGGTTCTGATACGCTGCCCTGAAATTGTATCCCGCGGATCTTGCCGATAATTGGTGTTTCAAGAACCACAGTGCCTGCGACAAGCTTATTTTCAAGGAATTCCCTGCCATGACGGGTTTCATCCCCGGTTGTGAAAACCAGGGCATTTTCATCCTGAAGATAGACATAAAAGCAGTTGGCGCACCACGGTTCATTGTTTACGCTTGTCGCAACCGTGAGAACATGATGCTTCCTGAGGAACCTGATTATTTTTTCGTCAACCATTTTCCATCCATCGGTATGAACCGGCGTCGAATCCTGCCAGAGAAATGATCCTGTCGACAACCGTCATGACCAGATCTTCAATCGTGCGCGGTTTGCTGTAAAATGATGGTGTGGCCGGACAAATTACTGCCCCGGCAAGAGTCAGCGTTTCCATATTCTTTATATGGATAAGGTTATAGGGTGTCTCCCTTGGAACGAGGATCAGCCTTCGTCTCTCTTTTAATATCACATCAGCTGCCCTGGCTATGAGATCGTCAGATACTCCGTTTGCAATCCTGCCAAGCATTCCCATCGATGCAGGACAGATTATCATAGTGTCATAGTCTGATGACCCTGAGGCAAAGGGTACAAAAAAATCGTCGTTTTTAAATTCCTTCGCGGGGGGAACCGCTTCAAACGTCTTGCCTGTCTCATATTCCCAGATCGCGCGGGCTGTATCTGAAAACACCACTGCGATAGTTGCGGGCGGCGGTGTGAGGCTGCCCAGTTTCTCAAGCAGCATCCGGGCATAGATAGAGCCGCTTGCGCCGGTTATAGCCAGAATTATTTTTCTGTTTGAGTTTGTCATTGCGGGTAAGAGCCAGAATGTAAAAGTAGTGATTTTTATTAGTTCGGGAAGTTTCCTAGTTTTTAGGAACTTACACAAAGGTCCACAGGGAAGTCGGCCCCTAAATCCCCTGAAGGGGACTTAAAGGATAGGGGTTGTTGAAAAAGTCAAAATCCATTAACCGCAGAGGGCGCAAAGGAAAGGCGCAAAGTTCGCAAAGATCTGAATTTATGTGTTTTATCTTTGCGTTCTTTGCGACAACTTTGCGTTCTTTGCGGTTAAAAAGGACTTTTTCGACAGCCCCCTACGCCTTCTCCGAAACTATCTCTGTGAACCTCTGTGCATTCTCTGTGAACCTCTGTGATAGTTTTTGGTTTTATTACTATTTTTATTACTTCCAATGCTATTACAATGAAAAACCTTATTATCCTTACCGGTGCGGGGATGAGCTCGGAGAGTGGCATCCGGACATTCCGCGATTCAGGCGGCCTCTGGGAAGAGTACGACGTTACAGAAGTTGCAACACCTGAGGCATGGATGAGGAACAGGGATCTGGTATTACGATTTTATAACGAGAGGCGAACGCAGCTGGCTAAAAGTGAACCCAATGCCGGACATACCGGACTTGCAGCGCTTGAAAAATATTTCAACGTGCATATAATCACCCAGAATATTGACGATCTGCATGAAAGGGCTGGCAGCACAAAGGTTCTTCACCTGCATGGCGAACTAACCAAAGCCAGGAGCACAGCAGATCCATCGCTTATCTATGACATTGGATATAAAGATATTAAACCGGGCGACAGGTGCGAAAAAGGAAGTCAGCTCAGACCTCATATTGTCTGGTTCGGAGAGGCCGTCCCGATGATGGATGAGGCAGTCAGGATAACCTCCACGGCTGATATATTTGTGGTAATAGGTTCTTCCCTGAATGTCTACCCCGCTGCAGGATTAATTGAATATGCACCTCAAAAAGCCCTCTTATGGCTTATCGACCCGAAAGTTGTAAATGCGCCCGGCTACAGGAAGATAGAAGTGATAATGGAGCCCGCGACGAAAGGTGTTGCTGCTCTGACGAAGAGGCTTCTGGACTTAACTTAATTAAGAGCACGTTCATTGCGGGGAGTAAAAACCCCTATCTTTGAATCATGATTGACCGTCCTACAATAGAAAGAATCCTCGAAGCTGCAGAGATAGTTGACGTTGTGCAGGAGTTCGTGCCGCTGAAGAAACGGGGGGTCAACTATTTGGGATTGTGCCCGTTCCACAATGAAAAGACTCCTTCATTTACAGTCTCGCCGTCAAAGGAGATATTTAAATGCTTCGGCTGCGGAAAGGTCGGAAACTCCGTCAACTTCATAATGGAGCATGAGCACCTCACCTACCCTGAAGCCCTTAAATACCTTGCCAGGAAATATCATATCGAGATTGTTGAGAAAGAGCGGAGTCTGGAGGAGATCGAGAAACAAAATGAAAGGGAAAGCCTCCTTGTCATCACCGGGTATGCCGCACGGCAATTCACCGAAAACCTGTTTCACGCTGATGAAGGCATTTCAGTTGGACTCGCCTATTTCAAGGAGAGAGGCTTTAATCAGAATACCCTCAAAAAATTTGAGGTCGGCTACAGCTTTCAGCAACGCGATGCATTTTCAAAAAAAGCTCTTGAAGACGGCTACAAACAGGATTACCTCGTAAAAACAGGACTCACAATCCAGCATGAGGAGCGCATCTTCGACAGGTTCAGCGGAAGGGTTATGTTCCCGATTCATTCCCTGTCGGGACAGGTACTTGGCTTTGGCGGAAGGATCCTGAAAGCTGATCCGAAAAGTGCAAAATACCTCAATTCTCCTGAATCGGAGATCTACCATAAAAGCAGGATCCTTTACGGTATATACCAGGCCAGGAAGGCAATTACACAGGAAGACAGATGCTACCTTGTGGAGGGATACACCGATGTGATGTCGCTTCATGAGGCAAATATCGAAAATGTGGTAGCCTCATCAGGCACCTCACTAACACAAGAGCAGGTAAGACTTATTAAAAGATTTACGCCGAACATCACAATTCTCTATGACGGTGATGCTGCCGGGATAAAAGCTTCTATCCGGGGTATCGACATTGTCCTTGAAGAGGGGATGAACGTAAGGATAGTACTGCTTCCCGACGGAGAAGATCCTGATTCCTGGTCAAAAAAGGTAAGCAACGCGGAGTTTGCAAAATACATAACTGAGCATGAGACTGATTTCATAAGATTTAAAACCCAGCTGCTTCTCTCTGAAGCAAACAACGATCCTGTCCTCAGGGCTAACCTGATCAGGGATGTCGTCAAATCAATAGCTGTCATCCCCGAAACTATCACCAGAACAGTTTATATCAAAGAGTGCAGCGTTGTCCTGGAGGTCCCTGAACCTGTTCTTTATCATGAAGTAAATAAGCTCAGGCAGCAGAAGTCGTTCCAGGAAAGGAACAAGTACCCGGGTCCGGAGGTTCTGCCTGTCCCCCCGCCTGAGATCATAAAACCAATTCAGCGTAAAACCGGTTCCTATTATTCGGAGAAGGAAATTATCCGCCTGCTTCTGAAATACGGGAGTGAGATCCTGGAAAAGAAGATCAGCAATGAAGACGGCAAGGAAGAAACAGTTACTGTCCTGGATTATATTGTTAATGAAATAACATCTGATGATCTCTCCTTCGGCGACAGGATCTGTTCTCTTATATTTGATGATTACAGATTCCATTCAGAGCAGGGTCTCTTTCCGGGTGACAAGCATTTTGTTAAACACGAGGACCCTGAGATCTCCCAGCTTTCAGCAGAGCTTCTCTCAGACTCGCATGAGCTGAGCAGGATATGGAAGGATAAACAGACATACGTTGAAACTGAAGATATGAAGCTCCGGGAAATCGTTCCGGATGCCGTGCTCAAATTCAAGAGCGACAAGATAAATGAACGGCGGAAGGAGATCATGACCCTGCTTGAAGAGGCTGTAAAGGCAAAGGACCAGGAAAAGATACTCGCGCTACAGAAGAGATACAATAACCTCAGCATCGCCCTGGGGATGATATCAAGGCAGCTGGGGAACAGGATTCTGTTGTAAGTCAGCCTATTATAAGAACTTACACAGAGATCCGTTTATTTCACCCCCAACCCCCTAAAGGAATAGCCATCAACTTAAGGAATAGGAAAGCTTATGAGCAAACTGTATGTAGCTGAGTTACAGTAACTTAAATTTCCCCTCCTTTTCAAGGAGGGGTGGTCGGGACCATAGATTTTGATAGGTTAACAATCACTTTCCCGACCGGGGTGGTTTAAGATACTTGTCCCTGATTGTATCTTTCCATACCTACACCTATTTTTTGAATAAATGTATAAGAAAGACTTGAATCAACCACCCCGGCCAGACGAATTTAGTTTCTGCGTGTGAGATGATTTCGCCGTCTGGCCACCCCTCCTTCAAAAAGGAGGGGAAACTTATTTAATTGTGTTTCTGCTAATTAAATAATTCTCGGTCTAAAACTAATGCTTAGGTTGACGACTATGGGGGTTGGGGGTGAACCATCAGGTATTTGGAGTGAACCGAATCATTTCTTTTTCGTACTTTTAATCTGAGTTTTATTCTTAACCCCGTTTATACATAAATCCTGTGTATCCCTATATTCACCTGTTCCCCATATTATGAAAGCTCCAAAACTATTACTGCCGTTACTGATCTTAATCTTTGTCTCTTCCTGTGGAAATAAAGAGAAGACCCCTGTGAAATTCGCCCTGAAGAGGGCACAGGAGACTGAGGCGATAAATATCCCCATCGACAAGGGATTCAGTGAATATATCTCAGGGTACACTTCAGGTATCGTTCCCGTAAATTCGGTGATTGAGATCAGGTTTACACCGGAATTTGCTGCAAAAGCCGGTAAACAAATCCCGGGGGGTCTCTTTTTCTTCGAACCGGCAATAAGAGGCAAAGCTGAATGGAGCGATGAACTGACCCTTGTCTTTAAACCGGCTAAGACCCTTGATCCCGGCACATCCTATACAGGAAGACTGAATCTCGACAAGCTCACTGAAGTTAAGGAGAACCTGAAGGTCTTCCCGATCAGCATACAGACAATTAAAAAAGACTTCATCGTTACCACAGGAGCCCTGGAATGCATTCCGGAAGGGAACAGGTACTCTCTCCATGGCGAAGTTTCAGCTTCGGATTATATAGCATCTTCAGAGGTTGAAACATACCTCCAGGCAAAACTGGGCAGAAAGAAACCGGATATACTCTGGGATCATTCCGATATGCACAACCATAAGTTCACCGTTGCAAATATCGACAGGACCGACAAAATCCAGAGACTTGAATTAACCTGGGACGGCACGCAGGCAGGGGTAAGGCAGAAAGGTTCGACCCTGGTAAAGATCCCGGCTTCAGGCGATTTTTCTGTTATCGATATAATTGAAAATCAGGGAGGAGGTCAGAGTATCGAAATTGTGTTTTCAGATCCCCTCGAAGCATCACAGGAAATTGCCGGGCTAGTCTGGCTGACACCCCGGCAGGAGTCCGCGACCAGTATAAACTCCAATATTGTGAGCCTGTTCCCTTCTTCACGGCCCGAAGGCTCTGCAGAGCTCAATATTGAACAATCGGTCCGGAATTTCAAAGGTAACACTCTCGCTTCTTCCTATAAAAAGAAAATAGATTTCTCCCCTGTTCCTCCGTCAATTGAACTTACAGGCAACGGAGTCATCCTGCCGGCATCGCAGAACCTGGTCTTCCCTTTTAAAACCGCTAACCTTAAGGCGGTCGATCTTAAGATCATCAAAATATTCGAAAGCAACCTGCCCTGGTTTCTTCAGGAAAATGAGATCAATACAAGTTATACCGTCAAGCGATTTGGAAGGCCTGTCTATTCAGGCCGGGTGGATCTGGTCAATCCGTCAGGTTGGCTGGAATCTCCACACAATTGACCTTGCTGAATATATAGATGTTGAACCGGGTATCCTTTACAAGGTTGAACTAAACATGAGGCCATCATACTCGCTTTATCCCTGCTCAGGCGGGGAAGACTTCAGCAAATTCGAGGAGATGCTTAAGATGTCGGAAGAGAAAAGCCGCGAATTCTGGGATGATCCTGAAAATTACTATGCGGATAGTGATGATTTCCTTTATTATTCTTTCGGATTCAACTGGAGGGACCGTGACAATCCATGCAAAACAGCATATTTTAATCCTGACAGGAAGATAACAAGAAATATACTGGCGTCAAATTTCGGCATAATTGCAAAAAAAGGGCCGGATAATACACTTCATGTCATTGTAAATGACCTTCTTTCAGCATTGCCTTTAAGTGAAGTAAGTATTGATGTACTTGATTTCCAGCTTCAGCAGATAGTTTCAGGTAACACGGGTCAGAACGGCTCTGTTTCATTGAAATGTGACCGGAGACCGTTCCTTCTTATAGCAAAAAAAGACAAGGACCGCAATTATCTTAAATTGAATGACGGGGCTTCACTGTCGGTCAGTTCGTTTGACGTATCGGGCACCCAGCCCGAAAAGGGTATCAAGGCATTTATTTACGGCGAACGGGATGTCTGGCGACCGGGCGATTCCATTTTTCTTTCATTATTTATTAAAGAGATGAATAATGTTCTTCCGTCCGATCACCCGGTACAATTTGAACTTGTTAATCCACTTGAACAGAGGGTCGATTATCAGGTTCAGAAACCGGGAGGAAGAAATCTCCTTGTTTTTAAAACACTTACCGGATCCGATGCAATTACGGGGAATTATAATGCAAAGTTCACAATAGGAGGGGCAGCTTTTACAAAGCGGGTAAGGGTTGAAACCATCAAGCCCAACCGCCTGAAGATAGATCTGAATTTCCCGGGTGAACTCCTCGGAGGAACAAGCCCTTTTACAAAAGGTACTCTTAAGGTAAAATGGCTTAACGGAGCTGTCGCCGGTAATCTTAAAGCGTCGGTTGAATATCTTCTGAAACACACAAAAACGGAATTCAAAAAATACCAGCAGTTCAATTTTGATGATCCTGCATTCCGGTTCTCCGCTGAAACCGTTAAAATGTTCGATGGGACCGTTGATGAAAACGGAGATGCACCGGTCACCTTCGATCCGGGCAAAGAGGTCAATGCCCCCGGGATGCTGAATGCTTTGTTCACTGCCAGGGTGTCGGAAAAGGGCGGCGATGAGAGCATTATCCAGACATCCCTGAAGTTCGCCCCCTACCCTGTCTTTACCGGGATTAATCTACCCGGACTTAAAGGGAAGGACAGGATGCTGTTTACCGATGCCGATAACGAAGTAAGGATCGTTACTGTAGATCCTGAGGGCAATCCCGTTAATTCCGATGTTGAAGTTACAATCTACAAGATCTCATACAGATGGTGGTGGGAATCGGACGAAGAGAACCTTGCTGATTACATCTCGGACAATATCTATAAACCGGTTATCACCAAACACTTAAAAACATCAGACGGCCAGGGTTCTTTTTCCTTCAACATCAACAGGAAAGAGTGGGGCAGATACCTTATAAGGGCGACATCATCCGGAGGGCATTCGACCGGAAAGATTATACTTATCGACTGGCCGTGGGAATACGGGATGAAGGGCAATACTGACGGCGCCACCCTTATTTCAATAAATACGGATAAAGAAAAATATAATCCGGGAGATGAGGTGAAGCTCTCATTTCCTGCACCCGAAAATGCGAGGGCTGTTGTCACTCTTGAAAGTGCAACCTCTGTTATCGAAGAAATTCTGACAAACACTACGAAGGGAAATACTGTGGTCAGCTTCAGGGTCAGACCTGAAATGGCCCCGAACATTTATGCATATGTGACTGTGATACAACCTCATGCGCAAACAATTAACGATATGCCCATGAGGCTTTACGGTGTTGTTCCCGTTATGGTGGAAGATGCAGGTACACGTCTGACACCGCAGATCTCCGCAGCTGACGAGGTCAGGTCGGGGAAGAGTTTTCAGATCCGGGTCAGCGAGGCTGATAAGAAGCAAATGACCTATACCCTGGCCGTTGTGGATGAAGGATTGCTAAACATTACCGGTTTCAAAACACCTGATCCCTGGAATTATTTCTATGCAAGGGAGGCCCTTGGAATACAGACCTGGGACCTTTACGACATGGTTCTGGGAGCATTCGGAGGCACTCTCGAGAGGATCTTTGCGATCGGCGGCGACGAAGCGCTGATCGACCGATCTGCAAACAAGGCCCAGAGGTTTGTGCCGGTTGTAAGATTCCTTGGTCCCTTTACACTTGCTCCGGGAAAGTCCGCAACTCATAACATCACCCTTCCTCAATACACCGGCTCGGTAAAAACAATGGTGATTGCAGGAAACAACAGGGCATTCGGCTTTGCTGAAAAGAGTATCCTCGTAAAAGATCCTCTGATGGTATTGGTTACAGCGCCAAGGGTTGTCAGTCCGGGAGAAAAGGTAGCCCTTCCGGTGACACTATTTGTACAAAAAGCAGGTATAAAAGAAGTGGATCTGATCGTGGAGGGTAACGAACTCATATCCTTTGACCAGAATGTTAAAACGATCCCGGTTTCAGGGATCGGAGAAAAAGATGTGGAATTCACCTTCAATGCGGGTGAAAATACGGGAGTCGGGAAGATAACAGTAAAGGCATCTGGCGGCGGCGAAACAGCTCAGATATGAACTTGAGCTCAATGTAAGGAGTCCCAACCCGCCTGAAACAAGGGGAGAACTTAAGCTCCTGAAGCCGGGAGAAAAGTGGGAGACATCATTTACACCGTTCGGCATTGCAGGTTCGGATGCGGCTTCAATTGAAGCCTCAACGTTACCATCAGTAAATCTTGAGAAAAGGCTTGAGTACCTTGTCAGGTATCCTCACGGATGCACCGAACAGATAACTTCAGCTGCATTCCCCCAGCTCTGGCTTAAGGATCTCTCACCATCTGATGCCGGAACTGTTCAGACCTCTTCTGAAAACATCAGAGAGGCAATAACCATGATAGCATCAAGGCAGATGAACAACGGAGGCATTGCGCTCTGGCCCGGAAATTATCAGCCTGATAACTGGATCACATCATACGCCGGCCATTTTATTACGGAGGCAGAAAAGCTGGGGTATAGTATACCTGCAGGATTCAAACAAAAATGGATGACCTTCCAGAGGAAGGTTGCCCAGGACTGGCGCTACGATCCAAAATTCAGACAATCGGCCAATGATCAGGCTTACAGACTCTTTACCCTTTCCCTTGCAGGTGAGCCAGAAAGAGGGGCGATGAACAGGCTGAGGGAATCAGAAGGCATACCTCAGGTGTCAAAATGGTTTCTGGCAGCGGCATTTGCACTGTCAGGAAGAGGCGAGGTTGCAGGAGCTCTGCTTGACATGAGGAATACCGGAACCGAAAAAGAATATTCGGGATATTACTATGGAAGCGAACTGCGCGATAAAGCAATAGTGCTCTACACTCTTTCTGTTCTTAAAAAAGAAGAAGAGGCACTTCCCCTTCTTAAGTCAGTCTGCGATGCCCTTAACCACGAAAGCTGGTATAGCACCCAGTCGATTGCATGGGGACTCTTCTCATACATGAAATTTGCCGAAATAGTTTCAACCGGAACGACGGGTCAGGCAACACTGAGACTCACTTTTAACAGCGAACTTTCAGACCAGACGCTTCAACCGAAAAAGGTTTTGATCAGGGATCTTAAAGTCAGGGCGGGAACAAATACACTGATTGTTGAAAATACATCTGATAAACCTGTTTATGTCAACCTTGTAAGGAAAGGGATACCACTTGTTGCCGATGAAACAAGGGCTGAAAACGGATTGCAGATGAAGGTTAACTATGTCGATATGGATCTGAAACCCATTGACCGGAATATGCTTGAACAAGGTACTGATTTCCTGATGGTAGCCCAGGTTACAAACAATACTTATTCAGATGTCGATAATATTGCACTGACGCAAATGGTACCCTCAGGATGGGAGATCCGGAATACAAGGCTGTTTGAAGCCAGTTACGGGGTAAAGGAGGGCAGCTTTGACTACCGTGATATAAGGGATGACCGGATCAATACATATTTCAGCCTGAACCAGGGAGAGACAAAATCGTTTGTCCTGGTACTTAATGCTGCATATAAGGGAGAGTTTTATCAGCCGGCAATCTGGTGTGAAGCGATGTATACCGAAAACTGTAATTCACGGATCCCGGGAGGCACGGTAAAAGTTACGGGTCCAGTTGAATAGGAAACTTTTGATACTACTACTTGCAGCCGGGATTATAATTATCCCGGTTTTGCTTTCACCGATACCACGTTTCAAAGCGCCACTTTCAACAATCGTTGAAGCAGCCGACGGCAGTCTGCTGGGTGCCAGAATAGCCGGCGACGGCCAGTGGAGGTTTCCCGCGTCAGGCAAGGTGCCAGAAAAATTTGAAAAGGCATTGCTTACATTCGAGGACAGGTATTTCTATTTTCACCCGGGTATAAATCCGGTTTCCATCTTCCGCGCCTTTAAGCAGAACCTGGAAGCTCATGAAATTGTGAGCGGAGGAAGCACTATTACGATGCAGGTTGCAAGGCTTTCGAGGGGAAACAGGCAAAGGTCCTGGGGTGAAAAAATCGTTGAGATTTTTGGCGCTCTCAAGCTTGAGTTGTTGCGTTCCAAGAAATCGATCCTTGAATTGTATGCCGCCAATGCTCCTTTCGGGGGGAATAATGTTGGTCTTGATGCTGCAGCATGGAGATATGCCGGAAAACCGCCTGCTGACATTACCTGGGCTGAAGCTGCAGCCTTTGCAGTGCTTCCCAACTCTCCGTCCCTTGTCTATCCCGGGAAAAATCAGCAAACATTGAAAGCCAGGCGCGATGATCTTCTGAGGAGAATGTACAGAAGGAAATTTCTGGATTCACTTACCCTGGTGCTGGCGCTTGACGAGCCTCTGCCTGGTGAACCAAAACAGCTGCCGGCAAAGGCTCCCCATCTGACTGATTTTTTCTACGGAAAGAACCGTGGTGAGAGGATCAGAACGACAATTGATCCTCTTATTCAGGAAAGGGCAGCTGAAATAGTTAATCTCCACCAGAAGGAACTTGAAGGGAATTTCATCTTCAATTCTGCTGCGCTTATCGTAAGCGTGGAAACCGGGGCGGTTCTGGCCTATGTTGGGAACAGCGCCGGAAGCGATGCCTCGGAACATGGCGGGGATGTTGACATTATAAGGGCCGGGAGAAGCACGGGGAGCATTCTTAAGCCACTGCTCTACGCTGGTATGCAACAATCGGGAGATATCCTGCCGAACACGCTCATCGCTGACATCCCGACCCGTTTCCCGGGATTCACACCTAAGAATTTCGACCGCAGCTTCAGTGGCGGAGTTACAGCCGGATACGCACTCTCACAGTCGCTCAATATCCCGGCTGTCAGGTTGCTGCAGATATACAGGCCTGAAAGGTTCCTGGAACTCCTCCGCAAAACCGGCTTCACAACTTTTAAACAACCCGCCGACCACTATGGTCTTTCACTGATCCTTGGCGGCGGAGAGACTTCGCTTTGGGAACTCACGGGGGTGTACGCTTCATTATCACGTGTTCTGAGAAGATTCAACAAAGAAAAAAAATATAATGCAGGGGATTATCACCCGCTGGCGCTTGTCAATGAAACAGACAGTCCTGCCGGACAGAACATAGATGTCAATCCTTCACTTTCGGCCGCTGCGATCTGGCTTACTTATGAAGCGCTGCAGAAAGTCAATCGTCCGGAAAGTGAGACAGGATGGCAGTATTTTGATTCTGCGCCGGACCTGGCCTGGAAAACAGGGACAAGCTTTGGATTCCGGGATGCATGGGCAGTAGGAACCACGCCCGATTATGTGATCGGAGTGTGGGTTGGGAATGCTGACGGAGAAGGAAGGCCCGGGCTGACAGGGATTTCTGCCGCTGCCCCGCTACTTTTCGATCTTGCAGGTATAATGAAGTCAGTTCCCTGGTTTACAGCGCCTTATGAAGAGATGACAACTGTAAAAGTATGTGCCGTCAGCGGTTACCGGGCCGGCCCTGATTGTCAGGATACCAGGGAGGAACAGGTTTCATTGAACGGGTTAAGGAGCGGGGTATGTCCCTGGCACAGGATGGTCCATCTCGATAAAACCAGAACCCATCAGGTAACTACAGATTGTGTTGCAGCATCGGATATAATCAATGAACCATGGTTCATCCTTCCCCCCGCCATGGAATATTTCTATCGGCAGAAACACGCGGAATACAGGAGTCTTCCTCCATTCCTTCCCGGGTGTGGCAAAGGTAAGGACGTACCTGTTATGGAGTTCATCTATCCGACTCCCGGAATAAAAATATTCATCCCCAGGGACCATACCGGAGAGCTTACACGGGTAATTCCCGAGGTGGTCCACAGGGATCCGTCAGAAAAGATCTTCTGGCATCTTGACGAAAAATACCTGGGAACAACAAAATTCATTCATCAGATCGAGATCCTTGCCGGTGCCGGGGATCATGTGCTGACTGTTGTGGATGAGGATGGGAATTTGATAAAGTGCTCCTTCAGCATAAAAGGAAAGTAAATTGAAATTGGCCTTTAGTCATACTGGGATCTTTGTTACACAGAGGTCCACGAGGTCCACAGAGTTAATAGGTACAATTTTACCTTCAGGGGATTTGGGGGCATAGCCGTCAACCTAAGACCAGTTTTAGACTTTGAGTTTTTTAATTAGCTGAATTACAATTAAATAAGTTTCCCCTCCTTTTAAAGGAGGGGTGGCCAGACGGTGAAATCATCTTACAGGCAGAAACTAAATTTGTCTGGCCGGGGTGGTTGATTCAAGTCTTTCTTATTACTTTTATTCAAATGGATAGACTTGAAACATAGATTAACCACCCCGGCCGGGAAAGCAGATTGTAAACCCCTCAAAATCTACAGTCCCGGCCACCCCTCCTTGAGAAGGAGGGGAAATGTATATTATTGCATATCAGTTATATACAGTTTGATTCAAAAGCTATCTTATTCCCTAAGTTACACCTATGCCCTAAGGGAGCTATAATTTAAGTCCCCTTCAGGGGATTTAGGGGCCACCTTTTCTGTGCAACTCTGTGTAAGTTCTTTATAATCTTTACGATCTTTGCAACCTAATTTCGTGATGAAAATGGATTTTACTGAGGAATGGTTCCCAATCGTGGACGAAGAAGGTAAGGAGATCTCCAGGGCGCCGAGAAGTGTTTGCCATGACGGGAAAAGTATGCTTCTTCACCCTGTTGTTCATCTTCATCTCTTTAACAGGCAGGGAGAACTCTTTCTGCAAAAACGTTCAATGTCAAAAGACCTGCTGCCCGGCTACTGGGATACTTCAGTCGGCGGACATGTGGCGCCAGGCGAAGGAATTGAAGTGGCGCTGAAAAGGGAAGCACTTGAGGAACTTGGATTGTCAGATTTCAAATATGAGTTTAAAAGGAAATACATCTGGGAATCAAAACGCGAAAGAGAGCTTGTCTATTCCTTTACAGGACAATCTGAAAGTACTCCCGGGATCAATAAAGATGAGATCGACGATGGCCGCTTCTGGAGATTAGAGCTGATAAAGGAGAACCTGGGCAGAGGGCTGTTTACCCCCAATTTTGAACATGAATTTCAATTTTTATTTTTTGCAGATAAATAGCAGTTTTCCCTTAAAATTCGCATAAATTTACGGAAGTTAGTTTTTTAAAATAAAATGTCTGCATGAAGACTGACAAAACCTTCCTGTTTCTCTGTTTCATTTTGTTTTTTGCAATCGCCTCCTGGGTCAGCTCCTGTTCACATAAGGCTGACCTGTCGGGTATTCCTCCTGTTTGCTTTGACAGGGATGTCTTCCCGATCTTTTTAAACAGTTGTGCCAAACCAGCCTGCCATGACGGTTCAGGCGAATCAGAGCTGGTACTGACCAGCTATTCCGTCATCAGGAACGGAGTCGTTCCGGGAGCGCCATACTCAAGCTCTCTTTACAAATCTATTATCGCAACATCCGGTGAAAACAAAATGCCTCCCGACCAGCCACTTACAATTGACAACAGGATATTGATCCGTGTCTGGATAGAGCAGGGAGCAGAACAAATACCCTGTCCGGGAAAATGATGCCAGGATGTAGTTTTGGTCACAAAGGCTGTCACTAAGGTAACACAAAGGAATACAATAAATTAAGAATATCTATGAATTAAACAGGTTAAACATGCAACGCATAATCTTATTGTTCATAGTGGTGATCACACTCACAGCAGTTAATTTCTCATGCTATTATGATAATGAGGAATCACTTTACCCTGCCGTTGAACCCTGCGACACTGCAAATGTGACCTTCAGCGGCAAGATAAAGCCGTTGCTTGCCAATAATTGCCTTTCATGCCATTCAAATTCAGCCGCTGCCAGTTCAGCAAATGGTATACGTCTTGAAAATTATGCAGATGTCGTTTCGAGATCGACTGCCGTTGCAGGAGCAATGAATCACACAGGAGGATATTCACCGATGCCCAAAAACGGCGGGATGCTGAAACCCTGCCTCATCGCCCAGTTTGAGATCTGGATCACGCTGGGTTTGCCAAATAATTGACATTAACAATCAAACAATATATTATGAGAAGGTTAACCGTCTCTCTTCTTTTTTCACTCCTTCCTCTGGTCATTTTTAGTCAGAATGACCTCCTGGGTCTCCTGAACCAGGATTCCATTCCCGCTACCAATTATGTTACAGCGACCTTCAAATCCACCAGGGTGATGAACGGGCATTCGATTGAGAGGATGCCTTCCGGTCAGCTTGATTTCAGGATCTCCCACAGGTTTGGAAGGATCAACACGGGCGCGTATGAGTTTTTCGGACTTGATCAGTCGAGTTCCCACCTGTCGCTCGAATACGGAATTTTTGACTGGCTGATGGCAGGCTTCGGAAGAGGGGCATACGAAAAAACATTTGACGGCTTTGCAAAATTTTCCCTGTGGCGGCAATCAACAGGGGCGCGGACCATGCCTGTATCCGTTTCGGTGATGACTTCTGCAGCGCTTAAATCAATTAAGTGGAGTGACCAGGAACGTACAAATTATTTCTCATCAAGGTTATCCTACACCGGCCAGGTGATTGTTGCAAGAAAGATCAGCCAGTCACTCTCCCTTCAACTTGCGCCAACCATTGTTCACCGCAACCTTGTGGCTACCGAAATTGATCCCAACGACCTGTACTCCATTGGAGCGGGAGGAAGATTCAAGCTGACAAAAAGGATAAGCTTCAACGGGGAGTACTTCTATATCCTGAATCCGAAATCATATATGAGCCAACAGGTATATGACCCGCTGTCGCTAGGATTTGATATTGAAACCGGTGGACATGTTTTCCAGCTTATTTTTACTAATTCGATTGCGATGATCGAAAAGGGATTTATAGGTGAAACCACCGGTGACTGGAAAAAGGGGGATATACATTTCGGATTTAATATATCACGTGTTTTTACATTGAAGAGATACCTACAAACCGCCGGCCGTTAGGGAGGACAGCCTTAAGTGGAGGCATGTGGAGTGGGAAGGAGAATGCGAACCTTGCCGGACTTTGCGACCTCTGCCTTTGAAAAATGTAATCAAAAACTGGAACAATTTTTGTTATGAGCATTAGATTATAAAAGAATAAGATCAAAATGAAACGAATATTAATTCTGTTATCATTTTTGTTTTTGTTTTTCTTAGCCAATGCTCAGAAATACATTACCAAAAATGGTTATATCGGTTTCTTCTCACACACACCGGTGGAAGACATCAAGGCCGATAATAACCAGGTTGCAACAGTTCTGGATATATCCACCGGAGAGCTTGTTTTCCAGGTCCTTATAAAATCATTTAAATTTCAAAAAGCCCTGATGGAGGTACACTTCAACGAAAACTACCTTGAGTCGGATAAGTTTCCAAAGTCTACCTTTACAGGCAGGATCACAAACCTTACTGAAGTCGACTTTTCGAAGAATGGTACCTTTGATGTTAATGTTGAAGGGGACCTTAACATCCATGGCATATCGAAAAAGATGGCCGCAAAGGGTTCATTGGAGGTGGTAGACGGAGGCATAAATGCAAGCTCCAAATTCACCCTGATACCCGAGGAATTTAATGTCAGGATCCCATCAGTTGTCAGGAATAACATTGCAAAAACCATTGAGGTGACAGCAGTTTTAAAACTGGCTCCGCTCCAGGGTGGAAAGTAAGGCGGATTCCGGATTCCGGATCTTTACGTTTCAGAGTTTAAGATAAATTACTCTGGGTGCTGGTTGCTTGTTTCTGGTTGCTGGTTAACAACAACTTAGGTTAATTAATAATATCTAAAATACCGTACAACAATGAAAACATCCTATAAAATAGCATTATTTGCTGTTTTCTTCCTCGCCCTGGCAGGGATACTCTTTGGGATCTACCTGTTTACTCTTCAATCAGCCGACCTTCAGAAAGCAGAACCAGACTTCAGAATTGCCGCCACTGACCTTCAAAAGGCTTTTGAAAACGATGAAACCGCTGCAAACACAACCTATCTTAATAAGATAATTGAAGTTTCAGGAACAATTGAATCGGTAAAACCCGGTGAGGACAAGGCTGTAAGCATTTCCCTCAAAACCGAAAATCCTCTTTCGGCTGTAATCTGCACTTTCCAGAAAGTAACAGATACATCTGAATTAAAGCCTGGAGGTCAGATTACCATCAGAGGGGAATGTTCGGGAATTCTTATGGATATTCTTCTGAATAACTGCGTGATAATCCAGGGTAAATAATTAAATAGAGTGCTTGTTTTAAATCTGCGTTAATCTGCGCGATCTGCGGGGAAAACAAAAATATTTCCCGCAGATTTCGCAGATGGGCGCAGATTTTTGTGATAAATTATGCTTAATTTGTCACACGCCTTTGCCATAAATCACCATGGCACTATGGCCTGCATTTATGTATTCTGCGCAAATCTGCGGGATCTGCGGGAAAACAAAAATTTCTCTCTGATTTCGCAACAATGATCGTAAAATGAAAAGATTATCCGCTCTTGTTCTGCTTGTTCTGTACCCTGTAATTTCATTTCCCAGGAATTCCGGAAGGAGTTATCAGAATCCGGAAAATCAAAGTTTGAACTTTCAGTCCCTCTCAGGCCTATTGATCCACAGGTCATTCAGGATCAGGATGATATGACCTGGGAAGATTATCATCCAATCCCCGGAAAGAACTGGGCAGATCCATCTCTTATACCTGTCCGAAAATTCAGAATGGCCCTGGTGGCAGTCGATTTTCCTGATCAGCCTTTCGTTATTACGCTTCCCAAAAAATCGGACCTTTTCGGAAATCCGCAGATTGATCCGGTAAAAAGGGAAGATGTCCCAAAGTTCTATTCTGATTTCTGGCTTAATCCTTTATCTGTAAATCACGGACAAACAATTAATGGCTACTGGATGGAACAGTCGCGCGGGAAATTCGGTATTACAGCTCTCGATCCGTTTGGTCCTTACCTGATGCCAAAAAACCTGTGGGAATATGGCCTGAATGAGTATAACCAGAACAGCTCCACTCCCGATGGAAGCAGGGCAAAGAGCAGGATGGAGCCTCATGTCGACAGTCTCTGGAAAGCAGACGCAGGTGATATCAGGTCAGATTATGACGCTGTACTTCGAATCTATGCCGGATATGATGAGACCGGTGTATGGCAGGAATTTGGAGAGATGAAGTTTTTATCGAAGGATAAAATACCGGCTGAATGGGGAAATCCCGACACCTCCAAACCAGCCTGGATCCCTACCCGTTATGTGCCCTGGACCTCCTGGAAGGCAGGACAGATGCAGTGGGGCCTCTCCTCTATCAGACAGGGAGAAAACTCCGGAACAATAACCCATGAGCTTGGCCACTTCGCTTTCAAAACCGGCGACAACAACAATAATCCTTATGCGGAGCCTTACCGGAGAGTCGGTTCGGGGCCATGGGATATGATGGACAGGGGATCATTTAATGGTCCGGGCGGTCCGCATATGCGATGGGTCGTTCCACCGGCAATGGGAGCTGCCATGCCGGCAGGCCTGATGCTCAGGAACAGGATGGTGAATGGCTTTATAACTCAGCAGCAGGTGCTGACACTGAGCCGTGAGGACCTTGCTAAATCGGGGCCGGTTGTTGCAACCATAACATCAAGGGCGGTAGAACCAATACCAGGTACTTTTGCGGGTATAATTGTCAGACTGGACGGACCAGAGCCCCACGACCGGACCCCTGTAGACGATCCTGCCATCAATCCGCTGTCACCCGGGAAACCTGATTTTGATTTTTATTCGGTGGAAACGGTTCAAAGGATCGGCTATGATTCTTTTTGTCCCGACAATGGGGTCCTTATTGCCAAAAACAAAGATAAAGAGGGTCGTAACGGCGGTCCAAACGGATTCAACTGCTTTAACTGGGTTATTGATGCCCACCCGGAAGATATAAAAAAGGTCGATTTCATTAAACCCGACGGAACGCCGGTAATGCGGACCATTGCCGATTACAGGCAACTGAATGATGCTCTTTTTCACGCAGGTCTTAATTCAGGGAGTCAGTACGAATGGGAGGATGCACCAAACATGCTGCATATTTATATTATTGATGTTACTAAAAATGATGAAGGGATCCTTTCGTATAAAATTGGTGTAAGATCACCTGAAGGTCCGGTGCAGTATGAAAGTCACTTTGAAGTGATCCCCCCTGCGTGAAGAAGCTGAAGGGCAATGCCGGTTACACAGCTCTTTACAGTAAAGAATACGGGTGAACCATTTATCGCCGATGGTTCCCTCCATTTTCAAAACACGGTACCCTGGCTGAACAACGACATATACCGCCTGAATGTTACCGTCGAAGGCAAAGGATGGAGCGGAGAACTGGTCAACGGATTGATATCGGTTGAAACGGGCGGTTCAGAGATGGTACCTGTTTACCTGTCACATGAAATGAAGGCATCACGTAAGGCGAAAGTCAGGCTGACAGTTCAGTCGGAGAGTGATAGTACAAAAAGGGTTGTCACGGAATTCAGGGTATTGGTTTGTCACCCCCAACCCCTGAAGGAGGTGCCCGGGGCAGGGGGTTACCGATAAGGCAGGGAGTAAACCGGGGTCAGGTGGATTAAAAGATTATTACCTTTGTATTTAAATAGAATTCAGATGGACAAAGCAGTAAAGATCCTGATCCTGAACAACGAAGTGGAAGCAAATCTTCTCGACGGCCTTTTAAGGGAGAGAGATATCCCTCATCTGATACGTTCATATCACGATTCGGTTATGGATGGTCTTATGGCAGACACAATCGGGCTGGGGCCACCTCGAAGCCCCCTCGGAATTCAGGGATGAAATATTGAAAATCTATTCAGGGAATGACACTCGATCAGGAATCTATTCCTTATCCTTAATGCCCTTTCGCGGGAAAAAACCCTTCTCAAACCCTTCATGTACTCACCCCCCCTGCCCCCTCTCTACTGCGTAGCGAGGGGGTGATAGCCTTGTAGATAATAATTACTTTAGGTAATTGAAAGAAGATAGTTTTCTATTTTGTTAAGGACACTTTTTAAATCGACTAACTCCTCATTCTTAATTCGAAGGATATGCATTCCTAAATATTCTAACTCTGAATCTCTGAAATTATCATATTCTTTATTCGATTCATGAATTGGTCCGTCAAGTTCAATTATTGCTTTTTTTTCATCACAATAAAAATCAGCAATAAAATAGCTTAACCTTATCAAATCACCCTTGTAAATGATAGGATGCTGACGTAAAAATTTAAATCCGGATAGTTTTCGATTCTTTATTTCTCTCCAAAGGATTTGTTCAGACTCAGTCATATTTTGTCTGAGAATTCGGCAATGGTCCCGGATCTCTTTGAAATCAAGTTTCTTTGATTTTACCATAAGAATACTAACAACTCATAAATATATTAATATCAATTAAATATACCAGGGGCATCCCCCTCTCTACGCGTAGAGAGGGGGAAAAAGGGGGTGAGTACGTGTGAAACCAGGAGGAATCTATTCCTTCTCCCTAATTCCCTTTCGCGGGAAAAATCCCTTCTCAAACCCTCTGATAAAGAAATAATTGATCCCTCCGATTATAACCATTGCCAGGATGAACAACGGGTAGGACATCTTCCAGTTATCTGCGCCTGTCATCATCGTCCATTCCGACATCCCCCCTATACTCGCTATCAGGGTTAGCGGCATGAAGACTGTTGCGATCATTGTTAATCTTTTGACAGAAGCATTTGTTTCATTTGAGGTCTCTGTCATCTTGTTATTGAGCAGGGAGGTGTACAACTCCATTAAGCTGGTTTCAATTTCACGGTTGGTCTCTGTCAGCTCAAAAAACTTTGCAAGATGATCGTAGATATCACGATATCCTGCAATTGCATTTTCAGGGATAAAAGGACAATCCAGCCTGGCGATCTTTACGAGGATCTCTCTTTCATGATAAAGGCTCTTCCTGAGGTTCACCAGATTCCTCCTTACATAAATCAGTTCCATGGGCTGAAAATCCGAAACATTCTCAAGGAGGGTGTCTTCCAATGCCTCAAGCTCATCTTCAATAGTGTCAAAAGCTTCATATTTCTGATCAACGATGAAATCAAGGATTTTATGCATCAGCCAGGCAGGTCCGTTTTTTGTGTTTGAGGTATCATTCCCGATGATCTCAGGGAGATTCTTCAGAGGCTTTCTCTTATCCGAGTTGTAACCGCTTACAGTTATCAGAAAATTCTTGCCTATAAAGAGGTTGATCTCGTCTGTAGAAAGTACTTTATCCGTATAGGAAAATGAATTAAAGAGAATGAAAGTGTTATTCCGGAAGTGCTCAATCTTCGGGATCTGTTTTTCATCAAAGCAGTCCTCGACAGACAGGGGATGGATCCCCAACAGGTCAATCAGTATGTTGAGATCTTCCTTTTCAGGTTTGTAATAGTTAAGCCAGATATAACCTCCCTCCCTGAGTGCGGAAACAGCGTCATCAATCGATTCAACGCCGTAAAGAGGACCCTTTAAGGGAAAATGATAAAATTTGGATTCTGACATATGATTCGTTGTTTTTTCAACATAGATGCAGGTCGAAATTATACTTAATTAAGCGTATCTAAATTACAACAAAAAAGAATAAGGGAAATATCTTCTCATGCAGTATTAATGAACATTTAAGAACTGGATCTGTTTAAATGTTGCAGGTTTTTGGAGGGGACTGAGCGTTAAGAAATCAGCCAGTGGCTGATTTTAGCGAAGGGGCCAGCCTGCAGGGATGGCATGTGGTGGGGTGTGATTTTACTGTGGACCTCAGTGTAAGTTTTTATAAGAAGCCGAAGAAATAAAACATATCATGAACAACGCAATTTACAGCTTCAGTGAACCGAAAAATGAACCGGTCCTCTCCTATTCCCCCGGCAGCGTTGAACGGAAGCTTCTTGAAGCCGAACTGGCAAACCAGAGCAACACCGTTATTGATATTCCTCTGATAATAGGGGGAAAGGAAGTCAGAACAGGCAATTCGGGTAAGATTGTAAAGCCTACCGACCACCGGCACGTGCTTGCAACCTACAATATGGCAACTGAGAAGGAAGCTGAGATGGCAGTGAATGCAGCCCTTGAGGCAAGATGTGAATGGATGAGCATTTCCTGGATGGAAAGAGCCTCAATAATGATCAGGGCGGCCGAGCTGATCTCCAAAAAATACAGGTATCTGATAAACGCCGCCACAATGCTGGGACAGGGAAAAAACATTTACCAGGCTGAAATAGATGCTGCCTGTGAAGTAATTGATTACCTGCGCTTTAATTCCTACTTTGCTTCAATGGTTTACAGCGGACAGCCTGTCTCGGGAACCCAGAGCATAAACCGCATTGAGTACAGGCCACTTGAAGGATTTGTCTTTGCAGTTTCCCCTTTTAACTTCACGGCAATAGGTGCAAACCTTAACACCAGCGTAGCGCTCATGGGCAACACAACCCTTTGGAAACCCGCATCCACCGCCCTGCTTTCAAACTATTATCTTATGAAAGTCTTAAAAGAGGCCGGTCTGCCCGATGGAGTTATCAATTTCGTTCCGGGCCCGGGAGCTCTTATAAGCAGCGTAGTGCTGAAGAATAAATATCTTGCCGGTATTCATTTTACAGGATCAAATGCAACCTTCAACAGCCTGTGGAGAAAAGTTACCGATAACCTTACTAACTACAGGTCATACCCTAAACTCGTGGGAGAGACGGGAGGCAAAGGATTTATTTTTGCCCACAGCTCAGCTTCTCCGCCGGAACTTGCAGCTTCAATTGCAAGGGGAGGATTTGAATACCAGGGACAAAAATGTTCGGCTGCTTCACGTTCCTATATCCCGGAATCCTTATGGCCTGAAACCAGGAAACTTCTGCTGTCAATGATCTCAGAAATGAAGATGGGTGACGTTACCGACTTCAGGAATACTATTAACGCTGTTATCGAAGAGCCGGCCTATGATAAGATAATGAATTATATCAGCAGCGCTGCATCTTCAGGTGATGCTGAAATAATTGCAGGCGGAAGAGGTGATAAATCAAGGGGATACTTTGTCGAGCCTACTGTAATCGTTACGAAGGATCCTCATTTTATCACGATGGAAGAGGAGATATTTGGTCCCGTAATGTCAGTTTATGTTTATAAAGATACTCAATATGAGGAGACCTTAAGGATTTGCGATGAAACATCCCCGTTCGGACTGACAGGTTCGATCTTCTGCAATGACAAATATGCGATGATCATAGCCTGGAGAGCGCTACGCTATGCAGCCGGCAATTTCTATATAAATGATAAGCCTACAGGCGCCATGGTTGGACAGCAGCCTTTTGGAGGGGCAAGGGCATCGGGAACAAACGATAAAGCTGGCAGTTATCTTAATCTTATCCGCTGGGTAAGTCCCAGAACAATCAAGGAAACATTCATCCCTTCTGCAGATTTCAGGTATCCTTTCATGGAGTAGCTCTGGTTAAACGGCATTCGAATTATTCAGCTGTCGTTTAGTATCTGATTAAATATCAAATTTATATAGAGCTTGAAGTTCCATTTTGAAAAAAAATCCGCCTGATTGAACATCATGTCATAAAAGTGCCTAAGTTTATTCCCATTTTAAGGGGAAAGTAAATTTTTGATTTCACACTGAATAAATGATCCTTCCAGAACACCTTAACTGGCTTAGTCATTGCATTGTAATTTTCTTCATGACATATATTCATGAAGATGCTGCAATTCTGGCTGCCGCTTTTTCGACTGTTGAACACCAGCTTCCTGTCTGGATGGCTTATTATAAGTGTCTATCTGGGAATTGTCACCGGTGATCTGCTGATTTATGGTCTGGGACATATGGCACAGAAAAACAAATGGCTTCGCTCCAGGATCATCGGACCCAAAGTTGAACGGGTTCAACGCTGGCTCGAGACCCATCTTGTGAGGGTACTGGTTCTATGCCGGATCACTCCGGGTTTGTTGTTTCCCACTTTTGTCGCCTGCGGATGGTTCAGAATTCCACTTCCCCGTTTTGCCACAGTTTCTATCCTGGCGGGAGCAATATATTCTTCAATAGTTCTTACACTTGTGATCCTCTTTGGTGATCTTGTACTCGATAATCTGGGATATTGGGCATGGGGTGCACTTGCACTTATTATTGTAGGTTTTGCCGTAAGAAATTCTTTTAAGTCGCGATGGAGCAAAACTACCGAAAAGGCAATGGGGGATCTTCCTCCATCATTCTTTTCAATATTCAAGAAATATATGCCCGCACTTAAAAATAAGTTCCATGGCATGCCATCGCTTGACGATCTTAAAAAAAGGGTCTCTGTAGCGGAACATATACCGAACAGTATACTTTATATTCCGGTTGGACTTTACTATCTGTTCCTTGGAGTCCGGTACAGGAGTCTTACCCTTCCTTCAGCCTCCAATCCGAATATTGAAACCGGAGGCTTCATGGGGGAATCAAAGGGTTCGGTCATGGATCAGGTTGGCAGGGAGCAACAGTCGTGGATTGCAGAATTTGTTACAATGCACCGCAACGGAGCTCCGTCAGATGTTGATCTTCAAAATGCTCTTTCGCTTATGAAGCGGAAGAATCTTGAATTCCCGGTTGTGGCAAAACCGGATATCGGATGGAATGGTTATGGCGTCAGGCTTATTGAGGATGAAAACAACCTGAAACAGTATATCTCTGTATTTCCGCACAATGAGAAGATAATACTACAGCGTCCTGTTACACATGACGGGGAAGCCGGGATCTTCTATGTCAGAATCCCTGGGGAAACCACAGGTAAGATTTTTTCAATCACACTCCGGTATTTTCCCTTTGTAACCGGTGACGGTAAATCGACGCTCCGGGAGCTGATCAGCAATGACGACCGCACAAAACTCAGGGCCGGATTTTACCTGGGCGATAAACCGGAACACGTGGGATTTGCAAATGAAGACCTTGACCACATTCCGAAGGATGGAGAGCTTGTAAGGTTATCGTTTATTGGCAGCCTGCGGGTCGGCGGACTTTACCGCAATGCCAGCCACCTGATCACCCCAGAACTCTCAGGCCGGTTTGACGAAATCGCCCGAAGCATGCCCGAGTTTTATTTTGGCCGGTTTGATATCCGGTTCGAATCGGTCGATAGTCTGATGAAGGGAGAAGGTTTCTCAATAATCGAAATCAATGGCGCAGGAGCTGAGGCAATACAGGCATGGGATCCGAATGTACCTCTTTTTAAACTTTACAGGGAGTTCTTCAAATCATACAAACTTCTTTTTAGAATAGGAAATCTCAACAGGGCAAGAGGTTATAAACCAATGACTTTGAGAGCATTTCTAAGGGCTGTCAGGCATCAGAACCGTCTGATTGAACAATATCCGCCTGCAGGGTAACCAAATTTTATTAATTTTACCCTGACTAGCTTCAAAATATGCAGCATACTTCAGGGAATAATAAAGCCCTCTTTATCCTTAATCCCTATGCAGGTATTCCACCTGTTAAGTTTATCATTTCAAAAGAACTGTACCGCCGCAAACATGAATTGTCCTACTTCAAGTCCCTGTCCATAGATGAATCGGGAACTCTGATAAAACAGAACTTCGATAAATATGATGTGTTTGTGGCTGCAGGAGGCGACGGTACTGTTCACACAGTTGCATGTGCAACTCATCGGCAAGGAGAAGCTGCTTGGAGTTCTTCCCATTGGATCGGGAAATGGATTTGCAAAAGAACTTGGATTCAAGACTAACATAAGATCGCTCCTCCAGGATATTGAACTGAGGAAGAGCCTGAACATCGACGTATTGGAAATTAACGGCTTCCTGTGCCTTAACGTGGCAGGAGTCGGTCTCGACAGCTTTGTTGCCCACTCGTTCAACAAGCTTAAAACACGTGGATTCTGGTCGTATGTCGGAGTTACAATTGTAAATTTTTTCAGGCTGCGTCCGTTCACCGTTTCAATAGCTGTAGCCGGAAAAGAGGTTTTCTCAGGGAAGCTGTTCGACCTGGTAATTGCAAACACACGGCAGTTCGGCAATAATGCTTTCATTGCTCCCGAAGCCGTTCCAAACGACGGGAAAATGGACATCGTTTTGATAGAGCCCTTCCCGAAATTAATTTCGCCTGTATTTATTTACCGGTTATTTGCAAAAACGATGAACAGATCGAAGTATGTCAGATACATACGAACCGATGATGAGGTGACCATCGAAACCAGTGAAAATCGCTTTCATATCGACGGCGAACCTGTTACATATCGACGGAAGTGCTGTTGTAAAGATCAGACCCGGTGCATTAAAGGTGCTCAGAACAAGGTATAATAAACTGTAAATATTTGTAAAGCTTATCGGTCTATATTGGGACAATGAGCACGATTAAGTTCTAACTCTGCGGATCTCTGTGACTTTTTCACCCGCCGTAGCCTCCTGGCGAAGGCGGGCTCAGTGGAACTCTGTGTAAGTTCTTAATAGATTTCACACGCAAAGGATCACAAAGTAAAGCACAAAGTCGCACGAAGGAAGACAATTCTGTACTACTTTTGAGACAACCTAAAGCTGGTAGACAATGTATGCTTTAAAACAACTTTAATTATCAAAATCCTGATCTATGAAAAAAGCATTGATATTCTGTTTCCTGTTTCGCTCTTACATTTCAAATTCAATCCCAGACCCTTGACTGAAATTGAATCCAGACGGATCTCCCTTCCGAACGGATGGCAGCTGACACCTGTGGGAAAGATCGTGCCCCTGGGCGATCTGCCACTTAATATTGCAGTTTCGCCCGATAAGAAACTTGCTGCTGTAACCAACAACGGACAGAGCGACCAGTCCATTGAGCTTGTTGATATTAAAAAAGGGTAAGGTCCTTCAGACTCTGCCGATCGGAAAAGCATGGCTGGGACTTGCATTTTCAGATGATGGAAAATACCTTTATGCTTCAGGTGGAAATGATAATATAATAATCAGGTATTCAGTCATAAAAAAGAAGCTTTCGAATCCTGATACAATTAGCCTAGGAAAACCCTGGCCTGAAAGGATCTCAATTGCAGGATTAGCACTTGATGATGCAAGAAATTTGCTGTATGCTGTCACGAAGGAGAACAACTCACTTTATGTAATTGACACTCAGTCCAAAAAGGTTATTTCCCAGCATCCGCTTGGAGGCGAAGGTTATACCTGCATCCTTTCGCCCGACCATAAGACTTTGTATGCATCGTGCTGGGGCTGTGATAAAATTGTTGTTTTTGACACTGATCAGCAAAAGATAACAGGTTCAATTCCTGTGGGCGATAATCCAAACGATATGTGCATTACCCGTAACGGACAATATCTGTTTGTGGCGAATGCAAACGACAACAATGTATCGGTGATCGACACCAGGCAGATGAAGGTGATCGAAACACTCAATACCGCCCTTTATCCTGATGCCCCATCAGGTTCAACAACAAACAGCGTTGCACTCAGCGCTGATGAAAAGACACTGTATATTGCCAATGCCGATAATAACTGCCTTGCTGTTTTTGATGTTACTCTCCCGGGTGAAAGCAAAGCAAGGGGATTCATTCCGACTGCCTGGTATCCTTCCTGTGTAAGAGTGGCAAAGAACAAGATCCTCGTCAGCAATGGCAAGGGGATGTCTTCTCTGGCAAATCCCTATGGCCCCAATCCGGTCCGGAGGGGAGAAGAGGTTGTCTACCAGGAAGGCGGGCAGGAACAAAAAATAAAAGTTCAGTACATCGGTGGACTTTTCAGGGAACACTGGGCATCCTGAATATTCCTGATGAAGAGCAGATGGGAATCTATTCGAAGGCTGTCTATAACAACACTCCATACACAAAAAGTAAGGAGCTATCATCAGAAGGAGCATCAGGTAATCCCATTCCCAAAAAGTCGGAGATCCATCTCCGATAAAATATGTTTTTTATATAATTAAGGAAAACCGGACTTACGATCAGGTCCTTGGAGATATACCTGAAGGCAACGGCGATCCGGATCTTGCACTGTTCGGTGAAAAGATCACTCCGAACCAGCATGCGATTGCCCGTGAATTTGTTCTGCTCGATAATTTTTATGTAAACGGTGAAGTAAGCGCTGACGGCCATAACTGGACAATGGGCGCATATGCCACCGATTATCTTGAAAAGAACTGGCCCACCAGCTATGGAGGCAGGGGCGGAGATTATCCCGGTGAAGGAGGCAGGGTGATTGCCAATAACAAGGTGTTCTTCTGGGACATGTGCAAACGCAATAATATCAGTTACAGGACATATGGTGAATTTGTTGGCACCGACGGACCCTCACTTGCCGTCTTAAAGGATCATTATTGCAAAGATTTCACACCCTGGGTTCAATCGGTCCGCGATACTGTCCGGTTCCGGCAGTGGAAGCATGATTTTGACTCACTTCTGGCAATCAATGCAGTTCCCGCGTTTAATACAGTCAGGTTTATAAATGACCATACCGAGGGATTAAGCCTTAACAGGCCAACTCCTTTTGCCCATGTTGCAGACAATGACCTTGCTGTCGGAATGTTCGTTGATTACCTCAGCCACAGCCCGATATGGAAGGAATGTGTGGTGATATCCGTTGAGGATGATGCACAGAACGGTCCGGATCATATCGATGCTCACCGGAGTATTGCCTTTGTAGCCGGAGGATTTGTGAAACAGGGCTTTGTCGATCACACTCCCTATACAACAACATCGCTGCTGACGGACAATGGAGCTTATACTGGGACTGCCGCCGATGACACAATATGATGCAGCATCCAATTCACTGTGGAGATGCTTCAACAACACTCCCGGTCATCCGCCCTATAAAACAAGGCCAAACCAGGTAGATCTTAATGATAAGAACAGAACCGTCAGCATGTGGCAGGAGCTGAGTGAAACTTTTGATTTCACTGCCGAGGACAAGGTAAATGACTTCCAGTTCAACGAGGTGATCTGGAGAGCTGTCAAGGGACTGGATTCTCCGTGTCCTCCATCGGTGAGGGCAGCGTTCCTGAAGACGGGGTTTGATGAAGATTAATACAAAAGTGCGGATCCTCATAGATCCGCACCTTTTTCCCTACCAACACTACCTGTAACAATATAAAAATTACTCTGTATTTCCGGTTATTCAGTTATTTCAAAATTTACCGGCACCATATACCAGACATTCACGGCTTTTCCGCCCTGCATCCCGGGCTTGAATCCGGACAACATACTGACAACCCTCACTGCCTCAAAATCAAGTTCCGGATCAACACCTTTAAGAATGGATATTCCTTCGGCCTTGCCCTGCGTATTAACGATAAAACGAATTATAACCTTCCCTTCCATCTTATTAGCCCTGGCTGCCTCAGGATATTTAGTGTTGTCCCTGATAAAATTAAGAATCTCGACCTCACCACCCGGATATTGCGGCATTTGCTCAACTACAACAAAAGGCTCTTCTTCACCTATCTGGTCAGGCAACTTGAATTTCAGGTTGAGATTTGATGTGAACGGTTCATCCACCTCAGAATTCCTCGGAGGCTCCCATTTTGGCGAACTTTTAACCACCCTGATGACTTCGTCAATCAGAATTTTATCAGTTGTACCTACAGATGTGACATTTGTGATTGTCCCATCGAGACCCACAGTGTAATTTACCTGTACCCATCCCTCAACCTGTTTTGCACTGGCCTCTTCAGGATATCTGGCCTGACTCCTGACCCAGTCGTTAAAGCTGAAATACCGCTGTCCCTGAAAGGTAGGGTAATCATCAGGCGACAATCTCGGAAATGGAGGTTTAAGGCCCATTTCAAGAGCTTTCTTTCTGGTAGTGATTTCCCAGGCACCATTGACTCCCTTCTCTCCAAATTTCTCAGTTGCTTCTTTCGCTGCTAACAGTTTTACAGGTCCCAGGTTATACCCAAGCTCCTTTCTGGCTTCATTAAAAGTTCTGTCTGAAATTACCCCGTCTATTGTAACAAGCGGCTCAGGTCTCTGGACTGCAGTTGCAACAGGCAGCTCTTTATAATCCGGATCTATCTCCATTTTAACTGTCATTGCACTGTTAAAATCAGGTTTGAGCGAAAGCTTTTTATAGCCCCTGCCGGAAAAAATAAGTAGTGCATCTGCCTGGACATTATTTATCTCAAACCTGCCGTCCGGGCCAGTTGTCACAAAAGAGGCATTTCCCATTGCGCCGGTAGCGGTGACATTAGCCTCAGCCAGAGGCTGACCGTCTTCCTTTAAAACAATACCCTTAACAGTTTTTTGATCCGCAGCCAGTGTCTTGGTATCTCTGTTCTTTGTGGTTATTTCTATAACACCATCCTTACCCTTCTCGCCATATTTAGATGTAGCCTCTTCATCCTTTAAGACAGTCATGGTAAGTATTGCATCGGGATCTACTTTACCAATGTTGTCTTTGCTGATCACTCCGTCAACAACCACAAGCGCTTTAACTTCGGATCCGTCAGATGCCATTATTTTGAGCTCTTGCTTATAATCCGGATCCTTTACCATTTTCACATACAGATTCTGATTTGACGCTGTGAGCGGTGGCAAAGTATACGATTTGTACCCCTTGAAAGAAAATATAAGTGATGATCCGTCCGGTATTCCGATCACAAATTTACCTCCGGAATTTGTAATTACACTGGTCAGGCTGTTCGAAGCAACTATTGTCACTCCTGAAAGTGGTTTCCCATCTTCATTTACAACTATGCCTCCTGCTTTTTTCTGAAGCGATCCCTGTAATCCGGAGCTCACCAGTGTTCCTGAATCAGCTAAATAGTGGTATTCAGGTGTGGCAAAAGCATAAAAGACAATTGCAAAGACCGGGAGAACCAGAAGGATCTTCATCTTTCTGTAAGGCGAGGAAACTTTTTTCTTCATCATGTCAAATCGTTTTTTGTTAATTGAATAATTGAAAGAATTCGAGAGGACCAGGACCGGTGAATCGAAGAGCTGATTTACAAGCACCGCTTTGTAAACTGCGGGATCGGAAATTCGCTGCAGGGCTGCTTTATCAGCAATATATTCATGGTTCTGCCTGATAAAATCTGAATAAATCCAGGCAACGGGATTCATCCATTGGAGCAATCGGATGAATTCAACAAGCAAAAGGTCGAACCAGTGCTTCTGGCTTACATGAACAAGTTCGTGGTTCATGATCATCTCCGTCTCGGTTTCATTCAGGCAAGGATTTACGAATACATAGCTGAAGAATGAAAAAGAGTCTTTGATCTCGGAAGTTCTTATAACCTTTATTCTGCCAATACTGTTTTTTTCAGTTCTTCTTATTGTAGATAAGAGGGCTACGACATGTTTCAGCATCCTGAAGGCGAGAAAAAATATACCTGCCAGGTAAATAAATAACAGGACGTACCTGTAATCAAAAGCATTTCCCTGAACTTCCTGTTGAGATAAGAGTGCCGGAACTGATCCGCCAGCTCCAAAAACAGCATTATCTGTTTCCGGGGAGGGCAAATTAACAGAGTAATGAATGGTAAGGAACGGGAAAATAAAAGATATCACGATCCCCGCAATCAGGTAATATCTTTTAATCCGGAAGAACCGTTCGTTGCGCAGAAAAAGAAAGTAGACAAGTGAAAAGCCTGTCAGCCAGATCACTGATTTCAGCAAATAGGCAGCAAATGCTTCCATTATTTCCGTTTTTTTGATTTCTTTAATTCCTTTTTCGTATCCTCGAGAATTTCCTCAAGGTCCCTGACCGAAAGGTCCTTCTCCTTTGCAAAAAATGAAGCCAGGGCAGGGAAGGAGTTGTTGAAGTAACCCTCCATAAGCCCGAAAAGCTGGTTCTTTGAATACTCCTCCTTCGATACCAGCGGGTGGTAAAGATGCACATTACCGTAGGCTTTATGCCCTACGAATCCTTTTCTTTCAAGGACTCTCACAACTGTTGAAACGGTGTTGCGTGCAGGTTTGGGATCACTGAACCTGTTACGGATATCCTTAACTATCCCGGCTTTCATGTCCCACAAGATCTGCATGATCTGTTCTTCGGCTTTTGTTAGATGCATGGTGATAATGATTTTATGTAATTAAATGTTTGTTTCTGAGAGCACACGATTCACGACTCACGATGGAAGCCAGGCGGGGATCGACCCCAGTCTTTTTGTTTCCTCTTTCCTTCCGTCTGACTACAAATATACGACTATTATTGTAGTTATGCAAATATTTTATTAAAAATGACTATTTTTTTCGGTAAAAATAAAATCTCTCAGCCTCTCACTTCGGGAGGGGGCCAGGGGCAAAGCCGTCAACTTAAGGAATGGGAAAGCTTATGAATCAAACTGTATACAACTGAGTTGCAATAATTTACATTTCCCCTCCTTTTCAAGGAGGGGTGGCCGGGACTCAAGATTTTGAGGGGTTTAGATTCTGCTTTCCCGGCCGGGGTGGTTAAATTTATGTTAAGACTCTAATCTTGTTTGAAAAAGCTTCTTTATCTCATTTAAAACAAATTCGGGTTCCTGGAACACAAACCTGTTCTCAAATCTGAGTACGGTGAATCCAAGTTCTTCAAGATACTTGTCCCTGATTGCATCATTCCATACCCGTACAGGATCACCATGAGGATCTCCATCAAGTTCAATTATCAGCTTCTCAGACGGACAACAGAAATCAACTATATACTTACCGATACTGTGTTGTCTTCTGAATTTTCTGCCATCAAGATTCTTTGACTTTAACTTACTCCATAAAACAGCTTCTGCAGAAGTGGAGTTATTTCTCAGAAAGGATCTGAAAGGTTTTAATCTTTTTCGGTTAAAGAGGTGTTTACTATCCATTTGAATAAAGATAATAAGAAAGACATGAATCAACCACCCCGGCCAGACGAATTTAGTTTTTGTCTGTAAGATGATTTCACCGTCTGGCCACCCCTCCTTCAAAAGGAGGGGAAACTTATTTAATTGTATTTCAGCTAATTAAATAATTCATAGTCTAAAACTGGTTCTTAGGTTGACGGCTATGGGGTAAGTATTTTGGAGCTCTTTGCTTCTTTTGGATTTATTTTTCCTATTTTGCATTGCAATTCAAATACAATATAATATGAAAAGAAATATCACATTATCATTGGCGCTTATCGCCACAATGCTTTTATCAGGCATTGCTTCAGGCCAGAAAGTCAACACCCTCACGTCAAATGAGAAGAAAGACGGATGGATGCTCCTGTTTAACGGGAAGGACTTCACCGGATGGCGCCAGTGCAACGGAACCGAAATGCCTAAAAACTGGACCATCGAAGAGGACGCCATGAAGGTATTTACCGGACAGGGCAAAAAACCCGGACAGGGTTCAAACGGTGACATACTGTATGGTGTAAAGAAATTTAAAAATTTTGAGCTTTCAGTTGACTGGAAAACAAGCAAAATGGGAAATTCGGGCATCTTTTATAATGTCCGTGAGGTCCCGGGAAAAGAGATCTATTATGCCTCTCCCGAAGTACAGGTCCTGGATAATGTTGATGCCACCGATAATAAGCTTGCCAGCCATCTTGCAGGGTCGTTGTACGATATGATAGCTGCCGATCCGAAAACTGTTAAGCCTGCAGGTCAATGGAATACAATTGTGATCGCACTTAAAGACGGGAAAGTCACCCACACTCAAAACGGCGTCAAGGTAGTTGAATACACTCTTTGGACACCCGAATGGGATGCACTTGTGGCCAACAGCAAATTCAAGACGTTCCCCGGGTTTATTGAAGGGATCTCAAAGGAAGGGTATATAGGTCTCCAGGATCATGGATACGATATCTGGTTCCGGAATATCAAGATCCGGGAGCTGTAATAAATATTTCGTGAATTAGATCACAATAATGCTTTCCGATCCAGGTTAATCGAAGGTTCAGAATTATCCAGTTTAACTGAATAGTTAACATTCCCGGGTATCCGGGACTGCTAAGATCGTAAAGTATTGATCCAGAAATCTTTGAAAAGTATGTTAGTTTTTGGATTTACTAACCGGGCCATTATCGTATTACTCCGGGATATTTAAAAATCAATTGAAAATCGTCAAAATAGAGGAAATATTTTATCTTTGCAGGCGGAATAATATGATCCTGGTTTAAAGCCTGATCACATAACAAAATTGCTTTTTGCACGTTAACATTACGTCATTCGTCAATATTCTGAACTTGCTATGCCTGTGAAAAAGATACTCGTATTAATTGTTATTGCTTTATATTCATGTCTGCTGACGGCTCAGGTAGTCCTCACCAGAGAAGGTGAAGTAATAAATAATACAGTAACAGGAAGCTGGCCGGGTGTAAATATTCCAAGATCAGTAGCTACAAAACTTTCTTTCTTAAATAATTCCATTACTTCAGTAAATGCATCAGGTTATCTGTTACAGGCCGGCGATGAAACACCGCTTTCTACAAATAACAATCTCAATGGCGCCGTCATTACCGGCAACAGGTTAACATGGAACGGATCTGATGCATCTTCCATAACTCATGGGATGTTTCTTGGATACAACATTAACTACACCGTTAAATATAATTATCTGGATAAAACACCATACGGTATCCTTTTTAAATCGGGCACTGATGCCGGTGTAAATATGACCTATTCGTCAGGATACGGCGCTGCCTATAATATTGTAAAAAATGCCAGGATGTCGCTGAGGATGAAGGGGATTAATGGTGTGCAGGTTTATAACAACACTTTCTATTCGAACAAGCAATCAGGGTCGGTAATTTTTATTGATGCAAACCACGACAGGACAAATCCGGCGCCGTCAACCGGGGCAAAAATAAAGAATAACATCTTTTACACTGTTTACCAGATGCACAATATATCGATTGAAAGCAGTTGCCTGGTTAATTTTGAAAGCGACTATAATGTATTTTATTGTGAGTCGGGCACTCCGGTTTTTTCTGTGAGTGGTTCAACCAAAACTTTCTCCCAATGGCAGGCAATGGGCTATGATCTGCATTCTGTAGTAGTGAATCCCAATTTTATAAATACGACCGATTTTGTTCCAAAGGCCAGATTAAATAATGGAACAAATCTAGGGACAACCTGGCAGAAAGGATTGTCAACATCTGCAAAATGGGTTGCCGGTTCATCCCCTGCAACAACAAACCAGAACGGGACCTGGCAGGCAGGAGCAGTAATTTATCCTGAGGTCACGACACCCGTTGCTCCGGCTCCCGCATATGTCAGCTCTGCGATTGAAAATGCTACTCCCTCGGTACTTGAAATTGTTTATAGCCTGAGTCTCGCTGCTGCCGTTCCCTCCGCTTCAGCTTTTGCGGTCAGGGTAAACTCCGTTGCCAGGAATATTAATTCGGTCGCCGTCTCCGGTACAAAGGTTCTCCTGACCCTTGCCAGCCCGGTTGTTAACAAAGATGTAGTGACTGTTGCATATACCAAACCCGCATCGAATCCATTGCAGACCGCTGCAGGAGGACAGGCAGCGTCAATCAGTGCGCAAAATGTAGTAAATAAAGTCAACCCGGTAATAGTCAACCCGTCATTTGTAAGTGCTGCCATAGCTAATGCCACACCTGCCAGGGTCGATATAGTTTATAGCTTATCCCTTGCCAGCGTTGTGCCGGCAGCTTCCGCTTTTTCTGTCAGGGTTAATTCCGTTGCCCGGACGGTTAATTCGGTTTCTGTTTCAGGAACATCTGTGCTTCTCACTCTTGCAAGCCCTGTTGTTAACGGCGATGTGGTAACTGTTGCTTATACGAAGCCTTCCACGAATCCATTGCAGACTTCTGCAGGCGGACAGGCAGCTACTATCAGTGCACAAAGTGTTTTAAACAAGGTCAACCCCGTAATAGTAAACCCGGCATTTGTCAGCGCTGCCATTGCAAATGCAACACCGGCCAGGATCGATATGGTTTATAGTTTATCCCTTGCCAGCGTTGTGCCCGCAGCTTCCGCCTTTTCTGTAAATGTTAATTCCGTTGCCAGGACCATTAATGCAGTCTCTGTTTCAGGGACATCCGTGCTCCTTACTCTTGCAAGTCCTGTTGTTAACGGTGATGTGGTAACTGTTGCCTATACGAAGCCTTCCACGAATCCATTGCAGACTTCTGCAGGCGGACAGGCAGCTACTATCAGTGCACAAAGTGTTTTAAACAAGGTCAACCCCGTAATAGTAAACCCGGCATTTGTCAGCGCTGCCATTGGAAATGCAACACCGGCCAGGATAGATATGGTTTATAGTTTATCCCTTGCCAGCGTTGTGCCTGCAGCGTCCGTCTTTTCTGTCAGGGTCAATTCCGTTGCCCGGACAGTTAATACGGTTTCTGTTTCAGGAACAGTTGTACTTCTCACTCTTGCGAGTCCAGTCGTCTATGGAGATGTTGTTACAGTTGCATACACCAAACCTGCTGTAAATCCGCTACAAACCGCATTGGGTGGACAGGCAGCAACAATAAGTGCCCAGACGGTGGCTAACCATGTGGCTCAGGTTACTCAGCCGGTAGTTGTTACACCGGTTGTTGTAAATACGCCTCCTGTGGTTGTGATCAATGCACCTCCGGATAACCTGTCCGGATTTGTAGGCGTGTTGGATGCTAGCGGGAGTTATGATCTGAATAAAGATAACCTTACTTATACCTGGTTCGTTCCTGCCAATGTTGCAGTTTCTTCCACAACCAGTTCCATAATTGAGTTTCTCGGTCCGGCAGTAAATACCGCTCAGACAGTTGAATTCAGGCTCAATGTCAGTGATGGGAAAGCGGTTCAGACGAAGACCGTTAAGGTTGAAATATTACCCTATAAACCGGAACTCGAGCTTGCAGAAATTGTAAACATTGAAGCCAGCGCTTTTCAATCTCCCAACTATCCAACCAATATAATTGATGGAAATATAGGATCAATGTGGTCGGCCAACGGGGATGAGCAATGGCTTATGCTGGAACTCAGAGAATCATACACGATACAGCATGTAAGGCTTGCATTTCAGTCGGGACAAAAAAGTGAATCATACTTTGACCTGCTCGGGTCGGAGGATGCAGTAACCTGGGAACCCATACTTAATAAGGCTGCATCCTGCGATTTCTCAGGTGATCTCCAGGTATTTGATTTTCCACCTTCAAAAGCCGCTATTGAATTCAGATATGTTAAACTTGTCGGACACGCAAACTCACTTGACACCTGGAACCACATCTCCGAATTCAGGATTTTCGGTTATAAACACCGTAACCCGACAGGTTTTGAAGAACAAGCAGTGAAGTTATATCCCAATCCTGCTAATGAAATTGTCAATGTCAGAATTGATGACATCTCCCTTAAACCTGATTTTGTAAAGATCGTCAGTCTTTCAGGCAGGACGATGTATGAGGATAAACTGAATCCCGGAACTTTCAGTTTTCAAATCCCTCTTGATCTCCAAAAAGGCATTTATATTGTCCAATTCGGGACAGGAGCTCTCACGCTCTATACCCGGAAGCTGGTTGTTGAAGACTAGGTCTGCTGGTCTGCTGGTCTGCTGGTCTGGTGGTCTGCTGGTCTGCTGGTCTATTTGTCTGTTGGTCCTCTGTGGAACTCTGTGACTTTTTCACCCGCCGTAGCCCCTTGGCGAAGGCGGGCTCTGTGGAACTCTGTGTAAGTTCTTAATTTTTTGCAATATGTGTAACAATTGGGCATCCCTCCATGCGAAATTCTTAAAAAAGGTTAAATATTATATCCACCGACACGTTGTACATGCGGGATTAATAATGAATTTATAAATTTATCATCAAACCATAAAACCCCAGGTGACCGGCTTATAAATGAATTCCACTTAAATCTTATTTTTGATTCATAATGAGAACACTCATATCTGCGCTCCTCTTCTCCCTGTTGTTTTCAAACACCTCCGCCCAGGAGTACACATCCTCACGGAATTCTTCACTGACCGCTGGCTTTCTTCAAATCAAGGAATCTGCAAATATTGGATTGGTCTTTAAGGGACCGGCCTTTTACTATGGAATGGATTGGAATATTAAGAATGATAAGCGCCTGATAACAATTGGGTACGACCTGGGTTTGGGGATCCTCTTCTCAAGAGAGATGCCGGCTCTGGCATTTTATCTGAAACCCGTAGACTTTGCTTATCTGTTCAAAATTCATGCTGCCGGGAATGATTTGCACTTAGGCCCATCGTTCAAAGTTGAATATAATTATAACCTCTATCCCGAACTGCAATCAGGTTTTGATTACTGGTTCACAAAAATGAGTCTTGGCATAAACGCCCGGTATGACTTTAATCTTGCCAATTATTCCTTCCAGATAAAATTTGAATCTTCACTGACAGGCCTGACTTCCCGACAGCCGGATTACCGTGATCCGCACTTTTATGATCTCGGGATTAAATATGCAATCCGGCACCTTAATCAGGACCTGACTTTCGGTTCATTCATGAGGTTTAATTCCGGTACCCTTGAGATTCTCGTGAAATCAAAACCCGAATCAAGGTTAACCTTTGGTTATGTTCTTAAATATTCAGGGTATTCCGAAGCGCCTGAAATTACTATGGTAAGTCACAATATAAAATTCATAATAGCCAAAAGACAAAAATAGGATGTTAAAAACAAGTCTTATATTGTTTTCTGCTCTCCTTCTGACTTCCTGTTTAAAAGAAGATCAGCTGAAAAAACAATTCGTATCCTTCGATCCCGTTAACCTGGGAGATGGATGGCAGATATCAACGCCAGCCTCAGAAAATATTGATCCCTCCGCCTTGTCAGCAATCTACAGGGAATTTCATTCGGATGACAGGATCTGGCAGGCAAGGAGCCTGCTGGTCTTCAGGAACGGGAAACTGGTTGCCGAGAGTTACACGAAAGATGACTCAGATATAACTACACCAAGGGCAATCTGGAGCGCTACCAAACAGGTTGTTGGCCTGTTGACAGGTATTGCGCTTGAAAATCAGATCATTAAAAACATCAACGATCCTATTTCGGATTACCTTGTTGAAACTGAAACACACCCTGACAAGAAGGATATTAAGATTTCGGATCTCCTGACGATGCGGTCCGGAATTTCATATAGTAATGATGGCATCGAAGGGCAAACCGATAATATCTTAAGGAAGATTCCCGGGAAAATTACAGAATTCATTCTGGGTCTGCCGATGGCCGGTGAGCCGGGATCGCTGGTGCAATATAAGGATTGCGATCCGCAGCTGGTTTTATCGGCTATTCAGGCTAAATGCGGAAAACCGGCAGCCGAATGGGCAACTGATGTCCTGTTTGACAAGCTTGAAATAACGAATTTAAAATGGGACAGTTATAAAGACGGAGTAACACTGGGAGGATTTGGCATTTTAACGACCCCGCGTGAACTGGCCAAATTCGGGCAGTGCGTTCTCGACAGCGGAATGTGGAAAGGGACAGTGATTGTCAGTAAGGATTGGATTAAAGAGATGACCGCCGTGCGGATCCAGGATATTTATGGTTACCAGTTCGGGTATTTATGGTGGAAGGATCCTGCGAGGGAGATGACGTTTATGAGCGGTCATGGCGGACAATATGTTTGTATCATCCCATCTAAAAAGCTTATTGTGGTTATGACGGCAGAGGTCAACACCCAGGGAGATTTTCAGTTCGGCAAGGATGCATTTAACTGGGTAGACAGAATTTCAGAGATTGCCGACTGAATCTAACACCACGGCAGCATTTTATTCCTGCCTGACAGAACCGAAGGCACGAAGTTCACGTAGGTTTTGGCTAAAAACTTACACAGAGGTCCACAGAAGTCCAACGGAGTTCCACAGAGCCACATTCAGTAAGATTACCTACTAACTCTGTGGACCTCTGTGACTTCTCTGTGGACCTCTGTGTAAGTTCTTAATTTGTTTGTGATCATTAAACTTTGAGGTTTTCCAAATGTTATACTATAGTTTTCAATAATAAAATTTCATTTATTATAAACCATTAAAACTATATACAAATGAAAAAGATGTTTCCTGTAGTCCATTTTGAAATGCCCGCAGAAGACAGGCAGCGAATGGCAACTTTCTACACCAGTGTGTTTGGCTGGCAGGCTCAGATGTTTGGTGAGGAAATGGGCAACTATGTCACAGTATCCACGACAGAAGTTGACGAAAAGGGAAGACCCAAGACACCGGGGGCTATCAATGGCGGATTTTTCCCCAAAAGGGATGATGCCCCTATGCAGCACCCATCAATTGTTATAGCAATTGACGACATCAGGGAATCCATCAAAGAAGTTACAAATGCAGGAGGCCAGGTGCTGGGTGAACCGGTAGAGATACCGAAGGTCGGAACTTATGTATCATTTAAGGATACTGAAGGAAATATTGTGAGCCTGCTTCAGCCATCTATGGAATAAGGTAGCAGGTGACCGGGAATCAATTCTTTATCTAATTATACCTGCACTACATCGTGTCTTTGTGTCGCCAGATACAAAGACGCGGGGTAGTTTATTATGTGAATTCTGACCTCTCCCTGAGGACAGAGAGTAAGTGTGGGGCGTGACAGATTCGAACTGTCGACCTCTTGCCTGTCAAGCAAGCGTTCTGAACCAACTGAACTAACGTCCCTTACTTACACAAAAATAATATTTAATTTCATTCTGTTGTCATCAGTCATTTTAATCTTAACTTCGATAGCCAAATCCGGTTCATTCCCCGGTAATCTGCTTAATACCTGAAAAACTTTTGATTAATCCGAAACTACTGTTTAATTTGCACAACATACATAAACTCTAAAAAGAAGATCATGAAATCAAAATCCTCCCATAGTCAGGTTCACATCTACCTTCTAACGATTGTCAGGATTGCTGTAGGATGGCATTTCCTCTATGAAGGAATTGCCAAGCTCATTGCAGGAAACTGGAGTTCAGCCGCCTATCTTGCAGGTTCGAAGTGGATCTTCGCGCCGCTTTTCCACTGGATGGCCGGTAATGCCGGAATTGTTGCCGCCGTTGATTTTGTGAATATCTGGGGAATGATCCTCGTAGGCGCAGGCCTGATGGTCGGGTTGTTTTCAAGATGGGCAGCCGCGGGCGGGGCATTGATGCTGTTTTTCTATTTTATAGCTTATCCTCCGATCCCGGGTTATATGTTTGGTGTTCCTGCCGAAGGAAGCTACCTCTGGGTGAACAGGAACCTTATTGAGTTCCTTGTTTTGCTTGCCCTGGTTTTTCTTTCATCAGAATACCTTTTCGGACTCGATCGCCTCTATTCCAGGTGGAAGGAAGAGAAAGCCCGTAAACCGGTGGCAGACCTGCCCTCCGGTCAAAACAACGGGCTTGACCGGCGGGAGGCTATCAGGAACCTTATATCGATTCCGGCCATAGGCGCTTTTGCCTATGCTTTATACAGGAAGAAGAGATGGGACAGCTTTGAGGAAAAACTGTTAAGTGTAAAGGGAATGGACGCCAATTCAGGTGCAACCCTCCTGAAATTCAACTATTCAACACTCAAGGACCTGAAAGGACAGGTCCCGAAAGGATATATAAACTATACTGATAAATCGGGACAGCCCGCCCGGTTTGAGCTGAGCAGGCTGATAGCGGGAGGCAATCTTATTGGTGGCTGGGCACATGCCAGGGATCTTATTTATGTCTCGAAGCTTGTAAAGACCTATCACACTGATGAAAAAGTGATGCAGACACTGGCGCTGGCGGAGAAATGCGGCATAAACGGCCTCATTACAAATCCTCAGCTGGGAAGGGTATTTCATAAGTTCAAACGTGAATTTGACAGCAATATGAAATTCATTTCAGATTGCGGGATCGCCCTTGATTTTCAGAAAGGAATTGAGATGTCGCTTGCTGCCGGAGCCGATGCCCTTTATTGTCAGGGTGAAATCACCGACCGCTGGACAAATGATCAGTACGACGATGGTACGGGTAAAACAGTTCCGCAACGAATGGAGCTGATCCGCAAGGGACTGGAGGAGATCCGCAGTCACGGTAAACCTGCCGGGATCGGGGCACACAGGATAGAGGCAATAAAGGTTTGTGTTGAACATGGCTTAAAACCCGATTTCTGGGTGAAAACCTGTCACAGCCACAGTTACTGGTCGGCCCAGCCGGGAAACGCATGGAAGGATAACATGTTCGACTATGACCCGGAGGAGACGATAAGGTTCATGGCCTCACTCAAAGAGCCCTGGATCGCCTTCAAGGTGCTGGCTGCCGGAGCCATCATGCCGGAGGAAGGGCTGAAATATGCGTTTAATAACGGCGCCGACTTCGTATGCCTCGGGATGTACGATTTCCAGGTCGTTGAGGATGTGAATATTGCACTCGGAGCATTTGAAGGTGCCACAGTCCGGTCAAGGCCGTGGATGGCGTAGGGGCAGGGAGCGGGGAGCGGGGAGCGGGGAGCGGGGGGCAGGGAGCACAGGGCACAGGGCACAGGCACAGGGCACAGGGCTCAGGGCTCAGGGCTCAGGCACAGGGGGGGTGCTACGAAAAATCAAAACCTGAGATATATGCCGGTGCATCGTAGAAGCGTTCCTTTTCCTTGTCGGTCAGATTTATAAACCTGGCATAAACCAATCCCGGCTTGGCATTCAGCATACGGTTAAGGGCTCCCATTTTTACACCTGACCTTAGCTTGTCGAAAAGATCACTCCTGTCGTCAAGCCAGAAAAGGCCGGTATAATAACCCTCTGTAGCACAGGCTGATTCAAAAAGAGAGGCAAGTTCAACTTCCCTTCCCTTTTTACAGTAGACAGAATCAAAAACCAGATGCCGGAACTCCTCGGGATGAAACAACCGCCTGAACCACGGAGCCTCAGGAAGGATCTTCATTATCACCCAGCCCCAGATACCCGGCATATCATAGATCTTATAAACCGACGGGATGACATTAACCCCTGCAATGATCTCATCACCCTCCTTCAGAACATAATACCTGTCGCCGTAGAAGGAATACTCGGTACTGAAAAAAGAATAATCCCTGTAATATTCACTGAGGAGGGCTTCCATTCTAACCTTCTCTTCCGGCGTGGTGATTACCGAAACCCTGGTGTCGGGTTTGGGAGAAAACCTGCTGAAGGCCACCGTAAGAAATGATCTTATATATTCATATCCTGCCTGACTTACAAGATTTTTCGACCTTTCGTTCATACTCTCCACAAAGGCGTACATGAGGTGTTTCTCACCCTCATCGGAGCTCTTATAGCCAAGCAAATGGGGTTTGCTGAATATCTCAAGGGTCTTTTGCCTGAATGAATCATCCTTTTCAGGTTTGATGATTTCATCTGTTTTCCTTCTCCAGTTTATCTCCGATTGAAAAGTCGTCTGAAAGGCAAGGTATCGCAGATATGAAGAGGGGTATCTGAGATTTCCCAGGCCTGTGATCCTGTAACAGGAGCCGACAGTTCCGGTAATCTGATTCTTTTTATAAAGAGAAACGAATCTTATCTGATCCTTGTAAGCTGCAATCCTCGATGCTATATTCTGCAGCTGAAACCTCAAGCCTCCTTCTGAACCCTGGACTGCATGATCAAGAATTTCCAGAATTCCTTCATTTGCATAGTCGGATACCCTTACTTCAAGCCCCTGATGTGTAAAAATATTACGATCAAACATCTTCTTCTGAATCAGCTAATTAGATTTGTTATCCAGCGATCCGAAGACCCTTTTTAACAATGGGGTAATTCTTGCCGAAATATCTGTCCTGATCCTTAACTCTTCAATCTCGACTTTCGAGAAGATCCCTGTCAGGGCTTTCGTTGTAAGAAAATCATCGAGATCGGTGGTAACCGGTTTCATTCCTGCAAGCTTACCCGCGATCGAATTTGCAAATGTGTTCCACTTACCTGTCAGGGTGATCCACGAATCCTTCGTTGATATGTTCCCGATTATCTTCTTCTCTGTTGAAATCCGGATCTTAGGTTTGTACAGCAAGTAAAGGTCATTAAACGTTGTGGCCCTCAGATAGTTTGTTGCTGCGTTATTCTCGCCCCTGAGGATGTTAAAAGCATCCTTTATAGTCATCTGCGTGATGCTGTTGACAAAAATGGGTGCAGCCTCCCTGGCGGCATCCTCGGCTGCCCTGTTGATCCGGAGTATTACGTCCTCAACAAGCTGTTGTCCGCCGGGAATTCTGGAGATATTGTCAACTATAACCTTAGCCTCATCGGGTAGCAGGATCTTTATGGCTGCATCACCATAATAACCGTTTTCAGCAGCAAGACGTTCTGCCGAATTCCTGGCGCCTGTTGAAAGGGCTTCCTTAAGTCCGTTTACAACCTCTTCTTCGGTAAGCGGGAGATTAACCGGCGACTGAAGTACATTCATCAGTTCGGCACATCCTGAAAAAATCACAATCAATGCTGCTAAAACAAATAACCTGACTTTCATTTTAAACTGGTTTAAATTCAGTGCAAGATACAAATTAGAATGAAAGTCATGAAATGGCAGTTAAAAGGACTTCAGAAATGATAAGGTCTTCAGGGTTTGTGATCTTTATATTTTCCCTGTTCCCTTCAACAAGGTGGATAGTCTCACCTGCTTTTTCAACCACAGTAGCGTCATCTGTAAAATCAGGGTTGTAATCCATGAGGTATGCCTTTTTGATGAGTGCGGCACTAAATACCTGGGGCGTCTGGATGATCTTTATACTATGCCTGTCAACAGGCACGCTTCTCTCACCTGTTACCATTCTCAGCGAATCGGCAGGAGATATCACCGGAACAGCATTGCCGTACTTTGCGGCTGCTTCAAAACACCTTTTAATTGTTGCACTGCTTACCAGGGGCCTCACACCATCATGAATCGCCACCAGACCGGTCTCCCCTACCCGATCTAAACCTTTCTTTACCGAGTAAAACCTGGAGCTACCTCCGGCAACAAATGTGTGGGGAACCTGAAATGCATATTTCGCCTGAAGAAATGTCCAGTATTCAAGCTGACTTTCCGGGAGTACTGCAACTATTTCCATCGATCCGTTAAAAGCAAAGAACCGCTCAATTGTGTGCATGAGTATGGGTCTACCTCCAAGCTCAAGAAATTGCTTGGGTACTCCTGTTCCCATCCTGATCCCGGAACCTCCTGCAACTATCAATGCATATAACTTCATAGATATGTTGATATAAAATCCACTTCCAATTCCGGCCTCTCCCCAACCTCTCCCTCATGAGGTGCTTGGGGTTGTTGAAAAAGTCAAAATCCCTTAACCGCAAAGGGCGCAAAGGGGAAACGCAAAGTTCGCAAAGAGCTGAATTTATGTGCTTTAGCTTTGCGTTCTTTGCGACAACTTAGCGTTCTTTGCGGTTAAATACGGTCTTCTGTCTTCGGTCTCCGGTCTTCTGTCTTCGGTCTCCACACGTACTCACCCCCGGCCCCTCTCTACTTCGTAAAGAGGTGCTCTTCTATCGGGTTTTTAAGGCAATTCTTAAATCTTTTTAATTTAATTTGACTTCTGACCTCGGTCTTCCGTCTTCGGTCTTCGGTCTTCCTTATATGAACGCCCATTTAATACGTATTATAAGACGTATTTCTTTTTTATTTAATATGTCTTTTAATACGTATTTCTTTTTTATTTAATATGTCTTTTAATACTGCTTTTACTATCTGCTGAATCTGCGAAATCTGCGGGAGATTTTTTGTTTCCCCGCAGATCCCGCAGATATCCGCAGATCTAAATCCAGGTTTAATGCCTCTTCATCCGTACGTATTTAATTAAAAACCTTATTTACCCTTCACGTACTCACCCCCGTCCCCCTTCGGCTGCGCTCAGGGAAGGTTCTCTCTGCTTCGCAAAGAGGGGTGCCTTTTCTATCAGGTTTTTAATTCTATTTTTAATTCTTCTTAATTTATTGTTTTTCAAGACGTATTTCTATTTCTACCTCGCACTTCCCCCCTTCCCTTAGAATTAAGGGAAGGGGTCGGGGGATGGGTTTATATTTCATAGGGATTTAGTTATTCTTTAGTATACAAAAACCTCTTTATGCTCCGTTTCGGGGTCTTGGCAAACTCCTCAGGATGAATTCTGAATTTATGAACAGCCATAAAATCAGGCAGCTTCTCGTTTACTTCTTTCCTCGTTCCATCAAGGATCCCTGGAAGCTTCTCTTCGGAGATGTTCTCTTTCTTCATCATCTCAAAATCGGGATAAATTAAGCCCATGAGCCTGTTATCCTCCGAAATGACAAGGGATTCAGATACAAAATCCATGTTGTTAATAACTGCCTCTATCTCTTCAGGATAAATGTTTTTGCCCGACGGACCAAGCAACATACTCTTGGATCTTCCCCTGATGAAAATATTACCATCATTATCCATTATTCCAAGGTCGCCTGTATGCATCCAGCCCTTTTCATCAATAATCTCTTTTGTCGCCTTTTCGTTCTTGAAATATCCAAGCATCACATTTTCACCGCGAAGTATTATCTCCCCCACTTTGTTATGCGGATCGGGTGAATCGATTGTCACCTCAAGAGTATCAACCGGTCTTCCGGAAGCGCCCTGCCTGGTGGTGTCCCATGATGAATAGCTGATAAGAGGCCCGCACTCAGTCATTCCGTACCCCACGGTGAACCTGAAGCCTATTTTCTTAAAGAATCTTTCGGCTTCAGGATTAAAAGGCGCCCCGCCGACCACTATCTCCTTAAACTCGCCGCCAAATGTCTCTATCAGCTTCTCCCTTATCTTCTTATGAAGTATCTTATTCAATCCGGGGATGGCAAGAAGAATTTTCATGTGGGGTTTGCTGATAACCGGCAATAGTTGTTTTTTGAATATTTTTTCTATCACCAGCGGAACCGACAATATAAGCCTGGGCTTTATTTCCTTGAATGCCTGAATGATGATCTGCGGGGATGGTGTCTTTGACAAAATCGTTATATGACATCCGATGGTGAACGGAAAAAGAAATTCAAAAGCACAACCGAAAGTGTGGGCCAGCGCCAGAAATGAAACCAGCGGATCGCCCGGCTTAAGGGGCATGTTATTCTGTGCATACCTTATATTTGCTGAAAGACTGTTGTGGGAAATCATTACTCCCTTTGAAAAGCCGGTGGTACCTCCCGTATAGCTGATCACTGCAAGCTTGTCATTGGTTATGTCCGAAAACTTTATGTCTTCCTGCCTGAGGTCCGGAAATGCTTTTGAATATTTATCACAACACTTTGCATAGACCTCTTTAATTACGGTAGTCCCGGAGGAGATGAATGAAAAATCGTCAAGTGAAATGACACCATTGACGGCAGGTGCCTTTGACATATCAAGAGTTTCATAGATCTTATCATCTACAAAAAGCAACAGGGAATCAGAATGATTTATGAGATTTGTAAGATCCTCAGGTTTAAAATCGGGAAGTATCGGAACAATAACTGCCCCATAAGTAACTGCTGCAAGGTAGATGATGCACCAGTTTGCTGAATTACGGCCTACAAGGGCAATTTTGTCGCCTTCCTTTATTCCTGCATCTTTGAAAAATATATGCAAAATCAGCATTCTTTCAGCGATCTCCTTATATGTATATCCCTTTTCCCTGTAATTTGACAGAGCCTCTATCTCCCAGTTCTGCCTGATACTGCTTTCTATGTACCCGATTAGTCGTTCCTTGATCATGGTTTCAGGTATTGGTTAGTTATTTGAATTACAACCACTAAATTAACTATTTGCAATGACTTCTGAGAAAAACTCCCGTTTTTTCCATTCAGCGCTTTTGTTTTTTGTGGCTAATTCCGTCCTCCCTGAGAAGTCGGCCCCTGAATCCTATAGCCGATCTTAAGGAATGGGATCGCTTATGAATTAAGCTGTATGCAACTGAGTTACAATAATTTACATTTCCCCTCCTTTTCAAGGAGGGGTGGCCGGGACTATTGACTTTAAGACGTTTACAATCTGCTTTCCCGGCCGGGGTGGTTAATTTATGTTTCAAGACTCTTGAATAAAGGTAATAAGAAAGACTTGAATCAACCACCCCGGCCAGACGAATTTAGTTTTGCGTGTGAGATGATTTCACAGTCTGGCCACCCCTCCTTCAAAAGGAGGGGAAACTTATCTAATTGTGTTTCAGCTAAATAAATGCTTAAGAAAAGTCCCCTTTAGGAGGTTGGGGGTGATTTACCTCTGTGAACTTCAGTTTAAGTTTTTATACTAAATAAAATACATTAACAGGATTGCGAGTACCGACAACAGGTTGACAACTGTGAAAAAGTAGTTATATCCTTCACGTTTTTTGCTGAACTGCCCCAGTTTTCTTGCAAAGATCCCGATTGTCGGAACAAAAAGTACCAAAAGGAAAACAAAGAATTCAACTCCGTAAAAAACTTTGTCGAGGCCACCCCGAACAAGGGCTGACAGATATACAGTGATGCACAATACAAGCAGATAGAACAGATAACTCAGCTTTAGCACCAGGGTTGAAACAAGCCGGCGCTTATGAAGCTGATGCGGTTTCAGATAAGCATACGCAACTGACAAAACAAGTATTATAAAAACAATTCCAAGGATGTAGTTTAAGATCTCATTGAAATTTGCCATATCAGCAGGTATTAATTTAAGGATCATTTTTCTTTTAATGTCCAGATTAATGAGCTTGCGCCCAGAACTGCAGCATTTTGTGTGCTTAATTCAGATGGCAGTAACTTAACCTTTCCCTTGTAAATATGCAGGAGGTTCTCTTCCATGAATTCTTTTGCAGGTTCAAAGATCAGCTCCTTTGCCAGTGCAAGTCCTCCAAAGAGGAAGATCGCTTCGGGATTGGTATGTGCCACCACATCAGCCAGTTTGAATCCCAGCATCCTTCCGGTATGTTCAAAAGCTCTTTTCGCAAGATGGTCACCCCGTTTTGCTGCTTCATGGATTAGCTCTGCATCGAGCTCATCGAAACTATATTTTCTCAGCTCACTTGGCATGATGCTGTCAGCCATAACTTTAAGGAGAGTTCTTTTCAGACCTGTAGCCGAAACATAAGTTTCAAGACAGCCTTTTCTTCCGCAGCCGCATTCGCGGTTTGAAGGGCCGGGTCTGATGGCGGTATGCCCCAGCTCGCCGGCAAAGCCATCGTGTCCGTAAACAAGCTTCCCATCGATCACAAAACCGCTTCCAAGCCCGGTGCCAAGAGTAATCACAACAAAGTTTTTCATCTCCTTTGCACCCCCGTATATCATCTCCCCTACTGCCGCTGCATTGGCGTCGTTTGTAACCATTACCGGCAGGTCGGTATGTCGTTTGAAAATGCCGGCAAGAGGAATTATGCCTTTCCAGGGAAGTCCCGCAGAATATTCTATTGTACCCTTATTGATGTTTCCCATAGGTGCGCCGATTCCAAACCCGATCAGTTCAGTATCACCAGGCACCTTCTGAAGCGTAACCATTATCTTCTCATAGAGGGCAGCTACATATACTTCAACCTCATCGTAATGAGTGGTTTTTATCTTGTCTTCGGCAAGAATGTTACCCTCGCGGTCGACCAGACCAAATACGGTGTTGGTCCCGCCAATGTCTATCCCCACAACCAGCTGTTTTTTTGCCATATTTTGAAAATTATCGTGTTAACTACTCCGGTACATATTCATTCCCAACCTTTCTTGCCCTTTTCGGATGATCGGGATCGATCGCAAGTGCAATTCCGGTTTCAACAAGGATATTCCACCCTGCCATGAGCTGAATGTACTCTGCATATTGTCCTCCGTCAGGAATAACGATTGCAGGGAAGATTGTCTTCTCTTTCGAAACTGTTATCACATTTACACCTGCTCCTTTTACTATACACTCCAGGAATTTGTCCTGGTCAACATCGAAGGGATCGATCCAGATAAGGACATCATCCTTGTCCATAACTTCTTCAATCCCGTGAAGAGCAAAAGTCCCCTCAAGAAATGCTGATTTTTTCCTGATAATCTCGTTCGTCTTCAGGGCAAGTTCAGCTGCAACGCCATCATCACGACCGGCGAAATAAATTATTCCGGCGTTTGCTATCATATCGACAATATTCTTGTCGATGCGGGCAGTCAGAACTTCTTCCGCCTGCTGTGCTGCGGTTTTAAGTCCTTCCATTTTTTCGCCCCTCAGATTCCGGAAAAGAGAATCGTAAAAGAGGCCCTGTTCAACAACTGATTTAGTTGCCGCGACAGCATTTTCTTTTCCGCAGGAAAGGATATGACAGTCATTTGCAACTTCCTGAAGTTTTGTGTTTTGATTTGCCGTCAGCCCGAATATTGCATTATGTTTTTTTTGTTTCAGATGATTAACAAACCTGATCACCTCCTTCGTTTGTCCCGAATTTGAAGCAGCAAAAACAACCAAATCATCCAGGTTGTATTCACGGGCCTGGGTGCATCCTTCTGTTATGACAGGAAAGAGGAACCCTTTTCGGAGATTTGCACAAATGGATCTTTTGGCCGGAAAAAGTCTGCTGCTGCCTTCTCCTGTAAGGAATATTCCTTTTTTGGACCTGACAGGCTTAACAAACCTTTCTGATATACCGGGATTGAAATTACCGATAATCTCCGGGGTTTCCATCATCTCCCGCACAAGGGCAAATTTTCTGTACTTTTCTTCTTGCAAATTCATAGAACTGGTCTTTATAAATATCAAATGAACTTCAGCAATCCGAAGTATTCCGGACGATGATAATCCGGCTTCTCCGTTCTGACAGGATTCCATGACAGGAAATGCGGAACTGAAAGCTTATCGCCGCATTTGTAAAAATTAGCCCTGAATTCTTTACCTTTTAAATTTGTTATTTTATGATGAATAAGAACATTCAGCGGAATAGCAATGGTTATTGTCCAGGAGAACTCACCGGCTTTTTCCCGTACGGGTTTATTTCCTGCAGATGACAGCCGCCTGATCCGGGAGATAATCCCGGGATCGACACGGCTGCGGTTCTCTCTTGCGGTTCCTGTTCCCATCAGACAGGTACCGATCCCGTTGAATTCGAAGTTATAATATATACCCCCTGCGGCTGGTAAAACGAAAAACTCAACGCAGGAATCTTCATAAACCTCCTGATTCGATTCTGTGTTTTCAGCTTTGAACCATTGTTCGGTTACATAGTATTTAAGAAGTATTTCATTCCCGGTATAACCTGCTGAAAATTTTACATCAGGCTTATAATCAAAGTCTTTCCAGTTTAACTCTCCTAAAGGATTTTTAATATTCAGATTGTCAAACCTTTCTGATATTTCATCCAGTCCGGGGGAAACTGATTTAAACTTTAGCTTACTTACTTCCAAAGTTTTCACTGGCCGGTTAACATTATTTCATGATAACTTGTCAAAAATAAAATAAAATCGAATCAAAGCATGGAGTACAGCCTGTATAGATTTACGAAAGCTCATTAAGAATAAGGGCAGCTGCTCCCATAACGGCGCCGTTGCTTTCCGGTATGCCTGAAGGAAGTATCTTGACAGTATTCTTAAACAGAACGTAATTATTCTTTTTCAGATAGTCCCTTACAGGTTTAAAAAGCATTTCGCCTGCCTGTGCAAGTCCGCCAAATAAAAATATTGCTTCGGGACTTGTATAAACTATTGAATTGACTATTCCGAAACCAAGTTTCTCAGCCGTATATTCCATAGCTTTAACTGCAATAGGATCGCCTTTAGCACAAGCTTCAGCAATTGCCTTTGAGGTGAGCTTTGCGGGTGGGATATCCCTCAGTATGCTTTCATCTCTCATCTCACTGATCATCATTGAAACAGTTTTTACAAGGCCTGTTGCAGAAGCATACTGCTCAAGACAGCCTTTTCGTCCGCATCCGCATTCACGTCCTCCGGGGACAACCGTTATATGTCCTACTTCACCTGCAAAACCGGTATGCCCGTAAACCATCTTACCGTCGACAACAATCCCGCTGCCCAGTCCGGTGCCGAGTGTCAGTATAATGAAATCCTTCATGTTCTTTGCTCCGCCAAAGACCATTTCTCCCATAGCTGCAGCATTGGCATCATTTGTAACAACCACAGGCACTTTGAGTTCTTTTTTCACAAGGTCAGCAAGGGGAACTATTCCTTTCCAGGCAAGATTGGGAGCATGCTCAATCGTACCTCTGTGGAAATTTGCGTCAGGTGCCCCGATGCCGACGCCTGTCAGCTCAAGATCCTTATGGTCCTTCATCAGCTTTTTGATTCCTGAACCCAGGGCTTTGACAAAATTATTGACTTCGGGATAATCGGTTGTCTTTAGATGAGCCTCACCCAGCACTTTGCCTGATTTGTCAACCAGTCCGAATACTGTGTTTGTTCCGCCGATATCAACACCTGCTACTACGTTTTTCATTTTTGTAAATTTTTAATTATTAATATATTATTACTAATGGCCCGAATGCGGGGCTTATCTTCTTTTGAAATATATTGATTTTATTATTAATTCCGTATTATCTGGCTGCTTTTATTTTCTGAAGCTTTGAATCCTTAACATTCTTCATTTCAAGGTTCCATATTTCCACATCATCCCAGTTCTCCTTGATTTCAATTTCTTTATTAAAATAACAGACAGGTTCAGGTTGCCGGTGGGTATCAAAATCGCCCGTTGTCCATTTCCTGTCGCCATTGAGATCAAAAATTGCCTTTGCCCTGTAAAGGCCCTTTTCCAGGAGCTGAAACTCAAGCTTGCCGCCACCCTCCATAAAGACTTCTCTTTTAAGCTTTTCTGAATTATCAAGCAACTGAATTATCGTTGAGCCTCCGGGATTGGTTATGGTAAATAAAAGTTTGCCAAATAATTCCGGAGTCATAACTGAAAATCTTGTACCCGTTGAATCGGAAAAGTCACCATAAATGCTTGTAAATGCTGCAGAATCTGCAATAAAAAGGTAGTTGTTCCCTGGTTTAAGATCAGTTTTAACAAAGTACCGGCAGGAGTTTGTAGTATCCTTATAAACCAAATAAGGCATGGTTATTCTCTTATCTTTCACAACTTCATAAAATCTTATCCTGGAGGTATCGATAAGTTTGAAAGGTGTCGCTCCCGTGAATGCTATTTTTTTGTCCGGCCTTACCTGTCCCGTCAGATTTCCTGTGTTTACAGTGTAGGGAGTCCGTTTTACAACTTTACTCCTGGGAGCCCTGGGAGCCGTGTATCTCATAATAATGGTGTCGGTCTTCGAAGCCGTTATTCCCAGAGAGTCGGTAAAGGGAAACTGAACGATAGTTTCGAGCTGGTTAGTGTTGTAGACCGTGCTGTCGGTCAGCCACACAGTAATTGTGTCGTGGTTAATGCTGTTTTCAATAAAATATGCATTATTAGCTGCGCCCGGAATTGAAAATCCGAATTTTATTGAATCAGGAGGGAGGGAAAGGGTATACGTAAGCTGATATGGCAGTTTTCTTGAAGAGGAAGTCAGATACCTTGCTTTTTTTTCGGCCTGGAATAGTACAAGCTGGTACTCACCGATCACAGGAGGCTTTACGACCTTACCATCGGCGCTCTTTGCCGGTCCATTACCAACGGCGCCCTTCACAGGCACCTTGTCCTTGGCGCTTTTTACAGCAACAACTGCTGTATCCTTTTTTACAGGGAGAAAATTCTTTTCGGGAGTGATTTCAATAAGTGTGTCATAAAATGCAAAATCTTCGTCCCTCCTGTTGTAGTTTTTACTGTTGTCACCATCTTTCAGGGCATACAGCCTGTAGATCCCCTGATGAACATTATCGATCCTGAACTCACCATTAGGCTCAACACGCGTGATATAGTCAGGGATCTGCTTTATCACCGATGAGTCCTCCTGATGGCTGTAAAGCATTACCAGGGTACTTTCGGGAGGATCAAGGCTCAGGGCAGTATATACATTCCCGGTAACAGAGAGGGAATCGACAAAAGGACCTGTTGAAAAGACAAACTGGTAATTGTTGATTGCATTTCCTTCGTTGAGGTCCCTTATCGCATCCTGAAAATAAAACGTATAGGTTATACTGTCGCGCAGCTCTTCATCAAATCCTATGCGGACGCTCTTTCCCCTGGTGAATACCCTGGGTTTCAGGTTCATAGGCGGAGAGACCATGAACTTTTCGTTTATCTTGTCAAGAACAACATATTCATTAAAAGTGATGCTTATTTCCTTCTCCCTGAAATTCACAGTTCCGTTTTCAGGCTCGCTTTTAACAATAACGGGGGCTGTCCTGTCCCTTGGTCCGCCCGAGGGAGAGTTCATCTTAGCGCACCCGGATACCGCAAGTATTGCAGATATTAAAAGCAAATTGCGAATCACGGATCTCTCTCTCATCAGGATTTAATTTTTCCGAACTACAAACTTACATTTTTTTGGAGATAGTTTTCTACCTTTGGCATTTATCACATGTTATATGCATTTACTTATTGTTCCCTGGGATGTAAATCCTGAGATATTCAGGATAGGTTCCTTTGCTGTCAGGTGGTATGGTTTGTTATTTGCCTCATCGTTTCTGTTCGGTTATATCATAATGAACAGGATCTTCAAAAATGAAAATCTTAGTGAAACCGTACTTGACAGGCTTACAGTTTATATGGCCCTCGGGGTTATTATAGGCGCCCGGCTCGGACACTGCCTGTTCTATGAACCCGGCTATTATCTGAGCCATCCGCTCGAAATACTCAAGATCTGGCACGGCGGACTTGCAAGTCACGGCGCAGCGATCGGGATCCTTATAGCCCTGTGGCTTTTTGTCAGGAAAGAAAAGAAGGACTATACCTGGGTGATTGACCGGATTGCAATAGTGGTTGCGCTTTCAGGATTTTTTATAAGAACCGGGAACCTTATGAATTCAGAGATCTACGGAGTCGAAACTACACTCCCATGGGGCTTTGTTTTCCTGCGAAACGGGGAAACAGCGCCAAAGCATCCCACACAGATCTATGAAGCCCTCTCGTATCTGGCGATTTTTATCCTGCTTTTCCGTATTTACTGGAGAAAAAAAGGGGAACATATCCAGGGTTTGCTTATAAGCCTTCTCATGATACTTGTTTTCACCGCACGGTTCTTTATTGAATTCCTGAAAGAGGATCAGGTTGACTTTGAATCTTCAATGAAGCTCAATATGGGGCAATGGCTCAGCATACCTTTTGTAATCGGTGGATTTGTATGGCTTTATTACAGCCTTAAGGAGAAGAAAAGGGCTGTAATAAAGAGGAACTAGGGTAACCTGTTGGCGGGTTCATGTACTCACCCCCTCTGCCCCATAGCCGTCAACTTAAGTTATGGGATAGCTTATGAATCAAGCTGTATGCAACTGAGTTGCAATAATTTACATTTCCCCTCCTTTTCAAGCTCATCTTTATACACAATTATTTGATCATTTTCGTGCATTCCAAGAAATGAACCCTAAACCACTTTGTGATAATTCCGCTGAGCTTAATAGGGTAAAGAAATAACCACTGGATGCCTAGTTTTCGCTCAGCATGACTGGCGTTATTGGTCAAGTAGGGGAAAGCAATTCACTGCCCACCGTTTTTTTACGATACAGACAATAGACTTTATGTGCGGCCCTGCCGCAACTTTCATGTTTATATCGGTAACCCCGATATTTATATAGAAAAATACAATTAATGGATTAGCTGCCCAGTTCTTCTCTAATCCTATCAGCTATCTTATCCAAATCTTTCTCGCCCAGGTACTTTGATAATATACCGAACCCATCCATTTTATTGTAAAAATCCACCAATCCTCTTTTCATTGTAATGTACCCGGGAGGTCCATGTGATCTGTAGCCACTCCAGCTGCCCATCCTGGCTATGCCCCATGCAGCCCATTGTAGAGTACCTTTATCATATGGATTCTTCTGCTTTTCAGTTTTACCCTCAAGTTCCTTCATGTATATTTTCAGGAACTTTAGCTCTTCCTTGGAAAAAATTATGTTTGCTTTGACTTTATGGCTGGTGTCAAGCGATAATTTTAAGGTCATTATCCTATGTGCAACCTGAAGAGCAAGGATCATCAGCTTCTTCAAGCCTGCTCCTGATTCCAGTTGCGCCTCCTCAAAACAAAGACCTTTTGTTTTCAGTAAATGAAACAGCTCCTCTACCAACCATCTCAGACTATACCATTCAATGCACTGGAGCGCATCAGCGGCCTTTTTAACTGAATGTGTGGTCAGTAATGTCCAAGAGACCGGATCTTCACCCGGGTTAACACTCTCGGGTAGCTCCGTAGCTTCTATTACCGTCAGTTCCACAAAAGCCGGATTCCCATTCTTCCTGGGCTTGTTTGCGGGATGACAAATCTTAATCTTCTCCCACTTCAGTGACATCATCGCTGTATGTTTCTTCCTGTTTTTTCCGGCTGGTACATCAAATTCATACCCCGATCGAACAGGCGATGAGGATAACTTTTGTTTTAATTTAATTCCTTCAGTGAGCATCCTGTCAACGTTGGCTCTTATTAACAGATGTGTCCTGCTGTCCGGTACTGTTGCAAATATTTCATATATGTCACTTTCCCTGTCTGCTATTATCGTGATAGTGTCGGCTTCGCTCAGTGATTCCTTGGTTTTCAACGCGCTCTCAATCCATCTATAGGACTCTTTTTCTGTTATATCCAGCTTTTTGTATTCACGCTCATGCCTGTTCTTCTTATCCCATGGCCTGTTCCATAGGGTTATCGAGGAAAAGCCCACTGGCATTTGAGTCTCTGCATCGATCACAAAGACTGGATGACAGAAAAAACCTGCATTGGTCTTTTCATTATTGGCATATTCTTTCGTCACAGGACCGATATCCTTATCCTCCCTGCCAATCCTACCCATGTGAGAGGTAAAATTACATTCCGAAGTGTCATGAATACCAAGGTAATGGCCCCCATTAACATTCTTCCTTAACCGGCGGATGGCACCTTCGGTCAAATCATTGTGGTCAAATCTGTCGTTGTCAAGCATCCTGTAAGCTCCTTCTTTTTCGGCCAGTGTTTTGCAACTTTTATTCGTAACTGCGCTGCCTCCATTGTACAAAGCTAACATTGTTTTTTCAACTCGTTTTTCTAGTCTGGCATCCGGTAGCATCCCGCTATAAATGCCTGCAAAATGGTTTCGTATCATGTATAAAAAATACATGATTTATCAATTATATATATCTGATATTCAAGTTATTATATCAACAAAACAACATATGTTATTAACAATCAAGTATATACCTAAAATGTGATGAACAGATAGCTTTCAGGGAGAGCCTATACTGATCGGCAATGGTTAATTCTGGTGTATGTAACTACGGGCAAATGGTGCTGCAGCTCATGATGATAAACAACTGCCGCTATAACCCTGGGGATCCTTCATTCCGACAACCGATAAAGTACCTGATCAAAACCTGTGAAAACATGGTTGTCGGAATTCAGGATGACACGGTTGTGTGGTCAGGGAAGGGGGGAAAGAAGCGGCGAGCCGGATTGTCATCTCAATTTACTAGCAGCATATGGGTCGGCTCGCCGCTTCTTTCCCCCCCATTGCCGTTGCGAACCCTTGTAGAGACGTTGCATGCAACGTCTACTTCCTGTAAATCTGTCACATATGGACGTTGCATCCTACGTCTCTAGAAGAGGGGTAGTTTATAGAAATGCAACGAAGACACGTGATAACCATTGCCCCTTCGATCCGAAGATCCCTCCTCCAATAGTCGTATATCTTAATCTAAATCAACGAGATACAAAAGATGTGACGAAAGATGAGCTTTTCAAGGAGGGGTGGCCGGGACTAAAGATTTTGAGGGGTTTACAATCTGTTTTCCCGGCCGGGGTGGTTAATCTATGTTTCAAGTCTATCCATTTGAAAGGTAATAAGAAAGATTTGAATCAACCACCCCGGCCAGACGAATTTAGCTTCTGTCTGTAAGATGATTTCACCGTCTGGCCACCCCTCCTTTAAAAGGAGGGGAAACTTATTTAATTGTGTTTCAGCCAATTAAATAATTCTCACCTTATTCCACCTACTTCCTCACAATCCCGTTAAAAAGCACATCAAGGATTGCATTGAGCCGATCCTCAATGTTCAGTTCCCGCTTTTTCCAGAATAAAGGTACTTCCAGCCCTTTTAAAGTGGTCTGGATTGCAATTGCGGTATATTCGCTGTTTGGGACTGTAAAGACTTTCTCCCTTGCGCCGTGGTAGAGAATCAGCCGAAGAATTGCAAGCTCTTCCCTGTCATATTTTTGCCTTATTGTCTCAATAAATTCAAAGTGATCAAGGTTTTTGTCAAATATTGCATTGTAATAATTCGATAATTTTTCGAATGATTTCATCCTGACAAAAACATAGTTTTTCATTTTGTCGATCGGCGACTCAACCGATTTAATTGCAGTAGTCAACTCATTTCTAAGGATATTGGCTTCATAGAGGACAACTGCTTCAAATATCTCCTCCTTGCTTTCGAAATAGTAATAGACAGAACTTTTACCCATTTTAAGGGCTTTGGCGATCTCATCCATCGTTGTCTTTTTGAAACCATAATGGCTGAAGATCTGTCCGGCAGTAATAATGATCTTCTTCCTAAACTCGTCTTTATTAATCATATAGAAGTTCCTTTTTTTGGACTTCGTGTACTGCAAATTTAACATTTTATTAATCTAATTCAAAAGCTTCGAATAGAACAGTCGATAATTCGAATAATTCATTTTGCAAAAAATCAGTTTAATCCGGGTATCATGATCTAACACCTGTTTAATTCATAAATATTCTTAAATTATTGTATTCCTTTGTGTTACCTTAGTGACAACCTTAGTGATCCTTTGTGCCTGCCTGCCGGTAGGCAGGGATTTTTTTTTTACCACAAAGTCACACAAAGGATACACGAAGGATTCACAAAGCACTTGAATTTTAAAAGCTAAAAAATATACCTGATATTTTTGTAAATTTGACCTCAATATGAGCCGGAAGGCAAAGCGAAATGTTAATAGACGGTAAAGATTACAGAAGCATCTGGCTGGATGAAAATGACAAAACAATTGTCAGGGTGATCGATCAGCAAAAGCTGCCCTTCTTTTTCGATACAAAAGAATTGTCTTCCGTCGAAGACGTTTATAATGCGATCAGGGATATGACTGTCAGGGGCGCCCCCCTGATAGGTGCGGCAGGTGCTTTCGGTATGTACCTTGCCACCCTTGAAATAAACTCGCGGACCAATTTGCGTGACCACCTCAGCAATGCTGCAAGATATCTTGTTTCCTGCCGTCCGACTGCCGTCAACCTGTACTGGGCGGTAAACAATGTACTGGAAAAGCTTGCAAACATTTCAGATCCTGATTCACTCTCTGAGACAGCCCTCAGAGCTGCTCTTGATATCTGCGAAGCTGAAAGGGAAAACTGCCGGAAGATCGGTGAGCACGGAGTAAGGATCATCGAAACCATAAGTGCGGAAAAGAAAGGTGCGAGAGTCAATATTCTTACACATTGCAACGCCGGGTGGCTGGCCTGTGTCGATTATGGTACCGCAACGGCGCCCATTTATCTTGCAAAAGAGAAAGGAATTGATGTTCATGTGTGGGTAGATGAAACCAGGCCAAAAAACCAGGGTGCAAGGTTAACATCCTGGGAGCTTGGGAAGGCAGGTGTTCCGTACACCCTGATAACCGACAACACCGGCGGTCATCTTATGCAGAAAGGTCTGGTCGATATTGTAATTGTCGGGAGCGACAGGGTGACCCGGAGCGGGGATGCAGCCAATAAAATCGGCACTTACCTTAAAGCCCTTGCAGCATTCGACAATGATATTCCCTTCTATGCTGCCTTACCCTCTACAAGCTTTGACTTTACAATAAGCAGCGGACTTAATGAGATCACTGTGGAGGAAAGGGATCCGGAGGAGGTAACAACAGTAACCGGCATTGCCGCAGGAGAAATAAAATCAGTCCGGATTTGTCCTGACGGGACACAGGCGGGAAATTGGGGATTTGACATAACGCCTGCCAGGCTGATCACGGGTTTCATAACCGAGAAAGGCATATGCAGGGCAGAGGAGGAAGATATAAAGAAATTGTTTTCAGATAATATCAACTAAAATGGAAGGCATTGTTAAATTTAATTGTCACTGGAGTCAGTCGGGACCTGTTATCTCTGATGAACAGTACGAAATAATAAATTACTGGAGAGAGATCCTTTATAACATGGATCTGATAGGCGCTTATGAAAATGGAGTAGGCTTCGGGAACATCAGCATGAGGATCAAGGGCGGCAACCAGTTTGTTATCACAGGCTCGGCAACGGGTGAAATACCCGAACTTGAACCGGGTCATTATGTTAAGGTCAATTCATTCAATATTGACGACAATGCAGTCAAATGCACCGGTCCGCTAAAAGCCTCCTCCGAATCACTGACACATGCCGCAATCTATATGGCTGATCCCGACGCAAATGCTGTAATACACGTTCACAGCATCGAGCTGTGGAATGAACTTATCTACAAAGTGCCTACCACCAATCCTTCATTGGATTACGGAACTGTATGCCTTGCCAAAGATATCCAGAGATTATTCCGGGAGTCTGATATTTTTGAAAAGAGGATAGTAATTATGGCAGGCGACAGAGCGGGAATTCTCACTTTTGGACAGGACATGGATGAGGCAGCAAATATACTCATGCAATATCTCAGGAAGGGAGAATGACCAGAATAGCTGTTGCCCCTAAATCCCCTGAAGGGGACTTTAAATTCCACTTTAGCGAGGGAAAACTCTTTGCGATCTTAGATTCTAAATCTTAGCGAACTTTGCGGTTATTTGATTTCGGCTTTCCGGCCAGCACATAAAAGGGTATTATTCTTACCTTTATATCAATAACCATAACTTTAAACTTTTTTTTCTACCTTATCAGATGAATTTAAAAGAGAGCGACCTCGCCGGTATGCCGAATATCGGCAGGACACTTGCAGAGAAACTTATCTACGGTCGGGATCTCCACACCGGCAGAATTAAAAAACGCCGGCAGTGAGAACGCATTTATAAGGATCAAAACCATTGACAGGGAAGCATGCATCAACATGCTTTATGCTCTTGAAGGCGCCATCCAGGGTATACGGTGGCATAATCTTGATAAGGATAAAAAGCTTGAGCTCCTGGAATTCTATAACTCTGTAAGCTGAATAAGAAAGGCCGAACACGAACAGATCTTATTTAGGCATTGCAAAGATTGCCTCATCAACAGGTTTATTCAATTCAACCTTCGTTACTGACATTGACATTGAAAATTGTCCTCCTGCCATTACCATTTCCACTTTATAGGGCATGAGGTACCCTTCTGTTGACCTGTAGTCTGAATAGGTCATTACATTATCTATCATCTCTCCCTGCATCTCAGTCTGCTGGACTTGCCGGATCAGATAAAAAGTATTGGGATCAAAATAGTATAGTGCTGAAATGTTTTCGGGGTTTGTCATTTTAATTTTAAATGCATTTACGCCTCCAACTGTTTCAGTACCCATTAATTCAACCTTGATTCCTTTTTCTGCATAGTTAATAAACGGAGCTCCGACGCCTAACTGGTCCTTACCGGAGTTGTACTGGGAATCAGGCATTACTTCCGGTGAAGAGGCTCCGGTCATCGGGTTAATGCTCCATCCGCCTTTGTCAGTAAAGCATGTAGTTATTTTAGTGCCCATAATATCCATTTCCTGTTTTACCCCTTTACCACTGAGTTGTGTGGACTTGAGTGTGCCCTGTGTACCCATAACGTCCATAGTGCTTTCGGTATAGACTGAAGTGATTTTATTCAGCAGGTCTTTCCCGCCCAGGGCCTGGATATATTTGCCGATTATCTCATCAGCTGTCTGGGCTGTAATTGTGACTGCACAGAAGAGTGCAATAAAAGTGAGTGTAAATGATCTGTAAGTTTTCATTGATAGAGTTAAAGTTAAACTGATTAGTCGCAAGTTAGTCAGGATTTATTTACTTTTCATAAATAATTCAGATTTTTTGGCATTCCTGAATAAACAGGTCAGTTTATAAGATGGAAACCCATAGTCCGGTGGGGTAAACATTTTTTGGATTATTACCAACAATTACTTATAATTGCAGACCGAAATCAAGAAAGCAGGTTGCAGGTTGCTCTCCCGCGGGCTGGCTCCTTCGCTAAAATTGCCCACTGGGCAATTTCTTAACGCTCGGCCCGGTTGCAGGTTGCGGGTTGCGGGTTGCAGGTTCAACTGGAAAAAAACGGATTCTGCGGGGCCCATAGCTCAGATGGTTAGAGCACCTGACTCATAATCAGGGGGTCGTTGGATCGTTCCCAACTGGG
>CAWDYR010000020.1:0-61846 GCA_963806555.1 uncultured Bacteroidales bacterium | reverse complement strand
TGACTTCTCAGTGGAACTCTGTGTAAGTTCTTAATTTTTTTGCATAACCGGACATTAATGGTACAACAACAAAAGTTCATAAGTGATTAAACCACAATCGATCTCCGATTGTTTCAGTAAAGTTCTCTGTTAATAACAGACAGAGACAGGTGATTACCTTATTTTGATTTTACATGAAAACAACCGGTCATAATCATCCGGAGGTGAGCGGCAGGAACATCGGGATGGCTGTTATCCTTAATGTAACCATCACAATCGCTGAAGCTATCGGTGGCATTATATCAGGAAGTATGGCGCTGATGAGCGATGCAGCACATAATCTGAGTGATGTGCTTTCCCTTGTTATCAGCTACTTTGCAAACAGGTTGTCAAAACGGGAGGCCACTGAAAAAGAGACTTTTGGTTTCCGACGGTCTGAAATTCTCGCTGCCTTTATCAACTCCGCGACATTGTTTATAATAGCCGTCGTTATCATTGTTGAGGCTGTCCAGAGGCTTATTCATCCTGTTATAATATCTGCGACATGGGTGATAAGCCTGGCAGTTGCCAGCATTCTGGTTAACGGTATCAGCGCGCTCTTTGTCCGCAGGGACTCCCGCGACAATATGAATATCAGATCGGTTTACCTGCATCTTTTCGGCGACATGCTTACATCCGTGGCAGTTTTACTGGGAGGGCTTGCAATTAAATACCTGCAATGGGAGAGGGCTGATGCAGTCTTTTCCCTTTTAATTGCAATTTACCTGGTGTATATGACCTGGGGAATTATCCGGGCGTCTCTCAGGATTATCATGCAATTTACCCCCAGGGATGTCGATATAAAGAAGATAGTTCATGAAATAGAAGAAATTGGAGGGGTGAAAAATGCCCATCACGTTCATGTCTGGCAAATAGATGAACATGATCTGATGTTTGAAGCCCATATCGATATTTCTGAAGATATTAAAGTGACCGGATTCGAGTGCATCCTGGAAAACATAAAAGAAATCCTCCATCAGAACGGGATCACCCATTCGACAATCCAGCCTGAGTTTTCGGTTGATGACAGCAAGAAGATAATACATTGAGTCAGCAGGACTCTTTGCTTAAAAGCTGCCTGTAATATATCAACTCCGCATTCTGCCCCTTCCCGGTTATAACGCCTTCAACCCTTTTCCATTTCAGGGAGCAACCCACTGCTCTGGTACCCTTGACAGAAATCTGTTCACCCTTCAGCAGACTGACGACTGCTTCGCGCACGATATTGTTTGTCAGCAGCCGAAGCATTCTCCACGTTGTTGTCAATTGCGCCGGCATACTGAACGATCAGCTTACCATTTTGCTTCAACAGAAGGTAAACATGGGGGGTGCTGGTGGCTCCATACGACCTGGCAACTTCCTGTGTTTCATCATAAAGGTACTCAAAATCATAACCTTTAATGTTTGCAAGCCTCTGCATCTCATTGTAAGAGTCGCCCGGTGATACATACTGATCGTTGCTGTTGATCGCTATGACCGGAAATCCTTTGGGGCCGAACTCCTTATTAAGGGTTATGAGCCTTTGTTCATACCTTTTTACTACCGGGCATGTGTTGCACCAGAAAGCTACAATAAATCCCTTTGCATCAGTGAACTGTGAAAGAGAAACCATTTCTCCCCTGACATTTTTCAGGTGGAAATCGGATGCCTGATCACCTGCCTTGTAGGGTGGCGCCTGTCCGGCTGACAATAAAGGCATGACTCCGAGTGTCATTAAAGCCAGATACTTTTTCATATTTAATGATATTGATTTTATACTACTTACTTCAAATTCTCATCAATCATCTTTCTTAAACCGGGTTCATCGATCTCCCCGGAATGGAAGATCCTTATTTTCCGTGGGTTATTAAACAGGAGGGTGGCAGGTAGATTGCCATACCATCCGGGATCGACTGTTGCGATCCAGGCATTGTAGTCAAGGTCCTGCATCAGATCCACTCCAAGCGAAATCTTATTGGTTTTCAGGAAGGGGATAAGCTTTTTATCTGCCTCACCCGGAAAGTCGAGGCTTATTAGTATAAAGCTGACCTTCGCAGGATCATAGACTTTAGATAATTTCTCAAAATATGGCAGTTCCCTTACACACGGAGCACACCAGGTAGCCCAGAAATTAACTACATGCAACTTATCATCCTGGTTTTTAAGCATCCTCTCAAGATCGGCCGTCCGGATGTTTTTAACGCTCTGTCCCCAGATCATGGCCTGACAGAAGACCAAAGAAACCATTACAAGAATTATTTTAACAGCTTTACCCATCCCTGACTTGTTTCAGGATATAACCTGTACGAAATAAAATTGTTCATCACTGAGGGTGTCAGTTTGCATTTCTTTTTTCACTCCTCGAAATTAATTTGCACTTTTGTTTGGGATCTAAAATCCTCATTTCATTAATGTCAAATAATTATTTCAGATTTAAGCAGTTTACAGTTTACCAGGAGAGGTCTGCCTTTAAGGTTGGTACTGATGGTGTTTTGCTGGGGGCTTATGCTGATATTTCAGGTTCGGAAAGGATACTCGATATCGGTACAGGAACAGGTCTGATAGCTTTGATGCTGGCACAAAGATCTGAAACTGAAATAGTAGCCATTGAGCCGGAGGTTAATTCATACGCTGAGGCATGCCGAAATGCCGGGTTAAGTAAATGGAAGGACAGGATAAGGGTCGAAAACTGCAAACTGCAGGATTATTTACCTCCGGATACTTTTTTTGATCTCATTGTTACCAACCCGCCCTATTTTATCGATTCCTTAAAGAATCCCGATCCTGTCAAATCGATGGCCCGGCATGATACGCTGCTAAGTCACACGGATATTCTGGCCGCGGCAGCCAGACTCCTCCGGAAGGATGGGAAATTGCAGCTTATTCTGCCATACGCCGAAGGCAATATATTCATTGCTGAAGCTCATGATTATGGGTTTTATTGCAATGATATTTTGAAGATCAAGCCTCTTCCCTCAGGAGCTATAAAAAGGATGATTCTTTGTTTCAGCCGGCAAAGGACAACGGTCACCGAAAAATTCCTCACCATCGGAAAAGGGAAACGGCATGAATTTACAGATGATTATATAAAGCTTACAAGAGATTTCTATCTGAATTCCTTTCATTAGTATTCACGGGAGTGTATCTTTGTTAAATACACAAATTCCAAAAGAGTGACGAATCCCGGCAAACACCTTCAAAATGTCTGATTTTCAGAAATATGTTGAGACTCCGCTGATGAAGCAGTATTATGATGTCAAGGCAAAGCATCCTGACGCAATACTGCTTTTCAGGGTAGGCGATTTCTATGAGACATTTGGAGAGGATGCAATAAAAGCATCAGAGATACTTGGGATTACGCTTACACGCAGGGCAAACGGATCAGCATCCTTCGTTGAGCTCGCCGGATTTCCATACCATGCACTTGACACCTATCTGCCCAGGCTGGTAAGGGCCGGACAACGGGTGGCCATCTGCGAACAGCTTGAAGATCCGAAACTGACAAAGAAAATTGTCAAAAGGGGCATAATCGAGCTTGTGACTCCGGGAGTTTCACTAAATGAAAATGTACTCAACCATAAGGAAAACAACTTTCTGGCAGCTGTTCATATCGACAGGAAGATTGCAGGAGTTGCATTTCTGGATATATCCACCGGCGAGTTCCTTACCTCGGAAGGTACTATAGAATATATAGATCAGATGCTGAACAACTTTCAGCCAAAAGAGGTGCTGTTTGAAAAACGCAAAAGGGAGCTTTTCACCGAATGCTTTGGATCAAAATTCTATACCTATAAGCTCGACGACTGGATCTTTACACCTGAAGCTGCCAATGACAGGCTCCTTAAACAATTTGAGACAAGCTCACTGAAAGGTTTCGGCGTTCAAAATCTTCCGTCTGGGATCATTGCTTCAGGGGCAATACTTTATTATCTCGATATTACCCAGCATGAGCAACTTGGTCATATTACAACTCTCTCGAGAATTGAAGAGGACAGATATGTGTGGCTCGATAAATTCACTATCAGAAACCTTGAGTTGTTCCATTCTCCCTATGAAGGTGCGAAAACCCTCATTGACGTGATCGACAATACAATATCGCCGATGGGTGGACGACTATTAAGACGATGGATCTCAATGCCGTTAAAGGATATCGCCCCCATTAATGACAGGCTTGATATAGTTCAGCACCTTGTTGACAATACTGTATTCAGGGAAGAAATTTCGGTACTGCTGAGGCAGATCGGGGATCTTGAAAGGCTGATCTCAAAGGTTGCAACAGCCAGGATCAATCCCCGCGAAGTGGTTCAGCTCAGAAATGCCCTGAAAGCTATTGGTCCTTTAAACAAATTATGCAGTGAGAGCGGCTGTATTCCCCTTGCCAAACTGGCTGAACAGCTGAATCCCTGCAAATCGGTAGCTGACAGGATCGCGAGAGAACTGAATGATGATCCTCCTTCACAGGTAAACAGGGGTAATGTTATTTCAAAAGGGTGTATCTGAAGAGCTTGATGAGCTCAGGAAGATTCTCTACAGCGGAAAAGACTACCTGAATAATCTGCAGACACGCGAAAGTCAGAGAACCGGAATTTCATCACTGAAAGTAAGCTTCAATAATGTGTTCGGATATTATATTGAAGTCAGAAATACACATAAGGATAAAGTGCCGCCTGAATGGATAAGGAAGCAAACGCTTGTTAATGCAGAACGTTATATCACTGAGGAACTTAAGGAATATGAAAGTAAAATATTCGGTGCTGAGGAAAAGATAATCGACCTTGAAACAAAGCTTTATAATGAACTTATCCTGGCGATCCTTGAGTTCATCCCGCCAATCCAGATAAATTCCTCATTGATAGCCCGTCTTGATTGCCTCCAGTCATTTGCCCTGGTATCGGGCGAAAACAATTACGTTCGTCCGGTTCTCGACGATTCAAGAGTACTTGAGATAACCGACGGCCGGCATCCTGTCATTGAAAAGCAGCTTCCGCCCGGGGAGTCGTATGTTCCCAATGATCTGTATCTTGACACAGATGACCAGCAGATCATAATACTTACAGGTCCCAACATGTCGGGTAAATCAGCCCTGTTAAGGCAAACCGCACTTATAGTTCTAATGGCTCAGACAGGATGTTATGTCCCGGCACGGTCTGCCAGGATAGGCGTTGTCGATAAGATCTTTACCCGGGTCGGAGCCTCGGATAATATAAGTCTTGGAGAATCAACATTCATGGTAGAGATGAATGAAGCTGCAAGTATCCTGAACAATCTCTCCGACCGGAGCCTTATACTTCTTGATGAGATTGGCCGGGGCACCAGTACTTATGACGGCATTTCAATAGCCTGGGCAATGGTTGAGTACCTTCATGAGAGCAGGCTCAGGGCTAAAACTCTCTTTGCTACACACTATCACGAGCTTAACGAGATGGAGAACTCTTTTTCAAGGGTGAAGAACTATAATGTCTCGATCAGGGAGTTCAATAATAAGGTGATCTTTCTCCGGAAGCTTAAAAGAGGCGGAAGCGAACACAGCTTCGGGATTCACGTTGCTAAAATGGCAGGTATGCCAAGAAGCGTTGTAAAGCGGGCGGATGAAATTCTGCACGAGCTTGAACAGAGTCACGAAAAACAGGAACTGGCTAAGCCGATTGCAGACATTGCAGGTCACAGGGAAGGTTTACAGCTAAGCATTTTCCAGCTCGACGACCCGGTACTCAAACAGATACGTGACGAAATCCTTGGTCTGGATATCGATAATCTGACACCTGTCGAAGCTCTGAATAAGCTTTATAATATTAAGAAGTACCTGAAATAACAATTTCAGGGAAAATATTGTTAATCTGATAAGCCTAAAACATATTCATGGTAACAGTTATTATTCCGGCACTTAACGAAGAAAAGACGATCGCAGAGGTTATCAAGCTGGTTAGCAACTCTCCTGTCGTTAAAGAAATACTTGTGATTGACGACAAATCTTTTGACAACACAATCAAAAAATCAAGGTTGCCAAAGGTAAGGATATATACAAGTCCGTCAATTGGCAAGGGAGCATCCATGCGTGATGGCATGCTTCTCGCAAAAAGTGAGGTGATAGTATATCTTGATGCCGACATCCTTACCTATCCAAAAAATATAGTTGAGCTTCTGGCAGGGCCGATAATTGACGGGGAGGCTGATTTTGTCAAATCTTCCTTCGACAGGCAGGCAGGAAGGGTTACCGAGCTGGTGGCAAAACCGCTCCTCAGCCTGCTTTTCCCCGAGCTGACACAGTTTTCCCAACCGCTTAGCGGAATGATCGGCGCCCGCAAAAGCATGTTAAAAAACCTCGACTTTGAAAATGATTACGGAGTCGATATCGGGATATTGCTTGACATGAATTCTGCAGGAGCAAGATTGAAAGAAGTGAATATCGGGTATATAGAAAACAGGATGCAGTCATGGGAGCAGCTTGGGAAGATGTCAAGGGAAGTCTCAAGGGCTATATTGAAGCGTGTGAAAAACATTGAGGTCAGGAACCTGGAGACTCTTGAAAATATCAGCATTATCCGGACCCAGATGGACTATGCCATCAGGGAGAGTCTGCTCGGAATGGAAAAGATGATAATCTTTGATATGGACAATACCCTGCTTGAGGGCAGCTTTATTACAACTGCCGCGGAGGAGTTTAACTTCAAGGATGAACTTATCAGGATCGTTACGGAATACGGTAATCCCTATACCAGGACAAAATCCATTGCCAGGTTGCTGAAGAACAAGTCATTTGATGAGATCCTGGAGGTAACCGATAAAATAAAGATAATTGACGATGCACCCTATGTCATCCGTGAATTAAAAAAGAAAGGCTATATATGCGGAATCATAAGCGACAGTTACGACGTTGTTACCAATCACCTGAAGAACAAGCTTAAAATGGATTTTTCCATAGCAAATGAACTTGAATTTTCGAGAAGTGTAGCTACAGGCGAAGTAAAAGTGCCATCGGCATTTATGAAGAATAAACACAGTAAATGCAATCACGATTTCTGCAAGGCGAATGTTCTTTTCCAGCTTGCCGAGAAGTATGCCATCGATATAAAGAATATCATTGCTGTCGGCGACAGCGAAAATGATATCTGTCTTATAAGGGATAGCGGTATCGGAATAGCTTTTCGTTCTCAGAATAACTACCTGAACCTGGTGGCCGACAGGAAAATTTCCGAAAAAAGCTTCTTGCAGATCCTCGAGATTGCTTATTGAAATAACAAAAGGTTAAAAATTCAGATAGACTTTTTTCAATTAATTTTTGCAACTTTGCCAGCTGTTAATTAAAAATTAATCTATGAAAGTACTTACTTATTTTATCCTCTCCGCTCTTTTGATCACTGCTTCCTGCGCAGGTACGAATAAACGCCTCAGATCAGGGAGTGACTCAGAAGCATCGAAAAAGACAATCCTGATGCCTTCCACTCCTATCCGTGAAGTCGAAGAAAAGCTGGTCCCGAATGATGAAAAAGCTCCCGATCCTCATAAGTATTTTGTTATTATAGGCAGCTTCCGTGACCCGGTCAATGCGAAGGAGCACCAGGCTATTGTCATTAAAGACGGATTTAAATCAGAAGTACTGAAGAATGATGCCGGATTATACCGTGTTTCGGTGATGGCAACCGACGATATTACAGCTGCACGGGCTGAAGTACGGAAGATATGGGCAAGATTTCCCGCTTATTCCGATACCTGGATGCTGATAAGCAAGTGATCGTCCGGTGGAAAATCCGTTGTAATAGATTCAAAGAAAATAAGAACTTAACAGAGGTAAGGATCTGACAATAATTAAAGTCCTTAGATGAACCTTTGTGCTGTCTCGTGGTGTAGACTCATCCTTCGACTTTGCACATGTGACAAAACGGATTTAATTATCTCTTTGTTCGGTTCCCCTGGTACAAAAGCTGATGCCTCATCACATTCAGCACCGGATTACCTGTTCCCCGGAATAAAGTTTATTTGAAAAATGACTCCCGGTTCAATTTCAGCATCCGATAAAAATTATTATCTTCCATTTTTAACAAACCAACTATGAAAAACAACCTCAAAATTGCAGTTTTTCTTTTGCTGGCTTTCCTCGGTTCAGGCTTATTCACAAACAGTTCCGGTGAAACTGGTAAAATTGATTCAGTTTGATTTACAGTCATCTGCAGTTGTTTCTGCATCCGGTGAGGAGCTTTCAACTACCGGGATATATGTCGAAAGTCTACTGGTTTCCGGTAAAGGTACCTTCAACAGTCCTGACCGGTCTTGTCGCAAATGGTATTTATCCCGATCCTTACAACGGCATGAATAATATGCTGATACCTGATGCATCGGATGAATTCAACAAAAAGTATAAGCTGGAGCAGTTCAGTCATCTTCCAAACGATCCGAATCCATGGAAGAAGCCGTACTGGTACCGTACGACATTTAAAGTTCCGGCTTCTGATAAGGGGAAGTGTTTCCAGCTGATTTTCAAGGGTATAAATTACAGAGCCGGTGTATGGGTCAATGGCCGGCAGGTTGCCGATTCAACGAAGATGGCAGGTATGTTTGCACAGTACAGCCTTGATATCAGTAACCTGATAAAGGCAGGAGGCGAGAATGCCCTGGCAGTAAAGATCTATCCCCTCGATTACCCGGGCCTGCCCTCAACAGAACAGCTTGAAGCTCTCGGCGACTTCTACCCCAACGGAGGCCCCACAGGCGATATAGGCAAGAATGTCACCATGCTTTGTTCGGTAGGTTGGGACTGGGTACCGCCTGTACGCGACAGGAATATGGGTATCTGGCTTCCTGTCTACCTCAGGACTTCGGGAGGTGTGACAATCGGCAATCCCAAAATAACGACGGAATTTCCTGCAGAAGATACCTCGCTGGCGAAAATGTCGCTCAGCCTGACGCTCTTTAACCACACGGGGAACAACGAGCCGGGAAAACTGACTGTTAAGATTTCCCCCGAGAACTTCAAGGGAGCTCCGTTCCAGTTCATAAGAAACGTGGCGGTTGGCAAAGATGGAAGTACTGTTGTCGATTTTAAGCCTGACGACACAAAAGAACTCAATATAAGTAAACCCGGAATATGGTGGCCCAATGGCTATGGTAAACCAAATCTCTACAGGATAAGGCTTCAGTTCAGCAATGCCTCTGGTATTTCAGACGACACTACATTCTTATTTGGCGTCAGGACAGTCTCCTCAAAAGCAGTTGATATTAAGGGCAGCTGGAGACGGGATTTTTACGTTAACGGCCGGAGGGTACATCTGACAGGCGGCGCCTGGGTCCCTGATTTCATGCTGAATCGCGATTCGTTAAGATATGACTATGAAATGCGTCTTTGCCGCAATGCCAATATTAACCTGGTAAGGATATGGGGTGGCGGAGTCACACCATGCGATGAGTTCTTTGAGGCTGCCGACAGATACGGGCTACTGGTCTGGTCCGATTTCTGGATCACCGGTGATACCCAGGGCGAGTTCAAAGGATCGCCCGACTGGCCTCTGGAGGCAGAAGTTTTCAAAAGGAATGTTACGAGTACCATTCTCAGGATCAGGAATCATCCCAGTCTCCTGGTCTGGACAGGTGGAAATGAAGGACATGCCCGCCGGGAGCTTTACGATTATATGAGAGATAATATAATAGCGCTGGACGGAACAAGACCATTTATCCCAAGCTCATCAGGCTTTGCAAAGCTCCCGGAAGGATGGCCTGCATCCTGGCCGGATAACCTGCCGGGCGGTGTCTACAGCGGGGGCCCTTATACCTGGAGGGATCCCTCAGATTATTATGCCAGGGCTATTGCCGGGAGAGACTGGGTATTCAAGGATGAGACAGGTCTGCCTTCACAACCACCCTATAACATAATGTCCAAAATTGTTCCAGACCTGGTCTGGGACAAAACACTTCCTTTCCCCCTGAACAATACCTGGGGTTATCACGATGCCGCAACCGGAAACGGCAGGTGGGATCTCTATTATAAGGAGGCGATAAAACGGTTCGGCGAACCTGAAAGTATTGAAAAATTCTGTGATAAGATGCAGCTTCTGAATGCCATAGGTTACCAGGGAATTTTTGAAGCGGCAGGACATAAACTTAATGATATCGGGGGTGTAATGCTATGGAAGCTTAATGCTGCTTTCCCAAGTGTGGTATGGCAGGTTTATGACTGGTTCCTGATGCCGAATGCAGGTTACTATTTTATGCAGAATGCCTGCGAACCGGTTCATATACAGCTGAATCTGAGCAGCAGGAAAGTTATGGTGCTCAACCGGACATACAGAAAGGTTTCCGGCCTTTCTGCCCAGGTCAACGTTTATACTGCTGACTCTAAATCACTGTTCCGGGAGAATATAAATATAAGTCTGAATCCTGTCGATGTAAAAGAAACCACAGATCTCGGGAAAATAACCGGTGAAACGAAGGGGGTGGTCTTTGTAGTGCTCAACCTGAAGAATTCATCCGGGAAAGTTATATCCCATAATGTGTACTGGATTTCATCTGATGGCGATTATAAAGCAATGAACTCTTTAGCTGAAACAAATGTTGCTATCGCACTGCTAAGCGATGTAAAGGGAAAAACCGACAGGAAGCTGACGGTTAAGATTACCAATTCTTCGGACAGGATAGCATTTTTTGTCCGTCCCCAGCTTATGGCAGGGGGAAAAGAGCTTCTGCCGTGCTTCTGGTCCGGTAGTTATTTCACACTTGCTCCTGCTGAAAGTACGACAGTAACGGTTACATGTCCTTCGGTAGTTATCGGTAAAGAAGCGGTTCTAAAGGTATCGGGATGGAATGTGATGGCGAAGGAGATTAAATTAAAATAAGACGAAGACGGAAGACGGAAGACTGAAGACGGAAGTCTGCGGAGATCAGCGCGATCTGCTGGGAAAGTAATAATTTACCGCTGATTTCGCAGATTTTGCAGATTCCTTCAATTGAAAAGTCGGAAGACCGAAGACCGAAGACGGAAGTTTTGGATCCCCTCCTGGGAGGGGCAAGGGGTGGGTTCGTTATGAGTGAAGACCGAAGACCGAAGACCGAAGACCGAAGATATTAAAAGACATATTAATTTAAAAAGAAATACGTATTAAAAGACATATTAAATTTAAAAGAAATACGGCCTCACCCCCTCGATCCCCCTCTCCCAGGAGAGAGGGGGAAGCCCCTCCCTCTTGGGGGAGGGGTTTGGGGAGAGGCCTTGCTGAACAGCTAATTACGTCCGCTTATTTATATAATATAATTACGTTAGATAATTTATATAATCGCTATTAAAAGACATATTAAACTAAAAAGAAATACGTATTAAAAGACATATTAAATTAAAAAGAAATACGTATTAAAAGACGTATTAAATCTGCGGAGATCTGCGCGATCTGCGGGAAAACAAAAAATATTGTATTTAAAAATATCAATATGCTAAAAGCTTTAATAAATGTTATCGCCTTCACGGGAAGTGAAAAGGTGGAAGGCAAATCGGTTTTGATAAAAAATGACAGGATCGTAGCAATTGTTGACATGGCCTCAATTCCTGAGCAGGCAATCAGAATAGATTGCGGGAATAATTTTCTGGCTCCCGGACTGATTGATCTTCAGATCGCCGGTGCAGGCGGATACCTCTTTTCTTCCAACCCTACGGCAGAAGCTTTAAAGAGCATTACCGACGCCATTACCAGGAGCGGAACAACCGGTTTTCTGATCGCTATACCGACAAATACTTTCGACGTTTACCGTGAAGTGATAAGGGTTGTACGGGAAAACCCCAATCCTGCAGTTCTTGGATTGCATCTTGAAGGGCCCTATATAAGTCCTTTAAGAAGAGGAGCACATATCAGGGATTGTATCAGGCGGCCACAGAAAGAGGAGATTGAGGCTCTGCTTGAAGAAGCCGGAGGAGTTGTGAAAATGTTAACAATAGCGCCAGAAGTATGGAATGAAGAGCTAACAGGAATTCTGATCGATAGGGGAATTGTTGTGGCTGCCGGTCACAGTAATGCCACTTTCAGGGAAGCTGAACTGGGCTTTAAATGGGGAATCAGGACAGCAACACACCTGTTCAATGCAATGTCGCAACTCCACCATCGTGATCCCGGACTGCCGGGCGCAGTTTTCCAATCGGAAAACGCTTTTGCAAGTATAATTGCTGACGGAATCCATGTTGATTACAATGTCATTTCAATTGCCAAAAAACTGTTGCATGAGAGGTTATTTCTTATTTCTGATACCGTTGAAGAAAATCTGAAAGGCGCTTACCAGCATGTACGTCAGAAAGACCGGTTTACATTGCCCGACGGTACCCTGTCAGGATCACTTCTGACAATGATGAAGGCCGTGAAGAATTGCACAGAAAACACTGCGATCACAGCAGAGGAAGCTCTACGGATGGCATCGTCCTACCCTGCATCCGTAATGGGAATTACCGATAAAGGCCGTATAGCCCCCGGCTATAAAGCTGATCTGGTAGTTTTTGATACGGCTTTTGAAGTAAAGCATGTTTTTGTTAATGGTGAAATGATTTCCTGGTAAACAGGATTTAAAGCTTTATCGGGACTGATCCCAGGCGAAGGACCAGCAACCAGCAACCGGGCCGAGCGTTAAGAAAACACCCGGTGGGTGATTTTAGCGAGGAGCCAGATTGCAGCGATGGCAGCGAAGCAACCAGCAACCAGCATAGGGGTATTATACCTCCCGTTTTTATTTAATTAACTTGTTAAATTGTTGAACAAAACTAAAAGATATCATGTTTAGTAATTGAGATTTTTACTTTCATTAGATTTATAAATAATGGTATTCAGGACTAATGAAGTAAAAATTGAATGCTATGAAACATGAAATAATAATCGTAGGTGGTGGCGTTAGCGGCACAGCCCTCCTTTACGCCCTTTGCAAATATTCAAATGTAAAAAACATCGGGTTGATTGAAAAATACCGGAATTTCGGCCTGGTAAATTCAGCTTCAACAATGAACAGCCAGACGCTTCATTTTGGCGATATTGAAACGAATTACACCCTTGAAAAAGCAAAAAAAGTCAAGAAAAGCGCCGACATGGTAAAGAATTACCTTGAAGCAGAGAAAAAAAAGGACAGCCAGAATAAGATCTTTATCAGGGTTCCGAAGATGGTACTGGCAATCGGTACCGACCAGATCAACACATTGAGGGAGCGTTTTAAATCATTCAGCCAGCTTTTCCCCGGTCTGAAGATGATAGGAAGAGAAGAAATCGGAAGGGCTGAACCAAGGATACTCGAGGGGCGCGATCCCGGGCAGGACCTTCTGGCGCTTATGACAAACGACGGATATACGGTGGATTTTGGGAAACTGAGCCATTCATTTGTTAAAAACGCGAAGACAGAGAATCCTGATATGTCGGTTTATCTTTCGACAAAGGTTTTAAAAATTGTGAGAGAAGGGGATCTCTTTAAGCTCACTACCGACAAGGGGGATTTTGAAGCAAAAGCCGTCGTGGTTACTGCCGGCAGTCACAGCCTGAAAATTGCCAAGTCGCTCGGCTACGGAAAGAACTACTCAATACTCTCGATGTCAGGAAGCTTTTTTACATCTCATAAGGTTCTGAATGGCAAGGTCTATACCATGCAGGTGGAAAAGCTTCCGTTTGCCGCTATCCACGGTGACCCTGAAGTGCATAATGAAAATGTGACCCGGTTCGGACCTACTGCCAAACCCATATTCCTCCTTGAGAGGTACAACTATTCTACCTTTTTTGAATACTGGAAGACATTTGGACCCGGAATTAAGCCAGTCTTAAGCATCATTTCCATCATTTCCGACAAAATTATCTTCAACTACATCATAAAAAATTTTATTTTTGACATCCCCGGTATTGGAAAGCGGTCATTTTTAAAGGAGATCAGGAAAATAGTCCCGGGCATAAAACTGGATGAAATAAGATTTGCCCGGCGCGTAGGGGGAACCAGGCCACAGATTATCAACAATACAACGAGAAAACTGGAAATGGGAGAGGCTAAAATAACCGGAGATAAAATAATCTTCAATATCACACCCTCCCCGGGTGCCTCTACCTGCCTTGGCAATGCATTTGAGGATTCAATGAAGCTCATGGAATTTCTTGATAACAATTATACTTTTAACAAATTACAATTTGAAAATGACCTGGTAACGGGAAACAACTTTAGAATATCAAATTCCGGGCATAACCAGTTAAAGACCGGGACATGATAATTGTTATTTACCCTTGTGCGGGTCTTAAAATCAACTATTTTACGGGTTGAAATTCAGATATCTTTAAATTTATGAGCGAAAAAATCAAAATTGTAAAAGGGGTGCTCCGGGTTCCGGATAATCCGGTAATTCCGTATATCGAGGGCGACGGGACAGGTCCCGATATATGGAGGGCCGCCGTAAGAGTATTCGATGCGGCTGTTGAAAGCGCTTATAAAGGTGGAAAAAAAGTTACCTGGAAAGAATTGCTTGCCGGAGAAAAAGCATTCAGGGAAACAGGCTTCTGGTTGCCGGAGGAAACCCTGTCAGCTTTCAGGGAATATCTTGTTGGCATCAAGGGACCATTAACAACCCCTGTTGGTGAGGGGATGCGTTCTCTTAATGTCGCCCTGCGCCAGGAACTGGATCTGTATACCTGCTACAGGCCAATCAGGTATTTTACCGGAGTTCCCAGCCCGGTTAAACACCCGGAAAGCGTCGACATGCATATATTCAGGGAGAACACAGAGGATATATATGCCGGGATTGAATTTTTAAACGGTACCCCGGAGGCTGACAGGGTTAAATCATTTCTTATTGAAGAGATGCACGTGAAATCGATAAGATTTCCAAAGACCTCTTCAATAGGCATTAAACCTGTTTCGGTTGAAGGGACGGAAAGGCTCGTACGACAGGCAATAAAATTTGCTCTGGCAAGAAAGCTTCCCTCAGTAACCCTGGTTCACAAGGGAAATATCATGAAATATACCGAAGGAGCCTTTATGAAATGGGGATATGCGCTGGCAGAAAGGGAATTTGCAGATAAGGTATTTACCTGGAATCAGCATAAGAAAATCTCGGAAGAGATAGGAGTATCAGCTGCAGATTCTGCCATGCATCAGGCTGAGGTTTCAGGCAAGCTGATAATTAAAGATGTGATCGCAGACGCTTTCCTTCAACAAATACTGACCCGTCCATCAGAATATTCGGTTATTGCTACCCTTAACCTTAACGGCGACTACATCTCAGACGCACTTGCAGCTATTGTTGGCGGTATAGGAATAGCTCCGGGAGGGAACATTAACTTTGAGACCGGACATGCAATTTTTGAAGCAACACATGGAACTGCACCCAAATATGCCGGTCAGAATAAAGTCAATCCGGGATCAGTAATACTTTCAGGTGCCCTGATGTTTGAATATCTCGGATGGGACGATGTTGCACAGAATATCTACAATGGACTTGAACGAACAATACAGTTTAAGAATGTTACATACGACTTCCACAGGTTGATGGAGAATGCAACATTGCTTAAGACTTCCGAATTTGCAGATGTAATAATTTCCAACCTTTAAATATCTCCTCAAAAAATTGAATTATGGAAGACAAAAAGTTTTTATCCCAGATAAATGAATCGGTTAAACAGTCATGTCAGATCGAAAGCGAACTATTTGAAACGTTTGATGTAAAAAGAGGACTCAGAAATAAAGATAATACAGGTGTACTTGTCGGCCTGACCAATATAGGTGAGGTAATGGGCTATAAGAAAGAAAATGGCAAGGTTGTTGCGATTCCCGGACGGCTGCTTTACAGGGGAATAGATATTGAAGATATCACACAGGGATTTCAGAAAGAAGGACGGCATGGATTCGACGAAACAGTGTTTCTGTTGCTTACCGGAAAGCTTCCCAATAAGGATGAACTGAAAAAATTCTCCGCCCACATGGCTTCATTACGGCCTCTGCCCGATAGCTTTATCAAGGATATGATACTTTCAATGAAAGGCAAGGATGTTCTTAACATGCTTGCCCGGTCGGTATTGGGGCTATATATTCTTGACGATGATCCCGATAATATTTCCCTGCCCAACATGGTCACCCAAACCATGAACATTATAGCCAAGTTCCCTTCAATCATTGCATACGCTTATCAGGCATTCAGTCATGCTTACCAGGGAAGAACCCTTATGATAAGATACCCGCAGAAGGATCTGAGCACGGCGGAAAACTTTCTCTATATGATCAAAGGTGAATGTTCGCGTTATACAAAGCTTGAAGCTGACCTTCTGGACCTGGCTCTTGTCCTTCACGCTGAGCATGGAGGTGGTAATAATTCAACTTTTACTATCAGAGTCACAAGTTCCAGCGAGACAGATATCTACTCCTCGGTTGTATCAGCAATTGGTTCATTAAAGGGGCCATTGCACGGAGGAGCCAACCTGAAGGTCCTTGATATGATGGAAGATCTTAAGAAAAATGTGAAGAACTGGAAAGACGAGAAGGAAGTTGAACAACACCTTTTAAAAATACTTAATAAACAGGCTTTCGACGGATCAGGCAAGATATATGGTGTAGGACATGCCGTATACACAATCTCTGACCCGAGGGCAGCTCTGCTAAAAGAGAAAGCTAAAGATCTTGCAATTGAAAAGGACAGGTATGATGAGTTCCTGCTTTATGAACTTGTTGAAAAGATAACACCAAGAGTATTCAAGGTATTCAAGGGTGAACAAACTGAAAAAGTCGTTTGCATCAATGTTGACTTCTATTCAGGATTTGTTTATTCCTGCATTGGGGTCCCGAAGGAGCTCTTTACGCCTCTTTTTGCCATGGCAAGAATTTCAGGATGGTGCACTCACCGGATTGAGGAACTTACTTTCTCGGCAAAACGCATAATACGTCCGGCGTTTAAATTCGTATATCCGCAACAGGAATACAAGCCGATGGAAAAACGGTTCGGGCACATTTAAAAATTAAAAAATAACATCATGAAACTTTTTACTGACGAAACTATCAGAGAAGCGTACGATCTGCTGTTTGATGGCGATTTAAACGAAGCGGCCAAACTCTTTGAAAAAAAACTGAAAGAGAATCCTGACAGCATTCATCTGCTTATGGAGTTAGGCAATATTTATTACATTCTTGGCATCATGGCCAAATCAATAATTTATTATGAAAAGGCCCTCACTCTAAAACCCGAAAGTCCGTATATACTGTACAGGATGGGAGTTGCACTGTATCGTTCCACCCATTTTACGAGAGCATCTGTGGTATTCAATAAAATAATAGCGTCAGGCAAATACCTTCCAATGACATACCTGTGGCTCGGCCTTTCCTATTACCACCTTGGAAAGGAAGAAAAGAGTATCGAAGCCTACAGGGAATTGCTTGAATTCTGCCCCGGGACATTAATGGCTAACTATTATATGGGGATCGCGCTAAAATCGTCGGGTAAATATGATGAAGCGATCACGCATTTCGAAAAACTTCTCAATCAGACCGACCAGCATGTCTCAGCCCTTTACCATTTAGGAAGGGTTTACATGAAAAATTACAACTACGAGAAGGCTAAAATGTATTTCAAGAAAGCAATAGATCTTGATCCGGAGAATAAAAACGCAGCCGACATGTATGATTTCCTTGTCAACGCGTAAAAAGCTTTAAGAACTTACACAGAGGTCCACAGAGGCATTTAATTAGCTGAGATACAATTACATAACTTTCCCGTCCTTTTCAAGGAGGGGTGGTCGGGACTATAGATTTCGCAGGAACAAAGCTCCCGACCTGTGGTTAGACTTAGCAACCTCCCGTCCCTTTAGCCTCTGCCGGTAAGAGATTTTGACCCCTCCAGAGGGGAAATGTAAATTATTGAACCTCTGTTACATACAGGATGATTCATAAGCTGTGCCATTCCTTAACATCAGCTATGGGTAAGTCCCCTTCAGGGGATTTAGGGCCGACTTTTTCTGTGTAAGTTTTTAATCTTCTTTAAGGTTATTTAACTTTCTGCCGGCTTAAAACTACCTCATATTATCATTATATTCATGCCTTTATCCTAAAAGCCTAACTGACATGAGAAAATACCTTTATCTGATCTTTCTCCTGGTACCGCTTAATCTGTCCGGACAGCAGGACAACCTCCCTGTTACGGGGGTGAGCGACAGAAGAGCCGACATCTATGGGTTTAAAAATGCCCGTGTAATTGTTGACTATCAAACAACCCTTGAGAACGCCGATATCCTGATTTCTGAAGGAAGAATTCAGGCTGTAGGGCAAAAGCTTACTTTCCCCGAAGGGACAATTGTAATTGACCTTACAGGAAAAACTGTGTACCCTTCATTTGTAGATGTTTATGCAGGCAACTATGGATTAAAGACCCAGACACAGACGGCAGATGCAAACCCTTATGCAGCTTTTATCGGGCAGATGCAGGGAGGCAGGCAGTCCACTCCCGCTACACCTGAGGCCAGGATTGCTGATTACTGGAATGATGGCATAAACTCTTCCTATGATGTCTCAACGGAGTTTATACCCGATACCAGGACCGCAGGTGAGTACCGACAGGCAGGCTTTGGAGCTGTTGTTACCTTTAAAGCCGATGGCATTGCCAGGGGTACATCAGCCCTTGTCACAACAGGCGAAGGACGTTCAAACAATGTTCTTCTCAGGACCAGAACAACCGCAAATTACTCACTGGGCCGGTCACGCTCATCAGATATTTATCCTGCCTCGCAATTTGGTATTATAGCCCTTCTGAGACAGGTTAATTATGACGCCCAATGGTATAAACAGCTCCCGCCCGGATATTTTCATGACGACGGCCTTGAAGCCTATACAGCCGGACTTGCTCTGCCACAGGTATTTGAAGTTACAAATAAACTGGAGTTGCTTAGGGCGGACAAGATCGGGAAGGAATTCGGCATAAACTATATAATAAAAGGTGGTGGCGATGAGTATCAGGCTCTGGATGACATAAAGAAAACCGGTAATAAGCTTATTATTCCGCTGAACTTTCCGGAAGCGCCCGATGTAAAGGATCCTTATGACGCTGCAACGGTTTCATATGCAACTCTTAAGCATTATGAGCTTGCTCCGTCTAATCTCTCAAGATTGTCAGCTGCAGGAATTACATTTGCAATCACCTCATCCGACCTCAGACAACGGTCTTCATTCCTTACAAACCTGCGAAAGGCTGTAAAATACGGACTTCCTGAAACCGAAGCACTGAAAGCCCTTACAGCAATACCGGCAGAAATGATCGGGGCAACAGACCTCGTTGGAGCCGTAAGAAAGAATATGATTGCAAATCTTCTGATAACATCAGGTAATCTGTTCAATGATGATTGTGTGATCTATGAAAACTGGGTGCAGGGAGTTCCTTACAGATTTGTTGACCTTAGGATCAAAGATCTGAGAGGTACCTATCAACTTACCGCTGATACAACGGTTTTTAAGATGGTTCTCTCAGGAACGTTTGATAAACCGGCCATAAAGCTTACCTGTGATACGGTTCAGATCAGGGGTGCAATTTTCACTGCAGAGAAAGACCTTGTCAGTCTGACATTTGAGCGGGCACAGAGAAAATACAGACTTTCAGGATATATTTCCGGGAATGATCTTGAGGGACGGGGACTGCTCGACAACGGAAAATGGTTTAGCTGGAAAGCAACTTACAGCAGCACAGCCACTGAGCCGGATCAGCGCAAAAGACCTTCACCACGGGTGCCTGAAGCCGGGAAGGTCATTTATCCCTTTAATGCTTATGGACGACCGGAGCTTCCCCGACAGGAGGACGTCCTTTTTAAAAATGCCACAGTCTGGACAAATGAAAAGGAAGGCAACCTTCTTAATTCAGACGTTCTTGTTCAGAATGGCAAGATAACCAGGACAGGTAAAAACCTTTCATCAGGCGGGGCAAAAGTTATTGATGCTACCGGAATGCATATTACTCCCGGGATTAATCGATGAACACTCCCACATAGCGCTCGACGCCACGAACGAAATGGGACAGGCAATAACCTCTGAGGTCCGGGCCGGTGATGTTGTTGATCCGGAGGATATTTCAATTTACAGGCAGCTTGCCGGTGGTGTTACCGCAGCCCAGATCCTTCATGGCTCGGCAAATCCAATAGGAGGACAGTCAGTAATAATAAAACACAGGTGGGGAGCTTCAGCCGAAGAGTTGAAACTCGACAATCAGCCCGGCTTTCTGAAACATGCCCTGGGCGAAAATGTAAAAAGATCTGCCAGCCGATATCCGAATACCCGAATGGGAACAGAACAGATAATACGGGATGCCTACCAGAGAGCAGTGGACTATAACAACAAATGGAAAGCATGGAACTCAATGAAGCCTGCTGAAAAGGCTGGCAAGATTCCTCCAAGACGCGATCTTGAGCTGGATGCAATTGTTGATGTACTTGAAAAACGCAGCTTTATCACCTGTCATACTTACGTTCAGTCAGAAGGAACTATGATAATGGGAGTTGCAAAAGATTTCGGAGTGAAGGTTAACACTTTCATACATTTCAACGAGGGGTATAAGATCGCCGATCAGATAAAGGAACACGGTGCTGCTGCTTCTGTTTTCTCAGACTGGTGGGATTATAAATATGAAGTTTACGAAGGTATTGCCTATAATGCTGCACTGTTGATGAGCCAGGGGGTACTTACATGCCCTTCATTCTGATGATGCTGAGATGGGTAGAAGGCTCAATCAGGAGGCGGCAAAAATAGTAAAATATGGAGGAATATCTGAGATTGAAGCACTTAAGCTTGTAACTCTTAATCCTGCAAAAATCCTTCATCTCGATAACAGGATGGGAAGTATAAAAGCCGGAAAGGATGCTGACCTGGTCCTCTGGACAGGTAACCCGCTTTCAGTATATTCACATGCAAGCAAAACAATGGTTGACGGCATTTTTTATTTTGATGAAGATGTCGACAACAAGATGAAGACTGAGATGGACAGTGAACGCAACAGGATAATTGCCAATATATTAAAAGAAACCCAGTCATCAACACCTGCAAATCCAAATTTCCAAAGACGATGAAAATAAAAAATATAATTTCAGTATTGGTGCTGGCTGCGATAGTTCTGCAGTCACCAGCACAAAGTCCGGTAGTAGCTCCGGCACAGAAAAAACCAGTAATACTTTCAGGCGGAACTATCCATACCGGAACCGGTGAAGTCATCGAAAACGGCCTGATTGCCTTCTCCGCAGGAAAAATCACATGGGTTGGGAAAGCTTCTGACAGCAGGCTCGACAGATCAGGTTATGAAGTGATTGATGTTACAGGCAAACAGGTTTATCCGGGACTTATCTTCCCGAATACAACCCTCGGGCTCACTGAGATCGGAAGCGGGGTTGATGTAGCAAACGACACAAGGGAAACCGGCGATCTTAATCCCGATGTGAGAGCAATTGCAGCGTATAATACCGATTCACATGTTATTCCTGTAATACGGTCAAACGGAATTCTTCTCGCCCAGATAGTACCTCAGGGATCCCTGCTTCCCGGAACCTCAAGCGTGGTTCAGCTCGATGCCTGGAACTGGAAAGATGCTGCTTACAGGAAGGACAATGGTCTTATGCTCGGTTGGCCCAGAAAATCTCTGGCATCAGCCAGGCGAGGCGCCTCGTTCCCGATGCCTGCTGCCGGGGCAATGACCTACGATAAAAATGTTGAGCTGCTTGAAAAGATCTTTACTGATGCTGTGGCATATGCTGCTGTTGACAGGCCTGTTGACTTCAATCTGAGGCTTGATGCCATGAAAGGACTCTTCGACGGAACCAGGATCTTGTTTATCAGCGCTTCAGAAGCAAAAGGGATCATCGAAGCTGTTATGTTCGCAAAAAGATACGGTGTCAAAAAGATTGTTCTGACAGGAGCAGATGAAACTGCATGGGACATTAAAGGATTTTCTCAAGGATAACAATATCCCGGTTCTGCTGAATAATCCGCTGAGTCTTCCCAAGTATGACTACAGCGATATTAAGGAACCTTTCAAGCTGGCTGCAATGTTCGGAAAGGAAGGGATAACTGTAGGTCTTGCTTATTCAAGCCAGGCGTATGGCAACCTTCCGTTTGCCGCAGGAGAGACTGCCGCCTACGGTCTGACAAAGGAAGAGGCATTGCAGACCGTCACCCTGAACACCGCAAAAATCCTTGGGATTGATGATATTACGGGTTCGCTTGAACAGGGAAAGGATGCAAATATTGTGGTTTCGACAGGTGACCTTCTGGATATGAGAACCAATAATGTAGAACTTGCATTTATTACCGGAAGGAATATCAGCCTGGATAATAAGCATAAACAACTCTACAGGCGTTTCCAGGCAAAATATGAAGATCAGCCAAAGTAACTTTCTTCCTCTGTGGACCTCCGTGTCTTCCCTCCTTGGACCTCTGTGTAAGTTCTTATTTATTTTGTTACACAGAGTTCCACAGACCTGCTAAAGGCCGGTAGGCAGGGAAGACACAGAGATACACAGAGATTTACCAGCCCGGGACAAAATTAAGCCCGAATGCACCGTTCCTGAATCCTCCATTCTGCAGAGGGAAAGCATAATACGGCTCAAGAATCAGCGCCCCTAATACGTTTATCCTGACGGAAACGCCGGTGCTTAATATTGGAAATCTCACTGTATCTTCAAGTCCGGATGCAGGCTTGAGATCGAACCGTATCCTGTCGCCATCGTTCCATGCCAGTCCGGCATCAAAAAACAGGTTGATATCGGTAAGCAGGAATTTTGATTTTATGAGAGCCAGTCTTTCCGGTCCGGTAAACGGGAGCCTCAGTTCAACGTTGGTAACACCAATTTTCGAACCGCTTAACCACGAAATATTGAATGTATTTCCAGTAAAGGAGCTGTTATCGTACGATAGATTCTGATATCCTCTTATCAGCCAGGGATATCCAAGGTAAAGAGGAGGTATTACACTGTTTTCAGCATCCTTTCCGTAGAGGCCGTAGTTATAAAACCGGAGGGCAAGGCTCACAGGTTTCATGTAAAAGTATTGTCTGTAATCTATTAAGAGTGTATAGATATTTGCAGATCCAAAATATTTTTCGATCTGATACCTCGATCTGTGCCCATTCATCGGTGATGTCATCCCAAAGAACGAATTGTCTTCGACATAGGCAAATGAAAGCTGCTGGTAATTGTCCCCCTCAGGAGCCGGGATCTTTTCCCTGTTACCTCCAATGCTCTGCCCGTCGGGTGTATAATAGTTATTATACCTGTCAATCCTGTAGTAATACCATGAGGAAGATGCTGTAGCCTCAAACCTTCTGGTTTGTGAAAGTGGAAATGAGCTGAAAAAGGAAATGTTATCCTCAAACATCCTGAAATAATCAATACCCAGATTTGTGACTGGTATTCTGGTATCCTGGACAGTAAGTGAATCACTGGCTAAAAAAAAGATTACCATACAGGTACGGGATGTGAGATATGGCGGCTCCCCATTTGATCTTGCTCTTCTGGTTAATATAGGCGAACTGGCCTCCGAAATCATAGATCTGACCGTTGAGAGAGAGTGAGGAGTATAGCTGGTTGTTACCGACCATATCGCTGAAAATAGCATTTATACTGCCTCCCAGGTTGTTCCTGTATATCCCTGTTGAGACCCCGATGCTTGCATTGTTTGAAAGATAATCAAGCTTGAACTTTGGATGGTATGGTACCTCTTTAATTGAATCTGAAGGCAGATCGGCGATCTCCTCCGGATTGTAAATGGTCGTATCGACAAGATTTGCACCAAAATATTTAAGGGGAGGCAAAGTTCCGGCATCAAAATTCACATAATCCCTGTCTGACCTCAGTACCGGTAAATTGATCCTCCCGTGCAGCCAGTATCTGGTACTTGCTGTGAGAATAGTAATTATAGGCTATAATCTTCCCGCCTGATGAAATGCTTATTGCCGGGGAGAAGTCGGTGATCCCGCTGATCCCGGTCATATAATCTGTCAGACGGTAAACCTTATCCGCAGCAAGATCATACCTGTACAAATTCCTGAAGCCATCTGCATCCGAAAGAAAATAAACATTCTTATCATCGGGTGAAAATGATGGATTCATGTTATAGGCATCATTGAAGACATCCAGTCTCCTGATTGTTTTAGTTCTCAGATCAAGGATAGCAAGGTTGAAGCTGAACTTCTTCTGATTTACCACCTCATTGAGACGCTCCTGTGAGAAAACTATAAAATTGCCGTCCGATGACCAGGAAGGAAGCAGGTTTGAAGCAAAATCATCAGTTAGTTTTTCAACTTTTTTCGATTCCATATCATAAAGGTAAAGATCGCTGATCCCGTCAACCAGTCCGGTGATTACAATTCTTTTACCATCGGGCGACCAGGCAGGATTAGAAAAATAACGCACACCCGGAATAACAAACTCCCTTGTGATCTTTGCTTTTTTTACATTCAGGACAGCAAGCTTGTTGACTCCTTTGCTGAATATCACAAATGCAAATTCCTTTCCGTCAGGAGACCAGGTACCCGATGATTCGATAAAGCTGAAATCGTCTATCTCGTTGTTTTTAACAACACTCGAGAGTTTTTTGATGATCTTTCCGTTGTTTGCATCTGCGAGAAACAGGTCAAGGGTAAACAGGTTCTTTTCCGAAAAGAAGGCAATATATTTTCCATCCGGACTTATTGAGGGTGATATATTGATGTTGCCTCCGTTTTTATCGGAAATGATCTGTTTTCCCGCAAGGCTGTCAGGCCTGTTCTTTAAGTATTTTCTCAGATTTACTTCAGTAGCGCTTTTCCACATACCTGAAAGCGTCTTCTCATTAAATCCGAGAATTGCTTTTGCCGCCTCATCAAACCCGACCTGGGCTGTCTTTTCGAGAAGCGGCACAATGAGAGTGTCACCCCAGGTTTTGCCGAGCATTGCCCAGAATGCCTGTCCATAACGGTAAGGAAAGTACCTCGTATCGGTCGACAATTGCTTCAGGGTCGGGAAGTCTTTATTCACAACTGCGTCTCTCATCCACATCGCGGTATGGGGATCAACACTGCCAAGCGACAGGTATTCAGCCATTCCCTCAATCATCCAGAGCGGAACATTATTGATGTTGTACCTTTTCATTGAATCGGGATTGAGAAAAAGATGATACTGGAAAGCATGCACAAGTTCATGTCCCAGTGTATGATCGGTTTGTGCAAGCGAGGTGGCAACCGGCAATATAACCCTGTTCTTTAAGGGCTTCAGTTACACCGCCTGTACCTGTCCCAATCAGGCTGCTGACTGCATTTGTCTGTTGAAAATCGGCGTGGCTGCTGTAAAATATTATAGGATTTTTCGTATCGAAAGTATCCCTGAATACCTGCTGGTGCATCGTATACCACTTTTCCGACCACCGTGAAAGCGCCTTAACCAGAGAATCATTTTTCAGGTAGTGGTATATTTCAAAATGAGGGGTTTGAGATACATCAAAATTAAATTTCCGGTAGCCCGGTTTATTCCTGCCGAAGTACTGTCCATCCAGGTTTAAACCCAACAGGAGGCAGCCTGTCATCAGCAGTATAGCTGCTCTTGTATTATGCCTCCCATAATTTCTGATATTGTGGTTGAGTGTTGCCATACGTAATATCTCCTGAAACTGATACCATAAATAATCCAGAGTGGGTTGTCAACCAGTTGTAAAATATTAGATATGTGTCAGGAATTCTATTTTCAAAAAATATGCCATTATCGCTTAACTTTTCTTAACTTTTAGTTAATCAATTATTAAAACAATCTGATGAAGAAACTGTTTGATCCAGGGCATGGACTCACCCCCCCTGCCCCATAGCCGATCCTAAGAAATGCGATAACTTATTAATTCAACTGTATGCAATTGAGTTGCAATAATTTACATTTCCCCTCCTTTTCAAGGAGGGGTGGCCGGGTCTAAAGATTTTGAGTGGTTTACACTTTGTTTTCCCGGCCGGGGTGGTTAATCTATGTTTCAAGTCTATCCATTTGAAAGGTAATAATAAAGATTTGAATCAACCACCCCGACCAGACGAATTTAGTTTTCTGCCTGTAAGATGATTTCACCGTCTGGTCACCCCTCCTTTAAAAGGAGGGGAAAGTTATTTAATTGTATTTCAGCCAATTAAATAATTCAAAATCTTAAACTGGTTCTTAGGTTGACGGCTATGGCGTGAGTACGTGTGCTGCCCCTTTAAGTCTTATACAGGACGTAACATGATGAGGAATCAGAACCGTTGTCTGATCTGGATGTAAAGACGGTTATATATGTCGCGCTTTTCCAGGCTGACTTCATAATTAACAGAAAGGGATGTCTTAGTGGAAGCCTGCCAGTAAAGATCAGCCCTGGCAGTATGCTGGGCAAGGTTTTGACGTCCTTCCGGGATCCTGTAATCCTGATAATTGTATCCGATGCCGGTCTGAACCTTTCCTTTCTGAAAGCTGTTCGAAAGCGCTATTCCGGCGTTGTATCCGTTGATATAGCTTGTTTCTATATAATTTCCCGACAATGTGACAGAAAGGTAGTTATCTCCGGGATGGCTGTAGGTCAGGTAACCGGAGATGTTTTTTGACTGACGGAGGTCAGTTTTTAAGAAACGCCAGGATGATTGAATGCCCAGCATAAGGGAACTGTTAATGCGGATATAGGAACTTAATCTGAGGCTTTGGCGCAATGCGTTTTCCATCAGTGTGTCAAGAAGAGTTTTAAAGGATTCATAATAGACCGGATTTTTCCGGGCATCGTATGAACCACTTATCGTCACATTGTTGGATATCCGGAAATTCAATGACATAAAAAGTGAGGTAAGGTCGAAAGTGGATGCCGGCTTATCATTCTTCAGCTTGAATACATCCATTTCAAAGGAGCTGAAGAGGCTGACGCTCTTCGCAAGTGAGCTTGAATGCTGAAAATAGAGGAATCTTCTGTCGGTCTTTCCTGAATTAAGCTGTTCCATGAAGGCAAGGGATGTTCCTGAATAAGCCCCGTTGCGGGAATAGTCATACGACATATAAGCCCCGTACTGGAGAAGATGAGGATCAAACCCGTAGTTAAGGTAATCGGGACGCGAACCTCCTGCCAGGCCCAGAGTAAATCCTCCAAATGATTTTTCGACTGAAAGGCCGTCAAATGATCCGATGCTTGAAATTCTGGGATTGAGCTGGCGGCCAAGCTTCAAATGCATAGTGCTGTCAATATCGTAACGTAATGCCAGGCTGTAGATCTTAAGGGCATTGAATATATTGCTCTTTACTTCACCCCAGTCGCCGGCTTTGTGCCTGAAAGAAATGTACGTCTCGGCTGAAAGCCTGGAGTCCGCTATATTTACTGCATCGAGCGACAGAGTATACCGGAATCGCTGAACATCAGTGCCTGCCGTATTTGAAAAATCAGAATAGGAAGCAGCGCTAAGGCTGCCGTTGATCCTCTGCTTCCTCTGTGATGAAGGAGCCGTGCCGGCTGATGATCCTGCTGCTTTCTGTAGGGCAGCTTCATTTAATTTGGGTGCTGGTGTTTCATTTTTAACCTCGTCAAGAGTTTTTGTATCCTGAGCGGGTTCCACGGGTCTGGCCTTCGCAATGATCAGGTGCCCGACCGGAAGATCCTGCCCGGATATCGCAGAACACATACATGAAGTTGATGAAAGACTGTTAACAACAAGTACCGGGATGAGCTTTTCGTCCGACGAAATATAAAGTGTATCATGTACATTTATTCCGCCCGTGTTGCTGAATCTCACATAGATATTCTGCGAGGTAAGAAAAGTGACCTGGCCTGTAATGTTTTTGGCGATATTCTGTCCCTGCAGGGATAGCTGGAACAGAAAAAACAGGGGATATAACAACTTTATGTATTTCATATCTGATACTTAATCATCTGATGTTCCATTCCGGTGGCATGTATAGCAGGATGTGGCAGTATAGGTATAGTTGCTGACCTCGTGTGTGGTGGCCGTTCGTATTGGCAGCGCTGTGTTCATGACAGCTTATGCAGGTGAACACCTTATAGTTCGAAGGCTGGTTATGACAATCCGTGCAACTGTTCCATTTCCCGTTGTGCCTGCCTGAGAAGATCGGGAAGTATTGGGTATCGTGTTGCCTGTAGGAAGCCGGCTTCCATCCGGGATTGGTAGTATGGCAGAGTGTGCAGGTAAGCGGGAAATTCAGGGTTGCGTGAGCGGGATTGGTGGTGCCATTGAAGTCGGCAAGGTGGCACGAAGAACATTCCGTTGAGGTCGTTGAGAAATTTCCGTTTATATGGCACTGGTCGCAGGCTACAGAGGCGTGCCCCAGAGTCAGTGGAAATGCTCTGTGATCGAAAGTGGCTGGTTTCCAGCCGGGATTGAGGGAATGGCATTGCTGACAGTTTGTTGAGAATTTGGAAGCGCTGTGGTTAGGGTTCGTCGCCCCCAGGTAAGCTTCCTGGTGACATGAGTAACATTCCGGGCTAAGTCCACTGTAATTACCCGATGTATGGCAGTCAGCGCATTGTGGTGTAGAATGCGCAAGCTTCAGGGGGAAGAAATCATGGTTTATTCCTGCCCCTTCCCATTGAAAGGCATTAACCTTATGACAGAAAGTACAGTCTTCCGAGAAGCCTGCCTGGGTATGATTCGGTTTGGTGGTACCTAAATAGTTAGCCCGGTGGCAGTCGATGCAATCAACCCCCAGAACATCGAACCTGACAGGGTTCTCTGATTTGTGGCACATGGCACAATCAGCAGTCCGGTGAGCTCCCAGCAGCGGGAAGCGGCTCATACGGTGGATATCGGTAATATTGCTTACGAGCCATGATTCCGGAGTATGGCAGCGGGAACAATCAGATCCGACTGTCGATTGATGAACATCATTGTGGCAATCGATACAATTGAATTTTGCATCTGAGAATACGAGCGACACATGGCACTCCCTGCAATTAAGGCTGGTGTGCTGGCCTGAAAGAGGGAGACGGGTCTTATTGTGATCAAAGGAATAAATCTCCTTGTCAAACTGCCAGCTGTTTGTAGTGTGACAGGTCTTGCAACTCAATTTCAACCCTGGCCCGTGTGGTGATGACTGGGTTGTCCTGTAGGCAGTTACCAGGAAGGCACAAAGTATTAAAAGTGACAGGATTCGCATCGGTAGTCTTTTATTTTATACAAAGTAAATCTTACAGCCCCGTTCTGCTGAGTCTTATGACATCCGGCACATGGAACACCGGCATGTTTTCCGTCAAGCTTAAAGGATGCCCTGCTGTGATCGAATTTTGAGGGTTCCCAGTTATCAGTAACATGGCAGTCAGTACAGGTTTCCATTCCTTTGGTATTAAACTGACCCTGATGGTTGTCGTTGTGGCATGCGGAACAATTTGTTTCAAGAGCAAACTTCTGGGTTAAAGTTCCCGCCGGGTTCCTTGTAATATGACATGTGGAACAACTTTGACCGGAATGAGCCCCTGTAAGAGGGAAGCTGGTTTTTGAATGATCGAAGGAGACCCCCCGCCAGGCTGATTCATTGTGGCAAACAAGACAATTTCCGCCGGGATAGAATTTTGTGTTTATAAAGGACTTGTGAATGTCAGTGTGGCAATCGCTGCATACAATACCAATATTCCTGAACGCCCATTCAGTTTGTTTCCTGTGACATGAGATGCAGGGCTGGGCTGCATGTGCACCCCTGAGTGGGAATTGATTCCGGCTATGCTGCTCAAGAGTATACGAAAAGGTGGTAAAACCTTTTACACTATGGCATGTCGAGCAATCGGGCGAAATGCCCTTGTTGGCAAACTGACTCTTATGGTAGTCAGGATGGCAATCGGTGCACCTGTCATGCTTAAGAGGATCGGTGAAATTGGTTTTGTGGCACGAATTGCATTCAACTGTGAGATGCTTTTCCTCGAGGGGGAAGCTGGTCTTGTTATGGTTAAAATTACTTATTCCCTTGATCGTGGTGAATGACTGTTCACTATGGCATTGTCGGCAATTCTGTCCAAACTTGTTCTGATGTGGATCCTTATGACAGTTGACGCAGGAGGCATACGCCACTCCACGGAATTCCTGGAACCTGGCTCCGTTGACAGTTTCAGATTTATGACACTTAATGCAATCTACGCTTTTATGTTTTCCAGCCAGCTTAAAACGGGCATTATTGTGGTCAAAAGCCGGAGCTGTTTTGAATGTTTCCGGGCTATGACAGTTAAGACATGAAGGGGAAAGTGTATTAAGATGATAATCTTCGTGGCATGTAAGACACTCCCTCTTCACCCCAAGATAGGTGAATTTTTTCTCACTGATTTTTGGGTCTCCAATGAATTTGGGATTATGACATTCCGCGCATTCCACTTTGGAATGAGGGGTTGAAAGGGTGAAGCCTGTATGGTTGTGATCAAATTCCTCCGTATTCAATCTCACAAGCTGAAAGTTTTTACCATGATGCTCATTGTGACATTCAATACATTGTTTCCCCTTTATTTCTGCGGAAGAATGGTAACCTTTTCCTGCTGAAATCCGTTCTTTGATTTCAGTATGGCAGTCCAGGCATTTTTCGCCGGTTATCTTATTACCGAGAATATGGCATTTTGTACAATTTGTTATCCCTTCGAGATACTCATGCGGCTTTGACAGGTCGCCGGGGGAGATCTGGGCGGTCGCCTCCAATGCTGTGAACGCTCCTGCGATCAATAATCCAGATACCTTTATTATAATTCTCTTCATTTCCTTTCGCCTTTCAGCCTTTTGTCCTTCCGTCTTACTTAATGTTTCATTATAGTTTCCCCGAACTTCTTTGTTATCCTGATGCCGGTTTTTTCAAGGAACTGAGTGGGTAACTCGCCTCCTGCAAAAATAAAAACCAGGTCGTTGCTTAACTTTATTGAACGGCTGTCAGTTTCCGTCGAGAGGGTTACACAATCATCCTCTATGTTGAGGACATTGGTTTGGAACCTGACCTGGAGTTTCCCGGCTGCCAGGGCTTTATTGAGGGCTATATTGTTGAGCGGTTTGATCCGGTTGAAAATTTCATTCCTGTAAGAGATTGTAACATGGTTCTGATCTGCAAGAAGGAGTGCAGATTCAATGGCTGAGTCGCCTCCCCCGACAATAAGAATGTTTTTCCCGGTGATCTCCTCAGGTTCAAGGAGCCTGTAGGCGACTTTCAGTTTGTCTTCACCCGGCACATTCAGCTTACGGGGAGTGCCGCGCCTTCCTATGGCCAATAGCACAAATGCTGTAGTAAAGTGTTGATTGTCAGACGAAATAACATCAAAGTAATTATTTGTGCTGACAATTGAATCCACCTTGCAATTTTCCTTAAAGGGAATATTGTATTTAGACAGGACAGTATTCCACAGATTCAGAAGAACCAGCTTGCTGGTTTCATAAAGTTTAACTTTCCCCATCAGCGGAAGATCCATCGGGGCAGTCATTACAATTTTGCTGCGCGGATATGTAAAAACTGTTCCGCCAAGGGTATCCTGTTCAATAAGAAGGAACCTGAGATTATGCTTTTTAGCGTTAAGGGATGCTGAAATGCCTGCCGGTCCTGCACCCACAATTACAAGGTCATATTCGGTAACAGTGTTCTTTCCTGCAGCCTTTACAATATTTTCAACTGCCTGCCGGCCCTGCTCGACTGCATTCCTGATCAGACCCATTCCTCCAAGTTCTCCTGCAATATAGATCCCCGGTATATTCGTTTCAAAGTTCTTGCTTACATGTGGGATCTCAACACCGCGTTTTTCAGTACCGATCCGCAGTGTGATAGCTTCGGTCGGACAGGCGTGAAAACAAGCCCCATGGCCTATGCAGTGGGAAGCATTTATCACAGTTGCCTTACCGTTTCTTATTCCAAGAATATCCTTTTCAGGACAAGCTTCAACACAGGCCCCCGTACCAATGCACCTGTTAAGATCAACGTATGGATGAAGTGAAACCGGTTCATGAAGACCCTCTTCGGTAGCCTTCCTGATCTTCTCCTCCGTGACCCGCGATTGCCTCTCCTTTCTCCTTAAATATATGATAATGACCCCTGCAAACATGATCGCTGTAAGAGCATAGAACACAATATTAATGGTTGTCTGGTTCATGACTTCTAAAATATCCATCTGTAGCCCAGGGCTACTGTTACTATCACATGAAAGATCATAAAGATCAGCATAAGTATGGCAAATGGAAGGTGAAAGACATGCCAGTACCTGAATATGTTTTTCATTAATTCAAGCCGTCCGATGATCCTTCCAAGCCTTATATCATTTCTTACAAGAGCCACTATCCGGGAGCTTTCGGACCTTGATAAATTCTTCTCTTTCAGAAAACTTCTTATTGCCCTGACCGTGTACCTGTCTCAGCGTTTCTTAATATCTGCTGAACCCGTTTCCTCGATAGATCCCTGACCGGTTCTCAATCGAGACGGTAATGAATTTAAAGCTGCTTTCGTCAAGACTGTAGGATTCTCTTATTTTAGTAATTATATCGCCTCTCATATCCCTTACCTCTCTCTGATCCAGCTCCCGGCCCTGCATGGTTCTGGGAATTTGCAGGTAGATAACCCTTCCGGCAATTCCGCTGGTAAAAACTGTAAACATGCTCCAGAAGCTTACGGCAGCAAGTCCTCCGATCTTGAAGCTTGTATGGTAGGCAACAAGGAAAGTTCCAAGAACGCACAGGAAAATATGAAATTCAAGCCAGTGTTTGACAGGTCCTGTCCGCGAAAGGAACCTGTATCTTTTCCTTGCCATGTAGGTCCCGACTCCTGTTATAATGCATAAGGATCCTATAACCCCGAGACTGTGACCAACACTTCCGCTTGGTTTAAGCCTGTCGTTGTCGGGGTGGTAATACCTGTCCTCAAGATTTACCCGGTAGTATGATATGCCATTGTATGCCAGCGTAATAATAACAATTGAAGTTATTGCAACAAAAATGCCTATATAAATAAAATGAACTCCTTTGGACATCAAGCGGTTAAACTAATTAACAGTTAAAAACATTTTTTGAATCATTTGATCTCATTTTTACAGATCAATTTACATTTCATCCTTCAGACCAGACAAGAGGTATTCGTAATGATCAGTAAATTCAGCTTGATTAAAATTCCCTGCCCGCCGGATTACCTGAGACCTCGCGGATATCCTTTTCTTCGACCTCGAAAGATATCTTCCAACTTTATCGGATGAGTTAATTTAAGATTAATTTTAGATTAAGAACAGGTTAATCAATTCTGATTCGTAAGGCTGAATGATCAGGATTGATATTAAACTAACGGGAAACGTTGCGTCGGTATTATTACCTCCTATTGGATATTTTCCTATATTTGGTATAATAATAAGGAAACTGAGTTGCAGGTTGCCAGCCTTCGCTAAAGCTACGGCTGGTAAAACAGGTTGCAGGTTGCATGTTGCAGGTTGGTTGCAACCAGCAACCAGCAACCGGGCCGAGCGTTAATAAAACACCCAGTGGGTGTTTTTAGCGAGGAGCCAGATTGCAGCGAGGGCAGCGAAGGAGCCAGCCTGCAGGGGAGCCAGCAACCAGCAACCAGCAACCAGCAACATGCAGCCAAAACCCTGTAAACTGAGTTATCTGAACAGACCTGAATCATGAAAAACCCAAGACTAATCCTTAAGGCATCATTCCTGTTGCTCTTTGCCGGTTGCAATACTGTGAAGGAGCCTTTTTCTGTAAATTTTGAAGGTGATACACCAGAACAAAAGTGGCAAATAAAAGAATTAAACCGGGATTTGCCTTCGGACTGGTCAGAATACAGGTTTCTGACATTTGATCTCAGGTCGTCAACTACCCAGAGGTTCGATCTGAGGCTTTATGATACTTCAGGGGTGCGCAGAGTGACAATTCAGCCATTTCAGGGCTCCTGGATCCGGGCGTCGGTTCCTCTTGTCCATTTTCAGACGAGGAACACGAAAGGAATGGATCTGGCTGCAATAGGCAAAACAGCAAGGCCGGGTTACTGGATCGGATTTTCAAGTTCTGTCGGACCTATCCGCAAGGTTGATTCCCTCTCGGTGGCAATGAGGCTCCCAATCGGGTCGCCCACACTGGAGATCAGGAATGTGCAGCTTACGATGAACCCCATGGATACCATTTTTGAACCGGTCCCCCTGGTAGATGAGTTTGGTCAGTGGATACCGGCCGAATGGCCGGGGAAGGCAAAATCGCTTGAAGATCTTCAAAAAGCATGGAGCGAAGAAGATCAGGCATTGCAGCCGGGTGACTTCAACACGTCGAAGTATGGGGGTTTTAAGGAAAGAAGGGTAAAGGCTTCCGGATTCTTCCGGGTGGAGCAGATTGACGGCAGATGGTGGTTCGTTGATCCCGAAGGCTGCCTGTTCTTTTCAACAGGATCAACCGGAATTGGTCCCCGTTCCGAATTCTCAAGGATACAGGGAAGGGAATATATTTTTACTGCGCTGCCTCCTGTAGAAGAGATTGCTTCAGCAAGCCAGGCAGTAAGTCAGGCGCCGGCCGGCAGAGCCCGGCAGGGTTCATCATTTTTAAGCTGGAATCTTTACAGGCGGTTTGGTTCCGGCTGGTATAATAAATGGATGGATTTTACTGTCCGCAGGCTGGACAACTGGGGTCTCAATACAGTTGCAAACTGGTCGGACGCCACCCTTGGAGGCAGCGGCCGGAAAGCTTATGTGGCAACACTCCGCGGATGGGGCATCGAAACCGGTCTTATGGGAATGCCCGATGTCTATGATCCTGGTTATGGTGAAATGGTAGATAAAGCTGCCTCAGAGCAATGCGCTCCAAGAAAGGATGATCCCTTCCTTCTTGGATATTTTATAGGGAATGAACCTGCCTGGCCAAACAGGGAGCAGGAACTCGTAAATGTGATACTCGCGGGAGAAGAAACCGCAATGAAGGCTGCACTTAAAAAATATCTCGAAAAAGGCGATACGCCTGAACTCAGAAAAGCATTTGTTTATGACACATATGCTAAATTCATAAGCACTGTTAATGATGCAGTCAAAAGACATGATCCGAACCATCTTAATCTCGGATTAAGGTTTGGCGGTTCGGCTGCCGACGAGATCATACTGGCATCAAAGGGATTTGACGTTTTCAGCTTTAATAATTATGGCTATACTGTAAATCCGAATACCATCAGGAGGATATATGACCTCACGGGGCTGCCGATGATAATCGGGGAATTCCATTTCGGAGTTCCGGAAAGAGGGCTTGCTCCGGGACTGGCACAAACTATCAGCCAGGAAGAGCGGGGTGTTGCTTACCGGTATTATGTCGAGAATGCAGCTGCTGACCCGGCCATAATCGGTACTCACTGGTTCCAGTGGGCAGACCAGCCCCCTACCGGACGCAATGACGGCGAGAATTACAATATTGGTTTCGTGGATGTCACCGACCGCCCTTATGTTGAACTGGTGAAAGCTTCACAGGAAACTTTCAGGCGTCTTTTTAATGTCCATTCAGGTAAGGAAATTCCTGTAACCCGACAGGCATTGACCCACTAAATTAAAGGCTGTTTATATAAAATACCCCCTCACGGCGGCGTGAAAAAAGATCATCCGGACCTTCATGCAGCATTAACGAATGAAGGGAGTCTATTTTAACATACAGGTCTATTTATTAACCCTTATGTTAAAAACATGAAGAATTTAAGTTTTATATTACTGGTAGCATCAATTGCTTCCTTTAATAACTCTTTTTCCCAGGAACCCAGAAGCAATGTCACGGGCAACTTCTTACTGAAAACTGAGTGGGGTGATGCCTTCAGTTCTAAATTCACACCGGGCAATGAACCATTGGGATGCCACTCCATTGCTATCGCCCAGGTACTCTACTATCATAAATTAGCCCCGAAAGGTGCTGTAAATTACCAGTGCAGCAATGGGGTGACTGTTAAAGAAGATTTTTCTGACTATAAGGCTGACTGGGATAAAATGTCAACCAGGCTGACCGAATCTTCACCACAGGAAATAGTTGATGCCACGGCCTACTTTAATTATGCCGTAGCCGCAATCGTTCAGAAAGATTTTTCGACAGATAATTATGTAGACATTGAAAAGTCGAATAACCATAAATCCCAGATCGAAGAGCATTTTAATTGTAAGTATGAAAGTTATACTTACCATAACCGGGAACTTATTGAAGGCCTGTTTAAGAATCTGACATTTGAGCAGATTGTAAGAAAGGAAATCGATGCAAAAAGACCGCTGGGTTTTTATTACGTATGGGACCAGGGTGGGCACGCTGTGGTGGTCGATGGGTATACCCCCAAAGAAGGGAAATTTTATGTTCATGCAAATTTCGGATGGACCGGGCATAGCGATGGCTGGTACTTGCTGCCGGATGATCTGCCGGAAAGCACACAATTAATTTTGTTGCTTACCATTGACCCGGTAATATAACCCATCAGGTAAGCCGATCTTAAGAATCAGTTTTAGCATGCCCTGGGGGCATTCTGGCCACCCCTCCTTAAAAAAAGGGGACCGACCGTGAAGAAATTGCCCGGTGGGCAATTTTAGGGAGGGGCCAGCTTGCAGGGGTGGAATGTGGTGGAGGGGAAACTTATGTAATTGTATTTCTGGTAGTTAAACCTGTTTAACGCTGTTTTTTAAGATCGCTCATGCCCTGGGGGGCTCTGCTTTAAGTCCCCTTCAGGGGATTCAGGGGCTGACTTCATCTATCTGATTTTCCCGAAATCGACATTTACGCCAATAAAAAAGCGTCTTCCCGGAGAAATAAAATTAATGTTTTGCGGGATCCTGACATTGAACAGATTATCGAGTCCGGTTGAGAGCCGTAACCATTTGTACTCCTGCGAAACAGTTACACGCCACGAGCTGTACGGCCTGTCACGGTAAGTCCCTTCCGTTGTGATCTCATAGAATTTTTCGCCCATAAGCTTACAATAGATCTGGGCATTGAATGAATAATTCTTCTTTCTGAAATTATAATCTGCAGCCATATTTCCTGAATGTTTGGTTGTCCCGTATAACTGAAGACCGGTCTGATTGTCATGTGAATGAACATAACTGTAACCTGTACTGAGCCATAGTCTACGGGTTATTTTCTGTTTGGATAGAAAATCAACGCCATAAACAGAAGCGCTTGCAACATTCTGATACTGCCGTGTCAGCTGAACTGAATCGGGCAGCCAGCGGTCGGTGATCATATTGGTAAGAGAGTTCCGGTAAACGCTTACCGAAGAATTGTTCCAGGGTTTTGAAAACTCTACAGATCCTGAAATATATTTTGATGATTCCGGTTTCAGTTCTGTATTGCCAATTATATACCATTCCCCGAAATGGTCAAAATTCATGTATAATTCTTTCAAAGCCGGAGAACGAAAACCGGTTCCGGCAGATGTTCTGAAATTAAATGATCCCGTTTTAAATAGCACTGAGACCTTGGGGGCCGCATTAAATCCATAACTGCTGTGATGGCTTGCCCTGATCCCGGCAACAATATTCAGGTTCTTTGCAAGCTGGAGATCCTCCTGGATATAAAACACACCTTCTCCTTCGCCCTTCAGCCCTCCATCATTTCTTACTGAAAAAAGTGATTCATAATTATATTCAATTCCTGCTATTAAACTGTTCCTGTCTGAAATTTGAAAATTTCCCTGGGTCCTCAGTGTATTTATTATGTCATAAGACACCCAATCCTTCTTATTATTAAGAAGTTCAAGGACATTAAATGTATTGTAACGATCGCGGTAATATGAAAAATCAATTGAATGCTCTCCCAGATAATAGTGACCTTTTAATCCGGCATTCAGATCCTGATAGAGGTCATGGGCCGGTCGTGCACTTACATTTCCCCGTTCAAACTGGTAATAACCGAAATAGGGAACAAGAGAGAAACGTGACCCGGGAGTGATTTCAAATTTCTGATTTATACTGAATGAAGAATAGGGATTCTGAGTCCAGTCATGGGGACTTTCAGGAGTGTTATCGTAGCCATCGGTACGGCTGTAATTAAAGCTGGTCCTTGATCCGAAAATTCGCTCCTTCAGGGAAATACCACCTCCTGATATAAGTTCATTGTATTTTGAATACCGGGAATATAATCTCCCGTCAAAAGATTCGGTTATTCTTTTTGTAATGATGTTAATGACACCGCCTATTGCATTTGAACCATAAAGAGATGATGAGGCCCCTTTGATAATTTCAATCCTGTCAATGTTTTCCATGTTCAGCATTGAATAATCTATATCCCCGTTTACTTCTCCGGCAATCCTTTCCCCGTCAATAAGAAAAAGCACATATTTTGCATCCATCCCCTGCAGGGTTATTGAAGTCCTTGTTCCAAACTGACTCACATCAAGACCCGGAACCATATTCTGAAGCGCATCGGTTACATTGGTGATTCCAAGATTGAGCATCTGACGGGCGCTGATAACCTGGGTTAAGACGGGAACATTTTTTAGTGTTCTTTCCGACCGTGTTCCTGTGACGACAACCTCGTTAAGATCTATATTTGATTCTGAAAGTATGAAGTCAGCATTATTTTCTCCACTCACAACCTCCATCGTTGTTTCCAGTGTCTCGTATCCCAGGAATGAGATACGTAAGGTATATGTTCCGGGTTTTATACCTTTGAAATAATAATATCCATCGTGGTCTGTAATTGTACCCAGTGTAGTTCCTTTAACTACAACTGCAGCCCCCGTTAGCGAAACGCTGTCAACTCCGGTAATATGGCCCGAAATTCTTGCTTCCTGAGAAAGTAAATTAACCGGAAGCAGTAAAATATATAAGAAGAAAAGTTGTTTCATAAAAAGGCAGCATCTTATTGCCCGTTAGTCGATCCTCTTTTTATCAGAGGCAGGCAACAGGCTGCTTATCATTTTTTATTCAAGTCTTTTGGATCCGTCCGGTTGATACTTGTATTGTAACGTAACATGACCCGACTGGTTCGCGGCGCTGTAATAACTTTTAAACCATACCTTTGCAAATTTTCCATCTGCAGTTTTAACTATATATATGTAATCCGAAGGCACAATTTGTGTTCCCTGGGCAGCAAGTTCAATTGTGAACCATGTATATAACCCGGGATTAACGACGTAGGTTGCATAACCCTGCTGTATGGCAATCTCAATTGATTCATCCTCAATAAAAGTCGTTGTATCCGGCACAACTCCCAGAGCGTCAAATCCCGCTTGCCCTTTCAGGTAAGAGTTTGCTGCACTTCCCATGCCATTGCCTGATTCCCCGCCGTTGGTTTTGACCCGGTACCGCTGGAATGCAAGATCCCATTCGTTTGAAGTGAGCGGATCAGAAACAACGATCGTATCGTTTTTTGCAAAGCTGAAATATTTCCACACGGTTGAGGATGTAGAATTAATTTCAAATGTCTGGGATTGAATTTCAGGATTGTTCTCTTTTGTACATCCAATAAATAAACCGGTTACAACCAGAAGTAATGAAATTGATCTCTTCATAGCAATTGTGAATTTTATAACACAAAAGTAGTGTTAGTCTACCCGGGCAAAATGGTAGAATTCGGAGTATTTATGGTACAAATTTCTTGTGAATATCCCGGAATCTTTTTGGAGTAAGGCCGGTCTGTTTTTTGAAAACCTTATTAAAATAGGAATTATCATCAAAGTTCAGCTTGTAGGATATCTCCGAAACTGATAGTTCCGACGAAAGCAGTAATTTCCTTGCTTCCTGCATAAGCCTGTCCCTTAATATCGTTTTTAATCCGCAGTTGAAATTCTTGTTGCATGATTCATTTAACTGCTTTTCTGAGACGTTGAAAGCCGAGGTATAAAAACTCACATTATGCTCGTTAATAAAATAAGAATCTACAAGCCTGGATAATTCATGGATAAAAATGCTGTCGGTTTTAACTGAATTTATTGATTTTGCATCATACAGGTCAGACAGCTTCAAAAGCATAATATTCAGAAGAGAACGCAACACTGTGGATGAATTATTTAAAGGAGTATAGCCTTCATACTCCTGACTTATCAATTTAATTATTTCCCTTACCCGGGTAAACTCCTCGTCGGTCAGACAGAGGCAATTACCGGATGTGTTTCCATTAATCTGGGATGTGCAGGAAAAAACATTTAACAATCGGATAAAGCTGAATTCCTCCACATAAAAATCCTGGCAGAAAAAGAAAACTATCCCTTCTGCTTTGGCAAGACCTTCAAATGAGTGTTCCTGGCTGGGGGCAATAATACAGACTGTTTGCGGCCTGATTGTATAGTCATCATTATTTATCCTGATGTGACCATTTCCGCCGGTGAACAACAGCATAGTGTAAAAATCGTGAGAATGAGCTTTTTTAATGAATGGATACAAACTCAGATAGCGGTCAAAATAGTTGTAATAGATCCCATGTACCTTAATATCCCTCAGGAAACTGAAGTGATAAAGTGATTTTTCTATGTATTGAGTATCCTGCAACCCTGACTAATAAAGTCGCTAAAAATAGTGAAAGGAACAACTGATTTGATTCAATTGTAACAAATATCACCTAAAAAAGGTTCAGCTTTTGGAGTAATTGTTTACTATAAGGTAAACGAAAGTTGTATCAGGAAGGATTTATTTCAAACCGATCTTATAGTAGCCGGCAAGAATACTCGTGAACACTTTAGCCGGCAGAATACGTTTAAGTATTATTGAGGCTTTTTGTTCCAGTGAGGCTATTATATATCGCTCTGCCGGATTTCTGCACTCAACGATCTTTACCAGCTTCCTGGCCAGGATTACCGGATCCCACCCGCCGGTCTCATCTTTTTCGATAGCCGATAATGCTCTTTCAAACTGATCCTTATAAAGATCCTCAGGTCCGGGTGGTGCAAGGAAATTCCTGCGGTTGGCTGAGTTGCTCGTATGGAAATCGCCGGGATTTATGACTATAACCTTAATATTGAACTTACTGATCTCTATTCTCAGGGCTTCGCTGAATCCTTCAATTGCAAACTTGCTTGCTGAATAGAATGCCTGGAAAGGTAATCCGATCAATCCTCCTATTGAACTGAAATTTATGATCCTGCCACCACCCTGGTTACGCATTACAGGCAATACCTCCCTGGTAAGACGGACCATCCCCATAAAATTTGTGTCCATCTGGAGCCTTATGTATTCCTCGGGCATTGTTTCGATTGGTCCCCCTGTATGCATGCCGGCATTGTTAATAAGGACATCCAGTCTTCCTTCTTTTGCAACAACAGTTTCAACAGCTTTTTTTATTGATTCAGGATCGATAAGATCCATGTTGAGGATATTAACATCATCGACTGCTTCACCCGGGAGCCTGATTGTGCCGTAAACCGAATGGCCATGTTTTGCCAGGAGTCCGGCCGTTTCCCTTCCAAACCCTGAGGAGATACCTGTTATCAGGACTACTTTGCCCATTTTTCCTTTATGCATGAACCTCCTGGCTCAGAATGCCAAGTTTCCTGGCAGCCCTGGTTATTTTATCGATGGAGATATCAACCTGTTCCTTAGTGTGGGTTGCCATTAAAGAGTACCTTATCAGGCAATCTTTTTTGGGCACTGCAGGGGATACTATCGGATTTACAAATACTCCGTCAGCAAGCAATGTCTTGGCAAGGATGAGGGCTTTCAGGTCATCCCGTATAAACAACGGTATAATAGGAGTTTCTGATTTTCCTGTATCGAATCCCATTTCCTTTAATCTGCTTAAGGCATAATGAGTAATCTCCCAGAGATAGCTTATCCTTTCGGGTTCGCTTACCATTATGTCGATGGCAGCCAGCACAGATGCAGCAGAAGCTGGCGTCATGCTTGCACTGAAGATAAGGGTCCGGGAATTGTGTTTTATATAATTTATGGTGTCTTTATCCGAGGCTATGAAGCCACCCAGCGAGGCAAGCGATTTTGAAAAGGTCCCCATTATCAGGTCTACCGAGTCAGTAAGTCCAAAATGTGACGCAGTGCCTGATCCGTTTTTACCTAATACACCTATTGAGTGTGCATCATCAACCATTACAGTTGCATCGTATTTATTTGCAAGTCTCACAAGTTCAGGCAATTTAACTATATCTCCTTCCATTGAAAATATTCCGTCAACTACAATCAGTTTCAGGCTTTCGGGGGCGCAGCGTTTCAGTTTGCTTTCGAGAACATGCATATCGTTGTGATCATACTTAAGCACTTTAGAGAAGGAGAGCCGGCTTCCTTCTATTATTGAGGCATGATCGAGGTCGTCAAGCAAAACAAAGTCCTTGCGACCGGTCAGAACTGAGACAACCCCGAGATTAACCTGAAAACCCGTGCTGTAGCAAAGCGCTCCATCTTTTCCGACAAGATCAGCAAGCTTTTCTTCGAGCTTTATATGAATATCGAGTGTCCCATTGAGAAACCTTGATCCGGCGCAACCCGTACCATATTTATCAATGGCTTTTTTTGCCGCTTCTTTTATCTTTGGATGATTGGTAAGTCCAAGGTAACTGTTGGAACCAAACATCAGGACTTTTTTGCCCTTTATTGTGACCACCGTATCCTGTTCAGATTCAATCTCCCTGAAATAAGGATAAATACCAGCCTTCATGGCTTTCTGTGGTGCATCGTACTTTGAGAGGTTAGATTGCAACTTTCTCACGGTTCAATTTTTAAGAATGTGACGCTAAATATAAATAAAAAACTAAACGGGAGTCAGGAAATTGATGCAACCATGAAAATTAGCTTTTAAAGGATAACCTGTAATGAGTCCCGGTGAACGTCAGGCAGGATGTGTAAAAAACTGTTATACAGCTTAATAATCGACATTCCCGGGAATTTGTACCCGGTAATTATAAATAATTAAATTTCCATCTGTTGTAACTGAATATTTCATAATTTTAATGAGAACAACTCATTTAAAGCAGCCAGACACTGATTTTCTTCCTACATCTCGACAGGTATTAAGCTATTTAACGTATACTAATTTACAGCCGGGTAATATGAAAACATTAATCGATTTGCTTGAAAACAGCGCCCAAAAGTATGGGAACAACCCTTATCTTCTGGAGAAGAAAACCGACAGATACGAGTCAATCACTTACAGTGAAACTAAGGAACTGGCATATAAAGTTGCAGCAGGTCTTCTTGCCCTTGGAGCCAACAAAGGTGACAGGATTGCTCTATTATCTGAATCCCGCACTGACTGGGTAATAAGTGAACTTGGGGTATTACATACAGGGGCCGTCAGTGTGCCACTTTCAGTCTTACTGAAGGAGGGCGGGGACCTGAAATTCAGACTTGACCACTCAGAGTCAAGATGGGTGATAACCTCTAACCTTCAGTATGACAAAATAAATTCAATTAAAAAGGATCTTAAGAGACTTGAAAAGGTTATTCTGCTCGATCCACGCGACACCTATTCCCAGGATGAAATTTACATGGGAGATGTAAAGAAGATGGGGGAGGAGTACATGAGTAAAAACCATGAAAAATTCATGCAGGCTGTTAAATCGGTCGGTCCTGATGATTATGCAAATATTTCTTATACTTCGGGAACTACCGCGGATCCCAAAGCCATAATATTATCACATAGAAATTATACTGCCAATATTGAACAGGCTCTTACCCTTATGGATGTTCCGGAATGGTGGACAACACTGCTTATCCTTCCATGGGACCACTCCTTTGCCCATACAGTTGGAATATATATCATTATGTCTGCCGGAGCAAGCCTGGCGGCTGTCCAATCGGGCAAATCTTATCTTGACAGTCTTAAACACATTCCCGAAAATATAAAAGAAGTCAAGCCTGTATTTCTTTTAAGCGCACCGGCTCTTGCAAAAACATTCCGCAAAGGGATTGAAAAAGGAATCAGGGATAAGGGCCCGGTTATTGAAAAGTTGTTCAATCATGCCTTAAAAGTTGCATACAGGTATAATGGCATCGGATGGGATAAAGGAAAGGGGAGCAGGATATTTCTTAAGCCGCTGTATAAGCTGTATGATATTATCCTGTTTAAGAAGATCAGGGACAGCTTTGGCGGAAGACTTAAATTCCTTTTCGGAGGGGCAGCTTTGCTTGATATAGAGCTTCAGAAATTCTTTTCCGCAATCGGGATCCCTATGCTGCAGGGATATGGGCTGTCTGAAGCTGCACCTGTAATTTCAGGAAACATGGAGAAGAAGCATAAGTTCGGATCATCAGGTTTTCTGGTTAAAAACCTCGATCTGAAAATCTGTGATGAGGATGGAAATGCTCTGGCAGCTGGTAAAAAAGGCGAAATAGTTGTCCGCGGAGAAAATGTCATGAAAGGATACTGGAAAAACGAAAAAGCCACAATGGAAACTATCCGTGACGGATGGCTTCATACGGGAGATATGGGTTATATGGATGAGGATGGATTTCTTTATGTCCTTGGAAGATTTAAAAGCCTTTTAATTTCAGACGATGGTGAGAAATACAGCCCGGAGGGGATAGAAGAAACTATAACCGACAGGTCCCAGTTTATTGATCAGATGATGCTGTTTAATAACCAGAATAAATATACTTCCGCATTGGTGGTGCCAAACAGGGAAGCTTTGGGAAGATGGGCAAAAAGCAATGACGGGCTGAACGGATCAAAAACCCCTGAAGCTTTTTTAAAAGAAATAGAATCAGTTATCAACCAGTATAAGCAGGGAGGCATTTATGATGACCTGTTCCCTTCGAGGTGGCTCCCTGCCGCTGTCGCCATAGTCGGTGAACCTTTCAATTCGGATAATAAACTCCTCAACAGCCTGGGGAAAATGGTAAGATCAAGGATAGTTGAATTTCATAAGGATAAGTTGGATTATTTATATACCCCTGAAGGTAAGAGTATTGTGAATCCACGAAATTTGGAGGTTATCAGAAAGCTTCTGAATATCAATTAAGAGGTTTCTTTTTAGCCGCAAAGCTTGCAAAGAATCACAAAGCTCGCACCAAAGATCCGGTGGGCAATTTTTGCGCTTCGCCTTCAACAATGCGGCGACCGAAGAAAGGTGCCCGATTCCAGGTCGGGCCTGTGGTGGGGTAGCGGGAGGTTTGTCTTCCAGGCTCCCCTCCTCGGAGGGGCTGGGGGTGGGTTTTGTTGAGATCTATGGGATACCCATGTCTACCGATCTGATTATGATGAAGAGAGAGAAAGGGAACTTGAAAATAAAAGAACCCACCCCCGACCCCTCCGAGGAGGGGAGCCCAATAGAAGAGCTCCCGTCAGTGGATTGGTGGTAAACTAAACCAAAACATGCGCGAAACAAATAAATTATAACTTTGTTGAGTATACAAATTATGAAATAATGAATTCCGGAGGCCGGAAAAGGTTTTACTCCTTTGCATTAATAGCTCTTATTGTCCCGTTACTTAACACAGTTTCGGCACAAACCTGGGAGTTCAGAGGTAAGGTTACTGATTCTGCTTCGGGTGAGCCGATGGCTGGCGCTCATATCACCGTTAAAAATGATATATACGGGACTATTTCCGGCAATGATGGTCAGTTTATCCTGAAAACCCGTAAACCGGCACCTTTGGTATTGCATATTTCATTTCTGGGATATGTCCCGCGGGATATTGAGGTAAACGATGAATCTGCATTTCTTGAAATCGCCATAGAGGAACAACTTTATCTTGGGCAGGAAGTTGTGATTTCTGCAAGCCGGATAGAGGAAAATATTTTAAGGTCTCCTGTCACTGTTGAGAAGATGGATCTTCGGGATCTGAAACAGGTGTCCGCTGCAAACTTCTACGACGGTCTGTACCAGCTGAAAGGAGTTGATATGAATGTTCACGGACTTATTTTCCGTCTGCCAAATACAAGGGGATTCAACGACTACACCAATTACAGGATGAACCAGATAATTGACGGGGTTGAGAACGTTTCTCCCGGTCTGAGTTTCTCTGCCGGCAATATTTTTGGCCTGCCGCAGATTGATGTTAAAAGCGTGGAGATGGTTGTGGGAGCTTCCACCGTCCTGTACGGACCCGGTGGAATGAATGGTACCCTGGTAATGCAGAGTAAAGATCCGTTCAATTATCAGGGACTCTCGGTTTCTTTGCAGCCCGGGGTAATGAACATTGGCTCCCCGACGGCAGAAAAAATGACTCCTGTACTGGATGCAAATTTCAGATATGCCAAAGCATTCAACAGGTTAGCCATGAAAATTACAGGTTCAATCCTGAAAGCAACTGACTGGTATGCAAATGACAGGAGGGACAGATCCGATTTATTCGACCTGTCATCGGACAGGTTTACGAATCCCGGTTATGACGGAGTGAATACCTATGGTGATGAATCATTGGTGTCGGTGAACCTTAAGGATGTTGGCCCGACGGTTATTGACGGAATTGCGGAATCGCAGGGGATAACACCGGGATCCCCCGAATATGAAGAGCTTTTTAATAATGCAATTCAATATTTCCCTGATCAGATTATTACCCGCACAGGTTGGATTGAAAGTGACCTGGCAGGTGATAAAACACAAAACCTCAGGTTTACCGGATCGTTGCATTATCTGATAAATGAACGCACCCAGGCTATCGTCCAGGCTAATTATGCAAGTGGTACGAGTGTTTATACCGCACAGAACCGTTTCGCCGCCAGTGAGTTCAATATCTTTTCCGGAAAGGTTGAAATTAATAACCCCGATTATTACATCAGGGCATGGGGGGTGACTGAAAATTCAGGTTCATCCTATGATATCGGGGGCGCTGCACTGAGGCTTAATGAAGAATGGAAACCCTCGGAAAACTGGTTTTCAGATTACCTTACAGCCTATACCCAGACTGCACTTATAACAGGGGATATGAATAATGCCCACCAGTTTGCACGTCTGGCTGCCGACAACCGGGACCCGCAAACTGGTATAATTTTTGACAAGTCCAGACCAGCTCTCCCGTTAGTCGGCGAGCAGGATTTTATCTCAATGATGAAAAAAATAACCTCCAGCTCTATCAATGATGGAGGCGCCAGGGTTTTTGACAACAGCAAGATCTACCAGGTGGAGGGTGTATACAATTTCAGTAACCTGATCCACTTTATGGAGCTGCAGCTTGGTATATCAAACCGTATTTATTTTGTCAACAGTGACGGAACAGTTTTTGCAGATGAGCCGGGTCACCCGATTAAAATAAATCAGTTCGGGACTTTTGTGGAGATCAATAAAAACCTTTTAAACGAACGGTTGAGGCTGACCGGCGCTTTCAGACTTGATAAAAATCAAAACTTTGAGGCACAATACACACCAAGATTTTCTCTGATCTGTTTTCTGAATAAGAAAATGGAGCATAGCCTGAGAGGTACAGTTCAAACCGCTTACCGTTTTCCTTCAATAGCCGATCAATGGGTGGACATAAATGCCGGGATATTCCGGACAATAGGAGGAATGCCCGAAGTTCAGAATAAATATAACTTCAATTCAATCCCTCTATACCCCATGTCGGGAAGGAATCCTGTCAAAGACAAGCCTGTAACAGAGGATGGCCCGATCGTTTTACCCGGATTAAGCCCGGAAAAAGTAGCATCTTCTGAGGTAGGGTATAAAGGACTGTTCTTAAAGAAAAAGCTGTTTCTCGACATGTATGCATTTTACAACAGATACAAAGGCTTTGAAGCGGTTCAGCTGGTTGCTCAGCTTGCTGAAGATACAGGGACGGAAAAAGATCAGTATTACCAGACATATTTTTCAACCGACCTTCCGGTCACATCCTTCGGATGGGCTGTTGGCCTGGATTACATGACTTCTCCTGGAATTTTGATCCGCAGCAATGTAGCCTTCAACAGGCTTCTCCAGAGCATTCATTCACCCGGAGTGGAAGCCGGTTTCAATTCACCTCAATACCGCGCTAACCTGTCTATTGGCCATCATGAGATCATTCCAAGAATTGGCTTCAATCTGAACTTCCACTGGCAGGACAGATTTACCTGGGAGGCAGGTTTCGGAGCAGGTGAAATTCCTGCATTTACAACAATTGATTTTCATATCTCGTATAAACTTTCTTCTATGAATTCAGTGATTAAGCTGGGTGGATCGAACATCCTGAACAGGTATTACACCACCAGTTTCGGAAGTGCACAGATAGGCGGTTTATATTATCTCAGTTTTGTTTATGAGGACGTGAGTGCGATCCTCAGTAACACCAGGAATTAATTGTTCAGTTTGATGCCCGATACATCATCTTTATGACCTCCACCCATATTTTACTTCTCCCAATGTAAACAAAATTTGCCCTATGAAAAATCCATTTTTCTTTGCACTTATCTTTATGAGCTTTGTTCCCTTAAGCGCCCAGAAAACGGAACTCCTTTATTTATCCGGCACTGACAAGGATCATACTGTTCGGTGGGATTTCTTCTGCACGAATGGCCGTAACAGCGGAAAATGGAACACGATCGGTGTACCTTCAAACTGGGAACTCCAGGGTTTCGGATCCTATCTATACGGGAAAACAAATACAGCCAACGAAAAAGGGCTCTATAAATATGAGTTTTCCGTTGCCAGAAACTGGAAGAAGAAAAAAGTTTACATTGTATTCGAAGGGTCCATGACAGACACCGAGGTAAAGATTAACGGAAAATCAGCGGGTCCTGTGCATCAGGGAGCATTTTACCGTTTTAAATACGATATATCAGAGCTTCTGAATTATAGTAGTAAAAACCTTCTTGAAGTTACAGTAAGTAAAGAATCATCCAATGAAAGTGTCAACAGAGCTGAGCGGCTGGCTGATTACTGGGTCTTCGGAGGAATATTTCGCCCTGTTTACCTCGAGGCAGTCCCTTTGCAGTTTATAGACCGGATAGCAATTGATGCCAGGGCGGATGGCACTTTCCTTATGGACGTTTACACCAGAGGTAAGGGGAAGGCAGAAACAGTAAAAGCACAGGTTCAGACTCCTGACGGCAAATCCTTTGGACCTGAAATGGTTGCAACTATTGACCACAACGGAGGCAGGGCTGCAATTAAAGGTATGACCACAAATCCCGCTCTCTGGAATCCTGAGTTCCCCAACATGTACCAGGTAGTAGTGAGCCTGATGAAAGGAAAAGAGACAGTTCATCAGATTGTTCAGAAATTTGGATTCCGGACAGTAGAAGTGCGGGCAGGTGATGGCATATATGTAAATGACCGGAAAATAATGTTCAGGGGAGTTTGCCGCCATACCTTCTGGCCTTCATCAGGACGGACAAGCAGTAAAAAGCTTGCAATTGAGGACGTTAACCTCATGAAGGATATGAATATGAACGCTGTGAGAATGAGCCATTATCCTCCCGATCAGTACTTCCTTGATGTCTGCGACTCACTTGGAATGTTTGTTCTCGACGAATTGGCAGGATGGCAGAAGTTCTACGATACTCCGACAGCAAAAAGACTTGTAAAACAGCTGGTGGAGCGTGATGTAAATCATCCTTCAGTTATTCTTTGGGACAATGGCAACGAAGGTGGATTTAACAAAGATGTCCGTGGCGATTACTCACTTTATGATCCTCAAAAACGGGTGGTCATTGAGCCATACTCTGTAATAAACGGTACAAATACAAAACACTATCCCAAATACAATTATGTCGAAAATGCCCTGAACAATGGGCAAAGAGATCTTTTTTCCTACCGAATTTTTGCATGGATTGTTTGACGGAGGTAATGGCGCAGGACTTGATGACCAGTGGAACATGATGCTTTCAAGTAAGTTATCGGCAGGAGCATTCCTCTGGGTATTCGCTGATGAAGGTGTCGAACGCAGGGATTTGAATGACTCTATTGATACGAGCGGGAACCTGGCTCCTGATGGCATACTCGGACCTTATCACCAGAAGGAAGGCAGCTTTTATTCGGTTAAGGAAATCTGGTCTCCGGTTCATTTCAGGGAGAAGGTCATAAACTCTGATTTCAATGGAAAATTTGAGCTGGAGAACAGGTTCTTATATTCCAATTTAAACCTGTGCAAATATTCTTTTGAACTTATAAGGTTCAGTAAAGTCTTTCCGGAACCGGAAATAAAAAAGCAAAGCGGGGTTATTCAATCTCCCGATATACCTGCTGGTCAAAGGGGTCAGCTGATCCTCGATCTTCCTTCTGACTGGAAAACTTACGATGTGCTGTATGTTACTGCCAGCGACCAATATGGCCGTCACATCAACACCTGGTCGTGGAATATTTCAAAACCGGCGGATTATGTTCCGGGGCTGGTAGTCACAAGTCAGGACAGTGTTTATGCAAAGATGCAAGACAGCCTGCTGAACGTGTCATCAGGAAATACCTCGGTTACCTTCAATACTAAATCAGGGCTGATAGCAGGTATAAAGTATAACAGCAATTCTGTCTCGCTTACAGGAGGGATGCAATTCGCCGGTTTTACGGCGGACTTTAAGGAGATGAAACATTACCATTCAGGAAATAAGTATGTTATTGAGCTTTCATATAACAGAGATTGTCATGCCGTATGGACGATGCTGCCGGGAGGATGGCTCCGGCTCGATTACGATTACCGCCCGGATGGATCGCTGGATTTTGCAGGGATAACATTCTCTTATCCCGAGGATCTTGTAACGGGGGCAAAGCTTCTTGCAAACGGACCGTTCCATGTCTGGAAAAACAGGCTGAAGGGTACGCAGTTTGGCTTTTTCAATAAACCCTATAATAATACAATTACCGGGCAGACATGGGATTACCCTGAATTTAAGGGCTATTATTCCAATTTTTATGCAGTTGAGGTTCAGACCAGGGAGCTGCCGATAACAGTTGTCACGGCTACGGAAGGGTTATTCCTCCATCTCTTTACACCGGAGCCTGCTGTTTACTCCAGGGGAGTACGAGGTACAATGAACCCTCCGTTCCCTTCAGGAAACATCTCCTTTCTGCATGGGATAAGTGCAATCGGTACAAAGTTTTCAACTGCTGAAGAAGAAGGGCCTCAAGGCAGGAAAAATATTTATGATGCAGGTAATGAGCCATTGAAAGGGACTTTGTATTTCAGATTTGGTGAATAATGTTTCATAAGGGAATTTCACGTCTGGCCTTACACGACCTCCTGAACCCCTCCCAAACCCTCCCCTTAAGGCTAATGGGAGGGCTTCCTGCCTCTAAATTCTTCCGAAAAAACATTGCAAAGAAATTAAGAACTTACACAGAGTTCCACAGAGAAGTCACAGAGATCCACAGAGTTATACCACCTCCAACCCCGGAACGGGACAAATGTTAATAACCCCCGGCGAAACCGGGGGTCGAGTCTCCTCTGGTTTTTTAAGCTCTGAAGGAGCTTAATATGAGGACATCCTGATGGATTAATCTTCTGGAACCGCACTCGGGAACAGGCAGTTTGCACTAATACACAACCCGGTCAAACTGTTCCGAGCGCCAGCGAGGAATCCCAAACTCACAGGTAATGTTGACACTTGAAAAGATGTGTATAAAGGGTAGCTTAGCCTTAAGGGGAAGGGTAGGGGTTAGGGTTCAGAAAATAGATGGAGCGAAGCCAACCTGATCAGGTGGGGGTAGTTGATTACTTGATAACTGTTTAGTGCCAATGACCCCTGAGAGTTGAATACCTGGAAGCCAGCATTTCAGTCTTCATCCTAAATTAATCATTTATTAATCTGATCTTAATCCTGACTGATATCCTTAATCTTAATTTTATCTATCGATTTAGTCGACATTATTATTGCACCTGTATATTCAAAAGCAAGTGCAATAATGAAGCTCTTAAACTCACATAGCCCACATCTTCTTCTTAATTTTTTAATTATTTTTTTTTGTTAAACTAATACTTAATGTTATGAAGAAAATCTTTACACTTTCAGCTTTTACGGTGGTAATGTTGGCATTGGGCATTACACAAACATGGGGGCAGTTCCCTGGCTCAGGTCAGGTAGCGATCGACCCGACCTCAATTCCTCAATTTGTTGATTTTCTCCCTCATTTTGCCGGATTGAGAGTCAATGCAAAAGGAGGAGGGAACCTGATAATCAGTGCTGTTATGACACAGCAGGTGGCTGTATCAACAGGTACTGTTCTTGACAATGGAAAAAGTGGTGGTACAGACGTCCGGGAGCAGGTTTAGGAAATTACTTTGTTTATCGGATTTCCAAAGACGGTGGTAATACCTGGACACTGCCATTATGGCCATCATTTACCATTGAAGCCCAGAGAGGCAAACAATTAAAGGTGGAAGTCAGAAATGAGTTAGATGGGAAGACTTATGCAGACGTAAACATACCTGCAGACCAGACCATAATGATGAGCGGTGTTCCTACGGTAGGAGATCTGTTGACCGAACCGTATATAGGGCCTGTGCCCATTGCACTTCACCTGCATGGAGGCGAAGTTCAGTCAACTTCCGATGGTGGTCCCTATGCATGGTTTACTCCGGGATATGCGTTAAAAGGCAAAGGGTGGATCCAGGGAGTAGGGCCGGTACTTACTTATCCGAACAAACAGGAAGCTGCAACTTTATGGTATCATGAACACAGCCAGCTGGGACTTACCAGGATAAACGTTTATGCGGGAATTCGGTCATGCCCGGGCCCCAAATGGTCGCGGCCATTTCACTGTGCAAGTCATTTCGAAAGAAGTTCCCATCGGTTCCGATTGTCTGGGGCGGCTATCTCCCCTCCCTTTATACCGATACGACGCTGAATGCATCCTATGTAGATTACGTCGTTCGATCCCAAGGGGAAGATACCTTCACTGAGTTGATTTCAGCACTGAGAAGCAGTACGGATGTATCCGGCATTTGCGGCCTTTCTTATAAAGACGGCGCCGGGCGCGATGTGCACAATCCGAGCCGCCCGCTTCGCTCTCCGGATGAATACCCGTGGTTCCCATATCACCGGGTGGATGTTCCAAAGTACATCGTGCCCACTTTTCTAGGCTCGCGCACGGCGGTCCACCATGCCAGCATGGGCTGCCCGTTTCGATGCCGGTTTTGCGCAGTGGTCCCCCTGTTCGGCGGCGAAAAGATGGCATCTCCCCAACGCACGGCGGCGGTCCTGAAATTCCTGCTGATGCAGTACGGCGTCAACGCAATTCAATTCTTTGACAATAATTTCTTTCTGGAAGAAGAACACGCCCAGGAACTGGCCGGAAGACTTGCCCCGCTCCAGATACGCTGGTGGTGTGAAGCCCGGATTGCGACCCTGCTTGGTTATTCCGACAAGACTTTGCGGGCCCTCGCTCAGGCGGGGGCAGCAATGATCTTCTGTGGCGCCGAGTCCGGTTCGAACTGGGTACTGGAGCAGATGGACAAGAAGCTCAGCGTCGAGCAGACCCTTGCATTTGCCCAGAGAATCCGTGAATTCGGCATCATCCCCGAGTTCTCATTTGTGGTGGGAAATCCGCGGGATCCCGCCCGCGACGTGCGCGATTGCATCGATTTCATTCGCACTCTGAAGAAAAAAAATGCCGACGCCGAGATCATCATCCAGCACTATACACCGACCCCGCAATGGAACGCCATGTACGGCGACGTGGACGGAAAGATCGATTTCCCGACCACCCCCGATGAATGGGCCGAGGATCGATGGCTTCAATTCGACTCTGCGCAAAGAACCCCGGTTGCCCTGGCTGCCGGCAGCGCTTAAACGGCGGATCGACAATTTCGAAGTCGTCTTGAATTCACGATGGCCCACCATTCAGGACGTGTCTCTCCCTGTGTGGGGACGCACCCTGCTGAGATCATTCAGCGCCTGGCGTTACCGGACGGGCGCATACGCATTTCCATTCGAATTGTCGTGGATGCAAAAAACTATTCATCTGAAAAAACCAAAGGAGCAGAGTTTGTGACCCGAATGCCGGCCAATGTGCATAAGAGAACTTCCGCCATTATAGGCGCAGCTGAAGGCTACAGGCTCTGGTCCAAGTCTTACGACCTGGAGCCAAATCCCCTGCTCGGCCTGGAGATGCGCACGCTTGCTGACCGGTTAGACAGTCTGGCGGGCAAGGTTCTGCTCGATGTCGCATGCGGAACCGGGCGCTGGATGGCCGCTGCGGCCGAGAGAGGGGCACATGCGTTCGGCTTGGATCTCAGTGGCGAGATGCTTGACGTGGCGAGGCCTAAACCCCGGCTCGCGGGCCGCCTGGTCAAAGGAAATGCCTGCTATTTGCCGTTTTTGGACCATTCTGTCGATGCCGCGATCTGTTCTTTTGCTCTCGGGTACTTGGAAGACCCGGATGCGCTCTTTCGCGAACTGAGTCGCGTCACTCGCCGGCGTGGCATCGTCATTGTCAGCGATCTTCATCCTCAGGCGTTACAAGCAGGGTGGCTCCGTACCTTCCGCCATTCCTCCGATCTGTTTGAGATTGAGAGCCACATCTATACGTACCCGCAATGTCTGGCGGCCGGTCTCGAGGCAAATCTGGTTATCCGAGAAGTGCTCGAGCCACACTTCGGTGAACCGGAACATCTCATTATGAAAAGTGCCGGCAAAGAAGAATTGATCGAAACGACATCTAACGTCCCTGCGATCCTGGTAATGACATGGGAACACTTGTGACATGCCGGTAGAAACCGGGAGGCCTCAAATGTCCGCCGCTATTCCGGTCTTAAGCGCAACCCCGAGGTCGGCGCCCCGTCCCCAAGCGGTCTTCAGGACGCGCGGGCTGGGAATTATGGGCGTCCGGGCTGTTCTCTTGAGCCTGGTAACAGCCGGCATCATTTTCCGTTTCGCCGGATTGGGTTGGGGAATCCCGTTAGCAGTCCCTCCGGAAGCGACCGGCCTCAGAAACTCATACCACCTCGATGAAGACAACTATCTCTGGGCAGCAGCCAGAGTTCACGGCCGCAACATCGATGTCGGAGACTATCATTGGGGGACGCTTCAATTCTATCTTATTGCCGGCGCCCTCGAGGCCGGCACGGTCATGGGATTTCTGAGCCGGCCATGGCAGGATTCATTTCTCAACTGGAAGGCCGACGAATTCTCCCGTATTTACGCAACCGGTCGTCTTGTTTCCTCGATAGCCGGAATATTGTCCCTGTTCATGATTTTCCAGATTGGAAAGCGACTCAGCAACGCCGAAGCAGGGCTGATGGCGGCCGCTTTTCTGGCGGTCTCCCCCTTCCACGTCGTGCATTCCCATTTCTTGACTGCTGACGTGACCATGGTTTTTCTTCTGCTCGCATCTATTTTCTTCCTGTTATCCTCGCTGGAACACGACACCCTGAAGGCTCGAGTCGCGGGCGGCCTTACACTCGGCCTTTCGATCGCAGCCAAATACAATGCGGCATGCCTGCTGCCTCTCTGGATAGGTAGTGATCTTCTTCGTGGGAGAACACGCTGGAGAAACAGTGCAGCCGGCTGTGTCGCGGTACTGGCCGGTTTCGCGCTCGGGGAACCTTATCTATTGTTGCACCCGTCCAAAATCACAACCGTATGGGACCGGCTGATCCACACCGAAGCAGCGAGTCGACTTCTGTATCCCTGGCCTCACCTCCTGCTCCAACAGGCGAAGGCTCTGGGCGAGTACGGAATGGGATGGACGCTGGCGATACCCGCAGCGATTGGGGTGCTTTTGTGGCTGGTACGGCCAACACCAAAGAAGCTCGCGCTCACAGCATCGATGGCTTTGATGATAGCTTTTGTGGTTGCAGCCAGATGGCCGATGCTCCGCTATACACTGCCTTTAGTTCCACTCGCCGCTCTCGCGGCAGCTGTTTTCATTGCCGACCTCCCGATCCGTGGCTTAATACGGGTTGCGGTCGTCCTGGTTTTGGCGGCGCCGCCCCTGGTGGTCTCCTGGGCTCAGATCCAGGTGCTCCTAAGGGAACATCCCGCCAACGCGGCCTCGCGCTGGATCGGCTTGGACATCCCTGGCGGCAGCCGTATCGGGCAACTGTGGCCGGAACTCCCACCGCTCGATAAACAGCGGTTTGATGCGCGCACCCTGCACGGTCTGTTTGCCGGAGATCCGCCTGCCGCCGCCGACCTCGATCGACAGTTTCTGATTGTGGACAACCTCCCGATTCAGCCGTTCACGCAGGAATTTCAGGACCGATTGGCACGGGATTACTTCTTGTTGAGGGAGTTCCGTTCCGAGCCGCACATCGGCCCCTGGGTCCTGGATGAATCCGGGGCGCCGCACGACTGGAAGTACACGCACCCGGTTGTGCGGATCTACGGAAGAAAATCGTTTGCTAACATCCTGGATAATGCGAACCGCGCTGACGGCTCCCTATCGGCCCAAACTCGTCCCATCCGGAGCCGGCCTACCGGAGTGCTTCAATTGTCCATACAAATTCCTATTTCATGGAGTTCCCGATGAGAGTGGCGCTGGTGCACGATTGGCTTACCGGAATGCGCGGCGGGGAGCGTGTTCTCGAGGAACTGTGCGGACTCTTTCCAGATGCCTCGGTGTTTACATTGTTCCATAAGCCGGGATCGGTCAGCCGGCGCATCGAATCGATGCCGATTCATACTTCATTTCTGAATCGCATTCCCGGCGCTCAGCGCCATTACCCTTATCTGCTTCCGTTGTACCCATTCGCAATTTCACAGTTCAACTTCAGCGGTTTCGACCTCATCCTGAGTGTCAGTCATGCTGCAGCCAAGGGAATTCACAAGCCCGCGGGCAGTACGCACATCTGCTACTGCCTGACACCCATGCGCTATCTCTGGGATATGAAGAGCGACTATTTCCAGTATGCCGATGCCCTGGGTCTCAAAAGAGCCGCTCTCGGCGCGGTGTCTTATCCACTGAGACACTGGGACCGCACCACCGCGCGCAGGGTGACCTATTTCATCGCGGATTCCCTTCATGTGCGGGACAGGATTTCCAAGTATTACGGGCGTGCCGCCGAAATCATTTACCCGCCTGTGGACACTGATTTCTTTACCCCTTCCGCGAACGGCCGCAGTCATGATTTCTACCTCATGGTTTCGGCTCTGGTTCCATACAAACGCGTCGATGTCGCCATCGATGCCTTCAACGCCTTGGGGTATCCTCTGATTATTGTCGGCGCAGGCCCCGACCGCGAGAAGCTTCAAGGCCGGGCGGCTTCGAACATCGAGTTCAAAGGATTCGTCAGCAACGATGAACTCCGGAATCTTTACAGGCATTCTCGAGGGGTCGTGATCACGGCCCGCGAGGACTTTGGACTTGTGTCGTTGGAGGCCCAGGCGCCCGGCGGGCGACCCCCGTGAGCATATGGTGCAGGAGGGTCACTGGAGTCCATTACCGACGGCCATACTGGAATCCTTTTTTATCAACGGACGGTCGATGGATTGATCGAGGGGGTGCACCGGCTTGAATCAGTTGAATTCGAGCCCGAGCAGCTGCGCAAGAACGCCGAGCAGTTTTCTCGTCAAAAGTTCCGGGAGTCGCTGATGCAGTCCATAATGGAAAAATGTTCTCCCACGCGCCGGAGCTTTTCATCTGAAATCCGTAAAGAAACCTCCGAGGCGCCCGCCGCCGGGCACCCTTCAGTGGCAGGCCTCCCCGGGATCCTCAAGAGAATCATTGACATCGTTTTGGCTGCCGCCGGGCTGCTTGTCACAGCTTTTCCGATGATATGGATTGCCCTCTTCATCCGGCTCACCTCGAGAGGGCCGGCACTGTTTACACAGGCCAGGTTGGGCCTTGCGGGGAAAAGCTTCACGATGTACAAACTCCGCACCATGTATGTAGATGCCAGCGCCACGGCGCGACCTGGGCTGTCGACAACGATCCCCGCTGCACTGGCCTACTGGTGGCATTCCTGCGAAGATTCGGTGTCGACGAACTGCCGCAGCTGTGGAACGTCCTGGCAGGCGATATGAGCATCGTCGGTCCTCGTCCCGAACGGCCTGAGTTTCACAAGATTTTCCTGGCGGATTATCCCGAGTATGCGCGGCGCCTCCATGTTCGAGGGGGGATTTCCGGACTGGCACAAATACGAGGTTGGCGCGGCAACACCTCGATCCGAGGGCGCCTCCATTCGGATCTGGAGTACATCGCACGCTGGTCGCTTTGGACGGACACTGCTGATTCTATGTGCCACGCCGGCAGCACTGTGCCGACGTCAGAGTCGCAGTCTGCATCAGAAGAAAATCGAGGAGAGCCGCACAACGGCAGGGTACTAGACTAGCCCTGCGCGTGCCCCACAAACCTGAAGCGAAACGCGATCCAATGTCCCGGCTCTCCGCACAGCCGCCGTGCGTGCGGGCTTCAGAGGCTGTCCAACGATCGCGAGCCACGGCGATCAGGCCCGAAGGGCCGGGGCCGTAGGCCCGGCCGTAAGGCCGGGATTGCGGGCCATTTCCCAAATGAGCGCCGAAGGCGCGGCACTAAATGACTCGGATTCCATGCGATGTGCCGGCCCTTCGGGCCTCATTTCCTCATGCCTCCAACCCCGCGCTTACGCGCGGGGCTACGCACTTCCGGCCCTTCGGGCCTGGGTGTCCGGGCAAAACGTCAACCGTTGGACGGCCTCTGAAGCCGGCCCGCGCGAGGTTTGGCGCCCCCTGATTTGTGGGGCACGCGCAGGCCTAGCCTGAGACTAGAGGTAATCGCGCTCTGAACGGCGCAATGAGCGGTACCGTTCAAAAACCCGGCGCTGGTCTTCCAATCCCAGCATTGACTTCAGCGAACTCCCCCGGAACGTATGGCTGAACATTTTATGCGCGATCCGCATCACGAAAACCGGGCTGTGACAGAAGACGGCCGGGACGTGATGGACCTTCATCTTACGCTCGGCCCGCCAGCGCATGAATTCAATCTCATCGGCAGAAAGATTGTCGCTGCGCACAACGGCCGTGGTTCCATCATATTCCTCCCACCGCTCACTCATGATCAGATTGCGCGCCCGCAGCTCTGCGCTCAGCGGAGTGCCGGGGTAGGGGGTCGGGTGTTGAATGTAAGGCCAATCGACGTACCGGCGGGCAAATTCGAGGTTGGCTTCAATTGAGGCGCGGGTGTCATCCGGATTGCCCACAATCAGGCCTCCGACCACGTAAAGGCCGTTGCGGTGCAGATGCTCGATGGCCCGGACCGCCGCGTTTCCGGCAGAGCGGCCCTCGGCGTGTTGCTCGTTCTTCCGGCGCGCCCGCAGGAACGATAAATCGCTTTCCACCACGTTCTCAATCCCAAGAAAGACGTGAAACGAAAACCGGCCCGGCGCATGAGTGGCGTCAGATCCTCGCCGTGGTTCGCGATCGCCGAGGTCATGGCCTGGACGACATATTCGATCTTGTTGAGCCTGGCCTCTATGAGCGCGCTGCAGATAGCCTTGAAGCGCGGTATGTTCAGCGTAATATTGTCGTCCACGATAAAAATGCTGCGCGCCCCGCGTTCCCGCGCATCGCGAATATCTTGCAGGACACGGGCGAGGTCATAGGTGTGAAAATTGCGGCCGCGCATGGTGACGATCGAGCAGAAGCTGCAATTGAACGTGCAACCGCGCGATGTTTCCACCACATCGATCGGTCGCCCCATCAGCGTGTACCCGCCGAGCACGCGCGCATCGCGGTTCGGAAGACGGATCTGCCCCTCGTCCAAGCGGTTGGGCGGCCGATCGGGATTATGTACAAATTCATCGCCTTCACGGTACGACAATCCTTGAATACGGCCGTAGCCGCAGCGCCGCTCCATCGCACGCACGAGTTCGCGGAAAGTAATCTCACCTTCCCCTCGCACCAAAAAGTCGACTGCGCCCGCGTAGGCGTGCGGTGCCAGGCTGGGATCGTAGCCTCCTGCGACGATGCGCGCCTCCGGCCGCAACCTCCTCAGCAAATCGACGATCTTCAATGCAGTCCGGCGCTGGAACGTCATTACCGACAACCCGATGAGATCAGGCTCGAACCGACAGGCAAGCTGCTCAATGACCGCACGGACGCGGTTTTGCGCCAGGATCAGGTCGGCCACAAAAACTTTGTGATGCGCATCGACGTTTCCCGCAAGTGAGGTGAGCGCGGCGGCAGGAATTCTCATGCCATGTGCAGGCATGTGTTCAAACGAGTCCGGCATGGACAGCAGGAGGATATTCATATCGCTCGAATCACTATCGACGGGTGAGCAGCGCCAGCTCGCGGGCAAAAACGGCGTTGTCGGGGAATTCCCGGTTCGAATCCGAAAAAAGGCGGCGCGCGCGTTCCGGTTGATTTTCGCGCTCGGCGGCAAGCGCGAGGATTGCCTTCGCCAGAGGCTTGAGATAATGTCCCCGGGTGGCAGCCACCTGGAGTTGCTCCACACCGCGCTCCCGGCTCCCTTTGATCCCACCCAACCGGAGAAAGAAACGCTTGTAGCCTGGCATCGAGCCGATGATGTAGTTTGCCATTCCGAGGGCGACGTAGGCATCCCCGTTGTCCGGTTGCACCTTCAAAAGATCGCGAGCCACATCTTCCGCGCGGCGGATGAGGGACAGGCTGGCCATCTGGCGCCTCTCGATCACCGCCTGGAAATCGGCCTGCATGCCATAGGTAAGGGTGAGTGCCAGGAGCGCTTCCGGGTCCTGCGGATTTACGTCGAGACTGGCAAGAGCCAACCTCCGCCCGCGCTGAATGGCATCGAGAAACGCGGCGCTGAGCCTGGCGTCCGGCGTACCCTCGATGCCTCCCAGCAGGCGATCATCATCGAGGAAAAATTTCGACGTCAGCACACCCTTGTGGTTGAACTGCTCAAAAAGGAAGCTGGCCGCCTCCGCGACAGCTCCCAGCGCATCCGATGGACTCGTCTTTTGATAGTCGTCGATCTGGGAACGCGCCGTCTCGAACTTCAGTTCATACATGAGGCGAAAGCAGGCATCGAGTTGAGGCTTGTCCGGCACCCCCCGCGGCCCCGGTGCGGCAGAACCGCTCGCCAGTACGACAATAAGAAGAGTGGATGCCAATACCAGCCGGGAAACGGTTTTCATAACGTCATTGTAACGAACCCGAGCATCTTAGTATAGCGGGTCGAAGCGGCCGGGAGGGTACTCTCGCCTCCAGATCCCACTCAGATCATCTGTTCAATCTGCCCGGATGCACGCGGCCATTTACTGCACGTTTCGCCTCGGTAGAAAACGGGGAAGCGGCGAAGGAAGCGAGGAGGCGGAGTCCTTTAAAGCGCGTTCTTCTTCCGGAATTCGCCTGGCGAGAATCATCGCGTTGGCAAGCGAAAACGCGGCGGCTGTGACATAAGCTCCGCACAGCGCCGGAATGGTGAAAATCTCAATGATTACCGCCAGGTAGTTCGGATGGCGAATGTATCGGTAAGGGCCGTTCGCAACCGGCTGCATCGCGGGCAACACGATCACCCGCGTGTTCCAGAAGCAGCCGAGGGATTTTATCGCCCATATCCTCAGTAACTGGGCCAGGGCCAGGACGGCAACCCAGAACGGCCACCACGTGCTCCACCCTTGTGATCGATAATGCCATTCCAGGATGATGGAAGCATAAAAAAGTGTATGGACTACAACCATCAGCGAATAGCATTTTCCGCCGTATTCCACCCCGCCGCGCGCCAAGGCCCAGCGGCGATTACGCTCGGCCAAGGCAAGTTCCGCGAGGCGTTGTAGAACGAGCACTGAAATCAGAACAAGGAACACACTCACCCCTTGAAGCGGAATCATCTTGCAAATCTGACTCAAACGAAATAACCACGAAATCGACGGAAAAGCACTAAACTTCTTCGTCACCCGAGTACCGGCCCGGGCAGATATCCCGGCAGTCCACGACGCCTTTGTCCAACTGCTTGCGTAACGCTGCGGTTGAAGATAGTCTGGCTTGGATATCCGCGGGCGGCTTTCGGGCAGTTGTTTTGTGGCATGGCCGGTTCAATTCTCATTTCTTTTATCGACGAATAAATCCGGACATGCGGCTGCAAACCAAGCAACCGATCACGCCCTCGGTTTCACGGATCGCACTGCTCCAGGTTCACATCTAGCACACGAAAGGAGGCTTGATGACCTATAGGACCGCAAAGCTGATTTTCTGGGTCGGCACGTTGGTTTCGCTCGGGGCTCTTCCTCACGCTCACCTACGACACCAGCCCGCCAGTTTGCCGCGTTAACCCATGCAGACAATCTGGACGACCAGGTGGTTGTGGGGAAGCACGCCTTCGAACGA
>CAWDYR010000019.1:0-153548 GCA_963806555.1 uncultured Bacteroidales bacterium | reverse complement strand
GGATTCCTCGCTGGCGCTACTAATGACATGCTCTATTTCAAGGATTAGGGGAAGAAGCGGCGATTCGCACTAAAATCAGAATGAGTAAGGAGACACATCTTGCGAATCGCCGCTTCTTCCCCCTCTACAAAAATATGACCTGTCATCCCGAGCGGCAGCGAGGGATCTCCTTGATTTATATACAATTACAACTTATAATTTATATAAGTACCATCTGATCATGTCAACAGGTTCATATTTCTGATTCCTCCGTTGTGGTACAAAACCTGCTTCCCTTATTATTGACTGAATTTCATCCGCATCAAACAGGTTCTTCACCCCTGCAGCACTTACGACATTCTCCTCGATCATTACAGACCCAAGGTCGTTAGCACCGCCATTGAGTGACAGCATCGCTATCTCTTTCCCGACTGTGAGCAATGAGGCCTGTATATTCCTGATATTGTTCAGAATGACCCTGCTTACTGCAATCAGACGCAGGTAATCAGGTCCGTTATATCCGCTTTTTATACCGGACTCTTCTGAAAGGCGGGTACCCTCATCCTGAAATGGCCAGGGTATGAATGTTATGAATCCGAAATGATCTTTTTCCTTCTCAGCCTGAAGATCTCTTATCCGTATAAGATGTTCAACCCTCTCTTCAATGGTTTCAACATGCCCGTACATCATTGTTGCAGAAGTCGGCAGGTTAAGCCTGTGAGCTTCTCTCATTACTGCGAGCCACTCGTCTGTGGTGGCTTTGGCAGGTGAGACTATTTTCCTGACCCTGTCGGATAAAATTTCGGCTCCTGCTCCCGGAAGGCTGTCCAACCCGGCCTCAACAAGCTTCGTAAGTACATTTTTATAAGATAGCTTTTCCTTCCGTGAAAGAAAAACGATTTCAGGCGGACCAAGGGCATGAAGCTTCAACCCGGGGTACAACTCCTTTAATGTCCTGAAAAGTTCAATGTAAAAATCAAGTCCGAGATCAGGATTCATGCCTCCCTGAAGCAGGAGCTGATCGCCTCCGAGTGCAAAAAGCTCATCTGTCTTTTGAATATATTCAGCCCTGGAAGTGACATAAGCGTCGGGTGATCCTTTTTTCCTGCAGAAATTACAGAACAGGCACTGCGAGAAACAGATATTTGTGATATTCACATTTCTGTCGATTATCCATCCGGCATACCTGCCGGGATTGTGGATCTGACGGAGTTTGTCAGCCGTAAACATCAGCTCTTCTAGCGGAGCTTTTTCATAAAGAAATATACCTTCCTCTAAATTAAGAGGCACAAGGGTGAGAGCTTTTCTATATAATTTATTAAGTTCCAAATATCAGAATCTTTTACTTTTATTTGAATAGGTCGCAAAGCTGTGAATTCGGGATTGCAGAGAGCTCAAAGTACAATCCCGGTAATCTGTCGCAAAGGTAATTCTTTGGACGTTAATCAATGATAATTTGATTAACTTTACGTCTTTTAATTCTGACTGTAAAATCTATGAAAACTGAAGTAAGCCGGATCTCACAAATATCTCCCGATCAGTCTGTTGTATGCATAATTGGAAAAGACGAAATCCCGGAGATCCTGTTGCTGAGCAAACCGGAAAAGGAGTATGCAAAAAAGAGAATTGCAGAAAAGGAAGAGCATGTTGTAATCAATTCATATTTCAAAACAACCTACCTTATCAGGACCAAAGAAGGTATTCCGGATTATAAAATCAGGGAGGAACTGAGAAAGACAGCCTCAAACTTAAAAGCACAAATAAAATCGAATGATCATTCCGAGCTGGTAATTACCTCCGACAATACATTAAAAGGGGCTGCTGAGGCGTTCGCCGAGGGACTGCTTCTAAGTTCTTACTCGTTCGGTAAATACAAGACCAGGAAAGAAAAAGGTGAGAAGCACAATTACCCGTCCAGGCTTCTTTTGCTCGGCGATATTGAAGATAAGGATCTGAAATGGCTGAGTGAACTGACAGAGGCAGTTTATATGGTCCGTGATCTCATAAATGAACCGGTTAACCACCTTAATGCACCGGCTCTTGCTGAAGAAATAAAGAAGATGGGGAGTAAGGCAGGTTTCAGTGTTGAAGTCCTGAATAAAGGAAAGATTGAAGCGTTGAAAATGGGTGGATTGCTCGCCGTCAATAAAGGAAGCGTTGATCCGCCGGTTTTCTGCATCCTTGAATGGAAACCCGAAAATCACCTTAACAGCGCTCCTCTGGTCCTGGTGGGCAAGGGAGTCGTTTACGATACCGGCGGGCTGAATATCAAAACCGGCGACTATATGGACAATATGAAAGGTGATATGGCGGGTGCAGCAGCAATAACAGGAGTTTTATATACAATTGCCAAAACCGGAATACCACTTCATGTTATCGGACTTGTTCCATCAACGGATAACCGTCCGGGCGGCAATGCCTACACCCAGGGAGACATCATTAAGATGCACAATAAGATGTCCGTCGAGATAGGTAATACAGACGCAGAAGGAAGGCTGATCCTTGCCGATGCAATCAGCTATGCATCAAGATTTAAACCCGAACTTATTATTGATATCGCAACTCTTACCGGCTCGGCAGCTATGACATTCGGCAACCTGGCGATCGCGGTTATGGGGAATGCAGATCAAAAATACTTCAGACTCCTTGAAGAGTGCGGCAATGAAGTCTATGAGAGGACTGCTGAACTTCCTTTCTGGGAAGAGTACGGTGAAATGATAAAATCCGATATGGCAGATATCAAAAATGTAGGAGGAAGGGAAGCAGGAGCTATTACTGCCGGCAAATTCCTTGAAAATTTTGCAGAGTACCCCATGATCCACCTCGATATAGCAGGACCAGGTTCACTGAAAAAGGATGATTTCTACAGGATAAAGGACGGACCCGGATCAGGATTAAGATTGCTGGCAACATTTGTAAAAAGGCTGGCGGAAGATTACAGGTTGAAGAAATGACATTATTATGGAGAAAAAAGCAATAATAGCAGGTATCTCCCAGGGGGATATCAACGGAATTGGATATGAGGTGATCATTAAAGCCCTGATGGATAACGACTTGAATGACATCTGCATCCCGGTGGTATACGGATCGCCAAAAGTGGCTGCATATCATCGAAAAGCGTTGAACATAAACAACTTCAGTTTCAACAATATAAGAACGGCAGATGAAGCTCACCCCAGAAAGGCAAATATGATTAACTGCCTTGATGATAATATCAGGGTTGAGCTCGGGAAATCGACTCCTCAGGGAGGTGAAGCAGCTTTGATATCACTCGAAAAAGCTGTTGAGGACCTGGTGGCTGGCAAAATTGACGTTCTCATCACGGCTCCTATTGATAAGAATAACATCCAGTCAGACAACTTCCATTTTAACGGTCACACCGAATATCTGAAATCAAAAGCAGGAGTAACTGACGTACTTATGTTCATGGTAGGAGAATGCATGAGAATTGGAGTGGCAACAGGGCATGTGCCACTCAGTAAAGTTCCGGAGCTGATAACAGTCGATACACTCATGAAGCAACTGAGGATCATGAATCAATCGCTTGTGATCGATTTCGCGATACGCCGGCCGCGGATAGCAGTGCTTGGACTGAATCCGCATGCCGGTGATAATTCCCTTCTTGGTAAAGAGGAGACTGAAATCATTGCTCCTGCAATCCAACAGGCTGTGAAAGAGGGGATACTCGCATTTGGCCCGTACCCTGCAGACGGATTTTTCGGCGCCGGATCATTTTCAAAATTTGACGGTATCCTGGCAATGTATCACGATCAGGGCCTTGCTCCCTTTAAAGCATTGTCATTTGATACCGGTGTTAATTTTACTGCCGGATTACCCTTCATCAGGACCTCACCGGTGCATGGAACCGCTTTCCAGATAGCCGGTAAGGGTGAAGCATCCGAAAGCTCCTTCCGTCAGGCTGTTTATCTTGCCTGTACAATTTTCAGGAACAGGCAGACCTACTCGGAAATCACCCGGAATCCTCTTAAACACCAGATCATGGAGGGGCACCATAACGAAAGGGCAGACGAGCTTCCACCCGATATTTACAATACCGACCAGTCGTAATGATAGATTACATAAAAGGAAAGGTAAGCGAACTTAACCCTGCATTTGTCATTGTTGAAAATCAGGGTATAGGTTACTTTTTAAGTATTTCCCTTACCACTTTCTCGAAACTTGAAGGAAAGTCAGACGTCAGGATCCTTGTGCATGAGGTGATCAGGGAAGACGCCCACATACTTTTCGGGTTTGCCGAAAAGGAGGAGCGTGAGATCTTCAGGCTGCTGATATCTGTTTCCGGTGTCGGGGCCAGCACAGCCAGAATGATGCTTTCTTCATTAAGTCCCGGCGAAGTTGAGACTGCAATTGTAACCTCAGAAGTCAATATTCTGAAAGGGGTAAAGGGGATAGGTTTGAAGACTGCTCAAAGAATAATTTTAGACCTTAAAGATAAACTTGGAAAACAACCCGGAAGCGGCGAAATATTTTCATTTACAGACAATACAAAACGTGAAGAGGCGTTATCAGCATTAGTGATGCTTGGGTTTGGCAAAAGTGCTGTTATAAAAGTCCTTGACAGGATTATCAGGGATGAAAAAAGCCTGTCAGTCGAGGATTTAATAAAGCGAGCGCTTAAGAATCTGTAAAATAAGAATAAAAGCTGCATTGGGATCAGGGATATCATATAAAAATCTGCTGAAATATTCGTATTTTGTTATCCTCGCTTCGTTAATCCTCTGGTCTGCCAGGGCAGGCGGACAGGTTTCAAACCAGACTTCCGTAATCGATACAACCCGGAAATCCCCCCTAAAATTGAAGGATGTTTCAGGTATTCCCTGGGAAACAGCTCCAAAGGCTCCCCTCTTTCTCGATAATCCTTCAAACATAAAATCTACTGTAATATATAACGCCGAAAAGAATGAATATGTTCTATACCAGAAGGTTGGGGCATTCGATTACAGGCCTCCCGTTCACATGTCACCCGAGGAGTTTCGTAAGTATCAGTTCAATAAGGAGATGCGCGATTACTGGCAATCGAGGATCAGAGGCGATGTGTCGGGTTTCAAATCGAACCTTATCCCTCAGATAGAAATCGGAGGGGCTGCCTTTGATAAGATCTTTGGCAGTAATGTCATCAATATTATTCCCCAGGGATCGGCGGAGCTGATATTTGGCATCAACATCTCACGAACCCAAAATCCGGCTTTACCTGAGAAACTTAAAACCATTCCCACTTTTGACTTCAAGGAAAAGATCCAGATGAACGTTACAGGAACCATCGGGGATAAAATGCAGCTGGGAGTCAATTATAATACAGATGCCATGTTTGAGTTCGAGAACAGGACAAAGCTTCAGTATTCGGGCAAGGAAGATGAAATAGTGAAAAAGGTTGAAGCCGGCGACGTAACGCTGCCCCTCACAGGGACACTGATAACAGGAAGCTACAGCTTGTTTGGCCTGAAAACCGAAATGCAGTTCGGTAAACTCAACATGACAACTGTTCTCTCGCAGCAAAAGGGAGAATCATCTGTAATTGATGTAAAGGGAGGCGCACAGATAAGCGAATTTGAACTGTATGCCGACGACTACGAAGCTAACCGGCACTTCTTCCTTTCCCACTTCTTCAGGGATATTTACGATAACGCCTTAAAAAACCTGCCGGCGGTAAGTTCGGGAATAAGCATTGAGCGTATTGAGGTCTGGATAACAAACAAAACAAGCAGTTTCGACGAAACAAGAAACATTGTTGCCTTTGCCGACCTTGCAGAAAACCAGAACCACATCTTTAATAAGATCCCGGCATTCCAGGCAGGGCCGGGATCGCCCAGGAATCCGGACAACGGGAGCAATAATCTTTATGATGAAGCAACGATTAACTATTCCACCCTGCGAGATGTCGACCAGGTCACCACAGCATTCAATTCGTTATATCCCGGATTTCAGATAGGACGCGATTTCGAAAAGATAGAAAATGCCAGGAAGCTGAACGACAGGGAGTACACCATTAACAGCCAGCTGGGTTATATTTCGCTTAACACCGCATTGAACACCGATGAGGTACTTGCAGTCGCCTTTGAATACACTCTCAACGGCCAGGTTTATAAGGTAGGTGAATTCTCAACCGACGGTATAACAGCCCCTCAGACACTTATTCTGAAACTTCTGAAGGGTACTACCCTCAGCCCCAAGTATCCTACCTGGAACCTGATGATGAAAAACGTTTATTCACTTGGTTCAGGCAAACTTGAAAGAAATAATTTCCAGCTGAATATCCTCTACGAAGATGATAAGACAGGCAATTCAATAAACTATCTTCCTGAAGGTAACCTGGGTAATAAAATCCTGTTGCAGGTCCTTGGCCTTGATAACCTTAATTCGCAGCTGGACCATGAATCGGATGGATATTTCGATTTTATAGACGGTATTACTGTTAATATGAGCAGGGGTAAGATTATTTTTCCCGTTGTTGAACCCTTTGGAAGCCATTTACGAAATCAAATAGGCGACCCGGTTGTGGCATCAAGATTTGTATTCCAGGAACTGTACGACTCTACCCAGACAATTGCCCGGCAGATGGCGGAGAAGAACAAGTTCAAAATGATGGGTCAGTATACTTCCGAATCAGGGTCGGAAATAAGGCTCAATGCCACAAATATACCTGCAGGATGCAGTAAAGGTAACAGCCGGAGGTGTAACACTGACTGAAAACACCGATTATACGGTTGACTATAATTTGGGTACTGTAACGATAATAAATTCAGCCCTCATTGAATCACAAACCCCTATACAGGTTTCACTTGAAAGCAACCAGTTCTTCGGATTCCAGACCAAAACCCTGCTGGGAACGCATCTCGATTACAGGTTCAATAATAATTTCAATATAGGAGGTACAATCCTGCATCTCAATGAACGGCCATATACCCAGAAAGTCAATTTCGGCGAAGAGCCGATCTCAAATACAATATGGGGTCTTAATACATCATACAGATCAGAATCCCAGCTGCTTACAAAGATCATTGACAAGATTCCCCTTCTCGAAACAAGCACTCCCTCAAGCATCGCTTTTAACGGGGAATTTGCTGACCTGATCCCGGGCCATTCAAGGGCAATCTCAACTGCGGGCAATTCTTACATTGATGATTTTGAGTCAAGTGAAATACCACTTGATCTTAAATCATTTAATGCCTGGTCTGTTGCAAGCATTCCACAGGGACAGGATCAGCTTTTTCCCGAAGCCAGGTTGAACAATAACCTCACCAGCGGATTCAACAGGGCAAAAATTGCCTGGTATGTCATTGATCCTCTGTTCCTGAGAAATGGTTCATCAACCCCGGGTCACATTAAACAGAATCCTGATTTACAATCGAGCCATTTTGTAAGGGAGATCTATGAAAATGAGATATTTCCCAACAGGGAAAGTGCCAGCGGAATACCGACAACCATCTCGGTTCTGAACCTTGCCTTCTATCCCGAAGAAAAGGGACCCTATAACTTCGACACCGATCCCGGACCCTATTCAAGAGGAATGAATTCACAGGGAAAGCTTAATGACCCTGAAACGAGGTGGGGCGGGATCATGAGAGAAGTGCTTACAAGCGATTTTGAGACAGCCAATATCCAGTATATTGAATTCTGGCTGATGGATCCTTTTGTCGAAAATCCGACCCATGAGGGAGGTGATCTTTATTTCAACCTTGGTAATATTTCGGAAGATATTTTGCGTGATTCAAGGAAAAGCTTTGAGAACGGATTGCCGGGATCTGCCGGTGCTTCAGAATATTGATACAACCTCCTGGGGCAGAGTTCCCACGGTTCAGTCCGTTGTACATGCCTTTGACAATGATGCTGAATCACGTACATATCAGGATGTAGGACTGGATGGACTCAGGGATCAGGATGAGCAGACCTTTTTCACTGATTATCTTCAAAGATCTCAGACCATTACGAATCCTGATGTATTTACTGAAATATTAAAGGACCCGGCCAGTGACGATTTTCATTATTTCAGAGGCTCTGATTATGATCAGAATCAGCTGGGAATCCTTGAAAGATACAAGAAATATAACGGTGTGGACGGGAACTCACCGACATCCGAAATGTCGACTGAATCATATCCCACAACAGGTTCAACATTGCCCGACATGGAGGATATAAACCGCGATAATACCCTCAGTGAAACAGAAAGCTATTACCAGTACAGGGTAAGCATAAGACCTGAAAACATGGTAGTTGGCTCAAATTATATTGTTGATGAGATCGAACACACAGCAACACTTGCAAACGGACTTGAATCCAAAGTCAAATGGTATCAGTTCAAGATTCCGATAACTGAATTATCAGAAGACAGTCGGGATGATAAGCGACTTTAAATCAATACGGTTCATGAGGCTCTTCATGAAGGATTTTAAGGAACCGGTTATAATGCGGTTTGCAGAGCTTAACCTTGTAAGGGCTGAGTGGAGGAAATACAACATTACCTTCATGGAAGGCGGAGAAAGAATAACTGTACCTGAACCTACTGACGGTTCATTCGAGATAAGCTCTGTCAGCATCGAAGAAAATGCCGGCAAGGATCCTGTAAATTATGTTCTGCCTCCCGGATTTGACAGGATAGTTGATCCTCAAAATCCCCAGCTCAGGCAGCTTAACGAACAGTCGATGGTGTTGAAAGTCCAGGATCTGGCCGATGGCGATGCACGTGCCGCCTACAGGAATGTAAACCTCGATGTAAGACAGTACCGCAGCCTTAAGATGGAAGTCCATGCTGAAGCCCTGATAGGTGAGCCTCTTTATAATGATGAGCTTACAGCATTTGTCAGAATCGGTACAGACTATAAATCAAATTTCTATGAATATGAAGTGCCGTTAAAGCTGACGCCGCCGAAACCAGCTGAAGGTTATGACAATAAATCAGATGAATCGAGGGCAATTGTCTGGCCCGAAGCAAACAGGTTCAATATAAACCTGTCTGTCCTGCAGGAAGCTAAAAAGGAGCGCAACAGACAGATGCTCGAGCCTGGCTCATCACTGAGTCTCTCTGATGTCTTTGCTTTTGCTGACGATTCGAATAAGGTTTATGTGTGCGGGAATCCAAATCTCAGCAACGTAAAAGTGATTATGGTAGGGATCAGGAATCCGATCAGGACCAGGCGCCCCGGAACCGATACAGGTGATCCCAAATCGGGAGAAGTGTGGGTTAATGAACTGAGGTTAAGTGATTTCATAGAGAACGGCGGGTGGGCGGCAAATGCACATTTACAGGCTCGTCTGGCTGACCTGGGAACTATTGATATTGTTGGACAGGCAAGCACTCCGGGCTGGGGAAGCATCGACAAAAAAGTTAATGAAAGGAGCAAGGAGGAGATACTGAAATATGATCTTTCCTCAAGCCTTGAACTTGGAAAGTTTTTTCCGGAAGAGATGGGTGTACGCCTTCCTGTTTATGTTGGTTATTCTGAAACACGAATAAAACCCCAATATAATCCGCTTGATCCCGATATTAAACTGAAAGAGGCTTTAATTGAGGCGCCCAATAACGAGGCAAGAGATTCGCTAAAGGCAATTTCAGAAGACTATTCAAGACGAAGGACAATATCAGTTAATAACGCGGGAATAACAAAACGGGGGGAAAAGCCTCATGTATGGGACCTGGCAAATTTCAGCGTGAACTACACTTTTAATGAGACCTATAGGAGCAACACAAAGACTGAAATTGACCTGGAAAAGAATTACAGGGGAGGAATAAATTACAATTACGAGGCACAGCCTGTCAACATAATGCCTTTTAAAAATGTGAAATTCCTTAACTCACCAATTTTCAGGATCATTAAAGATTTCAATTTCTATGCGTTCCCAAAAAGCATTTCATTCCGGACTGATATGTCGCGATATTATAATGAAATAAAGACAAGGAATATAAACAATCCCTATCTTCTTATAAAGCCAACATTCAGGAAAGATATGGAATGGTCAAGGATGTTCGATATCAAATATGATGTTACACGTCAGCTTAAGATAGATTTCACATCAACTAACATCGCAAGGATCGATGAACCTGAAGGAGGCGTTGACCGCAAGCGATACAGGAGCGACTATGAAAACTGGAAGGATTCGGTTCTTACGAACCTCAAAAGCTTCGGAAGGACCACTTCCTATAATCATTACTTCAATGTGACCTACAACCTTCCGATCAACAAGCTGCCTCTTCTTTCATGGATCAATGCCAACGCGAGGTTCGGCTCCGATTATTCATGGCTTGCAGGAGCACTCTATCCCGACTCCCTTGATATTAATCTTGGCAATATCATAAAGAATCATAATGAGCTTACTTTTTCGGCTATGGCCAACCTGTCAACTCTTTACAGCAAGTCGAAGTTTCTTAAGAACATTGAGAACAATACCCGGCCCGATGCTGTTCAGAGGATGAAAACAGAATTCAAAACCGTTACCTTCACAAGGGCAAATGTTAATTTCAGGGAAAAAATCGTAAGAGGCCTCACCCATAATCTGAGGACCAAAGATGTTAAGGTGAAGATCGTTAAGAAAGACGGGACAGAGCTTGCGGGTAAACTTGACATAGTTTCGGATAACAGGGTGAATTTTACAGCAACCGAATCGTCGGACGGCTGCCAGGTAACTATCGAAGGAAGAATCCCGAAAAAACGAAATCCGCTGACAGTAACTGGTGAGTATATGCTGCGTGCAATGATGGGGATCAGAACTGTCAGTTTAACCTATACATCTGCCCAGGGACAATATCTGCCGGGCTTTTTACCCGAAGCCGGATTCCTTGGGATGGCGCGTACCAACAATGTCTCGGCGCCAGGACTACCGTTTATCATGGGTTTCAGTGAAAAGAACTTCTTCAACAAGGCGGCGCATAACGGATGGATCACCACCGACACGTTGCTGAATATGCCGGCAATTTATAACAACAGACTGGATCTTTCCCTGCGCAGCACTGTCGAACCTTTCCCCGGACTAAAGATTGATATAAACGCTGACAGGAGGTTTCTCGAAAATGAAAGCTCTTATTTTACAGCAGATTATAACGGTAATTTCCCCGACAGTACCCGCAACCGGGTTATTACGGGTAACTTTTCAATATCAATAGTATCGTGGGGTACTGCTTTTGAAAAAATATCAAAAAAGAATGATTATGTCTCGGCGACCTTTGAAACATTCAAGAAGAATGCTGCAATAATATCAGGCAGAAGGGCAGAAGCACGGCAGATAATTGATCCCGGATATTTGCCCAATATAGATCCTACGACAGGACAACCTCTTGAAGGAGAGTTTAAAAGCGGTTACGGAAAAACCTCAAGGGAGGTTTTGATCCCCGCATTTTATGCGGCTTATACAAGGACAGATCCCGCTAAGGTGCAGCTGGCCACATTCCCCTCTGCATTTCGTATGATGCCAAACTGGCGGATTACCTTTGACGGTTTGTCAAAATTTGCATTTGTGCAGTCTGTATTCAGGTCGGTAAATATTTCGCATCAGTACAGAAGCATCTACCAGATCGGGTCGTATACCACCAACCTTAATTATTCAACGGATGCAAGCGGGATTAACAATATCAGGGACCTTCAGAAGAACTTCATCCAGCAATATGAGATAAATGTGGTTACTGTGAGCGAACAATTCAGTCCTCTCATAAATGTCGATATGAACTGGAAAAGTAACCTCACTTCACGTTTTGAATGGAGGAAATCGCGCACTGTATCCCTTAACCTTACCAGCAATCAGATTTCGGATTACCGTATTAATGAGCTGGTTTTCGGAGCCGGCTACAGATTTGATGATGTGCAGATAATCCTGAAAACGGGAAATGGACAGAAGGCCTTGAAAAGCGACCTCAATATACGATTCGATCTTTCGATAAGGGATAATAAAACAATTGCACGGAAGCTGATTGAGGATGTGAACCAGCCTGTAGCGGGGATTAAGGTTTTTACAGTGGGTGCAACCGCAGATTATGTTTTAAGCGACAGGTTCAACCTCCAGCTTTTTGCTGATCACACCATGAACAATCCTTTCGTGGCAAACACATTCCCGACCTCCAACACTAACTTCGGATTCAGCCTGAAGTTTACACTCGTTCAGTAGAATTTTTTCAGCCGTAGGGCGATGCTTATGAATCAAATTGTATGCAACTGAGTTGCAATAATTTACATTTCCCCTCCACCACATGCCCCCGCAGCCTGGCTCCTTCGCTAAAATCAGCCGCTGGCTGATTTCTTAACGCTCGGCCCCCTTTTCAAGGAGGGGAAACTTATTTAATTGTATTTCAGATAATTAAATAATTCAAAATCTAAAACTGGTTCTTAAGATCAGCTATGGGCCAAGGGAGTGAGTACATTAAGCAAATCGCTTCCTCCAAACAAAATCGGTACCTTTATGGGAATATTTAGTTTTTTCATTGTTATACCACAGACACTTGCGGCAGGCATACCCGGCTTCTTTGTCTTTTGAAAAATCTACAGGGCATGAAGAGCATTTATAAAGAAGATGAATGGCTCATAATCGAGGAGGGATTTCACCCGGACAGAAACAGGGAATCGGAGAGCATCTTTTCGATTGGGAATGGCTATATGGGCCAGAGGGCTAATTTTGAAGAGCATTATTCAGGCGATTCACTGAAAGGCAATTATGTTGCCGGTGTTTATTATCCCGACAAGACTCGCGCAGGCTGGTGGAAAAATGGCTACCCTGAATATTTCGCAAAAGTACTCAACGCCCCCGGCTGGATTGGAATCGAAGTCTCAATAGACGGAAAACCTGTTGATCTGGCAACTACCCCTGCCGGCTCTTTCCGCCGGGTCCTTAACATGAAGGAAGGCTATCTGGAGAGAAGCTTCAGTGTTATTTTAACTGATAACAGATCTGTAGAATTCATTGCGCGAAGGTTCCTGAGCATGGCAGAACCTGACACCGGTGTAATACGGTATTCAGTCAGGTCTGTGGATTTCGCCGGGAAGATTGATTTCAATATATCCCTCGATGCAGATGTTAGAAATGAGGATTCAAATTACGGGAAAAAATTCTGGAAAGAAGTTGAAAAGGAAGTTTCTGAAGGTGAGGGGATCATTATTGCCAGAACCCTTAAGACAGGTTTTCATGTTGCAACCGGAATGAGCTTTGTACTCCTGGAAAATAATAAATCAATACACGTAAAACCCTCAATAATAAGCCGGAAGAAATATGTTTCAAACGCTTTTTCATGGCAGATCAAACCAGGAGATAAGCTGACTGTGATAAAATATGTCTCGGTACTCTCTTCACTCAATAATCCTGTGGACCACTTAATGCAGGACGTGAAAAAACGTCTGAAGGAGTCATCTTCAAAAGGTTACGATAAGTTATTCTCTGCCCACCGGAAAGAATGGGAAAGGATCTGGAAGGCATCCGATATTATTATTAAAGGAGATGTTGCCGCACAACAGGCGATCCGTTTTAATATTTTCCAGCTCAATCAGACCTATACCGGTAAGGATGAGAGGCTTAACATTGGTCCGAAAGGATTTACAGGAGAAAAATACGGAGGAAGCACCTATTGGGACACGGAGGCATTAGCACTTCCGTTTTTCCTCAAGACGGCAGACCAGAAGGTTGCAAGGAATCTTTTGCTTTACAGATACAAACATCTGGGGCAAAGCATAAAGAACGCTGCCAAACTTGGCTTCAGGGATGGGGCGGCACTCTATCCAATGGCAACAATGAACGGGGAAGAATGCCATAATGAATGGGAGATCACCTTTGAGGAGATCCACAGGAATGGAGCTATAGCTTTCGCGATCTTCAACTATATCAGGCATACCGGCGACAGGGATTACATGGCCGACTACGGACTTGAGGTCCTGATCGGCATCTCCCGTTTCTGGAGCCAGAGGGTTACCTGGTCCGGCGACAGGAAAAAATATTGTATACTCGGTGTTACGGGCCCGAATGAATACGAAAACAACGTCAATAACAACTGGTACACAAATTCAGTGGCGGTATGGACGATGTCGTATACCATAAGTAACCTCATGATAACAGAGAAGGAGGCTCCGGAAAAGTTTTATGATGTACTTCGCAAAACGGACTTTGATTATATTGAAGAAACCGGGCGCTGGCAGGAGATCATTGATAATATGCATTTCCCGTATGATGACACGAGAAAAGTCTTTTTGCAGCAGGACGGTTTCCTCGATAAGGAGCTGATCACGGCAGATAAAATACCGACAGTTGACAGACCCATAAACCAGCACTGGTCATGGGACAGGATCCTCAGATCGTGCTTCATAAAGCAGGCCGACGTGCTGCAAGGGATCTATGTTTTTGAGAGCAGGTATGACCTTGAGACAATTAAACGGAACTTTGATTTCTATGAACCGATGACAGTCCACGAATCTTCGCTGTCGGCCTGTATTCATTCAATAATAGCTTCAAGGACAGGCAATATTGAAAAAGCCTACGAACTATATCTCCGATCCGCCAGGGTAGACCTTGATGATTATAACAAAGAAGTTCGCGATGGACTGCATATAACGGGCATGGCGGGAACATGGCTGGCAATCGTTGAAGGTTTCGGCGGTATGAGAATAGAGGATGACAGGGTCCGTTTTCAACCTCTCATCCCTGATAAATGGAAATCTTATTCGTTTCATGCACGGTTCAGGGGAATATTGTTTGAAGTTAGGGTGACTCGAAATGAAGTTGCTATCAGAAACCTTTCGGACAAGTACCTGGAAGTAACAATCTCGGGAGACAAATACACTATTCCCGGATCAGAACAGAGACTGATTAACTCAAGTTGCTAGTTGCTGGTTCCTTGTTACTGGTTAGTTTTTGATTAACAGAACAATAAGCGATTTTGTTAAAATGTATTTAATATTTTTGTATTAATCATGATGCTAATTATCAAATAACTAGCAACCAGCAACAAGTAACTAGCAACTTAGGTTAATTAATTTGCGATAACCAAATCAAATAATAAGAATAGATGGAAAAAATAATAGTTATCCTGCTGATAATTGTAATGACCGCTGTATTTGCAATATCAGGCTATTCTCATCTAAGCAGAAAGAAGGCAGTCAAACCATTTGTAAGTGACGTTGTACATCCTGAATGGTCAAAAGATGCTGTTGTATATGAAGTAAATGTCAGGCAGTACACTGGTGAAGGGACCCTTAAGGCATTTGAGGAACATCTGCCACGTCTCAGGGAACTGGGAATTGATGTTTTATGGTTTATGCCTGTATTTCCTATAGGTGTTGTAAACAGGAAAGATGAGCTTGGAAGTTACTACTCTGTTAAGGATTTTATGGATGTTAATCCTGAATTCGGAACAATTGAAGATATGAGGTCTGTAATTGATAAAGCCCACGAGATGGGAATGCACGTGTTACTTGACTGGGTCCCGAACCATTCTTCATGGGATAATCAGCTGACCATTGATCATCCGGAATGGTACGCTAAAGATTCTGCCGGTAATTTTACCCCGCCTCCGGGAACAAAATGGACAGATGTAATTCAGCTTGACTGGAAGCAAAAAGGCCTGTGGGATTATATGATCGGCGCATTAAAATTCTGGATTAATCTGGGAGCTGACGGCTTTCGTGTGGATCATCCCCACAACACTCCGAAGGAATTTTGGGAACAGGCAAGAACAGAGCTTGAAAAGATAAAGCCTGTTTTGATGCTTGCAGAGCATGAAGGTCCCGGCTTCTTCATGGAGAAGGGATTTGACATGAATTATTCCTGGGAACTTTATCACCTCATGAACAGTGTAGCCCGGGGCAAGGACAGTGTAACCGCCATCCGTAAATACTTTGAAAAGGAGCTTGCCGTTTATCCTGATAATGTTTACAGACTTATGTTCCTGACAAATCATGATGAGAACTCGTGGCGCGGGACCATAGATTCGCTGATGGGCAGTTCACAAAAAGCCTTTGCAACGTTAACCTTCACCGCAAGAGGAGTACCTCTTATTTACAGCGGTCAGGAGGAATGCCTTGATAAGAAGCTCGAGTTCTTTGTTAAGGACTCAATTGTCTGGGAAAAATGTGATCTGACAGGCTTTTATGAAAACCTGATAAAGCTTAAGACAGAAAATAAAGCTCTCTGGAATGGTAATTCTGGCGGCCCGATGGTAATCCTCAAAACAAAGAGGGATAAAAAAGTGTTTGCATATTACAGGGAAACAGATGGGAACAGGGTCCTTGTATTCCTGAATCTTACAAAAAAGGATGTGGCCTTTAAGCCTGTTTTAAGGGATCTGGAAGGAGAGTATAATGACTTTTTTGCAGGAACCAGAACAACCCTGCCGGCAAAAGAGGCGATCAATCTGGAACCGTGGGGGTTTAAGGTGTATGTTAAGTAAAAGATAAAAGATAAAAGTAAAAAGATAAAAGCAACAATAAGATAAGAGCAATAAGATCGAAGGAATTCTCGAAAATCCGCCAAAGCCACGTGAAATTTTTTGTTTTCCCGCAGATCACGCAGATCTTCGCAGATGTAATATACAGGTTTGATATGTCTTTTAATGGCGCTTATATAGATTATCCTGCGTTCTTATTTTATATAAACGTGCAGATCTCCTTCGTGCCCCTTTGTGAGGACCTTTGTGTACTTAGTGGTAAAAAAAATCCATTAACCCTGCCTACCCTGCCTACCGGCAGGCAGGCGGCAGGCAGGCACAAAGGATCACAAAGTTCAGCACTAAGGTACACAAAGGGCTTCTGTGTGTTACAAATCGAATTTTGAATTTTATACGCTTTTTAATTTATATAAGCGCCCTTTTAATACGTCTTTTAATATGTCTTTTAATATGTCTTTTAATATGTCTTTTAATACGTATTTCTTCAAAAAAAATCTGCAGTTTAAATCTGCGATATTATTAAGTCTCTTAACCGGAGTATTATTTCTTCTGCCCGGGTGTAAACAACCGGAGAAAAATAACCTGGCTTCGGTTCCGGAGTGGGCCAGGGAAGCAATCTGGTACCAGATATTTGTGGAACGGTTCAGAAATGGCGACCCCGGGAACGATCCTACGCCGGCTGATATGAAGGGTTCATATCCGGCCAGGATTCCGGAAAACTGGGCGATCACTCCATGGGGTCACGACTGGTACGCCCACGAGCCCTGGCTTGACAGTGTGAAGGCAGATGGTTTTAATTCCAAAATACAGGCAAGGAGATATGGCGGTGATCTCCAGGGAGTGCTTGATAAGCTTGACTACATTGAAAAGCTTGGAATTACTGCTATTTATTTTAATCCTCTGAACGATTCTCCATCACTGCACAAATACGATGCAAGGAATTACACTCACATCGATCGTAATTTCGGACCGGACCCTGAAGGAGATGTCGGGATTATGAACGCAGAGACCCCTGCCGACCAGACTACCTGGAAATGGACGGCAGCCGACAAGCTTTTCCTGACGGTCGTCAGGGAGTGCCATAAAAGGGGGATAAGGGTGATAATGGATTACTCCTGGAACCATACCGGGCGCGATTTCTGGGCTCTGAATGATATAAGGAAGAACGGCGATAAATCGCAATTCAGCGACTGGTATAATATAACCGAATTTGATGATCCTGAAACCGCTGCAGATGAATTCAAATATGAGGGTTGGGGAGGGACAAATCCATGGATGCCTGTATTCAGGAAAGACATATACCCGTCCGATGATAAGGAAATGCCCTTTGAGGGAAACCTGCATTCAGCATCATTGAGGCAGCATATCTTCAATGTGTCTAAAAGGTGGCTTGATCCGGACAATGACGGAAATTTTTCTGATGGAGTTGATGGATTCAGGCTTGATGTTGCAGGTGAGATCCCGATGGGTTTCTGGCGCGAATACAGGAAAGTGGTCCGTTCGGTGAATCCGACGCGTACCTTGTTGGTGAGATATGGTGGCTGGAATGGCCCGATAAGCTTATGGATCCCGCGATATTCCTTGAAGGTGACCAGTTTGATGCCATAATGAACTACAGGTGGTACAGAATGGCACGGGGTTTTTTTGCTCAGGCTGAACCAGTTCTTAAACCATCAGGATTCGTGAGCGGGATCAACGGTATCGTTGAAGGAATTAACAGCGATAATCTTCAGGTGATGATGAATGTTGCTGCTACACATGATTCCCCGAGACTTTCAACATCAATCTTTAACAAAACTATAGTACAAATACCATGCAAAACCTTCAGAAAACCCTGATTATAAAATAAATAAGCCGGACGAGCGTACAAGGAAGGAACAGACAATGCTTCTGATCAACCAGTTCACATTTACCGGCGCCCCCCATATCTGGAACGGCGATGAAGTGGGGATGTGGGGTGCGGATGACCCGGATTGCCGGAAGCCTGTTGTGTGGGATGATATCACTTATGAGGATGAGACCGCAGATTTCGATCCTTCAAAGAGCCGGCCGGATGATATTGTACGACCCGACACTGCATTTTTAGCTTTCTATAAGAAACTGACCGGCATGAGGAAGGAAAACCCGGTGCTTATCCGGGGTGATCTTAATTTTATACTTGTTGACGACCCCAGGATGGTGCTTGCTTACAGCAGGACCTCAGATAAAGATGAGGTGCTCGTCGTAACCAACCGTTCCGATACTGTGCAGACAGTGATAGTTCCCGTTAAAGCCAACAATACTTACAAAAGACTTCTGGTACCTGATAAGGGTTCTTTCAATTCAACAGAAAATGGTTTGGAGTTAACCCTGGAGCCTCTGAGCTCAACTGTACTGAAGAAAAACTAGAGGCATCAAACATACGAGTCCACGGAAGGTCTGCCCCCAACCCCCTAAAGGGGGCTTAAGTCCCCTTCAGGGGATTTAGGGGCCGACTTTGCCGGCAAGCAGCTCAGTGGAACTCTGTGTAAGTTCTTAACTTCTTTTTTTGCATCTATAACCGGATCGGGTTTTTAAAGGATCATCAAAACAGTAAATTATGTTTTCCCACCTCTTCCGGAGTATAAAAAAAAGCTTTATTTTTGGCTGAGCTTAATGAAAGACCTAAATTACTAATTCAATAACTTAGAAAAATGAATGTACCGGCAAACCTGTTGTACACCAAAGATCATGAATGGCTTCGGATCGAAGGTGAATTCGGATATGTGGGAGTCACCGATTTTGCACAAGGCGAATTGGGAGATGTTGTTTTTATTGAAATTGAAACTCTGGGTGAAACCCTGAAGAAAGAAGAGGTTTTCGGAACCATAGAAGCAGTAAAAACAGTGTCGGACATGTTTATGCCGGTAGGAGGTGAGATCCTTGAAGTAAATCCAGCCCTGGAGGAGAGTCCGGATGTTGTCAATAAGGATCCCTATGGTAAAGGATGGATGGTCAGAATAAAAATCACTGATCCTTCGGAAGCGGCCTCATTGCTGAATGCCGAGAAATACCAGGCTCTTTTATAGAGTCTTCTTCACTTCAACCTGCTGGTAACCTTCAATTATATCTCCCACTTTAATATCATTAAAGTTGGAGATGTTAAGTCCGCATTCATAGCCGCCGACAACCTCTTTCACATCGTCCTTGAAGCGTTTCAGGGAGCCAAGTTCGCCGGTGTAAATAACAATACCATCGCGGATGATGCGCACTCTTGTATTTCTGGTAATCTTCCCTTCCTTAACATAACACCCTGCAACAGTACCGACCTTTGTGACCTTGAATATTTCACGGATCTCAAGTGTTGCGATAATTTCTTCCTTCATTTCAGGTGAAAGCATCCCCTCCATAGCTGCCCTGATTTCTTCGATGGCATCGTATATGATGGAATAAAGCCTTATATCGATCTCCTCCTTCTCGGCAAGCTTCCTTGCGCTAAGTGAAGGCCGGACCTGGAAGCCGACGACAATGGCGTTGGAGGCAGCTGCAAGCAGGATATCCGACTCGGATATCTGTCCGACAGCTTTGTGGATGACATTAAGTTGTATTTCAGGTGTTGATAATTTGATAAGTGAATCGCTCAGAGCCTCTATTGAACCATCGACATCCCCTTTAACGATAATGTTAAGTTCCTGGAAGTTGCCGATAGCAATGCGGCGGCCGATCTCGTCGAGGGTAATATGTTTCTGCGTTCGCAGTCCCTGCTCCCGTTGAAGCTGAGTACGTTTTGTTGCGATATCTTTTGCTTCACGGTCGCTGGACATAACGTTGAATTTATCACCTGCCTGCGGAGCTCCATTCAATCCCAGGACCAGTGCTGGTGTGGCCGGTCCGACTTCATCTATCTTATTGCCTCTTTCGTTGTACATAGCCTTGATATGGCCAAAGCTTCCACCTGCCAGCATAATATCGCCTATCCGAAGAGTTCCGGCCTTAACAAGGACAGTGGCAGTGAAACCACGGCCTTTGTCGAGAGATGATTCAATAATCGTTCCGATAGCAGGTTTATCCGGATTGGCTTTAAGATCAAGCATTTCCGCTTCAAGAAGAACCTTCTCAAGCAGCAGCTCAATATTAAGGCCTGATTTGGCGGATATCTCCTGTGACTGGTATTTTCCACCCCAGTCTTCAACAAGATAATTCATATTTGCCAGGGCTTCCTTGATCTTTTCCGGGTTGGACGACTGCTTGTCAATTTTGTTGATAGCAAAGACAATAGGAACACCTGCAGCTGATGCATGGTTGATGGCTTCAATAGTCTGAGGCATAACACCATCGTCGGCTGCAACAACAATAATGGCAATATCAGTGATCTGGGCTCCCCTGGCACGCATGGCTGTAAATGCCTCATGACCAGGAGTATCGAGAAATGTTATCTGGCGCCCGTCATCAAGATTAACGCTGTAGGCTCCTATGTGCTGTGTTATCCCGCCAGCTTCACCTGCAATAACATTGGTCCGGCGGATATAGTCGAGCAACTTGGTTTTTCCGTGGTCTACATGTCCCATAACTGTGACAATAGGAGGCCTTGGTTTCAGTTCCTCCTGGGTATCCTCCTCTTCCCTTACTGCTTCAAGCAGTTCAGCGCTTACGAATTCAACTTTATATCCGAATTCGTCGGCGAGGAGGGCCATCGTCTCAGCATCGAGCCGCTGATTAATTGAAACAAAAAGCCCCAGGTTCATACAGGTGGATATTATCTCTGTAACAGGGGTGTTCATCATTGAAGCAAGTTCATTTACCGACACAAATTCAGTAACCTTCAGAATATTCTTTTCCAGTTCGATCCTGTCTTCCACTTCGCGGTGCTTCTGGCTTATAGCATCCCTTTTTTCTCTTCTGTACCGTGATCCTTTTGATTTGCCTTTTGTTGTAAGACGCGCCAGGGTCTCTTTAATCTGCTTGGAGACAGCTTCATCATCAACTTCAGCCCTTACTGACCGTTTTTTGATTACCTTTTTAACTGTCTTGTCTTTTTTGTCGGAAGGAACCGGTTTCACAACGGGAACTGTCTCCCTTTCCTTTGTGATTCTTTTCCTTTTCTTCTTTCTTCTGAAATCATTATCTCCGTTAACAGATACCTGCTGATATGGAACAGGTTTCTTCTTCTCCTCAACAGGAAGGTTAATCTTGCCCACCACAGTAAGCCCTGATAACTTCTTGAATTCAGGCTTGTATAGCTCAACTACATCATCTTCTTCGGGGGCCTCTGTAACCTCCTTAACTGCAGGTTCATCATCAACAACATCAGAATGAGCTGTTTCGGGGATCTTCTCCTTTTTATCTTCAATTATTTCGGGTACAGGTTTCTTTTCTTCCTCAGCAACAGGTTCTTTCTCCTTAGGTTTTTCAGCAGCTTTTTCTTTTCCCTCTTTCTTTGTTCTGGGCGTTTTAACAGGCGGAGTAAGGTCAATTTTACCGACAATATGCAGATCGATGGGTGATTTTACCTTTTCCTCTTTAACTGGTTCCCCGGCGGCAAGTTTTTCTTTTTCATCAGCCGGTTTTTTCTTTTCAGTTACCTCCTGGGCTTTGGTTTCGGCAGGAGCTTTCTTTTCAGGCTCTTTCGGAGGTTCGGGAACTTCGGGCTTTGGTCTTAATGTTTTTTCGAGATCAATTTTGCCCACCAGTTTAATATCGGGCTTTTTAATCTCGGTTTTAATATCGACAGTTTTATTAGGTGCAGAACCATCCTTAACGAGGAATTCGTCATCCCTGTCCTGGTCATCGCTAATGCTCTTTTCAGCAAAATCATCTATTGAAACGGTCTCCTTTTTCCGGTGGAGATCTTTAAGGATCAGCTTTTCCGATTCTTTTTTTACATTAAGATCACTGCTGTATTCTTTTAAAAGCAACAGATAAGCATCATGTGGAAGCTTTGTGTTTGGATTCGGATCAAGATCAAATCCCTTCTTGTGGAGGAATTCCACAATAGTGGATATTCCCACGTTGAATTCATGAGCTGCCTTACTTAATCTTGTTGCTTTAATGTCATCTGTCATAAATATGTCTTGCCTTTCTTATAAACTTCAATATCAGTAAATAATTTTATTCAAATTCAGCTTTCAGAATATTAACGACTTCTTTTACAGTCTCTTCTTCAAGATCTGTCCTTTTAACAAGGTCGCTTATCGAAAGGTTCAGCACACTTCTCGCGGTGTCGCAACCTATGGCCTTAAGCTCATCGATTATCCATTCTTCAATTTCATCGCTGAATTCTTCAAGATTAACATCTTCCTCATCTTCGCCACCCGGTTCCCTGTAAACATCTATTTCATAGCCGGTAAGCTGACTTGCGAGCTTGATATTCAGTCCGCCTTTTCCGATCGCAAGCGATACTTCATTTGGTTTAAGATAGATCTCTGCCCTTTTTGTTTCTTCAATCAGTTTTATTGAAGTGATTTTTGCGGGACTGAGAGCTCTCTGGATGAAGAGCTGATTATTCGAAGTATAGTTAATTACATCTATATTTTCGTTCCGCAGTTCCCTCACAATTCCGTGTATCCTTGAACCCTTCATTCCCACGCAGGCGCCAACGGGATCAATTCTTTCATCATACGATTCAACTGCTACCTTGGCGCGTTCGCCGGGCACCCTTACAATCTTCTTTATAGTTATCAGACCGTCAAATATTTCAGGTACCTCAAGCTCAAACAGCCTTTCAAGGAATACAGGTGAGGTACGGCTGAGGATAATGAAAGGAGTATTGTTCCTCATTTCAACTTTGATCACTACCGCCCTGATGGAATCTCCTTTCCGGAAATGATCGGAAGGTATCTGTTCACTTTTCGGTATTATAAGTTCATTCCCGTCGTCGTCCAGAACAAGGATCTCTCTTTTCCAGACCTGGTATACCTCGCCGGTTACAATCTCGCCGATCCTGTCTTTATACTTAATATAAATATTATTCTTCTCCAGGTCGAGTATCCTTGCTGTCAGGTTTTGACGCAGCGACAGGATTGCCCTCCTTCCGAAGTCAAGGAATTTTACCTCATCCGACACCTCTTCACCCACTTCGTAATCCTCGTCTATCTTCTTGGCTTTCGAAAGAGGGATCTGTGTGTTGGGATCTTCCAGCAGGTCATCTTCAACAACCACCCTGTTCCTCCATATTTCGAAGTCACCTTTGTCGATATTGACGATTATGTCAAAATTATCTGCCGAGCCATACTTTTTTATAAGCATTCCCCTGAACACATCCTCAAGAACGCTCATCATTGTAGGACGGTCAATATTTTTCAGTTCTTTAAATTCCGCAAAGGTATCGATCAAGTTAACATTTTCCATCTGGTATATACTTCATGAAATTATTTTATTGTCAAAACTACTTTAGTCGCTTTTACCTGCTCAAAGTTAAATGAGATATCCTTAAACTCACTCATTTTTCCTTTCACTTTTATTTCAGTTTCAAGGTCAAACCCTCCCGCCGTAACATTTTTTAGTTTGCCTGAGTACTTCTGCCCGTCGCTGTCGACCACAGCCACTTTATTACCTTCATTTTTATAATATTGTTCAATAACTCCGAAGGGCATTTCGAGTCCGGGAGAGGATACCTGCAATTCAAAATCCTCAGCTTCGCGGTCGAGGTCCCTTTCAATATGACGATGCAGTTCTGCGCATTCGTCTATCGTGATTCCCTCTTTTTTGTCGGCAAGAATTGTTATCCTGTTCGAGCTGCTCACCCTGACGCTTACAAGGAAGAGTCCGGTTCCTCCGATGAACTCCCTCACCGACTTCTCTATTCTCTCTTTATTGATCATAATCTAAAAACCAATAATAAAATAGGGGACTCTGGTCCCCTTGGTCTCAATTACCCCTCAATTCGGATGCAAAAGTAAGAAATGTTTCTGAGATAGCAAAAAATGAGGGAATAATAATTAATCAGTCTACCGGTCTGCTGGTCTTTCTAACCCGTGATATGAAGCGCAAAGATTTTTTGTGAAGATGCGAAGATAAAAACATACAATTTAACTTTGTTACCTCAGTTCCCGTTTAACTATTTAATTATAAAACCTACCTAAGTGCATGCCTGTTAATAAAATAACAATTGAAGAGTTTTATGATGAAGGGGACATTAAACTGCTTTCACACTGTACCTTATGCCCAAGGGAGTGCAATGTGGACAGATTTAAGGGAGGCTCCGGATACTGCCGGTCGGATGCCGGAACAAACATAGCCTCTGTTTGCATCCACAGGGGGGAGGAACCCTCGATAAGCGGGCCTGAAGGAATCTGTAACATCTTTTTTTCGGGATGCAACCTGAGATGCACCTTCTGTCAGAATCATGAGATAAGCAGACCTGATTCCGAATGCAGAAATAATGCAGTTGATTTTGATGAAGCATTGAGTTCCATCACCGGGATCCTCGACAGGGGAATCAGAGCGGTGGGCTTTGTTTCGCCATCGCATGTGGTGCCTCAGGTAAAGGCAATTATAAAAGCGCTGAATTCAAAGGGATATAAGCCGGTTACTGTTTATAATACAAATGGTTATGATAAAAAAGAGATAATCCGCAAACTTGATGGTTTGATAGATGTTTACCTGCCGGATTATAAATATGCTACTGATGTTATTGCGAAGGAATTCTCTGATGCAGATGATTATCCTGAAATTGTTTTGAAGGCTCTCAGGGAGATGTTTTACCAGAAAGGCTCGGTGCTTGTGACCGATGATCAGGGGAGGGCTGAAAACGGAATACTGATAAGGCACCTTGTTTTACCCGGACATGTTGAGGAGAGTGTAAAAGTGTTAAACACAATTGCAGAGGAAATCTCAACTGGTGTTAATATTTCCCTAATGTCACAATATCATCCTACACCTTATGTTTCGGGTCATCCTGTTCTGGGCAGGGCACTTTTTGCGTCGGAATACGGAACTGTTGTTAAAGCAATGCAAAAGCTTGGTTTCCGGAATGGTTGGGTGCAGGATAGGGAGAGTCACAGGAATTACAGGCCTGATTTCAGGAAGGAGAATCCGTTTGATTGACTAACTGCAAAACAGATGAAAATCAAGAACTTACACAGAGTTCCACTGAGCAGTGGCTTTCAACTTAAGGAATGGGATCGCTTATGAATCAAGCTGTATGCAACTGAGTTACAATAATTTACATTTCCCCTCCTTTCAGAGGGTGCCACTATGACTTTAACACGTTTACAATCTGCTTTCCCGGCCGGGGTGGTTAATTTCTTTGCTTAAACTTAATCTATAACACAGCTTTGCAGCGGTGGAGTTTCTCGAAATGCTATGCAAGGTTTTAATCTTTTTCGGTTAGAGGTGGTTACGACCATTTGACTATAATAAAGAAAGACTTGAATCAACCACCCCGGCCAGACGAATTTAGTGTCTGCCTGTAAGATGATTTCACCGTCTGGCCACCCCTCCTTCAAAAGGAGGGGAAAGTTATTTAATTGTATTTCAGCTAATTAAATAATTTAAAATCTAAAACTGGTTCTTAGGTTTACAGCTATGGAGCAGTGGGATGTAAAAAGATCACTTCTTTGAAGCCTTAATCTCTTCTTCCGGTGATGTAATTGTCAGACCGGTTACGTTATTATTGTCATCGGTGTGGAACTCAACACTATTCTCCTCCATGAATTTGATGGTAAATTTAGTTTCTGAAAGTGGTATAAGTTCCATTTCAGTCTGACCGGGAAAAACCAGACTGAGAGATTTACCTTCTTTAAGAATTACTTTTATTGTTTCACCGTTGAGATCATAATCGCCAGCGTACTTCCCCAGTATCTCTGCTGTAAGCTCCACAGCTACCGGTGCCTGGGCTTTTACGGTAATTTTTGACTTTACATATTCAGCCTGCTCGGTCATTCCCTTCGACTGTTTTTCGGCTGCAATTCCGCTCAATATCATGCCATCGAAGTAAGACCGGATCTGAGGGGCGTACACTTCCGGAATCGTATCGCGGAACTTAACGATCATATCTATGCCTTTCCGGAAGTTTCCGGTATCTTTTATTCTTTTCAGGAAATTGGAGAAAGGCTGCAGCAGTCGGAACTTCTCGTTGCCGAAAGGTAATCTGTCAAACCGTTCGGCGAGGGAATCAAATTCATCCTCAGGGGCATAAAGGTACAAAGTATTCACAACAGCTGTTAAAAGCACGCGCTTTGTTTTGCCGCGAGAAAGCTCCCTTGCTGTTGAGAGGGCTGTAAGACTGTCAATTGAACCTAAAGCCATCAGGGCATTACCTGCCACTGAGTAGGAAGAATCGCTGGTTGCACTTAGGAATAATTCCCTGTATTCATGTTTATGGTAGTTTCCAAGCGCTTCAATTGCGACGGATCTTATGAGCGGGGAGGGATCATTCCTCGCCAGACCTGCAAGCAGAGGTTCAACAAGTGTTTTTATAGAATCATTCATCAGGTTTAATCTCTGAATGGCATATATTCTTAATCCCGGGTATCTGTCGTCAATGGCATTCCTTAAGAAATCAAAGGCTTTCGGGTCTTTCACCTGGTTCAGGGCTGCAAAATCAATAGCTTCGCGCCTGTCGAGATACAGACCCGCGTTTTTATACTGGAAAACATAATTGTCAAAGGTTTTATGGTCGGTTTTTTCGCAGAGAAGGATCTTGTCACCATCGACATTTATCAGATCGGGCAGGGAACTCACAGGGAAAGAGAATGTATCAGCCTGATGCTCAAGCCATACCTTATAGCGCTTTTTATCCGCTCCCTGGTATAGATCAATAGCTAATGGAACCCTGAAGATCTTATCTTTCTGAGTTTGCTTTATAAATACTTTCGCGGATTTCTCAGAAGGGTTATATTCATAGCTTATATCAATCTCCGGATGGCCGCTTCCATAAAACCACTGGTTCCAGAACCAGTTCAGATCCTGCCCGGTGACTTCTTCAAAGGAGAGACGGAGCTCCTGGGCCTCAACCGCCTTGAATTTATATGTTTTAAGGAACAGGTTTATTGACTTGTAGAAGGCTGTGTCGCCGACATAGTTGCGAAGCATGTTCAGTATCCTCCCACCTTTCTGATAACTTACCGCATCGAATAACTCCTCGCGGTTCCCGTAATAGAATCGGACCAGATCCTTTTTCCCGCTGTTGCTGTTTAAGTATGTCTGCATCCCGTTGAAATTGTGCTCATCGCCTGCATCCCTGCCATATTTGTATTCATCCCACAGTACTTCGCTGAAATCGGCAAATGATTCATTCATGGCAATATTGCTCCAGCTTTCGGTAGTGACATAATCGCCGAACCACATATGAAAAAGTTCATGTGCAATTATTTCTTCCCACGAATTTCCATCAATAAGCTCTCTTGCATCCTGCTGGGCTGTTTCAGCATGTACTGTGGCAGTTGTGTTTTCCATTGCACCACTTACATAATCCCTCACCACAATCTGGGAATATTTTTGCCAGGGGAAATCAACACCTGTTATTTTTGAGTAGAAACCTATCATCTCCGGGGTCAGTCCAAAGATCTTCCTTGCAACAGGTGCATATTCCTTTTCCACATAATAGCTTACCTCCTTGTTTTTATACCGGTCCCTGATTACAGAAAATTCACCTGCCGCCATCATCATCAGGTAAGGAGCATGCGGCAGATCCATTTTCCAGGTATCGGTACGGGTTCCGTCAGGATTTTTCTTCTGCTTTATCAGCAAACCGTTTGAAAGGGTCTGGAATTCAGAAGGCACAGTCATGCTGATCTCATTTGTTGTTTTTTGATTAGGCTTGTCAATTGTCGGAACCCATGCTGAGTTTGACTCCGTTTCTCCCTGTGTCCATACCTGAGTTGGCTTCTCCTTATCTTTCCCGAGAGGGTCGATAAAATAAAGACCTTTGGCGCCAATTATTGCAGCGCTGCCTTTAGCCCGGATATCTTCAGGTTTGGAAATATAATCGATGAATATTGTATAATTTTCCTCAGACCTGTATGTCCGGTCAAGGGTGATTCGAAGATTCAGGGTATCGTAACTGTATTTCAAAGGGATATGCCTTCCGTTCTTTATGATTGATACCTCTTTGACAGCCATGCTTTTTGCGTCGAGATTTAATGAATCAGTAGGATAGAAATGAGGCTTAAGGGTGATCCAGGCTTTTCCGGACATCCATGATTTCGGAAAGTCGAACCTTACCTCAAGCCTGGTATGGATCAGGTCATTGATCCTGGCCGGGGTTGCCCGGTAAATGGTTCTCCATAGTTCACCTTCCCGGTTTTCAGGTTGTGAAAAACAAGTGATCGGGAAGAAAAGGAAACAGGCAACAATAATTTTTTTCATGGCTCATTAATCAATAAATATTTGTATGCAAAAGTAGATCAAAATATTAAACAGCACAATGGCACAACGGCTCACTCCGGGTTAAGAAGTGATTATGGCGAAGGAGTTTGGCGCTGACGACAGCCTGGCAGTTGGATGTGTTTGTTTCCACCATTTTCAGCATTGTTACACTGCCGGTTCTTTTGATGGCGATCAACAGGTTTCTGATGTTTTAGAATCAAAACCGCAGAGGGCGCAAAGGAAAGACCACCAGAAAAACCTTATGAATTAATTTTACGCGGATCTACATGAATTTTTCACGCTTTTGCAGGTTGAGCAGAGCTGCAAGCAGGAAGAGGATCGTGCCGGTGACAAGGATAATCCTGTTTTTGAGTGTTATAATTGCCCAGGTTGTTTCATTTACATCATATGCAGGCGAGAAAGGATTCAGGAACACATTCCACTGACTTTTACGTAGCGGATCCATCAGTATCATGAAGAAGAGTCCGAAAATTATCATAACGACTGCTGTCCCATTGCCATTCCTTATAACTGTCGATAGCATGAATGCCATCATACCGAGAAAAAATACCGGCATCATGACCTGAAATGTAGCGTTTACAAACCTGAATTTCACTATCAGTACAGAAGACAGGAAGGTAAAGCCAAGCATTATCACAAAACTGATGATATAGATCAGCAGTATCCTTACAAGCCATACTTTGTACCTGTAGTTAGGTATTCCGAACAAGATCTCGATCGTCCGTGCATCCTGGTCATTCTGAATTCCAAAAACAGTCGGATAAAAAATCAGCAGGATTCCCGAAAACAGGAATACTCCATAAAGGTCGCTCATCCTTGAAACGTCATTCTCAAAGACATAAATTACTGAAAGTCCAAGGTAGAAGAGAACCGAACCTGCAAGAAACCAGATGAATTTATTTGCAAAGATTATCCTCAGGTTGTAGTTAATCATCCTGTAAATAAGGTCGAAGATGTTACGGAACTTAATATTTTTCATTTGTTTACACTTTACCGTTAACTGGCGTACCGTTGTTATCCTTTTTCCTTAATAGCCACAGGTATGCATCCTCGAGGTTGGGGTTTGCATTGATTGCCGATTCCCAGGGCTTGTTTTCTGAAATTACCCTTACCCTGTATATTTTCGCCTTCCGACATATGGTGAACAACAAGATGGGTCTCAACAAAGCTATTGAATTCACCTGATGGGATGCTGAACTGCCATACATGCCCTTCAGCTTCTTTGGTCATATCGATTGGCTTGCCGAATACCTGAGCATACCCTTATTAAGTACTGCAACCTGGTTGCAGGAGCTTGAAATATCCTCAATGATATGGGTTGAGAAAATGACAACCCTTTCACGGCTGAGCTCCACAAGCAGATTCCTGAACCTGATCCGTTCCCTTGGATCGAGGCCTGCTGTAGGTTCGTCAACAACAAGGATCCTTGGCAGATGAAGGAGTATCTGTGCAATACCCATCCTCTGTTTCATTCCTCCCGAATAAGATCCGATCTTCTCATGCCTGTGTTCATCCATGTGAACAGCTTTCAGGACATAAGTAACCCTTTCTTCCCTGATCGCCGGATCCGTGATGTTCTTTAACATTGCCAGGTAATGAAGGTATTCGTGTGCTGTCATATTCTCATAACTACCGAACTCCTGTGGAAGGTAACCGATCAGTCCCTGAAGTTCCTCCCTTTTCAGTTGAGTATCGAGCCCGTTTATCCACACCTTGCCGTAGCTTTGCTCAAGGATGCCGCAGATAATTCTCATAAGAGTGGTCTTGCCGGCGCCGTTTGGCCCCAGCAGTCCGAACATACCGTTTCCGATGTTAAGGGAGACACAGCTGAGAGCTTTGAATGGCTTTTTCTTTTTCCCGATCAGAGGCACTGCTGCAACAATTTTGTAAACTGCTTTCCTGATATCTTTAAACCTGCCTTCAAGCCTGTAGATATCAATATTTTCCCTTGAAAGCTTTTGTCCGGTCTTGAAGATAAACAAACCAGGGAACCAGATAGTATCCGAGGATCAGCACCACTGCAATATTGTCCCATTTCATCTGGAACCAGACAAGATTCAGAAGGGGAATGATCCAGAAAACGGCAAAATCTGTGAGACCTGAAAATCTTTTCAACCACACTTTTTTCCCTCCGGATGAAAGGTTTGAAAAGAGCTCCTTAAAGACTGATCCATACCGATGAAAGGAAGAACCATGTCAGGAGGCTGAAGAGGAATATCCAGAATCCTTTATCAAGATAGAAGTAAGTGTAAATAAACACAGGAAGCCGAACAGCGGAAACTGCCATGCTATTGCGCCCATATCCTTCCAGGTGGTATAATGGTTCTGCAAGACCCAGTCTTTCCCTGATCCGGGCTCCTGCTTTCCATTCCCTTGCCCACCGGTTGTCCCTTTCATAGATCTTTACGAGACTCTGGATATAGATATTGATTGGCTCATCGGCCGGAATTACTGTTTCCCTTGCTTTTCGCAGGCTGTTCATTACAAACCAGGTGCCTGCAGGTACCAGGATCACAACAAGGATTTGTAGTTATAAGTTTCCACAGGAATTTATCTATATATGCTGTATATCAGGAAAATCAAAACATGAAAAATCAGAATCTGGATGGTTTTGTTCTTCCATGACAGGGATTTGAACCATTTGAGTGCAGTTTTCGAGCCCGGAATAGAATGTAGGAATAAAAATCAGTGTCAGAAGGGTGCTGAGTGTAAGTCCTCCTATTACAGTGATTGCAAACGACGCACCGATTGCAGATACGAATTCAGCCTGCCCCATTGCCAGCGGAACCATTGCGATTACCGTTGTGGCAGCAGTTATGAGGATCGGACGAAGCCTTGCAACCCCGGCTGTCATCAGCGCCCTGTGTCTTCGGTTTCCTCTCTTTCTCAGGATATTGGTGTAATCTATAAGTATGATGCCATTGTTAACTACTATACCGATAAGTATCAGAAATCCGGTCAGAGTATTGGCATTCAGAAGTGAGTTGCCTGTAAGAATGAGGGCGATCAACGATCCGAGAGCAGCCAGCGGAATACTGAACATCAAAACCACCGGAGTGGCGAGAGATTCGAAGACAGCAGCCAGGATCATATAAATCAGGAGAAACGCAATGCCAATAAGATAATAGAAGTCTTTAAGCTGGTTTTCTTCCTGAACAACCTCAACGGCAATTCCTGAAGGGATATTCATACGTGCAACTATCGATTCAATTTCCGACCGTGCTCCGGATACCAGGTCTTTTGAATTCTTAATTTCATCGGTGAAGTTATAGGTGACAGTTATTCTCTTTTCCTGGTTCTCCCTGTGAATATTACCCATACCTGAAGAAAAAATAATATCTGAAAGCTCTTCCATCTCCATTACTGATCCACCTGTGCTTGTTACTTCAAGTCGTTTCAGGTCGTCAATTGTCTTGTCGGGATTCTTTTTCAACTCACCGCTTTCATCAGCATACTTTAATGATGATATCATAGCTTTCGGTACCCTGACGGAAAGTAGCACCTGATGAATATTCCCTTCCGAAAGTTGACAGAGCCGATAACCAGATTGCCAAGGGTGAAATTGTTCCGTCCCAGGTAATCCATATCGAACAGAAGATGTACTTCGGGTTTGTTCTCCTGGACATTGATATTGCAATTGTTAATTGTTGATAGCTTTTCGATATATGATTTGATATCATCAGCAAGGTTTTTCATCCGGGGGAAATTTTCTCCCCTGATGATCACGCTTTCATTTTGAGAACCTATACCGAGGAGATTCATGAAGTCGGATCCCGGATTGTACGTATCTCCACCGCTGTCTCCTCCTGTAAATCCGCCGCTTGTCGAAAGCTCATTCATGCTTATCTCGGCAGATGAAATATTCTTTGTTTTTTCTGAAATATCATTTTTTATTTCAGGAAGTGATCTTTTGCTTTTTTTATCCCAGTCCTTTGGCAGATTGATTGTTACAGTTGCCCGCTCTTCTTCAATGCGGCTTACTATATCTTCTTTCTCCGGCAATGAGGCGAGCCTTGATTCAATTTCTGTTACAACTGCATCAGTTTTTTCGAGAGTCGAACCTCCGGGCATTGTTACGCTAAGCCTGAAATTTGGTGTATCTACTTCCTGGCTTGAACTGATGCTTAGTGTCAGGCTTATCAGCAGGGCAGCAAAGAAAACAACCAGGGTCCCGATGATTGTGGCTGCAGGTTTTCTCATGCATGCTTTCAGAATAAGATGATAAGCCTGGATAAGCCTGTCGTGTATTGACAGTTTCTTGAAGATCGTGGATTCGCTGTTTTTATTACCGGATAGCAGAAAATATGTTGCCATCGGAATGAACAATACAGCGACTAACAACGAGACCATAAGGGTTGAAATTATTGAAACGCCTATATTCTTACCTATCATCTTTATAAGAAAATTCGTTGAAAAAATAAAGGGAAGAAAAACTATAACCGTTGTCAGAGTCGATGCGAATATAGATCTCCATACCTCTGTTGTCCCCTGTTTGACTGCTGTTTCCGGGTCCTTTCCCAGTCCCGCAAGCCGGTATATATTCTCCAGAACCACAACCGAATTATCGACAAGCATACCGATTGCAAGCGCCATACCGACAAGTGTCAGACTGTTGATCGAGATATCAGCAGCATAGAAAAAATTAAATGCTGAATAAACTGAAATCGGGATCGATAATCCTATTATTGTTACAAGCCTGATATTGCGAAGGAAGAACCAGAGTATCATTACGGCAAGAAGACCGCCTGTAATAGCAAGATTAATTATCTGGTTTATGTTCTTTTCCATTATTTCGGCGCTGTTGTTCTGAACAACAATCTCAACCCCCCCGGATGCGAGTTTTTTATTAATCTCATCTACCTCTTTAATGGCATCATGCGATAAGTTTATAAGATTAGCCTGATTATCATTTACAAGGGTCATGGTAACAGCATCCAGACCGTTGACCCTGCTGTAGGAGCTTTGTTCCTTTACGCCGAAAAATATCTCAGCTACATCCCTAAGCAGGACAGGACCCTGTTTGCTTACTATAATGCTCCCGATATCTTTTACATCAGTATATTCGGATGTCACATTTACAAAAAACTCATCCTGTCCGTCGACTACCTTTCCGGCGAAAGTTTTATCCCTTCCGTTATTATTCAGAAGGTTCCTGACCTGTCCCATGGAGATGCCATAAGCTTTGCATGCTCTTTCATTAAGCCGTACCTCGATCGAGTTTTCCTGTCCGCCGTATACCTGGACACCGGCTATCCCGTCGATATTTTCAAATTCAGGTTTGATCTCCCTGTCGGCAATATTCCTTATCCTGTCAATACCGCCTTCGCCTCTGACCTGCAGCTCCATAAACTGGTTGGTCAGCTGCTCAAGGTCTATCTTGATCACATTTATTATAAACTCCTCAGGGATAGTATTTTTAACAATATCAACCTTTTCCTGAAGCTTAAGATTGGCATATTTAAGATCGGCTTTTTGATTGTAATAGATCATTATCGTGCCGTACCGCGAAGAAATATTGGATTCGATCTTTTCAATACCCTCGAGGGTACCTATTGCCCCTTCAATTGGGATAATTGCCTGTGTTTCAATATATGAGGGATCAATTTCAAGTGGTGTGCCGACCTGCACAATCAAGGCAGGAAGCTGGGCATTCGGGAAAAGCTCCACTGATAATTTTTTGTACGAAACATAGCCAAGCAGGCTAAGCCCCAGAAAGAGCATGCTTATAAGGACTCTTCTCTTTAAAATAAAATTCATTTCTTCTTAATAGATTTATCAGCCTTTTTCAACCGGCGTTTTCTCTCCCGTTATTTTTTTACTCAGACTGTCGAACACCCAGTAGACACATGGTATTACAATCAGGGTCAGAAGTGTTGACGAAACTAATCCCCCGATCACAGCCAGTGCCATCGGTGATCTCAGTGATGCACTTTCCCCGATTCCTATTGTTAACGGGATCAGTGCAAGAATTGTGGTCAGGCTTGTCATAAGAATAGGCCTTATCCTCTGAGTCCCTGCCAGAACAATTGCCTCTTTTTTTGCAATGCCTTTTTCACGGAGCTGGTTTATCCTGTCAATCAGAAGAATCGCATTATTAACTGCAATCCCCCCCAGCATTATTATCCCGATATAAGCCATCATGTTAAGGCTTTTCCCCAGGATAAAGAATGTAAGTACTGTCCCTACACCTGCAAGAGGTATTGTCAGCATTATAACAAATGGCTGGATAATAGACTCAAACTGTGCTGCCAGCACCATGAAAACAAGAACCAGCGAAAGGATGAGGGCAAATGTGAGATTCGACACTGACTCTTTTCGTTTAAGCTCTTCACCTGTAAATTCCATTTTATAATCGGTTGGAAGAGCTATAGCCTTTATGGATGCCTGAGATTCCTTTACTATCTGATCGAAAGGCAGGTTACCGTTAACCATTGCATATACATAGCATGTCCGTGACTGGTTTCTTCTTGTTATCTCCCTTGGACTTACCACTGTTTTTACATTGGCGAGTTCGCTCAGTGGCACTTTAATATTGCCTGCAGTTATCATAAGATCCCTGAGCTGAAGAAGTGATATGTCACCCAGCTTTATAGTGATATCTTTCATCTCGCCATCTTTTTCGAAGCTTCCCGCTGCCGATCCTTCCAGATAGCTTCTGATCTGGTTGATGACATTTTCAACAGTGACATTATAATAGCTCGTTTTAAACCTGTCGATTGCAACTTCAACCTCCGGTGTACCCTCATCGATCGATGTTGTAAGGTTATAAAGACCAGGATTTTTTTCAAGAGAATTTCTTACTTCATCCAGAATCCTTTCGAGCTCATCGTATTCTTTACCGGATATCTCGAGGGCAAAAGGTGCAGACGATGTTCCAAGGGAAGACTGAAGGGCAGTTTCTTCTCTTGTAAAGCTTACTTCAAGATCAGGAACAGTCTTAAGATAATTTTCAACAAGGCTGATTGCCTCTTCAGTTCTTGAAGCAAATTCGCCGGTTAAGAATTATCTTTAAGGAGGCTGTATTTTCACCTCTGATACCTGATGTTGTGCTTAGTGTTGAGGTATTATCCTCACCTGCCTGGGTATAGATCATTTTAATTTTGCCCGGAAGCAGTCCCCTTATTATCTCCTCAGCTTTTTGTGCGGTGCTGAAGGTTCTCTCAAGATCGGTTCCTTCAGGCAGTTTTAGCTTTACAGTGAATTCAGCTGATTCCGATCTTGGCATAAATTCACTTCCCAGCTGTGGTACAAGCAGGGCAGATAAGCCAAGAAGCAGAACAGACAGAATTATTACAAGACTCCTCTTCTCGATAGTCTTTTCAAGAAATTTTTTATACCACGGGAAAGTGAATCGGCGCTGTAATTTCCTTTTTGTTCTTCTTATCGGAAAAGAGTGTTGAAACAAGCATCGGGATCACCAGCATTGCCACAACCAGTGAAGAAAGCAGTGCGAAAGCAACAGTCCATGCCTGGTCCTTGAACATTTCACCTGAGGCGCCGTGGAGATACACAATAGGAAGGAACACAACTATTGTTGTGACCGTTGATGCCGTAATTGCTCCACCGACTTCCCCGGTCCCGGCTATCACAGCTTCTTTTAACGACATTCCTTCCTCACGGTTCCTTGTAATATTCTCAAGAACAACAATGGCATTGTCAACAAGCATTCCGGCTCCGAGAGCCAGTCCTCCCAGTGTCATTATATTGAGGGTCAGATGGTTAAAGTACATCAGATTGAATGTGGCAATTATTGAAATAGGGATTGCCACACTGATTACAAGGGTTGTTCCTATCCTTCTGAGGAATACATACAGGATGAATACTGCAAGAAGGATCCCGATGATAAGAGTATTTTGAACCTCGCTAATTGCACTGTGGATATAAGTGCCCTGATCCTGAACTTTTATAAACTCATAGCCGGGCAAAGCTTTTGCCAGTTCAGCAAATGCCTTGTCAAGGCTCTTCACTGCATCTACAGTGTTGAATTTAGGTTCCTTGTAAATTGAGAGGCCAATACAGCGTTCACCGTTGATGGTGACAATGTTTTCAGGATCCTTATTTTCAAATCTTATTGTTGCTACATCTCTAAGGTAAACAGGCACCCTTTCCGATGAAGTTGCTGCTTCGGCGCTGTGTTGCCAGGGCTGCCGGTGGGTTGTTTAAATCCGACAATAATGTTTTCAAGATCGTTGAGGTCCCTGAGCACACTAACACCTTTAACAACATATTTAAGACCCATATCAATAATTGAACCACCGGATACATTCCTGTTATAATTGCTGATCTGTGCTGCAATGGCATCGGAAGTAAGACCGAATGATTCAAGGACATACTTGCTGGTTTCAATAACTACCTCACTCTCTTCTTTACCTGTCAGCCTCACATCAGCTACTCCTTCGATCCTGACAAGCTCGTTCCTGATATAATTTTCGGCTACTTTCCGCAGTTCATCCATATTGGTGATGCGTTCATTCTTTAGTCCGACGATCATCACAGGCGCAGCAGTTCGGATCATACTGTGAGATTGTAAAGTCTTCAAGATCAGAGTTCTGACTAAATGAATTCAGTTCTTTCTGCAGATCCAGGAAAGCTTCATCCATATCCTTGTTCCAGTCATATTCAACGGTGATTGTTGCAGATCCGACCCTGCGAAACTGATGAAACCTGCGTTACATCACTCTGGCGCATGGAAAGCGATTCGATCTGATCAACATAGTTTTTCTCAATCTCTTCAGGAGGTCTTTCACCGGCATTCAGCTCAATAAAGATCTTCGGATTGTTCAGATCGGGGAACAGGTCAGTCCCCAGTTTGCCGAAGGAGATAAATCCCAGCAGCACTATGCCCAGGACCAGCATCAGCACTGTTACCGGGTATCTGACAGCAAATTGTGCAATTTTGTTCATACCGGCTATTTAATGATTTTTACCTTCGACCTGTTGCTGAGAGTCTCAAAACCGGAAGTGACCACGCGTTCATTCTTTGTAAGGCCTCTTATAACTTCAACATCTGTAATATTCTCAATTCCTGTTTCAATTATTCGTTCGGCAGCCACACCACGATCGATTACAAATACGGTTTTGCCCCGCTGCCGCGAAAGAATTATACTTTTTGGAATCACTATTACCGAATCCCTGCGATTTGTAACGATATCAGCTTTTACAAACATCCCGGGTCTTAAGAGGTAATCCTGATTCTCGATTGAGACATTTCCCTTGAATGTTCTGGAATCAGGATTAATGGCCGGTGACAACTGGGTTATTCTTCCTGGTATAGTATCGTCCGGAATGGTGTAATTTGTAAGGTTTACCGGTTGACCGGGTTTAATACTGTTTATATATTTTTCGGGAAGCTGTACATCCATATACATTATCTGGTAGTCCATTATTTTAGCTATTGTTTTTCCCGTCTCAATCTGGGTCCCCTGTGTATAGTAGGGGAGATCAACGATCACACCGCTTAATGGGAGCTGTTATTCTTGTCTTATCAAGCTGCAGCCTGGCGCTCTCCACATTGGTTTTGGCATTTTCATAGTTTATACCTGCAGTCTTCAGCTCTTTAAGTGTAACGCCGCCTTTCTCATAAAGCGATTCCTGCTTTCTGAGTTCACTTTCGGAGAGTTCAAGATTAAGCTCAGTGGTCTCCATTTTAACGGAGTTTACATATTCCCTGTCTTCAAGCCTGGCAATCAGGGCGCCTGCCTGTATTCTGTCGCCCAAGTTGCCATAACCTGCCGGTTCGCGGATTCTTTTCAAGGAAGTATGTAGCAGTTATCTTTGATTTCAGTTCCACTTCACCCTTAGGGAAAGCAGTGCCGGTTGTATTGACATATTCTTCAATTGATTTTAACCGTATTTCCTCAACCGAGACCGGGATTTCAACATCGCCGGTCAGGTTTTCATCCTTGTTTCTGCATCCTGCAAACGCCAATACAGCAGCTATAATTAGAAGGATCTTTTTCATTTTATTTGTTTTATAATTATCTCGGATTATCTAATGTCATAACCGGTGTTACCGGTACCTTTTTCTCAAAGTCGTAAAGTGTCTGGATCTTAAGATTCAATAGTTCAAGTTTATAGGAGATGAGTGAATTTGTGTAAGCGAGCTGTTTTTCCGACAGCTGGTTCTGATAGATGTTAAGGTCCATACCGGTAAGGTCACCGTTTTTATATTTTTCAAGGTTAAGATCGTATGTAAGCTGTGCATTGGTAACTGACTGTTGTGCTATTCCGATCTGGTTCTGGAGGTTTAGCAGGTTTCTGTAAACCTTTCGTACATCAAGTATAATATTGTTCTGCTCTTCTTCCAGGCTGATTTTCTCTGTCTCAATAGAGGCTTCAGCTGCTTTAATCCTGGATTTTCTTTCCCCCCAGTCCCAGAGCGGGATTGTAAGTGACAATGCAACACTTTCATTGTCAGTGGGATTTGCATAAATATCACCGAATTTCTCATTGTCACCGAAAAGACCAACGGAGAGTCCCAGGCTGCCTTTGAATTCATTCAGCGCTTTAGTCTGGATCAGATCGAACTGTGAAGATTCAATTGATATTGATCGTTGTCTGAGTTCCATCCTGTTTGCAAGACCCTGATCGATTGCAAAGCCAATATCAATCTGTACAGTATCAACTGCATATATTTGGAAGAACAATCAGATCATCATAAAGGCTCATGCCTATCAGCAGTTTGAACTCATCCTTTGCGTTTTCAAGTGTGACCTGCTTATTTTCATAATCCGATTTTGTTGTTGCACAGGTTCAGTTCAGCCTGGAACATCTCTTCCCGGGCAGAGATGCCGGCATCAACCTTGTTTTTGATCATTTCATGGCTCTGCTGCATGTTCTTGTATGCCTGGTCCGCAATGTCAAGACTTTGCTGCTGCTGATAAACATAATAAAAGGCCTGTGTGACTCCTCTTTCGAGTGACAAGAAGCTGAATGGCATAAGCAAGCTGTGAATTTTCAAGTGCCAGCTGAAGTTCCTTTAACTGAAGCTTTGTCCTGTTATAAGTAAAAAGCGGCTGTTCGAGATTAAGGGAAAGGTTGTTGTTAAAGCCTTTTGTAGTCTGATCCGCATATTCACTATATGAGTCATTATAACCAAACCTGTTTATCAGTGAGATTCTTGCATCGGTGAGAACAATGGGCTGTGATACTGTAAACAAACCATAACTCTCAGTGATTTTGGTAGTGTTCCATTTAGAGATCAGGTCAATGAATGTGCGGTTCTGATTATATTCAATAGGATTGATGGTAAGCGAGAAGTTTGATTTCAGGGCGGCATTCTGGGCATTGAGATTCTCCTGGCTCCTTATAAGGCCAAGTCTTGTTTTTTTGATTGTCGGGCTGTTTGATTCAGCAATTGCAAGCGACTGCTCGAGGGTGAGTCCTTGCTGGGAAAGAACTGAAGCAGAGGTTATTAGAAATATAATAACAATAATTCCAGTTTTAATTTTGTATGATCTCATGTTCATTTTATTTTATCATTTTGTCAATTAAATTACATTTTCTTCTCTCTCTCTCCCTCTCTCCGTCTCTCCGTCTCTCGTCTCTCCGTCTCTCACTTCTGCAATACCCACTTCACTGCGTCGCCGATAACATAGTTCCCGATGGATTGATTCGTCATTTCAACAGTTGCCGTATCGGATGACAGATAATATCTCCCCAGGTTATTCCATCCGCTTTCGGCATTTTCATATTCCAGGGTGATCTCTTCAGTTCCCTGATCGTGATAGATCCTGAAATGCAGATCCCTGCAGGGGCTTGTGCCTCCCCTTCCATCTTCACCCGGCGGGGGCGGCGGGGCCGGGCGAGCCAACCCGGACAACCGTTCCGTCGGTTGCCTTGCCAATATAAGTGTAAATATCATAAAAACCCGGTGTTGACATGGCTGCCTTCCAGGTGAGGATCCTGTCGCCGGTACCGCTGCGGGTATAGACCGATGACCGGATGTATTTGCCATAATAAGAGGACTGCACAACAGGCTGCCAGTATTCGGGGGCTCTCATTAACCTTATCTGTTCATAGGACTGACCGTTTCTGTTCTGAACTCCAAGGATCTTTTTCAGAGGACTTTCGGTGCTCTGCCGGGTAAAATTAAAGCCAGGATCTTCATTGTCGACTATTGTTTCAAACGGGATCTTTAAAATCCGGCGTCTTTGTCAGTAATTCCTCTTCCTTCAAGTCGGTATTCCTGTTTTTGGCTTTGGCAATTTCTCCGACAGGAAGGGTGATCTCACCAGGGATGTTCCTGGCGACAAGTGCATTTATAAGGACCGCCCTGGGCTGACCATCAAGGACCAGGGCGATTTTTTTTGCCTCAAATGGTCCAAGAAAAACAATTTTGGCTATATCGCCTGCCTCCATTCCACGCCCCTGACCTGAAATTGCTATACTTGTACCGCCACCGGGTCCTCTGGATACAAATACATCGGTTCCCTGCTGTTCACCTGCCCCGCCTGTCCGGACTGAAACATTAAATAAACCGCTTACCGGTTCGGGATTTGAAGCTGTGAAAGTCACCTGATATCTCACCCTGTTGCCAATTATAATTTCTGTCGCCTGAAGGTCTGAAAAAAGAAATCCGGGTTGCCCTTTCCCGTTAAACCAGTCATCGAGGTAAGGGTAGAATTCGAAACCAAATTTCTGTTTGATATCTTCATTCATGTCGGAGATGTCGATACTTTTAAATGTATTATCATCAATATATTTTGAAAACCAGTTTTTAAATTCTTCAATTCCTGCTTTTGATCTTAAAAGATTGAACAGATAATCTCCTTTAAGTGTCAGAATTGTTCTTATTGTATCACCACCAGGATTTTTAGCAAGCAGTTCTTTAAAACTATTGTCCTTCAACACAAGGTTTGCCCTGTCGTTATCAGAAAGGCTGCCGGAATAATTAAAAAAGTCGAACCCGGTTGTGGGCTGAACAACTTTCTGAAGATGAGTTTCAAAAACCGCATTTATAACCGGGAAATCTTCAGAGTGGAAATTATTCTTAAAGAAATAGAAACTGGGGCCGAGGCGATATCTTACAGGCTCATTCCATGCAGCTCCGTTAACATACCTGAATCTTTCGCCGCTTATAAAAGTGTTACGGACAAAATCATTGAATACTCTGACCTGCAGCTCTTTATCAGTTATAACCTGGTTGCTGCGAGCCATTCTTTTCTTCTGTCGGGTAAAGCGTTGTCTGAAACCTGCATCCTGCAATGTTACCAGTCGTTCAGGCACAAGAACCATTGATGGCTGCAATTCAGCCCTTGTTTGCGTGCTTCTTTTGGGATAAGAATAATATTGTACGGGAACTTCAAGAATACTAAGTGTTTTGAAAGGATATTTTGTAGAAAAATTTGTTTCCAGTTCCCTCATAATACCCGATACAAGAAGGGATAGATGTATCTTTTAACTCTACGAGATCCTTTTTATAGTAATCATTGCCGGGATAGTGATAGCTGATATACTCAATAGAATCAACTGTAAGAGTATCAGTCTGATAATTCCCGATTGCGAGGGTCAGACCTGTAAGTGGCAGTTCCGGTCTGAAACTGAAATCACCGTTTCCGGTTCCAGGTTTTCCCTGGGATACTGCTTTAAGCCCGTTTTTTGTATGAACATTGAGTGTGTATCTTGTAAAATCGATTTTTATTTTTGCAGGGTTGGAAGGATAATAATTAAGGGCAGCAACAGGGTACCAGTATGATTCGGGTGTAAGCAGTACATAATCATCGGTAAGGAATGCCTGCCGTTTGTTGATGTTGAGCATTTCGCCCCTGTAGTAATTTTCTTTCAGATTATCAGAATAGTCGGGATAACAGAAAGATTCGCTGATTGTACCGGAATAAGATATTTTTAAACTGTCAGTCTGATCCTTAATCAGCTTCTTACCGGGATCAATCACAATAATGTGATTTGTGAGGGTGAAGGGAAGTTCCCGGTTGCCGGATGTAATTCTGGTAACAACAAGGCCGGGATTAAGAGAAAAAAGGTATTTCTCAAGGGGCTGGTCGTTACTGTTGAAGATTTTAATGTCGGCTGAGGCTTCAATGGTGGAACCCTTATGGGTAAATTCTATTATCTCATCAGTAATTGTCTGAAATTTCTCATTTTCAAACTGCTTGTTCGTCTCAATTACCAGTTTCTTTTCAGTGACTTTATTAATGTAAGATGACCATGTTTTTGATCCTGCGAAAATTGCGCAACCTGTAAAACCCGTCAGAAGGACAAATGTCAGGGCTCTCTGGATTTTTGACTGTGGCAGGCGGTTGAATAAGAGAATAGTTCCCATTACAAGCGCCATTCCGAGGAAAAAGTAAAGCAATCTCTGGTTTATTATGAATTCCAGATTATCAAATCCTATCATGCCCGATTTAAATACAGGAAGTCCGAAAGCCATGTAGTCAAAGATCGACCCCGCCCGGTAATACAGGTAGAACATGTCAAGAGCCGCATAGCCAAGAAGGATCATAAATGTAATTGCCTGGTTCCTTATTACCTGCATGAGCATGAAAGCCAGTCCGAGGCTGAATACAATTGTAGGTACACAAATGATGAGAAGGTAGCTCAGATATGACATTAAATCAATTGTCATGCTTTTAGAAATGATATTCATAAGCAGGCCAATACTGAGAATTATGAGATCGAGACCGAGGAAAAGCCGGAGAATTCCTATTGTTTTACCCGTTATGTATTCGAAGTTTGACATTGAGCGGGTGTAGAGGACTTCGTTCGTATCCAGTTTCTTGTCGCGTTTCAGAAAATCTGCAGCAAGGAATATTACAATTATTGCCTGTCCGATATTCAGAAGGTAAAGATTGATAAGCGGAACATTTGAAGGTATTGCTATCAGTTCCCATGGTTCATCTCCTACCGGAGAAAAGAGGCCGATATTCATGAAGGTGAGTATGACAAGGGCACCAATTGAAAAGAGCCTGAAGAACCAGCTTCTTCTAAGGGTTTTTGCCTCGTAAAGTGCAACAGTTCTTATGTTATGAAGGAATGACATTCAGGATGGCGTGTAATTAGTCTGTATATTGATGTTTTCAGCTTATGCTCCATAAAATAGACATAGGCATGTTCAATATTCGGAATTATTGGTGTCGATTTATATTCAGGGGGTTCATCAGAAACTATCTGTACTTCCCATCCCGTCTCAACCGGGATTGTCGAGATCACATTATATTGTTCCTTGACAGTTTCATATTCAAAAGGTGTCAGAAGAAGCTTGAATACATGTCCTTCAGCATGCTTAACGAGATTTTCGGGTGAGCCTGAAAACACAAGCTCTCCCCTGTTAAGCAAAGCCATTCCCTGGCAGGTTGAAGAAATATCTCCAACAATATGAGTTGAAAGAATAATAGTTACATCATTCTGGCTCAGCTGCGAAAGAATGTTCCTGAATCTTATTCTTTCATCCGGATCAAGACCGGTTGTTGGTTCATCCACGATAATTATTCTGGGATTTCCGATAAGAGCCTGTGCTATTCCGAGTCTCCTTTTCATTCCTCCTGAAAGCCTGTTGGCCTGCCTGTCGCGAACCTCGAGAAGTCCTACCTGGTCAAGCAGCCTGTCGACCTCCCTTATCCTTTCTTTTCTGTTCTTTAATCCGGCCAGCGCTCCGGAATAATCGAGAAATTCCCAGGTCTTCAGGGATGTGAAGAACCTGAAATCCTGTGGCAGGTAACCAAGTATCTTTCTTAATTCCTTCCTGTTTTTCTGGATATCATTACCATCAACCAGAACTTCTCCTGATGTCGGCTTCATGAGGATAACCAGGATGCGCATAAGGCTCGATTTTCCGGCACCGTTCGGTCCGAGGAGGCCAAACATGCCGGTCCCGAATTCAAGGTTTATATCTTTTAGGGCATGATTCCCGTTCGGATAAATCTGGTTAAGTCCCCGAATTTCAATTTTCATACCTCCGACCTCGTAGTTTTGGATTTGGGTTTAATTTCTCTTTTGACATATAAAAGACGTGTAAAATTACAAATGTGGCAAGAAATTTGATGTTTTTAACAGTTTTTCCTGAAATGCCTGAATAACAGTCGCCGGGAATCTGTCACTGCTATCAAAACAAATTCATACTTTTGTACTTCAAGTTTCTTCAAAGTGGTCTACAAAACCAACAAACGCAAGATAATAAATGATCCGGTCTATGGGTTTATAAGTGTGCCCGGCGATATTATTTTTGATATCATAGAACATCCATGGTTCCAGCGGCTTAGGAACATCAAACAGCTTGGTCTAACCAGCTTTGTATATCCCGGAGCCAACCACACAAGGTTTCAGCATTGCCTGGGAGCCCTTCACCTCATGGATAACGCGCTAAAGACGCTTAAAAGCAAAAATGTAAGTATTACTCCCGGGGAAGAGGAGGCGGCTTTAACGGCAATACTGCTTCATGATATCGGTCACGGCCCTTTTTCACATGCCCTTGAAAACTCACTTGTAAACTGCTATTACCCATGAGGACCTGTCATTGCTTCTCATGAATTTGATGAATGAGTCATTCGGGGGGAAACTTGACCTTGCGATTGAGATTTTTAAGGGAACTTATCCGAGAAAATTCCTTCATGAGCTAGTTTCCGGTCAGATGGATATGGACAGGCTTGATTATCTGAGGAGGGACTCTTTTTTCACCGGGGTTATTGAAGGTTCTGTAGGATCCGACAGGATAATAAGGATGCTTAATGTTGTAAATGACAGCCTTGTTGTGGACGAGAAAGGCATCTATTCGGTCGAAAAGTTCCTGATTGCCCGCAGGCTTATGTACTGGCAGGTCTACATGCATAAAACTGTGCTGACTTCCGAAAGCCTTCTTGTAAATGTTTTAAAACGTGCAAAAGAGCTGGCTATGGGAGGATCTGAGCTTTTTGCCACACCTGCCCTCCGGTTTTTCCTTTATAATAATATCGGTCCTGACGACCTGAACGGAACGGGTTTGTTTACACCCGGAATAGTAGCTTCAAATTTTACACGCCTTGATGATAATGATATATTTGCATCGGCAAAATATTGGGCCGATCATGATGATAAAACACTCTCCGACCTGTCAGCCCGGCTCATCAGCAGGAATTTGCTGGCAATAGAACTGCAGAATGAACCGTTTTCAGAGGGCAAACTGAGCGCTCTGAGGAAGCTTGCATTTGAAAAACTAAACATAAGTGATGGAATGACAGATTATTACGTATATACAAACAGCGTTTTTAATCTGACTTATGCACCCGATGCTCCCGAAGTCAGAATTCTTCTTAAAAATGGTATGATAGCCGAAATAACTTCCGTATCAGATATTTTTGAACACAGGTTACTTTCTGAAAGAGTTACAAAGTACTTTCTTTGCTACCCTAAGGAATGCAGATGAAAGTTTTCAGGAGGGCCCGGAGGTAATCAATCAAAAGATGAATTGAATAATTAGGAACCATATATTATTTATAAGATCATGGAATTTAATGCCGCAACGATTGCCGGTTTCCTGAAGGGTGAGGTAGAGGGAGATCCGGAGACTGTAGTAAACAATGTCGCAAAGATAGAGGAGGGGTATCCCGGCGCTTTGTCATTTCTTGCCAATCCGAAATATGAACCTTATTTATACACGACAAAATCTTCTGTTGTTCTGGTGAACAAGAGCTTTGTACCATCTCAAAAAGTGGAAGCCACTCTTATAAAAGTGGAAAATGCTTATGATGCTTTTGCTTCATTGATGCGGCTTGTGGATCAGGCAAGGCCGAGGAAGAAGGGTATCCATCCCACTGCAGTGATTGAACCTACAGCCACCGTCGGAAATGATGTTTACATCGGACCATACGCCTATATTGGCGAAAATTGTGCCATCGGTGATGGTTGTTTGCTTTATCCGCATGTATTTATTGGCGACAATACAAGATTGGGAAAAAATTGCACTATCAATCCCGGTGTTACAATATATCATGACTGTACACTGGGCGAGAAGTGCATTGTACATGCCGGAACGGTAATTGGCAGCGATGGATTTGGATTTGCCCCTCAATCCGACAGTGAGTTCATGAAAATACCGCAGCTAGGGAACGTTGTTATCGAGGATAATGTTGAAATAGGGTCCAATGTGACAATTGATCGTGCGACCATGGGTTCAACAGTTATAAGAAAGGGAGTTAAACTCGACAACCTGATACAGATTGCTCACAATGTTGAGGTGGGGGAAAATACGGTTATGGCAGCACAGACAGGCATTGCCGGATCATCAAAAATCGGTAAAAACTGCATGTTTGGAGGACAGGTTGGAATTGCAGGCCATCTGAAAGTGGCTGATGGAGTAAAGATCGGCGCGCAGTCAGGAGTCGGGGGTGATGTAAAGAACGAAAATGCAATTCTCCTTGGATATCCTGCAATTCTCCATAAAGATTTTCTAAGATCTTCAATAGTTTTCAGAAAATTGCCTGAAATGAAGGCAAAAGTTGAGGAACTTGAAAAACGAATCGAACAGCTTAAAAAAGAAATAGCAGAACGGGAATAGATAATTTAACTTATCTTGGCATTCACATAAGTTGTTGGATTGTTCGGTTTTTTTTAATTTTTTTGTACCCGGTTTTCCGAATTATAGTTCAGAAAGAGATGAGTGAAAAACAAAGAACGCTTGCAAAGGAGGTAACCTTAACCGGAAAAGGCCTGCATACCGGGTTAAAAGTTAATATTACCTTCAAACCCGCACCGGCAAATCACGGATATAAGTTTTGCAGAACTGATCTCCCCGGGAAACCAATGATTGATGGAATTGCCGAAAATGTCACGGATACCTCCAGGGGCACAACCCTGGTTCAGAATAATGCATCCGTTTCAACAATCGAACATGCCCTTGCGACACTGCATGGTTTAAAGGTTGATAATGCAATAATTGAGCTTGATGGCCCGGAAGCACCTATAATGGGCGGAGCAGCATGGACATTTACTGAAGCGATCAGGGAGGCTGGTTTTAAAGAGCAAAAGGAGGACAGGAACTATTTTGTCGTTAAACAGAAAATAACATATTCTGATGAAGAACATGGCGTTGATCTGATAATATACCCCGACGATCACCTGAGCATAAACGTACTGATCGATTACAATTCCAGAATACTTGGAAATCAGTATGCTATTCTCGACTCGATCGATGATTTTGAGAAAGAAATAAGCAAAAGCCGCACATTCGTTTTCTTCCACGAGCTGGAGCCTCTTCATAAACTGGGACTTAATAAAAGGCGGGGATCTTGACAATGCAGTTGTTATTCTGGAGAAGGAAGTGGAGCAGGAAGAGATCGACCGCATTGCCAGGCTGTTTAACAGACCGGGAATAAGCAGGCATACAGCAGGGATACTTAATAACACAGAATTAAGATACCCCAATGAACCTGCAAGGCATAAACTGCTTGATATTATGGGCGACCTGGCCCTTGTCGGACAACCTATAAAAGGGAAGGTTGTTGCTACCAGACCCGGCCACTTTGCCAATACCCGTCTGGCCAAACTTATCCGGCAGGAAATAAAAAAAGCACATTCCAAAAAAAATATCCCTTTATATGATCCGGAAAAGACTCCTGTTTACAGTCTTGAGGAGATTAAGAAACGTTTACCGCACAGGTATCCTTTCCTCATGGTTGATAAAATTATTGCACTCGATGAAAATAGCGTGGTAGGCATCAAAAACGTCACATTCAACGAGCCTTTTTTTCAGGGTCACTTTCCCGACGAGCCGGTTATGCCGGGAGTGCTTCTGGTTGAGGCGTTGGCACAGACGGGGGGATTACTCGTTCTGAGCGGGGTCGAGGAACCTGAAAAATATTCTGCTTATTTCCTTAAGATTGATAAACTTAAATTCAAGCATAAAGTTGTTCCCGGCGATACCGTTATACTTAAAATGGAACTAATTGAACCCATGAGGAGAGGAATTGTAACAATGTACGGACAGGCGTTCGTGGGAAATCATCTTGTTACCGAGGGGGAGATGACAGCCCAGGTAATCAAAAATAGATAGCCCATGATTTCAAATCTTGCATTTGTTCATCCAAACGCCCGGCTAGCCGGGAATGTTACAGTTGAACCATTTGCCTATGTTGCCGATAATGTGGAGATCGGTGAGGGTACATGGGTAGGCCCGAATTCAACAATCCTTTACGGAGCCAGGATTGGAAAGAATTGCAGGATCTTTCCATGTTCAGTTGTCTCGGCAATTCCACAGGATCTGAAATTCAGGGGTGAAGATTCACTTGCGGTAATAGGTGACTACACAACCATCAGGGAGGGGGCCACTGTGAACAGGGGAACTGCTTCAACTGGTAAAACAGTTGTTGGAAACAGTTGCCTTATTATGACTTATGCACATATAGGTCATGACTGCACAATCGGGAATAATTGCATCCTTGGAAACGGAACCGGACTGGCGGGAGAGGTGAAGGTAGATGACTGGGCAATAATAAGTGCAGGAACCCTGGTCCATCAGTTTACTCATATCGGCGGTCATGTTATGATTGGCGGGGCGTCAAAAGTACGAACCGACGTCCCTCCGTTTATCAAAGCCGACAGGGATCCGCTGACATATCTGGGACTCAATTCAGTAGGGCTCACAAGGCGCGGCTTCGACAAGGACAGAATAGATAATATCCACAATATCTACAGGGTCATTTATCAGAACGGGATGAATGTTTCACAAGCGCTGGATATCATAGAAAATGAGTTCATTCCCTCTGAAGACAGGAATTACATACTTGAGTTCATCAGGAAATCGGACAGGGGTATCATCAGAGGACCCAGGTAACATTACTCACCGCCTTTTTCCCATCCCTGGGCTTTAAGCTCAATTTCGGACCCATCCTCGCTTACCATATAATTTCCCTGGTCGGCAGTCGTTAAATGACCTATCAGTTTCACGCCTGCATGGCTTTTGATTTTCTCAAGGTATTCCAGAGGGACTGTAAAGAGCAATTCATAATCTTCGCCGCCATTGAGCGCCGATGTTACAGGATCCATTTTAAATTCCTCTGCAGCCCTGGCGGTTTCAGTGTCAACAGGTATCCTGTTATAAAATATCCTGCAGCCTGTGGATGACATCCTGCATATATGAAGAAGATCCGATGCAAGGCCGTCAGAAACATCAATCATTGAGGTGGGGGTTATATCAAGATCTCTCACTCCCTGAATTACATCTGCCGGAAATTCAGGTTTCAGCTGTCTTTCTATAATATATTCATAACCAGTAAGATCAGGTTTAAAGGCTTTATCTTTTTCGAAGAGCCTTCTTTCCCTCTCCAGAACCTGGAGTCCCATAAAAGAAGCGCCGAAATTTCCGGTTACACAGATAAGATCGTTGGGTCGGGCGCCATCCCTCCTGACAAGCAATTTTTTACCTACAGCGCCAATTGCGGTAACCCCGATAGTAAGTCCGGTGAGCGAGCTTGTTGTGTCACCCCCTGCAAGGTCGACACTATACCTGGTGCATGCAAGAGCGATGCCTTCATATAGCTCATCTATCTGTTCAACGGTAAACCTTGAACTTATGCCGATCGCAGTCAGTATCTGCCCCGGGATGCCATTCATTGCGTATATATCGGAGATCGCTCTTATGACAGCCTTATACCCCAGATGTTTTAACGGAGTATAAACCAGGTTGAAATGTATTCCCTCAAGAAGCAGATCGGTTGAGACAAGTGTAAGCTTACCATCCGGATCAATCACGGCGGCATCGTCACCGATAATAGATCTGGTGCTTGTATTCCGGGGTATCACGCCTTTAATAATATGGTCTATCAGCCCGAACTTCCCGAATTTGCCGATCGGCGTTTTGTTTTCCTCCTTCATTATTTACATTTTATATACGTTTCTTCAATGTTTATGCTTCGTTACATCCAGGTTTATATTATGTTCCTTCCATGTTTCTTTTACGTTTCTTTTACGTTTCTTTTACGTTTCTTTAAGATTTTGATCCATGCTTAGGTTTAATCTGCGATAAGGGCGATATCAGCGGGAAATAAATAAGGTTCCTTTTATCTCCCGCAGATTCCGCAGATTAAAGCAGATTAAGAAGCTTTAGTCAGGCGTGAGTAATAGTTCTTCCAAATGGACTAATTGCAACCTCGGTCAGTTTGAAATGCTGCATTCCGAAGGGAATCCCAATAATGGTTATGCAAAGAAGCACTCCAAAGAAAGCATGTGTTATGGCGATCCAGATCCCGCCGCAGAGGAGCCACAGTACATTCATAATAATAGAGAGGCATCCCGAAGCCCGTTCCGTTACCCTGCTTGTCCTGCCAAACGGCCATAATGACAGGGAAGCCATTTTGAGGGTCTGAAGGCCAAAAGGGATCCCTATAATTGTTATCATCAGAATTATGCTACCGATAAAATATTCGATAGCTATTATGATCCCCCCGAAGATCAGCCAGATCAAATTACCAAGGATTTTCATTCTTTCGTAGTTATTTTAATTAAGGTTCGAGAAATCCGGATACCACAAAGGACCACAAAGTACCTCACAAAGGGACACCAAGGGTCAGTTAAATAACTCAAGTTGCTAGTTGCTGGTTGCTTGTTACTGGTTAGTTGTTGATTAACAGAACAGTAAGCGACCAGCAACCCGCAACCCGCAACTGATAATTACTCAAGGATTACATTCTTGTCTTTAGGATATTTTACTGAATAAGTAAGGATCATCTGCCTTGTTTCCTGGGGCTTGATATTGAGATCCCACTTGATCTCCCCGGTCTGGCTGTTATGTTTGCCTCCCGATAATTCCACCGCTTCAACCTCAATTCCGCTGTTTGAGGAAATTGGTATCTGGTCATTTACAGTGATCCTGACAGATGTGCTTTTATTATTTCTAACGGTAATAAGGAATGAATAGGTTTCGGTTTTATTTGCACCCAGGACTCTACGGCTTGTAAAATCCTTTCTTTTTTCTCTTTTAACAAGAATGCTGTTGTCTGTACCGAGCGAAATTGTCAGGGTATCTGTTAATTGATTAACATTCAGGTAGGAATTGCCCACGAAGGTGTTCTCAAAATAAAGTGTTGCATCACCTCCTATAAGACTTTGCTCTGCCCAGTCGGAAATATTTCCGGTAAGGTAGGCAAGGGGAGATAATTTTGGAACAGTTACATATTTGTATTCAGCAGGTGAGGTTGTCCGTTGTATTTCAATGGTCTGAACTTTCCCATCTGATGCAATTGAATATGGAACAGCCACATCAAATGATACTGTGGTCTCTCCAACCTGTTTCTGCACCGGAACCGGAACGGCTTCAGCCATTACCGCATCTTTGGCCTCCATTGCCATTTCGGCCATGGCAGGCTTTTCGCTTTGCCTGTTATATGCAGCACGTCCCCTTGTGACAGGGACCGGAGTGAAGAAATCAATGAACCACGGGTTTAAGATTGGGACATTACCTGACACCCAGGGAGTGGCATTTGAAAAGCTAAGCTTAACATCTTTCCATGTTACCCCGGTATTCTGAAAGACATTAGCTTTATAGAACAGGGTAACCGGTTTCGTGATATCATCAACCCGAATATCGTAGGAAGGATACCATCCTGCGTTTGAAACAACATAGCTGAATGTCATTCTGCCGGAAACAGCTTTGTCAGCAGAAACCGAGACACTTATTTCACCCGAAGGCAGCCTTTGTTTTCCAATCTTATCTGCAATCTGCTGCTGAAGTACAGCGATTTGTTTCTCGTATTCCTTTATAAGCCTGTTTTTCTTAAGAGTGGTGGTTGTAACCTGATCCATGCTGTTAGTGTAAAGATCCATAACATTCTTTAACTGTTCAAGTGAAAAAGTTGTTTCTTTAACCAGGATAGCCCGGTTCGCAACCAGGAAAGCCTCTTTCTCGCTCAGCACCTTCAGTGCGGCTTTTTCATCCTCCACTTTAAGCTGAAGTGCTTCGATCTGGCTCCTGATGCTTTTAACTTCAGGCAGGTCTTCAAGGTTCTGCAGGTAATTATTCTGCTGATTTACCGACATAATAGTGAAATCTCCATAGCCTTTTACCTGGATGCTCTGAGCGTCGATATAGGGGGAAAGTCCTCCAAGTTTTAATACAGTATTACCTGCCGGCAGATCAATTGCTGTTTCATGACTTAACTGTGCCCGGTCGGGATAAACGGTTACATGCTTAATTACTGCCTTGATTTCTTTTTCGGTATCTGCTGCAAGGTTGAAGGAAGCAGTCAGAGCCAATATCAAAAGTAGGTATAGCCTTTTCATAAAATTAAAACTTTGAATTTTGATTAATGTTCATAAAACTTTAAAGGTAGGATTTTTATAAATCCATTTCCCGCAGATCTCGCTGATTTTCGCAGATTCCTTCAATTGATACAGTTGAAAGCCGGAAGACGGAAGACGGAAGACGAGAAGACAGAGAATTCAGATTTAATAATACCTGTTTTCTATTGTTAACATTTCCTGGACGGAGCGTTATTATTATTTAACCGGTTACCTTAATTTCTTTACTTTTGTGCAGATGTTTTGAGGATTTAATTTTTTATTAATATGCCATCAATATCCAACCGGGGCAAAGCAATGCCCGCCTCTCCCATAAGAAAGCTGGCTCCCTATTCAGACGAAGCCAAACGCAAGGGGAGGAAAATTTACCACCTTAATATCGGGCAGCCTGACATACCGACACCTGATGTTGCTCTTAATGCCATCCGCAACATGGGACTGAAAGTAATTGAATACAGCCATTCAGCGGGGAATGAATCGTACCGGCGCAAGCTTGCAGGTTATTACAGAAGCATTGGAATTAATGTGGATCATACCGAAATACTAATCACAACGGGAGGTTCAGAAGCTATACTTTTTGCTCTTTTATCATGTGTGAATCCGGGTGAGGAAGTTATTACCCCTGAACCTTTCTATGCAAACTATAACGGATTTGCTATGACTTCGGGAGCTAAAATTGTACCAGTAACATCATACATAAAAGATGATTTTGCCCTTCCGCCAATTATAGAAATAGAAAAGAAGATAACTTCGAAAACAAAAGGAATTATCATCTGCAATCCCAACAATCCGACAGGTTACCTTTATTCAGGGCAGGAGCTCCTCCATATCAGGGAGATTGTTAAGGAACACGATATCTTCCTCTTTTCGGATGAAGCTTACCGCGATTTCTGTTATGACGGCGCTGAGCATTTATCAGCTATGAATCTTGAAGGAATTGAAAATAATGTAATCCTGGTTGACTCTGTATCAAAAAGATACAGCGAATGTGGAATCAGGATCGGTGCCCTGGTCACCAAAAACAAAGAGGTCATTTCCACGGCGCTCAAATTTGCCCAGGCTCGTCTTTCTCCTCCGGGGCTGGGACAGATTGCCGGGGAAGCATCGATTGATACACCACCCGGGTACTTTAAGGAGGTAAACAGGGAATACACTGCACGACGAAACTACATGGTTGAGGCACTGAATAAAATACCGGGTGTTTACTGCCCAAAACCAAAGGGAGCATTTTATACGGTTGTCAGGCTGCCTGTTGATGATGCAGATAAATTCGCACAATGGCTTCTTGAAGATTTTGAATACAGGAATCAGACAGTGATGGTGGCTCCGGCTTCGGGATTCTACTCAACACAGGGATCGGGTAAGGATGAAGTCAGGATTGCCTATGTGCTCAATATTGAAGATCTGAAAAAGGCAATGGAAGTTCTGGCAGAGGCTCTGAAAGTTTATCCGGGACGGAGGTAGGGGGCAGGGAGCGCAGAAGCTCAGGGCGCAGGGCGCAGAGCGCAGGGAGCAGTTGGCCAGAATCCCCTCCCGGGAGGGGTAGGGGTGGGTTAAAAGAGCAGTGCACAGAGCGCAGAGCGCAGGGCGCAGGGCGCAGAGCAGCGAGCAGTTGGCCAGAATCCCCTCCCGGGAGGGGTAGGGGTGGGTTAAAAGAGCAGTGCACAGAGCACAGAGCGCAGGGCCAGGGCGCAGAGGGCTGGGAGCAAGGAGCAGGGGCGGGAACTATAAGGAATTTATAATAAAATGAATAGATCATTAAATTGCATCGCCATTGACGACGAACCTCTCGCCCTTGACATCATAAGGGAATTCTGCTCAAAAATTCAGTATCTCAATCTGCTCGGCACTTTTACAAATCCCTTTGAGGCCGTTCAGACGCTAAACAATGAACAGGTCGACCTGATTTTTCTCGAAATCAAAATGTCTCAGATATCAGGGTTTGAATTTCTGAAGTCTCTCTATAACCCGCCAATGGTAATTTTCACTACAGCATATAAAGAGTATGCCTTTGAGGGGTTTGAGAATAATGCTGTTGATTATCTCGTCAAGCCAATCGCATTTGACCGTTTTTCAAGGTCAGTGAGCAAAGCGTATCAGCTTTTAAGGCTGAAAATGCCTGCGGGCAACCCTGGTGAAGCGGCACCAGTTATATTACCCGGTTTTCTGATGGTGAAAGTTGAATACAGCACTATCAGGGTAAACCTTGAAGATATACTTTATGTCGAAGGGCTCAAGGATTATGTTAAGATCTACACCGAAGGGAAGCTGATACTCACCAAGACAACCATGAAAAACATAATGGAAAAGCTGCCTTCAGACCGTTTCTTCAGAGTTCATAAATCATATATTGTATCGATTGATAAGATCGACATGATTGAAAACAGCAGGATAGTAATTGGAAATCAGCGGATCCCGATAGGGGAATCATTCCGGTCAACTTTTTTCGGAATCGTCAACAGGAACCTGATCTGACCGCCTACTCATATTTCCTTGGCATAAACCAGAGGGCGCGCAGCGACATATCAATATGCAATGTGACAAAGGTCTCCCTGAAAAGTCCCTTTGTTACGGTTCCGTTCTGACCTAATTCAAGCGACATATTAATTGCACTGATAGCGCCTTTCAGCGGAAATCCCGCACCAAAGGAGACAGCTCTGTAATTTATAGGAGTATTATTTATAATAAGGTAAGAATCACGATATTCAGCTCCAAACCGGTAAAATACCATTCTGCTTGTTCCCCTGGTCAGCCCCTGTGACGGGAGTTCAAATCCGAAGGAGTACCGGTTGCTGTTTCTGGTCCTCATGAGCGGATTTGCAAAATTGATATCGCCCCATTGGCTTCTTTCATAATCGATGCCGGCTCTGAAAAACTCTTTCCCGAAAGCAATGCCGGCCCCAAAGTGTTGGGGAATGCTGTATTTCTGACTTCTGGTTTTTATGGTTTCACTTTGGCTGGCGGTCTGGATTGTCGTTAAATTATTTGTATTTAAAGCCTTTTTGCTGCCGTATGTAAGACCCAGGCTATAATTCCATTCCTTTAATGCAAACCTGTAATTCAAACCGTAATCAAGTGTAAAATTTGATAAGTAGGTCACATTCTGAAGGCTATAGTAGTACTGTTCAGCCGATTCCGTGCTTGTTATATTACCAAAAAGATATGCAGCATTTACACCAAACGAAAGGTTCTTAATCAATTTGACGGAGGCCCCGAGATAAACCTGATTTACGCCACCCTCGCCCTTGAAGGTTTTGGCATATTTCTGACTGGTGCCTTCAATAAATGCCGTTGTATTAATATTATATCCTACCGAGCTGTAGGGAGCGAAACCAAAACTTGTTGCCATCCAGGGTGTTAGCCTGAACCCCATAACGACATATTTCAGGTTTGCATTCAGCTGCGACTGATTGTCATCTTTACTTTTAAATGTCGTGTACTTACCGAAAAGCCCGAGCTCAAATATCGAAACCAGGCTGTCAATGCCGCTGTAAGAGGCAGGATTGAGAAGATTGATGGCTCTGTCAGATAAAAAAGCGATACCCGTTCCTCCCATCGCTTTTGATGGTCCCAGGCTGTTGCCTTCCAGATAGCCCAGACCAAAAACAGAATAAGGTGATGAGGTGGTTTGTGAACTGACGTTTGGGGTCAGTAATAATATAAAGATGAATATCAGGACGTTTATTTTAATCAGCCTGTACATAATTAAATCAATAAGTTAAATAATAAACTCTCAGTTTTACGGGAGGGTTTTTACCTTCAATCAACAGCCTGTTAAGGGACGATGACAGAAGAGTATAATAAAACCCGACCCTTTCTGCGTCCAGAGCGATCAATAATCCGTGATCATAATCAAAGTAGTGGTCTGAAAGTTCACTATTAATAAATGGAGTAATGTCAAAAATGTACCTTGTATCTGCATTGTATAGGGGATCATAAATAAACCGGGGAAGCAAAGGAGTTTGATTGGAATCCGTAAACTGCGAATTTACGCCATTTGCCCTATCCGTATCATAAAGATACAGTCTCTCCGGCAGTCTGAAGAGATTACTGTTATTAACGGGTTCAAAGATCAGTTCAGCTTTCAGAATTTTCCAACGCTTTTCCGCCAGAATATTCTGAACAGTAGGAAACTGGATTTTAGCCAGGAGGCCGCTCATTCCCTGGATAAAAGCCATATTTCCTGTTTCAGTACTTTTAACCAGATTATGGCCTGATTTAAGATCCTTTAACAGTGTATTTGTGAAATCAGTTTTTACCCTGTTGAACTGGTGGCTTGTTTCATTTATTAAAAGGTTAATTGACTTGTTTTCCTGAAACTCCTTATCAAGGTGGTAGTAGAACCTCAGAGCAGTGTTATTCTTGTCGGCTTTAAAATAAATAATAGCATTATTGACATCACCTGAGGAGGATAAAACAAAACCCTTGAGGAAGTCTTCAAATGTTTCCTGAGAAGAAATGATTACATCCTTATTCAGAAACATGGTGAACAATTCCCTGCCAAAATCATTTACAGGTACGACAATAGCGGTATCAACGGCGGATCTCGGCGACGGGTAGAATTGTGCAGTTCCGAGTGGAACCGGTGAAAAGTCAAAGAAGGAGGTATTATATAATTTCCCGTTGAGATTAGGTTCTATCTGTTCATTTAACTGGTACACAGACAATGACATTAACGCTGTCGTGTCCCCGTAGACAGAGTCAGAATAGTTAAAGAGGAACGCAGCGGAATCAAATATTGCTCCTTCCTCAAGATTGTTGAATGTCTCGAATGCAAGGTCGAAATAAGCGCTGCCTTCAAACGAGCCGAAGACTTCATCCATATAACTTCCCGCAAGACCTATCTTCGTGGATGAAGTTACGACGGAATCAAGCAGTACTGTGGAAAGATCCACCTTAAAAGTATCTATTACCTGTAATCTTGCCTGAGATTCAATGAAATTCTCCCCTATTGTGAATTCATTTACCTTTGTACACGAAGCAAAAAAGATTGCTCCGGCTGACATAAGGGGTAGTAATAACGAAGAAATCCTTGGAAATGAGAAGATTTGCCCCAGAAATTTAACCGCACCTGTAACCTTCATCAATTATTTAATTTTTGCAAAAGAAGACTAAAACGGGCTCGGAACAAAGCAAAATATACAAACAGGGTAAAAGAGTAGACCTACAGGCATTTCATAAAGATATTAATAAAACTTTAACAATTTCTTATATAATAAAGAATATAATTTGGATTTAAGTGAGTTTTATCGATAATAAATGGCATCTGGTCTACAATTATAGGGTATATATCTACAAGGCTTTTAATTGAAGTATGCTTCAGATAGTTTTGTGCTGATTATTAACAAAAAAAATGTAAAACATGACTTTCAAAGGGTTTAAGATTTGGGGCGTGCTTATTATCGGAATTCTTAGCTTACCGCTCTTTACTTCCTGTAATGGCAAAGATAAAGAAGAAGAGCTTATTGGAAACTGGGTTGGATTATCAGATCTTGATGGAATTCCGCGGGGTGACGCCGTCGGTTTTTCAATAGGAACAAAAGGATATCTTGGAACCGGATATGACGGGACTGAGAGGTTAAAAGATTTCTGGGAGTATGATCCGGGCAAGGAATACCTGGACACAGAAGGCTGACCTGCCGGGTGTGGGCCGTAATGGTGCAATAGGTTTCGGAACCGACACAAAGGGATACGTAGGAACCGGATATGACGGGAAAATACAGGTTGGGAGATTTCTATGAATTTGATCCTGCCAGCAAATACCTGGACAAGAAAGGCTGATTTCGGTGGTACCGCAAGATATGGTTCTGTTGCATTTGCCTTAAACAATAAAGGTTATCTGGGCACCGGAAATGACTTAAGAAACATGAAAGATTTCTGGATGTATGATCCTGCAACAGATGCCTGGACCCAGAAAACAAGCATAGGAGGAAGCAAGCGAAGTGATGCAGCATGTTTTACAATCAACGGAAAAGGTTATATTGTTACCGGCTGGGATAATGGTGATTTCCAGACTGACCTGTGGGAATACGATCCAGGTGCTGATCTGTGGACCAAAAAGAGGGCGATAACAAACCAGTCGACTGAAACTTACGATGATAATTATGCAACCATAACAGGCATAGGCAAAGTTGGGTTCGCCATCAACAATAAGGGTTATCTGGCAACAGGTGGTCAGACTACCGGGATAGATTGCTGGGAGTATAATCCGGGCACTGATCTGTGGATAGAGAAAACTTCCTTTGAAGGGGCAGTGAGGAATAATGGCGTTGGCTTCGCAATTGGCAACAGAGGTTATGTAACAACCGGAGCAGGTGGTACTTCCGGTTTCTTTGATGATATCTGGGGATTCGATCCGGATGCCGTTTATGTACAATATGATTAATAAGAAAACCCTGACAGGCTTTTCTTTATTCTTAATCATTGTTTTCGCGATCTTAGTTGTTATGACAGGGTCGCGGTACAAAGTAAAACTATTTGAAAGCGATAGTGGCTGGGGGTATGATATACTGGTCAGCAGGAAGCCCTATATCCACCAGCCTTTTTTGCCTGCAGTGGAAGGGCAGGTTCCATTTACTGATAAAAAGGATGCAAGAAAAACAGCAAGGCTTGTAATTCAAAAACTCAGAAAGCATCAATCTCCGGCTATTACAAAGGAAGAGATAGAGTCAATCTTAAAATAAAAAAATCCAAATCCAATAACCCTGCCTGCCGGTCAGGCAGGGTTAATAAGGACTTTTTCAACAAACCCCATTCTTATTTATAGAGCAGATATTTAGCTCTGATCTCCCCGAATTTTTTGAGCCCTTCCTGCCATGAAGCCCTGATCTCGTCAGATGTCATTCCTTTCAGTATCTGTTCTCTCAGGCCTGGTCCTGCAGCAAGTACATCAAAATAGGAAGTAAAAAATTTGTCCTTTTCAGGATAATCCCGGTATGCACTTATGACCCAGTCTAGATTTATTTCAGGAGAAGGCACAAGTTTATCTTTGATTGCATTCCGCAGATCGGTCCCATAACATACCACCCCAAGCAGCGGTGGATTCTTTGCTCCCGCGACGCTCGCCGGGGTAAAGTTGAAGCCGGTGTCGGGAAGCCTTGGAGAACCAAATACCTGGAACGGAAAAGAGGTTCCTCTTCCGACCGAAACAGCTGTTCCCTCAAAAAAGCAAATTGAGGGATAGAGATAAACCGAAGTTTGATTTGGAAGATTAGGCGATGGTTTCACAGGCAGTTCATAGTAGGTTTTATGAGTGTAATCCTTACACTTAATGACTTTAAGATCACATCTGACACCATTTTTAAGCCATCCCTCCCCGTTAAGCATCTGAGCATATTCGCCAACTGTCAAACCGTGCACTATTGGCACCGGATCCATAGCCACAAATGACCTGTAGGCTGTATCGGCAATATTTCCATCGAAATAGAACCCGTTGGGATTTGGTCTGTCAAGAACGATGCATTTTACTTTGTTTTCAGCGCAGGCTTCCAGAACATAATGAAGTGTTGAAATATAGGTATAAAATCTTACCCCGACATCCTGAATGTCAAAAAGGACCACATCTATACCCTGAAGATCTTCTGCAGTTGGTTTCAGATGTTTGCCATAAAGGCTTATCAATGAAATTCCGGTCTTTGAATCTTTTCCGTCAGCAATTGTATCACCGGCATCGGCCAGGTCCCTGAATCCATGCTCCGGCGCAAAAATCGCCTTTATGTTTATTCCTATTCCGAGCAGGTTATCAACAAGATGAGTCTTTCCCACCATAGAGGTCTGGTTGGCGACAACAGCAACTGTTTTGCCTTCAATAAAAGGTATATATTCTGCAACCTGGTATGCTCCGGGCAATACTTCCTTCTGTAAAGAGTAACAAGCTGTGCAAAAAGTAATTAATGTTATTGCAAAAAAAGCGGGGAATACTCTTTTCATCTGAATATGGTTTATTAAGGTAAAACTAATATTTTTTCTTACAAAATCCATTAAACGCGAAGTCTAAAAGAAATACGTATTAAAAGACATATTAAATTAAAAAGAAATACGTATTAAAAGGGCGCTTATATTGATTATCTAACGAATTTATATTATATAAATAAGCGGACGTAATTAGCTGTTCAGCATGGCCTCTCCCCAAACCCCTCCCCCAAGAGGGAGGGGCTTCCCCCTCTCTCCTGGGAGAGGGGGATCGAGGGGGTGAGGCCGGAAGACGTTGTAAATTACACCACTGCATTTATATTCGTTTTTAAAACGTGGTTTAATTTATATAAGCGCCATTAAAAGACATATTAAATTAAAAAGAAATACGTATTAAAAGGGCGCTTATATAAAATAAAAAGCGTATAAAAATTCAAAATACGATTTGTTACACACATCGAAGAGTTATATAGAAGAAGTCCTTTGTGTACCTTAGTGCTAACCTTTGTGATCCTTTGTGCCTGCCTGCCGCCTGCCTGCCGGTAGGCAGGGTAGGCAGGGTTAAGGGATTTATTTTTTTACCACAAAGTACACAAAGGTCCTCACAAAGGGGCACGAAGGAGATCTGCATGTTTATATAAAATGAGAACGTAGGATAATCTCCATAAGCACCATTAAAAGACATATTAAATTAAAAGAAATAGGTATGTAAGATCAAAATAAAACTAAGAACTTACACAGGGTAACTCAGAGGTTACACAGAATTCCACAGAGAAATATTAAATTTGACACTATTATAAATGAATTTACCCTACTTCATAGCACACCGCCTGATTAAAGGAAGACGGGAAGGCACATCATTTTCACGTCCCATTAATGTCATTGCCATCATCGGGATTGCAATGGGTCTTGCAGTCATGATAGTTGCAGTTTCAATACTTACAGGTTTCAAACAGCAGATACGGGATAAGATAGTAGGCTTCGGATCCAACATTACCATTATGAATTTCGATTCAAATATTTCGCTGGAAACGATACCAATAAGCGATACACAGGCATTCATACCCAAAATAAAAAAGATACCGGGAATAACGCATATCCAGGTATTTGCAACCAAAGCCGGCATCATAAAAACGGAGGAGTCGCCACAGGGTGTAGTACTTAAGGGAGTCGGAAGCGATTTTGACTGGAGCTACTTTGCCGGCAACATGATCGACGGGTCCGTATTTACAGTTACCGACTCAGGCAGAACAAATGCAGCAATTATATCCAGGAAGATCTCTGATATGCTAAGACTTAAGACCGGCGACTCATTTGCAATGTACTTTATTCAGGACCCTCCACGTAGCCGTAAATTTACGATAAGCGGGATCTACGAAACCAGCCTTGAGGAATTTGATAAGATGTACGTCTTCTGCGACATAGGTCATATAAAACGTCTGAACGGGTGGGCAGATGACCAGGTGAGCGGCTTTGAGATATTTATTGACGATTTCGACAGGCTCGATGAAATGACTGACGCCGTCACGGATGCAATCGGCTACAGGATCTCGGAGAATGAGACGAAATTCAAGGTTGCAAATATCCGTTCGAAATATCCCCAGATATTTGACTGGCTTAATTTCCAGGACCTTAATGTCATAATAATAATAACCCTCATGCTTGTTGTCGCAGGCTTTAATATGATTTCAGGGCTCCTGATCCTGATTCTTGAAAAGACAAATATGATCGGAGTTCTTAAAGCGCTTGGCTCAGAAAATACAGTAATACGGAGGGTGTTCCTTTACCAGGCAGCGTATCTGATAGGAAAAGGCCTGCTGTGGGGTAATTTAATCGGTATCGGACTGGCTTACCTCCAGCTTAAGACAGGACTTATTACACTCGACCCTACCTCGTATTATATCAAAACTGTACCTGTAAATCTCGATCCGGTTCATATCCTGCTGCTTAATGCAGGGACAATGGCCGCCATAATCCTGATGCTGCTTATCCCGGCACAGCTGATAACCAGGATCACACCTGTTAAAGCCATAAAATACGATTAAAAGGTAAGGCAGAATGATGTCTCCTTATTTGGTACCGACCTTACAGTAAGATTTCCGCCATGTACCCGCATGATCTGCCTTGAGATACTCAAACCAATACCGGATCCGTTCCTCCTGGTTGTGAAGAATGGGACAAATATTTCATTGATATTTTCTTCAGGGATTCCGGGACCGTTGTCATTAACGCAAATTTCAGGACGGAGATTCTGGTCTTTCCCTGCAATAATCATTATCTTACCTTCAGGGTTTTCTGAATTGGATTCCAGGGCATTCTTAACGAGATTGATCATTACCTGGGAAATAAGATTCTTGTCAGCATAAATTTCAAGACCCGGATCTTTCAGAGAAAAAGCCAGTTCAACAGTATCGCTTTTCTCAAGAGACAAATAGAGGACCTCAACCCGGTCCATCAGGTCAGATGCCTTAAATAATTCCTTATCGGGTTCGGGTACTCTTGTCAGCTTTCTGTACGATTCAACAAATGACATTAAGTCCCCTGCCCTGTTCTTTAATGACATTCAATCCCTGGAGTGTGGTTGATATTGATTTTGTTGTAATGGTCCCGGGTTCTACCGGTTTGCCTGCAACGCTATAGATATTGGAAAGGCTCTCCGACAAAGAGGTAATTGGGGTGATCGAATTCATTATCTCGTGCATCAGGATCCGGATCAGTTTCATCCACGACTCGACTTCCTTTTCATCGAGCTCATTCTTAATGTCCTGGATTGACAGGATCACCAGTTCGTCGTCTTTTGTCCTGAAGGTGGTGGTCTTCAGTGACAGTTGTATTTCACCCTGCTCGGTGCTTATGGGTACAAGACGGCGTTCAAAAGGTCTGATATTCTTTATGGTCTGGTACAATCTCCGGTCCATCCGTTCAATCTGGTTTATATGGGTAAGAACGTCAGCCGCCAGGAATCTTTTTGCCGAACTATTGGAATGCAGGATGAAACCTTTATTATTATAGGTTACAATGCCGATAGCCAGGTGTTCTATTAATATCCTGAAGTATTGTTCCTGATTCCGGTTTGCAATTTTCAAGCTGCTGGATCTGCTGATTTACGCCGTTCATGCTCCTGTAAATTTCCCTGACGGTTAAGTTTTTGTCATCGACCGGAAAAGTCAGGTTGGAATCATCATTTTTGACAGCATCGAAGAAATACCTGATCTTTTTATTAGTCGTATTCAGATATGTGATCAGATTTGCAGTCAGAATACCGGTTATCAGGAAGCAGATCAGAGAGATCCTCATCGACCTGCCGGAAGCTATCAGCCAGCCCAGGAAAGCGGAGAGGATCACTATCAGCAGAACTCTGATCAAAATATTAATATAGAGGTTTTTACTTATCACTGTTCCTGTCTTTTAACTTGTTATATAAAGTTTGCCGGGTTATTCCAAGCTGTTCAGCTGCTGCAGTCAGATTGCCATTATTTTTTTCAATAGCCTGCCGGATCATCTGTTTCTCCATCTCTTCAATGGTTGTGAAGGAGTTGTTGTTACCTGTTGAGACAGGTGGTTTTAAATAAAAGTCATCGGGCTTCAGAACCTGTGACTCGCTTAATATCACTGCCTTTTCGATAGTATGCTGGAGTTCACGGATATTGCCTGGCCAGAAATATTTCATCAGTTTATCATGTGACTGCTGGTTTATCCTGAGGTCAGACTTGTTGTATTTATGCGAAAATTTCCTGAGAAAGAATTCAGAAAGAATAGTTATATCATTACCACGCTCCCGCAGGGGAGGCAATTCAATCTGTATGGTATTTATGCGATAGAGAAGATCTTCGCGGAACAATCCTGTCCGAACCATGTTTTCGAGGTTCCTGTTAGTGGCGCATATCAGCCTTATATCGGCGGGTATGAGCTGATTTGAACCGATCCGGGTAATAAGACGGTTTTCGATGGCAGTAAGCAATTTGGATTGCAGATGCAGGGAGATGTTTCCGATCTCATCAAGGAAGAGGGTACCTTTATCAGCAATCTCAAATTTACCCTGCCGGTTTTCACGGGCATCAGTAAATGCACCTTTTACGTGGCCGAAAAGTTCACTTTCAAAAAGTGATTCGCTTAAAGAGCCCATGTCGACTGTTACCATAACTTCTTTTGACCTTGGAGACAGACGGTGTATCTCCTGGGCGATCAATTCCTTGCCTGTTCCGTTTTCGCCGGTTATCAGAACGTTGGCATCGGTTTTTGCCACTTTTCTGACAAGGTTAAGAACATTCTGGAGTTGCGGCGAAGATCCGATGATCAATTTCTGGTCGCGGTTTAATTCCTTTTTCAGTTCAACCTCGCGTTCTTTAAGCTGTTTGACCTCCCGTTTCGACAGGTTCAGCTGGATTGCAAGCTTTACTGTTGCAAGTAGTTTCTCATTATCCCATGGTTTCAGAACAAAATCCGATGCCCCTGCCTTAAGGGCTTTTACAGCTGTATTAATATCGCCATACGCGGTTATCATGACAACCGAAATTTCAGGATCTGATTCCTTTATTCTTCCAAGCCAGTATATTCCCTCATTGCCAGTATTGACCCCCGCCTTGAAATTCATGTCCAGGATCACAACATTGTAATTCTGTTTTCTCAGCTCTGAAGGGATCTGGTCGGGGTTAGATAATGCTGTTACGGTCTGAAATTCAGGAGACAGCAAAATATCAAGAGTGCTTAATATGCTCTTGTTGTCATCGACAATAAGTATGTTACCTCTATGATCAGCCATTTTACATGCCGTTAAATCAGACTGGGGCAGTTAATTCTTTTACCACGGAGATCAGTGGAGTTATCGTAAAGTTATTGTCTTAAAACCCTGGTGTGACTCCGTGGGAAACTCAGTTTAACTCTGTGGTTAAAATTATGAAGTTTTATAATAAAATCAAAATGGCCGTAAAAATATTTTACGGGATTACGTAAAAAAAATATACGATTTGTTCTGTTATAAAATTCCAATTAATTGTATATCAGTGCTTAGCAATTATGGCATACTTTCTGATTCAGCCTTTTTGATGGTAACTCCAAAAAAAGGGACAACATTGCAAAAATATTTCGAAACCTTGTAGGTCTACACTAATATAACTTATCATGATTAATTCCGACTTTAAAGCAGCCATAAGGAGCATTCTCCGGAATAAAATACCCTCACTCATCAGTATTCTTGGTCTGGGAATCGGACTGGGATGCATAATCGTATTAACAGCTCTTATTATTCATGAGAAATCGTTTGACAGGTTCATTCCGGAATACAGGAATGTTTACAGGATCGTTTATGGAAACAGCGGGCTGACAAGTTACCCTCTGAGTGAAACAATGGCCCGGGAATTTCCCGATGTAAAAGGCTATTTCAGGTATTATCAGGCATATTCAATTCAGATAAGGAATTCAAAAAACGAAATGGTGTCTGACAATAATTTTGGATTTGCGGATCCTTCGGTGTTCAGCATAACCGGAATAAAATTCATTTCAGGCACACCAGCCCGTTCAATCGGAGAAATAGCGATTTCGGATGAATCAGCCATGAAGTATTTCGGGAATCTGTCACCAATCGGTGCTGTATTGAATGTGAAGTTCTCAGATGGATTAACCGGGCTTTCAGTAACCGGAGTATATAAAAGCTTCCCTGCAAATTCCACTTTAAATCCAAATTTTATTGCCGATATAAAACTGTCGTCGAAGATGTTCACCCAGTTTCAAAAATCTCTTGGTGTCTATGGTATTGAGCGGAATACACCTCTCGACTGGAGATATGGGGAGTTCCTTTCCTATGTGGTGCTTGACAGGAATGCAGACCCCGGGGAGGTATCCTCCAGGATGGAAAAGTATGAAGAGTTCGTGAACAATGAAAAGAAGGATGAGATCAGTTTCAGGTTGCAGCCTGTTGCCGATATTTATATGGGTTCCGGTGACATACCGTCAGCTCAGTTCCTCAGGCAGGGAAATCCTGAAGAGTTGAGATATTACGAAGCTATTGCCCTGCTGATTCTGTTCATATCGGTTGCCAATTATATTTTACTTGCAAGGGCAGGTGTTTCTGAGAGAAGTCATGAACTAGGCACAAGGAAAGTGTTCGGTGCTTCAAGGAGTATGATCAGGAGGCTGGTATTGCTTGAATCAGCCATAATTGTCCTCCTGAGTCTCATCCCATCGTCTTTCGTCATTGATTATGGTATGACCTTTATTAACAGCACATTGAATAAAACTATGACCAACCAGGTATTCCTGAACCCTGTACTGTGGATCCTGCTGATACTTGTGGTTGCGCTAACCGGAGCCATTTCCGGATGGTTGATAGGATTCAATTATGCACGGATCCCTGCTTTAAAGCTTATCACAGGCAAGAACCTCCGGCCGGAAAAGAAGGGCAGATGGAATTATTCATTCCTTATCCTTCATTTTACAATTTATATGATGCTTGTAGCCGGTGTGATTTCAGTATCGAAACAGTTAAGATACTCTATATCAAGTAATAAAGGATTTAATCCTGAAAATATAATGATAACCGGTCTTAATTCAGATAAATTAAAAAGCAGCTTTTTAACCTTGTGTGATGAAATGAATAAAGTACCCGGCGTTGCGGGTTGTGCCGGTGGATCATATATCCCGCCGCTCGGCTATTCTCTTCCGGTCACTCTGGCAGTTGCAGAAGGGGAGAAAGAGAGGTTTGACGGGTTGATTATCGGGGAAGGGCTTGCAGAAATTCTTGGAATTGAGGTTATTGAAGGATCCTCATTTGGTGCCTACAAACCAGGTACACCAGAGATTCTCATTAATGAAACAACAGCAAAAAAGCATAATGTAAAAGCAGGTGATAATATCCTGGTATTTAAGGTCAGAGGTATTGTCAGGGATTTTAATGCTCATTCGGTTCACGAGCTTATTCAACCGATGGTTATCCTTCAGCAAAACCCTTCAAATATGGGACTTATCGCAATAAAGACTGATGGTAAAAATGATGATGCGATAATAAAACGGATGAGAGAATTATATACATCCATTGCCCCGGATGAATTATTTGAAGTTGAGTATCTCACCGACCAGTATGAGCTTTTCTACCAGCGCGAAAGAAACCAGCTTAAGATTATAGGTGCATTTTCGCTCCTTGCAACTATCCTTTCCATAATGGGTTTGTTTGGCATATCGCTTATCAGCATCTCGAAAAAGAACAAGGAGATAGGGATCCGGAAAGTCAATGGCGCCTCAATTACAGAGGTTTTATTAATGCTTAATATTGATTTTGTAAAATGGGTACTGATTTCCGTCATCATTGCCGTCCCGGCTTCAATCTGGATTATATCGCTCTGGATGAACAGGTTCGCGTATAAGACCGAATTGAGCTGGTGGATATTTGCAACTGCCGGATTTTCAGCTGTGATAATAGCTGTTCTTACTGTAAGCTGGCAGAGCTCAATTGCTGCGACGAGGAATCCTGTTGAGGCATTAAGATATGAATGACAGACAAATTATTTGAAAAGTATACAATGTAATTAATGATAAAGCTATAGAGATGTATTTATTTCTGAAAACAATCATCCGGAATTTCGTACATAAACCAGTAACAAATCTTATCAATCTGTTAGGTTTATCCGTTAGCCTGACCCTGGTGATCATCCTTTCTGTTTATTGTTACAGCGAGCTGACTACCGACAATTATCAAAAGAATGGCGACCGCATTTACATATATGGGATGAATGAGGATAATATTTATACGCCCGGGATTCTGAAGGATGAAATTGATTTGAAAATTCCCGGCGTGGAAAACACAGTAAGGATGGGAGGATCATGGGAGGCTCCGGTATTCCAGGTGGATGAAAAGGAACCTGTTACCGCCGATCTTATTTTTGCTGATAAAGACTTCTTTAATCTCTTTACTTACAAGGTTGTTGAGGGAAATCTTAACAATACTCTTGAAGATCCAATGACGGTAGTTATTACAAAATCATTATCCGACAGGCTCTTCGGCCCCTCGAAAGCCTTAGGCAGGCAAATAAAATTAAACAATACACACATTTTAACTGTAAGCGCTGTTATTGAAGATCCAAAAGCTAATTCCTGCCTTTCTTTCAGCTCTGTTACTTCGATGGCCACACGAAAAATTATTCAGTATGAAGATGGTGAGTTTACAGCGTGGAATCAATGCAATTTTCAAACATTTGTGCTATTGAAACAAGGAAGCGATCCGGGGATTATTTCTAAAACAATATTATCCCTTTTTCCTGAGAAATCAAGGGACAGGTACAAAAACGATGGACTGGTCCCCCTGAAGAAGATATATTTCTCAGAATTTACACTTTTTGGAAGTAATTATCTTATTAACGGGGATAAGAACAAAGTCCTGATACTTGTTCTTGTAGCCCTCCTGGTACTTACCATTGCTCTGATTAACTTTATTAATATCTCATCAGCGCAGTGGCAGGATAAGATTAAACAGACAGGGGTTATGAAGATCATCGGAGCAAAAAAGGAGACTATTTTCAGGAGAATTCTTGGTGAATCAATCCTCTTCTTCCTGGCTGCTCTCCTGATTGCTGTTTACCTTGTAAATACGTTCAGCTCCGCTATTCATAATTCAACAGGGATCCGATACAGCAGGGACCTTACCTGGTCACCAGGGTTTATTATAATATCACTGGGTCTCATATTTATTTTAAGCATCCTTATCAGCTTAGTTCCGGCATCAAAGATCTCATCGTCGCGGGCAATAGACAATCTGAAAAAATCGGTTACTAAAAACCGTAATTCCGGCAGCGGACTTCTTGTCATAATTCAGTTTACAATTGCGATGGGGCTCATTGCCTTTACCTTACTCGTACAGAAACAGATAAACTTTGGCAGGACAAGCCTCGGGATGATGCAAAAAAATATTATTGGCATAAAACTGACTGAACAGTTGAACCAGAAAAAAGATGTGCTTAAGAAAGCGTTGCAGGATATTCCGGTTATAAACCAGATTTCCTTTTCGCAATACTATCCGGGGAAAACCATATCAGAATGGGGAACCAATATAACTCTGGACGGAGAGAAGAAAGAAGTCGCTTTTAATACATTTTCCGCTGACCCCGGGTTATTTGATATCCTTGGATTGCAATTAATCAAGGGACGATTCCCCAATAAAGATTTAGCTTCCGATAAAGGGAAAATGGTGGTTAACGAAACATTTCTTAAAACACATGAAATAATAAATCCCTTAGGAGGCGTACTCGACATGACAAGGAACGGATACAATTACGAGATTGTCGGAGTTGTTAAAGATTTTAATTATAAGCCTGTAAACCAACCTATTGCGCCTTTGGCTATAAGAAATGAGACCTATGCTTCATACTGCCTGATAAGCCTGCTCACTCCCGATTTTAACGCATTGCACGATGCAATGGAAAACTTAAAAAGTATCACCTCAGAACTGTCGCCTTCTTTCCCGGTTGAGGTGAGCTTCTTTGATCAGGCAGTCCAGGATATGTACAGATCCGAACTTAATTTCCGGGCTGCCTTTTCTCTTCTCGCCCTTTGTGCCATAATCATATCAAGTATGGGGATTTTAGCCATGTCAATTTCTGCCTGCCAGCGTCGTATAAAGGAGATCGGGATCAGAAAGATAAATGGCGCCGGTGTATCGGAAGTTATGATAATGCTTAATAAAGATTTTATAAAATTGGTCGGAATTGCTTTTGCAATAGCCTCTCCTGTTGCATGGTTTGCCATGCACAAATGGCTTGAAAATTTTACATATAAGACGGTGCTGAGCTGGTGGATATTTGCCCTTGCCGGCCTGATTGCGCTTGGAATTGCCTTACTTACGGTCAGCTGGAAAAGCTGGAGAGCATCGACAAGGAATCCTGTTGAAGCGCTGAGGTATGAATGATTGACCCCCAAACCCCCAGGGGGGGCTTGAAGAATTAAAATAGAATTCATGATCTATCTCAATTTAAAGTTAGCTCTTCGAAACCTGGTAAAGAATAAGGTCTATTCTTTCCTTATTATCGGAGGCTTTGCCATCGGGTTTGCTGCCTGTATTCTTATAGGTTTATTTTACCATACAGAAATAACAGTCAATAATGATTTTGCAAACCATAAACAGATATACAGGATTTATGATGTAAAAAAGAATCGCTGCAACATCAACTGGGATCTCCACCCGGTACTGGTTTCAGAATATGCTGCAGTTGAAGATGCCTGCCCGCTCGACTATAACATAAGTGACGATCTGACAATAAAAGATGAACAAACAAATAACACAGCAGGGTTCACGCACCTGCTGACCACAACCGAAAACTTTTTTTCGATCTTCTCAGTCGATCTGGCTGAAAGCCTCTCCGGTAAAGCCTTCGCCGGAAGAGAATCAATAGCTCTTTCAACTACGCTTGCAAAATCATTATTCGGAACCCATGACCCGCTTGGCAGACAGGTAAATATCGGTAATTACTTCTTCGGCACTGTCACTTCTGTATTCAGGGAATTACCGGTCAATTCAAGCTTCAGTGCCGATATTATTTTAAACAGTGAGAATGAAAAATTCCGTATTTCATCAACAACTGTCAATGGATTCAGATACAACCCTACAAATCATTTTGTAAAGTTGAGGAAAGGATTAAATGCCGGTGATTTGATTTATGAGCTGAATTCCACCGATAAAATCAGAGCACTTGATATCGACAGCCTTTCCCTGCAGGGCCTTGATGAAATTTACCTGTCTGATCTGACAATAAAAAGCAGGCACGCCAAAGGAAATCCGGTCCTGCTGAAGATCTTTCTTGCGATTGCTTTATTGATCCTTATCCTTTCAAGTATTAATTACCTTAATTACTCCGTTTCGGTCCATTATGCCAGACTAAGAGTAACAGGAATAAAAAAGACCTTCGGAGCAGGATGGAAAGAATTGGTGAACAATGCACTTGTCGAAGTAAGCCTCGGAATACTAATCTCAATGGTCCTTGCAATCGGGATTACCGACATTGCTCTGCCATATTCGGAAAGCCTGTTTGGAAAAGCAATGTATATTGATTGGGCAGACCTGCTTGCTGTTGCTCTAATTTTTATCATAGTTGTGATTTTATTGATCCTGGTCAACAGCCTTGCTCCCATATATATCCTGTCGAAGTTCAATATTACCGAGTCATTGTCCGGATTTAAGGGGACCAGGAACAAAAAGCAAATCTGGAAACAGGCTTTACTTACCTTCCAGCTATTGGTTTCAATAGCTCTGATTGCAATTGTCCTGGTCATTTTCCGACAGCTCAATTTTGTGAAACATTCGGACCCTGGATTTGATCAGGAAATGCTTTTAAGGATAAACATTCCTTACAGGTTCCAGCAAACCGAGGCACTAAGGCTGGAACTTGATAATCTCTCCTTCGTGAAGAGTACAACACTTAGCAGTGGTTGCCCCGGAATGATCAATCACAAAATGGATAATGACTACGAAGGGAAAAGCATTGCGGTAAATTGCATTTATGTTGGTGATAATTACCTGAAAACAATGAATATGGGGCTGATTGATGGGCGGGATTTCCTGGAGAGTGATATTAAAAGGGCCTGTTTGATAAATGAAGAGGCATTTAAACAGTACGGGTGGGAAAGTACTGAGGGAAAGATGTTTCGGTTTGCTGAGGAAGAGGAATATGAAGTAATTGGAATTATTAAAGACTTTAAGTTCGAGTCTTTTCATTACCCTGTTGAACCCTTAGCACTCCTATATACCGGAGCTGACTTTGGTAATGTTCTGTCTGTCAGACTAACTCCGGGTAATACAGGACAGCAGATTGAGCAAATAAATAGTGTATGGAAAACACTTTCACCTTATGAACCGTTCAGCTTTATTTTCTATGATGATTTCTATCAGTCTTTCTATGAAAAGGAAGATAAGCTGGCCTGTTCAATCACCTTCTTTACCATAATTGCAATTGCCCTTACCTGTATGGGTATTCTGGGACAGATATTTATGATCTGCCTGGGCAGGGTTAAGGAAATCGGCATCCGTAAAATATCCGGAGCAACGATCTCAGAAGTGCTCTTAATGCTGAATCACGATTTCATAAGGTGGTTCGTGCTGGCATTTTTTATTGCAACTCCGGTTTCGTGGTTTATCGCTCATAAATGGCTCGAAAACTTTGCATATAAGACCAGCCTGAACTGGTGGATCTTTGCTCTTGCAGGAGTACTCGCTCTTATCATAATACTAGTGACAGTGAGCTGGCAGAGCTGGCGGGCTGCAACGAGGAATCCGGTTGAAGCGTTGAGGTATGAATGAACACTCCGCCAGCCAGACGGACTGTTTACTGATGGTATCAGTTTATGAATAGAATAAAAAACAAAAACAACAAATAAATACCATGTTCAAGAGTTCAGTTAATATCGCACTTCGCTTTTTGTGGCGAAACAAGTCATACAGCATACTTAACTACCTGTGCCTGACATTCGGACTTACCTGTTCAATTATCGCAGCCCTTCACATCAACCGGATTATAGGGTTTGATAAGTTCCACAGTAACTACGAAAGGCTATATTCGATAGAGGCGAATGTAACTTATTTTAATGGCGACCGCTTCCCAAAACAAAACCTATCTGCCTCCCTTCCTGATATATTAAATAAGAATATACCAGAATTTGAGTTGATTGCAAGAATTGCGAATGGGAGCTACACCTTTTTTTCCGGTGACAAATCATTCACGGAAAGTGGAATATACACTGACGAATCATTTCCCGGGATGTTTTCATTTCCACTTGTTTCAGGCGATGTTTCAAAAGCAATACTGGGCACAAATTCAATAGTTATTTCGGAAAGGATGGCTCTTAAGTACTTTGAATCAACCGATTGTACAGGCAAATCTTTGATAGCTGAAAATAATAAAAAAAGGGAGTCCTTTGTAATTACAGGGGTACTGAAGGATGTTCCGTCACAATCCTCCATAAGGTTTGATTTCATCGTTCCATTCTCAAAGTATCTTGCAGATTATCCCCTGGCGCTCGAAACGGGTTCCTCCTCCTGCCAGATATGGGCACTCCTTAATAAAAATGCAGAATCAGGAGCAGTCGGTGTGAAGATCAGGGATCTTATTAAATCGCAGGAAACTACGCTTAATCAGGAGTTGTTTCTCTTTCCGCTTAAAGAAAAGGTTCTGTATTCCTATGCCGGAGGCAGACGAATCTGGAATGAGATGCGGTATCTTGTTCTGGCAGGCAGCCTGGGATTCGCAATTCTGCTGATCGCCTGCTTCAATTATATAAACCTTGCTATTGCCATGAATATCAGGAGATATCATGAGGCCGGGATCAAAAAGGTTGTAGGTGCAAAAAAATCCAATATTGTTTTTCAATATTTAATTGAGGCATTTATTCTTACAATAATAAGCCTTTTAACTGCCCTCGATCTGGCCAGAATAGTGATCAGGGGAGTAAACACAATGGTCGGTTCGGACATACAATTCAGTTTTACCGATTTCACGATCATTCTTGTTTTTACTGCTATTGCAATTTTTACCGGAATTGTTTCCGGACTGCTTCCGGCCTTATACCTTTCTTCATCAAATCCTGTCAGTACCCTTAAAGGGAAAATTGTAACTAGCAACAGTTTCTCAAAGTTCCGGCAGAGCCTTATCGTCTTTCAGTTCACAATACCTGTTATCCTGATTGTAATCATGATGATCATCAGAACACAGGATAAATACATGCGGAATTTTGACCTCGGGTTTGACAAGGAGCGGTTAATAATCCTGAATAATTCAAAAAACCTTGAAGAACATGAAGAAAGTTTCAAGGCTGATCTGATTTCCATTCCGGGGATTGAATCGGTCAGCTTTTCAAATTGCATGCCAACAAGAGGTGCCACGGTTTCCAACGAGGTTTCATGGGATGGCAGGGATGCTGCTGAAAAACTGCATTTCTGGTGCATCAGAACTGACTTTAACTTCAAGGATGCAGTCCACCTCAGGATTACTGACGGAAGATATTTCGACAGGTCATTCCCGGCTGATTCCGGCTGTTATCTGATCAATGATGTGGCAGCAAAAGTTATGAAATACGATGAGCCCGTTGGTAAATCGATGACTCTTGAAGGGAGAAAAGGAACCATTATCGGAGTTTTCAATGACTTTCACGCTCTTGATCTTTCAGGTCCTTTTACACCGACAATCATCTCCCTGTCATCCGAAAACCGTAATAATTTGCTTATCAGCTTTTCATCGACCTATTCTTCTATCTCTCAAAAAATAAACACTGTTTATGCCAGATATGAACCCGATGCAATATACCAGCCAATGTTGTTCAGTGATCTTTTGAAACGTTCCGAACTTGTTTCATCCTCCAATCTTCTTGGCGTGGCTTTTTTCATTGCACTCCTGCTGGCCTGCCTTGGATTATCAGGGCTGGCTTCTTTTACAGCTGAAAGCCGGACCAAGGAGATAGGGATAAGGAAGACCAACGGAGCGACGACCCTGTCAATTATGAACCTGCTGGGAAAGAACTACTCTAAATGGCTGATAATTGCCATTGCCATCGCTATACCCATAGCCTACCTTACAGGAAATATGTTCCTGTCAAGATTTCATTTTCGCACATCTTTGCCTTTCTGGACATTCATTGCAGGGCCGGGCCTTGCATACATCATTGCTCTGGGCACAGTCAGCTGGCAGAGTTGGAGGGCGGCAACCAGAAATCCGATTGAAGCGTTGAGGTATGAATAATCTAACCCCAAACCCTACAAGGAAACACCTTGATCTCCCGACATCCCAGGCGGGGAGCTTGACCCCACGTATGAATAGACAATCACCAATTGTCAAAATAGCATGATAAAACTGAATAACATTTACAAGTACTATGATTCCAGATTCCAGAGGACATTTGTATTAAAGGACATTGACCTCGAAATATCGGAAGGTGAATTTATAACAATCATGGGGCCGAGTGGTGCAGGGAAATCGACGCTGCTGAATATAATCGGAATGCTTGATGAGGCTGATGAAGGGGAATACTTCTTCCTTGACCGTTCCATACGTACAATAAACGAAAAAAACAGGGTTGAATTTCACAGGAATTATATGGGATTCATCTTCCAGGCTTTTCATCTAATAGATGAGATGACAGTATATGAGAATATCGAAACTCCTTTAGTCTATAAAGGAGTTAAGAAATCGACGCGAAAGGCGATGGTTGCTGATATGCTCGATCGTTTTAATATGGTGGCGAAAAAGGAACTTTTCCCGGTCCAGCTTTCCGGCGGTCAGCAGCAGCTTGTCGGAATAGCACGTGCAATCGTGGGTAAGCCAAAATTGCTTCTGGCCGATGAACCAACAGGGAACCTTCACACCGACCAGGGGAAACAAATAATGGAGCTCCTGAAACAAATTAACAGTGAGGGAATAACCATTCTCCAGGTAACACATAATGAACAGTTTGCACTGTACGGAAGCAGGATTATCAGGATTGTCGACGGGATGATATCCAGCGACATAAAAACAGATGGGGTTAATTAAATTTTAAAATTGCCGTAGAATGTTTTATTATTATTTGAGAACGGCTCTGAGAAATCTCAGGAGTAATAAGAGATTCACACTTATCAATATTACAGGTTTTGCATTTGCAATATCAGTATGCCTGGCCATAGCGCTTTTCCTTGCACGCGAGTACTCATTCGACAGATTCAACAGGCATTCTGATGAAACTGTCAGGGTCGTTGATATGAAGAACAACAGCAGCATGATCGATTATCGTGTTAAGGATATTCTGACCAGCAATTTCCCGGAGATTGAAAATGCCTGCCTTGTACTGCGCAGCGGCCATCCATATGAAATAAAATGTCTGAACAAAGGATATTATATTGATGATATCCTATCGGTTGACAACAACTTTTTCCAGGTATTCACAATTCAATTTGTTTCCGCTCCGGTATCTTCGCCATTCACAGATATAAATTCAGCTGTAATCACGGAGAGCACCGCCAGGCTTTTGTTCGGGGATGAATCTGCTCCGGGGAAAGAATTACTTGTCTGGGGTAACATTACGGTTAGAATCACAGCTGTCATTAAAGATTTCCCGGCTAACTCAAGCATAACAGCCAGTCTGCTTGTTAATGCAGAAAATGAAAACTTCAAATTCTACAGATCTATTGGCAATTCAGAGGATCTCAGCACCTACAGATGGCTTTTTCAGATATACCTCCAGCTGAAACCGGGTGTCGATCATGAACAACTTTTAAGCAAAATAAATGCGAACAGCGATTTGTTGCAACCGTATCAGGAAGAAGCAGGATTTCTGAAGCTTAAGGATGTCTATCTCCATGATACAACATCCGGGAGTGAGACAATACAGGGAAATCAGAGGCTCTTAAATCTTCTCACCGGGATTGCCCTCATAATATTGATACTTGCAATAATAAATTATGTAAACCTTACAATAGCTCAACAAAACCAGAGGAAAAAGGACACAGGGATTAAAAAGACCTTTGGCGCCAGCCGGTTCAACGTTCTTTTCTATTACCTTATAGAATCTGTAATTGTTTCTTTAATAGCCTTAGTCCTGGGACTTTACCTTGTCTGGATAATGTTGCCATTCTATAATATTATGTTTGATTCAACTCTCAAACTAAGCACAGTTCTCCACTTTCCAAATTCAATATTTCTCTTTATTTCAATTCTGGCTGTCGGACTGATAAGTGGAACCGGACCTGCACTTATTTTCTCTGCGATCAATCCTGTGAAGGTCTTGAACGGGATTTTTACAGCTTCGGGTAAAAAGCACCATCTACGAAATTCCCTGACGGTCTTTCAGTTCGCAATTTCCATAATCCTGATCTTTTGTGTGGTGGTTGTAAGGAGGCAGATCGACTTCGTTAAAAACCAGGATCCGGGATTTAGAGAAGAACAACTTCTGAGAGTGGATATCCCTAATATCCAGGAAGCAGACGCCCGCAACTCTATAGTCATGGTTGATGAATTAAGGAAATCACCGTATGTCAAATCAGTCTCCCTGACAAGTGGTGTACCTGGTGAAATACGTATGTCCATGGGCTCCAATATGGAGAACAAGTCAAAAAACATGAGCGTACCCTGTCTGATGGCAGACACTGCATTCCTTGCTACCTTTGATCTGAAAATTGTAATGGGTCGCGATCTGGAGCCGGGCGATTATGGAACTGTTTGCATGATGAACGAAGCAGCTTACCGGCATTTTGAATTTGATAATCTTGAGAATAAGCGGTTTAATAATTTCGGCGGATTTGACATTATTGCGATCGTGAATGATTTTCAGTACACCTCGCTCCATAAAACAATCGGTCCGGTATGCATAATGTTCACTTCCAAAAGCAGGCCCACTTCCATAAATATCAGGTTTGTCCGGAATGGAACCGGACCAGGCATTGATCTGGTTACCGGATTATGGGATGAGATGTTACCGGGATACCCGCTTAAATATCAGTTCTACGACGAATGGTTCGACTCACTCTACAAGTCGGAAGAGAGACTTGCGAAAATGATCAGCCTATTTGCTACACTGGCAATTGTGATCTCCTGTATAGGCATTCTTGGTCTGGCGATCTTTTCTTCAGAAAGGAGGACCAAAGAGATCGGTATCAGGAAAGTTAACGGGGCAAAGGTACTTCAGGTTATCATACTGATTAATAAAGAATTTATCACATGGGTTTGCCTTGCATTTCTGATCGGGATCCCGGTAATGTACTTTTCGATGCATAAATGGCTCGAAACATTTGCATACCGGACCACCCTGAGCTGGTGGATCTTCGCTTTTTCCGGAGCACTGGCCTTGCTGATTGCTTCATTAACTGTAACCTGGCAGACATGGCGGGCGGCTACAAGGAATCCAGTAGAGGCGCTGAGGTATGAATGACCACTTTCCCCCGGAGTGGGAGGTACTTAAAGAAAAAGCTAAAGACCCCCCGGAGGGGGATTTAAAACATTATTAAGTCGATCAACAAGAAAATACTTAAAGGATAAAAAGAACATACACCTGAAAAACTGGAAAAATGAATTCGATTAAAAATGGCCTTCCGCAAATTGTTTCGTAAAGGAGAACATTCGTTAACCCGCATAATATCCGTGGCAGCCGGCATTGGCATTCGGAATGCTGCTTCTGTCTGAAGTATTTTATTACTACAGTTTTGACAGTTTCTATCCGGATGCCAATCGCATTTATGCTGTTTACGAGAACTTTAAAACTGATAAGTCGTCTGACAAGATGAGTACATACAACCGTGTCAGTGGAGCCATAGCTCCCGGATTAAAATCTGAGGTTCCGGGTATCGAGGCTGCATCCCGTCTTAATAGCATAGGCTCATCTGTCTTTTATACCGACGATAAGAAAAGCTACAAAGGTGAATTTTCATTTGCCGATGAGTATGTATTTGATGTTCTTCCCCGGCCAATGATTTACGGAAATCCGAAAGAGATATTGAAGAGTCAGATGAACTGCATGATATCCAGCAAAATTGCAGAGATGATAGGCGGTGATGTGATTGGGAAGATGATTGAATTAAAAGAATACCCGAATAAAAAGCTGACAATTGCCGGGATATTTAAAGCATTGCCTGAAAACACAAACTACAAGTATGATGTACTTATTTCGATGGTTTCCACTCCTCAGTTTATGTGGGATGGCACCAATAACTGGCTTGGGAACGACCGTTATTATGTCTGTGTTAAGCTGGAACCCGGAGTTGATCCTGAAAGTCTTATGCCTGCTGTTCGCAAAATGCAGGAAGTTCACCAGGATATTGAACGTCTGGAAATGATACAGCAAGGGGATGGTTTTAAAATACAGTTTTAAGCCGATAAAAAAAATCCATATCGAAGATGTTAAAGATATGGTAGTTATTCTCAGCGCAATAGCATTTGCTGTTCTGCTGGTTTCCCTGTTAAATTATATTTTACTGACACTAAGTGCGCTGGTTAACAGGGCTAAAACTTCAGCTATTTATAAAACCTATGGTGCCCAGGCCAGAAATCTGCAGCTAATGATTTTTTCGGAAACTTCTTTACTCTTTTTTATTTCACTTTTAGGTGCTTTCATGATAATCCTGATGGTACAACCTCTGGTTGAGGCACAAATCGGGCATCCTCTTTCTGCTGCCCTGAACCCTTATGTTATATGGCCACTGTTGATTGTTATGGTTGTTTTGCTATTATTTATAAGTTATCTGCCGGGACGTTTTTTTGCCAGTATTCCGGTAGCTTCAGTTTTTCACAATTATCCTCAGAAAGGTAAAAAATGGAAACTGGCACTCCTTTCATTTCAGTTTGCCGGAGCTACATTCATTCTTACAGTACTGGTTATTGTCACACTTCAATATGACAGATTAAGGAATTCTGATCATGGTTATCGTGCATCTGGTGTGTATTTCGGATCTACCAGCGGAATGCCGGGTAACAAACTCTCGACAGTATTAAATGAGCTCAGAGCTATTCCTCAGATTGAGACTGTTGGATTGGGATTATGTGTACCGACAGAAGGTGCTTCAGGTAATAATATTTCGTTACCAAATGAAGAAAAAGAGCTTTTTAACGTTGCTGATTTTTACTGGATTGACGAAAACTATCTTTCCATACTTAATATTCCGGTGACTGAAGGCAGTAATTTTTCAACAGAATCCTGTGTTCCGAACGATTTCCTGATCAGCCGCAAAGGAGCAAATATGCTTATGATCAATAGTGGCTGGAAAGATGGTGTGCTGGGGAAACAAATTACCCTGAGTGAACATGGAACAAATACAATTCGAGGTATTTTCCCTGATTTTGTCATTAATTCCATGGCTGATCCCGATCAGCGTCCGTCAGTGTTTTCTTTTTTACCGGATGATAAGTTTCAGGAAATGATCGAGAAGAATCCTTCTTTTTCATGTTATATACTGGTAAAGGCTTTTGAAGGAGCACAGGCTGACATCATGAAAAAAATGACAGATGTATTAAACCTGGCCTTACCTTATCAGGATGCTGTTGTAAAAAGCCTGGAAAATGAAAAGACAGAACTTTACTCATCAGAAAAAGGATTCCGTACTGCGATGCTTGCAGGAAATGTTATTATTTTACTCATTACATTTATGGGCTTGCTGGGGTACACTATCACTGAAGTATCCCGCCGAAGCAAAGAATTAGCGATACGGAAAATAAGCGGGGCCAGGCTATCCGACATTTTAAAGATTTTCATCAAAGACCTGGAGTATATTGCCCTGCCGGCAGTTTTAGCCGGATTAACGGGAGCATGGTTCACTGCCCACAAATGGATGGAGAATTTTGTCTCTCAAAACGCCACTCCACTGGGGTATTTTTGTCTCATGCAGTCTTTTTGTTTTATTATTGATTGCATTGATCTCTGCTTTAAATTATATAATTATTGCCAATAGAAATCCTGTCGAAGCGTTGAGGTATGAATAATTAAAAATAGATTAATGGATAAGTACAATTATTTCTTAAGAATTATTATCCGCAATTTATTTACCTATAAGAAGTTTGCATTCGTAAATATCTTTGGTTTATCAGTCGGATTGACTATCAGTTTATTAATTCTCCTGTATGTTCGCTATGAAACCACATTTGATGATTTTAATCCAAATGCAAATAATATCTACAGGATTGTTACAAAGAATTTCCAGGACGGTTCAGTCGGTGCATCAACTCCTCTGGCCTTATCAGATGTACTGAAAAAAGATTACCCGGAGGTTGACAAAGTAATCGGATTAATAAGGATGCAGGGAGATTTAAAAGTTTATGATGAACGGTTTGAAAACCTGAATGGTGCAGTTGTTGAGAACGAGTTTTTTAAATTATTTAATATTCCCATGAATTCAGGAGATCCCGGCACTATTTTCCAGGATCCCTTTGGAGCGGTTATCACTACAGAGCTGGCAAAAAAACTTTTTGGCAGTTCTGATCCGGCAGGAAAAACATTTAATTATGAAAACTTCACTTTTACTGTTACAGGTATTGTAAATCCGATTCCATCGAATTCCATTTTCAATTTTGACTACTTTTTATCAGATAGTTTCAGATACAGATACTTTACCGATTTAAGTGAGAGATGGTATCATTTCGGACTTATGACTTTCATTACATTCAAGGGGGACCAGGCACCAGCAGGATTTGAGGACAAACTGTCAGAAATTGAAGGGAGATATTATCCTGATTTCATGAAAAACAGGCACAAATATATTCTGACAGGATTTAAAGACAGCCACCTGGATACTTCACTTAAAGGTGATATTAAGCCGGCTGTTTCGCCCGGATACCTGTGGTTACTATCTGCCATTGCTACAGGGATTTTAATAATTGCCTGCCTGAATTTTATGAATATCACTATAGCCAACGCAGCAAAAAGGAGTATTGAAACCGGAATTAAGAAGGTTAACGGGGCTACGTCGGGAATGCTTATAAAAGAATTTTTTGCAGAAAGTTTAATTGTAGTATTTGTAAGTCTGTTAATATCTTTCTATGGAGTTTATTTGATGTTGCCTGGTTTTAACAATCTGATTGAAAAGAACATTACAATCAATATATCTGATCCGGTATTAGCTGGAGGAGTAATTGGCTTTGGAATTTTAACTGCCCTGATCTCAGGACTCTATCCTTCAATTGTTATGTCACGACCATCACCTGTCAGGGTCCTTTTACACAACAGGGAAGGTAGGAAAAACAACCTGACGTTTCAGAAAAGCTTTATCGTACTTCAATATACTATTACAATAATTTTAGGAATAGCCCTGCTTTTCATTTTCAAACAAATTTCATTCATGCAAAAACATGAAACAGGCTTCGATAAGGAGAACCTGATAGCCATACCCGTGAATTCTCTGGGGAATAATGGCAACGAACGTTTGAAGAGCGCAACTATTTTTACTCAGAATCTTGAAAAATATCAGACACAATACGGATATGGAAAAGCCTCGTTAACGGAATTTGTCCCGGGATTCGGTTTCAGAAATAATTTTAAAATTTACCCTGATGTAAGTACATTCCCTGACGGAATGGAACTGTTATCCTGCGATATTGATGAAAATTTCATGGATGTTTTCGGTTTGCATATTATCCAGGGAAGATTCTTTTCAAAAGATTATTCGACAGATTATGAATCGATAATAATAAACGAATCTGCCCTTAGAAAGCTTGGCTGGAATTCAGTCGAGGGAAAAAATGTCGGACTGATTTATAAAGATAACAAGAAAGCAGGTAGTCGGGGTAGTTAACGATATAAACATTGAATCATTACAGAATCCAGTCGGACCAATGCTATTTCAATTTGGTCGTCACCATAACTACCCGGGATACATAGTATTAAGGCTAAATCCTGATAAAGCAACTGAATCCATCGAATATATAGGACAACAATGGAAGTCATTGTTCCCTGATATTCCTTTTTCATTTGAAAGTATTGAAGAGAAATATAAAGATGCTTATGGAGAAGAGGGAAAGCTCGCTAAGATCACCGGAATATTTTCGCTGCTTGCCATCTTGTTGTCATTGCTCGGGATATTCGCATTAAGCGCCCTTGAGTCCGACAGGAGAATCAAGGAGATAGGTATCCGTAAAATTAACGGGGCCAAAGTAACAGAAGTGATGACCCTGTTGAATATGAATATCGTAAAGTGGATTATTATTGCATTTGTGATTGCAGTTCCTGCAGCCATGTTTGCTGTTCACAAATGGCTGGAGAACTACGCTTATAAGACAGGACTTGAATGGTGGATCTTTGTACTGGTCGGCGTTTTAGTCATATTCATTGCTCTGGTGACCGTAAGCCTGCAAAGCTGGCAGACAGCAACAAAAAACCCTGTAAACTCGCTTCGATATGAATAACCTCAAAATAATACTAAGAAGCATCTTAAGGCAAAAGCTTAACTCAGGGATCATCATTTTCAGCCTTTCAATCGGATTAGCCTGCTTTATGCTTATCATTCTATTCATCAGCAGGGAACTGAACACCGATGGTTTTCATGAAAATAAAGACCGGATATACGCACTGAAATGCGATGATCCCTGGATCCCGGGCGCTAAAATGTATCATTGTAAGTTCGGATCTGCTGAGTATATGAAAGTTAATTTTGCGCAGGTTGAAGATTTTTGCCGTTATAATAATTCAAATTCACTGAAAATAATTGCAAATAACGAAGATTACATTGACCATCCTCAAATAATCGGAGCATCAGAAAATTTCTTCAGGTTTTTTTCATATAAACTTTTGACCAATAATCCCGGTACAGCCCTGGAAGCGAATAACAGCCTTGTCATCTCATCTGATCTGGCAAAAAAATATTTTGGCACAGACGATCCGGTAGGAAAGATAATTACCCTGGTTAACCGGAATAAAACAGATCAGATGACAGTAACAGGGATTTTTGAAAAACCCGTTGATAACACCCAGCTCAACTTCGATATGGTTCGTCTGATCGGTGAGGTTGACAGCCGCTGTTATGTAAGGTTAGTCAGAAACACTGATCCTGAAGAGATGGAAAAACTATTTTCAGAAAAAAAAGAGACGATACCTGTTATAAATACCGGGACTCCCGGTCCATATTACCTGCTACCGCTCCGGAAAGCATATTTCGATACATTGCGGGGATTAACAGTTGATATCAACCGGGATAAGAGAGATTTGTGGATTTCGCTGATAATAGGAATGATGATAATTGGAATCGCCACCTTCAATTACCTGGGAGTCCTTACAAACAAGTTTTACGGTAAGGTTAAAGAGTATTATCTGCGGCGGATAAATGGAAGCACCATAAAGAGTCTGATTACCCGTTTTATGCTGGAAAATTCGATCATTGTCGCAATATCCTTTGTAACAGGCATCTTCCTGATGCTTGATGCACTGCCATTTTTCAACTCTCTGACAAACAGTAAAATCACCAGTGCATTTATCTGGCAGCCTGAGCAGCTTGCGAATACTCGCCGGAGTCCTGGTTTTTATACTGCTGATAACATTGATTTTTGCTTTGTACCTGATCCGTTCGAACCTCAATTTGAACTATTTGAAAACCGATCAGGATCAAACGGTCAGGAGTATTCAGATCCCTGCCTTTAATATTTTTCAGCTAGCCAGCTCAATAGCACTTATCATCTGCGCTTTGACCATTATCAGGCAAATGAACTATATTACAAATAAACCTATTGGCCTGAATAAAGATGTAATTGAGATAAAAATACCTCCGCAGTATAAGGACAAAGCAGGAGTTTTCAAAGATGAGTTATTGAAAAGCAAGTCAGTAAATAGTGTGTCTGTTGTCGGGGCTTCTCCACTTCTCGAACATTTCATGTTAGCACTCAAATACCAGCTGGATGGTGTAGAAAAGGAATATTCCCCCGCAGGCTTCACCGGCGATGAAAACTATCTTCATGTGCTGGGAATAAAGCTTGAGGAAGGGACCGGATTCTCCGAAGTCCTTTCCGCCAACACAAAAAAATGCCTCATCAACCGGTCACTGGCCAGGCTTTTTCCCAGCCAGGATCTGATTGGGAAAGGAATGCCGGGGATGGAAGATATGATTGTGACAGGCATTGTTGAAGATTTTCACTATTTCGATTTAAAATCAAGGGTTGAACCTGCATTTATTTCATTCGATAATAAAGGCGGGCATCTCCTTGTAAAATCAACAGAAAATCAGATACAGGCGGCAAGAAGTGCCATTTCCGGCACCTGGGCAAAACTGATCCCGGATTACCCTCTTGATACTGAATCAGTCGGAGACCGGTTTGAATGGTATCACAGGGGTAATGTAAACTTTAAAAGGCTGATAATTGCATGCTCTGTCATAAGCCTTTTCCTGTCGATGATCGGTCTGTTTGCTGTCTCATATCAGAAAACCCGTGCCAGGACTAAAGAAATTGGCATCCGCAAGATAAACGGTGCAAATATTTTTGAAATACTTGGCATGATAAACAAGGACTTTGTGAGATGGACTACAATTGCTTTTTTAATAGCTGTTCCGGCTTCCTGGTTTGCAATGGACAAATGGCTTGAAGGCTATGCTTACAAGACAGAGGTAAAATGGTGGACCTTTGCTGTTTCGGGGATAATTGTACTGGCAATTTCCCTGCTTACGGTAAGCTGGCAGAGCTGGAGGACGGCAAGAAGGAATCCGGTAGAGGCTCTGAGGTATGAGTGATTGACCCCCAAACCCCTTAAAAGTCCCCCCTGGGGGATTTAGGGGAGTGGATTTCTGGAGCAGTCAAAAATCCGCGATTGAAATTAACACCATCTGAATTGTTAAAGAATGTGAAATAAGTTCCTCATTTACATTAAATTTCCTTTTTTCGGACCTGAAATCTCAGTAATAGTCTACCTTTGCGAAAATTTTTGAATGATGAAGGGCTTAAAAATAGGAAATCTTGCGGTTGCAGTTCCTATATTTCAGGGCGGAATGGGAGTCGGGATATCACTTTCAGGACTTGCATCAGCCGTCGCCAATGAAGGCGGAGTAGGGGTCATTTCAAGTGCGGGACTGGGACTCTTATACAAGGATTTCTCAGGTGACTTTCTGGAAGCAAGCATCTACGGACTTAAAGAAGAGATACGAAAAGCAAGGGAAAAGTCGCGAGGTGTAATAGGAGTCAATGTCATGGTGGCAATGTCAAATTTTGCCGACATGATCAAAACATCAATAGCTGAAAAGGTCGATATTATAATTGCCGGAGCAGGACTTCCCCTTGACCTTCCATCATTTTTAAAAAAGGGTTGTGCTACAAAGCTCATTCCGATAGTTTCATCAGCAAGAGCTGCGAAGATCATATGTGAGAAATGGAAATCAAATTACAATTACCTTCCCGACGCCGTTATTGTTGAAGGACCTAAAGCAGGCGGTCATCTTGGATTTAAAGAGGAACAGATTACAGACAGTAATTATAAGCTCGAAAAACTTGTACCGGAAATCGTAACTGAGCTCAAGACCTTCGAAGAAAAATATGATCAGCGAATTCCGCTGATTGCCGCAGGTGGTATCTATACCGGTGAAGACATAAATAACATAATGAAACTTGGTGCGTCAGGAGTACAAATGGGGACGATATTTGTCACTACAAATGAATGCGATGCCTCGGATGCTTTCAAGCAATCTTATATTAATGCCACCGAACAGGACATTGAAATTATCAAAAGTCCGGTTGGGATGCCCGGCCGGGCAATACTGAGCAATTTCATAAAAAAGGTGAGGGATGGCAAAAAGCAGCCTAAAAAATGTCCGTTCAAGTGCATCAAGACTTGTGAAATCGAAAAGAGTCCATATTGTATTATTGTAGCCCTTATAAATGCACTCAAGGGTAATTTTGAAAATGGCTATGCATTTGCCGGAGCCAACGCATTCAAGGCTACAAAGATTTCGTCAGTAAAAGAGATCTTTCAATCACTTATTAAGGAATACAAGGAAAGCAAATAAAGCTTCATGCTTTATTTCGGCACCTCAAAATACCCCACACTTCCGGGATAAGCCGCTTCGGCCTTGTTTGCCATAGGGCAACCCGGTACAGGACAATTAATTATCTTATGTTCTTTGTTGTCGGCAGGTTCCCAGCCCATTAAAAGATAAAGTGTAAAGAAACCTATTACATATGCTACTGCAACATGCCATCCATTTTTTACCCAGAGAACAACATTACGTGCTTCAGGAAATTTATTTGTAATTGCAACACCGGCTGATGAACCGAACCATATCATTGATCCGCCGAATCCGACAGTATATGCAAGCATTCCCCAGTCATAATGCCCCTGGTCGAGACAAAGTTTGGTAAGAGGGATATTATCAAATACAGCTGAAAGAAAACCAAGTGCAAAGGCTGTAATCCATGAAGCATCAGGCAGCTCTTCAACAGGCATCAGAGATGCGCAGGTAACAAGGCAGAGAAGGAAAATAGTTCCTTTTATTGCTCCCGGTACCTCTTTCCATGGAACTGGTCTGAGAAAAGCTCCAATTATTATTGCGATCCAGACCCCAGAGCAGGCATATCATAAAGAATATTTGAAATAATTGCACCGGCAAGGATTAAGCCTACATTGAATATTTTTATCCAGTCAATTTTAATGTTGGGATCTAGCATCTTTATGGAATCCTCTGGTATTTATCCTGCTGATGAGAAGCAAACCAGGCAAAGAAAATCAAGTGCAGCACCTGCAGCAACATAAGCATGAAGAACATTAAAGCGCCGAAACTCCGTCAATCCACATCATTGTGGTGGTTGTATCGCCAACAACACTGCCGACTTCCTCCGGCATTGCTGGCTGCCACAATAGCTGCAATATAACCTATATGTACTTTGTTCTTAAAAACCACAAGGGCAATTGTCCCTCCGATCAGAGCGGCAGCAATATTATCAAGGAATGATGATAAAATGAAAACGAAAATCAGCAGAAGAAAAGGACCTTTCCAGTCATCCGGAAGATATTTTGGAAGAACATCCGGTACACCTGATTCTTCAAATATTTTTGAGAGGACTGCAAATCCCAGAAGTAATCCCAGCAGGTTCAGGATTATACCCCATTCACCCTGCCGGAACTCTTTATCCATGATCTGATCCAACATGGGAGTGGTCCGAATAAATGCTCCATCAGGTTGAAATCCCGGATCAAAGATCAGTTTAAAAGTCAGAAGTACCGTCAATCCCTATTACTGCAACCCAGAATGTCTGTTTATGAAACAGCGCAACCCCGAGAAGGATTATTCCAAAAATTATGAATTCAATCCGGATAGGTCCTACCGATGGAGCTGTACCACCTGATGCAAAAAGATAAGCAGGTGTAAATAAGATAGTTGCAATAAAGAAGAGCCTTTTTAGGTTTTTGCTCACAAAAAAGCTTGAAAAGCTGATCATATAATGTGTTTTATGTTTATTGTGAATTCTTTAACAGGACGCCAATTTAAAAATATTTTTTTAGTTCTGCCGTATATATTGGTCTGGGTTTACACTGATCTTTGTCATGAACTCTGATACCTGATTTTCCGGGCTACCCGTCTTTTGGTCGCCGGTTCGGGCCTGGTCTCTATTCAAAGAAATTCGCCTGTCATTTTATTTTAACGCAGGCTACGTATATCCGTTTAAACTCCTTGTTAATAGCTGGTTAAATAACTAAATATAAACTTTTAACACTTGTATTAATATAAAATACATATGAGGCACTAAGTTAATGCAAATTTTAAATTCTTGCATTGAAGTGATGAACAGAATATGAGCTACTTAGGCATATAAAAGCTCCTGATTTATATTTTTAACTTCCTAGACTCAAAATTTTTTAATATTTTTGTACGTTTATTTAGATTAAATATAATTAAGCGATAAACGTATCATTTTACAGTCTTTTTAAAGAACAACAAAAATTGATGGAAAAAGATCAGGATAAGATAATAAGCGAAGTTACTTCAGGTGAATACAAGTATGGCTTCCATTCTGACATTGAAACTGAGAAAATACCCAAAGGTCTGAATGAGGATGTCATCAGGATTATCTCAGGAAAGAAAAATGAACCTGACTGGCTGCTTGATTTCCGGCTGAAATCATTTCGCTACTGGCAGACAATGAAAATGCCAGGTTGGGCTAATCTTAAAATACCGGCGATTGATTTTCAGGATATTATATATTATGCTGCACCGAAGCAAAGAAAACCTACTGATGGTATTAGACGGAATGGATCCCGAACTTAAGAGAACCTTCGATAAGCTCGGAATTCCTCTTGAAGAACAGAAATATCTTTCAGGAGTGGCCGTGGATGCGGTCCTCGATAGTGTTTCGGTAAAAACAACTTTCAGGGAAACACTTGCCGAGCTCGGAATCGTTTTTTGCTCCTTCAGTGAAGCAGTAAAAGAGTATCCCCGATCTTGTCAGGAGATATATGGGTACAGTTGTCCCTTACACCGACAACTTCTTTGCAACACTTAATTCTGCTGTCTTCAGCGACGGATCATTCTGCTATATTCCCAAAGGAGTCAGATGCCCGATGGAACTCTCAACTTATTTCAGAATTAACTCCGCTAATACAGGTCAGTTCGAGCGCACCCTCCTTGTAGCCGACGAAGAAGCCTATGTAAGCTATCTTGAAGGCTGCACAGCTCCTATGAGAGATGAAAACCAGCTACATGCAGCCGTCGTCGAGATCATCACAGAAAAGAATGCCGAAGTAAAATACTCGACAGTGCAGAACTGGTATCCCGGGGATAAGAATGGAAAAGGCGGAATATTCAATTTTGTGACAAAACGTGGTATGTGCAGGGGTGAAAACTCAAAGATCTCATGGACTCAGATAGAGACTGGCTCGGCAATAACATGGAAATATCCGTCATGCATTCTTCGCGGGGATAATTCAACAGGAGAATTTTACTCAGTCGCCGTCACAAATAACTATCAGCAGGCTGATACAGGGACTAAAATGATCCACATGGGGAAGAACACAAAGAGTACAGTCGTTTCAAAAGGCATAACTGCAGGGCATGGCCAGAACAGTTACCGTGGCCTTGTCAGGGTGTTGAAGAATGCAACAAATGCAAGGAATTTCTCGCAGTGTGATTCACTGTTGCTTGGGAACAGATGCGGGGCACATACCTTTCCTTATCTTGAGGTTGACAATCAGAGCGCTATTGTTGAACACGAGGCAACAACCTCAAAGATCGGAGAGGACCAGATCTTTTACTGCAACCAGAGGGGAATATCAACTGAAGATGCCGTTGCCCTGATAGTAAATGGATACGCCAGGGAGGTAATAAACAAGCTTCCCATGGAATTTGCAGTTGAGGCTCAGAAACTCCTGCAGATAAGCCTCGAAGGCAGCGTTGGTTAAGATCAAATAACTCATTAATATATTATGCTGATTATAAATAATTTAAAAGCTTCAATTGAAGGGAAGCAAATTCTTAAGGGAATAAGCCTGGAAGTCAAACCGGGTGAAATTCACGCTATTATGGGTCCAAACGGATCAGGCAAAAGTACTCTGGCCGCTGTTCTGGTTGGAAGGGAACTGGCAGAGGTTACTGAAGGAACTATAACCTACCTTGGCAAAAACCTGCTTGAAATGTCACCTGAAGACAGGTCGAAGGAGGGTATATTCCTGGGTTTTCAATATCCGATTGAGATCCCGGGTGTAAGCATGGTCAATTTTATGAAGACAGCAGTTAATGAACACCGGAAACACAAGGGGCTCGAACCTCTTTCTGCCTCTGATTTCCTGAAGCTTATGCGGGAGAAGAAGGAACTGGTTGAAATTGACTCAAAACTTGCAAACAGGTCTGTAAACGAAGGCTTCTCGGGAGGTGAAAAAAAGAAAAATGAGATATTCCAGATGGCTATGCTTGAGCCGAAACTTGCAATTCTGGACGAAACCGACTCCGGGCTTGACATCGATGCCCTTCGAATTGTTGCTAATGGCGTCAACAAACTCAGGCAGCCATATAATTCTACAATAGTCATTACACATTACCAGCGGCTGCTCGACTATATAATTCCTGATGTTGTACACGTAATGTACGACGGACGTCTTGTAAAATCTGCCGGTAAGGAACTGGCTTTTGAGCTTGAGGAAAAGGGTTATGACTGGATAAAAAAAGAGATAGAACAAACCTGATATGGACGGTAGATCTGAAATAACAGAAAGATTTTCAAATCTTTATATAGATAATATTAAGAAGATCGAAGAGAGCTCATCTGCTTTTATCAACTCCTTCAGGGGGCCTGCCAAAAAAATGTTTGATCAGCTTGGGGTCCCGACAAGGAAAAATGAAGCCTATAAATACACAAATCTCGATATCTTCTTTAAGCATGATTATAAAAGCTATTTCATGCCTGACGAGTCTGATTTTAAAAAAGCGGAGGATTTCAGGTGCGATGTAGCAGATCTTGATACCCACGGGATTGTCCTCATTAACGGATTTTATCCCGAAATAAACGGGAAGCTTCATCAATTGCCGGGCGGGATATGGATAGGCAGCCTTAATGAAGCTGCCGGAAAGTTCGGAGACGAGATCAGAAAGCACTATGGAAAATATGCGAAAAGTGATTCTGACGGACTGGTTCATCTTAATACTGCAATGGCTTCCGACGGTGTTTTTATCCATGTACCCAAAGGAACAGTACTTAAAAAACCTATCCAGATAGTAAACCTTGTAGATTCAGCCGAGGATACTTTCAACCAGCACCGGAATCTTGTTCTGGTTGAAGATAATGCTGATGTTACTCTTATCATCTGTGACCATACTCTTTCACCACAGAAATTCCTGACAAACGCGGTCACCGAAGTGCATGTGGGGGAAAACGCCCATTTCGATATAATCAGGGTGCAGAATGAACACAACAATGCATGCAAGATCACCCATACATTCATTCACCAGGAGAAGAACAGCTATGCTTCATCAAATAATATTACACTTCATGGCGGACTTGTTCGCAACAGCACCTATCATTACCTGGGAGGAGAAGGAGCTGAGGCAAACTCCTATGGTCTTTTTCTTACTGACAAATGGCAGCATGTCGATAACTTCGTGAACGTCGATCATGCTTCTCCAAACTGTACAAGCAACCAGTTATTTAAAGGAGTGCTTGATGATATGTCAACCGGGGCATTCAACGGAAGAATTTATGTTGCACAGGATTCTCAGGGTACCTTAGCCTACCAGAGAAACAACAATATCCTTTTGACCGACGATGCCAAAATGGACAGTAAACCCCAGCTGGAGATCTATGCAGACGACGTAAAATGCAGCCATGGGGCAACAGTGGGTCAGCTCAACGGTGATGCGCTCTTCTATCTCCGGTCGAGAGGTATTGACAAGCGCGAAGCAAAGCTTATGCTGATGTTCGGGTTTGCACATGAGGTGATCCAGAATATTAAAGTGGATGCTCTTCGCGACCGGATGGATAATCTGGTCATGCAGCGGCTGAAAGGAGAACTTTCACGATGTGCCAGCTGTATGGTTAAATGCGGATAATTGAAAACAAGTGAGAAACATATCAGAGATAAGAAGCGATTTCCCGATACTGGCCAGAAAGGTATATGACAAACCTCTGATCTATTTCGATAACGGCGCTACCACCCAAAAACCTTTGTGTGTTCTTGATGCCGTAAGGGAGGTTTACACCACCTATAACGGTAATATTCACAGGGGTGTACATGCCATGAGCGATCTGACCTCCGAGGCTTATGAAAATGCCCGTGAAACTGTCAGATCATTTATCAATGCCTCCAAAAGGGAGGAGATAGTTTTTACATCAGGCACAACAGCTTCCATAAACTGCATTGCTTTCTCATTCGGAGAGAGATATGTTAAAGCCGGAGACGAAATAATCGTCAGCAACATTGAACATCACGCCAATATTGTGCCATGGCAGATGTTGTGTGAGCGGAAAGGCGCAGTTTTAAAGGTCATACCTGTAAATGATAAAGGTGAAATTATACTGGACGAATATAAGAAGCTGTTGTCCGGCAGAACCAAACTGGTAGCTGTTGCCCACGCTTCGAATGCCCTTGGTACTATTCTTCCTGTAGCTGAAATTATTGAATCGGCTCATTCCATGAACATCCCTGTACTGGTCGACGGAGCGCAGGGTATCCAGCATGGCGTTGTTGACGTTATGGCGACCGATTGCGATTTTTATGCTTTCTCAGGACATAAAATTTATGGCCCCACAGGTATCGGTGTCCTCTATGGCAAGGAAAAATGGCTTTCGGAGTTACCTCCCTGGCAGGGTGGCGGCGACATGGTTGAGAGGGTTACTTTTGAAAAGACCACATATAATGTACTGCCATTCAAGTTTGAAGCAGGGACGATGAACTATGCCGGGGCAATAGGTCTGGCAAAAGCCCTGGATTATGTCAGTTCAATAGGCAGGGAAGAGATTGCCTCGCGGGAAAAAATGCTCCTTGATTATGCATCTGAACTTTTATCGGGGATCAGGAAAGTAACGATTTATGGTAATGCCGGAAACAAGATCTCAACAATTTCCTTCCTGCTCCGGGATATCCACCAATACGATACAGGCATGATACTTGACAAAATGGGTATTGCAGTACGCACCGGTAACCATTGTGCCCAGCCGGTCATGGACAGGTTTGGGATCAGTGGCACTGTCAGAGCCTCAATGTGTTTCTACAATACTACTTCAGAAATAGATACTCTTGGCACAGGAATTGAAAAGGTTATAAGCATGTTTTCATAAAAACGGCTATGGAGTTGAATGAGATACAGAATAATATCGTTGATGAGTTTTCAATTTTTGATGACTGGATGGATAAGTATAATCTGCTTATCGATCTGGGAAGGGAACTGCCAATTATAGATCCCAAATTCAGGACGCAGGATTTCCTGATAGAGGGGTGCCAGTCAAGGGTATGGCTGCATCCTGACTTTGATGGCTGGTAAGATTTCATTTACAGCTGACAGTGATGCCATTATAACAAAAGGTATTATCGCACTACTTATCAAAGTGCTTTCAGACCGGACACCTGATGAGATTATCGGATCGGATCTTTATTTTATTGATAAAATCGGGTTAAGGCAAAACCTGTCCCCAACCAGGTCAAATGGGTTGCTGTCTATGGTAAGGCAGATGAAGCTTTATGCTATGGCATATAAGGCAAAGGGCGATGGGAAGAAGTGAGGGGAAGAGTGTGAGAAGGCATGCGAGGGAGAAGAGGGGTGGGAGAAGAGAGTGGGAGAAGGGGAGAGAAGATAAAAGATAAAAGGCAAAAGAAAAAAGATAAAAGATAAAGAATGGATTCTGCGGAACAACTTGAAATAGAAACCAGAATAGTGGAGGTGCTCAGGAGTATTTTTGATCCCGAGATACCTGTTAATATCTATGACCTGGGACTTATATATAATATTGACCTGGATGATGATCATATTGTCCACATTACCATGACCCTTACTGCACCCAACTGTCCGATGGTCGAAGAGCTTATTGAGGAGGTAAAATATAAGGTGGCAGGGACAAAGGGGGTGAAGGACTGTGATCTTAAGCTTACTTTTAATCCGCCCTGGGATAAAAGCATGCTGACCGATGAGGCAAAGCTTGAACTTGGCTTTCTTTAATACCTGAAGATATACATGTTATGAAAGATCTGTCGGCCCGCATTAAGCAAAAGGCTTTTGAATCTGGATTTGATTTATGCGGTATTGCAAAAGCCCGTTCCCTTGACGAGTATGAACCCTGGCTGAGTGCCTGGATCAGTCTGGGAATGAATGATAAAATGGAATACCTTTCCAGGAACATTGAAAAACGACTTAACCCTGAATATTTATTTCCAGGTACAAAATCGCTTGTTGTCACCGGCCTGAGCTATTATTCGGAAAATATGCAGAAGGATCATTCAGCTCCGGTACTTTCAAGGTATGCCTATGGCACTAATTATCATGATGTGATTTTTGAAAAGCTTGAGAGACTTCTTGACTGGATCAAAAGTGTTGAACCTCAGGCTGGAGGACGGTCAGTCGTTGATTCAGCGCCGCTTCTGGAAAAAGCCTGGGCAAAGGAAGCCGGACTGGGCTGGCAGGGCCGCCACTCCGTTCTGATAAACAGGGAGACAGGATCATTCTTCTTTATAGGTTCCCTTTTACTCAATATCGGGCTCGACTATGACGCTCCCATAACCGGAGAACACTGCGGGGAATGCAGATTATGCATAAAAGCATGCCCGACAGGTGCGATAAATGATAACGGGACAATTGATGCACGTAAATGTATCGCCAATCTTACAATTGAAAACAGGGGATCAATTCCTGAGGAGCTTCTACCGTTGCTGGGAGGAAGGATCTATGGCTGCGACAGGTGTCAGGAGGTTTGTCCATGGAATAAAAAAGCTGTGCCAAACAAAACTAAGGAATTCAGTATGAATGAAGAGGTAGCCGCGATGAGCCGTGAGGACTGGATGAATCTGTCAGAAGAGAAATTCTTACAGTTATTCGGGCGGTCTGCAGTTGGACGGGTGAAGTATGAGCAGTTCATCAGGAATATTAAGGCAGTCACTAAAAGTTTTCCCGCAGATCCGAGGCATTGACTACCTGCAGCCTGCAACCTTTTATAAAAAACCCACCCCTTGCCCCTCCCAGGAGGGGATCTTAGCGGTAGTGCCCTTCCCCAATGCCCTGTGCTTTATGTGGCCCATACCCATTTTGCTCTGTGCCCTGCGCTCTGAGCTCTGAGCTCTCTACCCCGCAACCTGCAACCCGCAACCCGCAACCCGCAACCTGCAACCTGCAACCCGCAACCCGCAACTTTGTTTCATTTCTCCCCAATAACCGTTACCACTATCTCCCTTTGCTGCCTCGGACCATCAAATTCACAAAAGAAAATATTCTGCCATGTTGACAGCCCCGGTTTACCATCTATAACAGGGATGTTCTCGGAGGCTCCCACCAATCCCGATTTGAGGTGGGCATCCCCATTGTTATCCTGCCTGTCATGTTCCCACACACCCGTAGGCACAAGGCGTGTAAGCAGTGTGATCACATCATTCTGCACCGACTGATCCCAGTTCTCCTGTATCATGATTCCGGTAGTGGAGCCTCTTGCATAAACCGAAGCAATTCCTGTTTTTATACCGCTTTCACTTATTATGAGGGTAACATCTTTCGTAATATCATATAAGCCGTTCCTGCGGTCAGTTCTGATTTTAATAATAGTCTGCATGATATGTTATTTATTTCACAATAAAATTACTATATGTTTTTTACCTTGCTGTAATTATTACGTCTTATAACAAACACTATTGAGATTTTGATTGACCAGAAACTTATAGAGGAGTGCAAAAAGGGGAATTTGCAGAATTTCAGGATAGTAATTGAAACCGCATCACCGTTTGCGTTTTCAGTTGCGTTCAGGATACTTGGTGACGAAGAGCTTGCAAAGGATGTTGTTCAGGACACAATGGTTACAATCTGGGAAAAAATTGGAAAAATTAGTTCAGCCGGCAGTTTTAAGACCTGGCTCTACAGGATAGTGGTTAATAAATGTTATGATCATTTAAGAAAAACGAAAAAGGAACCCGAATTCCGTCCGGATGAAAAGACCTGGGCGCTTATTTCAAATCATATTTCTGAGCAGCCTTCTTCCGAACTTGAAAATGATGAAATTAACCGGTTGATGCAGTTCATGATACAGAAATTGAGTCCAAGGCAAAAATCTGTGTTTGTGCTTTCTGAAATAGATGAACTGTCAAGTGATGAAATATCGGAAATAACTGGTTTGAGTAAAACCGTAATAAAGGCAAACCTTCATTTTGCAAGGAAACACATGATGGGATTGATTGAAAAATATCTTTGAACATGAAAGAAGAAAATGAAAATTATAACAAGGTAATCCGGATCCTCCGGAAATCAAAGCCTGAGTTGAAAGGGATAGAGATCATTGAAGAGAATGTTATAAAACAAATTAAGAAAACTCAAAACCGCCATAATCACACGCAGGATCTGATAGAAGCCCTTTTTAGCTGGATTTATATCGGCTGGGTGCGAAAAAGCCTGGTAGCAGCTTCAATTTTCCTGGTTCTGTTTTTTGTATATCAGCAGACTTTGATACTTAAAGGGGTTAACAGTATCAGTAAACAAACCACTGTCAACGGTTCCGGCACATTTCCTGTTTCGGAAGAGGATTTGGGAAAACAGTTGATGATGTACAGGCTAAACAGGCGGAGGCTCCCATCTACTGACCTTGAAATATCCGAAAAACAGGTCAGGGAGCTATTGGATTCTTACAGGGAGTTGCAGGATAAATACAGCGGCCTTGTTAAAATTATAGAGGAGGATTCAGTCCTCAGGGAATATATTGAAAGGAAACTGGATGAAATAAAAACGGAAAGGGAAAAACTAATCTTTAAGGTTATGAAATACAAAAATTTAAAAATGATCACAGCAGGAGCTTTAGTATTAATTGCATCATGCAATGATCCGAAGACTGTTGTTACCGATATTGTTCATGACGACGGTTCTATAACCAGGAAAATCGAAATGAAAAACAGTGAAAATAATTTCAAGGTCCCGGAGATACAGGTCCCTTTCGATAACACATGGACAGTCAGGGATTCCCTTGAGATTAATGAAAAAGGTGATACAACCTGGGTAAAAAGAGCTGAGAAGCTTTTTAAAAATGCTGAAGACATAAACAGGGATTATAAAGCTGACAGCAGCTATAACAAGGGTATCTCACGAAAAGTCGCTTTCAGTAAAAATTTCAAATGGTTCCACACCAATTACAGGTTTGCAGAGATAATTGACAAGAAATTGCTCCATGGTTATCCTGTTAGCGATTTTCTTAACAAGGAGGAGCAAGGCTGGTTTTATTCTCCTGAAAATGTTAAAAATAAGAAGGAAAATAGTGTTGACAGTCTTAAATTCAAGATGTTAAATGATTCTGTCGAGGCAAAAACAGAGATATGGTTTTTTAAAAATATTGTTTCTGAATGGATCGGGGAATTTGGGAAACAAATTAGTGTAAAATCACCTTCCGGAATAGATATTGATTCCTTAAGATCAAGGGAGGATGAACTGGTCAAAGTGATCGAAAAGATTGATGAAAGTGAACAGAATTTCGATAGTTTATGGAACCGGGGATTAATTCTGAAGGATTTCATCGGAGAGGCCAATGCCTTAAGATATAAGGAAGAAGCTGATTCAGCCCTGAATCTTGCCACTGAAAGTATTTTTGTAACCTTTCGCCAATACGCGGTAAAAATGATCATGCCCGGAAAAGTGACCGGGAGCAATGGCTTTATTGATTCAACAGGGATCCTGTTCTGGCCTGTTAATTCAGATTTTTTTCTGACTGAGCCCTATGAAATGTGGGCTGAATCGAAGGTGCCGAACCTGTGGGCCTGGATTATATCAGGATTGTTTGTTGTGTTTGTATTTACAGGTATTATGGTAACCAATAAAAGAAAAGGCTGAGAACCTCAGCCTTTTACTTCAACCTAAACCCAATTACTAACCATCTGACACTACCGATTATAGTCCTTTAACATCAGCATCAGTTTCTGTCTCGTAAAAAATATCCTGCTTTTAACTGTTCCAATTTTCAATCCGAGTTTTTCAGCAATCTCATGATATTTAAATCCATCGATGTGCATCATAAAAGGAACCCTGAATTCATCGCTTAGCGATTCAATTGCTTTATGTATTTCGCCTTCGGCATATTTTGACTCGGGCGAAATGAATCCTTTATCGTGCGGTGCATTTAAATAGTATAGATCCTGTGTGCCGTCAATAATTGTATTTTCCTTTATGTTACGGCGGTAATTGTTAATGAAGGTATTTTTCATAATCGTAAATACCCACGCTTTGAGATTAGTATAATCTACAAACTTATCCTTGTAGGTTATCGCCTTGAGATATGTGTCCTGTACCAGGTCCAGTGCAGTGTCGCGATCTGAAGTGAGGCTTAATGCAAACCTCTGAAGATTACTCTTCATTTCGATCAACCGGTTGTTAAATTCATAAGCAGTCATATTCTCTTTATTTTTGATTGTTGAAACAAATCTACACAGATAAAATCAGATAAAAAAATCTTAATATCTTAAAATCCTTAAAAATCGGATTTATTCTAAAAAAGGATTTTTATTAAGTACAAAAAAATCAGTGTGTTGTAAATAATTATTAAGTATTCTTCCAAATTATTGATAAATAGTATTTTTTGAAAAAGGGGATCCCCAGAGTATTGACGAGAGCTTTACGGTTAAAAGAAAGATAACAGATCCCTGGTGTACCGAAAACAAATTGACCTACCTTTGCCATTATAAGAGTAACAGAAGATGGATTTCAACATCAAACTAAGCAACGGCCAGATATTAAGAGGCATTATAAAAAGTCCGGGTGAAGATCTCAGGGCTGTCATAATATTTGTTCACGGACTCGGCGAGCATGTCCTGCGCTATACATCATGGGCAACAATGTTCAATTCTGAAAAGATCGGATTTGCCGGTGTCGACCTTCCGGGTCATGGCCGTTCTGAAGGCAGGAGAGGCCATATTAAATCATTTGCCCTTCTCGACGAGATGACTGACATACTATTAAATGAATGCAGGAAGACTTTCCCGGGAACCCCGCTCTTTTTGTACGGTCACAGCCTGGGGGGATGCATAATGCTGAATTACCTGGTGCGCAAGAGTCCAAAGGTCAGGGGTGCAATAGTCACTTCACCATGGCTGAAGCTTTCATTTGAACCTGAAAAATCGAAGGTTAAGATTGCCGGCCTGATTAAAAATATCTTCCCGGGGTTGGTTCAGCCTTCGGGCCTGGTGGTTGACCATATTTCGCATGATAAGGCAGAGGTGGATAAATATAAAAATGATCCCGCTATTCACGGGAAGATATCAGTAAGCCTGTTCCATGGAACAATGAGAGCCGCTGCCTACTCGCTCAGGAATGCATCAAAGATTAAAGTCCCTCTGCTGCTCATGCACGGAAGCGACGACCTTATCTGCTCACCTGAGGGAAGCCGTGAATTCGTTTCGAAAGCAACGGGTGCAGAACTTAAGATATGGGAAGGCGGGTATCACGAGCTTCATAATGAGCCATTCAGAAAAGAGGTGTTTGATTACCTGATGAAGTGGATAAATACCAGGCTGACAAACTAATTCACGCCATATAATAATGGAATTCAGGACAACATTCGGCATAACCCCTTCCGTGCGGAAAATATCATATAATGATCCGGTGATGTTTGCAGGTTCCTGTTTCTCAATTTCAATTGGCAAACAATTTGAGACAGGGCATTTGCCAGTCATGATAAATCCATCAGGGACTGTTTATAATCCCGTTTCTATCTGTAATACCCTCGAAACGATTACACGGAGGGAAAACTTTACAATCAGCGATCTGTATAACAATAAAGGCACCTGGCTAAGTTTCAACCACTACACTGATTTTTCTGCTTCCGGCCCTGATGAAGTTCTCAATAAAATAAACAAAAGCTCACAGGAAGCCCTCAGATTCCTTTCCGCAGCCCGCTTCCTGTTTATAACATTTGGCACAGCACGTGTTTACAGGTGGAAACAGTCAGGAAAAGTTGTCTCCAACTGTCACAAATTACCCGCTTCAGAATTTACGCATGAACTACTGACAGTCCAGGATATCACTTCGCTATGGTCAGACCAGCTAAATATTCTGAAGGCGCTTTTCCCTGACCTGAAAGTTGTTTTCACCATTAGCCCTATCAGGCACTGGAAAGATGGCGCCCACGAAAATCAGGTAAGTAAATCAGTCCTGTTTCTTGCAGTTGAAGAACTTCTCGGACATCCGTCACAGCCTGCCTATTTCCCTGCCTATGAACTGGTTATGGACGATTTACGCGATTACCGTTTTTATGAGGAGGACATGCTGCATCTTACCGCATCGGCAATAGGTTACATCTGGGAGGCTTTCTCAAAATGCTATTTCGATGATAGAACACTTGAGGTATGGCAGGAAGTCAGTAAGATTTCAAAGGCTGTTTCGCATCGTATTAAAACCGGTCAGCAGGATCAGATAAAGAAATTTGCAGAGAAAATCCTGGACAAAATCAATTCAGTTAATTCTAAAGTTCCTGAAATTGACCTTGAAAGAGAAAGAAAATACTTTCTTGACCTTCAGATTAATTCCTCTGGCCGGGGAGGTTGAGGTGGACTCAGAGTGCTGAAATCGTCTTTATGAAATCATCCGGATTCCTGGAGATGAGGATGTTCTCAGGAAGCCTCTTATCCTGAGTTTCGGGAAAGTCGGTCAGAATTATCTTCTTAATCAGCAGAGATTTGCCGATGCTGCTGAAGTAGCCTATTTTTTTTCTTGCAAAGTCAAATGCACTTGAATTGACAATAAGGTATTCGTAGGCTTTAATCTTATGTATTTCGATCACCTCTGAGGCTGGAAGAATGCCACCCGTGAAGATCACATCATAGCCTCTTTTCTTAAGTGCATATTTGTAAAAAAGAAAATTATTATCCGACAGATTATCAGAAGTATTGATCATTGCCACTGAGGCTTTTGATTTTGTGTGAAATGGTTTAAGTGTATTATCCTCAATAATCATAAGCTGCCGTATGGTGTTCCTCACAAACTGTTCCTGAGCTCTCGAAAGGCTTCCGGTCTGCCAGAGTATTCTCGATTTTTCGAGCAGAGGATGAAAGAATGTTATATATGCATCCTCAACGCCATGGCGTTTGATGAACGGAACCAGCGAATCTTTAAACTGCTGTTCATTAAATCTGATGGCCGACATCAGTATCTTTCCCGGCTGGAAATCCTGATCACGACTCTCATCCAGGCTGCTTACAACCATTACCTGCTGTGTAAGCTCATCTTCATTCAAAAGGGCTATCCTTGATATTTTGAGACCATTACGGTTCAGGTAAGCAACATTAAGTATCTTTTTTAATTCAGTTTCATTATAAGTCCTTATATTAGAATCTGTTCTGTCAGGCTCAAGTATCCTGTACCGTTTTTCCCAAATCCTAATGGTATGGGCCTTTATTCCTGAGAAATTTTCAAGATCTTTAATTGAAAACACATTTACACCCTCTTCCATGGCTATTTCAATCAATAAAATTGTTGTGTTACCTGACCTCCAATACTCATAAACAATCCATGGTGCTGATTGTTCTCACAGGCACAATATAAAAATGGAGTTCTGTTAAACTGAATAGTTACCGGGATGAAACAAGTCGGATATTAACCGATCCTACTCTGGGTTTTCGATCATTATCTTTTTTACCACCCGGGTTCCATCAATGAATGAGATGGTTACAAGGTAAATACCACGGGACGGGTTTGGAAGAAGTACTTTTGTAAACAAAATGGGGTTCCTGTACTGGGTTCTGAAGATATCCTGTCCTATCATATTTGTAACCTTAATGGCTGACATCTCCCTGTCGGTTTTAACCGAAAAACTACTCTGTTTTACAGGGACAGGGTAAATATTGATATTTGGACTTGCTGTCTCCCTTAAGTAGGTTTTCTTTTGTGAATTAATGGTAACAGGAATAGTGTCCTTCTGAGCCAGAAGGGAAAGGGAAAATATTAAAAAAGAAAAAAAGAGTAGACTTTTCCTCATTTATACCATTTGGTAACACACTCACAAAAACTGTGCTAAAGATAGTACAATTTATTTAAAATTATAAAAAAATGACCTCGCTTTTTCAAGGTCTTCAGGAGTATCGATGCAAATGCTTTCCCACTCTGTAACGGCTGTCCTGATCCTGTAACCGTTCTCGAGCCATCGGTTCTGTTCAAGCGATTCGGCAATCTCCAGAGAACTTCCGGGTAGAAGTGTGATAGCATTTAAAGTATCCTTACGGTAGGCATATAATCCGGGATGCTTAAAGTAGGTATGTTTTTGTGTCCAGTCACTTTTTTCAAAGTCCCTGACGAAAGGGATTGCAGCCCTGCTGAAGTATATTGCATTTCCGGACCGGTCGAGGATAACTTTTGGCTGATTCGGATTAAAGATATCCTCACCTGGTATAACTTTTCTTACGAGGGTTGCAATTTCAACCGAATTATCTGAGAAACAGGAAATCAGGCTGTCAATCTGTTCAGGTCTGATAAAAGGTTCGTCTCCCTGGATGTTTATGACCACATCCGGGCTGGTTCCTCCGGATTCGATTATCCTCTTTACAGCCTCTGCACAGCGGTCTGTACCGCTCCGGTGATCGGGGGAGGTCATGACGGCCTTTCCTCCAAAACCGATAACCGTTTTATAAATACGATCGTCATCAGTTGCAACGTAAACGACGTCAAGCGATTTGGAAGCCTGCTCAAAAACCATTTGAATCATTGGTTTGTTGTTTATTGTCGCAAGTGGTTTACCGGGGAACCTTGAAGACGCAAAGCGGGCAGGAATAATGCCGGCGAAATGTAATTCATTGATACTTTTCATGATGCTAAATTACAAAAATTGAATTTCCCTATGTTTTAAAAATATCTTAAATTCGCACCAACGTTTAAAATAGTATGAGAGATCTGCAAAGCATAAAGCAGCGTTTCGGAATAATAGGCAATTACCCGGGTCTTAACAGGGCAATTGATATTGCCGTACAGGTTGCTCCGACAGATCTTTCAGTGCTCATAACCGGTGAGAGCGGAACGGGAAAAGAGTCCTTTCCGCAGGTGATCCATAGTTTCAGTGCCCGGAAACACGGGCAGTACATTGCCGTAAACTGCGGTGCAATCCCTGAGGGAACAATTGATTCAGAGTTATTCGGTCACGAGAAAGGCTCTTTTACGGGAGCCACCGAAAGCAGGAAAGGTTACTTTGAAGGTGCCGATGGCGGGACGATATTTCTGGACGAGGTGGCAGAACTTCCTCTGTCGACACAGGTGCGTCTGCTGAGGGTTCTTGAAACAGGTGAGTTCATCAGGGTGGGCTCCTCTAAAGCCCAGAAAACGAATGTCAGGGTGATTGCGGCAAGTAATGCGGATGTAGTCTATGCAATAGAGAAGGATAAATTCAGAGAGGATCTTTTTTACCGGCTTAATACTGTGCCGATTAAAATTCCGGCCCTGAGGGAAAGAGGCGAGGATATTTTCCTCCTTTTCAGGAAGTTTTCGGTTGACTTTGCGGAGAAATACAGGATGCCGGCAATTAAGCTGACAAATGAGGCTAAAAATATACTGCTTAACTATTCATGGCCCGGTAATGTCAGACAACTTAAAAATATAACAGAGCAAATCTCAATAATTGAAAGTGAAAGAGAAATAAATGCTGAAGTGCTCCGGGAATATCTGCCGGATTATAATCAGGTAAAGCTTCCGGCTATTATAAAAAGGGATGATGAAAAGTCATTTTCGACAGAACGTGAAATACTTTACAAGATCCTTTTTGATATGAAAAGTGACATGAACGATCTGAAAAAGCTGGTACTTGACCTAATTAAGACAGGGGATATAGATGCCGGTTTCCATGATGCAAATTCGGGAGTCCTGAAAAACCTGTTCCGTGATGCAGTCGATCGGGAAAATGTCGCAGGCGTTACAGATAAACCGGGTCCTGAGTTGCCTCACAGGCACAACAAAAACAACATCCAGGATACGGAAGAAGTCGTGGAAGAATCGCTTTCACTTGCCGGGAAAGAAGTTGAGATGATAAGAAAAGCGCTTGATAAATACAATGGCAAAAGGAAGATGGCTGCGCAGGAACTGGGAATTTCCGAACGGACTCTTTACAGAAAAATAAAAGAGTATGGACTTGAAATGTAAAAAAGTTTTTACCACCGCCGGGATCAGAATTCTGATCGTTTTCCTCGGGATCATTTTCATCATGCAGGGTGGATGCGGCATATATTCATTTTCTGGTGCAAGTACAGAGGGGTTAAGTTCGGTAAGCATTCAATATTTTCAAAACAGGGCTAGTCTTGTGCAACCGGGTTTAAGTCAAACTCTTACTGACGCTCTGATCGATAAATGCAAATCCCAGACTAACCTTGCAGTGACAAACGGCCTGGGTGATGCAAATTTTGAAGGTGAGATATCCGATTACAATACCAGGCCATTGACGGTTTCGGCTGATGCCGAGGCAGCTGTTAACAGGTTCACAATTACGGTAAAGGTCAAATTCACCAACGCAATCGATCCCGACCTTAGTTATGAGCAGACTTTTACGAGGTATGCGGATTACGATAGCGCAAGGAATCTAAGCGATGTTGAAGTGGAGTTATCTGAGGAGATCATTGAGCTGCTCGTGGAAGATATCTTCAACAGGGCATTTGTAAACTGGTAACAGGACATGAATAAAAACGAGTTCCTGAAACTGATTGCGACCAAAACCCCGGTAGACCGCCAGATGCTGGCAGAGATCAATGAACTTGTACATATCTTCCCTTTTTTTCAGACTGCACACCTTTTACTCCTGAAAGGATTACAGGATAACCAGGATGTCAAATTTGATAATCAGCTCAGGAATTCTGCAATTCATATTGCCGACAGGGAAGTGCTCTATAATCTATTAAGGGTTGAACCAGGACCACTTTTTGGGGAGGAGATTCAACAAAAAGAACTTATACCGGGACCTGTCCCCGACCTTATACCGGAACCTGCTCCGGAACCTGCACCGGAACCTGTACCGGAACCTGTACGGAACCTGCACCGGAACCTGCACCGGAACCTGCACCGGAACCTGCACCGGAACCTGTACCGGAACCTGTACCGGAACCTGCTCCGGAACCTGCTCCGGAACCTGCTCCGAACCTGCACCGGAACCAATACCGGAAGTTATTTCAACAACCATCCCGGAATCTGTGCCAGAACCTGAGCCAGAGTTACAGCGTGAAGCAGAACATGTTATACAACCTGAGGCAGAACCTGCCCTGAACACTATAGCAGACACTGCACCCCAACCTGAATCTATACCATCTTTCGGCGATTTTGAGCAGACTGTTATTGAATCAGGCAGGAACAGCGAGGATCTTATAAGCGGGTATGAAAAAGAGGAATTCGAAAATTTACGGGCTGAACCTGCAAAAGAAGCTGAAAAGGCTTTAACACATTCGATTGTGATATCAGCCGAATCTGCCGCGGATGATACTGTAAATTCGGTTCTTATAATAAATGAAGAAACCGGTGATGTAGAAGAAAAGATTTTCTATATGGATCCTGGTTTTTCTGCCGGGTCTGACTATGATTATGATATTGAAGAACCTGAGTCTGCCCCTGAACCAGGTACTGAATCCGAAGCAGAACAAGAACCCGAATCCGAATCCGAGCCAAAGGTTAATATTTTTACAAAGCAGGTCCAGGCTGATCTTATCGACAGGTTCATTTTGTCAAATCCACGGATTGAGCAACGGAAGGAAAAAACGGACCTGCCGGTTGAAGATCTGTCAGTGCCTTCAACGGAAGAGCCAGGAAGCTTTATAACTGAAACACTTGCCAGGATTTATCTTAATCAGGGATATTACTCAAAGGCTATAGATATTTATGAGAAATTAAGTTTGAAATTTCCGGAAAAAAGTAGTTACTTTGCGACTCAAATTGAAAAAATTAAGGAGATTATTAAATAATTGACATATGGGAATTTATATTTTTGTTTCGATACTTATAATAATAGCCTGCGTTTTGCAGGTTTTAATAGTGCTGGTGCAGAATTCCAAAGGAGGTGGTCTTGCAGCGAATTTTACATCAGCAGGACAGACCATGGGGATCAGAAAAACCGCTGACTTTCTCGAAAAAGCAACCTGGACGCTGGCAGGCTCGATACTTATCCTTTGCGTTGTTGCAACAGCATCCATTCCGCGTGGGGCAGAAGCCGAACGGTCATTAATTGAAAATCAGATACAGAATGCAGTTGATCCCAATGCCATTCCTACATTGCCTACTGCTGTTCCTCCGGCAAATACAACGACTCCGCCGGCAGGAGATCAGCAGCCGCAGTAATTGGTATCTGCCTGTAATGGTATTAAACAATAAGTGTCAGTTTGTCATAAACTGACACTTCGTTTTTCTCCAGGCTAATACGCTTATTTATAGAAATATATAAACAAACTACCTCCTTGACATCTGTATTATGGCAGAGCTGTTAAGATAAAATGTCGGCATAAATACCAAAATATCACCATTTTCCACTTTGGCATAAATTATGCTAAAGGATGGAGTCAGAAAACGATGTTTAACTTTAAAACTAAATAGAAATGGCACAATTAAAAGGAAAAGTATTGGCAGGTAAGGTTCTTGTAAAACCTCATGAAGCAGAGGCTAAAACAGCAAGTGGAATAATAATTCCGGATTCTGCAAAGGAAAAACCTCGTCAGGGCACTATTGTTCTGGTAGGTGGACCTAAGAAAGATGAAGAAATGGAAGTTAAGAAAGGAGATGTTGTCCTGTACGGAAAGTACTCAGGACAGGAACTGACAATTGATAACGAGGACTATCTTCTTATTTCACAGTCGGATATATTATTCATAGCTTAATTTTCACAACCAATAAATATTAAATAATATGGCAAAAGAGATTAAATTCAATATTGAAGCCCGCGCTCAGCTTAAAGAAGGTGTTGACCAGCTGGCAGATGCAGTAAAAGTTACGCTTGGTCCCAAAGGCCGTCATGTAGTTCTGGAGAAAAAATTTGGTGCTCCGCAGATCACCAAGGACGGTGTTACCGTTGCAAAAGATATAGAACTGTCAGATCCTTACCGGAATATGGGTGCTCAGATGGTTAAGGAAGTTGCTTCCAAAACAGGTGATATTGCAGGTGACGGAACAACCACAGCAACTGTACTTGCACAGTCGATCATAAATGTTGGATTGAAGAATATTACCGCTGGTGCCAATCCCATGGATATTAAAAGGGGGATTGACCTCGCCGTTGAAAAAGTAGTTAAACATCTTGCTTCGCAGGCACAGGTTATTGGTGATGACCTTAAGAAAATAGAACAGGTAGCCAGGATCTCTGCAAACGATGATAAGGAAATCGGTAAACTCATTGCCGAGGCTATGAGCAAGGTACATAAAGAAGGTGTTATAACTGTTGAGGAATCAAAAGGTACAACTACATCAGTTGAAGTTGTTGAAGGTATGCAGTTTGACCGCGGTTATATATCAGCCTATTTCGTTACCAACCCCGAAAAAATGGAGGCAGAACTTGAGAATCCATACATTCTTATTTATGATAAGAAAGTATCATCAATGAAAGATATGCTTCCCGTACTTGAAGCTACTGCTCAGACAGGCCGTCCATTGCTTATTGTATCCGAAGATGTCGAAGGAGAAGCTCTTGCAACACTTGTTGTTAACCGTCTTCGCGGATCATTGAAAGTTTGTGCTGTTAAAGCCCCGGGATTTGGAGACAGAAGGAAAGAAATGCTTGAAGATATTGCCATTCTGACAGGTGGTACAGTAATATCAGAAGAAAAAGGTCTGAAACTTGAACACACCACCCTTGAAATGCTTGGTACTTCTGAAAAAGTAACTGTCAATAAAGAAAATACTACTATAGTGAATGGTTACGGCGACAAAGATATGATCAAAGCCCGTGTTGCACAGATCAAACAGCAAATGACAACAACCACCTCAGATTACGATAAGGAAAAACTCCAGGAACGTCTGGCAAAATTGTCAGGTGGCGTTGCAGTCCTGTATATTGGTGCTGCTTCGGAAGTTGAAATGAAAGAGAAGAAAGACCGCGTTGATGACTCACTTCACGCAACCCGTGCTGCAATTGAAGAAGGTATTGTCCCGGGTGGTGGTGTTGCCTACATTCGTGCAATTTCTGCCCTTGAAAAACTTAAAGGAGAGAACGAAGACCAGAACACAGGTATTGAAATAGTAAAACGTGCCATTGAGGAACCATTGCGCCAGATCGCTATCAACTCAGGGAAAGAGGGTGCAGTTGTTGCCCAGAATGTAAAAGCAGGTAAGGGTGATTATGGTTACAACGCACAGACCGACAAGTACGAAAAGCTTATGACATCGGGTGTTATCGATCCTGTTAAGGTTGTACGCGTTGCACTTGAAAATGCTGCCTCAATTGCAGGCATGTTCCTGACAACAGAAGCAGTTGTAGTAGAGGAAAAAGAAGAACATCCTGCAATGCCGCCACAGGGTATGGGTGGCGGAATGCCCGGGATGATGTAATATTTCCCCAACCGTATTTAAAATGTGGTAGAGCCAGGTCTGAGACCTGGCTCTACATGTTTATATATTTTCATATTTATAATTTTATATATTTGCACCTGATTTCAGCCATCTGATCAATGCATAGAATACGTAATTTCTGTATCATCGCTCACATAGACCATGGGAAGAGTACCCTGGCAGACCGGCTCCTTGAAATCACCAATACTATTACAGAAAGGGAATACCAGAATCAGATTCTTGACGATATGGATCTGGAAAGGGAGAGGGGCATAACCATAAAAAGTCATGCCATTCAGATGGAATACCTCTTTAACGGCGAGAAATATTACCTTAATCTAATCGATACCCCCGGTCATGTTGACTTTTCCTATGAGGTCTCGCGGTCTATCGCCGCATGTGAAGGGGCCCTGCTCGTAATTGATGCCACCCAGGGAATTCAGGCGCAAACTATATCAAACCTCTACATGGCTATCGATCATAACCTGGAGATCATCCCGGTACTCAACAAGATGGACATGACAAACGCGATGCCTGAGGAGGTCAAAGATCAGATAGTTGACCTTGTGGGGTGCAACCGTGATGACATTATTGAAGCAAGTGCAAAGACCGGGATGGGAATTGACAGGATACTGTCGGAGATTGTAAACCGGATACCACAACCTCCCGGAGACCCCGAAGCTCCTTTGCAGGCTCTTATCTTCGATTCAATTTTCAATTCCTTCAGAGGAATCATTGCATACTTTAAAATAGTAAACGGAACCATCAGGAGGGGTGAAAGGGTTAAATTTGTCAGTACCGGACATGAGTACAATGCAGAAGAGATAGGAGTGCTGAAACTTAAACAGGACCCACGCGAAGAGCTGGGGGCGGGAGATGTAGGCTACATTATTTCAGGCATTAAAATTTCATCCGAAGTTAAGGTCGGAGATACAATTACTACAGTTAAAAATCCATGTGACAAAGCCATTTCAGGATTTGAAGACGTGAAACCAATGGTTTTTGCAGGTATTTATCCTGTAGATGCCGATGAGTATGAGGACCTGAGGCTCTCGATTGAAAAGCTTCAGCTTAATGACGCTTCGCTGACCTTTGTTCCGGAATCATCAGCTGCCCTTGGTTTTGGATTCAGGTGCGGATTCCTTGGACTGTTGCATATGGAGATTATCCAGGAAAGGCTCGACAGGGAATTTGATATGGACGTTATAACGACTGTCCCGAACGTTTCCTTTAAGGTCTACACCACAAAGGGAGAGGAGATTGATGTTCACAACCCGTCGGGTTTGCCGATGGTGAACTATATTGAAAGGATAGAGGAACCTTATATTGTTGCCCAGGTTATCACCCATTCAGATTATGTAGGTCCGATTATGAACCTGTGTATCGATAAGCGGGGCGTGATTAAAAATCAGGTCTATCTGACACGCGACAGGGTCGAGCTCACTTTTGAAATGCCTCTTTCGGAAATAGTTTTTGACTTTTATGACAAACTTAAAAGTATAAGCAAAGGCTACGCATCGTTTGATTATTATTATACCGATTACCAGAAGGCAGATCTGGTCAGGCTCGATATTCTGCTGAACGGTGAGATGGTAGATGCCCTTTCAACCCTTATATACAGGGGACATGCCTATGAATTCGGAAGGAAAATGTGTGTAAAGCTGAAAGAGCTGATACCAAGGCAGCAATTCGATATAGCAATCCAGGCTGCTATCGGGGCTAAAATAATTTCGAGAGAGACGGTAAAAGCAGTAAGGAAAGACGTAACTGCAAAATGTTACGGTGGCGATATCACAAGAAAAAGAAAACTTCTGGAGAAACAGAAGAAGGGTAAGAAGAGGATGCGGCAGATAGGTAACGTAGAGATACCGCAGCAGGCTTTTCTTGCAGTCCTTAAGCTTGACTAACCTGGTCTGCAGGTCGACATTTCTTTCAGCAGATCAACCTGTAACCTCTCCCGTGAATATTCAGGATCCTGACAGAGGGATCTTTCTTAAGATATTTTCTAAGCCTGGTTATATAGACGTCCATACTTCTGGCATTGAAATAGTTATCATCAATCCAGATACTCTTAAGGGCATAGTTGCGTTCAAGAATCTCGTTCCGGTGACGGTACAGAAGATCCAGAAGTTCCGATTCCTTGGTTGTGAGGCTTATCTTCTGATCGCTGAAAAGAAGTATCTGACGCTTATTGTCAAAAGTATATTCCCCTATCTGAAATAGCCCTTCTTCCTTTGGCGGTACTGACGCTGTCATCCTTCTGAATATCGCTTCGATCCGGTAAAGCAGTTCTTCCATTGAAAATGGTTTTGTGATATAATCATCAGCGCCTGTCTTAAATCCCTCAAGTACATCCTCTTTCTGATTCTTTGCTGTCAAAAAGATCAAAGGCATTGAAGGATCAATCTTCCGTACAGCCAATGCAAGAGTCAATCCGTCCATTTCGGGCATCATTATATCAAGAATGCAAAGGTCAAATTTATTTGCAGAAATAGCTTTAAGCGCTGCCTTGCCATTTACAGTAAGTGTGGTCTCAAATTTTTTTGCATCCAGGTAATTTCTCAGGAGAGTACCCAGATTGCTGTCATCTTCGGCAAGGAGAATTTTTTTAATGGCCATATTTTAATAAGTATTAATGTATGAAGTAGCCCCTCCCGGGGAAATGCGACCCGGCTCATTGTGGAATAAATATTGTGAATTTTGTGCCTTTATTAAGCTGGCTTTCTGTTTTAATATTTCCGTTATGTTCACCGATAATCTTCTTAACGTAGCTTAATCCAAGGCCAAATCCTTTAACATTATGAATATTTCCGGAATGTACCCGGTAAAACTTATCAAAGATCCTTTTCATGTTTTCCTTACTGATTCCGATCCCGTTATCTTCTACCGAGATAAGGATCCCCTTCCTGTTATTCCGTGTGGTAACAGTGATCAACGGTTCGGCAGAAGAAAATTTAAGGGCATTATCTATGAGATTTGACATTGAATTGAGGAAATGGGTCTCATCTACCATGGCAACAGGGTTGGTAGCTAAAAATTCCTTTTTAATAGTTCCGTGACGGTTTTGGATCTGTAATGTATAATTGTCGAGTACATTCTCAATTATATCATGAATATTCATCCGGGACAAAGAAAGCTTTGTCTTGACTTTCTCGAATATTGCCATTTGCAGCACTTTCTCTACCTGGAATTTAAGCCTCATGCTTTCGTCCGAAATAACTTTTGCCAGCTGGTCAATGTTTTTATTTTTTTTATCAATTGTCTTATCGGCCATCATTTGTGAAGCCAGTGAGATGGTAGAGATTGGAGTTTTCAGCTCATGGGTCATATTATTTATGAAGTCGCTTCGTATTTCCGACATTTTTTTCTGGCGGAATATTACAATGAATGTGCTTGTTGCAAGCAAAATCAGCAGGAGTGTAAATAAAACTGACAGGCCGCCGAGCTTACCGATTTTTTCAAATTTATACTGCTGTTCCTGCAGACAATAGAGCACAATCTGGTTTTGTCCGGGTACAGGGTCGTTTGGAAAGAGCTGCATAATGAATTTGTTGGTTCCGGGCCGGTCGGTGAATCCGGGAGTGCTCCAGATGGTTCCCAGGCGGCCCGACCTGATCGAAAATTCAAAATCGAGATGGATACCCACATTATTAAGCGCGGTCCTGAGATGTGTCCTTATCAGCCCGGTATTAAGCCTGTCCCTTATATCAGGAGTTGTCCGAAGGATCTTCTCCATGACACTCTCAAGAAAGACAATTTTGTTGGTCACCCTTCCCGATACACCCGCCGTAATCGTTTGTGCGGATGGCTCAGTTATCTCTTCTTCGGGGAATGGTGATATTTCCTTTGCAGAAATGTAGATCTTCTGGCCCGAGTTAGTTACTTCAATTGGCTTTTCAGAATTACTCAGCCCGTACATTTCGAGAAGTTTTGCATCGGGCTGATAACCCTGTAGCTTTTTTGCCAGGGGTGAGTTAGCTGGTACTATGACTGTAACAGAATCAGATGATGCGGCATCAAATTCTTCGACAATGCTGGTGATAAGTTCCTGTTCTTCAAGGTCAAGGACCACCGATTCAAGAGCTTTGTTTGCATTATACCGGAACTGTTGATCGGTAATTTCAATAGCATTCCGGATCCAGTAGAGCTGTATCAGGATGAGGCCTGAAATTACCAGAAAGAAAAATATAGCCAGAAATACTATAGTTTTACGTTTCATTCAGTTACAAAAGTACTTTGATATCTTGGACAAACCCGCTCTTTAACTTTCTTTAACAACGCCGGAGCCCGACAAATATAATTTTCATGCAAAATTATCCCAAAAAGCTAAAAAATTTAACAATTCATTAAAGTATTGTTAATATTTAGTTGTTTAGCTAAAAATATTTTTTTATTCCGATTTCTGGTTTTATCTTTGTAAAGGATTTGGCATGATATTTGATTCAATAATATAATATATAGAGGTTTTTTTCATAGGTTAGGTTAGTTTTAGGGTTATCAAAAGTGAGCCGCCTCCCCGGCGGCTCCTCTCAAATAGAGGTTTTTTTCATAGGTTAGGTTAGTTTTAGGGTTATCAAAAGTGAGCCGCCTCCCCGGCGGCTCTTCTTTTTGCCCATACCAGAGGGTTTTATTCCAACAGATACTTCAGATTCTTATCTTTCAGGGATTTATACTCAATGTTGAAAACTGCAGTTACAGTATCAATATCACGAAGGCTGCCCGCAATTTTTTCAAAACTGGAATTTTTTCCCGAATCGAGAATAAGTAAAATATAATCTATATTCTTCAGTGACTTAATCAGAAAACTGTTACCAATACGGTTTGAAAACAGGTGAAATACTGAATCCGGTGCAGCTTTGTCATCTGTGAATTTGCTGAAAACCAATTCTTTCCCTTCGTTTTCCTGAATCCGGACAGGAGAAGATCCCTTTAAAGAAATGCGGAGCTTTGCATTAAGCTTCAATGTTAGTTTGTAATCAGGATCTGACGTTACTACCCCGAGGATTAAAGGTTCATCCTGGTCATTGACTGATAGGTGGATACGGGTAATTTTCCGGGGACTTTTCATCAGTCGGAAGAGGAATTATGAATTTATGAAATGATGAATGCTTATAATCTCTTCTTCGGAAGGCTCCCTGAGTTTTTCCCAGGCCATGCCTGCAGCTTCCTGTTCAGCCTCTTTCTTTGATGCCCCCTGGCCTTTCCCGAATTCTTCCTTATCGATTATAAGGGTTGTTGAGAAAACCGACTGTTTCAGCTTAAAATCATAATCTTCATTGTAAGTAAAGCTAAGGTTCCTTTTATGCTTTTGAACCCATTCAAAAACAAGGCTTTTGTAGTCAGTATCGGTATTTACAATATTTTCAAGCTTGAGGTACTTGTTGAATACCCTTCCAATGAAAAGCTTTTGAGTTTTTTTGAAGCCTTTATCAAGAAAGACAGCCCCGATAAGAGCTTCGAGGGCATCGCCATACAGATTCCGTGTCGGATGAGATGAACTTACATTACTTACCAGGATCTTATCTATTCCCATTGATATTGCCAGCTGATTCAGCACGTCGCGGTTCACGATCCTCGACCGGATTTTTGTCATAAAACCTTCAGTTGCCCCGGGGAATTTCTCAAAAAGATAGTCGGACAGGAGTGCATCGAGCACTGCGTCACCCAGGAATTCAAGTCTTTCGTTGTTTATTCTTTTACCGTCAGGAAGGGTAAAGGAAGCAGAACGATGGATAAATGCGACCTCGTATATCCTCAATCTGGATGTCCGGAAACCGGTAATACTTTTAAGACGGGATTCAAATTCCCGCTTATTCAGTAAGAAAGTACCATTTTTCTTTTTTTGAAATAATGACACTAAACCTCGGCTTTTTTTATAACGATTGAAGCATTGTGGCCACCAAAACCGAAAGTATTGCTGATTGCATACCGTATATTCCTCTTCTGTGCTTTGTTCAGAGTAAGGTTCAGACCCGGGTCAATATCAGGGTCGGGTGTGGAGAAGTTTATGGTTGGAGGCGCTGTATCATTAACAACTGCCATAATGGTGGCAATAGCTTCAATAGCTCCTGCAGCACCCAGCAGATGTCCGGTCATGGATTTCGTTGAACTGATGTTCAGCTTATAGGCGTGTTCTCCGAATACATTCAATATAGCTTTAGCTTCGGAAATATCACCAAGAGGCGTTGAGGTGCCATGGACATTAATATAGTCGATATCTTCAGGCATTATGCAGGCATCGCTCACTGCAAGCTTCATGACGTTGCACGCCCCAATCCCCTCGGGGTGGGGAGCGGTGACGTGATATGCATCGGCTGTCATTCCAGTACCCACCAGCTCGGCGTAGATCCTTGCACCTCTGGCAACGGCATGCTCATAAGCTTCAACAATAAGAGCTCCTGCACCTTCACCAAGGACAAAACCGTCACGCGTTTTATCAAAAGGCCTGGAGGCTGTCTGAAATTCGGCATTATTGGTCGACAATGCCTGCAGGGCATTAAAACCTCCAATTCCGGGTTCATTGATTGCAGCTTCCGATCCTCCTGTAATGAAAACATCGGCTTTACCCCAGCGGATATAGTTTATAGCATCTATAACCGCATTAGTTGAAGAGGCGCAAGCAGATACCGTGGAAAAATTTGGTCCCCTGAAACCATATTTTATTGATATTACGCCTGCAGCAATATCGCTGATCATTTTTGGTATAAAAAAGGGACTAAAACGCGGCGTTCCGTCCCCTTCAACAAATGATCTGATAGAATGGTAAAATGTTTCCAGTCCGCCTATCCCCGATGCCCAAATCACCCCGACCCTGTCCTTATCAACCTTATCCAGACTAATTCCTGAATCATTGATAGCCTGATCGGAAGCGATGAGTGCATACTGTGAATACAGATCAAGTTTATTGGCTTCTTTTCTGTCGAAATAATTTGAGTAGTCGTAGCCTTTTATTTCACACGCAAACTTGGTTTTAAATTTTTCCGTGTTAAAACGCGTTATCATCACAGCCCCGCTCTTGCCGTTTTTAAGGCCTTCCCAAAATTCAGGCAAATTATTACCAAGTGGAGTCAGGGCTCCAAGACCGGTTACAACGACTCGTCTCATAAATGGATTATTATAAATGCAAAACTATTTTGCATTTTCCTCGATATACTTGATAGCATCACCCACTGTGCTGATGCTCTCAGCCTGATCATCAGGAATACCGATATTAAATTCTTTTTCAAACTCCATTATCAGCTCAACAGTATCAAGAGAGTCAGCTCCAAGATCGTTCGTGAAACTGGCTTCAGGAGTTACCTCTGATTCGTCAACTCCCAGTTTATCAACTATAATCTCCTTTACTCTTGTAGAAATGTCAGACATAACGATAATTTTTAATTAATAATTTAAAACCCTGCAAAGAAATATATTTGTCTCTATTTTTCAAATGATTTGATAGTTTTTTATTTATGCTGCAATTTAATATATTGATAATTAATAAAATAATCTTAATTTAAGAAAATATATAAAAATATTTCAAGAAATAGTCAAGTATCAAATAATGAGGAACATAGCAATATTCGCTTCTGGTTCAGGAACCAATGCTGAGAACTTAATCAAATACTTTTCGAACAAAAATTCGGCCACAGTGAGTCTTGTTCTTTCGAATAAGCGCGAAGCCTACGTTTTAAAACGCGCTGCAACACTTAATGTAAGGTCGGTTTTTTTCGACCGGAAGGAATTATACGTGACAGAAAAGGTACTCAGATACCTTACATTATATAAAATTGACTTCATCGTTCTTGCGGGATTTTTATGGCTTATTCCGGATAATATTCTGGATGCATATGAAAAACGGATTGTGAATATTCATCCGGCCTTGCTGCCAAAGCATGGAGGGAAGGGTATGTACGGGGATATCGTTCATAAGGCAGTAATTGCCAACCATGAAAAGGTATCGGGGATAACCATTCATTATGTAAACAGGTTTTATGACAAGGGAGACATTATTTTTCAGGCAAAGTGCAAAGTAGAACCTTCCGACACACCTGACACTCTGGCGGCGAAGGTACACACCCTTGAATATGAGCATTTTCCCGTAGTTATTGAAGAGCTGGTGTCAAAACTGCCCGACCAGAGTTAAAAAGTACTCAGAAGGTTCAGAACGACGGTTTTTGATTTTTCGAAACCGGGCCGGTTAGCTTCAGCAACAGGTTCAACCGGTGGCGCTTCAACTTTAAGAGGGTCAACAGGTGATCCGTTCCTGTAGAATCTGAAATCGAGATGTGGCCCTGTTGAGAGACCGCTGGTGCCAACATACCCTATAATATCGCTCTGCTTTACATAAACCCCCGGTCTTATTCCTTCTCCGAACCTGCTTAAATGGAGATATGCCGTCGAATAAACGCTGTTGTGCGTTATCCTTACAATCCTTCCTGAACCGTTTTCGTATCCGGCCAGGGTAACACGCCCATCGCCAATTGCCAGAACAGGAGTTCCAACTGGCGCTGCATAGTCTACCCCGTAGTGTGGCCTGCGGATCCGCAGGATCGGATGCATTCTTGCTGATGAAAACCGCGATGAGACCCTTGAGTACTGGAGAGGGGCTTTAAGAAATGCTTTGCGTAAACTATTCCCGTCACCGTCATAAAAACTCTCTTTGCCATCCTGAATGAACGGGATTGCAGAGATTACAGATCCCGCCCCTGAAAACTCCGCTCCGTAAATCTTTCCCACACCCATTGACTTATCATCAATCAATATCTCTTCATAGATTACCTTAAAGGAATCTCCCTTCTGCAGTCCGAAGAAATCAACTGACCATGCATATATATCGGACAGACCGGAAACAAGCATAGGATGCATGCCTCCGGCTACCATTGCGTCCCAGAGTGATGTCTCTATGGTAGTTGAAGCGTACCGGATCACCTTCTTTACTTCCTTCCTGAAGGGTGTAATATTCAGGGAGTCTTTGAAGCTGAATACATAACAGGTGGATGGATCATGTTCATACACAAGGTAATCTGCTCGTCCTGTACTGTCGTTCCTGCAAAATAAAGTATAATCATTTCCTGAACGGATCTTCCTTACATCGAAAACCGCTGATGAATTCTTTAACAGTATGTCAATCTCCTGCATTGTTATTCCATGCTCCAGTAGTATCGATGAAAGAAATCCGTTCCTTTTAATATGACCGGTAACCAGGTTAAATGAGTCGGTCGGAATCCCGTACATAAAAACCGTAGTATCAGGCTTTATTTGAGCCAGTGTATCTGAGGCCTCGGAGCTACCCTCAGAAACGAGCCTTACAGAATCCCTGCAGGAAGTCACTGAAAGGACCGATAAACTTAGAATCAGTATTTTTATCCTGGACAACATTACAAGAGTGTTAATTTAATCTGCGAAATCTTTTAACTGCAAAAACTCTACCCCTGATGCCCCGGTTTTTACACCCGGGATTAGTATGATCATTTGATTACAATATTAATTATCCTGTTTGGAATAACTATAATATTTGAAAGTTTTGAGGTACCTATCCATTTAGCCGATCTTTCATCAGCAAGAACAGTACTTATGATTTCCTCTTTTGCCATGTCGGCTGCAAGAGTAATTTTAAACCTCATTTTGCCGTTGAAAGATACCGGGTAATCAAATACCTCATCCTTCAGGTATTCTTCATTGACTTCCGGCCACGGTTCGTAAGCCAGAGTTGTCTGGTGGCCGAGCAGACTCCACAGCTCCTCTGCAAGGTGGGGTGCAAATGGGGACAGGATAAGAACAAACCGGGAAGCTGTTAGCTCTGTAACCTTTTCTTTTTTATAGAAAAGGTTCAGGAGGATCATCATCTCAGAAATTGCAGTATTGAATTTCAGGTTTTCAATATCATTTTCAACCTTTCTTATCGTTTTGTGAAGGGCCTTAAGGACTTCAGGCTCATCTTCGCCTGTTCTTATGTTGCCGGGATTTGAAAAGAACCTGAATGCCCTTCCGAGGAATCCGAAGACCCCTTTGACGTTCTTATCATCCCATGGTTTCATCACGTCGAGAGGACCCATGAACATTTCGTAGAGCCTCAGAGAGTCGGCACCGTATTTTACAACGACATCGTCAGGGTTTACAACGTTCTTGAGCGATTTCGACATTTTGGCAACTATCTGCCTCAGCTCGGTTCCATTTTCTGTATTGAAATATTTTCCGTCCTTCTCTTCGGCCTGGTCGGCGGACACCTTTGCTCCGGCTTCGTTTTCATAAGCAAATGCCAGGATCATACCCTGATTGAAGAGCCTTCTGTAGGGCTCGTCAGTTGATACGATGCCGAGATCGAAGAGCACTTTATGCCAGAACCTGCTGTATAGCAGGTGGAGAACTGCATGTTCAGCTCCTCCTATATAAAGATCGACGGGCATCCAGTATTTTTCTTTCACCCTGTCGAAAATGCTATCATCATTTTTCGGATCAATAAATCGGAGATAGTACCAGCATGAGCCGGCCCACTGGGGCATGGTGTTGGTTTCCCTTCGACCCCTGCGGCCGTTCCTGTCAGTTACATTGAGCCACTCCTCCGAGTTGGAGAGAGGTGATTCCCCAGATTCCCCGGGAAGATATTTTTCAAGTGCGGGAAGCTCGAGCGGAAGTTCCTTTTCATCAATGACTGTAATTTCACCATCTTCCCAGTGTATAACCGGGAATGGTTCGCCCCAGTAGCGCTGACGGCTGAAAAGCCAGTCACGAAGCTTATAGTTTACTTTTGAGTTTCCGAAATTTTTCGCAACAAGCCATGCGATAATTTTCGCAATACCGGACTCTTTGTTAAGACCATTTATATCGATGCCTGTATTTTTATCAGAAGAATTTATATAACGGCCGTCTTCTGTCCAGCATTCATCTCCGGCGAGTATTCTTTTACGGAGTTCGGGATCGGACACCTCGGGATCCTGTATACAGATAATGGGAAGGCTGAACTTTGTGGCAAATTCAAAGTCGCGTGTATCGTGTGCCGGGACAGCCATTATAGCACCAGTTCCATAACCAGTAAGGACATAATCGGCCACCCAGATTGGTATCTTTTTATTGTTTACCGGATTAATGGCATATCTTCCTGTGAAGACGCCGGTTTTATCTTTTGCCAGGTCGGTCCTGTCAAGATCCGATTTAAGAGTTGCTGCTTTTAAATACTCATTTACCCGGATATGGTATTCGGCTGTAGTTATTTTTGCAACCAGTTGATGTTCAGGGGCAACTACCATATAAGTTGCTCCGAACAGGGTGTCGGGGCGCGTTGTAAATACAGTCAGGTTTTCATCGAGGCCATCTATTTTAAAATCGACTTCAGCACCGGTTGAGCGGCCTATCCAGTTCCGCTGCATGTCTTTGATCCCTTCCGGCCAGTTGAGGTCGTCGATTCCTTTCAGGAGCCTGTCGGCGTAGAGGGGTATCCTGAGCAACCATTGTTTAAGGTTCTTTTTTTCAACGATGTTGCCGCACTTCTCATGTGTACCATCATTCAGCACCTCTTCGTTGGCGCAAACTATCCTGCAGCTCGGGCACCACCACACCAGTGCATTGTCATAATATGCGAGCCTTTTGGAATCGATATACCGTGAGATCTCTTTCCCGCCAAGCTGTGAGATCTCCCTGGGTATTGTTAATTCCTTAACAGGTCTTCCCTTTTGAAGGTTTTCATCGAACCATGTGTTATAGAGATGTATAAAGATCCACTGTGTCCATTTATAATATTTTGGATCGGTGGTATTAATCTCCTTGTCCCAGTCGTAGCTTAGTCCGAGTTCTTTTATCTGCCTTCTGAAGGTATCGCAGTTATTTCTGGTGGTAATGGAAGGATGAGTTCCTGTCTGTATTGCATATTGCTCGGCAGGAAGTCCGAATGCATCCCAGCCCATTGGGTGAAGGACGTTGTATCCATTCATCCTTTTAAACCTGCTGAATATATCTGTGGCTGTATAACCTTCAGGGTGGCCGACATGAAGTCCGGCCCCGGAAGGGTAGGGGAACATATCGAGGACGTAGCATTTTTTCGGATTTGTAAGATCCTCAGGGGTTTTAAAGGTTTTATTTTCCTCCCAGTATTTTTGCCATTTCTTTTCGATATCATGGAAATTGTAGTCCATTGCTTTTTCCTGGTATTTAGTTGTAGAATAGACCGAAGACGGAAGACCGAAGACCGAAGAAAGAAATCAATTTATTTTACTTTTAAAAGCTATCATCATATTCATTAAATTGTAGGCAAAATCGTAATGTTCATTAAACTCCAAATCAGAAATATACTTTCTCCTTGAGGCTTTGTGTAAACAAGTTACCACTTCAGCCAGCGAACGAGTTGCCATTCCAATAAATCTTTTGTGTTCCAGGTTAGATTGTCCGATTGACCCTTCTGAGATATTCAATGCAATTGAATCAACTGCCCTACGGATCTGTGACGTAAGATTAAATTTCTCCACCTCCGGGAATTGATTGGATAATTGAAAAATATTTTCGCCATAATCCATCGCCCTTTGCCAGATTATAAGCTTTTCAAACTTAAATTTCAACATCTCCTTTTCCATAATTTTAATATTCAGTCTGCCGATTTTATGTCTTTATAAATCTTCGGTCTTCTGTCTTCTGTTTTTATGAATCTTCGGTCTTCCGTCTTCCGTCTTCCGTCTTCCGTCTTTAATATATGGAGTGCGAAATTAGAAAAAGTTTGGGAATAATCCTTTTACGGTATAATGAAATCCATTAAACGCAAAGAGGCCGGGAAAATCTTCGGACTTCGAGAGATCACGAACTCACCCCCGACCCCTCTCTACCCTGCAGTCTGGCTCCTCCCTAAATCCCGCCACTGGCGGGATTCTTAACGGTCGGCCCTGTAAAGAGGGGTGACTATGGATGAGGGATTAGTTAAGACGTCATACTTCGGTCTTCGGTCTTCTGTCTTCGGTCTTCGGTCTCCGGTCTTAAAGTATTATTCTTTCGAATTAGTTGTAAAACCCGCCTATTGGTCTTATTTTTGCCGGTGAGGGAATTAGAGAATAGTCCCGTAATTCAATGGATACATGCCTGCCGGCTGGCAAAGAATGGCTCATTCCATGGAATAATGAAATTACTGGTCCCGTAGTTCAATGGATAGAATGACAGATTCCGGTTCTGTTGGTTGAGAGTTCGAATCTCTCCGGGATCACCAAACAAAGCGCAATTATATTGCAGATCAATATATTGCGTTTTTTATTTAACCACTTTGCCTATTCTGACGATGGATTTTCTTTGTCTCTTTCGAGTCTGCGTGCAATTGCCTCGTTATTCTCGTTTGCCTGCGCATCCCTTATAAGTGAATATGCATCCCTCCGTTTGGCAGCAGCTTTCAAATCTTCTTCCCTTTTTGACCCTTCTTCCTTGATGTCATTAAAATGATCCGGCATTGTTGTATCTATTTTCATGATGCAAAGATACGAATTTAATCCGAAGGTTAAGAATTCATGTTATATCAGTCTGTTTTGACAGGTTTCTTTAATTTAACAGGCTGACACCATGAATCATCGCCATCATACACACTGTTCAGCAGATAAGTAATTTCTCCGTCAGAAATAAAAAGTTGAGGTCTTTCCCTTCTTACACAGTGTAAAACAGAATTATCATTAAATAGAATTGCATTATCATAAATGACGACAGGATCGTACTTTCTCCAGTCATGGATCCCGTCAACCGAATATATATGTACGCCCCAGCGCTCATGCCCGCTTACTCCTCCGGTATTATCCTCGCAGATAATATGAGTGAAGCCACCTGCCTTAAACATGTAAAAATCTTCAATCGGTGAGGCCGGCCATAAATTATCATTTACAATCTGATATGGTCCTTTGTAACTTTCAGATTCCGCTAAATATACTCTTAAAGCCTCATCGCGAAAAACCAGTTTAACTTTATTATCATCAACAAGAATAGCAGGATTATTTGATTCTGTGTTAATTACAGGTTTGTCAGACCGGTTCCACGGCCCTGTTACTGCTCCTGAAGTGGCATATCCAATCCGGCGAATTAAATAATTGGAATTTCCTCTGAAGGTTGTAAAGTCACTTCCAATATAAAAAAGGACATATTCATCCCCAACTTTATAGATCGAAGGGTTATGAGCCATATTTGAATCCCAGAATGAACTGTCTCTTTCACCTATGACTACCTCTTCAAATTTAAACGGTCCGTAAGGTGAATCAGATGTAGCCCTGACGATTTCCGAATTTTGTCTGTAGCCGTCAGGAAAGGTTTTATCCTTTGCCCAGCGTGAAGCAAACAGATGATATGCAGACCCCACTTTGACCATAGATCCTCCCCAGATCCAATAGCCTTCCATCCTGAAACCGCTTTTCTTTGGGGCTTCCTCATAGTCAAAAACAATTGTCTGTCGTTGAGTGGGGATCAGGGCACTATCTTTTATAGTGGCTGTTGCTGGAGTTGATTTCTTTATGCCACATGCCAGATACAATAATGAAAAGATACAAATGACGGCGATCAGGGGGCTCTTACAATGGCGATTCATAAGAGTTTTTCTTTCTGAAGAGATCTTTCATTGTCTGCTTTCGATTTGTTACCTGTTCCTTCGATTTTTTGAAGATTTCCTGAAAGCATCCCTTTTTAGCTTTTCGTTGTGCCTTGAATAAAATGCCTTGTTTCTGCTGAGCTGTAGATTCTCCTGCAACATCAAACCGTGCAATTCGCTCCTGTTTTTCCTGCTGGTACTGCAACCTGCTGATACCACAGCAAACAAAAGCAATAATAACGCCAATATAATCAAGCTTTTAGTTTTCTTCATAAGTTAAAATATCAACATGATTAGCAGAACTAATTTCAGTTAATCATGCATCCTGATACATTTAACGCAGATTTCTTAAAAAAGTTACCTTACAGGTTAAATCCCCCATAATCCCGGGAAGTTCAGGAGGTTCATCTGCTTCCTTCTTTTGTCGATCAGATCTTTAAGTTCAATAGCCATATCCCTGTTAACCTCAACAGCCATCGGCAGGACATATTTTTCTGTCTGGTCGAGGTAGTCGCTCATCTCCTTTCTGGGGTACTGATCGCGGTGAAGATCAGTAAGGTTACTGATCCTGTCAGCAACTTTTAAAATTTTGGCCTTTTGTGAACCTCGTACCAGGATCCGCTTGAGGTAGTCTTCCTTTGACATCCCGGACAGTCGTGTCACTTCGAGAACCAGATCCACCACCTCATTTGCCTGGTCATCGATCCGGCGCAGCTCCTGGACATTTGTTTCAGGGACATCCTCAAGAAGGTCATGAATAACAGAGGCCTTAAGGAGGACATAATCATCGAACAGCTTATAATCCATCAGTATTGCCATGGTAGCCAGGGCATGACGAAACTGGTTGCCTCCGACAGTTCGCTGTTTGCCGATAAGGGCTGTAGCTTTAATGATGTAAGGGGCAAGGGTAAGATTTCTAAGGTTTTCAGTTTCGTTCATGTTGGTACAGGGGTTAGCGGGATATAAATTTATAAAAAAGGTGTGAAGAAGATGGCAACTTTAGTCAGTAAATTAATAAAATATGTTAAGGCTGCCATGGCTACCCCAGCAGGCAGGTTACTTCCTACTGGTTTCTCAGTATTTCAATCATCTCCGTCACGGCTTCAGCATCGGCAACCTCTTTAACAGGCGATAATCCGGCAAGGGCTCTGGCATTATTGAGCTCATGTTCAGATACATAGTCTTTTCCAACAAGGATCATATAAAGCATTGCTGATTTCAAAGTATTTGCTTTGACCCTGAATGTACGCGGACTTAACCGAGCCGGGAAAATGTGAACAAACCTGTTTTCATTGTCGTGAAATTTCATTGTCCACAGAGAGCCATCAGATAATTCTTTTACTTTGAAATTTTTGTAGCTGGTACCGACCCATGCCCCGAACGCCGCTTTTGAGTGCAAAATCCTTTGAAGCCAAAAATTCAATTATTTCTTTAAAGATCTCATTTTGAGAGAGATTTCCTGTGTAAACATCCATAACGGAAGTGCCGAGATGGCTGAGCTCCTTTGTCAGATACCCGGGATCATGACCGGGGGAGGTCGAAATACTGCTTACGAAATCCTTAATATATGGCAGGTAATGTTTGAGGGGATTAAAAATAAGCGGTTCCGGTATGAGGATTTCATTCTTCATCCTGCTAAATTACAACTTCTTATAACTGGAGAATATACAATATTGAATTCAAAATATCTTGAATATCGATAAACAATTAACTTTAGGTCTGATAAAAAATCAAAACCTGACGAAAATGACAACTTCTTCAAAGCAGAATTTCAAAGCAACCATAAATCATAAGCAACCCGACAGGGTTGTAGTGGATTTTGGAGCGACCCCGGTCACGGGTATTCACGCTGTTATAGTTGAAAAACTGCGTGAATATTTTGGCCTTGAGAAAAAACCGGTCAGGATAATCGAGCCGTATCAGATGCTTGGCGAGCTGGATTCAGATCTGATCAGGGAGATGAATATTGATGTGATCGGACTGGGTGGAGAAAAAAACATGTTCGGCATTGAGAACAAGGACTGGAAAATCCATAGAACTTTCTGGGGACAGGAAGTACTTTTCCCGGAGGATTTAATTACACTTATAACAGCAACGGGGATATCCTTATACACCCGGAGGGTGATACTACGGTTCCTCCCAGTGCCATGATGCCTAAGACAGGATATTTCTTCGATGCCCTTGACAGGCAGAGCCCGATAGATGATTCTACTCTTAAAGTCGCTGATAACCTTGAGGAATTTTCCAGAGTTACCGATCATGATCTTAAATACTGGAAAGAGCAGGTCCAAAATGCCGGAAAATCAGGCAAGGCTATAGTGGCAAATCCCGGAGGAACTGCACTTGGCGATATTGCACTTGTTCCGGCAGTGGGACTGAAAAATCCAAAGGGGATAAGAGGGGTTACCGAATGGTATATTTCCACCCTGATAAGAGAAGATTTTATCAGGGAAATTTATGACAAAGAGACTGATATTGCGCTTGAAAACCTTAAAGACTTTTACTCGGTTACCGGAAATAACATTGACGTCGTATATATATGCGGTACTGACTTTGGAACCCAGAATTCAACATTCTGTTCACCCGAAACATATAGAAGGGTGTGGTTACCTTACTACAGAAAAATAAATGACTGGATCCATCAGAATACTGAGTGGAAGACATTCAAGCACTCCTGCGGAGCTGTTGAACCGTTAATGAATCTGTTTATCGAGTCGGGATTTGATATCATCAACCCGGTACAGATAAATGCTGAAGGGATGGATCCTGGGCTGCTTAAAAAGAAATATGGTGACAGGGTAGTTTTCTGGGGAGGGGGAGTCGATACCCAGGGAGTTTTTGCTTTCGGAACTCCTCAACAGGTTAAAGACCAGGTAAAAAGGCAATGTAGTATTTTAAATGAAAATGGAGGGTTTGTTTTTAATACAGTTCATAATATCCAGGCAAATGTGCCATTTGAAAATGTTGTGGCAATGCTTGGAGGCATTGAGGGAGCTATAGATGAAGAGCCAAAATTTTAACTGGAATTATCTTTTAGGAGTTTCCCTTATATCTGCATTAGGTGGTCTTCTTTTTGGTTACGACTGGGTTGTTATCGGAGGTGCAAAGCCATTTTATGAGCCTTATTTTGGAATAACCGGAAATCCCGGACTACAGGGTTGGGCTATGAGCTGTGCACTTATCGGATGTCTGGGAGGAGCACTACTTTCAGGCTGGCTGAGCGACAGGTTCGGCAGGAAAAAACTGCTGATCCTTGCAGCTGCCCTGTTTGTTTCAGCATCATTAGGGACAGGCTCAGCCGGAGCATTCACAACATTTGTGCTTTACAGGATAATAGGAGGCATAGGCATCGGACTTGCTTCCAATCTTTCACCAATGTATATTGCCGAGATCACACCGGCGGGTGTCAGGGGCCGGTTTGTTTCACTGAATCAGCTCACCATAGTTATAGGGATACTTGCGGCACAGATAATCAACTGGAGAATTGCCAAACCGGTCCCTGAAGGAGCAACGGTAACGGACATTATGAACTCATGGAACGGACAGACAGGCTGGCGGATGATGTTCTATGCCTGCACAATCCCGGCAGGATTGTTCTTCCTTCTGATGTGGCTGGTTCCCGAAAGCCCGAGATGGCTTGCAAGAAACATAAAGAACAGGCAAAAAGTACACAGGATACTCTCCAGGGCAGGGGGGAAAGAATACGCTGACAGTGAAATAGAATCTATAGGTGAGACTCTGAAATCGGATGCGAAAAAATTCGCAATAAATCCTCTGAAAAATATCGGAATCAGGAGAGTGCTTATCATAGGGATAGTAATTGCCGTATTTCAGCAGTGGTGCGGTATTAACGTCATATTCAATTATGCCCAGGAAATTTTCTCCAATGCAGGCTACAGCGTTTCAGACATCTTATTCAATATTGTCATAACGGGAAGTGTTAACCTGGTCTTTACCTTTGTTGGTATGTTCACTGTTGATAAGCTTGGACGAAAAGCTCTGATGCTTCTTGGTGCAGGCGGACTTGCCGGTATTTACACGGTTCTGGGAGCGATGTACTTCATTCATTTACAAGGACTCCCATTACTTATAATGGTCATCATGGCAATAGCATGCTATTCGATGTCGCTGGCTCCTGTAACATGGGTACTTCTTTCCGAGATCTTTCCTAACAGGGTTCGCGGAATGGCAATGTCGGTTGCAACATTTGCCCTCTGGGCAGCATGTTTCATTCTCACATATACCTTCCCCATTTTAAACCAGCTTCTTAAAGCATCAGGTACATTCTGGCTTTATGGTGCAATTTGTGTTCTTGGGTTCTGGTTCATTTATAAAAAACTACCCGAGACAAAGGGGAAGACCCTGGAGGAGATAGAGAGGGAGATGGCGTAGGCTCAGGGCACAGGGCGACAGGGCGCAGGGCGCAGGGCGAAGAGCGCAGGGCGAAGAGCGAGGGAGCGAGGGAGCGAGGGAGCGAGGGAGCGAGAGAGCGGAGAGCGGAGAGCGGGGAAGAATGATGGAGCGATGGAGCGATGGAGCGAGGGAGCGATGGAGCGAAGTAGCAGACCTCTGCGGATTTCAATCTGCGGTACTCCGCGAAAAACTCTGCGTAACTCTGCGAGAAACAAGAGCACAGAGCTCAGGGCGCAGAGCTCAGGGCGAAGAGCGCAGGGCGCAGAGCTCAGGCGAAGGACGAAACCTGAAGTGTGAAAAACCATTATATTCAATATTCCCTATGAAAAGACTAGTGATCCTTCTGTTGGTTGTTGCCGGTTGCAGCAGCCAGAAAACCGGAATGCCGGACAAATTGTCGCTTGCAGGTGAGTGGAACTTCACGATCGATTCACTGGACCAGGGAATTGAACAACAATGGTTTGCACGGGAATTCGATGAAACTGTAACGCTGCCGGGCTCAATGGCTGAAAACGGTAAAGGCGATGAGGTTACATTAAAAACTGAGTGGACAGGAGATATTGTCGATAAATCCTATTTCACAGATAAAAAATATGAAAAATACAGGCAGCCGGGAAACATCAAAATACCCTTCTGGCTGAAACCCGTTAAATACTATAAAGGCGTTGCCTGGTATCAGAAGAAGTTTGATCTCCCTCAAGAATGGGATGGGAAGCGGGTCTTTCTCTTTCTTGAGCGATGTCATTGGGAATCAACGCTATATGTAAATGGAGCAATTGCAGGAAAACAAAACAGCCTTGCAACTCCGCATGTATATGACATCACTGAGCATGTAAAAAAAGGTGCAAATTCAGTTTCCATAAGGATCGATAACAGGGTGGTTGTTCCGGTTGGCGTTAATTCGCACAGCATCAGTGATCACACGCAGTCAAACTGGAATGGGATTACCGGTGAAATCAGCCTCAGGGCAACTCCATCCGTCTTTATCAGCGATCTACAGGTCTATCCGGATATTCAGAAGAAAACTGCGAAAGTCATTGTTACCATCAGTAATCCTGACAAAACTGATTTTAAAGGGAAACTGACTATACAGGCTCAAACTTTCAATACTGGTCGAAAAGAGAAACTCAGTAAGAAAAATGTAACAATTGTTACAAAATCAGGTTCACAACAGATAATTCTGAACTATAAGATCCTGAACCCCCGGTTGTGGAGCGAGTTCACACCGGTTTTATATAAACTCTTTGTTAATCTGAATGAGAAGGGCGATAAGTTCATTGAAAGCAGATCGGTAGATTTCGGGATGCGTGAATTCAGAGCAAATGGCACACGGTTCGCCATTAACGGCAAACCAGTCTTCCTGAGAGGGACAACTGAATGTTGTATTTTTCCTCTGACAGGTTATCCGCCAACGGATGTCCTGTCATGGGAGAAGATTCTGCAGACATGCAAGGATTACGGGCTTAACCATGTCAGGTTCCATTCATATTGTCCGCCTGAAGCAGCATTTGTTGCTGCAGATAAGCTTGGCATATACTTTCACATAGAGTGCAGCTCATGGGCCAATCAGGGAACCTCAATCGGGGATGGAGGCACAATCGACAAGTTTATTTATGAAGAGGGAGACAGAATTATTAAAGAATATGGCAATCATCCTTCATTTTGCATGCTGGCTTACGGAAATGAGCCTGCAGGGAAAAACCAGAACGAATATCTGGGAAAGCTTTTAACATACTGGAAGGCAAAGGATGTGCGAAGGGTTTATACTTCGGCTGCCGGATGGCCGATCATACCAGAAAACGATTACAATCTTACACCGGAACCCAGGATCCAGCACTGGGGGGAGGGTTTGAAAAGCATTATCAATGCTGAACCGCCACAGACTTTATTTGATTTCCGTGATTTTGTGTCGAAGTATGCCATTCCCACTATCAGCCACGAAATAGGACAATGGTGTGTTTATCCCGATTTCAGGGAAATTGCAAAATATACGGGTGTTTTGAAAGCAACTAATTTTGAAATATTCAAAGAGACGCTGGCAGAGAACAATATGGCAGGACAGGCGGAGGATTTCCTTATGGCATCGGGCAAGCTTCAGGCACTCTGTTATAAGGCTGAGATAGAAGCAGCACTGCGAACTCCCGGGTTTGGCGGATTCCAGCTTCTTCAGCTTCATGATTTTCCAGGTCAGGGTACTGCGCTAGTGGGTATTCTCAATCCTTTTTTCGAATCAAAGGGATATATCACCCCTGAGGAATTCAGGATGTTTTGTAATGAAACAGTGCCCCTGGCGAGGATGCAGAAATTGATTTACAGCAATGATGAAGTCTTTAAAGCAGATATTGAAATTGCAAATTTTGGTAACGGGCCGCTTAAAAATAAGTCGATTTTTTGTCTGATAACCAACGAGGAGGGCGATACGCTTTTCAGGGAGGTTTTACCCGTAAAGGATTTTGAAACAGGGAATTGCATTCCGGCAGGTACTTTTTCATTTGACCTGTCAGGGATATTAAAACCAATGAAGCTCACACTGGAAGTCATAATTGAAAATACAGATTTCAGAAACAAATGGGATTTCTGGGTTTATCCGGCTCTGGATAAGGCTAAACCCGGGAATGTGCTTATTACTGATAAGCTGGACGGAAAGGCAGAGTCGGTGTTGAAAAAAGGGGGATCGGTTTTATTTCTTCCATATGGAAAAATCGGGAAAAGCAAAGGGGCGGAGGTAGCCATAGGATTCTCAAGCATCTTCTGGAACACAGCCTGGACAAATAATCAACCGCCTCATACACTTGGAATACTCTGCGATCCGGAGCATCCACTTTTCATGGATTTCCCGACTGAGTACCACAGTAACTGGCAGTGGTGGGATCCGGTTTCGCATTCGCAGGTAATGATCATCAATGATTTTCCTCCTGACCTTAAACCCTTAATTCAGCCTATTGATACATGGTTTGAGAACAGGAGGCTTGCACTGGCATTTGAGGTCAGGGCAGGAGGAGGGAAACTGATGGTTTGCAGCATTGATCTTAAAGATCTTCAGGACGACAGGCTGGTGTCGAAGCAACTTTTAGGGTCAATGCTGAAGTATATGAATGGCAGCGATTTTAACCCGGCTGTGGAGGTGAATGTCTCCATGATCAGAAGCTTAGTGGTAAATTAGAAACGAGAAAAATCACAGATGAGAAAACTGAAGAATACCCTATTGATTATCACCTTTGATCAGCCAATTTGACGGATTGTTTTCGCAGGAACAAATTACAATTCCAAGGATCGAAGGAGAAAATAATTTCGACGGGGTAGTTGATGATCCCTGCTGGCAACATCTCCAGCCACTCCCCATGGTAATGCACACACCGACATTTGGTAATCAGCCTACTGAAAAAAGTGAGATAATGATCTGCCATGATAACACCTATCTGTATATTGGGGCCAGGCTTTTTGATTCAAACCCGTCCGGAATGCTTGTTTCTTCAAAGAAGCGTGATGAATCAGAGGTTGCTACTGAAGCATTTGGATTGGTTCTGGATTCATTTAACGACAAGGAGAACGGACTTGGATTTGCCACCACGCCTACAGGTCTGAGGTCTGATTTCACAATTTCAAAGGATGCAATGGGTGGTGATCCCCGGGAAGGTCCTCTGAACATGAGCTGGAATACCTTCTGGGATGTGAAGACAACGGCAAATGAGTATGGGTGGTTCGCCGAAATACGGATTCCTTTTTCCAGCATTCGCTTTAAAGCCAGGGATGGGAAAACGATCATGGGGTTGAGCTGTATCAGAATGATCGCCCATAAAAATGAAGTTAATGTTTTTCCATCGATCCCGCCTAACTGGGGAGAGTCAAGTGTGTTCAGACCATCAAAAGCTCAGGAGGTGATTTTTGAAGGACTCGACTCAAGAAAACCCTTTTATATTGCTCCCTACATAATCGGAGGTCTTCAGCAGGATTACCTGTTAAATGAAGCCGGCACCGGTTATAAGATGGATAAAAGCCCAAAATTTACAGGAGGGCTGGATATAAAATACGGACTGACCAACAATCTTACACTCGACCTGACTGTCAATACCGATTTTGCGCAGGTGGAAGCTGACGACGAACAAATCAACCTTACAAGGTTTTCACTCTTTTTTCCTGAAAAGAGGACATTCTTCCAGGAGAGGTCAAGCGTCTTTGCATTTGACTTTGAGCCTCAGTCCAGTCTTTTTTACAGCCGCAGGATAGGGCTTTATGAGGGTGAACAGGTACCGATTATCGGAGGGGTAAGAATTACCGGGATGGCGGGCAGATGGGATCTTGGTTTTCTGGATATGCAGACACAGGCCCTGAAGTCACCGGACCGGGGAGAAGATGAACTAGCGTCGGAGAATTTCGGAATATTCCGGGTAAGGCGGCAGGTCATCAATGAAAACAGTTATGTAGGAGGGATTTTGACTACACGCATCGGAACAGATGGGTCATACAATACAGCTTTAGGATTGGACGGGATCTTCAAGTTCTTTGAGAATGATTACATAAACGTAAAAATGGTCCAGCTGTTGGACAACTCTGTTCAGAATAACGCATTCAACCCTGATCAGGCACGATTTCACTTCAACTGGAGCAGGATGAGTGACAAGGGATTGAATTATGGTTTCACCTGGGGAAGGAGTGGAAAATACTTTGATCCGAAAATAGGATTCCAGATGCGTTCTGATTTTACTCATTATTACGGTGGAATCGGATATGGATGGATCCCGGGAGAAAGCTCGGCGCTTCTGAATCATAAGGTAGATTTAATGTCAGTGTTATATTTCGAAAACTCAGGTAACACAGCGGAATCAATAGAAACACAACTATCCTACGAATTCAGGTTTAAATCTGACTACAACGGTATGGCATCATTCTCAAGGATGTATGAAAACGTAATTGATACGTTCAGCTTTTCGAAGGACGCTTATGTACCACCAGGTAAATACGCTTTTTATCTTTTTGAGACACATCTGAATTCTCCGCAGACTAACCGTTTTGTAATGGGTGTAGACTTCTTCGCCGGGTCGTTTTATGACGGAACCCGTTATTCATTCGGATTAGAGCCTGCATTGAATATAGGATCGAGCTTACAACTAGGGCTGACTTATGATCATAATTTTCTGAGATTTGAAAAGCGGAATCAGTCCTTTTCAGGTGGTGTTGCAGGAATTAAAGCCCTTTTCATGTTCACAACAAAATTGTCGGCAAGTACGTTCGTGCAATATAACAGCGCTGAAAATAACCTGATCACAAATTTCAGGTTCCGGTATAATCCCGGTGAAGGCAATGATTTATACATTGTCGTCAACGAGGGTCGCAGCACTTTCAGGGATATTGAAGATCCAAGACTACCTCTCTTCAACAGCAGGTCGATTCTGATAAAGTATACTTATACTTTTACCTTATGAAGACCAGAAGACCAGAAGACCAGCAAACCGGAATTTTATTTCAGTCCAAAAAGAGTAAAATAAAGGTTAAAGACTGCAGGGAAGGGGCATGAAGTGCAGAGGATAAGATAAATTTCTAAATATTAATCATTATTAACAAGCAATTAGTCAAAAGAATGACTGCCAGAAGTGATTATTCAGTTTATTTTATTCTTGGCAGATAATATTTCGAATATCAATGTCATACGTAATTTATCCCGAAATGTTACCCGTATTTTCATTGAAAAGCTCCAAACATCAATCAATTTCACTAACTTTTTGACGAACTGTCTTTTTTGTTAGATCAATAAAAGACCTTTATTAATCTACATAGGGATTAATTGGATAAATTTGTTGCAAATTCGTCGCATTAATCCAATTACCGGGGAGCCGGTGATTGGCAGACAGATAGTTTATCGCTAGTTTTATCAGGTTATTTATTCAGGGAAGATTTTGAGAAATTAAAAGTTTCACTGGCACACTCTTCATCTTTATAAATTGCCATGACGATAGGGTATGGTATAGATAACGAACTAAAACGAATTTAACTATATACTGAGAAAAACGTTTAATTAATAAATAGGTATAAAGATGAAAAGGAATGTTTTTATTCTGGCATGTGTGTTTTCAGTTTTTCTGTGGAGTTGTGGTAATTCAGATAGAAGGGGAGATATGGGAGGCAAGAATGTCATAGTGCAGGGGGCTGACGGGACAATTTCACTTAAACTTGACAATGCCGCATGTTACAGTGACATCACGGACCCCGCAAGCAATACTGCAGAATGGGAAATGTCAATCCAAAAACCAGGACGGTACAAAGTATGGCTGTCAAGCGCCACAAGGGATACACTTTCTTTAAACTATCCCAGCAGCGTTAAAATCCGTCTTCTTGATAACCAGCTTGAAGTAAATCCATTATGCGACAAAGTGGTACAGAATTCAATTGATATTTCCTATCCTTATTTCAGAGCTGATTCATACATGGGATCATTTTATATCCAGGAGCCGGGAGTTTACAATTTACAGGTGATTAGTGAAAAGGTACTTTCAAAGGAATTAAGGGAAAAAACAGCATCCCTGTCTGATACAACCAGATTGCTGTCGGTAATCCTCGAACCGTTGACCAGATAACTATAATAGTGCTGAAAAAGTTAATTTATATATTGTTGTTTCTTGTTACAGGACAGATGTCCATTGCGCAGCAATTACCTTTATTCAGTCAGTACAACTATAATAAATTCCTGATAAATCCTGCACATGCAGGAAGCGACGGATTCACCAGCATAAATGTTACTGCAAGGGAACAATGGGTCGGCTACACGGGCGCACCAAGGACATATTCGGTAAGCTTTCAATCGCGTGTTCTGAAAAGAAGCTACAGGCTGAAGCAGAACATTTTTAACCGTACCACATACATGCCGAAAACCGACGGAAGGGTAGGCTACGGCGGTTATATTTTCAACGACAGGAACGGACTTATTCAAAAGACAGGATTTCAACTTGCCTACTCCTATCATTTTTGGCTTCACGACTACACCCAGCTGTCGATGGGAATAGCTTTAACAGGATACCATTTCTTAATAAACGCAGATGAATCAAGCTTTTATACTCCGGATGAGCCCTGGTTATTAAATGACCAGCGTAAGGGGGTTTTTATTCCTGATGCCGATTTCGGCATCTATCTCTTAAATCCCAAGTATGAACTTGGATTCTCCGCACTTCAGATGTTTGGAGCTACTGCCAAGATTGGAGATCCAAGATACGATAACTATTATATGGACAGGCACTTCTACTTTTTTGGATCCTATAATTTCGAGGCGGGTACCAAGACTGAATTACAACCGTCGTTCCTTGTGAAGATGTCACAACAGCTAAGACCACAGGCAGATATCGGTTTTACATACAGCTTTGACCAGGCATTCTGGACCGGTATAGCATATAGAACCGGAACGGGCGGCGCCATAATTACCAACATCAGGTTCAGGTTTGTTCCCAATCGGGTGATGCTAACAACAATGTATTTCGGCTATGCATTCGACTATACCCTCAATAAACTTCAGAATGCAACCTACGGAACTCACGAGGTGACTATCGCCCTTAAATTTGGTGACAGGCTGAAGAGATTCAGATGGGTTGACAGGTTCTGATCAACCTTGAAGGTTTCCCGCAGATCGAGCTGATCTCCGCAGATTAAAAAACCAGAATAAATTAATTTTAATGCGTGTTTGCGATTCCCGGAATCAGGTCTGGTTAATATGTCTTTTAATACGTATTTCATTTTAATTTAATATGTCTTTTAATGGCGCTTATATAAATTAATCCCCGTTTACTACTTCACCCATAGCCGATCCTAAGGAATGGGATAGCTTAATAATCAAACTGTATGCAGCTGATTTGCAATCACTTACATTTCCCCTCCTTTTTTCAAGGAGTGCCGGGACTATAGATTTTGAGGGGTTATAATCTGCTTTCCCGGCCGGGGTGGTTAGTTTGTTTCAAGTCTATCCGTTTGAATAAGGTAATAGAAAGACTTGAATCAACCACCCGCCAGATTTTAGTTTCTGGGTTGAGATGATTTCACCGTCTGCCACCCCTCTTCAAAAGAGGGGAAAGTTATTTAAGTGTTTTCAGCTAATTAAATAATCCTCAGTTTAAAATTGACTCTTTGGCTATGCACCGCACTCCTTCTATCCCCTTTCCCGGTGGGAGAGGCATAATCTATATAAGCGCCCTTTTAATATGTCTTATAAGACATATTTCAATTCTTTCCCGCAGATCACGCAGATTTACGCAGACCTTAGACCAGGAGACCATTAGACATACAGACCTTCCGGGAAGTTTCCCGCAGATTCCGCAGACCTGCCCCGGCAGGTTACGCAGACCAGCCCAGCCAAGACCAGAGACCAGCAGACCTTCCCCAAACCTACCTGACGAGAGTTACATCCCCGGCAATCAGTTTGTAGCCGTTATGCAGATCTATAACGTAGTGGTAGCCGTCGATAGGCATTGGGATACCCTTGCTTCTTCCATCCCATGCTTCAGGATAACCGCGGGCTGATTGCCAGAGCATCTGACCCCACCTGTTGTAGATAGTTATTTCTGCCTGGGGATAGAGATCAATGTTGCCAATAACCCATGTATCATTTGTAAGGTCGCCATTTGGTGAAAATGCATCAGGAATAATAAGGCAGAGTTCACTGATAGTCCTGACTGTTGCAGAGTCTTTTACAGAGCAGAGGTTTTGGTCAGTGACAATGACCCTGTAATGTCCCGGCTTGACATCTTTAATTTTCTTTTCATTTGAATTATTCGACCAGATGTAGGTATAATCAACACCATTAACTCCACCGGTAGCATGTACATCAACAGAGCCATCTGGTGAGTCAGGACAGAAGGTATTGACGATGTCGAAGGAAAGCATAATTGCTTCAGGTTCGGTCAGGGTCACTGATTCTTCAGCCAGACAGTTATTTGAATCCTGTATCCTTACCTTATAATTTCCGGCTGAAAGATTGTTCCTTGTACTGCCAACGGCACCGTCAATCCACATATATTCCACCTTGCCAACACCATTTAGTCCGGATGCGGCTATAGATCCTGTGCTGGCACCTGCACAATTAATATTATAAGCTCCGTCCATACTTACTGAAGGAAGCAATGACACACTTAACTCAGCAGGTTGTGTCAGTTCAAAAGTTTCGGTTACGGAACAGTTATTGGCATCGGTGATCGCGAGGGTGTATCCACCGGCAATCAGCCCGTCGATATCTTTTGATGTAGCACTGAAGCCTTCCGGACCGGTCCACAGGTAAGTGTACGGGCCAAGATCCTCCTGCGGGGTGATATGGATATAGCCGTTCGATTTTCCGTAGCAGCTTATGTTGTAACCGTTGTAGTCGGAGAGGACTTTTTCGTAGTGTACCCTCGGGAATACGGATATTGTGACAACCTGCTCAGGACCCATGCAGTCGGTACCGCCGTCAGCAGGAGCGATACGCGGGGTGAACCTGTAAGTAACTGTGCGTATGACGCTGGCATCATTGAAGAGGGTCTCGGTGAGGTTTGTCGGACTGGTGTATGTTCCGCCTGTGGAGTTACCTCTAATACCCTGCCTCGGCTGAGACCGAAAGATCATACAGCCACTGGCCTCTTACTGAGGTGTTAGGATTGCGGACAGTTACCAGGGAGCTCTCCCCGTCGCAGATGGTTTGAGTGGCCGGGGTAACCTGGATCTGAGGAGTAGGATTAACCCATACCTGGGCGGAGATGTCAGGAAGGACGCACTGGCCGTAAACGGTCGGGGTGATTGTATATGTGAGGCTGTGATCAGCCAAATCCGAGTTGTGAAGGGTCTGGACAATTGATGAGAGCTGCCCGCTGTTATCGCCGCTTGCACCGGTTATCTGGAGCGGTGAAGCGACAGTCCATGTCCAGGTTGTTGATGGGATGTTACTTGTTAGAACAAGATTCACCTCGGTATCGTTGCATATCACATCCGAGGAAGGAGTAACTGCAGGCTGAGGAGCTGTTTCATAGTGGACGGTGACAACGGCGGTACATACTCCGCTGTTGCCGGAGTTATCGATAACGGTAAGGATTACATCGTTGGGTCCGAGGTCAAGGCAGTTGAAGCGGTCGCGGTCGATAGCTATTGAAGCAATACCGCAGTTATCGGAGCTTCCTCCGTCAACATCGTCAGGATCGATTGTTACCACTCCTGTGTTAATGTCAAGGTAGACGTCAATGTCGCGGCAGACGGCAACAGGCGGGACGTCGTCTATCACGGTGACGGTGAAGCTGCAGGTAGCCGAGAGTCCTATTGCATCGGTTACGGTATAGGTAACGGTTGTTACTCCAAGGTTGAAGATATGACTTCCGATCTGGTTGATCCCCGAAGATGGGGATTGATCTTCAGTAGCTCCGGTCATCACCCAGGTAAGAGATACAACGTTATCATTTGGATCGGAGTAAGAGGCATTGAGTCCTGTACTTATCAAAACATCGCAGGTTGTTTCGCTGGTACTTGTAATGATAGGATCCGGGCAGATTATCGCTGGCGGAAGGTTACGCAGTGCAACCGTGGCGCTGGCTGTTGCCGATACAGGCTGGCCGCCCGGATCATGACCTGTTGCTGTTGCAGTATTATGAATGCTGCGGTCAGAGATATCGGATGCGGTCACTGTATGGGTGGCGGTGCAGGTTACTACTTCCCCGGGATCAAGAGTACCGATAACCCCCGGACATGATACAGTGGCAATCGGGTCAGTCACGGTTACACCGGTCAGGGTGACATTTCCTGTATTAGATACTACGAGTGTATAATGAATCACTTCACCAGCCGAGGTATAATTACTTTCTGTGGCAGTCTTGGTGATAGCAATTCTCGGGTTCTGGCTTGCAGGAACAATTGCGCTGGCCTGGTCAGAGTAGGTGGTTCCGTTATAGACGGTGCTTGCGCGGGCTGTATTGGTAACTCTCCCGGTATTGATATCGACCCTGGGTAACAGTATATGTTGCATTTATCGTAACTGTCTCTCCGGGATCAAGGCTACCGATTGTCTGGTCAACACCTGTCAGCGGATCGGTCACCGAGACGGCAGTCAAAGTGACATTCCCTGTATTTCTTACGACAAGGGTATAGTGAAGCACAGTGCCGACGCTGGAATAATTACTTTCCTGGACGCTCTTCGAAAGATCGATTGCCGGTGAGAGATTGGCGGTTATCCTGGCACTCGCACTCTCGCTGTATGGAGTGCTATTAAAGGTATATCTTGCTGTTGCAGTATTATTTACAAAGCTCCTGTTCAGGTCAGCCTGGGTGATGAGGTAGGTGGAGTTAAACACCCTGCTTTCTCCGGGGGTAAGTATTGGAATAGTCTCATCCAGACCGGTCAGCGGATCATTAACATCGACATTGGTGAGAGTCACATTGCCTGTGTTTGTAACGACCACTCTGTAGGTGATGCTCTGATTAACACTTGAATATGTAACAGGAGAAGCTGATTTGGTAATTGAAAGATCAGGTCCCTGGGTGCCGTAGACGGTTACATCATCATCGACAAAATATTCCTGATTGGCATAAATATAAGTTGCGATGGCCCTGTTTAGAACATCACCGGCATTTATGTCACCCTGATCAATAGTATAGCTGGTGGAGATGGTCTGTGATGCACCAGGAGCCAGACTTGAAAGAAGTTGTCTGTAAGTAGTAAGCGGATCAGTGACAATTATGTTCGTCAGGGTCACATTGCCTGTATTTGTCACGACAATTGTATAGTGAATAACTTCACCTACAGTTGAGTAGGTAGTTTCTGCGGCGGTTTTTAAAATGGTTAAATCATGATTTTGATTTATTATAGTTGTGACAGCCTGAGCAGTGACAGGAGTGGTAACCTCGGTACTTGTAACACTGACAATGTTAACAAGGTTAGTACCGCGGTCTATGTCAGCCTGAGTAGCGAGGTAATCAGCAGTATATATCCAGGCCTCTGTCAGATCAAGTACATTATCACCGTCAGTATCACCAGAGACATAAGTAGCTCCACCGGCAAATGCATCGGCGACGGCAACGCCTGAGAGCCCTACAGTTCCGGTATTTGTTACGGTAATAGTATAAACCAGAGGCCCGGGAGCGGATATAGAAGCATGGTCGACAGTTTTGGAAACACTCAGAGCAGCTGTTCTGGCAATAGTTGTTACAGCCTCAGCAGTGACAGGAGTGGTAACCTCGGTACTTGTAACGCTGACAATGTTAACAAGGTTAGTACCGCGGTCTATGTCAGCCTGAGTTGCCAGGTAATCAGCAGTATAGAGTCCAGGTCTCTGTCAGATCCAGTACATTATCACCGTCAGTATCACCAGAGACATAAGTAGCTCCACCGGCAAATGCATCGGCGACGGCAACACCTGAGAGCCCTACAGTTCCGGTATTTGTTACGGTAATAGTATAGACCAGAGGCCCGGGAGCGGAGATGGAAGCAGTGGTCAACAGTTTTGGATACACTCAAAGCAGCTGTTCTGGCAATAGAAGTTACAGCCTCGGCAGTGACAGGAGTAGTAACCTCGGTGCTTGTAACGCTGACAATGTTAACAAGGTTAGTACCGCGGTCTATGTCAGCCTGAGTAGCGAGGTAATCAGCAGTATATATCCATGCCTCTGTCAGATCCAGTACATTATCACCGTCAGTATCACCAGAGACATAAGCAGCTCCGCCGGCAAATGCATCGGCGACGGCAACGCCTGAGAGCCCGACAGTTCCGGTATTAGTTACGGTAATAGTATAAACCAGAGGCCCGGGAGCGGATATAGAAGCATCGTCGACAGTTTTGGAAACACTCAGAGTAGCTGTCCTGGCAATAGTTGTGACAGCCTCAGCAGTGACAGGAGTGGTAACCTCGGTACTTGTCAACACTGACAATGTTAACAAGGTTAGTACCGCGGTCTATGTCAGCCTGAGTAGCGAGGTAATCAGCAGTATATATCCATGCCTCTGTCAGATCCAGTACATTATCACCGTCAGTATCACCAGAGACATAAGCAGCTCCGCCGGCAAATGCATCGGCGACGGCAACGCCTGAGAGCCCTACAGTTCCGGTATTTGTTACGGTAATAGTGTAGACCAGAGGCCCGGGAGCGGATATGGAAGCATGGTCAACAGTTTTGGATACACTCAGAGCAGCTGTTCTGGCAATAGTAGTTACAGCCTGAGCGGTGACAGGAGTTGTTACTTCGGTGCTTGTCACGCTGACGATGTTAACAAGGTCAGTACCGCGGTCGATGTCAGCCTGAGTTGCGAGGTAATCAGCAGTATAAGTCCAGGTCTCGGTCAGATCAAGTACATTATCATTATCTGTATCACCAGAGACATAGGTAGCACCACCGGCAAATACATCGGCGACGTCAACGCCTGAGAGCCCTACAGTTCCGGTATTTGTTACGGTAATAGTGTAGACCAGAGGCCCGGGAGCGGAGATGGAAGCATGGTCAACAGTTTTGGATACACTCAGAGCAGCTGTTCTGGCAATAGTAGTTACAGCCTGAGCGGTGACAGGAGTTGTTACTTCGGTGCTTGTCACGCTGACGATGTTAACAAGGTCAGTACCGCGGTCGATGTCAGCCTGAGTTGCGAGGTAATCAGCAGTATAAGTCCAGGTCTCGGTCAGATCAAGTACATTATCATTATCTGTATCACCAGAGACATAGGTAGCACCACCGGCAAATACATCGGCGACGGCAACGCCTGAGAGCCCTACAGTTCCGGTATTTGTTACGGTAATAGTGTAGACCAGAGGCCCGGGAGCGGAGATGGAAGCATGGTCAACAGTTTTGGATACACTCAGACCAGCTGTTCTGGTAATAGTAGTTACAGCCTCAGCGGTGACGGAGTAGTACTTCGGTGCTTGTCACGTTGCCGTATTAACAAGGGTAGTACCTCGGTCGATGTCAGTCTGAGTAACGAGGTAAGTTGCAGTATAGGTCCATGTCTCTGCCACATCAAGTGATTACCACCGTCAGTATCACCAGAGACCTAGGTAGCTCCGCCGGCAATACCATCGGGCAGGACATCTGACATATCATACCAGTCAGGCTGGTGGTGCCGGTATTAACTACAACAATGGTATATGTAAGCAGTCCGGGAGCGCTTATTGATGAGAGGTCTACAGTCTTGGTAATTGTAAGGCTTGAAGTTGTTGAAATAGTTGTGGTGGCAGTATCCGATGCCGGAGTAGTCTGGTCGGTGTCGACCGTTGCAGTATTAACAAGTGGTGTACCTCTATCAATATCATTCTGTGTAACTGCGTAAGTTGCAGTATAAGTCCATGTCTCGCCCACATCAAGTGTTCCCACAGCTCCGCCATCGCCGGTTGGTCCTGTAAGAGTACCGGCAGTACCATCAGGCAGGACATCTGACATATCTATACCAGTCAGGCTGGTGGTGCCGGTATTGACTACAACAATGGTATATGTAAGCAGTCCGGGAGCGCTTATTGATGGGAGGTCTACAGTCTTGGTAATTGTAAGGCTTGAAGTTGTTGAAATAGTTGTAGTGGCAGTATCCGATGCCGGAGTAGTCTGGTCGGTGTCGACTGTTGCAGTATTAACAAGTGGTGTACCTCTATCGATATCATTCTGTGTAACTGCGTAAGTTGCAGAATAAGTCCAGGTCTCTCCCACATCAAGTGTTCCCACAGCGCCGCCATCGCCGGTTGGGCCTGTAAGAGTACCGGCAGTACCATCAGGCAGGACATCTGACATATCTATACCAGTCAGGCTGGTGGTGCCGGTATTAACTACAACAATGGTATATGTAAGCAGTCCGGGAGCGCTTATTGATGAGAGGTCTACAGTCTTGGTAATTGTAAGGCTTGAAGTTGTTGAAATAGTTGTGGTGGCAGTATCCGATGCCGGAGTAGTCTGGTCGGTGTCGACTGTTGCAGTATTAACAAGTGGTGTACCTCTATCGATATCATTCTGTGTAACTGCGTAAGTTGCAGTATAAGTCCAGGTCTCTCCCACATCGAGTGTTCCCACAGTGCCGCCATCGCCTGTCGGACCTGTAAGAGTACCGGCAGTACCATCGGGCAGGACATCTGACATATCTATACCAGTCAGGCTGGTGGTGCCGGTATTAACTACAACAATGGTATATGTAAGCAGTCCGGGAGCGCTTATTGATGAGAGGTCTACAGTCTTGGTAATTGTAAGGCTTGAAGTTGTTGAAATAGTTGTGGTGGCAGTATCCGATGCCGGAGTAGTCTGGTCGGTGTCGACTGTTGCAGTATTAACAAGTGGTGTACCTCTATCAATATCATTCTGTGTAACTGCGTAAGTTGCAGTATAAGTCCATGTCTCTCCCACATCAAGTGTTCCCACAGTGCCGCCATCGCCGGTTGGTCCTGTAAGAGTACCGGCAGTACCATCAGGCAGGACATCTGACATATCTATACCAGTCAGGCTGGTGGTGCCGGTATTCACTACAACAATGGTATATGTAAGCAGTCCGGGAGCGCTTATTGATGGGAGGTCTACAGTCTTGGTAATTGTAAGGCTTGAAGTTGTTGAAATGGTTGTAGTGGCAGTATCCGATGCCGGAGTAGTCTGGTCGGTGTCGACTGTTGCAGTATTAACAAGTGGTGTACCTCTATCGATATCATTCTGTGTAACTGCGTAAGTTGCAGTATAAGTCCAGGTCTCTCCCACATCAAGTGTTCCCACAGTGCCGCCATCGCCGGTCGGACCTGTAAGAGTACCGGCAGTACCATCGGGCAGAACATCTGACATATCTATACCAGTCAGGCTGGTGGTGCCGGTATTGACTACAACAATGGTATATGTAAGCAGTCCGGGAGCGCTTATTGATGGGAGGTCTACAGTCTTGGTAATTGTAAGGCTTGAAGTTGTTGAAATAGTTGTGGTGGCAGTATCCGATGCCGGAGTAGTCTGGTCGGTGTCGACTGTTGCAGTATTAACAAGTGGTGTACCTCTATCAATATCATTCTGTGTAACTGAGTAAGTTGCAGTATAAGTCCAGGTCTCTCCCACATCAAGTGTTCCCACAGTGCCGCCATCGCCGGTTGGACCGGTCAGAGTACCATTGGATCCGTCGGGGAGGACATCAGTGACAATAACATTGGACAGGCTTGTATTGCCTGTATTGACTACAGTTATTGAGTATGTAAGTAATCCGGGCGGCTAATGAGTTGGAAGGTCTACAGTCTTGGTGATTGTAAGGCTGGAAGTTCTTGTTATTGTTGTGGTAACAGTCGTCTGATGACGGGTTCAGTCTGGTCAGTATCGACTGTAGCGGTGTTGACCAGGTCGTCACCTGCATTAATATCATCCTGTGAGACAGAGTAAGTTATAGAATAAGTCCAGGTCTCTCCCACATCAAGAGTTCCCACAGTGCCGCCATCACCTGTCGGACCGGTCAGAGTACCATTGGATCCGTCGGGGAGGATATCAGTGACAATAACATTGGACAGGCTTGTATTGCCTGTATTGACTACTGTTATAGAGTATGTAAGTAATCCGGGCTGGCTAATGGTTGCAAGATCGACAGTCTTGGTGATAGTAAGGCTGGAGGTCCTTGTTATTGTTGTGGTAACAGTCGTCTGATAGAGGTTCAGTCTGGTCAGTATCGACTGTAGCGGTGTTGACCAGGTCGTCACCTGCATTAATATCATCCTGTGAGACAGAGTAAGTTATAGAATAAGTCCAGGTCTCTCCCACATCAAGAGTTCCCACAGTGCCGCCATCACCTGTCGGACCGGTCAGAGTACCATTGGATCCGTCGGGGAGGATGTCAGTGACAATAACATTGGACAAGCTTGTATTGCCTGTATTGACTACTGTTATTGAGTATGTAAGTAATCCGGGCTGGCTAATGGTTGCAAGGTCAACAGTTTTGGTGATAGTAAGGCTGGAGGTCCTGGTTATTGTTGTGGTAACGTCGTCTGATTGAGGTTCAGTCTGGTCAGTATCGACTGTAGCGGTGTTGACCAGGTCGTCACCTGCATTAATATCATCCTGTGAGACAGAGTAAGTTATAGAATAAGTCCAGGTCTCTCCCACATCAAGAGTTCCCACAGTGCCGCCATCACCTGTCGGACCGGTCAGAGTACCATTGGATCCGTCGGGGAGGATATCAGTGACAATAACATTGGACAGGCTTGTATTGCCTGTATTGACTACTGTTATAGAGTATGTAAGTAATCCGGGCTGGCTAAGAGTTGGAAGGTCAACAGTTTTGGTGATAGTAAGGCTGGAGGTCCTGGTTATTGTTGTGGTAACATCGTCTGATAGAGGTTCAGTCTGGTCAGTATCGACTGTAGCGGTGTTGACCAGGTCGTCACCTGCATTTATATCATCCTGTGAGACAGAGTAGGTTATAGAATAGGTCCAGGTCTCTCCCACATCAAGAGTTCCCACAGTGCCGCCATCACCTGTCGGACCGGTCAGAGTACCATTGGATCCGTCGGGGAGGATATCAGTGACAATAACATTGGACAGGCTTGTATTGCCTGTATTGACTACTGTTATTGAGTATGTAAGTAATCCGGGCTGGCTAATGGTTGCAAGGTCAACAGTTTTGGTGATTGTAAGGCTGGAGGTCCTGGTTATTGTTGTGGTAACGTCGTCTGATAGAGGTTCAGTCTGGTCAGTATCGACTGTAGCGGTGTTGACCAGGTCGTCACCTGCATTAATATCATCCTGTGAGACAGAGTAGGTTATAGAGTAGGTCCAGGTCTCTCCCACATCAAGAGTTCCCACAGTGCCGCCATCACCTGTCGGACCGGTCAGAGTACCATTGGATCCGTCGGGGAGGATATCAGTGACAATAACATTGGACAGGCTTGTATTGCCTGTATTGACTACTGTTATTGAGTATGTAAGTAATCCGGGCTGGCTAATGGTTGCAAGGTCAACAGTTTTGGTGATAGTAAGTGCCGGATTTTGAATTAAAGGCTGTGTAAAGTCATCTGTAGAAGCATAATCCCTACCACGGAATCTGCCGGAGGCAGTAGCTGTATTGGTAATACTTCCTGCATCGATGTCAGCCTGAGTGAGAGAGTAAGTACCTGTGAATGTTGTATTGTCAACGGCGCCGGGAGCAAGGGAAGGAATCGGTCCACCTAAGACAGTAATTAATGGATCAGTGATGGTTACATTTGTGAGAGTTACGCTGCCGGTGTTGGTAACAATGAATGTGTAAATTATATGATCACCTGTATTATAAATACCGTCATTGTTTGAATCCTCATAGGAACCTGTTTTGATAAGTTCAATGCCAGGGGAGTCAATTATAACGGTAAATGAGCATTCAGTACTGTTGCCGCAATCATCTACTGCAGTCCAGATAACAGTTGTGACACCTGTCGGGAAGTCATAACCATCTAAAGTAGCCCTATTGTTCAGATTGTTGCTGACTGTAGCTGTACCGCAATCATCAGTAATTGAGATATAATCAAATTCGTTTCCTACTGTTACATACCTCCTAATACCGGGTTCCAAAGTTCTGACCTGGGGGGATGGGGGACACACAATAACAGGAGGTGTGTTTGGGGCTACTGTGAACGCTGAGGTGCAGTTATGCGAGCCGCATGCATCTGTTACAGTAAAAGTGAATGAAAGGGTTGTCCCGGCGCAGCTGGCATCAGCAGGCAGAGCGGGAATGTCGGAAATGTTAGAAGTAGCACCAGGACAACCTCCTGTAAATGAAAAACCTGCACTCCAGACGTCATAAGCAGCCTGGACAGCAGCCTGCGAAGTGCAGGCGGTGAGTGATTGCGCCGGAGCGCAGGTTAAGACAACCAGGGTAGCCGGAGCTACCGTGAAAGAAGAAGTACAGGTTTGGGACCCGCACGCATCAGTGACTGTGTAATTAAATGAGAGATTAGCACCGGTGCAGTTGGCATCTGATGGTAAAATAGGAAGTTCGGAAATGTTAGAAGTTGCGGATGTTCCACCTGTAAATGAAAAACCTGCACTCCAGACGTCATAAGCAGCCTGGACAGCAGCCTGCGTGGAGCAGGCGGAGAGTGATTGCGCCGGAGTGCAGGTTAAGACTAATCGGATCGTAAGAGGCAACAGTAAATGTAGAAGTGCAGCTATGCTCTCCGCACAAATCAGTAACTGTATAAGTAAAAGAGAGGTTAGCACCAGCGGTGCTGGCATCAGGAGGAAGGACAGGAATTGCAGAAATATTTGTTGTAGCAGAGGAGCATCCGCCTGTAAATGAAAATCCTGTCCTCCAGGTGTCATAAGCAGCCTGGATAGCTGCCTGCGAAGAGCAGGCGGAGAGTGATTGCGGAGGAGCGCAGGTTAAAGTAATGGGTATATGCGGAGTTACAGAGAAAACAGAATTGAATGTCGGGTTCTGGCAAATATCGGCAACAGTCCAGGTAACAGTAGCTGTACCGCCGGCGCAGAGATCAGGAACAATAACAGAAGCGGCGTCATTGCCGACCTGAGGATTGCAGCCACCGGTTACAGCAGCCTGAGTAAGCACATCAGCGAGCCAGGTGTTGAAAGCAGCATTAAGGGCAGCCTGGTCATCGAAGTCGCAGGCATCAACGGTTAAGTCCTGAGGTTCGGTGAAAGTGACGGGCTCAGGCGGGGTAACAATGAAAGCAGCATTAAATGAAGGCGACAGGCAAAGATCGGTTATTGTCCAGGTTACAGTAGCCGTACCACCGTCGCAGAGATCAGGAACAGTAACTGAAGCGGCATCATTGGCGACCTGTGGGTCGCAGCCACCAGCTACAGCGGCCTGGGTAAGTACATCGGCGAGCCATGTGTTGAAAGCAGTATTAAGGGCAGCCTGGTCAGCGAAGTCGCAGGCATCAACAGATAAGTCCTGAGGTTCGGTGAAAGTGACAGGCAGAGGAGCAGTAATGGAGAATGTGGCAGAAGTAGTAGTTGTCTGGCACAGGTCTGTAATAGTCCAGGTGACAAAAAGGGTTCCACCGGCGCACAGGTCTGACATTGTCAGTGTAGAGCTGTTATCAGAGATGACGGGATCACAACCCCCGGCGATGCTGCCATCGATGACGGCACTCTGAGCTGTAACCCAGTCAGAGAAAGCAGCCTGGAGGGCAGCCTGATCAGCGTAGTCACAGGCGTTAACAGTAATATCCTGCAGGTGTCTGTAAAAGTTACAGGCTCAGGCGGGGTAACAATGAATGCAGCATTAAATAGAAGGCGACTGGCAAAGATCGGTTATAGTCCAGGTAACAGTAGGGTTCCACCGGCGCATAGATCCGGAACAGTGACGTTAGCCGCATCGTTAGCTACCTGAGGGTTACAACCCCCGGCAATGCGGCCTGATGAGGCACTCGGCGGAGCCAGGTGATGAAAGCAGCCTGGAGGGCAGCCTGGTCAGCGAAGTCGCAGGCGTTGACAGTTAAGTCCTGAGGTTCGGTGAAAGTAACAGGCTCAGGCGGAGTAACAATGAAAGCAGCATTAAAAGAAGGCGACTCGCATCTGTCAGTAACTGTCCAGGTTACAGTAGCGGTACCACCAGCGCAAAGATCTGGAACTGTAATCGAAGCAGCGTCATTAGCGACTTGTGGGTCGCAGCCACCAGCTACGGCAGCCTGGGTAAGTACATCGGCGAGCCAGGTGTTGAAAGCGGCATTAAGGGCAGCCTGATCAGCGAAGTCGCAGGCATTGACGGTTAAGTCCTGAGGTTCGGTGAAAGTAACAGGCTCGGGTGGAGTAACAATGAAAGCAGCGTTAAAAGTAGGCGACTCGCACAGGTCAGTGACAGACCATGTAACAGTAGCTGTTCCACCGGCGCAGAGATCAGGAACAGTAATGGAAGCTGCGTCATTGGCTACCTGTGGGTCGCAGCCACCAGCTACGGCAGCCTGGGAAAGTACATCGGCTAGCCAGGTGTTGAAAGCGGAATTAAGAGCAGCCTGATCAGCGTAGTCACAGGCGTTGACAGTAATATCCTGAGGTTCTGTGAAAGTTACAGGCTCAGGCGGGGTAACAATGAAAGCAGCATTAAATGAAGGCGACTCGCACAGGTCAATGACAGACCATGTAACAGTAGCTGTACCACCAGCGCAAAGATCTGGAACTGTAATCGAAGCAGCGTCATTAGCGACCTGTGGGTCGCAGCCACCGGCTACGGATGCCTGGGAAAGTACATCGGCGAGCCAGGTGTTGAAGGCGGCATTAAGGGCAGCCTGATCAGCGAAGTCGCAGGCGTTGACAGTAATATCCTGAGGTTCAGTGAAAGTAACAGGCTCAGGTGGAGTAACAATGAAAGCAGCATTAAATGAAGGCGACTCGCAAAGATCAGTTATAGTCCAGGTTACGGTAGCAGTACCACCGGCGCAGAGATCCGGAACAGTGACGTTAGCCGCATCATTGGCTACCTGGGGGTTACAACCACCATCGACAGCGGCCTGTGTAAGAACATCAGCAAGCCATGTGTTGAAAGCGGCCTTAGAGGGCAACCTGATCAGCGAAGTCACAGGCGTCAACTGTAATATCCTGAGGTTCTGTGAAAGTAACAGGAGGAGGCGGGGTAACTATAAATGAAGCGTTGAACGAAGGCGACTCGCACAGGTCAATGACAGACCATGTAACAGTAGCAGTACCACCGGCGCAGAGATCAGGAACAATAATGGAAGCTGCGTCATTGGCAACCTGTGGGTCGCAGCCACCAGTGACGGCAGCCTGGGTAAGAACATCGGAAAGCCAGGTGTTGAAGGCGGTGTTAAGGGCAGCCTGATCAGCGAAGTCGCAGGCGTTGACAGTTAAGTCCTGAGGTTCTGTGAAAGTAACAGGCTCAGGCGGGGTAACAATGAAAGCAGCATTAAAAGTCGGCGACTCGCATCTGTCAGTAACAGTCCAGGTAACGGTTGCGGTACCACCGGCGCATAGATCCGGAACAGTGACGTTAGCCGCATCATTGGCTACCTGCGGGTCACATCCACCATCGACAGCTGCCTGGGTAAGAACATCAGCGAGCCAGGTGTTGAAAGCGGCATTAAGGGCAGCCTGGTCAGCAAAGTCACAGGCGTCGACAGTAATATCCTGAGGTTCTGTGAAAGTAACAGGCTCCGGCGGAGTAATAGTAAAAGTAGCCGAAGGGTTAGCAGTAGTGAAGCACTGATCAGTTACGGTCCAGGTAACAGTAATGCTACCACCGCAGAACGGAGGAGCCACAGGGGCCGTAGTACCAGTAGAGAACTGGGGATCACAACCGCCGCTAACTGCGAAACCGTTAAGCCAGGTAGCAAACGCTGCATCGGCAGCCGCCTGGTTAGCATAGTCACAAGCTTCGGTAGATAAATTGTTGACCGGAGTAATAACCACAGGCTCCGGCGGAGTAATAGTAAAAGTAGCCGAAGGGTTAGCAGTAGTGAAGCACTGATCAGTTACGGTCCAGGTAACAGTAATGCTACCACCGCAGAACGGAGGAGCCACAGGGGCCGTAGTACCAGTAGAGAACTGGGGATCACAACCGCCGCTAACTGCGAAACCGTTAAGCCAGGTAGCAAACGCTGCATCGGCAGCCGCCTGGTTAGCATAGTCACAAGCTTCGGTAGATAAATTGTTGACCGGAGTAATAACCACAGGCTCCGGCGGAGTAATAGTAAAAGTAGCCGAAGGGTTAGCAGTAGTGAAGCACTGATCAGTTACGGTCCAGGTAACAGTAATGCTACCACCGCAGAACGGAGGAGCCACAGGGGCCGTAGTACCAGTAGAGAACTGGGGATCACAACCGCCGCTAACAGCGAAACCGTTAAGCCAGGTAGCAAACGCTGCATCGGCAGCCGCCTGGTTAGCATAGTCACAAGCTTCGGTAGATAAATTGTTGACCGGAGTAATAACCACAGGCTCCGGCGGAGTAATAGTAAAAGTAGCCGAAGGGTTAGCAGTAGTGAAGCACTGATCAGTTACGGTCCAGGTAACAGTAATGCTACCACCGCAGAACGGAGGAGCCACAGGGGCCGTAGTACCAGTAGAGAACTGGGGATCACAACCGCCGCTAACAGCGAAACCGTTAAGCCAGGTAGCAAACGCTGCATCGGCAGCCGCCTGGTTAGCATAGTCACAAGCTTCGGTAGATAAATTGTTGACCGGAGTAATAACCACAGGCTCCGGCGGAGTAATAGTAAAAGTAGCCGAAGGGTTAGCAGTAGTGAAGCACTGATCAGTTACGGTCCAGGTAACAGTAATGCTACCACCGCAGAACGGAGGAGCCACAGGGGCCGTAGTACCAGTAGAGAACTGGGGATCACAACCGCCGCTAACAGCGAAACCGTTAAGCCAGGTAGCAAACGCTGCATCGGCAGCCGCCTGGTTAGCATAGTCACAAGCTTCGGTAGATAAATTGTTGACCGGAGTAATAACCACAGGCTCCGGCGGAGTAATAGTAAAAGTAGCCGAAGGGTTAGCAGTAGTGAAGCACTGATCAGTTACGGTCCAGGTAACAGTAATGCTACCACCGCAGAACGGAGGAGCCACAGGGGCCGTAGTACCAGTAGAGAACTGGGGATCACAACCGCCGCTAACAGCGAAACCGTTAAGCCAGGTAGCAAACGCTGCATCGGCAGCCGCCTGGTTAGCATAGTCACAAGCTTCGGTAGATAAATTGTTGACCGGAGTAATAACCACAGGCTCCGGCGGAGTAATAGTAAAAGTAGCCGAAGGGTTAGCAGTAGTGAAGCACTGATCAGTTACGGTCCAGGTAACAGTAATGCTACCACCGCAGAACGGAGGAGCCACAGGGGCCGTAGTACCAGTAGAGAACTGGGGATCACAACCGCCGCTAACAGCGAAACCGTTAAGCCAGGTAGCAAACGCTGCATCGGCAGCCGCCTGGTTAGCATAGTCACAAGCTTCGGTAGATAAATTGTTGACCGGAGTAATAACCACAGGCTCCGGCGGAGTAATAGTAAAAGTAGCCGAAGGGTTAGCAGTAGTGAAGCACTGATCAGTTACGGTCCAGGTAACAGTAATGCTACCACCGCAGAACGGAGGAGCCACAGGGGCCGTAGTACCAGTAGAGAACTGGGGATCACAACCGCCGCTAACTGCGAAACCGTTAAGCCAGGTAGCAAACGCTGCATCGGCAGCCGCCTGGTTAGCATAGTCACAAGCTTCGGTAGATAAATTGTTGACCGGAGTAATAACCACAGGCTCCGGCGGAGTAATAGTAAAAGTAGCCGAAGGGTTAGCAGTAGTGAAGCACTGATCAGTTACGGTCCAGGTAACAGTAATGCTACCACCGCAGAACGGAGGAGCCACAGGGGCCGTAGTACCAGTAGAGAACTGGGGATCACAACCGCCGCTAACAGCGAAACCGTTAAGCCAGGTAGCAAACGCTGCATCGGCAGCCGCCTGGTTAGCATAGTCACAAGCTTCGGTAGATAAATTGTTGACCGGAGTAATAACCACAGGCTCCGGCGGAGTAATAGTAAAAGTAGCCGAAGGGTTAGCAGTAGTGAAGCACTGATCAGTTACGGTCCAGGTAACAGTAATGCTACCACCGCAGAACGGAGGAGCCACAGGGGCCGTAGTACCAGTAGAGAACTGGGGATCACAACCGCCGCTAACAGCGAAACCGTTAAGCCAGGTAGCAAACGCTGCATCGGCAGCCGCCTGGTTAGCATAGTCACAAGCTTCGGTAGATAAATTGTTGACCGGAGTAATAACCACAGGCTCCGGCGGAGTAATAGTAAAAGTAGCCGAAGGGTTAGCAGTAGTGAAGCACTGATCAGTTACGGTCCAGGTAACAGTAATGCTACCACCGCAGAACGGAGGAGCCACAGGGGCCGTAGTACCAGTAGAGAACTGGGGATCACAACCGCCGCTAACTGCGAAACCGTTAAGCCAGGTAGCAAACGCTGCATCGGCAGCCGCCTGGTTAGCATAGTCACAAGCTTCGGTAGATAAATTGTTGACCGGAGTAATAACCACAGGCTCCGGCGGAGTAATAGTAAAAGTAGCCGAAGGGTTAGCAGTAGTGAAGCACTGATCAGTTACGGTCCAGGTAACAGTAATGCTACCACCGCAGAACGGAGGAGCCACAGGGGCCGTAGTACCAGTAGAGAACTGGGGATCACAACCGCCGCTAACTGCGAAACCGTTAAGCCAGGTAGCAAACGCTGCATCGGCAGCCGCCTGGTTAGCATAGTCACAAGCTTCGGTAGATAAATTGTTGACCGGAGTAATAACCACAGGCTCCGGCGGAGTAATAGTAAAAGTAGCCGAAGGGTTAGCAGTAGTGAAGCACTGATCAGTTACGGTCCAGGTAACAGTAATGCTACCACCGCAGAACGGAGGAGCCACAGGGGCCGTAGTACCAGTAGAGAACTGGGGATCACAACCGCCGCTAACAGCGAAACCGTTAAGCCAGGTAGCAAACG
>CAWDYR010000018.1:0-140540 GCA_963806555.1 uncultured Bacteroidales bacterium | reverse complement strand
GATAAGATTTAATTTCTAAATCAACCAATGATAATCAGGAAACACAAATGAATGGACCGAATGAGCGAAGGTGGTTACGTAATATTTTAATTATAGGTGCAATCTATTGCCTCGATGGAATTGTTTTCGGCATGTTCTCCGGATGGTCAGATACTCATACTATGGTTATAATTTGGCGTTTGGCTGCATGGCTGACGTGTGCATTGCTATTTGCAGGTCATATTTGGTATGTCTATCGATTTAATAACTCATCACGCAAAACAGCACTGCACACATCTTCTGCAGCAGCCCTGGGAGCCTTTGGGCTTTCTGTGGCAGCTAATATTCATGGATTATTCGTTGCATCTGCCAACCAGTTATTATTAGTTTTATCACTGGTAATATGGCCTGTTTTAACGGCGGTACCAGCTTTTATTGTCGCATTTGCCATAACTTCTGTTTTAAAGCTTTTTGATAAAAGAGTCAAGGGAACAGATCTGCCATCCGGTAAGCAGGAATGAACATGCGCCATTATCTTTTTTTCCCTGCCGGCCCCTGCATCCCGGGACTTGTAGAACCGGAACTATCAACTTTGGTATAGTAGATTTCGCTGAAATCTATAATTGATGTCTTTCCGTTTTCAGTCAGTTCAGCCAGGTTATCGCAGACCCCTGTCCCATAATTAACCGAGTAATTGCTGGTCTTGCTGTTTTCAGTATTGGTAATAGTTTCAATACCGGAAACCGGAACCCAGGATTCAGTGCATCTGTAATCAGTGACCAACGGTTTGTCGACAGTGTAGCGATATTCGGAATTGTACTCCTCTGATTCGGTCTTACTATAGTAGTCTCCGACCAGGACCGTATAAGTTACGCTGTCCCATTTGTTGGAATAATCGGATAAATAATAATAAGTGGTCCTGTCATCGGTAACCATTGTTATATCCTCATGACCGGTGGATGAACCCGACCAGTTAAAAACAACCGGAGAAACGGTAACAGTCGAGTCACCTGAATCCTCTTTAACGCCTGTACTGAAATAAGAATTACCGTCAGAAGTGAATGAATACTCGGAAATACCATTCATTTCAACACCATAGGCATAATAATCAGTATAAATTACACTTGAATAGTAATCATTGTCTTCATTTCTCCAGATATAGGTAATTTTACCTCTATACAGTGCTCCATACTCTTCACATCCGTCTCCATAATCATAAATGGTTGTATGAGTCCCGTCCGGATTATCATACTCGGTCACAGTGGCACATGTAAAGTACTTCCAGTAAACATCCGGGTCCACAGTAATGCTATCCACATAACTGGAATCAATACCGGTCCCCGAGATGTTAAGATCTCCATCCTTCATCTGGCTGTTTCCAATTACTGTAAGAAAATTGCCCATTTGTCCGGAACCTGCATTTATGGCGTTCATCCGGGTTTTTAATTCAAGAAATTTTTCAGCTCCTTCACTTAGATTCTGGTCATCAGTTGTATTCTTTTTGCAGGAAATTATCACTGAAAAAATGATAATTATGAAAATTACTGCTTTAATAAATCTCGTTTTCATTTTACTTCTTTTTACGGTGAGTTTTCAAATTTGTAAAATAGAAAAAATACAAACTCCAATGAATGATTTGTCGATTAGAATTCAGATGTTAAAGTTTTCTGGTTAATCATAGTTTAAGGCCGCAATTTCTATGCCAGAATCTTGTCCGGAAGTACCCTCCAAAAAGGGAAGTGCCTGGAGTGCCTGGAGTACTTAGAGTTTATTATGGTTTTCTTTAAACTTTAAATACTCCAAACTCTAGCTCACTCCAAACTGATTGCATCTTTAACGGTTTGTATGTCCTTATCTAAATCAAAACGAATTTCTCTCCAGCCATTCTTAGCCTGTTGTAATAGATTCAACGCTTCCTGGTAATTCCCCTGTTTATAATACCCGAGGCCTTTATTCCATAAATAAAATCCGTTATCCGGACTTATCTTAAGGGCTTTGTCTAAAAGATGTATCCCTTCATCTATACCTCTGTCATACTTAATAAGGAAACTACCCAGATTATTCATCCAGCCAGCGCTGCCGGGATTCAGCCTTAGTGAAGCACGATAATGCTCCTCCGCTTTATCTAATGATTTTGCTTCTTCGTGAAGCCTGGCTAATCCATATTCAATAAGAGCCTCGGAGGTGCCCTGTTCCCGGGAAAGCCTGACTAATTTATCAACCAGGACCTTTGATTTCGCTGTATCCCTTTCTGCTACTGAACATATTGCCTGTCCAAATACCAGATATCCATTATCAGGGAAAAGTTTTAGTCCCTTTTTATAAATTTCCGCTTCCTTTTCATGGTTCCCGAGTTGATGGCAGACGGATCCATAATAGCGGTAATAATTGCTGAATTGCCAGTCTTCTCCCCATTCCGTACTTATGGTCTCAATCTTCCCGAAGTCATTGGCAGCCTTTTCCCACAAACTAAAAGCGCTAAGATAAGTTACAGCAATATCATACCAGTAATATCGTGATTTTATGTCGGATTTTTCAAGCATGCCGCAGTATTTCAACACGTCATTTGAGTTTTTAGTAATATACCAGGCTCTCCACATTTCAACCCATTGCTGATAATCATACGGCAGCTTTTCATTACTTTCCCAGGCTTTTTGGGTCCATTTTACAGCCTGATCAGTATATTCTTCACTAATATTATTTGTAGAAATAATATTGTTTGCATTTGCGATATAAAAAGCTGCCAGGGCAAATGTAGTATCAATCCTGAAAGCTTCCTGCAATAGTTCAATTGCTCCGGGATAATCTTCATTCATGAATGCCTGCGTTCCTTCTATATATTTTCTGTATGCATCTGCTGAATTTGTAAATGCATTCCGAAAATCGGGAGCGGAATTCTTTTCAAGAGCCTTTATTTCCAGGAAATCTTTCAACTGCCCCGACAATGAATCAGCCAGGGTAATGTAATCGCTGTTTAAATCCCCGTCCACCTTACCCGTCCACAATAATTCATCGCTGCCGGTATCAATCAGTTTGGCTATTATGCGTATTATGTTACCGGTTCTTTGAAAATTTCCTGTAATATAACTGCCTGCTTTTAGTTTTACGGCTGCCTCTCTGGATAACGAAGGAGCCATTGAAGCATTCTGTATTTTTCCTATGCTCTTATAAACTTCAAACATCGTCTGAGAATTCTGGACTGTTAATTCATTTGATGTTCCAAGATTATAAGTTAACAGCTCGGAAATACCCAGCTTCCACGAATTCAAGGTTGTGTCGCCGGTAAGGTTATCAAAAGTATTTACCGCTATGGAAATCCTCCCGTCAAGGTCCCTGGTGACTTTATTCTTACCCGGACCGAATACCTTAGGATACCCCAGAATTATTACCAGTATTAATAAGACCGCAACAACGAGGTCTTCTGTGCGCAATTTTCTTTTGAGAGGTTCAGCGGGCTTAATGGAATTATCCTTCGTGGAAGAGGTTGATCTTGTTTTCTTTATTCCCTGGGGTGTTATGTCAAAAACCCAGGTGAATATAACAGCTATCGGGAAACCTATGATCAGAAGCAAGGTAACCATCCTGGTAGTCCAGGCAGGGAGAAGCAGGGCCGGGATCAGTGTATCTGTAAGCTGGAGAAGAATAAAGGCTGTTGCAGCATAAGTGACAATTACACGAATGGTTTTTCGTTTCTTAAACTCTTGCCAGAATATTCCCCGGCTATTCTTGCTGCTGGCCATACAGATCAGGTTATAATACGTAAATATATATTATCCTGAAATTAATTACAAGCCTGTCGGATTTACAAATCTTGAAAAAGAATCTTCACCCCCTCACCCCATAGCCGTCAACCTAAGAACCAGTTTAAGGCTGTGAATTTATTTAACTAGCAGAAATACAGTTAAATAAGTTTGGGGTGTTGAATAAGTCCTTTTTACTACCGTCAAAGAACGCTAACTTGACGCAAAGAACGCAAAGCTAAAACACATAAATTCAGCTCTTTGCAACTTTGCGTTTTTCCTATGCGCCCTTCCGCCTGCCTCCCCACCACGTTAATGAATCATGAACATATAAACTGATTACCTGATCAGGTTTAATTATATTTACTTTTCAATTTAAGTAAATGGGAGCAACCTTCAGTAGAGTTCAGGGGTCTAATGGTGATTGAATAATTACGCAAAAAAAAACGGGAGTTATATGAAATACGATAGAAGGATCATTGTCTGGATATTTACTTTATTGAGGATTCTGGTCGGATGGCATTTCCTTTATGAAGGAATCGTTAAACTATTTAATCCGGACTGGTCATCAGCTTCATATCTTATGGAGTCAAAGTGGCTCTTTTCGGGTTTCTTCCACTGGCTGATAGCCAATAATTCGGCGTTGCAGGTTGTTGATTTCCTGAATTCATGGGGATTGTTTATTATTGGTCTGTGCCTGTTTATTGGCGTCTTTACCAGAATTTCAAGTATTTCCGGAGCAATGCTTCTTCTGGTGTATTATATTGCCAATCCACCGTTTGTATATTCAGCTATCCCTTCCACAAGCCATTTTTATTTAATCAACTATAACCTTATCGAAGCGATAGTACTGATAGGATTGGCGATATTTCCAATGAACCTGTGGGGAGTGGAGAGATTTGTTCTGTATTATCACTCAAAACGAAAGGACCGGAAATTTCCTTCTTCTGATAATCACGAAAAACCGGAAACCTACGATACATCACGTCGTGAATTAATAAAAAACCTTGCTGTAATTCCCGTTTTCGGCGCTGTTTTTTTCGGTATGGCCAGGAAGAGAGGTTGGGTCAGCTTTGAAGAAGAGAATCTGACTGCTAAAACAGATGGTTTATCCGGCGCCTCTCTAATGGCAGCTAAACAAATCGACATCAAAGAATTGAAAGGCCAGGTTCCTGCCGGTAAAATTAAAGATGTGGTAATAAGCCGCATGATAGCCGGTGGTAACCTTATTAGCGGATTTGCCCATGCCCGGGATCTTATTTATGTATCTTCCTGGCTTAAAACTTATTTTACCGATGAAAAGGTAATTGAAACACTATGGTTATGTGAAGCGTGTGGTATCAATACCGCAATATTACGTACTGATGAAAATACCATCAGGATATTGGATAAATACCGGAAGCGCGGAGGTAAAATCCAATGGCTGGCACAAACTTATCCTAAAGGACAGGATATCACTAATGTAAAAACTGCAATAGATAATGGCGCTGTCGGAGCTTTTGTAATGGGTAATATAGCCGATCAGATCGTACTTGAAAACAGGATTGATGACCTGATAAAACCTGTAGAGTTCATCAAAAGCCAGGGATTAATAGCCGGTACCGCCGGTCACTCAATGACCGTTCCGGTAACTTGTGCAGAAAAGGGAATTAAGGTTGATTTTTTCATGAAGACGTTTCATCACAATAATTACTGGTCAGCCACACCCGTTGATCCGTCAGATCCTTATCTTCCGGTTCAGGGTAACCAGCATGGCCAGTCGCTGGATAATTTATGGTGTATGGGTGAAAAGCCGGTAACTGATTTTTTCAGGAATAATACCACCCCCTGGATTGCTTATAAAGTCCTGGCTGCCGGTGCCATAAAACCCGAAGATGGCATCCGTTATGCCTTCTCAGGGGGCGCCGATTTTGTATGTGTCGGTATGTTTGATTTCCAGGTCATCGAAAATGCAAATACCGCTTATAATGTTCTGAACAATAACCTGGACCGCGATCGGAAATGGTATGCCTGAACGGGATTAGCTAACGTTCCATTTCGTTCTTTTTCGGGCTGAGGTGTTTAAATGCATAAACGACGGTGACCATGGAGGAAACAGTAAAAACACCCAGAATGATCATGCATATCCCGGCAACATACCATTCGAATGATGAATTACCACTGCCATCTGCTATATCTGAAAGGGCAAGGTAAAGAAAAATCAGTGCTAACACCGCAAACACACAAAGTACAGCATTTACAGTTGCTGAAAATTTTAAATTTTGCATGGCTTTTTTCATATAGGATTGTTAAAGTTAGTGATATTTACTTTTATTCTGTTTAGTCCGTATTCTTTCATGCGGTCAGAGGTACAGCATTACATTATTCCGGATAATAGATAAAACTTAAAATCCGGGACAGGTATTAATTGTCACTTAGTGCATTCCTTATGAAGTTTTTAAGTTTCTCTTTGTCAAGTAATCCATTTGACCTGACCCCACTGCAAACATCGACTGCAAAAGGCTGAACTGCTGTAATTGCCTGCCTGACATTTTCCGGTTTTAATCCGCCGGCGAGAATTACCGGGCATTCAGAGTGATCCCGGATCTGCCTGCTGAGGCTCCAGTCGTGAACCCTTCCGGTGCCTCCGAGCTCTTTGATTATTAGATTGGGATTTCCGCTATCGAGCAGAAGTGCATCAACACTTTCTGATAGTTTAAGGGCGAGGTCTACTGATTGTGAGTCAATTACATGAATTACCTGGACGATTTTCACTGACGGCAATGCATCTTTGATTTGTGAATAAGATCCATTTGAAAGCAGATCAACAATTTGAATAGTGTTGGTCCCGGTTCTTTGTTGATGTCTGATTATCTCATCAGCTGAGACTTCGCTTGTCAGCAGGAAGGTGCCAACCAGAGGAGGAATGGAATTAGCAATCAGCTTTATTAATTCATCAGGTATCGGCCCGGGTCCGCTGGGCATTTTACCCACAAGGCCGATTGCATCGGCACCAAATCCGATCGCGATCCTTGCTTCTTCAAGGCTGCCGATACAGCATACTTTGATCCGGGTCCTCATAGCAATTCTATTTTATAATAAAGCTTTGTCAAGAGAATCCACAAATGATATTATTCCTGTGCGGTTGCTTTCTCTTATAAAATCATGCAGACTTTTACTCCCGAACCTTGAGAAATCGCCGATAATTGCAAGTCTCATCCTGTAATTTGAGAACTTTTGCAAAATCTCACCGGCAATACCCGTTTTAAGGTCAAAAAAGTCAGGGTGCAGGTAATTTTCGCGGATTATGATTTTATTACATCCCTGATAACCTGCCTCTACCATATAATCCAATATGTCCCGGGGATCTTTGACCGGATCAGATTCCCGAATGATTTCGGCCAGTTTATGGCCGTTTGAGTTTATGTGATATTTGATCATAATGTGATGAAATTCTGAGCAGTAACGGGTCAATCCTTTTAACCGCAAAGCACGCAAAGTTGGCGCAAAGTTCGCAAAGTTAAAACCTTTACTTATAATTCTTTGCGTCCTCTGCGTAAATTCTTTGCGTCCTCGCGGTTAAAGGATTTCGGATTTCGATTTAGGAAACTCTACGGTTTAACTAAAATAAAATTAAGAACTTACACGGAGGTCCACAGAGGATTCACAGAGGTCCACAGAGAATAGTTAATTACATCTGCATGTTTATATAAAATAAGGACGTAGGACTATACAAGCCCCCGCCTGTGAGTTAAGAGTGGGCAATTTCATTGACATTCAAATTCAGATGGTTTATCCCGGTATTTTGAATGTTTGTCAAAATCCTGGCAATTAAAATATTAACCGGAGAGAATATGATTTACTTTTAATTTCATTAAGAGCGATAGTTATAGTTCAAATCTATTAATTCTAAACGTCAGATGTTGCGCAAACCGGGAAAAAATAAAAACATTCTGTTTTTGATTCTGATAGCTTCTTTGCTAGTCATCTGCTCTTGTTCTGGTACCCGGTACTATGCTTATTCAACCAAAAAGGGTCACAAATGCGAAGCCAAAACATATACTAATTATAGTCTCTTTTTATACAGACGATAATCCCGGATCCGCAAGCCAATCATTTGTTTCAGTCCAGTAGCATTAGGGAGAGTAGATTTATGCAGATGGCGAAATCCATTTCCCGCAGATTCCGCAGACCTGCCTGCCGGTAGGCAGGTTTCCGCAGATAATACTCTGCTCATTCAGCCAATAACCAGAACCTTGGCTCCCCTGATCTTCCTTTCTTTAAGTTCTGTCAGAGCTTTATTCGCCTCTTCCAGTCTGTATTCCTGGACTTCCGGTAAAATTGGTATTTCAGAAGCAATTTCCAGAAATTCCTTTACATCATTCCGGGTGACATTTGCAACGCTTTTAATCTCCTTTTCCATCCACAGATGGCTTGAATAATCAATATTCATCAGATAATCCTTATCTTTTTCCTCCTTTCTTATTGCATTTATTACAAGCCGTCCGCCCGGCTTAAGGTTTTTAAGGGCTTCAACAACTGTTTTCCATACCGGAGTGGTGTCGATGATGGCATCAAGTAAGTTCAGGAACATCATCAGTAGTATCCCCGGCCCAGGATGCTCCCAGTTCCAGGGAAAAAGCCCTTTCAGTTTCGCTTCTGGCAAATATGAAAACCCTGGAGTCCGGATATCTGAATTTTATCGTTTTGAGCGTAAGATGACCTGCTGCCCCGAATCCGGTCAGGCCGATATTCTGGCCATTCTGAATCCCGGCCAGCTTAAGGGATCTGTAACCTACTGCCCCGGCACATAATAAGGGAGCTGCCTGTGAATCAGTAAAGATTTCAGGGATATTATATGTAAAAGCTTCCGGAACTGTCATATACTCAGCATACCCTCCATTGGCATCCCTCCCGGTAGCCTTAAAATCCTGACATAAATTTTCAAACCCCTGCCTGCAGTAGCTGCATCTACCGCATGCAGAAAAGATCCATGCAACACCAATCCTGTCGCCGGTTTTCAGAGTTTTTACATTTTTTCCTGCCGATTTCACCCTGCCGATCACCTGGTGACCCGGTATGACCGGAAGGCGGGAAGGAATTGTACGACCTTCAATCTCATCAAGCTCCGTATGACATACACCACAGGCAGAGACCTTTATAAGCACGTCATTATCCCCGGGGATCGGATCGGATATATTGTACAAGTGTCAGCGGCTCACTTTTCTCCCAGGGATCTGTTAAGGATTGCAAAATCATTGCTTTCATAAATGCATCTGTTTTGTCTTTAATATTCTGATCAAACTGTGCCCGGAAAACAAGGCCAGGTCATCATTAAAATTACAACATTTTGTAATAAACGTTGTTCTGTTTCACCGGCAGCTTTCGTAATTTTTTATTATCAATTTGAACATTTTCCCCCGCTAACTGTACCCTGTATTATTAACTCATAAAATTTAAAGACGATGAAAAAGAATCTTGTGAATTTAATGCGGTTATTGTCATTGGTTGTGGTACTGGCCTTTACGGCAACAGCAGTGACAAGCGCCCAGAGTGATAAGACTGACTTTTCTGGAACCTGGGCATTGAATACAATTAAAAGCAGCCCGGCAGCCGCCAACAGCAGCAGCAGTCTCATAGTAAAACAGGAAGGCAACCTCCTTACAACAAAAGCACCCGGGGAAGATGGCATGACTGTGGTAACTAAATACAGACTTGACGGGAAGGAGAGCATTAACACATTAGAAGGAATTGAAAGCAGATCAACAGCTAAATTTTCAAGTGATGGCAAGACACTTACAATTCTTTCCAAATCAATGGTCGATGGCAAAGAAAAGACTGATGAGGATGTCTGGAGCTTCATCGACTCAAAAACGCTCTCTGTTGTTTGCACTACAGTTGGTACGAGCGGTGACGAAGTAACCAAATATGTATATGACAGAAAATGATTGCTGAAAAATCAGAAATGTAAAACTCAAAGCTCCGCAAGGAGCTTTTTTTGTTTTCATCATTTTTATCCTTACAAATTCATATTGTATGATAAATAAATCATATATGGGTTAAAAGCAAAGACTTTCTGTACCTGAGTTGCTAAAAAATAATCAGTTGACTGAGCAGGTTTTTTCCATTTGGTTTTCGCAACAATTTCAATGTTAAAAAGAGCGAACAAAACATTATCAGAATGTTAATTTAAACTGTAAGGACCTATGTGTAAAGTGTAACCAAAAGAATAAAACAATGAAAGCAACAAAGGAACAGAAAATCGTATACGGTGCAGACAAAAGTCGATGCACCGCTGGAACTGGTGTGGGAACTATGGACCACTCCGGAACATATTATGAGGTGGAACAATGCCTCTGATGACTGGCACACTCCAAGGGCAGAAAATGATCCGCGAACAGGTGGGAAATTTAACTACCGGATGGAAGCCACTGACGGCAGTCAGGGTTTTGATTTTGCCGGGGTCTATGACAAGGTTAACCCGATGGAGAGGATAGAATATACAATCGGTGATGGAAGGAAAGTGACAATTACTTTTTCAAAGACAAACGGCAAAACTAAAATTGTCGAAAATTTTGAAGCAGAAAAGTACAATGCCGATTGAACTTCAGCACGACGGATGGCTGGCGATCCTGAATAACTTCAAAAGATATGCAGAAGTAAAATCGGCATTTACCAGAGCCTCTAAAGTAACTCATCAGATTACGCCCTGTCTATGGTTTGACAATCAGGCGGAAGAGGCCGCCGGATATTATGTTTCTCTTTTCAAGAATTCAAAGATTATAAGAAAAAGCTATTACACCAAAGAGGGGTTCGAAATTCATGGCCGGAAGGCAGGAACTGTTATGACCGTTGATTTTCAGATAAACGGACAGCCTTATACGGCATTAAATGGCGGACCAGTTTTCAAATTCAACGAATCCATCTCGTTCCAGATATTCTGTGATACCCAGGAGGAGATTGACTACTACTGGAGCAAGCTTACTGAAGGAGGAGCAGAGATACAGTGTGGTTGGGTTAAAGATAAATTCGGAGTTTCATGGCAGGTAGTTCCTTCGATACTTTCAAAGCTGATGAGCGATCCTGCAAGAGCTGAGAGAGTTACAAAGGCTTTTCTCCAGATGAAGAAGCTGGATATTGAAACTTTGAAAAAAGCATAGGAAAGACCAGCTGCCACAGTTTGCAGGTTTTGAGCAAAATGGTAACTTTATAAAAAATTTTATTATGAAGTTAGCCATAACCCTTATAATTGCGGCGGGGATTACCTGTTCCCTGCCCGGTCAGGTAGCAACGGATCTGTCTGCCGGTATTGCAAACACCAGGCTTGAATCGGGAGAAGATTCACTTGCTTATGCTCTTGCTGTTTTAAGCTACAATTCGCTGGCCAGGGAGAATATCCACCCTGATCCGGTAATTTTCGCAAAAGCTTTAATTGATGGGGGGAATGGGAAATCTCTTATGACCGAGGAAGTAGCCAAAGGCATAGTAATGTTGTTTGTCAATGAGAGGCAGGCCAGGCAGGCTGAGCTTGACAAAGCAACTTATAAAGAGTATATTGAAGCGAATGAAGCATTTCTTGCGAAAAACAAGCTAAAGCCGGGAGTTACCGTCACTCCGAGCGGCCTGCAGTATGAGGTGGTGAAAATGGGCACAGGAGCCAAACCTACAAGAATCAATACCGTTAAGGTGCATTACACGGGCACTCTGATAGATGGCACCGAATTCGACTCTTCTGTGAAAAGGAATATACCGGCTCAGTTTCCGGTTTCGGGTGTTATTCCCGGATGGACTGAAGCATTGCAGCTTATGCCTGTTGGTTCAAAGTTTATTCTCTACATTCCGGAAAACCTGGGTTATGGCTCCAAAGCTGCAGGGGATAAGATCAAACCATACTCAGCCCTGATTTTTGAGGTTGAACTACTGGAAATCGTGAAATAATTTCAGATAAATGTTCTTCAGTTTATAATAACTCCTGTTATTGCTTTTCAGGGTTACCAGGACGCCATTATCTGAACTCAGGATCTGGCAAATATCCCCGATAACGCAGGAATCGCTTTCTGCATCCAGAAGCCCGTCGTCGATTAATGTCCCGTGGATCTCATCAACTGAAGTAAGCTTATTGAACTGGAGAGTGTTCCTGATTATCAATCCCAATACGGGATTGATAAGATTTAAAAGAGAATAAGCTCTATAATCCGGGCCATTCTCTCTTCCAGGTACTCTTGCCGCTCTATTAGTCCGTACAGAGGTTATTGCTTCCATTTTAAAGGATTTTAAGATTATTGGATTCTGAAAAATTAAAACTCAATTAAAATTCCACCAGCGTGTATTCCACGGATGATCAGATTCCTGAGGATTACCCGCTGCGAATTTCAATCCAATATTAGCTATCAGACATGAGCATATGATTAAGATTGGATTAAGAGTCCGTTAAGAATAATTAACCTAAGTTGCCAGTGTTATGTTAATAATAAATTGACGAATCATTTTTAAAGCGGATAGAAGAAATAATCGTTTAAAATATTGAGGATTCCGGGCTGGGGATTGCGGATTTGAAAATCCGAAATCCGAAATCCGAAATCCGAAATCCGAAATGATAACCCTGTGGATATGTAACATTCTTCAGGGAGAAAGAAAAATGAGGAAAATACCGGTATTATAATTCCTTGATCTTTGGTTTGAAGTATTTTTCGAATTTTTCAAGGTTTTCTTTAAACCATGTGAACTGGTTTGGCCAGTCAGTTTTTTCCATAAAGTCAGCGTAGGATTTTAAGGTTACAGCGCACCTGGTGTTTCCCTGCATCCTGTCCCATATAAGGTTCTGATTGACCTCGGTGAGTGAATCCTTATATGCAATTTCGTATAGCCTGTCGAAATCCTCCTTTGATTTTGATCCTATAATTGTCAGCCACAGGTTCACGCTGTTATCCCTGGTATTGACGGCAAGGGAGAAAAAATAATTGGTCCTGCCAAGCGGAATATTGAACCAGCTGGTGGTGGGGGGATTGGGCAACTTTACAAAACTTTTGAAAGTTTCCATAAACTCCTTAAGCCCTTGCCAGTATTCCTGCTGCAGTAGTTTTATATCCGTTAATTTTTGTTTTGAAGTTGTTTTTTTAGCCTGTTTTGTCCAGTCATTCGGTTTAACTATTATGTTGAAATTGGGCGCAGGCAGGCTATCTCCGATTTTATATGCTTCAATTTCAACGCCAAAGAAATTTATTGATTCGTCTGTTATATTGTTAAGCCAGTCGAGTGCTGCCCAGTGTTCTTCGGAGAAAGTTTTAGCTATCCAGATAATAGTAACGGCTTCAAGGCCCGCGGCGTAAGTCATCAGCTGACCAAGATGGGCATGGTCCGTTCTTTCCAGCTGATTTTCAACAAGGACAAAATGATCGGTAAGGACATCTTTGCATAAAATATCGGCCTGGAAGACCCCGGCTTTCTCTTCCTTCTCCTGCACCTCAAGTTCCAACCCTATTGCATTTCCGAGGTCGGTAATATTTTCTTCCTGGGATAGCCAGGCGGTGAAATCAGGGGATTCCCCGTTCCAGAGCTGGCTCAGGTCCACTTTTTCAAGCTTGCCGAATTTCTTATTCATTTATATGGCTTTAGGCTGCGTTGGATATTAATAACATGAGTGACGCCTCATTATTATAGCAGCAACTAAAATTAATATTTTTTCCCGGAATAAGACAAATTCTTTTTGGGATAAAAACTGAAACAGGTGAGGGACTATGCAAAGAAATTAAAAACTTACACAGAGTTCCACTGAGAAGTCACAGAGTTCCACAGAGTTAGTACATAACTGTGCTTTCTGCTGCTGGAACTCCGTGACCCTCTGTGGACCTCAGTGAAAGTTCTTCAAACTCGAACTTAAAAGGATAAGCCACATTCCTTAAGATCGTCTATTGGTTTGGGTATCAGGTGCGATAGGGTGTCTTTGGCAGCAGAAAACTGAAAGTTGATCCATTTCCCGGTTCTGATTCAACCCATATCTTACCGCCATGGCTTTCAACAATTATCTTGCAGATTGCCAGTCCGATGCCGGTTCCTTCATATTCGTTTTTAGGCATTAGCCGCTGGAAGATTTTAAAAATCCTGTCAGAGTACTGCGGTTCAATGCCTATCCCTTTATCAGCAACGGAAAAAATATTTTCATTTGCATTTGAAATGCATGAAATGTGTATTTCGGGTTGCCGGTGGCTGAATTTTATTCCATTCGACACAAGATTCTGTAACAGTTGCACCATTTGCCCTTCGTCAGCCGATATTACCGGCATCAGGTCACTTGTTACAGATGCTTTTCTTTGTTTTATCTGAATGGAAAGATTTTTCTTTACCTGTTCAATGACATAATTCATATCAACCTCCCTGAATTCCTTGTCTACCGTCTGGATCCGGGAGTAAGCAAGCAAGCCGTTTATCATATCATACATACGTTCCGCACCCTCAGCGGCGTACCGGATATATTCCTGTGCATCATCATCAAGCTTGTCCTTGTATTTCAGGGATAGCATCTGTGTAAAGCTGGCAACCATCCGGAGCGGTTCCTGGAGGTCGTGGGAAGCCACATAGGCAAATTGTTCGAGCGCCTTATTTGACCGGAGCAGCTCTTCGTTCAGCTTAAAGAGCACATTTTCAGCGCCTCTTTTCATCTCTGTAATATCAAAGCACACCCCCGTCATTTTTACAAGGTCACCGGAATCATCAACATCAACAATTGCTTTTGTATTTATATATTTTTCCCCGTTGTTATTTGTTTTGACCCTGAAGATTGTTTCAACAGGAACACCCTCATTCAGTGCATTGCTGATAGTGTTTTTAAAATGCGGAATATCTTCCTCATTCAGCATGTTTTCAAAATCAGGATACGTGCCGTTAAAGGTCCCTGATTCAAAACCAAATATTTCCTCAAGCCGGCTGTCGATAACCAGCCCGTCAGTCCGCAAATCCCATTCCCATGATCCGATATTCCCGATTTCAAGGGCAATGTTCAGTTTATCCTCTGATTCTTTCAGTTCTTTTTCCGCTTTTTTATAATCAGTGATATCATGAACCATGCCGACTGACTTTACAATCCTGCCTGATTTATTACTGAAATGTTCGCATCTTTCATGAACGTACCTGATCTCCCCGTTTTTCCTCAGGATGCGGTGTTCAATTTCATAGGTAGTCCTGTTTTCAGCCAGGGATGCGGAATATGCTGAATTCACAGCCTCCCTGTCGTCGGGATGGACAGCTTCAAGAAAAGCTTCGTAGGTTGCTTTAAAGTCCCCGGGCGGGAGTCCGAAAATCCTGTACACTTCATCCGACCAGGTGAGGGTGTCGGTCACCAGGTCGAGTTCCCAGCTGCCAAGATGTGCAATTTCCTGTGAACGTTCAAGGCGTTGTGTTCTCTCTGCAAGCATCCTCTCAGCCCTTTTTCGTTCAATGATGTCCTGGCGCAGAGTATCCGTCAATTTCCTTTTTTCTTCGACCGACTTTGCCAGTTTATAATTGCTGTAGCTCAGCTGGGACAGGGAATCGGCAAGCCTCAGAAAGAAAATCTTGGCGCACTCAATATTCTCTCTTTCCAGATGAGGCACTTTCCCGAGTGAATCAAGATACTCCTGAATATCGAAGTTATATCTCAGGGCCTGTGACCGGAAATGCTGATAATCTATGGATTCATTCCTGAAAAAGAATTGACCGATAAAAAGGTTCCCGATGCAATGATCACCAATAAAGATAGGGGTTGCCATATCCCACATCCCGTTTTTGCATTTATAGAGTCTGAACTCGCCTTTCGGGATGTTGGTGGTAAGCTGTAAATCACTTTCCAGGCAATTCTTGCAGGTCTCCGGATGCACTCTGTGAAACAGGGTGCAGATTTCCTGAAAACCCACACTGACGAGAATACTTCCTTTAAGGTCAATTATTGCCATGGGAATATGGGCAATCCTGTAGAAATTGTCCATCATGCACTGGATATCCTGTATATTTATTAACCCGGAAAGCTCCAGATCGCGAATGTCTCCTTCGGGGACTACAATAGTTGTAAGTTCCATATCAAATCCTGGTATAATTTGTCAGCACATAACATCCGATGGGAGAATTTTCAGTCGGATGACCATAGGTGATACCTGTTGGCAAATTAATTTTAAATAAAAATAAATCTTGATCAAATATAGAGTATTAAAAATGGATGAAGATTGCATTAAGATTTAATTAACATCAGATTACGGTCTGGTTTACAGCTGACTGTAAATGAAAAGCTCAGCGTGTTTAACGGTGTAGCCGGTTTATTTATCCTGTTTAACCGGCGTTATACACGCTACCCATCCTCCTCCGGAGACCAGTTTTAGCTTCAGGACATCACCGGCCTGAAAATAGATATCTGTTTTTTTGTAATCTTCAGCCCTTTTCCCGGCATTAATTCCATCTGCAATTGCAACCAGCCTGTATTTTCCAGGGGGCAGAAAACCGGTTTCCAGGTCGATGTCCCTCTCACTCCAGTCGGTAATTGCCCCAATGTACCACTCATCTCCCGATCTTCGTGCTACAACCGTGAATTTGCTTATTTTACCCTGGAGAAGCCTTGTTTCGTTCCAGACCACAGGAATTTCAGAAAGAAAGTCAGTGCATTCCCGCTCCCGGTAATAGTCCGAAGGCGAGTCTGGAAGCATTGTCAGAGGGCTGTTCAGAATAACAAACAAAGCCATGGCATGGGCTCTTGTACCCTGTCCCATCGGATAATCGCCGACAGGTCTGAAATTGTCTCTGGTCGAATTGCGCAGGGTGGCAGGAATATAGTCCATGGGACCGGCGAACATCCTGATATACGGCAGCAGGTTATGATGAACAGGGTTGTCCTGGTTTGTCCAGCCACTGTATTCAAATTCGATGAGCGCTTCACGGGTCAGCACATTGGGGTATTTACGGCGTAAACCACATGGTTTGTAAGCGCCGTGAAAATCAACCACCATCTTTTTTTGCGCTGCAGTTGCAGCAACAGCCTCATAAAACTCAACCATGAGCTGGTCGTCGCGGTTCATAAAATCAACTTTAATTCCTTTTATTCCCCATTTTTCAAAGAGATTGAACGCCTCGCCCCATTGTCTTTCAAGTGTACGCCAGATGACCCAGACCATAACATCCACCCCTTTGGTTTTTCCGTAAGCGGTAACCTCAGGCATATCAAGCCCGGGGATTGCTTTTAAAATATCGTCCTCCCTGCTCCAGCCATCGTCGAAAAGAAAATATCTGAAACCCCGGGAGGCACAGAAATCGATAAAGTATTTAGCTGTTTCAGTGTTGATCCCGGCTTTAAAATCAACCCCGTAAATATTGTGCTTTGCCCACCAGTCGAACATCACGACCCCTGGCTTTACCCACGCGGCATCACCAATAGCTGAGGGAGAGGCAAGCAGATAGACCAGACTGTTTGAGATAAGATCCTTCTCGTCATCGGCAACGGCAATAATACGCCACGGATAGTTACGGCTTCCTTTGACCTTTGCGATGTAGTCATATGTTCCGGTAACCTGACCCTGTCCGTAAGCATCGCCAGTGCTTTTAAATGACTTTGGAAAAGGTGGATTTGTGGCTGAGAGCTGAGACCCACCGGTACCTTTAAGCCATAATCCGGGATAGTTGTAAAGGTCGGCTTCAGTTATCATTACAAACAACCCGTTTTCTTTTTCAACAAGGAATGGCAAACTGCAAAGTTGCCCGTTTAAGATCTCTGAAAGCTTTTTATGCTCATAGGGTGTCTCGTAAGCCGAGCTGAAAGTTTCTGATGACTGAAACCTTGCAGAATCGCCCTGATCAAAGAACAGGTCAAGGTTTTCACTATAGATGGTAAGGCTGTCTTTCGATGAAGTCGAAAAACGATACGCGAGTCCTTCATTGAATAGTCTGAAAGTTAAAGAGTTCCCGTCTTTAAATCTGATTTCAATCTCATTGTATGCATTGACAATGGATTCAAACTTTTCACGGATTTCCGGTTTAATTATTTCATTGACGGACCTGCGGAATACTTTCTGCACCCTGTAATCTGGTTTCTTCTGACTGGTCTGTAAGGAATTTAGTGAAAGGTTCCCGAGTCGGGCAACAGAATAGGTATCTTTTGATAACGAAATGGTTATGCCGGGATTTAATACTAATCCGGCAGCAAGATTACCGCCGGGGGAGCTTAATTCGTATTTTTGAGCACCGACAGGAATTGCTAAAGACAGAAAGAGTATCAGAACTAAAAGGTTTCTCATTCCAGATAATTTAAAATAATAACCTAAAGTATAATTTTTTTAATAATAATAGCTGTTGTCGTTATACTTTTCTATTTGACCAGGTAGTAACAGTATTTCAGCTAATTAAATAATTCTCAGTTTAAAACTGGTTCTTAAGATCACGGCCATGCCCCGGAGGGAAGCTGAAGAGAAAGCAGACCAGCAGACCACTAGACAGGTAGACCTGCAGGCCGGTATAAGTTTAATCTGCAGTTAACTTCTCACTGATGGTCCAGAGTTTTTCCTGCAGTTCCTTTTCATGTGAATAGGGAGATGAGTTAATTTCATTTCCTGTGAATTTGAAAAACTTCCCGTTCAGATCTGAGGGATTGCCATCAACAGCAAGTCTGCTGATGACCTTTGCCGCCCTGTCGGGTTTCGCGGACATCATTTGTGTAAGGGATCTCAGGAAAGAAGGCATTTCTCTTGTAAGGTCCGATTTAACGAGTCCTGGATGAAAAGCAGAGGAAGAGACATCTTGTCCATTCAGACGGCGGGCGAGAGCGTAGGTAAACATCAGATTCATCATCTTTGAGCTGCCAAAGGCAGACAATGCCGAGAATTTTTTTTCTCCCTGGAGATCATCAAACTGCAGCCTTGTTGTTGAAGGGGCTGTTATGGTAATGATCCTTGCCGGCTTGCTGGCAATAAGCAGATCTAATAACCTGGTTGTCAGGATGAAAGGGGCAAGGTGATTTACAGCAAACATCAACTCCAGATTATCTGCTGAAATTTCCCTCCTGTTTTTGTAAACAGCACCTACATTAATAAGGGCATCCAGCCTGTCATATTTTTGTTTGAATTCACCGGCTGCATTTTTAACAGAGGATATATCCGCAAAATCAACAAGGAGGATATCAATATTATCATTACCGGTACTCCTTGAAATTTCATTCTTTACTGATTCCAGTCTGGATTTATTTCTTCCCAGAATGACAGTTGCTGCTCCGGTTTTTGCAACCTCAAAAGCTGACGCCCTTCCGATTGCCCCTGTTGCACCTGTGATAAGGACTCTCTTTTCCATGCTGATACTTTTGAACGATTTGGCACTTCACTCAGATGAAATTCTTTGTAAATTCTAACATATAACACTTATCCACAGGGATTTGTTGGAAGGGACCTTAACTCTTTGGCATTTAATATCGCGCATACCCCGCGGAGCTCATGCTTTTGTCTTATAAAAATCTTTGAGTAACTTGTGATTTAATTGATTGCGCTTCCGATCCCCTGATAATTAAATAAACCGCATTATGGATAAGTTAATATGTAAAGCAATTTTCCTGACAATACTGGTATTTTCAGGATGCAACAGCGCTCCCCGGCCAAGCGGGTCAGAAACTAAAATCAGGGACGACTGGGCGTTACTGGATTTTGTGAAAGCCGATAGTATTAATCCGATTCTGGAGCCATCTCCCGGTCAGATTTTCTTCTGTCCCCTGGCTAAAAAAGAAGTGAGATGGGAGGAGAGGAATGTACTTAATCCCTCGGCTGTTGTGAAGGAAGGGAAGGTTTACCTGATTTACAGGGCGCAGGATGCGGACATGACATCAAGGCTGGGACTGGCAATCAGCGATGACGGATTGCATTTCAGGAAACAGCCATCCCCTGTTTTTTATCCCGACAGCGACGCTATGAAACAATATGAATGGAAAGGCGGAGTAGAGGATCCCCGTATAGTGGAAAGCGAGGACGGCAGGTACATTCTGACCTATACAGCTTATGACGGAACTGTGGCAAGGCTTTGCCTGGCAAGTTCAAAAGACCTGATAACCTGGGAAAAACATGGTCCGGTTTTGAGAGAAGGAAAGTACAGGGATACCTGGTCAAAGTCGGGTGCAATAGTAACAAAACTGGAAGAGGGCAAAATTATTGCAGTAAAGATCAGGGATAAATACTGGATGTATTTTGGTGATACCGACCTGTTTATGGCAACTTCTTCCGACCTTATCCACTGGGATATCGTGGAAAATGATGAGACAAAGAAAATGATTTCTGTTTTGCACCCCCGTCCCGGTTATTTTGACAGTCGCCTGGTTGAACCGGGGCCTTATGCTCTTCTAAGGGAGAATGGGATCTTATTGATCTATAACAGCAGTAATGCTGCCACCTATAATGACCCTGCACTGCCAGAATTTACATATTCTGCAGGCCAGGCTTTGTTTGATAAAGAGAATCCCTTCAGACTTATTGCCAGGACAGAGGACAATTTCATCCATCCCGACAAACCTTATGAGAAAACAGGGGAAGTTAACAATGTATGTTTTGTCGAAGGACTGGTACACTTCAGGAACAGGTGGTTCCTTTATTACGGAACAGCTGATTCGAAAATTGCAGTCGCTGTCAGAAATAAAGGAGAATAAGCGGATTAATACAGACAGGTGGTTCAGCCTTCCTTAATGAATTTATTATTTTCTGATCTCTTTGCTTTTTCCCGTTCCCTTATCACTGTTATAAGATCTTGTCCGACAACCCTGAATGACTCGTAATCCTCAGGCGGGATGCTGTAAATTAGTGTACCGGGCTTAAGCCCCTGTTCAACAATAACATTCTTTTCGTTAACTTCCCCGAGAACAACAATCTGTTTGGTCCTGTTCTTCCCGCAAACAAAGGGAATACTGTCCGATCCTGCCTGTACGCATTCGGTTGGGATAGAAACCACATTATCAAAAGATTGGATCATGATCTTGTTCCCTGTGGTCATAGAAGGCCTTAAAGCCGGATCGCTTCCGTCAATTCTTATCAGTACTTCGAACATTTTGGCGTCGGAATTTGGCAGCTGTTCCCCGATATTTGCCACGCTGATCACACTTCCCGTAAACGCCTTTTCGGGCAGGGCATCAATTCCGACATTCACCTTCAGCCCTGGTTTAACCTTGTTCACTTCGATCTCGCTCACATAAGTCTTGGATAACATTGAGGAAAGATCAGGAAGAGTGGCGATTGCCCTGTCAAAAGGATTAATTGATGAGCCTGTTTTCCTTTTGATACCAAGCCTGTCCTTTTTGTAAGTGACCATTCCGTCAGCCGGGGCAGTTATAGTAAATTTTGATAAAAACGATTGAAGATCGGCAACAAGATTGGTCCCGCTTGTAAGGCGCAATTTCTCGCGTCTGATAGAAGCAACCGATTGAGCGATTTTCAGATCATAGCCCTTTATATTCTGCTCAAGAGATCTCTTTGCCTTATCAAGGTTCATCTCTGCCTTCCGGATAGTTGCAGGCGGTTCAAATTGCGACTGCGCCAGGGTGATCTCTGCTTCCTCAACTGTAAATCTCTGGTTCTTGATCTCATCCCTGAGGGCTGTAAGGGTCATGGTAGTGTCAAGAATTCTCATCTCCACATTTGTCAGGAGAGTCTTGAGGTTTTCTTCCGCATCTTTCAAAGTGTTGTCATAGTTAGTCCTGTCAAGCCTGGCTATATAATCGCCCTTCTTAACAACAGTCCCTTCGGGAACAATATCCTGTATCTTAAAATCCATTATATGGAAGTCCATGCCTCTGCCACCGCCGCCCCCGCCGCCGGGACCACGGTTTCCGCCCTGGTTACCGGACTGAATATCTCCGGACCCATGATATCAATAGCTCTTTCAGCCATTAACTCGCCGGCAGCATTTATTGTTATTTCAAATTTGCCATAATTGGCTTCCACGAAAATATCGGTTTTGTCTTTCTTTGAGAACAGCTTGTTGAAAGCAATCAGGCCTATTATAGTGATGACTACAATAATACCTGTAATTATAAATGTTCTTTTCATAAACTTATTTTTACACCTTCTGTGATCTGTAATTCTTTAAGATATTATTAACGTCTGAAATAATCAGGAATCAATTCATCTGACTGATTATAATGACAATCTTAACAGGCATTTTATTCCTTTGAATTGATTTTTATATTCAGGAATCACACTTACCCCCACATCAGGCCGCTTCCGGTTTATTTTTTTCATTCTCAACTTTTTAATTGCCAGGGCTACGGATGTGACATATTAATTTCTACATTTGGTAGGGCATTAGCCTGACTTTTGAAAAAGAAACTGATGACCTGAATACGGCTTCACCCGAAGATACACTCTCATAAATAAGCGACAAAAGTGGCAAACTCTTCAGCCGGATGACCGGGTTTATTTAATATGCTGTTCTTTAATAATCTTAAAAGAAAGGAGAATTCCATGAGTAAATCTGACCATGAAAAAAACAAAACCTCGAAAGAGTCTTTCAAGAAGGAAGTTTTTGGGTACTGTTGGCACTGCAACAGCAGGCTTTACCATTATTCCCCGCCATGTAATGCCCGGGAAGGGATATATGCAGCCAAGTGATACAGTCAATGTTGCGGGTATTGGGATCGGAGCAAGGGGAGCCAGCAATTTAAGGGGATTATGCGATCCTGATGTGCCGATAGTTAACTCCGCAGCGTACAAGTACAGGGCAACCTCTCAGCAAGGAAGAAATTGCAGCCAGGGAAGCCAGGATGGCAAACCGACCGCAGGGCGCGCCAGCAGCCCAGCAAAGGCCGCAGGAAACCAGGGACACCTGTCAGACTCGCCAATATTTATGCACTCTGCGATGTGGATACCGGTTTTGCAGCACATATTTTCAAAGGTTATCCGAAGGCAAAGGTATATACCGACTGGAGGAAGATGCTTGAGAAGGAAAAATCGATCGATGCAGTGATGATCGGTACTCCCGATCACAACCATGCACCAATTGCAGCTGCATTTATGAGGGAGAAGAAGCACATATATGTTGAAAAACCTATGTGCAAGACAATCTATGAATGCCGTAAACTTGCCGAAATTGCAAAAGAATATAATGTAGTGACCCAGATGGGTAATCAGGGTCATGCAAGCGAGGGCGCCAGGCTGATTAATGAATGGATTCAGAGCGGAGCCATCGGCCTTGTCCGTGAAGTTCATCTTTCAACCAACAGGCCGATCTGGCCCCAGGGAAATATTCAGCGGCCTGCTGCAGTGCCAATACCCAAAACACTTGACTGGGATGTCTGGCTCGGCCCGGCTCCGAAAGAAGGATTATCATCCTGATATCTGCCATTTCAACTGGCGCGGGTCTGCGCGATTATGGCACAGGCGCTCTTGGCGATATGGGAGCACATATTTACGATCACGCGTTCTGGTCACTTAACCTTGGCATACCTACCCGGATTCAGGCAAGTTCATCAGTGTATAATGATGAATTCTGGCCACTTGCCGAAATGATAACCTATGAATTCCCGGCCCGCGGATATATGCCGCCGGTTACAGATCACCTGGGTTGACGGCGGATTGCGTGCACCACGGCCAATTGAAATGGATCCCGGTATCACGGGTTAATTCAGCACTCTACCTCGGAGATAAAGGAGATTCTGATGCATGGAGACTATGGAAGCAATCCTCAGCTGCTGCCCAAAAAAGGCAATGGATGAATTCGTACCTCCGAAACCATGGCTGCCGAGATCACCGGGTATCTATGCCGAATGGATTGATGCAATCAAAAACGGTACAAAATCCTCAACCGACTTTTCATATGCAAGCAAGCTTGTTGAGACAATGATGCTGGGAAATATTGCAGTACTGATGGCAAACAGGAATGTGACCCTGGAGTATAATCCCGATAAGATGGAATTTACTAACCTCCCGGAAGCCAATGCATTCCTTCGTTATGAATACAGGGAGGGCTGGACTTTATAGCAGTATTTAAAAAGCAAGCCTTGGGGCTGCCTTTGTATCACGGAGCCAACCGTTCAGGTCGAATGACCACGAAGCGGTTGGCTCTCTTTTTTATCTTTTTTGCATAACAGGGGCAGACAAGCAGGGAAAACCTGTGTCTTAAGCCGTTTGTGTCGGTTGCAATGAACAATATTCTTACGGCGGATGTTATTGTTACGCAGGAAAAAGTCTGGGATTCCGATGGGAACTTAAAAGAGTGATGGCCCGAAAAACCGTAAATATCAAACAGTTCTGGGATGAGCTTCAGAGAAGGAAGACTACCAGGGTAGTCGCAGTATATGCGGCAACATCATTCATTATACTCCAGTTCATTGATCTGATTGCGGATCCATTGCATCTCCCGGAATGGACAATGACCTTCACAATTATTCTTCTCGCAATAGGATTCATCATCTCTGCAGCGCTCTCATGGATTTATGATATAACCCCTGAAGGAGTTAAGAAGACGGAATCCGTTGAACCTTTAAAAGCGGGGAAGAAGCAGAATCAGCATGAATGGTCAGGCATCTGGAGGATAGTGTCATTTGTAAGTATCATTATTATAGCTTTACTGGCATTCAATGTAATCAGAAAGGACAAGACTGATGATCTGATGAATCTTGACAGGTCCATTGCAGTCCTTCCGTTTATAAATGACAGCCCCGGCGACACGAATACTTACTTCATTAATGGCATAATGCAGGAGGTTCTTAATCATTTGCAGATGGTAAAGGAACTCAGGGTGATCTCCCGGACTTCCGTGGAACAATACAGGACCAGGACCAAATCAATTCCCGAGATTGCAAGGGAACAGGGAGTAAATTATATTGTTGAGGGAAGCGGGCAAAAGTATGGTCACTCATTCGTTGTCAGTGTACGATTGATCAGGGCCGTTAAAGAGAGATACCTGTGGAGCAGAACCTATGAGCAGGAAATCAACGGGCCCATGGACATTATCAGTGTACAGAGCAAGATTGCCCAGTCAATAGTTTCAGAACTGAAAACTACAATTACTCCTGAAGTAAGAACCCTAATCGAAAAAGTGCATACTAATAGCCTTACAGCCTACGATTTTTACCAGAGAGGAAGGGAAGAGATAGTTAAATTCCGGATTAATAACGACAACCATGAAGCGTTGGAACAAGCCGGGAAGCTATTCCGGAAAGCATTGGAATTTGATCCGGAATTTGCTGATGCTTATGCGGGACAGGCGGAAGTATATCTGAACAAAAACTACTGGAAAGATTTTTTCTCTGAAAATTACCTCGATTCAGTCCTTATCCTGGCGAATCTTGCTCTTTCGCATGATGATCAGCTTGCTGAAGCACATTTTGTTAAGGGTGCCTATTATGAGGTAATGGGTCTGCAAACCAAAGCCATAGAGGAATATGACAAAACAATTAAACTCAATCCGAACGACTGGCTGGCTTATTACGGGAAAGCGAGAATATATGATGTTATGGACCAGATAAAGTGCCTCGATAACCTTCAAAAAGCAGCCTCAATTAATAAAAGCGATTTAGTATCCCCTACAATTTTAAGGTTAATTGGCGGGAAACTGCTGGTTACCGGATTCATCGACGATGCTAAATCTTATTTTACCAGGGCTTTTGAACTGGACGATGATTCAGCCTTCTTTTTCAGTTGTCTGGGTGGAACTGAAAGCGACCAGGGGAATTATGAAAAATCTGTTGAGTATTTTGAACGTGCATACAGGAACAGGCCAAACTATAGTGAAGTAATAAGACGACTGGGAGAAAATTATCTGTTAATCGGGCAGTACAGGGAATCCATGAAATATTTTCAGGAAAATTTAAGACCTGGCACCGGATCGGAGCCCGCAGGTTGCATATTGTTACTGGCAAAACGGTCTGAAGGAGGAAGCCGAAAAATATTTCAACGAGCGGATTGAATATTGTAATACCTTTTTAAAATCTGATCGTCCATACCTTCAGGTTTTATGGGCATATTTCGATCTGGCCAGCATATATGCATTCAGGGGTGATAAAGAGAATGCCATCAAAAACCTCAGATTATATTCTAAGAATAAGAATATCGAATTGTATATGTTAACCCATATAAAGGATGATCCTTTATTTAATCCTCTCAGGAATGATCCGGAGTTCCGGCAGATTGTCAGGGAGATGGAGATTAATTATCAGGCGCTGCATGAAAGGGTTGGAAAGTGGCTTGAAGGTCAGGAAATGTTATAAGCAGAATCAAACAGGAACAACACGCAGATATACAACAATGGGATCCCTCACTTCGTTCGGGATGACATGTCATTTTATTGGTTTATGGGAAGAAGCGGCGATTCGCAAACAGAATTTTCTATAGTATCCGGAACCTGGTGCGAATCGCCGCTTCTTCCCTTACCACCTCAAAATGAGTTGTCATCCCGAGCGCCAGCGAGGGATCTCTCTGATACATAGATGTAAACTTTAAGAAATTAATCCTTGAAATGAGTTTCGCTAGGGAGGAATCTCCCTCAAACACAGACGAATACATTCAGGAGTTATTCCCTGGAATGAGGGGTCCCTCACTTCCGGATGACACTATTGTTTTATTGGTTTTTATCACAAATAACGCAGCCATTTCTTTTCCTTGTGAGCAAGCTTATAACCGGAGTACCTTTTGCATAAAGGATACAGAATGGCAACAACGCTTAACCAGACAATATAGACCAGCCAAAGGTCAATGCCCGATTCCGTTTTGGGACGCCCGAACTGAAACGGTTCAAATGAGAGATCTGACCAGTGAAATCCCTGTAACAGCATTATTGCTATCATGATGGAATGGATCAGGTAAAGATGGATCAGGTAATAGAAAAAGGGAACCTTGCCATATACTCTTATCAGATCAAATAATTTGCCTTTTACGCTCATCGTAAAGGATAATAGTATAAACATGGCTCCCAAAGTCATCAGTATAAATAAAAGCGAAGGCGGGTATTTGGATACATTTAAAAATGACAGGAATGTGAAAATAGTGTTCTTCTGTACCGACCACGGGGAAGGGTCACCATAAACATTGATCAACCGGAGGACAGCAAACAACAGCAGCGCTGCTGATCCTATTATGAGAAGAAGTCTTTTTCTCCCGGCTTCAGGAAGTTCAAATAAATGACCCGTTGCGAAACCTGCAAGCATGATTCCGAACCATGGAATAAAAGGATAGGCTACAAAAAATGAGAAGTTTGGAGTCTGGTATGAACTGAAGTTGACCAGTGGTGACAAAACCTGTTTTACCAGGGAGCCGTCTCCGGCAAGCAGGGGCGACAGTAAATTATGGCCGAAAATTATTATAAGGGCTGTAATACCAAGGACCCCGGAGGGCACTTTTATAAGAAATGCAAGGATAACAAAACCGAAACCAATGGCTGCTATAACCTGGAAAATCAGTATCCTGAAATTCAGGTCATACCACAGGGCAAAATTGATGACCGTAAACTCAAGGAATATGAGCCACAATCCTCTTTTTAATAAAAAGTTCCGGCTTTGCTTATAGTTGTTGCGGTTTTTTATTGAAAGATAAGCTGAAGTGCCTGACAGGAAAACAAAAATGGGAGCGCAAAAATGAGTGATCCACCTCGTGAAAAAAAGCAAGGGAGTTGTTGTCTCCGGGTCGAGAGGATTTTGGGTCAATGAACTGACATGCATGAAATCACGTGTGTGATCCAATGCCATTATTATCATAACAAGTCCTCTTACAAAATCTATTGCATCAATCCGCTTCATGCAGTGTTAACTTTTCTATCCGTACAGCCCGGCTTCCTACAACAACATAAAGTTAGCAAATCTTCACAGGATTTAAGTATTTTTGAACTTAGACAAAGAACTATTAATAAGATATTGACTTGAATTTTTACAAAGCATATATTTGACAAATAGAAATATAGAGATGAAACACTTATTCCCCTTATTGTTTTTTACACTTCTGGTAATGCTCAATGGCAAAGTTTCCGGTCAGGTAAACAAATCTCCGGAATCAAATCAAAAACTGGCACGTGAAATTTTCAGGCAGCTCATTGAGATCAACACAACAGAGAAGATGGGAAGCACAAGAGCTGCTGAGGCTATGGCTGACCGTCTCAGATCGGCAGGCTTCGCCCAAAGCGATATTACCCTCGCGGGACCTCAGCCTGAGCATATGAATCTGGTTGCAAGGTACAGGGGCAGGGGTAAGCTACCGCCTGTCCTGTTTATCGGGCATCTTGATGTGGTTGAGGCGCTAAGGGAAGACTGGTCTTTTGATCCATTCATATTCCTTGAGAAGGATGGTTATTTCTATGGACGCGGTACGTCCGACATGAAGGGAGAGGATGCAAACATGGTCGCCAACCTGATCAGATTGAAACAGGAGGGATTTATTCCCGACCGCGATATAATAGTCGCCCTCACAGATCATGAAGAAGGAGGCATAGCCAATGGCGTCAGCTGGCTGGTAAAAAACCGCCGCGACCTGATTGATGCGGAGTATTGCATTAATCCTGACGGGGGCGGAGGCGACATTAAAAACGGGACTGAAAAAATAATGAATATCCAGACAAGCGAGAAAATATACCTTGATTATTCAATTGAGGCACACAACAATGGGGGTCACAGTTCATTACCCGTAAAAGATAATGCAATTTATCATATCACATCGGCCCTGACATCCCTTGCAGGGTATGACTTCCCGCTGAGAATAAATGAGACTGTGAGGGTTTATTTTGAAAGAAATGCGGTAAATGAAACGGGGCAGACAAAGGCTGATATGCTGGCAGCGGCAGGAATTCCGGCCGATACAGCTGCAGCCGGCAGACTTGCAAAATCCTCTCCTTATTACAACGCCCTGATGCGAACTACATGCGTTGCAACATTAATCAGCGGCGGACATGCAAATAATGCACTGCCGCAAACTGCCAAAGCAAACATCAACTGCCGTATGCTTCCCGACGACACTCCCGAAAATGTTATGGCTACCCTTAAAAAAATCGCAGATGATCCTGAAATAGAAATCACCTGTACCTATTCATCGGTCCTGAGCCCTGCTTCTCCCCTGAGGAATGATATTCTGGAGAAGGTTGACCGTCTTACAGCTTCAATGTGGCCGGGTGTTACCGTTACACCTGTGATGTCAACCGGGGCAACCGACGGGAAGTGGCTGCGAAGGGAAGGGATTCCCGTTTACGGCATATCGGGGATATTCTCAGATTTCAGTGATAACCGGGCTCATGGCAGGGATGAGCGTGTTGGTGTAAAGGAGTTCTATAAAAGTTTGGAATTCATGTACAGGTTAATGAAGGAATTGACTTCCGGACAGGAGAATAAATAAACAATCTGTCCTGATTATGGTTACATAAGTATTATTAAATCAATATTTTCGAAGCAGTCAACTTTTTTTACCAATCAATAACTTTATGAAAGGAGGTCAGGTATGGGAATTATATCATGGATCGTTATGGGACTAATTGTCGGATTACTTGCTAAATTTGTTTTACCAGGCAGAGATCCGCAGGGTTGTTTTATCACTATTCTGCTGGGAATCGGAGGCGCTTTGTTAGGCGGCTATCTTGGTACACAATTTGGCCTCGGAACAGTAAGGGGTTTTGATATGAGAAGCATACTCCTTGCTACCGGAGGCGCTGTTCTGATATTGTTGATTTTCCGTGCTTTCAGAAGTAGATAATTATTAAAGTAATCCTCAGCTGCCAGATCAGCCTCTCTCTTAGGAACCTTTACTTAAAAGCAACTATTTTTAACTGCCTAAAGCTACTCCTGCATTCTTTTATTGGACTCAATGAACCACAGAAGATCCCGGATCAGGATACCTGCCCTCTTATCCATAGCCTGTTTGTCTGCCGGGAATCCTGACTCGTCAAAGGCCGTTATGATATTTGGGATCCGTATCGGACCTGAAACAGTTATGGCTCCAATTTTCCAAAATGTGAACTGGAGGGATGTGATCACCTGGGAACCGCCAAAAGCTCCGTCGGAGGCCAGGACAAATGCCACCGGCTTACGGCGCCAGTCATCGGTAAGCAGGTCAATCACATTTTTCAGGCTTGCCGGATAGCCTCCGTTGTATTCGGGAGTAACAATAATCACCCCTTCAGCTGACCTGACCTTATCCGCAAATTCGATGACCTCAGGTAATGGTGATTCCTGATACTTCAGCCTCTCATTGAAGAGGGGGAAAGTATATTTCCTGAGATCAAGAATTTCAGCATCGGCAAGACCGTTATCGCGGATGAAGTTAAAAATAAAGAGGGCAGCCTTGTGGCTTTGCCTGCCATCACGTACACTTGAGGATATGATAACTATTTGTGACATGGGTCTCTTTTCAGATTATAACTACTCCGAAGTTAATAATTATTACGGATTTCAGGTTTCTGTCCCTGTGGGATTCAGAACAGGGTCCATTCCACAAATCTGGTTTACCGGGAAAGAATCCTAAGGTTTGCTTTTATAATCAAGGATAAGGGTGATCCCGGGATAACCCAGGCCCGTAAGCTCAGGATAATACTGATAAGTCTCCTCGCGTGTATGGAATCCTGTGACTAATCACATGGTAATAGTCGAACTGTTTAACAATTTCGACAGGCAGGTTCAGTTTTGTCCTGATTTTTCTCTGAGCCCTTAAAGCTTGCGACTCCCTGTAATAGATTGCGACCTGAAGGGCAATGGTTGGTTCGGGCAATTCAGGTATCTCCAGTCTGACAATCCCGGTTATCTTCTCTTCAACCAGTTTTATGGATGTATCAGGCTGAATTGCAGCCTTCTGAATAATGACAGGTTCCTTCGTGACAGGCACCTCAACAGGTTCTTCAACAAGCTGTCTCCTTGGGGGTAATACCCATGCTTCTTTTAATCCAAACTTGACCAATCGAAGGCATAAGGTCCTCCATAGCTTCCAGAACGGTCTGATCAATTAGCGGAACCTCGGGAAGACGAAGTTTGTAATAACCCTTCTCGTTAACAATAGTTACCTCTTTGTCAAGTGAAGCCGAGAGCCGTTCTCTGAGTGCATAAGCATTGGACCGCAAACGGAATGCGCCCAGCTGGATTTCGATCATATCGGGGCTTAGCAACGGGGTTTCCCTTTCAATAAGCGATTCTTTGATCCTGAGCAGAGAATCTTCCTTTGTAACAAGTAAAATTTGCTTTTGTCTGGCTAAAAGTCTTATTATCCAGAGTTCTTTAAACCCGAGCTTATTAAGTTTTATAACATTTTCGTCAACCTCCTGGCGGGTCGGAAGATCAAGTATCCGGACTCTGTAAAAATCACCCGCAATGGTTATCTGAACATCTTTACCCAGCTCTTTTTTAAGCATCGCCCGGAATCCTTCAGCTAATGACCTCTGTCTGAAGGCGCCGATCTGAATTGCCCAGCTGTCCTCGGTTATGGTATATACCTCCTCTGTTACTTCATGGATTACCAGATACGAGGTATCCTTTTTAACTACCGGCACTTCCGGAATTACCGGTCCGGTCTTCGCAGTATCGCCAGGTATCATTCTTAATACAAAGTCAAGTCCGTCAACAATATCTCCATCAATCCCGCCGGCAATTGAGAACTCTCTGACCTGAGGATCTGAGATCATTCCAAGCTTTCGTAGCTGGGCTGTATCGAGGCCTGCCGTATAATTACCCGAACGCAGTCCGAAATAACTGAAATATCCGTCATCTTCGGTAAGTGCCTTCCCGACTGGATTTTGACCTTCAGAGAAATTAACCGATTATACGTCCCAGACCTTTTGTTTCACCTTCCTTTCAAGGGTACACAAAACCTGTTGCTTCTCCTGCTATGCTGACCGGAATTTCAAGAAGCTTCAGTATATCCGGATCGACCGCAACGCTATAAGTTTGTTTTGATAATCTCCAGGAGATGTTGTCAAAGCTGTTGGGATCGAGTTCAATAAAGCAGTTTGTATATGGTTCCAGCCCGAGTATCCTTATTGTTGTATCACGGTCGCTCTTTTCAATTACGTCCGCCGCTTGAACTGAAGATTCAATCCGAAAGCTTTTGGTTCGCCGGGATCTTTTTTCCCGTTGTTGTTATTAAGGTCGAGGAAAGGTACGACTGAAATTCCTCCCCGTCCTACATTTGGACGGTTATCAGTTCCCAGATATCTCGTTGTTCTGTCATTTATAAGGCTTCCCCTTGCATATTCGATAAAGCTGTGTCTTGTTATTGGTCTGCCTGACTGATGCTCCTGTCTGGGCAAATGAAAAGTCATATCGGAAACCAAGTTCCGCCAGTTTCAGATCATTCCTGAAGTTCTGTTCATACGACATATTAATATATGCATGCTTCAGAAGATGTTTTTCGAGCCTTACTTTTGCCGAAAAAAACTCATTCTCATTGTAACTGTACTGAGCCTGCGGCATAAGTATAAAACCTGCCGGAAGCCTGAAAGCCATTGACAGGTTACTGTAGAAGTATGGTTTTAAATCATCCAGAATCAGACCATACGTTGTCAGGTTGGTATTTACTCCGAAAAGAGATCCTGAAGATAAGCCATTCACCTGTAGTATATTCGGAAGACGGAAGAACAATCTGATAAAGCGATAAACGTTGGAATGAGTTGTGAATTTGCCAATTTTCAGAGGCATTGAAAGTGATGCTTTCCGTTCTTCCCTGTAATTATAGAAAATAGCTTTCTGTTCCTTGTCATACCAGGTATAGTTAAGATCAAGCTGCAGATTTGACGGGAGCCTGTAAGAAAGTGAACCTTTTGTTCTTACACCCGGAGCATATTCACCTGAAACAAGCAGGTTATTTGTCATCCTGTAACGATGCATTGAAATAGGGCATAAACGGCCGGGAAGTAACTGACGAGAGATATTCCGCACCGCCTCCGACAGTCAGGCTCCTGGTTGCCCCATAGTTGACGCTTGCACGGGAGAACCTGCTTTCAAGGGTATCCTCGACTATCCCTGCGCTGAGAGTATATTCAAAGGTTTTTTGCAGGAAGAAAATTATATGGAATATTTATGTTCTGTTCCCGAGTTCTTTCCTCTCCCCAGGGACCGTAAAACTTAAGTTTGACAATTGAATTTCCGTAAACAAGCGGAACCTCAAAAGTAAAGAAGCCCGAAGCATCGGCTTTAACATAATCGACCAGAACATTATTTACATAAAGCTCCACGATCCAGCCTGGATCAGTCCTGTCGCTGAGATTATAAGTACCGAATGATCTCCTGTAGGTTGTCGGAGTATTTGTAAGCTGTACTCCCACAACCGGATTATAGATTGAGGATATTGCCCCGGTATGAATCTTACCTGCCATAACCTGTCTCAGTGGCTGAAAAATCGTTATTTACATAACGCCAGAGGTAATACTGCTGTTTTTCAGAGAAGCGGATCAGAACTGTTATAGTACAGGGAAGCAGTTGCTTCTCCTCCGGCTATCATTGATCCCAGTGCCAGGTTAAGCCTGGTATCGGACCTGCCGTTGATCTCCTGCGTCGGATATTGCAGACCAGTCGGCCATCCCGAATTTGAACAAAGGGTAAGTCCTTCCGATATTTGTATCAGCCTGAATACTCTCCTTTCAGACGTGAAATATTGCGACGCATCTCCTCCTGTCGCATTTCACGGATAAGCGGCAGTTCAAGCTTGCTGGTGACCGTAACCGAAAGGCTCCTGAAGCTGAATGTGCAATCAAGGCCAAAGACCCTGCCAAACTATGATGATCGCAGATAAAGTTTGGTTTCAGTTCTGATAAGGTCGCCCGGCTTAAGGTCAAATGTCTTATCCTGGTAACGGATCTTGTCCTCCGTTCTGCTTATTGTGTATTCAGCATCCTGGCTGATAAAAAAGCCGGTGACTGATTCAAGGTCTGGTGACGGGACATTTCTTATCTTCAGAAAATCAAAAAGGTCGGTTACCGGGAGGTATAACTCTTCATCCTTTATAAGGGCATCGATTTCCCATCCACCCAATCCCATGCATCTCGAGAAAGACAGGAATCTCATCATATTGAGGCAGATCCTGTGAATATAGTGTTGCGGGTTGAGAAATGACTAACAGGGAGGTTATTAAAGCAAGGCATACGGGTCAGATTTATAAGCGTACTTCCGCGAAACAAAATTTTGGAGTATGCTTTTCTGACTGACATCTTGGTTTTTCACTTTGTATTAATGACCTGTTATTCCCGGACTATGGTAATCTCAAATGTACCGGAGTAACTGCCTGGTGGATTTGTAGCCGGACTTCCTACTGTTATAGTACCACCGACATATAAAAGTATTGGTATATTAAAGTGGACAGTGGAGACAAACGGAGATAAAGGGTTTGAACTTCCTATATGTAAGGTCATAGTTCCGGAGGGAATTCCGGTAATCGGGACATCCGGTCCATTCAGAATTGCAACCACTGTCCCGGCGTGAGCATGAACTTCGAATAAAGCCGCGGAAAAGGGATATCCAAGGCCAAGAAGAACGACATCCCCTGTTGACGAACGAGATCCGGAGGGAGCTATGGTTACGGAACCTCCTGCTATGCCCTGGTAAAATGCCCCGAAGCTGAGGACCTGAGCTGTTGCGGTTATCCTGATAGGTCTCGGAGGTGGTTCCTGAGCCATTACAGCCCCTCCTGCTTCAAGAAACAAAATGGCCAGTAGCAGAAAAATTATCCGGTTGCGCACGGAAACGGATCTCAATTCAAATCTCATCTGTCGTGTATAAATATCTTTCTCGAAATTCTGAATTTACCCGAATCAAAGGTGACAATATAAATGCCATTTCTGACGCCCGGATTGAACTCGATATTACCGGTATGGGTAATTCTTTTAACAAACAGTTGACTGACCTGTTAAACTATGGATTGACAGAATTCCGGTTCCGGTCCGCTCAGTATTTATAAAACCTTTCACAAATCCATTGGAACTGTAAACTGAAAACAGGTGGTCTTCCCGGCTCCCGTCATCAATTTCCGTTATGAACAGGAGATAAATTGAGCCAGAACCTGCCATTATAACTGTCTGCATTTAGATAAACCCTGTACTCTTTGCCGTTGAGCAGATCATGTTCAGTGCCGGTTGCAAGATCATAGATACAGATTTTCTCAGCTGAAAAATTTTCCCCGGAATCCATGATCCTGAACACAACCTGGCCGTCAACACTTATTCTCAGCCCCAGGGGTATCCGGCAAAGGGTGTCTGAACATTCCGGAAGTGCATTGATTGATAGCTTATTCCCGTCGGTGCCGGTACTATAAAGATTGGGGACAGAATTATCGGTGTTCATAAGTTTAAGGGCATCGAGATCGGGATCAAATCCTGTTCCTGCCTTTTCATCAAAATAAATCACCATCGGGTCTGTATTTTTTCTGTCATCACCAATTGATGCTCCCAGCCGGAGAAGGCGGGGGTGCCCCTTTTTTCCGGATTTTGTAAAATTATGTGTCAGGTCAGTGACTCTGACGGGGTTATCAAGTCCCAATGTAGCTGTAACCGGGAATGTCCCGTTTGAAACATGGATAAAGAATCCCTGCATTGAAGGGATAATATTACTGACAGTATCGTTGCTTGAAACTCCGTTTACATAGGTGTTGTATCTGCCGCCATACTGGTTGCTCGAACTTGCTTTGAAATAATAAAGGGCATTGTCAATGTTATTTTTTGTCCATCCCGTTAATGCATTCCAGTCGATTGGCGACGGATAGGGATTTCCCACAAGATTAAATCCCTGCGTATATGTATTGTTATGATTAACAAGGCCAACTGAGAGCGGTCCATTATTTACTGTTCCTGTTATATCCAGGGTATGGGGGATTGCTGAGGAACCAAAATTGGCTGCAAAACCCTCGAGAGGGTTCAGAAGGCTGGTTGTTGTTACATAATCGACCCATCCTGAAGTTGTGCTGCTTTCATCGTACCTGTAAAATGAGGGGAATGGATCTGTCAGGTCAAGGTCGTCACCAAATTCATTTACCGTAGCTGCCTGGAACGGAGAGCTTACATACTTGTATCCGAATGCTGAAGGGAGGTATCTCTGCATAGTGACATGACCAGTAATTTCACCCTTTCCTGTGCCGTCGATAAGCGCTGTTGCAGAGGGAGTTGAGAGCAGGGTCAGGTTCCCGTTCGTGTTCAAAGGGCCGTTACACAGCACTATTCCGTTAACTGACAGGACCTGGTCATTTAACGTCATCCCGTTAGTCCGGTACACTGATAAAGTATTTAATTCCGGGGGAAAAGTAAATGTGCCGGGAGGAATTGTAAATGCGGCGCCCAGTGTATCTGAAGCACTACCGAATGAAAGTCCTGAACCCGGCCCGGCAGTAATAGTTCCCGCGGTCCTTGATATCGGAATATCGGACGTTTGTAAAGTCAGGATATTAGTGCCCAGGGAAAATTCACCGTTCATAAGAGTCAGCACCCCATTCACAATAACCGGATTGGTTAGGGCAATAGTTTCAGGATTATCAATGCAAAGATTATTCACCGCCTGGGGCAACCCGTTGCCTGTAACCTGTGAAACTGAACCACCGTAGCCATAATTACTCCAGGGATTGAAAGTGCGGGTTGAAGTCTGGATATTACCGCTGGCTCCTGAAATGGATATCCCATCGGGAGATCTGATTATGAGATCTGCAAAGTTGTTAAGGAAGAAACTGCCGGTTCCTGAAAGGTTTCCCGAGCTGCAATCCAGGGTTCCGTTCACTGAAAAATCAATGGCGGGGCCATCATTTATGATCATGCCTGAATTAATATTTAACCGGCCTCCCGGATCAATTATAACCTGGTCAGCCGTTACGGCTGATGTGTTTGTTATTATGTGCGGAGACCTGATCGTTATATAGCCTGCTGTTGAAGAGGGTGTGGCTGTCGCAGGTGTCCAGATGGTTCCGTTAAAGGCTTCCCATGATGAGATCTGGTCCCAGTTGCCTGATTGACATGACCTGAAACTTGAAACGGGGAGTTCCCCTGTCTGAAAATCACCGAAGGATGTTATTCCTTTTGCCTGCGTGCTTGTAGAAGTCAGTAGCCCGACCGGGGGATAGATCCAGGCTGCGGGATTATAATTACCTGTGTAGAAGTAATGAAAATCGGCTCCCGGATCAATATCAGATGGTACAAAGTTAAATGTGACATCACATGAAATGAATCCTGATACACCTGTATTGGTAAGCGTCCAATAACGGTTTACGGTTACACCTGCATTAAATGTCGATGAAGCGATGGCGGGATGGTCTCCTGGCGTAGTCCTGGCAGTAATACTTCCTTCGACATTAATTATGCCAGTGAAAGAAAGATTCACCGGTGCATAGACCGATGCATCACCTGTCTCAAAAGTTTTGGTAACAGTGCCTGCCGCAATGCCTTTGAGCAGATTCCCGTTGACATATCTTCCGGTTCCGGCACCTGTTACGGTAGCTGGTGATGTAAGGCTCAGGGTGTTTACTCCGGTATTGATCCTGCCATTAATGAAAGTCAGTTTAGAACTGATGGTCCTGTTACTGTTTAAAGTCAGGCCGGCCCCATTGTCAATTATAATTCCTCCGGAACCGCTGAAAGTGGCAGGAAATTCAATTCCGCTCACTTGTGCGGCAGAACCTTTGTATTGCAGTGTTGAAAGGGGGTTATAAACCGGTGTTGTACCGCCTGCAGTTGCAGTCCCTTCCATAGAGAGAATTCCGTTGACTGTAACACCCGAAAGTGTTTTCACCCCGCTGCCCGACAGGGTCAAATTATTATAACCTGTTGCAAGGATCGTCTGAGGGCCTGCGTAGCAATAATTTACAAGGGAGGCCGTACCGTTCAGGTTTATTGAATTTGTTCCGGTGCCGGAAAGGATAAAAGGGGAGGGTCTGCCGTTTAAAAAAAGTGTACCTGACTGAATGCCGGATGCCATCGAAAAGGTGGAAGTATTTCCCGCATTGGGATTAATTGTCACTATCTGCCCGTCGATAGTAACAATGCCACTTTCCTGGTAAAAGATCCCGTTTCTGAAATGTGAAGTTCCCCCTGTGTAACTATTAATTGTCAGATCATTTTTAGGAGCTCCCTTAACCGCCAGGTTTAAACTGGCGATCGCGGAGGTAAAGGTATGTGTATAAACCGAGGAGGAAGGATCAGTGGGGGGCGGATTGGTTTCAGAACCAACATCTATCCATGCGCAGCTGAGGGTTCCTGTTCCCGAAAGAAAACATTCTGAATTACTGTTGGTTAAATTATTAAGGGTAACGGAATTCCCCACTGTAAGGGTAGACGGTGAATCGACAGTCAGTGTTGCTGTTGCACCGGTGAAAGTTAATGACCGGCATTCAATATCTGCCGTTACAGTAACGAAGTGGCTGTTTTCAATAAAAACATTATCCTGTTTACCAGGCGCGGAAGCACCCGGTGGACCTCCGGAAGTTGCTGACCATATCATTGGATTTCCCCAGTTACCGGAAGAGACTGAGTACCGGTTTGCAGCAATAACTGACATAACTGAAAACGCCATAGCCAAAGCCATAAGGAATAATTTATGGGTCAGGCCTGGTTTTCTCAAAATGTCAGTTATCATGTCATTGGAATGGCGTATAGATGCTGGTTATCAATTTTGCAGGGCTAATTCAGCTTCGGCGAGCCGGACGGGTTTAACATCGGTTGAGGATGTATAAATAACCCGCAGTGTCCCTGTTTTCAGATCCACACCGGGAATCCTGTTCAGATTGAACTGAAACCGCCGGATAGTGTTTGGCGTATAAACCGCTACCCCGTTGGCATTACCGACACGGGTTATTTTGCCCTGGGTTGAAATATGATCTACTGTCAGGTCGCCAAAAACAGACATATTTCCCGAACGGTTAAAGACCAGCCTCAGATTGGGAAGCGTGTCATTTATCATTTCAAAAGCCAGCCCGGAGATTGTAACTTTTGATGTTGACGCCCCGATCCTGATTATTGCAGGAATCGTGATCCCGAATATAGGTGTAAGCACAACAGAGATTGAGGTTGTATCTTTGGGCTTTTCTTTCTGACCCAGGGGAGTAGCTTTGGGAATAGATCTGAAATAGAAGTGGGATCTGTACTCCCCGGGCGCCAATTCGGTCGATCTGATCAGCTGGATCTTTACTGTCTGGGCTTCGTTGGGGCCGAGCGTTACTGTCCGGGGATAGAACCGGAGATACCGGTCTGCGAATTGTTGTCCCGGGTCGGGCTCTGTAATTGTTTCAAATCCGCCATTCTCAAGCATCCTTATCTGAACAAGGGAAATTGCGTATGTCGCGGTATCTTTTCCAGTGTTTGCCAGGTTAAGGTCCATTGATCTCTTCGATCCTTCGAAAACGATCCTCCTGGGAGTGATCAGCAGGTCACCCTGTGCTGAAACATTGTAAGGGCAGATGAACAGGAATACTCCTGCAATAAGAGACAGGATTGACTTCAACCTCGCGTCATTGGCAGGCAATTTTTCTGTGATTTCTTTAATTCCGGACATCGATTCAAACCTTGTTAAATAACCGTTAGTTAAAGTCAAAAGTAATAGTATAGGTTCCCGTGTAGATTCCAACCGGATTGTCATACAGGGTCCCGACATTCAGAGTGGCACCAACGTATACAACCTGAAATCCGTTCTGCAACATTCCGGTTCCGATACCCGGTGCAGGAACTGAACTCCAGTTTTCGACTGACATTGTTTTTGCGCTGGTTGTATGTGTCAGAATTACCGGGCGTGAAGGGAGGGTAATGGAGTAGGCAGCATCGGCATCGCCCGAAACATAAAAGCTTGCAGCGTTGAACGTACCGGGGCCTTTATAAACGCTTCCCATCACCGAAATTGTACTCTGTGGAGTCAAAATAATCTCACCACCCTGAGGACCCGGGGAAAACCTTCCGAAATTCAATTGGGCAGTTTCGTTTGCAGAGAAAACCGGAATTATTTCAGCATAACATGGCCGGTTGCGCTGGCCGGGGCCCTGTTACCTGTGCAATGACTTTGGTACCGGTTATATGTAACAAACAAACCAGGCTGAAAATAAATATCTTAAGCCTTCTCATTATGACGTATGGAGTACTCTTTTCTGAAGTATTGGTTATATTAGTTGTAATTGACAGTTACCGAAAACGGAGTTCCGGAAACATAATTTCCAGCAGCCTGACTCCCGCCGACATTGAGTGTCGCACCGACATAAAGAGTCTCGGCGCCTGAACCATTGAGTGCACCTGTCGGTGTTGGAGTACTGGTCCAGTTATCAACAGTCATATTGTTTCCACCGGACGTAATCGTTGTCGCACCTGCCGGCAGTGTAATCGAATATGTATAGTTGGCTGCACCAGTAACATTAAAAGAAGCTGCTGTTACAGTTCCGGTAACTACAGGAAGCGTACATCCGCCAGTAACCGAACGTCCACCAGCCGGGGTCAGAACAACTGTACCTGCAGCAGTGCTGACAGCCACGTTGCCAAAGTTCATATTCGATGCATTTGCAATTGCAATGGGACCTACAATGGTTGCCGATGCAGTTGCTGTTGCTGTTACCTGGGCAAAAGTAGATGCTGCAAACGCAAACATAACGATTCCAAGTAAAAGAGATTTTGTCATTTGTTTCATCTTTAAAGTGATTAATTTTAGTTATTAATTATTGTTTGGTTGGGTTCTTTAAAAAAACTAATATAATTCTACGTTACTCGGTGATTTCAGCTAACCGGATATCAGCAGGTTAGATCAATAAAATCAGCCAAAATTAGAACTAAAAAACTATTACTTCATTCAGGATTTTGCTATTATTTAACAATATTGAATTAAGTTATTAACAAGGAAAACAAGATTTCAGATTAATTATTGCCTTTATGAGGTGGAATATGACAGAGGGCGGCTAAGAGGAGACAAACAGAAGTTTTTGAAAGAGGAATGCCGGATTCCCGAATCCGGCATTCTCTGATTATAATTTTATGCTGATCTGCAACATAGACACCTGAAAATAAGGGTCTTACATCGGCCCAAAAAATACCATAAATCCCATCTTTAACATTATACCGCCTGTTGTAACTTTATAGGGATCGCCGGTTTGTCCCTTTTCTTTATAAGTCATAGAAGTATATCCAAGGATAGTATCAAATGTAACCCTTTCGCCCAGAGGGCAGGCAGCGCCTATCCCTCCACCGATTGTGAAAAGTCCGTATTTTTCCTCATCATCCCCCGAACCATAGTTCCACGTATCTTTATGTGAACCAAAGCTGGTATTCAGTTCAGCAAAAGGATAGAATTTTTCAAGGGGGTAATAGTATCTTGCAAACGGTCCCGCCGAGATCATGGAACCCTTATATTTATAATCGTTCTCCATGTTTTTTTCACTCGAAGTGCTCAGGACGATATCCAATCCTACCGCCAGATTATCGATTACAAAATAACCTGCCCGTGGAAGGAGGTTTAAAAAGGTGCCCTTATATCTATCTTCGCCTGTGGCCTTTGAGGTCAGAAAGCCAAGTCCTGCAAGATCAGAGCCTGTTGATGCGAAATCACTCAAATGGAATGTCGAAGATACACCGGCGATTATCCGGCCCTTTTCCATCTGGGCATTAACCGAAGAAATAGCCAGACACAAAACTAAAAGCAGGGCAGTTCTTTTCATGTTCATAGAGATTAAATTTTTGCTTACTCTTAAGTTTTTCAGCATACACTCCTTACTCTTTTCAGGGGATTTTCAGGGTTTTTCCCAATCAATATTCTGTTAACGATCAGGTTAGTACTCAAATTTACGCAAATTGTAAAATGCCAAGTCAATTTTTTATCATTCCAGAATCTGCCCGTCAGCGATTAATTGTTTTCTGATCTCATCATAGGTAAGATCATGTACGTTTTTTCCTTCCCTGATGGCCAGAGAAGCGACCGTTCCGGCACTCTGGCCAAGGATCATAAATACAGGTTCCATCCGTATAGATCCAAATGCAATATGTGAACATGAAACACATACCGGGACCAAGCAGATTGTCGCAGTCCTCCCTGTTGGGGCATGATGAGCCGAGATCGATCTGGTAAGGCTGCTGGTGCACTTACACCGATATCTCCTTCATTCTGGACAAAACCTTCCGGTGTGACATATCGCTGGACATTATGGGAATCCATTGTATATGATCCCATTCCGATTGAGGCTCGGAACTTCCCTCTTTCCGAGAACATCATTCTCGGTCATAACATAATCCCCCATCATCCTTCGGGCTTCCCTGACATAAATATTATAAGGCCAGTTACCATTATCAGCAAATTCATCTTTCGCATATCCCCATGTATTCATTGTATCCCTTACCCAGACAGGCAGACGCTGATCGGTTGCCATAAAATAAAGCAATCCCTTCTGGTACAGGATATGTTCCTCCAGAATCTCTTTTCTTCTTTCATACGAAGCTTCAGGATAATCCCAGTTCATTCCGATATTATCGTAGCTGAAGGGACCATGATTATTTACATCGGTTTTAAGGTTGGGGATGGGATCATATTTCCCGAAAAACTCATTCCATCTTGTGTCTGCCAGCCTTACCAGCAGCTCATACTGTGTGCTGTCATAGCCTTCGGGTTTTGTTATGGGCACCCTGTTCTCCTGATGCTGCGTCAGACAGAGCCTGTAGCAATAGGCCTGTATCTTGTTGTCGCCGGTGCCGTTCTCCCCGGGAATTTCGGATGATATTCCCGGCAGCAGTCCGCTTGAAGGATCTCCCGGGATCTTGTAAGGATCAATCTTATCCTTGAAATAATGCCCATGATGAAAGACCCCTGTCTGCACACCGTTCCAGGTTTCGCCGTAAAGCGAATTATCTTCTCTTCCGACGGTATAAGTGATCCCGGACGAGGCCATCAGATCTCCTTCATAAGTCGCATCAACAAATATCTTTCCACTGTAAACTTTACCGCTGAGAGTCCTGATAGAAATTATTCTGCCCTCTTTTTTAACAACGCCGCTGATCCTGTCGAGCCATTCGTCGCGATGAACAACAATATCGTTCCGGTTTATCATAGTATCAAAGGCAGCTTCTGCCACATGGGGCTCAAAGATCCACATTGTCCGGTTTTCACCATCAAGAGCCGGATTACCCTGACCCACATTTCCGTATTCTGATTGCTTTCTGCCATTTCCAGCTCCCGGGCTCCTGATAATGCTGGTACAGAAGCTGATAAAACTCCCTGGCAAGGCCTCCGATAACCTTCTTGTTGCCTGTATCTGTAAAACCGAGACCTGATGACGACATGCCGCCAAGGTGCTTATCGGGCGATACGACGATCACCGATAATCCCATCCTGTGTACCTGTATGGCCGTAGTTACGGCGGCTGATGTGCCTCCGTAAACAATGACGTCGGCTTTGAAGATATTGTTTTTTGATTCATTGCATCGGAAACAGAGGAGGCAAAATCCGGTCAATAGGATAATAAGGAGGATCTTTTTCATGATATTTATATTGTTATGGATCTGCGAAGATCTGCGCGATCTGCGGGGAAACAAAAAATTTCCCGTTGATTTCGCGTGCCATGAAATTATTCACAATAAAGTTAACTGTTTATTCATAAAGTTTTTCTGACAGGGAAAAAACCCCCACCTTGTTGAAAATATGCAAAGAAATTAAGAACTTACACGGAGTTCCACTGAGAAGTCACAGAGGTCCACAGAGTTAGTAAATAGCTGTGCTCTCACTGTGTAAGTCTGTGTCACGCATTAAAAAGCTATCATATTAGCTCCGGGTTTTAATTCTATTATTCCTGATTCTGATTTGATTTTTTTCCCATTTGCCCTGATTGTTAAATTATTAACATTACTCAAAACAAGATCACATTCCATATTTGCCGGAATATTTATCAAATATTCTTTTGAATTTTCATTGACTCTGAATTCGGCTTTTATATTTCCCCGGATTGTAGGCACGCTTATCCTGCTGTATGTAAGTTTACCTAACTGAGGCCTGATAACTGTTTTAGCATATCCCGGACTTGCAGGCGCAATTCCCCACAAGAAGCCGGGAATTATATTTGCGGGAGCTGCACCCCAGGCATGATTCCAGTCAGAGTTGGGTTTGTACCTGAGATCCCAGGCTTCCAATGTAATAGTTGATCCCGACTTAATCATATTCCACCAGCTCCTGTCGTGGGTTGCTGTCAGCAGTTCTGATGCATAATCAGCCTCCCCGGCCCTGAAAAGCCCTTCAAGCAGGTATTGTGCACCATAGACGCTGCAGGCCATACCTCTCGACTTTATAAATTCAATAACAGCTTTTTTATTTTGTTCCGGGACCAGACCGAATGCGAGAGCCATCATATTTGCATGCAGGGAGGAGTGATCCGAAAATTCACCGTCATTGTAATAACCTTTTTTCTTATCAAGAAACACATTATTAAAAGCAGATTTTACACTCCCTGCCCGGCTCATAAAACGAAGTGAATCGACAGGGTTTCCAAGATATCCCGCTATCCCCGCCATTAAAATGAGATTGTTGTAATGAAATGCGTTGACTACGGTATTTACCTTCACAAGATCATAACCGTCCCTTTCGCCCTCAGCCGTAGCAAGTTTCCATCCTGTGTCCTTCTGCGAAGGGGGCCAGTCGATTATATCCTTTATCCGTTCCTTCGCTTCAGAAAATCCAAGTTCTTTCATTATTTCATCAGTCACAAGCTCCGAGCTGATAAGTCCATCCTGTCTGGACAGGCTGATCAGAGTCTTATGCTGAAGCTCATTGTAATAGCGGAGCACTGACTCATAATTTCCGGTAAACATCAGATCGTTGAAGAACAGGGGTACAGTTTGTAAAATCCATTCCGTCGGCCAGGTAGGGTGGGTGATAAAATATTCATTTGTGCGTCTTGCCATCGAATACTCCCTGTCGGTATAGTAATGGCCCAGCTGGTTGATGTATGCATCGGCTTCGTATGGGATCCGTTCACGGTCGCCATCGACATAGATGCCTGCGAAGGAAGTAGCTTTTATGCTGTATTTACAAATTTCCCAGACCCTGTTCAGGATTGTATCGGACGATTCGAATGAACTCATCCCATCGTCAAAGTAATGCCAGTACGCCTTACGGAGAAGATTCCCGGGTTGTAATTCCAGACTGCAGTTTTCGATAAGGCAGTACCGGAACGGAGTTATGATGCCGAACGAATCAGGAAGCTGAATTGCTGCAGGACCGGTATTCCTCTCATCACGCGGCAGATCCAGGGTGTATTTTGTCTTTCCGGGTTCAATTGGAAGCAGCACTTTCTGATACCTGATTGTACCTCCGGGATTGGGGTCAATTTTGTCTTTTCCGTCAGCTTTTTCACCAAGATGGATCATCAGTGTATCAGGTGAAACGGGCTTTATATCAAGAACTAAGGTGCCAAAAGCATCTCTTCCAAAATCAGCGAAAAAGCGGTGCTCTCCGGTTTTTATAAGTTTCACCGGCCGGGTAAGAGTTTCAGTGAATCTGTTACCGGTGGTGGCATAATCAGCGGTGACACCTGTTTTAAATAATTTTGTTTCAGACCAGGGTGATGCTTTTCCCTTTTTATTCCAGATCCTGACTTTCCAGAAGAACGTGGAATTATCTGCAAGCCCCGCACCTCCATATTCAACCTCTGTTGACAGCGGGCCGGATATCTTCCCGCTGTCCCAGACGTCGCCTTCATCTTCTTCAATGAGATCTTTTGATGATGAAACAAGTATCCGACAAGCTGTTTGATTTCCCGCCTTTTCAGGAACAACCCAGCTGAATTCGGGTTTTGAATCGAGTATCTTCACATTTTCAGCTTCCCTGATAAATTCCACCATCAGTCCGAATGGGGATTCTTCTGCCCTATTCTGACGAAGCAAAGGAAGCAACACAAATAAAGGAAGCAGCCAGACAGCTTTAACGGCGTTATATTTTCTGTTCATGATAACCAGGATCTACGGTTCAGATCCGTTCGAATAAAATATCTTCACCGGCATCGTTCCTGTCACCATCGGTGTTCAGATCCCTCGTTAGCCACAATGTTGACTCACCAGCTTCGAAATCCCCGGGAATGATCAGTTTGAAAAACGGAATATTATCGGTCCAGTACTGACTCCCTTCACTGTACCATTGCACATTTCCGGTACAGATATCTGAAGCATCCCTGATACATGTCCCAAGTTCTTTAAGCTGAAAAAGCACGCCGGAATGGCTTGGTGTTAGATCACCCTTTGTACCGATTATTTCAGAAAGTGAAGGAGATCCTTCGCGTTGAACGCTGTATGTTTCTTCATAGGATTTTCTTGTAAGCGTAAGTGTGCGGATAGTATTGAATACCAGGCCGTCGACATTAACAGTTTCAGTAAACTGCCATGTCCCGGCATACACAGGTTCCCTTTGTTTTTGGCACGATATCAGAATAAAAAATATCAGTGAAATCAATGGCAAAACAAGATGTAACGATCTTTTAGCAGGCTTTTCATTCATTTCAGGGATGATTTATTACAAACTTAGCTTCCACTAAATTAGTAAAAAGCGGGATAAGATCAGCTCATTATGAATTCTATTTTTCAGGTGACCACCGAATGAACGGGGAGGTCCTCCTGATATGCTCTTATGATATGAGTAAAAAAATTACTCAAATTGAAAGGCAACAGATGCAGCTCCCACTCCGGCATTTGCTCCAATCACCGGGGAGATATTACACACGGATACCGGACCTTTACCTGTAAGCATTTTCATCTTTTCGGTATACCAGTCAGCCGCTTCGACATTGTTTGCATGAAGTATGATATAATTCCATATTTTCTTTCCGGGCATATCGGACCTGATAATTTTCATCACTTTCTCCATGTTTGTTCTCTGATTAAAAGACTTGCCGAATGTGACAGCTTTTCCGGATTCGTCGATCGATACAATAGGGTTAATGTTCAGAATTTGTGCAATCAATCCGCGTGCTGCAGAGAGACGTCCTCCCCGGACTAAATACTTAAGGGTTTTCACACTGACAAGGATCCTGGTTTGGCCTGCCCACTTTTCAGCCAATCCGACTATCTGATCATGTGGTAGTCCTGATTCAATAGCCTGAGCAGTCCGGAGAACTATTAAACCAAGAGCGCCGGAAAGATTCCTGGAATTAATTACTGAAACCGGTTTGTTAAACTCACGGCTTACGGAACGGGCTGCCTTTAAGCTGCTGTTGTAGGTTCCGCTGAGCTTGTCGCTCACCTGAACAGCTATAATTGAATCGTAGTGTGAAGCCAGGTGCGAATAAATATTAACAAACGCAGCTTCGTTAACCTGTGCAGATTTCGGATAATCAGCAGTTTCATCAAGGAGCTTGTAGAACTGTTCCGGCTGGATTGTAACCTTGTCGAGATACTGGTTCTCCCCGAAAGTTATATTTATGGGAAGCATGTTTATCTGGTAGTTGTCGATCAGTTCCTGTGAAAGATCGCAGGTAGAATCCGTTACCAGTGCAATTTTCCATTTTCTGTTATAGACCACCTGGCTCTGCCTGATCATATCATCAGCCTTTTGAAAAGTTATAGTCCCGTAGTTTCTCAACTCGTTGAAGAGGTCGGCAGGAGTGTTTGTGTGAACGTGAAGGCGCTTTACTTTGTCTGATCCGGCAATTACTATTGAGTTTCCATAGTTTTCGAGAGTCCCGGTAAGGAACCTGCTATCCCTGGTGCAATTCTTAATGATCGCTTCAGTGCAATATCTCAGATCGATTTTTTCCGAGACCACTTCATTGATTTTCTGAAAAGAAGGAGTCTCTGTTTTGGAAAGGATAAGTTCCTTGATATTCCTGTTATTTATGAATTCAATTATGCCTTCAACGAAAAAAACAAATCCTTTAGCTCCGGCGTCCACAACATTATTCCGGGCCAGTATTTCAAGTTTGGACTTTGTTTCAAGCAGTGATGTTTTGAGGATTTCATAAGAGCTCAGGAGGAGATTATTAAAGTCTGCGAATTTGTGCTGACTTTTATAGATATAGTCTGCCCAATCTTTAATAACGGTAAGCATTGTTCCTTCTACCGGGTTGGCTACTGCTTCATAAATATATCTTACTGATCTTTGAATGCTTTCGGCAAACTGTTTCAGTGTTACTGATTTGAATTCGCCGGTTTCAGCGCTTAACCCGTAGAAGAACTGGGCAAAAATGATACCCGAATTTCCCCTGGCGTTCATGAGTGTTGCCTCAGCGATCCTGTCCGCGGTGATTTTGTATGACCGGTGAGGGTGAAGTGATTCGATAACCGACCTGATGGTAGATGCAAGGTTGGTTCCCGTATCCCCGTCGCTTACCGGAAATACGTTTATCCTGTTGAGTTCAACCTGATTTTCAATTACTTTTTTGGCGCCCGCAATAAAAGTATAGTACAGATTGCGGCCATCAAGTACCACAAGAGGTGCTGCAACTGCAGTTGTCATCTTCCCGGCTTTTTGAAGTGCAAAGGTAACATAATAAATAACATAGCATCTGTCGAAATGTTCAGGAGAGGGGAGATACAGAGGGGGGGTACTACTGATAAACACGGACCCAGTCTACTTCATATTTAATTGGTGAGGGCGAATCAGACGGATCACCTCCCGCTGCACCTAATGCAAGATTAAGAAGAATATAATGAGGTTGCAGGAATGGATTGAAACCATCAGGATTTACTGTTACGCTTAGTGAAACCTCGTTCAGAAGCTGGTTATCGAGAAACAACTTAATTGATTCTTTGTCCCAGTCCATTCTCCAGATATGAAATTTTCTGACCCAGTCAGGATCCTTCGAAGTAAAATCTGAAAGGGGTTTCCTGAGGTCATCCCATTTTGCCACGCCACGTTTATCGGTTCCCCATGCAAAATTTGCAAGGATAGTAGGGACTCCTTTAACTCTGTAGAACTCCATAATATCAATCTCTCCACCTGAAGGCCAGCCATGGGAGATTCCAAGGGTCCATATTGCAGGCCAGGCGCCTTTGGCTGTATCGATCCTGGCCCGGATCTCAAAACGGCCGAATTGCCACTCCCTGAACCCGCGGGTCTGAACACTCGCCGAGGTATATTCCGCGTTTTCCCTTTCTGTTCTCCAGTTAGTGCTGCCTGCTACATAACCAGGATTTTTCACCTTTTCCCTTTTCCCTTCAATCAGGAGAACCCCTCCTGTACAATTGGCGTTAGCTTCCTGGTACCATTGAAGTTCATTGTTCCTTACAAATCCGTTCTCATATCTCCAATCGGAAGGATTGAGTTTTCCTTCAGCCTTGAATTCATCGTTCCAGACAAGCTTCATTCCTGCTATGGTGGCAGGCGGGTTGAAATCCGGCTTGTAGGGATCACTTTTCTGGGCAACAAGCAGGTTGACGGAAAGGAATAGCGCCGGTACTATCGAAATTGTAATGTATCTCATGGTTCCCTTAGTGTTACTTAGTGAAATCCTTTGTGTTCCTTAGTGGTAAAAAAATCTAACACAAAGTATCACAAAGATATGCACAGAGCGTCATTAAGGGTTTCCAATTTCAGGGTTTCTTCAAAAAAAACCCCCCGAAGTGAGGCGGGGGGCTTGCGACTATGAGTAAAACCCGGAATTTATTTCCGGCGGGAAGTTTTGCTGTCTGAATCCTTCGACTTGCTGGTCTGCTTTGAAGAAGAGGAAGCTTTGCCGCTGCTGCTGCTGCTGCTGCTGCCACTGCTGCTTCTTCGGGGGGATGAACTTACACTCGAGTTTGATTGCCTGGATGACCTTGCGCTTTCAGTCCTTTGACTCGAAGCAGGTCCTGAGGCAGACTGTACAGACCCTGAGGAAGATGACCTCCGTGAAGTTCCCGCAGACTGGGATGTTGGTGCGCTGGACGAGGACCTGGTTGCCGGACTCCCTGAGACAGTTGAGGAGGACCTTCTGGATGTGCCAGTGGTCTGTCCGGTTGAGGTGTTCGTCCTTGCCCTGTCATTCCCGCTTGTGGAGGACTGACGGGCTGTAGTGGTACTCCTGCCCGAGGAAGGCATTGATTCTGATCTGTTGGTTACAGTTGATGATGACCTCCTCGAGTTCCCGGAGACAGTGCCTGATGAGACGGACTCATTCGATCTGGTTGTCACACTGGAGTTGGACCGCCTTGACCCGGAAGAAGAAGTGCCTGTTGACTGTCTGGTGCCGGATGACTGAGAAGCTGACGATCTCCTGCCGCTGTCATTACCCGTTGATAATGTTGATGATCTGGTGCTGCGGCCAGGATTAGCCTTAGCGTACAGGGCTTCTCCATCCCTTCTCGACTCCGGACGTGAGTAGGTGGTCCTGTAATCACCTGAGTTGATCCTCATGCTGACGTTTCGCGAATAAGTTCTGTTTCTGTTGTAGTAGAAATCGTTCCAGCGTGAATAGCGGTGATTGTCCCAGTGGCGGTAATGGCTGTAATATTCAGGGTACCAGTGATAATGATATCCGTAGTAGTAATGCCAGTAGAAAGGCCTCCAGGGATTCCAGTAAGAAGGGTAGTAGCCCCAGTACCATGATGACCGCCATACAACGTAGTTAGGCATGTATATGTACCTTACCAGTGGCCAGGCAGCGATCTGGATAGTCGTGGTCCTGACCACGTCCCGCCCGTTTGTTCTGCCAAGGTAGCCCGGATTCGGAGTCTCGTCAAAGATAGGCTCTATAATGTAATTCCTTCCATATAAAGCCTCATCGCCTGTCAGCTGTATCTGGACAGATCCGTCGCGGAACCGCTGGACTGTAAAAACAGCTACGTCCTGACTTTCGTTCCTGTCCAGGACTGCCTGCAGTACTATCGTATGGACATCGCCATCGACGTAATCGATTACCTTCAGGTAGTCGATGTAGTTGTCGCCGTTAAGGTCAAGGTTATTGATCCGTGACTTTTCGTCGTTCAGGTTTCTTTCAAAACCTTCAATGGTTTCAGAATCCTGGAACAACTTCATGACGGCGTAAAGATTAAGGTTATCTCCAGGCAGACCCAGATATTCCTCCGGATACTCCTGAGCCATTATTGTGGTCCCGGCTGCAAGCAGTGTTGCGAGAATCGAGGTGATTAAGAACTTTTTCATGACGTTTGATATTTGAAGAACTATAATTACATCTTAACAGTTGCAAAAGTTATGCCAACATTTTTAAACGGATTGTGGACAGGGATATTTTAATCTTCCAAAACTTCCCTGATTTATTTTCTGGCTTTCATAAACCGGAATTTTATCACAGCGACAAATCCGGCATTTCAATAATTCAGGGAATCTGATATTCTAATGCCGGAGCCGGAAGTAAAATATACTATTGATTTGAAGGACCGGGAAAGGAGTGAAAAAAATTTATTATAGCGGGAATTGAAGAATAGTTTTATAAACCCTTTCACGTGTCTCTTCAGGTGTCGGGTTAAGCTCGAAGGACGTAAAGCTGCCCTTTTCGACATTAATTCTTTCGAAAACCAGAAGATAAAGATCAAAGATGATTTCAAGGCTCAACTGGTACTGCGGCTCCATTAAAGGACTGATCCTACCTATAATTTCCCGGGTTTTGATCCGGTATTCATCGGCAAGAGCACAGTATTCCCTGATCATTGCACGAAAGCCGTCAGTCACACGGGCTGCCATGAGCAATATCGCTTAAATCCCTTTTCTGTCAGTCCGTGTTTCGTTGCCAGGTCATCAGCGAAATAGTTCAGGTTATTGAACTGATCCTTCTGAAAATCACGGATAATATGGACCAGATAGCTGAAAATTGCGCATGGGAGAGCAGCTTCCCTTACATCAAATGAAGGTTTAATATAGTCACCGTTTTTCCTGGTCAATCCGCTCAGATGGACAAAAATTGAAGCCGGCGCTACGGAAGCCCCTTTGGAATATTCAAGAAATGAATCGAGAGTCGGAAATCCATCATTATTGATATCGTAGATCATCGATTTTGCAAATTCTTCAAGAGGCCAGACAGGGATCCTGAACTTTTCAATAATTTTAACAATATCTGATATGTTCCGGATTGCAATCGTCCGATGTACGATAATCGTTTTAAGCCAGTCGTTGACATCACTTACAAATTCAGCTCTTTCCATCTGATGCTATAGACCTCTTGTTGGCCTTATGATTGTCAATCATATCGTCGATTGTCCGCATGAACCTGTAACATGTCTTGGCTGCGCAATACCTGTCCTTATCCCAGAAATTGGCAGCAATGAGAATATTGGGATGATCGATTATCTTATTGAAATCAATAGAGTTGAATATCTTGAATGAATTGTTCCCTTTGTGAATTTTTAAGCACTGGAAACTCAGTTTTTAATTAAGTCTGAATTTTCTTTCAATATTCGTTCGGATACAAGTTTTGCCGAGAGCAATACATTTGGAATTCCGTTCCCCGGATGAGTGCTTCCACCTACAAAATAGAGGTTTTTGTATTTATCGTGGCGGTTATGCGGCCGAAAATAGCCCATCTGGAAAATATTATGGCCGAGGCTGCCGAAGACAGAGCCCCTGGAAATATTACAGGCCTTTTCCCAGTCTTCAGGTGAATAGCAGATCTCAAACCTGATATGGTCCTCAAAGTCTTCAAGTCCGAGCTGTTTAAGCCGGTCAATGACCGCTCCCCTGGTCCTTGTCCTGATTTCATTCCAGTCCTGCCTGAACTTCCTGTCGATATGGCCTGCGGCAACAATAACCGAGATAGTGTGTCATGACCGGGAGGAGCTGCAGTAGATCAGTCCTGGCAGGTGCATGGACATAAAAACTCGGATTGTCGCTTACTGATTTATCCTTGAAAATCCTGTCAAGACCTTCTTTGAAGCCGTCAGAAAGAAAAACACTGTGATGGCCAAGCTGGGGATATACTTTATCAAGACCCCAGTGAAAGCAGATTGCAGAACATGAATACTTCAGTTTGTCCAGATGTTGTGAGGCCTTCCTGTCAGGAAGCAACTCACGGTAAACATACGGAAGGTCGGCATTGGCAACTACCAGTTCGGCTTCTATCTCAGTATTGTCAGAAGGATAATTCCTTCTGCTCCGTTCCCTGTGACTATGATTTTTTTTACAGGACTGTCATAGTGAAACTTAACACCTTTTTCAGCAGCAGCTTTAATCAGTTTTTCAACTATGCTGAACATGCCCCCGGCGGCAGGGAAAAATGAACCTTCCGTAAGTTCCGCTGCAGGAACCATTGAAAACAATGCAGGTGAATTAAACGGACTTTGTCCCACATAAATATTCTGGAATGTGTATGCCATCAGCAGGTGGGGGCTTTTAAAATACCTTTCCGCATATTTAAAATGGCACGTAAAAGCTTTTATTTTGAACAGCAAAGGAATATTTCCAGATTTACCATCTGGAACATATTGTAAAAATTCCTTCCTATAAGTTTGTCCATACCGAGCCTGAAAATCCTGTATCCTTTGCTGACATATTCCTCCGATTTTTCATAACTTCCGGTTCAATCTTTTCGAGCTGCAGCTTCATCCTTTCCCTGTCTGAGTAAATGCCAGGCTGCTACATCATCGAAATATATTTTATAAAGATCTTCAAGCCGGATGATATCCCGTTTTTCTTCAAGGCTTATGCCAAGAGAATCAAAAACTTCGTGGTATATGCCGGGCATCATCAGCATCGTTGCACCAAGGTCGAACCTGTGCCCTTCACGGATCAGCCTGCTGCAGCGGCCACCGGGGGCTGGATTCCTTTCATACACATCAACTGAATACCCGTTTTTTGCAAGATAAACAGCAGTGGTTATTCCTCCGATACCTGCTCCTATGATAACTGCCTTCCTGACGTTCAGCCATATACAATTATTAGAAAAACAAAAATAGTTTTTTTTTGATTTCTGCAGGGGCTTCCCGTATTCCTGTTCATTTTATGTATTCCGGATGTTCTTCCTGTAATTATCAATATTTTGTTTAAGAACCACATTTTTATTCTCATTAATTTCAAAGAGCCATATCCTTAAATGGTTTCGGGCCAAACATCCCGTATGCATTATTTGAAAAACCATATCCTTCGGTTGGGATGCCCAATCTATTGGTTTCAAGGTTTCCATTCATATTTTCATCATGAAGATAACGATTAATCCCTATCCTTCCGCCATCAGTTCTTTAAAGACTATATTGCACTTTTTCTCCTAATAATGATTCCCCATCTCCTGCCTCAACAACACCTCGGCTTTTCATTAAAGTTCCAACATTATAAGTCCCTTTATCATTGCGCTTATTCGGTAATCTCAATGTTGAAGCAAGCTGCGGAGATTGATAAAATATTAACAAGATTGCAAAAGTCTGCAAAAGACTTTTATCATGCCGAATCTATTTTTTCTTATAAACTAATTTCGAACGTATACTCTCCCGGAAGTACCACACATAATGTTTTGCCCCGGCTACTTCATATGATTCGACAAATCCGGACGATTTCAGAGGAGTCCCGTTTACGGTTATTTTTTCAGGTTCATTACGCGGTAATTCAACCTGTGCAGTGCAATTTACGGTATCCGGACAGTCAAAATAAATTTTTTATTATTTATCTGCCAGGAACTTGAAATCACGCCATGGACAGACTGGTATGAGGTTTCAGCCCAATGGATGTCCCCCACTGCTTCGGGAGAAATAAGAATATGTTCATATGCTTTTGAATCGAGCCTGGCGGATTCCGCCAAGTCCGCTGTAGAACCATTCCATAAGATGACCGAGCATCATATGATTATTGGAAACATCACTTCAATCCTGCCCACGATTCAGTCAGTGACGTAGCTCCTTTTGAAAGCTGATATCCATAACCGGGAACATCTGTTTTGAGTTCATATCAAAGATAAGCTGAGAATATCCTTCCTGCTCAAGACCCTTAAAAGGTACCTGTATCCGATATCTCCGGCAGTAAGTGCTTTATTATTCTCACTTATCGATTTAACGAGATTTTACAACTACATCCTTTTTTACCGTATCATCAGCCATTCCGAAAAACAGAGGCATTGAATAAGCTGTCTGACTTCCGGTAGAATAGACTTTTGTGTCAGGATTAAAGAACTTCTTGTTGAATGCTGATCTGATTTTTTCAGCCAGATTTTATAATCCGGCGCATCCTGATTTTCTCCGATCAATGCAGCCATTTTCGCAAGAGTTTAGCATCATAAAAATAAATTGATGTTGCAGTGACTGCTTTAGGTGTAAGCTGGGCTTCTCCCGGGAAATTTGGTCCAAGTCATACCAGTCACCCAGACCGTGAGACAGAATAGTTGTCCGACATGCTTTCGAGATAACCCAGGTAACTTCTTCATCATCGGATATGCTTTTTTGACTGCGTTCATATCGCCATACCATTCGTACATATCCCAGGGAAGGATAATGCAGGCGCTTCCCCATTCAGGAGAATCGCGGAATCCACCGAAAATGGAACATATTCAGGAGCAATATCAGGAACAAGACCGTTTTCGAGCTGTGCTTCGATCATATCATCAATGATCTTATCGTAAAGATTATGAATATCGTAGATATATTTTATTGAATTTCCCATCAGATGTGTCTGTTCCAGCCAGCCAAGTTTCTCCCTGTGGGGACAATCAGTGGCAACACTTGCAAGATTGCTTTTTATTGACCAGTTAATAAGCTCGTAGATTGAATTGAAAAGTTCATTTGAACATTTGAAGCTGCCGGACGACGGGGATGAATTCCTTGTATGAAGGAACTGCAGTTCAGATATAACCGGCAGATTCCAGGGGATTTGGCATCGCGCAGGGACAGCTCCCTCCACCTGGACATACCTGAAACCGTAATAAGTAAAACGAGGGATCCAGATCTCTTCCTCTTCACCTTTCAGGGTGTAGGAAAAATAATATGGAGATCCTGTAGCCCTCTGGGTTACAAGAGAATCATCATCAATAAGCTCCCCGGGGATGAGCCGAACCTCCTGTCCCTTTTTTCCCGTTGACTTTCAGCTTAATAATTCCTGAAGCATTCTGCCCGAAATCATAGAGGTACAGAGATGTCATTTATCCGGCTGATCGTCTGAGGCTCAAAGACCTGCATTGTCTTCAGCGGATAATCAGTTTCAGGCTGAAATATCCTCCGGGTTCCCGGACAGGGAGGGCCTTTTTCCATCTGATCGTCGAAACCGGGTGTTCCCAGCCATTCTGTTCAAGCCTGGCATCATAATCTTCACCGCCGTAGATACTTGTAAAAGTGACCGGAGACGGAGCTGTTTTCCAGGATTCATCACTGATTATTGTCTCCTCAGTGCCATCAGCGTACTGAACTTCAGGAGTTTCAGGATCATCTTTGGAGCTCCGTATGCAATTACAAGCTTCCTGTACCTCTCCCTGTTTATATTGTAAAAGCCGTTTCCCACTATTGTACCCATGGAATTTTGACCCTTTTATCAGGTGATCCGTCACATCAAATGTATTGTAATAAGCATGTTTTCCGGTAATCTGTCCAGCCGGGTGAAAGAAACCGGTCGCCGGTCCTGTCTTCCGTTGACATAAAGCTCATACTGGCCGAGTCCGCTTACAAAAACATAGGCCTGTGAGATCTTTTTCTCAAGCAGAGAATTCTTTCCGGAAATAAGGAACGACTGTCCGCTTTTCTGCAACTTCTCCGAGGTTATTCCCGTTCCCGTGAACTCCCGGGACCAGGAAGAGGGAATCAGGGATCTCTTCATAGCCTATCCATTTTGCTCCATCCCAGTCTCCTTCGTAATCAAACCGGTTATGAAGTATGTACCTCACTCCACCCTGACGACCTGTCATTGTTGTCCCAGATCCTCACCTTCCAGAAATATTTTGTGCCAATCTCAGATACATGCCGGAGTAAGGGATCCAGCAGGTGGAACACGATGATACCTTACCGGGAACCCGTAGCATGCCTTTTTCTGAATTTCAGGTTTTGTTCACTGAAGAACCAAGAACCAGCTGATAAGCCGATTCTGCCGGTAATTCCGATGCCGAAGAGATTATCCAGCTGAATACGGGATTTTTTCCTGTTCCGGCTGGATTTTTCTGGTTTTGCATTTAACTGGACCGGCGCAAAATCAGAAGTATTGTCCTGACTGCATAATTGAATAACAGGAGACTAATGATGAAGGGATAGCCTTATTCCATGATTGACAAAGAAGTTTTAAGATGCTTATCAGTCGATTTGAGAGATAACTACAGGATCATAAAGGTCAACATAAATTTTCACAAAGGTTTAACTCTAAAAGGGACTTTTTCGGCACATTTAAGGAATCGGAACCAATACGGTTAGATCCTTCGGTGAAAGTGTTCAGGATTTACCTTTTCTGTTTCCTTCATCTCTGCTACTTTTCCCCTTATAGCTCGCTTGAGCAGTTTCCACTATCTCCGATCTTATTTCGCCTTGCTTCAGGATCCCTTTCTCCCAGTCAATGTTCACCTCCAAATCCTGCCCTGGCCATCAGTTGCCATGGATATGTCCCTTTTGCCACTCTGAAGGGAGGGCCAGGCAGCAGCTCGACTTTCCCTGCATGGCTCTGAAGAAGCATTTTTGGGTTCTTCCGGCTGTCCCTGCCAAATCCCATCTATCTGGAAAGGAGGGTGAGTATAGAAAAGAATATTTTTAAAGTAGATTTTGTTCAGGACAGCTACACACTTTCCCAGGCTTTTTCTCCATCTTTCAGCCTGGCATAAAAGATTAATGATCCATGCCCCTGCTCCAACCGGTATGGCCACCACCGTTTGCAAGCCGGTACGCGATTGTTTTTCGCGCTGCCTGAATTAATCCGGATTTTTCTGTTCGGTTGATCTGATTTCCGGGATACAGTCCATAAAGATGAGATATGTGACGGTGACCCGGTTCGGGTTCCTCATATTCCTCTGTCCATTCCATTATCCGGCCATCAGATCCGATCTTAACAGGAGTCTAGCTTCTCAAGAGTTTTTTCCATTTTTTTTCCTGAATGCCTTATCGGCATCAAGTACGATACTGGCTTTAATTGTATTTTGCAGAAGATCGCGTATGATCATATGGTCCATGGTCGGTCCCATTACCATGCTGGCACTTTCCTCCCCTCCGGGAATTTCTAAATCTGTTTTCCGGTGAGACTGATGGTCCGGAAACAAGATACCCTGTCTCAGGATTCATCACCAGCCACCCGACACAGAATTCAGCAGCCTCCTTCATTATCGGGTATGCTTTGTTCCTCAGGTAATCAAGATCTCCCCCGCCAAACTGGTAATGGTCCCAGATGTTCTGGCAGCTCCAGGCTATTCCCATCGGCCACATTCCATATACGATGGCTCCATGGGTTCGGTGTAATGCCAGACATCAGTTGTATAATGTGCAACGATCCCCTTAATTCCATAAACCTCCCTAGCTGTGCGTCTGGCATCGGGTCTCAGGGCATCTATAAAGTCAACAAACGGCAATTCGAGTTCACCAAGGTTTGTAATTTCGGATGGCCAGTAATTCATCTGAATATTGATATTTATGTGATAGTCGGCGCTCCATGGTGGCTGCAGTCCATCGGCCCAGATCCCCTGCAGGTTGGCAGGAAGGTCTCCGGGACGGGAGCTGCTGATAAGCAGATACCTGCCAAACTGATAATAAGAGTTCAATCAGATCCGTATCAGTATAACCATTCTGCATGGCAGTGATCCGGGCATCAGTGGTAAAGTAATTTCCGTCACTGCTGCCAAGATCGATTGTAACCCTTTGAAAAATGACTGGTAATCGGCGATATGATCCTTTTAATATCTGAATATGGGTGACTGATGACTGCATCCATCCTGCCGGCAGATAATAACGCGGGATCATCACCGGAATAGTCGGTTGCTGCCATCAGGAAAATCGTAACAGCATCAGCCTTTTCAATTCTGATACTGTCGCCCCCTGAAAAGAGGATCCCCCGTCAGGAATGATCTTTAAGCAGTGATTCCATTTTCACCCCCACGCCATCGCCGACATGTTCTCTCATTACGATTTCATTGTCATGCGCAGTTATTGTGGCTTTGTTCCCTGGCCTTGATAACCTTGCCGTGAAAGTGACAGATCCGGGTTTATCAGCCGTCAGCCGTATTACAAGAGCCTGACCCGGGGCGCTTGAGAATATTTCGCGACTGAATTTTACCTGACCTGCCGTGTAAGAAACTCTTGCAATTGCTTCTTCGATATCGAGCTCACGGCGATAGCCTGATACTCCCCGCAGATTGCCGAAATCGAGTGAAAGGTCGCCAAGGGTCTGATAGCTTGACTTTTCATCGCGCCGGATGCTCCCCATTATTTTTTCCTGAGCCAGTTTTTCGGCTTCTTTGTATCTCCTTTCAAATAGCAGTTTTCTTACTTCGGGAAGAGCTTTAAGTGCATTGGGATTGGCATCCCAGCGGGGCTCCCCGGTCCATACTGACTCTTCGTTGAGTTGGAGGCGTTCATTTTCCATTCCGCCGAATATCATTGCACCCAGACGCCCATTCCCGACAGGAAGAGCTTCATTCCATGATCCTGCAGGTTTGTTGAACCAGATCTTCATTCCCGAAGGGGTATTCTGACAGAATAGCCGGGATGAGGAAAAATCAGAACAGCAAAAATTAACCCTGGCAGGAATATTTTTTGGTTTCATGGGTATAGTGATTTACAGGGTAAAAATATGAATAATCCGGCAGGGGTATTAATATAAATGCATATAAGTTAAGAACTTACACAGAGTTCCACTGAGCCCGCCTTCGCTAAGGGGCTACGGCGGGTGAAAAAGTCACAGAGTCCACAGAGTTAGTACCTAACCGTGTATTGTCCCTCTGTGGAACTCTGTGAACCTTCTTGGACCTCTGTGTAAGTTTTTAGTTTTCCCTCAAACTCGAACTTATAGGTATAAACCGTAAGATTATTTTTTAAGCAGGTCGCGGATTTCAGTCAGAAGGGTCTGATCTTTTGTCGGGGCAGGTGGAGCTGCAGGAGCGACTTCTTCTTTTTTCTTTGCGGTATTAATTGCCTTAACAAGCATGAAAACGACAAAAGCCACAATTAAGAAATCAATGATACCTGGATAAAGTTACCGTAATTCCATGTAACAGCAGGGACTGTTTCAGTAGCTGCTTTCATGACAACCTTCAGGTCAGTAAAATTGACACCCCCCAGGAGTAATCCGATTGGAGGCATAAGAATGTCATTAACAACTGATGATACAATCTTGCCAAATGCAGCTCCAATGATGATACCTACGGCCATGTCGATCACATTGCCTTTCATTGCAAACTTTTTGAATTCGTCTAAAATTTTCATTTTGTCAGGGTTAAGTTGGTTAATATCAGAATTTATATGAAAATCCAACTCCAAGGATTTCCTTGAACTGTGTTCTTGAACCCGGGAGCCTCTGAAGGATTCGATGATCCCGTTATTATTTCTGTCAACAGGTACTTTTATATTATCATCGTACAAGAGGTGGGTATTGAAGTTGACAGAGATAAATTTATTTACTTTCAGGGCGATAAGTGTTTCCCAGCTTATGTCAATATTCTGAGGGTTTTCGGCATAGTTTGAGAAGAGGTCTATTTTTGTGGTGAAACCAACATTTTTAAGAAATTCATTTTTAAAATCATTCCTTGTATAAATTGCCCTCACATAGCCTCCGATCTCACTTCGGGTTTTTTCTCCGGGTGTTACCCCGAATGCACCTGCAGCCGAAAGAACATTATCATTTACGAATGTAAATTTTGCTGTCAGCGGTGCGATGAAAGCGCTGAAATAGGGAGTTGGCTTATAATCCATACCGAGAGCAAGAAGCAGGTATGCAGGAGCAAAGATGTCAGAAATTTTATGTTCGGTATCAGGATACTTGTAGCCAGGTCGCATTTGTGTCTTAAAATTCAGAAGACCTGAATAATAAAAGTTTTTAAATGCCTCCCTGCCATATTTTGATAAGAAGTCAAACTTATCATCGGTTTTCGTATAATCTGCGTTCTTCTCCCTGTTTTAAAAGCCCGTAGCCGAGATCAAGAGAATTATCCCATGCGGATTTTCCCTTTTTAAAGTTTGCGAAAGCGCTGAAAATTCCGTTGACGCTAAAGGAATTTTGTCCTCCTGCAGCCCAGTTTGTCAGGGAAGTCTGGGCAAGGTTAACTGCAAATATTCCTCCCCTTTTCCAGCCCATTGTAGTGTCGGCATTCAACTCCCTCAGTTTCTTTTCAGCTTCGGTTACCTGGCTGAAAGATATTGAAAGTGAACATACTGATAAAATAGTTACAATTAGAAGTTTATTTCTCATCTCAGATTTCTTTTGGATTTTCGGAATTTAATTAAAACCAATGCAGCCATGTACAGGCATAACTGAATTGCGGTATATTCCGGTAAAGATAAAAAAGGGTTATTTTTCTACTTCCCTGACTTCTGCTTTGGGAGCATTTCTCTTTACAGATTCCACACCATTATCACGGCCGCCTTCACTCTTATAATTCTGACTTGTACCAATGACCTGGTTGTTGGCAGCAGTAACTGAAAACCGGAACATATTAGAAGGTGTTTTAGTCTTTGCGAACCGTTTTGGATCTGCAGAATTCTTCCTTACTGATTCGATTCCGTTCAGACAAGATGCTTTGGTGTTGTAGCCTTCGCTGCTCAGGATTATCTGTCCATTATCGGCTTTAAGACGAAAGCGGAATTCATTTTTGGTACCACTCTGGTAAACTTCAAACTTTGCCATCTTGATGAGATTTAAGTGATTTAATTATTTATGAAAATTATAAAAACTTTTTGAAACCGACGACTTTTCTGATACAATTTTGTTTATCAACTCCTGCCATTTTGAGGAAGTTTTCCCGCAGATCGCGCAGATTCTATTTTTTTACTGCTTTTCTACAGCTCATGTACTCACCCCCCCTTCGGCTGTGCTCAGGGAAGGCTCTCTCTGCCCTGCAGCCTGATTCCTCCACGATCTGCGAACTCAGTATTTGTTTGCCCGCAGATCTCGCAGATCTTCGCAGATTCCTTTAATACTGCTTTTCTACATCTCAAGTACCCACCTCCTTTGAATTTTGAGGTTAATCAATTAAATTGCATCGTTGACGATGACGGGAAAATATATTAAATTATGGATAAGAAAGACATATTTACAGCACTCATTAATGATGGTTATTCCTGCAAGGGTGATTCTATAATACTTGGCGGTGCAATCCTTGATGGCACGCCACTTACAAATGCCCTGATCAGGGTGCCGCTTAAAACCATGAACAGACATGGCCTGATAGCGGGTGCCACCGGAACCGGTAAAACCAAAACACTGCAGGTAATTTCAGAACAGCTGTCTGCAAAAGGCGTTCCTGTTCTGCTTATGGATGTGAAGGGCGATCTCAGCGGAATAGCCAAACCCGGAGAGGAGAAACCTTTCATAACTGAAAGGCACGCAAAGATCGGATTGGAATATTCAGTAAAAGGCTGCCCGGTTGAATTGTTAACTATTTCACAACAGGACGGTGTCAGACTGAGGGCTACCATCTCCGAGTTCGGCCCTGTATTGCTGTCACGGATACTTGAACTTAATGACACGCAGGGAGGAGTTCTTTCCATAATATTCCAGTATTGCGACGATAAACAGATGCATTTACTTGATCTGAAAGACCTGAAAAAAGTAATACAATATGTTACCGCTGAGGGGAAAGAAGAGCTGGAAAATGACTATGGTAAAATATCCTCTTCCACTACCGGGATAATCCTTCGCAAGGTGGTGGAGCTCGAACAGCAGGATGCTGATCTTTTTTTCGGTGAACCTTCGTTCGATATCCGCGATCTGATGAGGCGTGACAGGGATGGCAACGGGTATGTCAGCATTATACGACTCACGGATATCCAGGATAAGCCAAAGCTGTTTTCGACCTTTATGTTATGTCTTCTTGCAGAAGTATATGATCTGATGCCTGAAAGGGGAGACGTTGAGAAACCCGAACTGGTGATATTCATTGATGAAGCGCACCTGATTTTTAACCAGGCCGGCAAATCACTGCTTGACCAGATTGAGAATATTGTCAAGCTGATCCGCTCGAAAGGGGTAGGTGTGTTTTTTGTCACACAGAACCCTATGGATGTTCCCAATGGTGTCCTTGCCCAGCTCGGGCTTAAGGTACAGCATGCCCTGAGGGCTTTTACGGCAATTGACAGAAAAGCTATTAAACTTACTGCTGAGAACTTCCCCGTGTCGGATTATTATAAAACGGATGAAGCACTTACGGCCCTTGGGATCGGGGAAGCGCTCGTAACGGCGCTGAATGAGAAAGGGATCCCGACCCCGCTGGCTGCAACCATGATGAGAGCCCCTATGAGCAGAATGGATATTTTGTCACAGGATGAACTTTATTCTATTAACAGGAATTCCGACCTTGTAAGGAAATACAATGAAACTGTCGATCGTGAAAGTGCTTTTGAGGTGTTGACAAGAAAGGTTGACGCTATAAGGAAAGAAGCTGAAGATGAGGCAGCAAGGAAGGAGTGGGAAAAGGGCAGAGGGGGAGTATGGGGGAGAAAAACATCAGGAACCTCAACAAGGCGCGGGGCAGTAAACCCCGTTGTGAAAGTACTTACGAGTGCAACTTTTATCAGGGGCGTTTTTGGGATAATGAAAAAAGTAATGAAATAGCGAAGGCTGCCAGATACGGTTTTGATTAACCCCTTGATTTCGGATTACGGATCTTAAAACACTTCAGGTGTGGTGTGTGAACAGTCTATTTTCTGATTTTTATACTGTCAACAAGATACCTCGAATCACCCCTCCAGAATACGGCGCCGTTTTTTTCTATGTAATGGATAATGACGTTTCTTCCCTGAAGGGTGTCGAACTGGTGGACAAGATTCTTTTCGGTAACTGAAAAAAGGAATTTTTCTGAAGCAAGCGCCACATTTGCGGTGCTTGATATACTACTGAGTATCAACTCCCCTTCATATGTTTTGAAAAATGTTCCCTTGTTTGAGAATTTCTGCAGAAGCCCTGCGCGGTAACCTTCGCTATAGGTAAAGAAATACTTCCAATAGATAAAAGTGCCCAGGAAGAAAATTAATAAAATCATTATCCACCTGAGTAGTTTTCTTGTCTTCTTGACAACTCTTGTCCATCCTGAAGATTTTGAAGAAGAAGTTTCTGAGCTCATCTGATCAGTTTTTATGTTATGTTTCGTGCAGAAGTTACTATATCGCAAATAAGCCCTGTGCCGGCCTTCGTTTAAACCTCAGATGCAGCCGCGTGTTCGCCGGTTGAAGGAGTAAGGCAAAAAGGTAGCCGATAAGACAGCTGATAAACTGGAAGATATTGCTGAGAATATCAAAAAGAAGGCAGGCGGTGACGACAATCCGGAAGGGGGCAATTCCAGTTTTATTCCCCTATTTTAATACCTCGAAGGTGATCTTCAAATTGACACGGTACTCCGTGATCTTATTATTCTTTACGACAACGCTCATGTCCTTAACATAGGCGGAACGGATCTCTTTAACTGTCTTGCCGGCATTTTTTATAGCAACAGCAGTGGCATCTTCCCAGCTTTTTTCCGAGTCAGCCATAATTTCGATAACCTTTAATACGGCCATGTTTTTAAAAATTTAGTTAGTACTGTATTAATTATTTATATAATGTTAAACAGTCAATTCCCCGGAAGGATTAAAATTGTTAGTAATTTAAGCCTTTTTATTGAATAAACGATTCCATATTCTGAACAAAGTTTTATAATGTTGCTTACATTTACGGGAACTTAAACTGTAGAAAGAGTCAGATACTATTTGGTTTTTATGAGGTTAGTATCCCTCTGTTTTAACAGACCGGGTTTGCTTAAGAAAAAAAGAAAGCCAGGGCTTAAAGAAGCATTAATTTATTCTATTTCTAAATATTAACAAAAGTATTCTTTATGAAAACGAAATTGTCCGGAATAGCGCTTGTTCTCCTTCTGGTTCTTCCTCTCTCTCATACTTCCGCCCAGCAAAACCGGAAAAGTAATGATGGAACAAGGTTTGCTCTTTTAGGCGGGGCGAATCTGCAAAACCTTTATGGTTCCAGATATGACGGGGGAGAACTGGGCTTTAAGCTGATCTTTGGATATCATGCAGGATTAAATGCAGTTATACCTGTTGGTCCTGATTTATTCTTTCAGCCGGGAGTATTATATTCTACAAAAGGGGCTAAACAGGAGATCCTTTCAAATACTATCAGAACGACAAAGCTTTCTTATATTGAAATGCCTTTGAATTTTCTGTTTCGTCCACAACTTGGCGATGGACACATCCTGCTTGGCGCCGGACCATATATTGCTCTTGGAATTGCAGGCAGCCAGAGAGAATATTTAGACGACATTCTAAGCACCAAACTAACAGTCAAGTTTAAAAACAGTACTGAGACGGATTATGCATATTATAAACCTCTCGATTTCGGTGGAAACATCTTCTTCGGATATGAATTTTACAGCGGTTTATTCTGCCAGATAAATGCACAGATGGGGCTTTATAAAATAAACCCTGATTTTGAGCTCTCGGATGATAAAACCTCAAAAAAGAACATTGGTTTCGGGCTCTCTGCAGGATACAGGTTTTAAGAGAAGAACCCACCCCCGACCCCTCCCATGAGTTTAATGAAGGCCTTGGGCCCTGCGCCCTGTGCCCTGTGCCCTGAGCATTAAAACCGGCAGAAAATCTATTTCAGAACCCTCCTGATCATTTTATTAACGAAGTCACTCCTGATTGCCATTGCTATTCCTGAATTAAATACAAATGGTTTGTTGATAAACATTTCCCGGATCATCAACCGCAGCCTGTTTTCTTTCCAGAGTTTGTCATAAACGGTTTTATCATATCCTTTCATAAAACAGTGATGTAAAATCGTTCTTTTCAAAGCATTTCAGGGCATGCCAGCCTGCATATCTTCCTGATACCATTGCCTGGCCAATCCCCGCACCTGTGGCAGGATCAATAAGGGAGGCTGCATCCCCGCAAAGCATGAACCGGTTCCCTGAGATCGTGACTTTATGTGATCCGAGAGGCAGGAGATATCCCCTTATCTCACCCGATATCTCAGCATCTGAAAAGCGTTGTTTTATATAGGTAGAATCAATTATCCTGAGCATCTCATTCCTCAGGTTAATCTTATTGCGGATAATAATATCGGAGGGCATACCAAGCCCGACATTTGCCCGGTTGCCGGGCAAAGGAAATATCCAGAAATAGCCCGGCAGGTACTCCTTTAAAAAATGCAGCTCGAAGGTGCTTTCCGGGATGTCCCTCACATTAGTAAAGTAAGCCCTGACTGCAGAGGAACAATGATGAAGATTAATTTTTTCGGCGGTTAGTTTTCTTCTGATAATGCTGTGAGCGCCATCACAACCAATGACCAGACGGGCCTTCAGCACTTCGTTTCTGCTGACCAGAATTGCTTCATCTTTGTTTATTACTACATCCCTGATTCCGGTATCCCTGAGGATTGTGACGTCAGGCAACCCTTCCACAAGCCCAAGCAGGAAATTGTCAAATATCGTACGCTGACAGATATATCCGTACTCGGGATATTGCAGGTCAAGAACTTTTCGGCCGGGAGAAACGATCCGGCATGTGTTTACCTTCATCTTTGGTGTCAGGTCTGCAAAAGTCTCTGAATATGAAGGCTCTATTGTATTTAAAACTTTAGGGACATAGGCAGGAATTGCATCGCCGCACACTTTTTCCACGTGAGATGCTTCCTTATCGATAAGGCCTACCCTCAGACCCGACCGGCCAAGCGCCAGAGCCGCTGTGCACCCTGCAGGGCCAGCTCCGCAAATTAACACATCATATTGATCTGACATTACTTCGGTCCGGTGCCCCACTCTTTATCAGGCTTGCTTCCCATTTCAAGTACCAGTGTGCCTCCTTGAACGATGTCACTGTGTGTAATTACGGTCCCGGTGAGTTCTGCACCATTCAGCTTTGCCGACTGGATATACTTGTTAACCTGGCTGTTATTAGTGGCAACAACTGTAAATGTTTTTCCATTCTCAAGGTGGATTTTTACTTTATTGAACAAGGGGCTTCCGATCTGATATTCCGGGATACCCGGTGTTAAGGGATAAAAACCCATTGCAGAAAAAACATAGAATGCCGACAACCCGCCCCCGTCCTCATCGCCCGGGATCCCCATAAGGTCATTCCGGAACCATGTATCCATCAGCATGCGGACACGCTTTTGTGTCTTCCAGGGTTTCCCTGCAAGGTTATAAAGGTAGGCTATGTGCATTGACGGCTCATTTCCCATAACAAACTGGCCCACATTACCTGTAGCGTCAGGAAGAGTGGAATAGTAAACCCATTTTGATCTTCCGAGGCTTTCAGTGAAAAGCTGGTCAAGTTTGGCATCAAATTTTTCAGTTCCGCCCATCATACCGATAAGATCGTTGAACCCGTGATAAGGCTGCCAGATATATGTCCAGCCGTTGTTCTCGTCGTAATAGTCACGTGCCCCCATCCCGCCGTCGTAACGGTAGTCAAATGGCTCAATCCAGCTGCCTGTGCTGTCTTTTGGATGGTAAAATCCTGTTTCGGGATTGAAAAGGTTTTTGTAGTTGAGGCTCCTTTTAATGAAGAAATCATAATCCTCCGTCTTCCCAAGTTCTTTTGCGATCTGCGCCATGCACCAGTCGTCATAGCTGGAGGCCAGGGTAATAGCCACAGCCTGTCTCTTTTCGAAATGAGTGAACCTGCGGATATGTTTCGGCTTCTCCCTTCCTGAGAGCCGGGAAATAGCCGTTCCTGTCATAAAAGTCATCCAGGGGTGTGGCATCACCTTTGATCCAGGGAAGTTTTGTCTCGAATAGTATTGTATGTTTCAGATGATCATACGCTTCTTCAAGGTCGAAGTTCCTGATGCCTTTATTCCATGCATCGAGGACAACCGCCACGGAATGATTCCCGTTCATTGCATGATTGTCGCCTGAAATTGTCGGGAATGTCGGCATCCAGCCCGACTGTCTTGCCATCCTGATATAAGATGAGATCTTTTCGTCCTGAACTGAAGGATTCAGAATGACCTGCAATGGATGCAGAGCCAGGTGGGTGTCCCACACCCAGTCGTCAGTAAAGAAGGTTGTATCATTTGCCGGTTCAACCTTATTACTCCATATACTGAAATATTGCCCGTCTTCGGTTATGTCGACCATCCTTTCGCTGCACCTGTAAAGTGAAGTGTAAAAAACAGTCTTCTGGTCTGCGGTCCCTCCTTCAACCTCAATCTTTGAAAGTGCAGTTTCCCATTTATTTCTGGCTTTATCCGATATCTCAGCAAAGCTACGGTTCCCGATATTACCCTGAAGGTTTTTCCTCGCCTGGTCAGGACTGATATAGGAGAGTCCGTAGCGGATATTCAATTCACCGGCTCCCGGTGCACTGAACGATGCAATTATGGCTACCCTTCTTCCATTAACCGAAGACTCCCGGGATATGGTATCGTTTTTCCGGGTACTTATTTTGTCAGGAATTTTGTCAAACTCAACGCAAAGCCAGGACTTCACGCTGTTATTGGTGTCGAAACCGGTAACCGAATTATTCTCAAATGTCAACTCGCCCTGACCGGTGGTCCTGAGAATGATTCCGTTGTCATCGTTCCCATTGAACCTGATGGAGAAAAAACCTGATTTTTCTGCGGGAGCGAACTTAACATCTATGTCACTTTCATCAAGGGCTAACACTATAGCTATATGGTGTAATGGTTTCATTATCAAATGTAAAGGACATGTCACGCGTTCCTTCAGCGATTCCTGTGAAAGGAACCAGCGAGAAGGCTTTACCCCCGCGATGTGAGACAACATTCAGCGGGAATCCCTGCATTTTATTGGTAGTAAAATTGTCCCTTTCAGGATAGAAGCGGACCATGCTGTTCGGAAGATGAACAGTGGGGTAGGTCGGCACGAGCAGGTGACTTATATTTCCGATGTATGGGTTCACATAGCTTACCGGTTCAACACTGTTTTGCGTGCATGAGCATAGTATCAGTCCGGTTATTGAAACCGCGACAGCAAATTGTTTGTAATTGCCTCTCATCCTTGATTTGATTGTTTTATTTCTGACAAAAAATTATAAATTCCTTCGAATCAGAGTTGAGTTCATTCCCCATAAAATCTCCAAGTATTTTATAATGAGAAAATTGTGAACGCTCTATCAAATGCTCAAGCTCATACCTGAAAAAAAATCTCATGGAACTTTTCCATTCCCTGCCGTGAATTGAATTCCCCTCGTTCCAATCAATCCTGAAGGTGACATTGATGAGTTGACTGATCAGATCAGGTTTAGTGGAAAAGGTTCTTTTAACCCGGTTGCCCGGTTCAAATTCACCTTCAAAATCTGATACATTATCGAGACCGTTTATCAGCATTTTCAGGTCAGGAACAAAAAGGTCAAAAATAAATTTTCCTCCGGGATTAAGGTGTGCATATACATTATTCAGAGCCTCCGATTGTTCCTCTTTGTCAGTGAGATGCATAAATACTCTGAAAGGTGCAATTACAAGGTCGAACCTGTTTTTTGATTTAAAATCAATTATATTTTGCTGGCTTACCCGTTTCTGCTGCTCATCATTAAGTTTTGATCTCAAAACCTTAAGCATTGACGGGCTGAGATCGATTCCATAAATATCTGCTCCTCCTTTGAGTGCTTCAGTAAAAAGCCGTCCTGTTCCAACCCCCGCCTCAAGGATTTTCCCACGGGTTTCCTTAATTCTGTCGAGATAGAATTGATTGTCAACCCCGTCACGCATCTGGTGATATATCAGGTCATAAAACCTTGCAATAAAATCGGGGTACTCTGTTGAATTAACCTGTTTAAAGCCTGAGCTTTTTGCTTTTGCAGCCGGATCTTTCCCTGCCATAGTTTTCAGATTAGTTTAATCCTTATCAATTTTTTCAGTAAGCTTTTTAACAATCCTGTATTGCTGAAAAAACTCTTTTGCAATTACCCTCATCACAGTATATACCGGAACAGCAAGCAGCATACCCAGGATTCCTGCAAGGCTTCCTCCCATTATGATTATGAAGAATATCTCCAGGGGATGGGCTTTCACGCTGCTTGAATAAATCATTGGCACCAGGAAATTATTATCTATAAAATTGGCGCCCACAAATACACCCAGCAATTTCAGAAATTCCGGGATAAGATCAGGATATGAACCTGATGCCAGGGTTGAAGTCATTCCAAGGATTATCCCAATTGACGTTCCTATTACCGGGCCGAGGTACGGTATAATATTCATGATCCCCCCGAAAAACCCTATGAGAAGGGCATTTTTGACGCCAAATATCCACAGGAATATTGTAATGATCGACATCACGCCCAGAACTTCGAGTAGCACACCGCTAAAATAGCGCATCAGCAGGTTTTTGGATTCAACAATTACCTTGCGGGTTGCCGAATGGTGTTTTTCAGGGATCAGGAGCAGCAGGCTGCTTTCAAACAAACCTTCGTCTTTCAGAAAGAAGAAGGCAATGAAGAGGATGGAAAACAATCCGACAAAAATGCTCCCTGCCGCACTGAAAAATCCGCCTATCATAGAACCTACGCTTCCCAGGTTAACAACTGATTTTGCTTTTTCAACTATGAAATCCTGAATCGTCTGCCCGTCCGGGATAACGCCCAGTCCCTGCATTTTATCCTCAAGCCAGTGGAGAGGATCGTGAAGGTTTTGAGCCAGCAGGTTGACATCGATCCTGGAAATTGTCTGTGCCTGTTCAAGGATCATGGGAACAAAAATGGCCAGAAATGACAGGAAAATCAATACAATAACAAGCAATGCAAGTAATGTGCTTAACGCATGAGGGATCGTCCATTTCTTTATATGCAGCCTGTCAAAGAACCTGACAAGCGGCTGTCCCAGGAAGGAGATCACCGCTGCAACAAGCACCCAGGCTATCATGAACCAGAACCGCCAGATCAGAAAGCAAACCAGGGCGATAAGAGCAAGATATCCGACATACTTAAGTACCTGTTTCATTGGAAGTAGGTTTTACAGGATACCAAAGTTACAAAAAACATTTATGGAAACATGCAGGCAGGGAGAGGAGGATGTTGCTTTGTACTATTCGATTTTCAATGATGTCATTGTAAGCGAACCACCGACAGGTTTATCATTGAAGATGGAAACCGTTTCGCCTTCATCCTTTAATGCCAGCACATAAAGTAAGGGCAGATAGTGATCGGGAGTTGGGATAGCCAGATCAAATGCCCTCCCCTGGCTTTCATATCTGATAAGTTGGTCATGATCACCGGAAAGTATGTGTTTTTTCATTGTTTCAACCCCAATTTCAATACTTCGAACCAGTGTAAAGTTAAAACTAATATGTCGCTATTTTGATCATTTCGGATTTCGGATTTTCGATTTTCGGATTTTCAATTCCGCAATCCACAGTCCGTAATCCCCAATATTTTAAACGATTATTTCTTCTATCAGCTTTAAAAATGATTCGTCAATTTATAATTAACATAACACTTGCTTAAGATTTGTATTAAACCATGGTTAAAAAATACTCTCTCGATAAAGAGAAGATTAAAGTAGTACTTCTTGAAGGAATCCACAGGAGCGCTGTTGATTATTTCAGGGGAAACGGATACAGCAATGTTGAATTGCTTTCCGGTGCCCTGGACGATAGCGCCCTGAGGACTAAAATCCAAAACGCGAATATAATAGGTATCCGTTCCAGGACTCAGCTTACAAAAGAGGTCTTAAATGAGGCCAGGAAGCTGCTTGCAATCGGGTGCTTCAGTATCGGTACAAACCAGGTAGACGGCCAGGCTGCCAAGCTGCTCGGAATACCTGTATTCAATGCACCTTTTTCAAATACCCGCTCAGTAGCTGAGCTTGTAATCGCAGAATCGATCCTTCTGATGCGGAATATACCTGTAAAAAATGCTGCCGCACATAAGGGCAAATGGCTTAAATCCGCAACCAATTGTTTTGAGGTCCGTGATAAAAACCTGGGAATTATCGGTTATGGTCATATCGGTTCGCAGGTCTCAATACTGGCTGAGGCCCTTGGTATGAATGTGTACTACTACGATATTGCTAAAAAACTTAGTCTGGGCAAGGCAGTTGCCTGCTCATCACTTGAAAAACTCCTGTCCGTTTCTCACATTGTCACACTCCACGTCCCTGAAACCCCCCTGACACAGAATATGATCAGTGAAAAGGAACTGAAGCTTATGCGGAGGGGAGCCTGCCTTGTAAATGCGTCAAGGGGCTCGGTTGTGAATATCAAGGCATTGACCAGGGCACTTGGATCAGGACACATTCTTGGGGCTGCAATGGATGTATTCCCCGAAGAACCTGCATCAGAGAATGATCCCTTTATCTCCGAACTGCAGCAGTTTGACAATGTTATACTATCTCCGCATGTAGGTGGCAGCACAATGGAAGCCCAGGAGAACATTGGCACGGAAGTCTCTGAAAAGCTTGTTAAATATAGTGATACCGGGGCAACTATCGGCGCGACTAATTTTGTGCAGATATCCCTTCAACCCAACAATAACGCACAACGGTTTCTACATATTCACAAGAATGAACCCGGTATCCTGAAGGAGGTGAACTACGTTTTTACATCAAAAGGTATAAACATTGCAGCTGAATATCTGCAAACGGATCCCGATATCGGCTATGTAATTATTGACACTGAAAGCCGTCTCAAAAGCAATATTCTTAAAGAATTAAAGGCTATTGAAGGAACTATCAGGGTTAGAATGCTCTACTGATTTCATCTGGCTTATATTCCTCCTTTCTCCAATCTGCTGGCGCCACATCGCATAGTAAAGTCCTTTTTGCGACAAAAGTTCCTCATGTGAACCTGTTTCCGTAATTTTCCCTTTTTCCAGGACATAGATAACATCCGCATGCATAATCGTTGATAACCGGTGAGCTATCAATATAGTGATCTGCTCCCTGTTTTCGGAGAAACTCCTTATCGTATTGTTTATCTCTTCTTCTGTCAGAGAATCGAGTGAAGAGGTTGCTTCATCAAAGATAAGCAGCCTCGGGTTACGCAACAGGGCTCTCGCAATTGAGATACGTTGTTTTTCACCTCCTGATAATTTCATACCTCCTTCTCCGAGGGTAGTGTCTATCCCCCTGGAAGCGCCTGCCAATAATTTTTCGCAGGATGCTTTTTGCAGGGCATCTGATATTTCAGCATCCGATGCATCTTCCTTCACAAATAATAAGTTCTCTTTTATGGTTCCGGCAAACAGCTGGGTCTCCTGCGTAACAAACCCGATCTGTCTGCGCATTTCATTATACCTGATGGCAGTGGCGGGGCATTCATTAAACAGGATCCTCCCGTGTACCGGCTGGTATAATCCGACAAGTAATTTCACCAGGGTTGATTTGCCTGAGCCTGAAGGTCCGACAAATGCTATAGTATCTCCGGTCTGCACTCTGAATGAAATATCATCAATAGCATTGGATGCAGCCGTTTTATGCCGGAATATGACATCCTGGAAACTAATGCTGTTTAAATTTCCAATCTCTACAGGATTTTCAGGCCTACGCTCTACCGGCTTGTTCATAAGCTGATCGAAGCTGGTAAGGGAAGCTTCCACTTCCCTGTAACTCAGGATGATATTACCAAGGTCCTGCAAAGGGCCGAATATTGAGGTTGAAATGAACTGCATGGCTATAAGTTCCCCTGTTGTCAGAATTTTCCTGAAGATTAACCAGAGAAGAATAAACAGGATAGACTGCTTCAGAATGCTGAGCATAGTCCCCTGCAGAAAGGTTAATGTCCTTACCTTCCTGACCTTTTCCATTTCCAGATCGAATATTTTAAGGGTCTGTTCCCTGAGGCGCTTAATTTCGGGAAATGTAAGTCCCAGACTTTTTACAAGTTCAATATTTCTCAGCGATTCAGTAATAACTCCCGACATCTTGTTGGTTTCACGGTTGATTGACCTCTGTGTGGTTTTTATCTTTTTGCTGAGCAGACCGGTAAGTGAGCCCAGTACTAAAATACCTATAACAAAGACCGGGATAAGCATCCAGTTTTTAGTGACGGAATACCATATCAGAAATCCAAGTCCGACAACTGTTGAAAACAGAATATTGATAAAGGAATTTATGAACTGCTGGGTGTCAGTTCTTACTTTTTGAAGCACAGACAATGTTTCACCGCTGCGCTGTTCTTCAAACTCCTGAAAGGATAAGCGGAGCGTTTGTTTTAATCCGTCATTGAAAATCTGCATGCCAAACTTCTGAACGGCAAGCCGCGAAAAGTAATCCTGGAAGGATCGTGCGACACGGGCAAGTAAAGCAATTGCAACAGCTATTCCCAGCCACCAGAGCACTCCGCTGACCAATTCGCTTTCAGTGCGGTTGCCTGGCTTAATGGCATAGTCATCAATTATTTTTCCAAAAATCAGGGGGTCAACAAGACTTAGCAGCTGGCTTGCACCGGCCAGGGCAAGGGATAAGACGACCAGCCATTGCTGAGGTTTTAAATACTTCCAGATTATCTTCATCTAGTTTCCGTCCTGCTGGTTTTACCCGATTCCTTTTAAGGATGGGTTATGCAATTTACATTATCAGGTACAGATTTCAAAGAGATAAATTGCCTTTTACTTTAGTTTAGGAACCCGCTTGTCATTATTGGTTTGCAGGTGTAAACAGGCTCAATTCATAAATTCCAAGTTGTTTCTCAATTTCGCTTACTTTGTCAACAATACCTTCAAAACCCTCCTCCCCAAACAATTCATGTTCCTTATCTTCAAAATTTTCACCAAGGGTAATGTATTCATCTTCCGGTATCACTTTTCTTATTGCCGGGAACAAAACAGTATCCTCCCTTGCTGCATGGGGTCGGTACATTGAATTAAAGCTTTCAAGCAGAGCCGGAAGCATTTTTATATCATCCGGAGATTCATTGCCTTTCATTCCGATTTCAATTATCCGGCCGGTCAGATTTCGTCCGGCCTTATGCTGTGTCCGGAGGATCCCTGTAAGATCAGTAAGCATGCCTGCTTTTTCAAATAGCGGGAACAGATGATCTTCCTCAAGCTTTTCATGATATTCTTCAATAAATGTCTTTACTATCTGCGCTGAATTATTCAGAATATCCAGGGAGATCTTTTCATTATTAAGTAACTGGATCCTGAGTTTATCATAGACCAGCATTACCCTGGCCAGTACGCCATGTTCCCGCATCAGGTCTTCAGCCGGAGTAACTTCTTCCCCGGCTTCTTCCCTGCACCCGGGGAGGAGATTTGCACCTGAGATTCCGGCCAGCGCTCCGATCATGATGCTCTTTTTAAGAAATCTGCGTCTGCTGGTTGGGTTTTCCTCCGGCAGTTCCGCTTTACCAGGGTAATTTGTTTCCATAGGTTAAATATTTAAAGAGATTGAAAGCCGGAATCGACCGACCATTTTCCGCTTCCTGAAAAAAACAGATAAATGAGCAGAATCGTGAGCGCAAAATCAGTCCTGTACTCATGTGCCATCGACCAGAAACCTTTATCAATTAAAATTGGCCACTTGGTTGTTACAAAAGCAGTCATCATAATAATAAAAAGCGGAATTGCCGCCAATCTTGTCAGGCAACCCAGAAGAATCAGTGTGCTGCAAATTATTTCAAAAGAGGCAGTAAAGTAGGCCCAGAATTCAGGGTTTGCAAAGCCTATTTTAAGAAACCTGCCAGTCCCCAGCGATTCAGGGAACAAAAATTTCTGTATTCCCTCCGACAAAAAAATTAATCCCACTACAAGCCTTACCAGTATGGTTTTGTTGTCGTCAATTGTATTGAGAATCAGGATTGTGAGTCTTTTTTTTGAGTCCATTGCACCCGGATAAGCAGATCGCCTATCCCTGTTTAGTCTATAAAGTGAAAAATATTCATAAGTTGGTTGTTTCTTGTTGCAACCTGCAACCCGCAACTTGCAACCCGCAACTTCTGTTAACTATATAACAAAAGAAAATGCTTTGTGTTTAAAATCACACCAGGTCACATGCATCAGGAGGCATCCAGTGTGCATCCTTCCCATCCCATTTCACATTGCAACCGATGGGATTGGTTAGCGGGATTGAAACAGGCTTTTCTGAAGTAAGCTCATTGAGGGCTCTGTCGAGGTCATTGACCGTAGCCCGGGAGGGGTCCCTGGGATTATCAAGTCCTCTTCCGGTATATAGCAGCCGCCGTTTCTGGTCGAAAACAAAAAAGTGCGGTGTTCTCAATGCCCCGTACTTTGTTGCAATTGTCTGATCACTGTCATAAAGGTAGAGCCAGGGGAATCTCTGCTCCTCCATCCTTCTGACCATATTCGGGAAACTGTCCTCAGGATAGGTCCTTTCACTGTTTGAGTTAATTCCGACAAACCTGACTCCATCGGGCCTGAATTTTTCAGCAGTAGCTCTTGTAACCTCGTCGGAACCGAGAACATAAGGACAGTGGTTGCAGGTAAAGAAAACGACAAGAAATTTATCATCGAAATCTGCCAGCGAGTAGGTTTTTCCGTCGGTTGCCTGCAGGTTGAACCAGGGCGCTTCTTCTCCTATCTTTAATGTAAATGCCATCGCAATGTTGTTGGTTAATTAATTCACAAAATAAACATTTTATAACCCTGATTGTTTTCCGACGCCATCATCCGGCTTTTTTCAGTACCAGTACTATTTTTAGAGCTTCATCAACGTGACGCTGAACATCGAACTGTGAATCAAAAATAAAAACTACTTTTCCCGACCTGTCTGCAACAAAAGTGACTCGTCCGCGAATCAATCCTAATGCCTTGTCGCGGACGCCGAACAATTTTCTTACTGTATTTTTGCTGTCGCTTAATAATGTATACGTAAGGTTATTTTGATCCGCAAATTTTTTGTGGCTTTCGACCGATTGCGCGCTTATTCCAATTATAAATGCATCCGCTTCATCGAAAGCATCTCTGAGATCGCGGAAATAGCATGCTTCCCTTGTGCATGAAAGGCTTCCATCCTGCGGATAAAAAAAGATAACCAGCTTTTTCTTACCGAGGACGCTGTTAATGTCAAACATTTTCCCATTCTGATCCGGTAGGATAAAGTGTGGGATCATGTCATCCACCCGGATTTGCATCACTTCACTTTCCATTTGTAAAAAGCAACAGGTTTATATCTGACCAATAGAATTGTATCATTGTCCTTAAAAACAAATTTTTACTGAGATTGTTTAAGCCGGCACTTTAACCCTTTGATTTTGATCAGAACTTGTCTTTTCTCTTCTCTTTCAGGATGTTCTTAATCATCTTGCCGAATTTTCTGTCTTTTTCCCGCCTTTCAGCAATAGTGGACTGGAATAACTGCTGTTCACGCTGTATCTTCCTGAAATTCTCAAGAGATTTAAGGTCGATGATCCCTTTTTCCATGGCACCGATTACAGCGCATCCTGTTTCATTAAGATGTTTGCAATCGGGGAATTTGCATTGCAGTGAGAGATTGAAGATCTCCTCATAGGTCGTTTTTATCCCTTCAGTGTCGTCAGTCATCCCGAGTTCTTTCATTCCCGGATTGTCAATGATTATCCCGCCGTTCTCCAAAACGAATAATTCCCGGTGTTCCGTGATGTGCCTTCCCTTGCCTGTACTTTGACTTATCTGCCCTGTTTTTAAAACATTCCTCTTTAAGAGGTTATTTATAAGTGTTGATTTGCCTACGCCGGAAGATCCCACAACGCAATATGTTTTCCCTTTCCGGAGAAGCCCAAGTAGCTGATCGAGCCCTTGCTGTGTGGTATTGCTCAGGAGGATGTATCTGACCTTCCTGTCCCTTTTCCCGAGTTCCTCTATTGCAGTGGCAAGCTTATTTCCTGAATCAAGGTCTATCTTACTTATAACCAGTACTGGCTCAATACCGGCAGAATAGGAAATTGTCATATATCTTTCAAGCCTGTTGATGCTGAAGTTATTGTCGATTGATTGGACGATCAGGGCAAAATCAACATTAGCGGAGATGATCTGTTTTTCACCGGATTTTCCCACCGCCTGGCGTTCGAGGACTGATTTACGCGGAAGGATTTTGTGAATAATTGCCTGGTCGTTATCGTACAGAGTCATAATAACCCAGTCGCCTACTGCCGGGAAATCGGCCCTTGATGAGGCGGTGAAACGGAGATTCCCTGTTATTTCGGCATCAAATTCCTTTTCACCTGTCGAGACGATATATCTTTCCCTGTGTTCGCAGGTTACCCTTCCGACTGCAAACGCTGAAAGGTTATTGTCTGCAAGATAGCTTATTATTGAGTCTGTAATTCCAAGGTCTGAAAGAGTCATGGTTTTGATTTATGGTTGCAGTTCCCACAGGCTCCCCTTTCGCCGAAGAGGCCGACAAATTTGCCCCAGTTATTGCTTGTAAGGGGCTCAATTCTAAAGTTGTTCAGAGATGCAGGTGCAGTCTTGCTTTTTGTCATCTTGCAGGTGTTATCGGTTCGGGAAGTAAAATTACTACAATCAAAAAACAAAGGATCAGAAGAATTAAATATTTTATTATGGCCTCGTTACCATGACCCACGAAGCCTCGTGGCCTGATTTCAAAACCGATTCCTCTGTTTGATCCGGTAATGAGCACTACTTTATTCAGCATGCCAGGGATCAAAAAAGCATTAACCTGATAAACTTTTCATAATAGTTTTTGTTTCTGATTTAATCTGGCCAGGCGTTAATGCGAAACTTATCAGGCTGGCTGTCCGGAATGAAGGAACGATAATGAGAAATATGGGAAGATGAGTCAGTAAGTTCACTAACAATTATAATTAAATATCATGAAATCACTTATAAAAAGATTCAGGTTACCGTTCAGTTTAACGGGGAAATTGCCTTTAGCCGGTCTGATTATTGTTCTGACCGGTATTTTGTTTACAGCAGATTCCTGCAAGAAATCTGAGGATCCTAATGTCATATTTCAGGCGACCCTCAATGGCGCAAGTGAAACTCCTGCAAATGCATCAACAGCAACAGGTACAGCAACCCTCACGTATAATAAGAACACAAAAGTTTTCACTATTATCGTTTATTTTAACGGAGTAACTGCGACTATCGGTCATATTCATAAAGGAGCCATCGGTGAAGCAGGTGCTCCTGTTTTTCCTTTTACACCGCCGATAACCTCACCGATAACTTACACATCAGTTGCACTTGATGCAGCACAGGAGGCTGATCTATATGCAAACCTTTACTATGTGAACATACATTCGGATGCCTACCCCGGAGGTGAAATAAGAGGTCAGCTGATTATGCAGTAAACCGGTTGTCTGATTATCAGTTTCAGCTGATCATACAATAAACCAGTTCAACTATTTTAGTTCATAGTTATAGTCATGCCACCTCCACCACTGTTCCCAAACCGTGGGTTAACGACATTGTTGTAAATTGAACCGAAGGTATAAGTCAATCCGAAACTGGTAAAATACTGGTATTGTGTAGCAAGCTCCTTCCTTCTGAGGAGGATCTCTTCTGTGGCCACATCACCCTTAACAAGTCCGATCTGGTCGTGGATAAGGGATGCTCCTCCTCCGAAGTTGACATTCAGACCTTTTGTAATTCTGAGGTTGATGAATCCGCTGAGTGAGAGATTGTTTTTGGACCAGTCGTGGAAGTAATTGCTGAAATCCATGTTAAGATCGATCGAGCCCCATTTCTGGATTACCTCATATGCTGCTGAAACAGAATGTTGCCACAGGTTTTCATTTAACCTGTTATAGATAGTAGAGTCGATATAATTTACATGGTTGAAGCCTATCCGGTAAAGCAGCCTTAACTGCCGCCGGGTTGATTCTGAATACGGGAACAGGTCATACTCGATAGCGGGCATGATTCCGGTCATAATCTTCTCGTTACTGAAGCTTGAAGCTCCCATCAAAACCGAGCCCCCAACTGACCAGTGATCGGATATGCTCTTAACTATCAATCCGTTAAATGACTTTGAAGAATTATAGCTGAATATTTCCGTAATCCCTGTAGTGTCTTCAATAGTAATTTTGTCCTGACTGTAACTATAACGGGCACTTAAATTTATTTTCCAGTTCTGGGTAATTCTGTTCGCTGAAAAGTTACCTGAGATGTAGCTCGATTTATAAGTTTTCTGACCATCGAGAAAACCGTTAACGGAGCCCTTGAATACCCAGCTGTCCCATTTATCGGTTGAAACAGTTTCCGACAGGGGTTCGCTGAAAGTTATTTTCAGGTATTTTGCCAGTGGTGTCCTGGCAACATACCGTGTTAATCCCATCTTGAGCGTGGCAACTTCCTTTTCCCTTCTCCCCTCGGTAGTCTCATCAGGAGTAGTTACAAATGATAAAGTATCCAGCATGCCTGCATATTCGTGCTGCCCGATCAGGAAATAGGTAGTCTCGTCTCCCCCTGAGCCGGTCCCTTGGGAGGCACGGATAATATATACCCCGGCATCGTGTATATCACGTACATAGTTGACATACGGGATCTCTTTACGGACATAGTCGCTGGCTTCCATAAAGACATTCAGTGCATCTTTTCTGAGGGTATCGGACTGGGTTGCCTGCTGGGAAAATACCTGAATTGAAAACAATAAGATAATGGGAAGGATAAATCTTTTCATCTGCAGATTAATAGGTTGTTAAAAGTGGATGCCAAATTAGACAAACATATTAATCCGGGAGCCAGATTCTTCAGGTTTAACAAATCATTAACTATTAAAAAAACCGGCACCGGGGAAATCCGGTGCCGGAAGTCATGAAAATACAAGGAATGAAAAACAAGAAATTCGTTTATTTATCCTGGCCTGTTGCTGGTTTCAGACCGTTTTCAGTCATTTCCCACTGTTCCCCGGCGTCATGACGGGTGACATTATCAGAATCTGAATCCCAGCCCCAATCCCAGTCTCTGTTCTCATTATAGTGGTGATGGAACATATTTAAAGTTGTTTCATCAAAATGGACAACGGTGCCTTCAGGAATGTAAAGGTTAACACCCACATTATCAAATGACCATTTATTACCTGCCGGAACAGTAAAGTATTCATCAAGGTAAATTGTATCTCCCGAAATCTTATAGTTGTATTCCAGCCCCTCGGCTTTTCTTGTCGCATCCTGTCTGCTGCGTCCGGTCGAACGTTTTCTTACATTTAACTTCAATGAATTGTCATCTGCATGGTTGACAGACAGATTGGTGCTTATGAAAAGACCTTTGTCTTCATCAATAAAGTAGATATTATACCCATCTTCGGGTGTTGATATCTCCTTGTCAAAGTTCAGATCCGAGACTTTTTTGCCGCTGTAGATATAGAGCACATCAGGCGCCTTGTCGATTACTTCGCTCGAAACAGTTTTTGCAGTTTCGGTAAAGCTGATCCCTTCATTGAAGAGGATCAATGAAAGAGCCGCGATACTTATCACCCATATCACCAGGCCGGTAAGAGAAACGATCCCGTCTCTTGCCTTAAACCAGAATATCATTTTGACACCCCAGTAGATAAGGGCGAGAAGCGGCATCAGGACGACTATGAATGTAAGAATGAGAATCCATGGTGCAATACCGGGATTAACAACATAATTAAGAAAATCAGGCAGATAAAAGATGTTGACGCCGAAAGAATCGGTCGAAAAGTAACCGGGGTACTTAAAGAAGATGACCATTATAAATGAAATCAGCGTTAATAAATCCGGCTACTACAAAGGTTATCCCTATAATGATCAGGAAGATCCTTAAAATAATATAAAAGACTTTTCCGATAGCTCTGAACACCTCATTAAAAGCGTTTCCTGCCGGTGAACCTGCTGAAGCTGACCGCCAGTGTATGACAGTGCATGATTGGCTCTTCGGTGTGAGCCTAGGTTTATGTTGTCTGCTGCCGTACATCTCTTTTTTCTGGGAGTCGGAACGGGCATACGGAAGTGCTATCCACAGGGCAATATAAACGAAAAATCCGATCCCGAAAAAGCATGTGAAAAGGATGAATATTAACCTGACCCAGACAGATTCAATATTCAGATTAGCGCCTATACCTCCGCACACACCGCTGATTATTGTATCATCCGGATTCCTGTATAGTTTTTTTCGTACCGGAGATTGATAAGAAGATTCCCTCTCTTGTCCGCTTTCACCCGGAACTTCGAAATCTTCAGGTTTACCGATCATTGAGATCATAGCCTCCACATTATCCCGGGTAATAACCCCTGCAAGCCCTTTCTGAGTCTGGAATATTTCCGCTATTCTCGATTCAATGTCTTCAATAGTTTCAGCTCCACCCTGGGTATACTTTAGTCTGACATCAATTTCATGTAAATACTGACGTAACATTTTGTATGCTTCCTCATCGATCTGGAACAGTGTGCCGCCAAGATTTATTTTTATTGTTTTGTCCATCTTTCTAATGATTTAATGATTTGTAAACTGTTACCTGGTTCTGATGAGGTTAACTGACTCAACAAGCTCTTCCCACGATTTGTCAAGATCGGTAAGATATGTTTGTCCATCAGGTGTCAGTTCATAGTATTTCCTGGGCGGACCCTGCTGGGATTCTTCCCAGCGGTAGCTGAGAAGCCCTGCATTCTTCTGTCTTGTAAGAAGAGGATAAAGTGTTCCTTCAACCACAATGACCTTTGCTTCCTTTAGTTCCTTAATGATATCGCTTGCATAGCAGGAATTCCTTGAAAGTACCGATAGAATACAGTATTCAAGTATCCCCTTACGCATCTGTGCTTTTGTATTTTCCAAATCCATATCTTTTGATTTTAAAGTTTTTACGTAATTCCGAATGTATCAGTTTTAAACCTAAAGTTTCATATTCTTCCTGACGGTGTCAAATTCCTTCTTCACCGATTCGGTGATATTGTGAATATTCACCGGATCGCCCTTCATCTCAATCTTCTGGGCAGTGGTTTTGGCTTCAGGAAGAACAACATAGAGGATAAGATAGACCAGGATGCCGAGTCCGCCAGCTAAGGCCAGTGCCACGAAGATCACGCGGATTATCCAGGGTTCGAGATCCCAGTATGCACCCATTCCCGAACAAACGCCACCTATGATCCTCTTGTCGGGATCGCGATACATGCGGTGGGTACCGGGAGTAGAAAATTTTTCTTTGGGTGAAGGCCCTTCATTGTCGGAAATATCCTCGGGATTTCCCATGATGGAAATGACTTCACGGACATCTTCAATAGTTATGACCTGCTTGTAGCCGCTGAGCCTTGTACGAAGGAGTTCCGACATCCTCGCCTCAATATCCGAAAGAATTTCCGAAGAGCTCTCTTCTCCCGCAAAATGGATTTCAAGATTCTTCAGGTACCTTTTAAGTTCGGCATAGGCATCTTCGTCGATGTTGAAGGAATAACCTCCGAGATTAATGCTTACTGTTATTTTCATAGAACCATAAATTATTTACTACTATAAAATATATACAACATTACAATGCAAAGATATATAAAAATAATTATACTATGCAATACATAGTACCAAAATAATTACAGTATTTTTAAAAATAAATTACATCTGATTGAATATCAATACAATAAAATTTAAGAATTCCGGATGGGAGTTTGAAAAACTTTCACTGAGGTCCACAGAGCCCTTTGCGCCTGCCTGCCGGCAGGCAGGGTTAATGGATTTTGACTTTTTAAACAGCCATGATTTTCCAATTCCCAGGTATTATCTATATTTATGCAAACATTTCCGGTAATGAAAAAACGATATAAATGGGGTATACTTGCCCCGGGAAGGATCGCCGCCAAATTTGCCGCAGGCTTAAAACTCGTGGATGATGCTGAGCTTTATGCTGTCGGTTCAAGTGATCTTAAAAAGGCTGAAAAATTCGCATACGATTTCGGCTTCATAAAGTATTACGGCAGCTACAACGAGCTTGCTGCTGACCCGGATGTTGACATAATTTACATTGCCTCGCCCCATTCACATCATCATGATCAGACAATTTTATGTTTGCAGAACAGGAAAGCTGTTATCTGCGAGAAGGCTTTCGCCCTGAACAGTCAACAGGTTGAAGATATGATCGCCGAATCAAAGCGCCAGAAAGTATTCCTTATGGAAGCGCTTTGGCCTCCTTTTCAACCTTATTATAAGAAGGCATCAGAAATCCTTGAATCAGGCGAGCTGGGGAGAATAATTCACCTGCATGCTTATTTCTCTTTCATCCCGCCTTTTGATCCCCTCGACCGAAAATTCGATATTGCACTCGGAGGTGGCTCACTGCTTGATATCGGCATATATCCCGTGATCGATGCGCTTACATTTCTGGGTGTACCCGGAGAAGTCAAAGCCATTGCCACCTTCGGAGAAACAGGCTCCGAAGAATCAATAAATGCCATTTTCAAGTATAATGGCGGACAGATGGCTACCATTTACAGTTCCTTCATAACCAGCACCGGCATCGGATGCAATATAATCTGTGAAAAAGGAACATTAACTGTCTCCCGCGGACGGGATATGAACCAGCGGGTTATTTTCAGCGTGAACGGCAGGGAACCTGAAACATTGGTTTTCAGCCCTCCGGCGCTAGGCTATCACTGGGAAGCCGAAGAGGTTATGAAATGCCTCGATGAGGGAAAAACGGAAAGCCCGATCGTTCCTCTCTCATTCAGCCGTGACCTGATAAACACTCTTGACAGGATAAGAAGTGAGGCAGGGATTGTGTTCCCACAGGACAACAGGGAGCGAGAGTGAGAGTGAGAGTGAGAGTAGGGAGAGTGGGGGAAGGGGAGAGGGGGAGAAAGGGAGAGAGGGAGAGGGAGTAAAAAAAATGGCTAACGTTGATATAATGGATGAAGGTGCCTTCTACCGTAAAAAATTGCTGCTGAGTATTTTTATTCCTGCGATGCTTGTAGTCCTGATGTGGCTTGTCAGGATCATTGAAGTGCTGTTTGACCTTAACCTCACCGGATTTGGAATTTATCCTTTAACGATGAAGGGAGTTCCGGGAATATTATTTTCTCCTTTCATCCATTCGGATTTCAGGCATCTGTTCAACAATTCAATCCCGCTATTTTTCCTTGCGACAGCGCTCTTTTATTTCTATTCTGAAATTGCCATGAAAATAACAGCCTGGACCTGGTTGCTGACAGGGTTATTTGTCTGGCTGGCCGGGAGAGATGCATGGCATATCGGGGCAAGCGGCCTGGTTTACGGACTGGCATCATTTCTCTTCTTCAGCGGAATCATAAGGAGGTACTTCAGACTTATTGCCCTGTCACTGTTGATTGTTTTTCTTTACGGGTCAATGGTTTGGGGTATCTTCCCGGATATCTATAAGAATGTTTCGTGGGAATCGCATATGCTGGGATTCGCTTCAGGGATTATCCTTGCAATATGGTACAGGAAGGAAGGGCCTCAGGAACCGGTTTATGAGTGGATGGAGGAGAGCCCGGAGGAAGAGACAGACGAGGGGGGGACGGGGAGAGAGGGAGAGGGGGAGAGGGGGCGCACTATAAGCTAAGGTAACCATCATGACAGATATCTCAATAATTATCGTTTGCTATAAAGGCTGGGACAGGCTTGATAAATGCCTTGACTCTCTGAACCGGTTTAAGGGAGAGAGGTTCAAATCAGAGATTATTGTGGTTGACAATAACTCCGGTGACGGATTTATTTCCGCTATTGAAAGAAAATATACAGGTTTTCAGTTTATTCATAACGCGGTTAACGGAGGATTTGCAAACGGAAATAATCTTGGAAGCAAATCGGCAAAAAGTGAGTACCTACTGATCCTGAATCCGGATACTGTCGTGACGGAAGCTGAAATTGAAAAACTTTTGGCTCTCGCGCGTTCAAATCCCGGATACAGCCTTATTTCATGCAGACAGGTAACTGAAAATGGAAGAGAATCCAGAGCTACAGGCGATTTTCCCACAATCATGAGTCTAACGGGATTTCAGAGAAGTGTAACGCAACTCTTTAAGAAGAAAGTAGAGAACAGCGCTACTGCAGTAGATGTAACTTTCCCTGACTGGATTTCAGGATCAGTGATATTGATCAGCAGCAAATTGTTCCGGCAGCTTGAAGGTTTTTATGAAGGCTTCTGGATGTATTATGAGGATGTAGACCTTTGCAAAAGAGTAGCGGAAAGCGGTGGAAAGATTGCATTCGCCCGGGATATTACAATAGAGCACAACCATGGAGGCAGTTCAAGGATTGACATCAGTACAACTTCAATTACCAAAACTGAAGTTAAAATCTCTCTTCATCTTTATGTTTCAAGGCATCTGAAAGGGTCTCAAAGGATTCTGAGCCAGCTATTTCTTGTTTTGAACAACATTATTTCAGGGGCGGTAATGGCAATGATTGGATTACTCTTATTCTTTGTTCCCGGGGTTTTTGTAAGGTCAGTTATCTTTCTTCATATATTGGGATATTATGCGGGCGCGCTTTACAGGGCGTCGTGGATAAGTCCCAGATCGGTACTGAACCTTCCCGGCAGCGTTAAAAAATATTAATCTGAGGTTTGATTTCCCCTTGCTGCATGTTTCTTAGCAATTAAATTCAGATATTTGTTTTCAGAGGTTGGAATACCTTTTCTCCTCTCATTGTTACGGAAGGAACGTTATTCACTCTTAAAACTAAACCTAATGGATAGAAATACTATCAGGCTTTTGTTACTCATTTTGCTTATCATATTTCCTCAGTCTCTTCTTTCCCAGGAAAAAGTTATTCAAAGTGATACCATCAGAAAAGATGCTGTAAAGATATTTCTTGACTGGGAACACTGCGATATGAACTATATCAGGCAGGAGATCCCTTATATTAATTATGTAAGGGATACCCGCGAAGCTGAAGTCTATATACTTGTTACCCAACAGGATGCCGGAAGTGGAGGAGATCAGTTAACCTTTACATTTCAGGGACAGGGGAAGTTCAAAGGCATGAATGATACGCTTACTTATACCAGCAGTCCTGACCAGACAAACACCATTGTAAGGGAAAAGAGTACCAATATGCTGAAGATCGGCTTAATGCGTTTTGTAGCCAGGACTCCTTTGTTCAACGTTATTGATATAACACATAATATTGACCTTGAAGAAGAAGAAGTGATAGACAGATGGAACAACTGGGTCTTTGAAATTTCTACAGAACCACAATTTGAAGCTGAAGAAACCCAGAAGCAGCTTGAATTAAGAAATTCCCTTAATATTACAAAGATCACTCCCGATATAAAGCTGGAAATAGAAATTGACCAGTTCTATAACCGTGAGAAATTCATTGAAAATGTAAATACCGATTCAGTCATCTCCAGTACTTATGTTACCAGTGCCACATCAATTGACAATCTTTTTGTGAAAAGCCTTGGCGAACACTGGTCGGTTGGTGCGAAATGGAGGATCGGCACTTCAACCCGCGAAAACTACGGATTTTTAACGGAGATACTACCATCGGTTGAGTATGATATTTACCCTTATTCTGAAGCCACACACAGGCAGTTAAGAATTTTGTACAGCGCCGGTTATCAGTTCAATAATTATATTGATTCGACAATTTACAATAAGTCAAAGGAGAATCTTTATATTCAAATGCTTAATGTAGCTTTTCAGGTCCAAAAGAAGTGGGGATCGATAAACCTTCTGCTAATAGGTTCGAATTATTTTCATGATTTTACAAAGAACAGGATTGAACTGAATGCTTCAGTCAATGTCAGGATATTTAAAGGTTTGTCGCTGCAGCTTAACGGAGGGGTGGCTCATATCAACGATCAGCTGAATCTTAAAAGGGGTGGCATATCAGAAGCCGAGAGATTGCTTCAGCTAAGGGAGCTGGCAACCAGATACCGGATTGAAGGGGGCATCGAAATTACTTATACCTTCGGATCGATTTATAATAATATCGTTAATCCGCGGTTCAGCACAAACGATTTTCATTTCTAAGGGAAAAAGAATCAGGAACTTACACAGAGTTCCACAGAGGTAACACAGAGTTCCACAGAGGTTTCAGTCTAATGGATTTTGCTTTTTCGGATAAACAATGCACGAACGTTTCAAATACAAAACCAGTGATGATCTTCTGCAGAAGGCAAAAGATCTGGGTTTTGACCTCCCTTACTCCGAAGACATAACTCCACTTCTCAGATCTGCAGTGTTTTCAGGCTTAACCTTAAACAACCGTATGGCAGTTCAGCCGATGGAGGGATATGATTCGGAAAATGACGGTTCGCCCTCAGAGCTTACAGCCAGACGTTACCGGAGATATGTCGCGGGAGGCAGCGGCCTGATTTGGTTTGAAGCAGTATCCGTAACGCCTGAAGGACGGTCAAATCCCCACCAGCTCTGGATACATGACAAAAACTACGATAGCTTTTCTTTTCTTAACGATGAATTAAGAAGAAACGCGAAACAACCTGGAATTGACCCTGTTTTTGTTGTCCAGCTGACTCATTCCGGACGATACAGCAAGCCGGATGGGAAAGCCAGACCTCTGGTTGCTTCGCCTAACCCGCTGCTTGACACGGTAAAACCGTATATACTGACTGACGATGAGCTTAAGAGGATCCAGGACCGGTTTGTCGCTGCTTCAAAGCTTGCCCTCAGGTCAGGATTTAATGCAGTTGACCTGAAAGCTTGTCACGGGTACCTTATAATTGATCTTCTTTCAGCAAAATCAAGGCTGAAAAGCATTTATGGAGGTGAGGACATGGAATCGAGATTCAGATTCCTCCTTGAGACTTTTGACAGGATAAAAGATGAGGCAGGAATCCTTGTAACAACACGCCTGAATATTTCAGATCTTTACACAGGCGGTTTTGGTGTTGATGAAAAAGGCCAGCCTGATTTCACAGAGCCATTGCTGCTTGTAGAACAGTTAAGATCAAGAGGATCTGGAATTGCTCAATATAAGCATGGGAAGCCCCTATTTTAATCCGCATGTTACCCGCCCGTATGATAATCCGCTGCCAGGTCACATGGTTCCGGACGAACATCCACTTCAGGGAATCATAAGGATGATAAAAAGTACGTCCCTGTTTCAAAAAAAGTTCCCCGGCATATTGATTGCAGGTTCAGCCTGGTCTTATTTACGTCAGTATGCCCCCAATGTGGGCGCAGCTGTAATACGGAACGGCGATGCGTCGCTTATAGGCTTCGGCAGGAATTCTTTTGCTTATCCGTCCATGCCACTGGATCTTATCAGGACAGGAAGGGCAGACCCTTCGAAGGTCTGCATCACATGTTCGGGATGCACCAGGTTGATCAGAAATCTGCGTCCCGGAGGATGTGTCATCCGCGACCGGGAAATCTATGGGAAGGAATTGAAAAAACTCATTGCTGATGGAAAGTGAGACATTACAAATCGGTGACTTTACTGTAAGATACTATCAGTTAAATACCCTGGTGATAGGCAGCGGTGCGGCATCGCTTAATGCTGCCGTCAGTCTCAGGGAAATGGGGCAGGCGGATATCATGATAGCCACCACAAAATGGGGCGCCGGGACCTCAAACAATGCAGGATCGGATAAACAGACATATTACAAGCTTTCACTCTGCGGTGAAGAGCCTGATTCAGTTAGAATTATGGCCACGGACCTTTTTAACGGGAAGTGCATGCACGGCGACATTGCATTATGCGAAGCCCAGGGGTCGGTCCAGGCTTTCATGAGGCTTGTTGCGCTTGGAGTGCCTTTTCCTCAGGATAAATTCGGCGCCTGGGCGGGATACAGGACTGACAATGATCCGCGGGCAAGGGCAACATCAGCCGGTCCGCGGACATCAAGAATGATGTTCAGTGTCCTTTCCCGTGAAGCTAGAAGACTAAAGATAAAGGTTCTTGATCAGCATCATGTTATTGCCCTTCTGACAGACAAAACACGTGCCCGGGTTATCGGGGCAATTGCACTTAACACAAAAGAAAAGGATCCACGGAAAGCTTTTGTCCTGATTAACGCTGTAAACATCGTCCTTGGGACCGGCGGTCCCGGCGATTTGTATTCGGCAAGTGTTTATCCACGCTCCCAGACGGGGTCTGCAGGCATGGCCTTAAGGGCAGGAGCCACCGGACAGAACCTTACGGAGTCGCAATTCGGGATTGCATCACTGAAGTTCAGATGGAATCTTTCGGGAAGCTATCAGCAGGTTATCCCCAGGTACTACTCATGTGATAAAAATGGAAACGACGAAAGAGAATTCCTGAATGATTATTTTACAGATTATAAAAGCCTTACCAGGGCAATATTTTTAAAAGGTTATCAGTGGCCGTTTGATCCCGTGAAACTCCCGGGACCGGGCTCTTCACTGATCGATCTTCTTGTTTACAGGGAAAAAGAAGAAAAGGGACGTAAAGTATTTATCGATTTTGCCCGGAATGTTTCACTGAATGGCGAAGACTCTTTTTCCGGGTTAAACCTTGACGGCGAGGTTTACGGTTATCTCTCAAAGTCGGGCGCCCTGCTGGCTACTCCGTTTGATAGACTTCGTGCGATGAATCCTCAGGCTATAGAGCTTTACAGGGAACACGGAATCGACCTGGCCTCAGAACCCCTCGAGATCGGAATCTGTGCCCAGCATAACAATGGCGGTCTTAAAGGGAACATCTGGTGGGAATCCGATTTAAAGCATCTCTTCCCGGTAGGAGAAGTGAATGGTTCACACGGGGTCTGCAGACCCGGCGGAGCGGCGCTGAATTCCGGCCAGGTCGGGAGTTTCAGGGCAGCCCGGTTTATATCCCATAAATACAGTGGACCTCCTCCCGGGAAAACAGAATTTCTGGCCTCGGCGCTGGAAGAGACTGCAACTGTTTTTCAGCTTGCAGAGGGTTTTTTGTCGCGGGGCAGGTCAGAGAAAAATAATAAAATAATAAGTGAGATAAGGGAAAGGATGTCGGTTAACGCTGGCATCATCCGGTACGTTAGACAGGGTCGTGAATAGCGCTTGAGGAAGCTCACTCCCTTTTAAACAGCTTTCCGGATCTTGGCGGAGCAACAACTGTCCGGGACCTTGCCGTGTGCTTCAGGATATATGATAACTGTCTGGCGCATACAGCCTACCTCGAAGCAATAAAGACGTATATTGAAAAAGGAGGAAGAAGCAGGGGCTCTTTCCTGGTTGCTGACGGCAAAAATTTTAGAATGGATGCTGATTCTCCGGGTTCAGGTATCAACCTGTGCAGCTATGACAGAAGTGTTGAATCGGACATCCTGGAGCTCAGATTTCTAAACGGCAAATTCGTTCATAATCTTGTAAAAGTAAGGGAGATACCTGATCAGGATCTCTGGTTTGAGAAGGTATGGAAAGATTATCTGGAAGATAATTACCTGCAGATTTGAAGAAGTCGCACAAATTACTACCTTTACCCGACTTCTATAAACCTGATAAAAGCTTTTCGGAATGAACGGGAAACCTGTTGCCGTTATCACAGGGGCCAGCAGAGGAATTGGCAGGGCGATAACAATAGCCCTTGCAGGTGAAGGATATGATATAGCTGCTATTGCCCGGTCGGTCGACAGCGAAGGAATGGAAATCCTTGGTCCTGAGATCGAAAAACGGGGCGCCCAGTTTTTTCCTGTCGGTCTTGATATTTCCTGCACCGCATGTCATAAAGAGGTAGTCTCAAACATCCTGGACAGATACGGACGGATTGATTTCCTTGTCAATAATGCCGGCGTTGCTCCGCTTCAGCGTCGTGATGTACTTGAGATGACGGAAGAAAGCTACGACAGGGTGATGAACATAAATCTTAAGGGCCCTCTGTTCTTCGCCCAGAAAATTGCAAAGGAGATGGTCTGGATGAAAGACCAGATATCCCAATATAAACCGGTTATTATTTTCGTTTCATCTGTCTCGGCAGTTTTAAGCTCGCCTAACAGGTTGGAATACTGCGTTTCCAAAGCCGGACTGAGCATGGTCTCAACAGTCTTTGCCGACAGGCTTGCAAGGGAAAACATTCTAGTTTTTGAAGTTCGTCCCGGCATTGTCGAGACCGACATGACGATCAAGATAAGAGATAAATATGACAAGATGATTGCCGATGGTTTTATTCCTCAAAACAGGTGGGGTCTGCCTGAAGACATAGGGAAAGCAGTGGCATCAATCGCCCGTGGCGACTGGAATTTCTCTACCGGAATGGTATTCGAGATAAGCGGCGGACTTAACATTCACAAACTATAGGACGGCCCTTCCTTGCGTGCTTTGCGCCTTCTTAGCGTGCTTTGCGGTTAAAAAAGGCTTTTTAAACACCCCAGGGGTTTGGGACGTGTTCAGGAGTTCGCAGGGCGTTTAACGAATCTATGAACAAAAATTGTTGCAGTAGCGTTTATGTTATAAATAAACTCTACCGAAATGAAGTACTTCCTGATTCTGATTTCACTCCTGCAACTGTCCGGGGCGTTGATTGCCCAGGTAAAACTAACTGCGGACACTGAAAAAACTAAATTATTGTGGCTTGGAGAGAAAGTTACCGGACAGCATACCGGAACAATCAATCTTAAATCGGGTTGGCTTACCCTGCAGGATAATAAGATCGTCGGCGGTGAATTTAATATTGATATGACAAGCCTTATAGAGTCAAACAGGAATGAGAAGTTTGAAAGTGATCTGAAGTCGGAAAATTTCTTTGATGTCGCAAAATTCCCGTTGTCAACGATTGTTTTAACCGGAAGCACCCCCTTCGACAAGGGTACAGGAGTTGTTAAGGGCGATCTGACAATAAAAGGAATTACAAATCCTGTCGAGTTTAAGGCAATAATGCAGAAAAAGGATGAAGGAACCTGGTTTTTCGCCAATATTACTGTTGACAGGACAAAATTCGATATCAGGTATGGATCCGGAACCTTCTTTGACAACCTCGGTGATAAAACAATCTTTGATGAATTCAAATTAAAGGTAAATATGCTTGTTAAATAGCGGCAAGCTCCCTTTTGGACGCAAAGTTCCCTTACCCTCTTTATCACCTGGTGCAGCCAATTTGCATACTTCAATAGATTGAGTGGTCGAATGCCGAAAATCAATCCGGCAGACCAGAATTTTCATTCAGGATTTGATTTTAGACTAAATTGCTTGGAAATGTCCCAAATCATAACAATCTTGTAGTTCCTAAACCGGATTGATTATGATCAACAACCTGACCCCCAACGCCACCAGGCAGAAGCTGGTATACGAAGGATTTCTGATTCCATTTATTCTTATTACAAGCCTTTTTTTCCTCTGGGGTTTTGCTCATGGATGTCTTGACGTCCTTAACAAGCATTTCCAGGAATTACTCAATATGTCGAAAGCAAAATCAGCTTTTGTTCAGTTTGTATTCTATGGCGGGTATTTTTTCATGGCCATCCCGGCTGGAATGCTGATGCAGAGGTTCGGCTATAAGAAAGGGATTATTTTCGGGTTGCTTGTATTCGCCGGTGGAGCATTTCTTATGCTTCCTGCAACCCTTATCCAGACCTTTCGGAAGTTTCCTGTTCTGCCTCTTCGTAATCGCTTGCGGTCTGACATGTCTCGAAACAGCAGCCAATCCATACACCACTGTTCTGGGGCCTCCGGAAAATGGTGCAAGGCGGATCAACTTTTCCCAGTCGTTTAACGGATTGGGCTGGATTGCAGGTCCTCTCGTCGGAGGGATGCTTATTTTCTCCGGCAGCGGCGATACCAACAGGTTTGCTTCAATAGCTCTCCCGTACATGCTCATTGGAACACTTGTCCTGATAGTTGCTGTTTTATTCTGGCGGATAAAATTTCCTGCTATTAAGGAAGAAACCCAGGAGAATGAGGATGCAGCAGCAGGGAAGCTGAAGGACCTTTTAAAGTACCCTCATTTTGTCATTGCGGTTGTTGCCCAGTTCCTATATGTGGCTGCGCAGACAGGCATTAACAGCTTTTTCATCAACTATGTGACTGAGGAGATTCCCTCATTAACCAACCAGCAGGCAGCACAGATACTCGGATTCGGAGGTATGGGGCTTTTCTGGCTGGGCAGGTTCACGGGAAGCACCATTTTCATGAGGATCATACGTCCCAACAGGCTTCTGGCTTTCTATGCCACGGCAAACGTTATCACGATGGCCCTGGTAGTAGCCGGGTTGGGATGGACTTCAGTCGTTGCGCTCTTTTCAACATACTTCTTCATGTCAGTAATGTTCCCGACAATTTTTGCCCTTGGAATCAAGGATCTTGGTCCGCTCACCAAAAAGGGATCATCGATACTTGTGATGTCGATAGTCGGAGGAGCGCTTATTCCCGTACTGATGGGCCGGATTGCCGATGTTTCGACCATGGCTCTTGGATTTATCATTCCGCTTGTTTGTTTCGTATTTATTGTGTATTTCGGATTGAGCGGATACAAGCCGGTGAAATCGGTAATTAAATCCTGAAAGGGCTGTTTGTCCGGAACGAAATCAGACTGATGGACACGGATACGACTCACCGGGATGAGGGGGTGGAATCCGGTGTCATAATTCCCTGAAAGTATTTACAGCATATAGAGTGACAATCTGTGGAAATCTTTTCACGATTTTCATTCCCTATATCACTGCAGATTATATAACTTGTAGTGTTTTCGTATATTGAATGAAAGTCAGACAAGCGTAGATACAGGCGGTAATACAGGGTGAGGGGAAAATGTTGCTTTGTGACTGACGGGGCTTTGCTGTAATAAAAGTGCACAAAGTTTACAACACCGCAGAAATAAAGCGACCTTTTAATAATTTAGAGCAACTCTTAAATCTTGGTGAACAAATTGTAAAATTAAGAATTACCCTTTCGTACTTCATTGAACCTGGGCCTGGTGAAGTTATCGTGACTGCAAAAACACGCACCATACCTGGATTGCCCCGTGACTATTTTCTGGCTAAAGTACCAGGACACTGCCCGGATGCTTCGCCAGGTACCGCTTACGAATTATACCGGCTGGTTGTCAGGTTTCACTTACTCAGACCAGGCGAACAATACTATTATAAAAGATGTTAATTAATACAGTGAATACTTTTATAAGTTTTTTCTTATTAAAAAGGAGAATTACCATGTCTAATATTATTGATTTTGAAAATGTTTCTAAAGCAGGCTTAGAGTCATCGCCTGTTTCGAAATCACTTGCAGGTTTACGCGCTAACGAATCAAGGTATTTTAAGAATAAATACAATCATAATTTTACTGTTAGCCCTGCAGCCAAAAGCAAAGAAATACTTGACTATGTTAATAATATTCTTCTAATTGAACGTGATATTAAAATTTCATCAAAGCCCCTTGAAACATCAGAATTCGTGGTTGACGGTATAAAATGGACATACGTATTCTATGAAAGCGGACTTTCAATTAACGTTATGTATACCCTGAATGATCCTAAAAAAAGGGCAGTAGGCTTTAAACTTTCAGAAGGTATGGAAGTACCAGAAGAGCTGCAAGAGAAATTCAAGTTTGCAAAACAAAAATCAAAGCTTGCAGGAATAATTCGTGGTTCTTTTTTTGTAATTAAGGGAGAATATTAAAACTCCTTGACTTTTCAACTATCCTTGGATACATACCAGCAAAATCAACTAAATTATTCATACTATGCAGGTATAACGGCAAAAGTCATGAACATAGAAACAAACTTGAACAAGAGGATGGTTTTTATGATTATCATATTCATAAAGCTACAGAACGATATCAACGAGAAGGAACAAAAGAGGAGTATTTTGCTGAAACTTCCAGTCGATATTCAACTCCTCAACAAGCTCTTAATTGTTTAATTTCAGATTGCAATGTAGAATTACCAATTAACACTCAATTACGATTGGGATTATAAAGAATGGAATTAAATCACGTAGAAAAGGAATTTAAAGAAAAAGTTTGCAACGAAATTAGTCTTATGCAAGAAGGTGTGGACAGATATCGAGTCTTCACTCCTTTTTTATTTGATGATGGTGATTCACTTGCGATAATTTTAAAGAAGGTAGGACCTGATTGGTTTCTTACTGATGAAGGCCATACTTTTATGCATCTTAGCTATGACATCGATATTGATTCACTCGATAAGGGAAGTAGAGCAAAAATTATAAGTACAACACTGAATGCTTTTTCTATCCAAGAAAAGAAAGGAGTAATATATGCTGTTCTCACTGAGGAGAATATGGGTAACATATTTTATAACTATGTTCAGGCTCTAATAAAAATAACCGATATCTCTTATTTAAGCAGAGAAAGGGTTAAGTCAACATTCTGGGAAGATTTTAAAACCTTTATATCACAAAAGGTTCCAGGAGATAGATATTCATTTAATTACAACGATAGCCTACACGATCCTCAAGGTAAGTATCCCATAGATTGTCGTGTAAATAAAATGGATAAACCGTTATTCATCTTTGCCGTCAATAGTGATGATAAGTGCAATATAAGTACAATTAACCTTCTTCAATATGAAAAGTGGGGGCTTCAATTTAAATCTCTAGCCATATTTGAAGATCAGGAGGAAGTAAATAGAAAAGCCGTAGCCAGATTCACCGACGTTTGCGAGAAACAGTTTTCTAGTCTGGCTGCGAATAAAGAGAGGATTGAAAAGTATCTTAAAGAGAGCATCCAATAGACTTTCACAATTTTTGTAAACACCTTTAAAAGCAACACATACCAACGCGACTCCGAAACCACTAAAAGAGTTTGCAAAGAGTAGATTCCGTAATCCAAGACAATAAGATTTAGTCTATCAAGACAGTTTTAGAACACTAGCTATAATAAAGAGGACTTCATGTTGCATGTAGTGCCAGGCATGAAGTGAAGCGGAAATCCTTCCCCGGAAAAGGTTTTCAGACAGACTCCCGTTTGGCCTGATTTGCCAACTATTTCTAAGATACCACGACCATTGATTAATTTTAAATCACATAACATTAGATATTTTCTAATAACTGAAAAAATGGCAAAACAATTTACCCTCATTCTGTTATTCTTAATATCGTTGGGCAATTTATTTGCACAGGATTTAAAGCTTTCTTCTCTTGGAGAAGAACTAACAGGAAAAGAACCTGGGATTTTTGCCCCCGGATTTTTTAGTCTCGAAAATCGAATCGAAGGTCGTGGTTCTTTTTCGCCAGACGGCAATCAATTCTATTTTACCGTGAGTGATATAAATTTTAAGAATCAAAAGATTTTTTACTCCGTTTACAAGGATAAAATTTGGTCTAAACCAGATACAGCCGAATTCTCAAAAAAATATGCTAACTGGGAACCATTTTTTTCGTCTGACGGTCAAAAACTATTTTTTACTTCCAATAGAAATCCTGATACATTAACTAATCACAAAGATTTCTATTTTGTCACTCGGGTTTTAGACGGATGGTCAGAACCACAAATTGTAGAGAAACCTATTAATTCTCAATTTACAGAGTTATTCTTTTCACAATCAAAAAATGGGAATGTATATTTTACTTCAAATCGACCAAAAGGGAAAGGCTCTTCTTGTATTTATTTAGCTACCAAACAACCAAATGGGATTTACTCGGTGGAGAAAATTGGTAAACCTATAAATCGGTTTTATTTAAACTGGGATCCTTGCATTGCAGAGGATGAGAGTTTTATGATTTTTCCAGCTGTAAGTCTATTTAAGATATCTCATAAAGCAGATCTATACATCACATATAAAACAGGAGATTATTGGACAAAACCAAAAAATCTTGGGAAATTAATTAATACTAAAGCAAATGAATATGGACCGTTTTTGTCCCCTGACAATAAGATTCTTTTTTTTATAAGACTTGCTGAGGGACAAAAAGGTGATATTTATTGGGTAGATTTAAATACGATCAAAGATTTTAATAATCAAATCAAACTTACTCCCTGACTAGAAAAAAATTGCTACGAAAACCTAACACGGATGGTACAGGTAATTGCCTTCAGCAGCCCGGACAGCTTAGTAAAACCGGGGAGAACAGATGAAAATGGGTTATTGGGCAGACACCCGTTATGTGAAAAAGCTCTGAATTTAAATTACCGGATGCGCCCGATTTCTTTCCCGAATATGTAAATGATTCGTTGGCATTTACTTTTATCACATCCATGAGTATGAAGAGATATCTTGAAAGAGATGATTCAAATGAAAAAACAGAACAAATATTAGAAAAGAAAAGAATCTTAAAGACTAAGTTCGAAAAATTAAATGAGGGCGATAATCCTATTCTGATGATTGTTAAACTGAAGGAATAATAACAAAAAATAACAGCACATAATACATAGGGCTCTATACGTTGCGCAGCACCCGGTAATGGAGCCCTGGTTGAATTCGTAGGGACAGGACGCGATATGTCCATAAAATATGATAAAATTGTTCCGCATATAGTATTAAATGGACCATTAAAAAATACAACCAGACATGAAATCAAATGAAATAGTAAGAAAAGAAATTCTCAAGGTGGTTGACAATCAATTAAAGACCAATAATCCGCCGGAAACAAAACTAACTCTTGAAAGATTGAAAGACTTAGGTTATGGTGAGAATGAAGCGAAAAGGCTTATTGCGCAGTGTGTTGCCATTGAAATCTATAGGGTAATGAAAGACAAAATCCCTTACGATAATAAGCGATACATATCAAATCTAAATAAACTTCCAGAAGATCTGGTTGACGAAAAATAAATGCCAGTGCACAATACATAGGGTTCCCGTAGGGACAGTCCGCGACCTGTCCCTACAGGCTATTTTGCATAATATGCAACTTTTAATTGGAAAACCCGTTTACATTATTCTGTAAGTTATTCATTACTAAACTATGTAATATGAAAACTGTATTATCAATATTGTTTTTCCTGTTTTTTTCATATGCTTTGATAAGTCCTGTTTCGTCACAGGTCAGGGAATCCTGGAAATACAATACAAAAGATGAGATAATCTGGCAGGAAGTAAATTCCTTAGGCAATTTAATCGTTGAAACAAAAACCGCCCTTATTGGTATCAATCCTGAAACAGGCAAGGAAATCTGGTCATGTGGTCAATTAGGAGGTATTTCTCACGATCAGGTTAAGACGATCGATGGATCTCCACTGCTTTCCATATCTAAGGCAAATGAAATTAGCATCATAGAGCCTTTTCAGGGAAAAACACTCTTTAACTCGCAAATAGCAGGAATTTCAAGCATAGATACGACTTGCTTTCTATACCGGAATAACGGAATACTCCTCTCAGGTAAAAAATCCGGATCAAAGGACCCGGTTTTGATAATGATCAATATGAATGATGGAAAAATCAATTGGAAGCTGGAGGAAAAATTCGGCAAAATCATTACCGTGGAGGAGCTGTCGTCTTCTGAAATCCTGATTGTGACCTTATTTAACAACTATAAAATCAATTCTGCTACCGGAAATATAATCTGGAAAAATACCACATCAAAAGAGGCCGGGAAACTAGATAAAATGGGTGCATTGGGCAACGCACTGAAGGCAATGGCGGAAGGAGCTGCAAACAATATGAATTTCAACCTGAAGTTATTCATGACTGATGAGGCCGATGTAGTCTACCTGGGATCACAGACTGAAAGTCAGAGTACCATGGGACAGTCATCCACTACAACATATAACAATAGTTATTTTGCTTACAGTACTGCAGATGGTTCACAGGTATGGAGTGAACCCCTTGAAATGAGAGGTAAAATTGGCCAGGTTGCCCTTGATCCCCTGGGGATGATTGTTTTACCGGATGATGGAAACAGAACCATGATCAATATGTTTGATTATAAGACAAAAGAAGGGAAATGGGGCAAAAAGCTGAGAGGTATTCCAATCAAAGGCGGAGTTTATGATTATATTGGAACTGAAAAGGGATATGTTTTAGTAACGAAGTCCGGTGAAAAAAACTATCTTAATTTCCTCGATCATGCTCAGGGCATCTTAACCTTTGAGGAACCTTTGAAAATTAATGGTTCTGTAGTGGGTATTATTCCTGTTGAAAGAGGGATCCTTTTTATAACCACTGAAGAAATTAATATTCTGGATCCTGCAACAGGTAAATTTGTTATGCCCAAATCAGTGGCAACCCGGCCTGAACTTACAGCCCAGAAGGATCAGTTGATTTATGCATTTGATATTACGGAAAAGAAGATTGTATCAATCGATATGCAAAGCGCCTCAGTTAAAATAATTTCAGCAACACCCATTGTTTTCGAAGGTAAAGAATCACCAGGATCGATCGAACTGAGAGAAAATGGAATATTCATTAATTCAGATCAGAATGTTGCCCTGGTTGGATATGACGGAACCCTGCTTTATAAAAATTATTATCCCGCACCACGCGAACCGGGTTTGAAGAGAGCCCTGCTTTATGCACAGGCTGTAAGAGCTGCATATATCGGGGCAAACTCTTACTATGCATCTGCTGCCTTTCAGAGTGCAGCACCAAAGACAACCGACCCTGTTGCCGGGGCAGTATTTCAGGGAGTTGGCGAAGCTTATGGGCAGCTTGGTGATAAAGCTTCTGAATTTGCCAAAACAACATTCCAGCAGGCCAATGCAAGACTCAAAGCCACTTCCCGGGGCAGGGATTTCATGATCATATTAATGCAGGAGGAAAAAGCCATTTTTCTTGCCAAAATAAACAAAAATACAGGAAAAATTGACGGACGCATGGATCTTGGTAAGGACAGAACTCCTGAATATGCCGTTGATGATATAACAGGACAAATCTATTTGAAATCCGATCTCATTACGGTTTCTTCTTATAAGTTCTGATCTGATTTTGTTATAAATATCGCCTGACCCGGTTGGGACAGGTGAACATCAGCCCCTGTCCCCCCGCTCAATGCCTGCACCGGCACATTCGGGAGCGCGAAACCAGGTACCATGATCTGGCGGATTGTCGCTGACGGTCTCGAAGTGAGGATGGGCATAATCCCAAAACTTAAATCGAAATGGCTAACTAAGTCAACAAAATAAAATGAATAAAATTTTAGTAATATTAGCTCTAGTTTTATTATTCTCATGCAACCATGGAGGGACCAATTTTATAACAGATCCAACCTTTGTAAAACTTAAAATAATTGATACCACTTTTTTCCAACCGGGTCTGCTCACCTCACTTAATAACTCTCTACTCTTCCTTGATAATGGTGAGGACTTCTTAATCCATTTGTATAATCCTTTAACTAAAAAGAGACTATATGATGGTTATCATGTTGGGCGTGGACCGAATGAAATCTTGGGTCCCTTTTCTGTGCAAGTAACACAACAAAACACATTTTGGATACATGATGTTATTTTGCAACAGTTTCATAAATTCTCTTTAATTGGTGACTCCTTAAAAATGTTGGGAAAACTAAAATTCAATAATTTAAGGATTTTATATCCAAACTTTATATCGGATAGCACATTAGTTGCATTGAACATACTTGAAAGTTCCAAAGGATGGGTAATAAAAATTGACGCAAAAGGAAACTACTTAGAGCAACTTGTTAGTTTCCCGGCGAATAAGTTTAATTATCCGGAGAGTATACTTGCAGAATCTTATCAAGGAAAATTACTGGTTAAACCTGGAGGAGAAAAGTTTGTACTAGCCTGCAGGTACTCTGATTTACTAAGCATTTATGATAATAAAGGTGTATTAGTTAGCACATATAGAACTAATTATCCCTTTGATCCGATAATGAAAGTTTTAACAGTAGAACAAGCTCTCGTTATGAGCCAGGATGATGATACAATGATAGGATTTACAGATATTTCTGTTTCGAATAATTTCATTTTTGCAGTCTTTTCAGGTAAGTCAAGGAAAGAACCGAATCCAACTATTTCAAACACAATCCTCCAATTTAATTGGGATGGAAGATTATTAAATTCCTTCCTTTCTGATCTACCAATTTCAAATATTTGTTGGTCTGAGAGTGATGATGCTCTTTACATGATTTCTTTGAAAAATGGATATAATTGCTTGGCACAGATAAATATTAAATAACCACTCATAATTCTCAGAACTCCGAGCATTTTATTAAGAAAAACAGCTTAAAAGAACCGGAAATTCTTCCCGGGGAAAGGTTTTTCGACTTACTCCCTCAAGGCTACCTAAATGTTTGCAGCTCCTTGAGATAAATTCCTAAAGTCACTTTACCTTACACGGCAATAAAGGTGATTTATATTGTCACATTTTTTACATTTTATTCCTGCCTCCGGGACAGTTTTGTAATGCATTTTACCGTGACCGCACAAGTGCTTCCTATAAAGCTTTGACATCCATAACCTGTCACCCCGCAAACTGCATTGTATTGCGGCACTTTTATAGTTCAATCAGCTTTATACCTGTGCTCTCATCCTTAAATATTGTATTGCAAGACACTATTGCCATGTATCCTGGGCTGCCACTGAAAACCAGACACTTAAAAACGCTTAATTAAAAATTATTAATGACTTCAAACCTTAGAATAAACCATTTGATTTGTTAAAAAAATTTAAAAATCATTTATCCTGTTGGCAAATTTTAAATAAATTCAATTGATTGATTGTCAATATACAGATGGAAACCAGTTGAATATGAAGACAATAATTTCAATATGCTTTATCCTGCTTATTATGCCTGGAATGTCAGGACAAACAAGGAACACATCAAAAGTGAAGGTTTTAAATCTTGCTGAGGCATTTTCAATGCAGCAGGATGTAAATCTCAGCAGGTTTGTCAGCTCTGTTACCTATCTGACTCTTAAAACCGATCCTGAAGCTGCAATTGCCGAGTATGCACAATTTGAAGTGACAAATGACTTCGTAATTGTCAGGCAGATGGGAGCAACCCGTAATGGGCAAATACTGTTATTTGACAGAAATTCAGGTAACTTCATAAGGGAGATAGGGAAACAGGGCAGAGCGCCTGGTGAGTTTATGATGTATAGCCTTCTCCCTTTCAATCCGCTTAAAAAGGAAATATATGCACTGGATGGACGGGGTAATCTCCTGATATATGATTTAATTGGAAGAAATACAGGTAGGGTAAATATGCCTGAGCTTAAAAACCCGGAAGCAACTGATGAAATGAATAGTATGGCGTTGGCTGCTTTTACCACTATAATTGACAATGATACTTTTGTTCTACAGGTGCCAAATAGTTCAGGAGTTGAAAAAAGAAAGCTGGTCCTTCTCTCAGTGGATGGAAACACAAAAGTATTTCCCAATCATCTCACCTGGGATGCAAGTAAATTTAAAGGGATTTATTCACCTCCTGCCTGGGGTTTCGCAAAATTTTATATCTGGGATAACCAGACCAATTTTATTGAAACATACTGTGACACACTCTACCAGATAACAAAAGAATCTATGATACCACGCTATTTTTTTGACTGGGGGAAATACAATTCTCCTTACTCAAAACAGATCTGGATCAATGATCGGAAACATTTTTATGATTACTTCTATATTACAGATATTAAGGAAAATAAGAATTATATATTTGCTCGGCATCAATTTTAACACGAACGATTATACTGCTTTCATTGAAAAGAAAAACAATAATATAGTATTCTGTAAAACAGGAGACTCAGGCTTATCTGGCTTCCATGATGATGTGACCGGACTTATGGATTTTATACCACAGGGTTTTACCTCAGATAATGAAATGACCTGGGTAATAAGACCTTTCGATCTGCTCAAATGGCTTAAAGAAAATCCTGACAGGGCTGAACAAGCTTATAAAAAGTTGCCCTGGCTAAAAGAGATTGATGAATTCAGCAACCCGATTATCGCAATAGGCAAATGTAAATAGTGATTTTAAAGATTATAAAGTTAAAATTTGTCATTGAAGAACTATCTTATCTAAAATTTTCAGATTTCAATCTTCACAGACGCCTGGCTTCTGAGGGGCACGGCACTCTCTGAGAGGACAGGTATCCGCTGATTTAATTGATCCTGATGAGTTATCAGACAGACTCCCGTTGATAGGGACAATAAATGTAAGTTGTTTGTCATGGTTTTTGCCTGTCCGGCCGTTCGGTCAATACATAAGGTTATCACATTTTTTGCGGTCTTGAATTTATATCCATTTAACCGCAAAGTCTCCCTCCTACGAAAATTGTAGGAACTTCAAAATAAATAACTCTCTGAAAATCATGCCGATACAAAAAGAGTTATTTAGTAGCACGCAAAATTGCCGCAAAGTTGCCGCAAAGCTAAAACCTTTTTTCCGACTTCGGAAACTCTGTGTAACTAAAATAAAACTAAGAACTTACACAGAGGCCCACAGAGAATTCACAGAGGTCCACAGAGCCCTGATAGTTCGATCGGTATTATTCCTTTGATATTAACTCACTATAACAAGCCATAAACCTTCGCCAAAATTATGTCTGTTGGACCCCTGTACAGATACAGCAATCGCTTATCCCTTTAGATTGACCAGGAAAACTTTTTTGGGGGAAAGTTTTCAGACAAACTCCAGGTTTCGGGCAATTTCGAACCCATCTGCGAATAATCGTTGAAATTTAAAATTCTATTAAACCTGATTCCATGAAAAATAAAGGTAAACGTTATCTGAAAATATTTTTTTCAATCATTCTTATTTGGATCATGTTATTGATGATAATTAATTTTCGATCCGTTATTGATTTAACGAAATTCCTGACAGGCAATTCGAATTACGTATATAAATCAACTGATCCGGTTACGAAAGATTCTGATTACAAAATATTATATGAGTTAGTTAACCTTAATCAAGATCTTACAATTATACCTCACTCGTATTTCTCCAATGAGCCTTGCTACAACAAAGTGTTACCTGCAAATGAAAAAATAAATTATTACAGAATGTTATTTATTTTGAAATGCCTTGATACGTTGGAGGTTAAATATGACACAATTTGGGTTCAGGATAAATATTCCAAAGCTCCGGTTTACACCTGCGATATCTTTATTAAACCAAATGAAACGAATGACTTTACGTTGATAACTGCTCATTATGACAATCTTAAAATTCCTGGTTATCAAGGTGCTTTAGACAATTCAGCCTCAGTTGCAATACTGTTAAATACTATCAGGAATTGTAAAGAAATAGTGGAAGCAAAAAATGTTGCCTTCTTGTTTACCACTCTTGAAGAAGTGGGATTTATGGGAGCACAAGAATTCCTTGCATACTCAAAAGAACGTAATTTTAAAATGAACAAAGTCATATGTTTAGATGGGATAGGACGCGGAAACCTTTCAGCCATGAATAACGGTATTGGGAGTTTTGGCTTTAAATTCAGAGATTATTTCTTCAGAGAGAAGTTATTTACTGGTTATACACTTAAAGATTGCCCGGACTACTTAAAAGTTGACAAATCAATAATTGACCTCGAAAAGTACAATATCAAAGTCCTTCGTTCCTTTTTATCTTCCACTGATAGTCGCGTTTTTATTAAAGATGGAATTCCAACAATACATCTCACATCAAGCGATATACCTCATTTTCTCAAGGTGATGCACACTAATAGTGACAGAATTGACGGATTACATTATAAATCCTTAAAAAAGTGCCAGGAGATATTATGTGACATTGTAGAAAATATTAATTAAAAACAGGAATCGACAAAGGATAATGCCGTAGGGACATGCCATGGCATGTCCCTTTATGGCATGTCCCTTTATGGCATGTCCCTTTATGGCATGTCCCTTTATGGCTTATTAAATAAAAAAGAAATACGTATTTCTTATAAAAAAAAGACATATTAAAAGACATATTAAATAAAAAAGAAATACGTATTAAAAGACATATTAAAAGGGCGCTTATATAAATAGCCTACGATAACCTGTAGAGACATATCATGGCATGTCCCTATCAGTCCTCCGGAATAAAAAAGCCCTGATATCGTTATATATCAGGGCTTTATTTGTTCCTGAAAGTTGCAACTGGATGAAAGAGATTCATCTTGCCGTTCTGTGTATATTTTAAAAGATGCCTGGATAAGAATAAGGAAAGTGTGAGTGTGAGTGTGAGACTTGAGGAAAAAAGAAGTGGGAGTGACTCGCTCTCGCTCCCACTCTCACTCTTTTTTCAAGCTCCCCAGGTAGGTCTCGAACCTACGACCTACGGATTAACAGTCCGTCGCTCTAACCAACTGAGCTACTGAGGAATTTTTAATTTTTCTCCCTTTCCAGGTGTCCATCTCCAAAGTTATCCCGGGTTTGCGGGACTGCTCTGACTTCCTGAATTATGCGGGATTTCTTAATGTGCGTTGGCTTATTTAAGCGTGCCAAAAGTAAGGGCTTTTAGTGAATTAAGCAATATCTTTAAGAAATTTTTTGAAATGAAAAGGATTCTGGGAATAGGCAATGCGCTGGTTGATATTCTGACTCTTATTGATGACGATATGCTGCTTGAAGATTTTGGGCTGCCTAAAGGGAGCATGCAACTTGTCGACAAAGCAAAATCGGAATTCGTAAAAGCAGGCACGGACCATTTTCCCAGAACATTTTCATCAGGGGGATCAGCTGCCAACACGATTCATGGACTGGCGATGCTGGGAGCCGATACCGGATTCATCGGATCGATCGGCAGGGATGAAACCGGTGATTTTTTTGAAAGAGATATGAAAAGCGCCGGAGTGAATACCTTACTGTTCCGGAGAAATACTGCTACCGGAACCGCAGTTGCCCTTATCACGCCTGATTCTGAAAGAACTTTTGCAACCCATCTTGGTGCAGCCGTGGAACTTACGTCAGAAGATCTCAATCCGATGCTGTTCAGCGGGTATGATATTCTTTATCTGGAAGGTTACCTCGTCACTATTTTTCCACTTATCGAAGCTGCCTGTCGCATTGCAAAGGGAATCGGGATGCTGGTAGCCCTTGATCTGGCCAGCTATAACGTGGTCGAATCAAACATAGGATCCTTTAAACATATTATAAAGAATTATGTTGACATACTATTTTCAAACGAACAGGAAGCCAGGGCTTACACCGGGCTGGATCCCGATCTTGCTTTTCCTGTCCTGTCGGAGCAGTGTGAAGTTGTTATCCTGAAACTTGGGGCCGCAGGCTCGTGGATCAGCAAGGGAGAGGAAATAGTCAGGATAAGCGCCTTACCTGTAAGATGCAACGACACGACAGGTGCGGGAGATCTTTATGCGGCGGGATTTCTTTACAGCTTTGCAAGAGACCTGAATCTTGAAACATGCGGCATGATAGGCTCATTGACTGCAGGGAGGGTAATCGAGATTGTCGGAGCAAGAATGGATATGCCTGCATTCGCCGGGATCAGGGATGAAATAAAGAAAATCATGAAGGATCAATGAATAGCAGATTGAAAAGATTTTGGTCAGGCCTGAAAAGCAGGCATGTCAGGAACAGGAAGAAAGGTACTTACCGTTATATGCTAAGAACCGCCCTGAAGATAATCCTGATATACCTTGCAGTGATGGTACCTGTTGTCCTGATCGGCAAGTATCTGATAGATATGGATGGCATCTTCAATTTTATAACTGACCGTTTCCCGGATTGGATGGTCCTTGCCATATTCCTGACCTCAGAGTCCTTCCTTGGGATGATACCTCCCGACCTTTTCATAATATGGAGTGCTAAATTTAATTCACCGTTCCTCTTACTTTCTATTCTCGGAGTGATTTCCTATGCCGGCGGGGCTATTTCATACTATATTGGATTCCTGCTTCGGACACGCAAGAAAATTAAAGCCTATTTTGCACGGTTTCTCGCCAACTACATAGCCATGGTAAGAAAATGGGGCGGCGCGTTCATAATTATTTCTGCGCTTTTTCCATTCTCCCCTTTTTCAATGGTGGTAATTGCGGTAAGCCTCTTTAAATACCCTTTCAGGTTATACCTTCTTTACGGACTTGCACGAATAATCAGGTACTTTATTCAGGGAATTTTCTATTTGCACATTCTGAACCTTGGTACGATCCTGGGATAATTCTATTCTTCCTTCCCGTTTCCGTCTGCAATTTTCAGCTGGATGAGTTTTTCAGGAGTCGGCTTTGAACCGGCAAACTTTGTTGCTCTTTCGATAAAAGCCCTGTCAATATGGAATATTTTAAATTCGACAAGTTTTTCGGCCGGTAGTTCCGCATAACCTGCATCCTTCATCTCATCGACAAATTTCCGGTCAACTTTAAATATTTTCAATCTGACCAGGAGATCAGCAGTCAGGTTTTCAGTTAATCCCATTCCCCTGACTTCTTTTATGAATTCCGGATCGATATTCTGGGCTTTGAACTGAACTATTTCATCGCTGGACATACCTTTGTATCCAGCAGCAGCCATCTCTTTGACGTACGCGGGAGTGATTTCCATTGCTTTGAAGGTTATGAGCTGTTCGCCGGTAAGCTTAAAGCCCGATTTGTACATTTCCGAGGCATAAGCTTCATCAACTTTTAAAGCAGCGAACGACATGATATTGTCTGCAGAAAGATCGCCGCCTGAAAGCTTTTCCATGCTGCTAATATATGAAGGATCTATGCCGAGAGCTTTGAACCCTATAAGTTTACTGACTGCAAGATCATCAAATCCGCTTTTTTGAATTTCCCTGATATAATCGACTGTTACTCCGAGAGCTACAAGACCAACCAGGTTATCTTCGGAGAGGTCTTTATACCCGAGGCTCCTGACGCTTTTAATATATTGCGGATCGAAATTCTTAACAGTGAAAAGTAAAAGAACAGTTGGTTTAAGATCCGGGAATCCTTCATTACCAATGGCTTTAACAAAATCGGGATCAGGAGTATAAATAAATTTACCAGTTCCGTTTTCTGCTTCCACATCCCCGGTCATATTTATTTCACCGCCTTTGTTTTTCAGCGAGAAACTGACATTATTGCCGTTCCTGAAGCCGGTAAGTGCTTCTTTTTTAATTACTTCAGAGAAGTTGGAATGGTTATTTTGATCTTTTGATCTTACGAAAAATTCAATGTTGAGTTTTCCTGCATCTGGTTCAATTACCCAGGTGCCCTCCACAGTTTTGTCGTTGTTTTGAGCTGGTGCCTGGATCGATAATCAGCAGGAAAGCGCTGAGACAAGTGATAATAATCTGGAAGTTTCTTTTCATGGTCTGGATTTTTAATTAAGTTGACTTTTCAGTAAAAACCTGTCATCTTTTTAAAAGTTACTTAATGCCATGTTTTTTTATAATAATATTTCCGCTGTAGGTTCTTATGTTGTATTCAGGACCGCCTGCATTTACCCTGCCGACAACCCAATCCTCAAGCGAGTAGATCCTGGTATTTTCAACGTTTTTTACCACCGGTTGCCTTCTGACGGGAACAAAATCAAAATCGGTGGTTATTTCACCTGTACCGCTTTTCATTTTAAGCATTGCATTTACCAGGGGAGGGAAGCTAAGGGTAATATCCCCTTCGAAAGAAGTAAACATCATCGGGGAATCAGGTTTTACTTCCCTGAAATTTGCGATAATATTTCCATATACTGTACTCAGAACAGATGAACCTGCAATATTTTCAAGGGTAATATCCCCATTGGCATTTTCAACTTCAATTTCGCCGTTAATATTAATAATCTGAATATTGCCGTTATCGAGTGATTTCAGTTTCAGTGAGAAATTCCCTGGTATTTTTATGTCGAAGTCAACTGTTTTTCCTGTCGCCCTGCTGAACAATGTTACATCGCTGCCGGCTGTTTCAGCGTAAATCTCGAGAGGATTCTGCTCAATCCGCTTCATTCTGTCACCAGCTGATCTTTCCGCTTCAGGCACCCGCAGAAAGGCATTTACAACTATATCATTACCCTCGTATCCGATAACCTTAATCGAACCTTTTGGATTCTCGAATGTGAAGACATGCTTATTCAGCGAGGGTGAAATGTTTATGACGAGCTGTTCTCCCTGGCAGAAGACCGGAAACGCCATCAAAATAAGGATCTTTGTTATGAAGAGTTTTCTAAACATGGATTTCATTATAACAGAACCGTTACTGCCTCACTTATCTTATTCCTTACATTGTAATTCAAACCTGTATTCATCAGGACTTTCTGAAATTCGGAGGCAGCCTTTTTTTCATCCAGCGCCACCATTACTTCTGCAAGCCTCAGCTGGATCATCGGAGATGTCTGGTTAGGGATTGATTCAATCAGCCCTTCCCGGACTGAAGGATTGTCGGAGTATTTGATCAATGCCTCAAGGGATAACAATCTTACATTATCATTATTGTCATTATTTAACGCTCCGATAAGGCTTTCGATAATCCTTTCATCAGCATTTTCAAATTCATTCACCATATTAATGGCTTTGATTCTCTCAAGGGAGGAATTCTGATTCATCATGGTGAGAACAAGTGTCCCTTTAAGATCTTTTAATTCATAGGATAGCTCAGCCATCTCTCTGACAGCCGGGGATTTCAGCCCGAACCAGGAAGCGGCAAACCATCCCAGAAGGAATAACCCGATACCTGCTGCAACCCTCAGACCGGCAGTAAAAGCTGAAGATCGGAACCACCCTTTTCCGGAAAAGCCGCTTCCGGTTGTAAAGGATCTCTCCTTTTCTTTTTCGAGCATTTCATAAAATTTTCTGTCCATGCCGGATGATGGTCCTTCAACAGGCATTTTATCAATAAGCTGACTTATCCTCCTGATCGGTTCTATCTCATCATCCTTTGATCCTGATTCTTTTAGACCGGAAAGTTCCTCATTACTCCCTCCGGATGACAGTTTATGATGAATGAGGTCAATTATCTTTTCCAGATTATCTTTCTTTTTCATATCTGACATTTTCAATTTTTATAAATATGTCTTTCAGTTTCCTGATGGCTCTGAACATGCGGATCTTGATATTGCTTTCGGTTGTGCCGAGAATATCAGCAATTTCCCTGTATCTGAGGCATTCGATTTTCCCGAGGATAATAATCTCCCTGTCCTCATATTCAAGCTTCTCCATGGCAAAACCCAGGAGTGCAATCTCATCCTTTTTCTCAATGTCATCTTCATCAGTCATGGCAGAGCGTACTTTTCTGATATCAGCATCATAACTTTCTGAGTGTTTCTTATTCCTGGTGTTATGGTCCAGGCCTGCATTGCGGGCGATCCTGAATAACCAGTTTGCGAAGCTTCCCTTACCTGTAAAGGTGTTTTTGTATTTGATCGCCCTGTAAAAAACAGTATGAACCAGGTCCTCACTGGCTTCCCTGTCACCACATGTCGTTTTGAAAAAATAAGCATACAGCGGCATCTTGTATCTTTCGTACAAGATGCCCATTTTATCTGTCTCCCCGTCAATTACGTGAGACATCAGGGTTATGTCATCCAGGTTTACGGAATTGATATCTTACTGTTTTATTAACCTAATAACTCTCCTGACATGGAAAAGTTACAAAATAATAGGAAAATTTATGAATCTAACTATATGCAATTGATATTCTGTAACATAACTTTCCCCTCCTTTTCAAGGAGGGGTGGTCGGGACTATAGATTTTGATAGGTTAACAATCAACTTTCCCGACCGGGGTGGTTAAGACTTGAGTCAACCACCCCGGCCAGACAAATTTAACCTCTGCTTGTAAGATGATTTCACCGTCTGGCCACCCCTCCTTAAAATAAGGAGGGGAAACTTATGTAATTGAATTACTGGAAGTTATAAATTCTCGATTTAACACTGATCCTTAAGATCGCGCATGCCCCAATAGCTTTTTAAATTATATAATATATCTTTGCAGAAGTATTTAAACAGGGTATTCCTCTGTTTGATGGGGAAGGTTATCTGATTTTAGTCAGTGTTCTTCAGGTTTGCAACGACGACACCTTTTTTCATTGCATCTTGCTTCAGGTGCAATGAACCGCGACCTGCTACAATTAAAGAGATCATTATGGAAGAGAAATTAAATATACTAAAAGCCAGGCTCAGGGATTTTAAGAGTGCGGTTATAGCTTTTTCAGGCGGGGTTGACAGCACATTCCTGGCATGTGTTGCCAGAGATGTCTATGGGGATAAGGTGCTATTGATAACAGCGACATCAAGCACATATCCGTTTTATGAACTTGAAGAAGCAAAATCTCTGGCAGAGTTATTGGGAATCAAACACAAAATAATAGTTTCTGAGGAGATTGATATTCCTGGTTATTCGGACAACCCGCCTGACAGATGTTACTATTGTAAGAGTGAATTGTTTGGCAAAATTAAATTTATAGCCTTAAAAGAAGGTTATGACCAGATCTTTGACGGGAGTAACTCGGATGACCTTAAAGATTTTCGTCCCGGGATGAAAGCAAAGCAGGAGCAGGGAGTCATTTCTCCTCTGGCTGATTCAGGATTTACAAAAAGTGATATCCGGTATTTCTCCACAAAATTTAACCTGCCAACCGCCACAAAGCAGTCTTATGCCTGCCTCGCTTCACGTTTCCCGTATGGTGAAAAGATCACACGACCAAAACTCGACAGGCTGGCAACGGCGGAATTTGAATTCAGAAACCTTGGATTCACCCAGTTCAGGATCAGAAGCCATGAAGACCTTGCAAGACTTGAATTCATTCCTTCCGAGATGGACAGGGCATGGGAAATGAAAGAAACTCTGACAGCAATTTGCCGCAGATCGGGATTCAATTACGTCACAATCGACCTTAATGGTTACAGGACCGGATCGATGAATGAAGTGCTTCCTGAATCTGAGAAGGAAAGATATTATAAATCAGACACTAATAATAAATAGTATGGCCTGTTTTACTTCATTAAACAAAGAGGAGATTATCAGGTACAGCAGGCAGATACGCCTTGCTGAAGTCGGGAAAGAAGGTCAGAAGAAGATAAAGGGGACATCTGTGCTGGTTGTTGGTGCCGGCGCCCTGGGATGCCCGGTGCTTCAATATCTGACAGCAGCCGGAGTCGGAACCCTGGGAATAGTGGATAATGACTGGGTGGATCAGACAAATTTGAACAGGCAGGTGCTCTATTCGTTAAAGGATATAGGTAAACCTAAGCCATTGGCAGCCAGGGAAAGACTCGGGATACTTAATCCTGAAGTCGATTTTAAAATACATTTCATAAGGCTGGACAAGGAATTTGCACTTAAAATTATTTCACTGTACGACATTGTTGTTGACTGTACGGATAATTTTGCCACCCGGTACTTAATAAATGATGCCTGTGTAATACTCAACAAACCTTTGGTTTACGGGGCAATCCATAAGTTTTCTGGTCAGGTCATGGTACTGAATTACAAGAACGGCCCCACTTTAAGGTGTCTTTATCCCGAACCTCCCCATCCGCTCGAGGTACCTGCATGTGAAGAATTCGGAGTAATAGGGTCTATCCCTGGTATCATTGGTTCTATGCAGGCAACCGAAGTATTAAAGATAATTATCGGGCTGGACGGGATACTTTCGGGAAAAATGTTCATGATTGACATGCTGAATTTCAATATATGGATATCTTCATTTGAAAGAAACCCGGCTTTATCCCGGGTAACCCAACTGGGGGAATACGATGACGGGAGCCTGTGTGATAAAAAGTCAGTCAGGGAAATTACTGCAGGGAAACTGAAAGAAATGCTTACAAAAAGCCGGGACATCCGGGTTATTGATCTCCGGGATAAGGACGATAATTCTGACATTGGCTTTCATACCATCCCGATACCTTACTACGATGTCTCAAAAAATATCAGACTCTTTTCCGGTAGTGAGTCATTAGTCTTCTATTGCAGATCAGGAAACAGAAGTACAAATGTTATAAACTATCTTCAGAAAGTCCACAAACTGGAGAATTTGTACAGTCTGGTGATCTGATTTTTAAAATTCTACCTTATGAATCCTCCGTGTCTCCTTTGTGTGACTTTGTGAATAAGAAATTAACCACAAAGGGTCACAAAGGCTGTCACTAAGGTAACACAAAGGAATACCCCGACAAAATTGAGAATTTGTACAGTCTGGTGATCTGACTTTTAATATTCTACCTTGTGAATCCTTCGTATCTCCAGGAAAACGTATACCAGTTACCGGAAAAGGGTGGCATTCAGTTAACTTCAAATCAGTTTATTTGTTATACTCCTGGTAACCGGCAAAGTTGAGGTTAATTTTTTAATGTTATAATTCCTGAGGAGAAAAATTATTTCCGATATTTGGTTAAGGAAGTATGTTCATGGAGATAATCACAATAAAATATATAAATGAAAAGGACTAAAATCATTACGGAGCTCACATTACTTTGTGCGGCTATTTTGTTTGTCTTATCCTGTGCTGTCAATCCCGTAACAGGCAAAAGGCAGCTTATGCTGATGTCGGAAGAACAGGAGGTTCAGCTGGGCATGTCTTACGATCCTCAGGTAATGGCGACCTTTGGTGAATATCCTGATAAGAATATTCAGGCGTTTGTTCAGGCTAAGGGTACTGAAGTCGGGAAGATATCCCACAGGCCTAAGATAGCATATCATGTCAAAGTAGTGGATTCGCCGGTAGTCAATGCTTTCGCAGTTCCCGGAGGCTATGTCTATCTCACCAGAGGGATTCTTGCCCAGCTTAATAATGAGGCGGAGTTGCTGGGAGTTATGAGCCATGAGATCGGACACATTGCAGCGCGTCATACAGTGAGTCAGCAAAGTAAGCAGACTCTGGGTCAGCTGGTTTTGATAGGTGGAATGATAGCTTCGGAGAAATTTGCCCAATATGCTCAGTACGCCATGCAGGGAATGCAGCTGCTGTTTTTAAGGTTCAGCCGTGATGATGAAAGGGAAGCCGACCGTCTGGGAGTTGAATATTCCTCGAGGATGGGCTACGATGCCCACAAAATGGCCGACTTTTTTAAAGTTCTGGATAAAATGAGTCTTTCTGAAAGCGAGGGTGGAATTCCGACTTTCATGTCGACACATCCCGATCCGGGCGACAGGTATAACTCGGTGAACGAAAAGGCAACACAGTGGCAGGCAAAACTTAACCTTCCGGAATGGAAGGTTAATCAGGACAGCTATCTTCAGATGATCAACGGGATTGTATACGGTGAAGATCCCAGGCAGGGTTATGTTGAAGGGAATATCTTCTATCACCCTGAACTTAGGTTTATGTTTCCCTTTCCTTCAGGATGGCAACTGCAGAACACTCCGCTTCAGGTTACAATATTGCCTGGCGACGGCAAGGCATTGATCCTCTTTACCCTCTCTCCGGAAAAAAGCCTGGATGCAGCAGCCGACTCTACAATTGCACAGATTGGGCTTACCGTTCAGGACAGGAAGAGAATCACTGTAAACGGAATGCCTGCCATTGCCACTCTGTGCAAACAGACGGTTCAGGATCAGTCAACAGGAGCAACGCAGACCAACATGGTTCTCTCATACTTTATAAATTATAACAACGTGAATTATGTCTTTCACGGTGTCTCAGCCGAAGCTGATTTCGCTAATTACAGCCGGTCATTTGAATCAACTATGGCTGGCTTTTCCAGGCTGACTGACGCCGCTAAAATAAATGTAAAGCCGAAAAAGATACAGGTTGTTAAAGTACAGCGTGCCGGAACATTTTCAGATGCTTTAAGCCAATTCGGAGTTAATCAGTCACAGTTTAAGGAACTGGCGCTGCTCAACGACCTTGAGCTTACAAGCCAGGTTCCGGCAGGGAAGCTTATAAAGATCATCGGGGAATAAAATATCTGCGTAAATCTGCGTGATCTGCGTGAAAACTAATATTTCCCGCAGATTTCGCAGATAATCGCAGATTTGATAGAGTATTTAATTTAAATATCTATCTAACCTAAGTTGCTAGTTACTTGTTGCTGGTTGCTAGTTATTTGATAATGAGCATCATTATTAATGCAAAAATATTAAATACATTTTAACAAAATCGCTTATTGTCCTGTTAATCAACAACTAACCAGTAACAAGGAAGCAACTAGCAACTTGAGTTATCTAATATTTTGGCAGTTTATATCCGTTGTTGTAAACCGGAGTTATAAGCTTATTTGCAGTTTCGGTTTTGAATGATTGTTTTGCGTCATCCCATGAGACCTTCTCGCCGGTGCGGTAGGCTACGTTGCCCATCTGTGCAACAAGTGCCACGCTTCTTCCAATATCGATTCCTGCATTGAGTTTCTGTGGTGTATTGTTTTTGATGCATTCAAGGAAATTCTTAACGTGAAGGTCCAGCCCGTTGCCAACATTTTTCTGGACAGGCATTGCTTCGACGCGTTGTTTCTCCGGTACGACTTCCCATCCGTTACGGTCGAGAACCAGAGTTCCGTTTTCACCAATGTACGACATACCGTGAGGTCTTCTCCAGTTTCCGAGTCCTATACCTATCGTATGCTCCCAGATCATAGTAAAGTCCTTAAAATCATAGACGGCGGTCATTGTATCGGGTGTAACCATATCATCCTCAGGGAAAGCGTATTTACCGCCAATCGCCATCACCGAGGCAGGTATTGTTTTTCCCATTCCATAGAGGATGTAATCAATGAGGTGGACGCCCCAGTCAGTCATAAGTCCGTTGCCGTATTCCCAGTACCAGCGCCAGGTAAAATGAAAGCGGTTTTTGTTGAAGGGACGTTTTGGAGCGGGTCCGAGCCACATATTGTAATCAACTCCTTCGGGGACAGGTGTATCGGGCACTTTGGGAACAGCGGTTTTCCAGTCGACATACGACCAGGCTTTGCAGGTCCGGATACGTCCAAGCTTACCCGACTTAAGGTAATTTATTGCATCAACAAAGTGAGGCTGGCTTCTCTGCCACTGGCCTACCTGGACCATTTTCCCGTGTTTTTTTGTCGCCTTTTGCATTATATTGATCTCTGCAATTGAATTGCCAATAGGTTTTTCCACATAAACATGCTTCCCGGCTTCGAGCGAATGTACGAACTGCAGGCAGTGCCAGTGATCGGGTGTCCCGACTATAACGATATCTATGTCCTTGTCTTCAAGCATCTTACGGTAGTCGAGATAGAGCTTGGGCTTTGGGGCATTCAACTTTATAAGGTCATCAGTACGTTTGTTAAGCACATTGCGGTCAACATCGCATAATCCAACGCATTCTACTTCAGGATTCTTAAGAAAAGAGGCAAGGTCGCTGTATCCCTGGCTGTTAGCGCCTATAAGGCCGACCCTTATTTTGTCGGCGGGCGGAACCCGTCATCGACTTTGATAGTGCATCAAGAGGAAGAACCGATCCTGCAGCCAGTACAGATGCAGTTCTTATGAAATTTCTTCGGGTGGAATTCATAATTATGGGATTTTTTGTTATAGGTGGCAAGGTAATATTTTATTATAAACCTGTCAATCTTTAAAATATTAAATTTTATTAAACAAACTTAGATGTGCGAAATTCAGGTATTTGTGAATACTTCTGTCAATCCTTTGTATGACTTTGTGTAATAATTTATCCTAAATTTAAGCTGTCTTCCATCCAGGTTCACAAAGGCTGTCACTAAGGTAACGCATAGGAATTCATGGAATTACGAGTCTTTATGATTCCAACAGGTTCAGACTTAATATGTTATAATCTAATTTCCAACCTTATGAATATTTTCCTAATTTTACTTTACATCATTTCCTGCCCTCGCAGGAAGAGTTGGTCGCGTTAGTTGCATTTTCTTAAATTAAGACCTAATGGGCAGAAGGTCAAAAATAAAATTATTAAAATGAAGAATTTAAAACTTTTCGTACTCCTGATTATCTGGTGTGTTGCACAGGCAGCTGTCACCGCACAAATTCAGAAGTTAAATGATCCCATTCCACCTGATCCGAATATCAGGATCGGGAAGCTTGATAACGGCCTCACCTACTATATTAAAAAAAATACCAAACCTGAGCAGAGGATAGAAATGAGGCTGGCCATCAATGCAGGTTCCATCTGTGAAACAGACGCCGAACAGGGGCTGGCTCATTTTTGTGAGCATATGTGTTTTAACGGCACAAAAAACTTTCCGAGTAATAAAATGGTAGATATGCTGGAAGAAATGGGTGTGAAATTCGGGGAAGAACTGAATGCATCCACCAGCTTTGATCAGACCATTTACATGCTAAAAGTGCCCTCCGATAATGTTGAATGGATAAACCGCGGGTTTCAGGTACTTGAAGACTGGGCTCACCAGGTGAGTCTTGAAGAGAGTGAGATTGACAAGGAACGCGGTGTTATCATTGAGGAGTGGAGGCTTGGTCTGGGAGCTGATGACCGGATGATGCAAAAATTCCTGCCGGTGCTTTTCAAAGGATCGAAGTATGCCGAAAGAGTGCCGATAGGGAAAGTTGATATTATCAAAAGCTTCCCTTACGATACATTACGAAACTTCTACAAAACCTGGTACAGACCCGACCTGATGGCAGTGGTCGTTGTTGGCGACATCGATCCCGGCCTGGCTGAGGAAAAAATAAAGGAGTATTTTGGGAGAATTCCTGAACCTTCGACTCCAAATAAGCGGGTTGAATACCCGATACCGGGGAATACTGATCCGCTTATAAGCATAGTAACTGACAAGGAGGCATCCGGTTTCGGCGTGGAGCTCTTTTTCAAACATCCCCATGCAAAGTCAATAACCTACTCCGATTATCGCAACACTATAATCAGGATGTTGTTTACCGATATGCTGAATAACCGGCTTCAGGAGATTACACAGAAACCCGATGCCCCATTCCTGTACGCCGGATCAGGTTACGGCGCTTTCATCGGACGGTCAATTGATGTATATTCATTGTCTGCAGCTGCTAAAGAGAATCAGATTGAAAAAAGTCTTGAGCTGATTCTTTCGGAAAATGAAAGGTTAAGGCAGTTTGGTTTCACACCAACAGAGCTTGAAAGGGAGAAAAAAGATGTCCTTACCATGTACGAAAACATAGCCAGGGAAGCTGATAAGACGGTTTCTTCAACTTTTGCCGATGAATTTGTAAGAAACTATCTGACCCGGGAGTGCATTCCCGGTTATCAGAAGGAATTTGAAATTGTTAAAGAATATCTTCCCGATATCACTCTCGATGAAGTCAATAAAATGGGTCAGACTTTGACGACCGATGACAATCTTCTGGTTCTGATCACAGCCCAGGAGAAAGAAGGAATCAGCATCCCGACAGAACAAGCCATAGCCGGGATAATTAAATCGGTCAGATCAAAAAAGGTTGAAGCTTATGTTGACAGCGAAACAGATGAACCGCTGCTTCCCGAAGAACCTGTCGCCTCAAAAGTTATTAAGCGGGTTGAAGACACCGGATTCGGATTTACTGAACTGACATTTGGCAATGGTGTCCGTATGATCCTGAAACCCACCGATTTCAAGAATGATGAGATCGTCATCTCAGCCTTCAGTCCCGGCGGGACTTCACTTTATCCCGACGACGACATCATGTCGGCCACTCTTGCTTCAACAATTGTATTCCAGAGCGGATTGGGGACATATGACTACACTGGTTTGCAGAAAAAACTATCAGGCAACACCGCCAGGCTGACCCCGTATATCAACGAACTGCGTGAGGGGGTCAACGGAAATTGCTCGCCAAGGGACCTTGAAACAATGCTCCAGCTAAACTATCTCTATTTTACGAAAACACGGAAGGATGAAACTGCCTTTGATGCCTACATCTCAAGAATGAAGAATATGATCAAACCAATGAGGGCAAATCCGCAGGTTATTTTTTCCGACACCCTGTCAAAGATCATTTCAATGAATTCGCCAAGGGTAATTGGTGTCCCCACTGACGCCCAGCTTGACCAGATAAACCTTGACAGGCTGCTCGCTATCTTCAGGGACCGTTTTGCAGACGCAAGCGACTTTACATACATTATGGTAGGCAATTTTAAAACAGATGAAGTATCTACCACTGCTGGAGAAATATATCGGAGGGCTGCCTTCCACTAAAAGAAAGGAGACCTGGAAAGATGTAACACCCGGATTTCCGGAGGGAAAGGTAGTTGTTATGGTCCCGAAAAATTCGGAGCCGCAGAGTATGGTTGCAATGGTGTGGAAGGGTGATTTTAAATGGAAAGATAAATACCGGATGGGCTTTAACATGATGATGGAAGTGCTGGCAATAAAATGCAGGGAATCAATGCGGGAAGATCAGGGTGGAGTGTACGGTGTAAGCGTTGAAGGGAGTGCAGCCAGATTTCCAAAACCTGAATTTACAATCAGCTCCTCATGGGGTTGCAGTCCGGAAAATATTCAAAAGCTTACAATTACAATTCTGGATGAGATGAAAAAGCTTAAAGCGGAAGGTGCTACTGAAACTGATCTTAATAAGGTTAAAGAGACTCTGATCAGGGAGCGTGAAACCAGGATAAAGGAGAACAGTTACTGGCTTGCGGCCCTGCAGAACCATTATCTGTATGGTGACAAGCTGCGTTCGCTTGAAGAATATAAGGAATTTGTCAACTCTGTCACAGCAAAAGATATTAAGACTGTTGCAAAAAAATACCTGGATACCGACAGCTATGTTGAGGTCGCTTTAACTCCAATCCCCGCAATCCCTAAATGAGGGAAAGCTGAAATTAGGTATTGTTCCTGTGAATTTACTAAAAGTAAATCTGCGAAAATCTGCGGAATCTGCGGGACATTTTTTTGTTTCCCGCAGATCACGCAGATCTACGCAGATTAAAGATTGAATGGTACTAAAACAGACCGTGTATTTCAGCGTTGATCTTATCGATAACCTCGCTGAGATGGTCTTTGTTATTCGGGAAGTTATAATGATCGGCTTCGATTATCAGCATCCTGCCCAGCTTGTATGACTGGATCCATGCTTCATAGCGCTCATTCAGCCTTTTAAGGTAATCGATGCGGATAGAACTTTCATATTCACGTCCACGGTTCTGGATCTGATTTACCAGTGTGGGAACCGAAGCCCTGAGGTAAAGAAGCAGGTCGGGCGGCTGGATCAGGGAGCTCATAAGCTCAAAAAGCTTTGAGTAGTTATCAAAGTCACGGGTTGACATTAAGCCCATTGAGTGAAGGTTTGGGGCAAATATATAGGCATCCTCATAAATGGTGCGGTCCTGCACTATTGTTTTTTCCGATTTTTTGATCTCAAGTATCTGGCTGAACCGGGAATTTAGAAAATAGATCTGGAGGTTAAACGACCAGCGCTGCATATCATCATAGAAATCATTCAGGTAAGGATTATCGTCAACATCTTCATAATGAGGCGTCCAGCCATAATGCTTGGCAAGAAGTCCTGCCAGTGTGGTTTTGCCCGAACCGATATTACCGGCGATTGCTATGTGCATAGTTGGAAGTTTTACTTTATCAGATCATAAAATTACTAAAAATTGAATAAGCTTTTAAGTTTTATATCAGATTGTAAAGGGATGCTGTGCTTTAATCAGGTTTAATTCCTGCATAAAAATATATCTCTTCTATAATATCCCTGTTATTCGTAAGACGCGGAACTTTATTCTGGCCGCCCAGTTTGTTCTTGGATTTCAGCCAGTTGCTGAATGTTCCTTCCGGGACAGACCTGACAACCGGCTTAACAAGATTTATATCCTTAAAACGTTTTGCTTCATAATCAGAGTTGATCGATTTCAGGGTTTCGTCAAGAAGATCAGTGAACCTGTTTATATCTGAGGGTTCCTTCTCAAATTCAATCAGCCATTCATGCGATCCTCTCGAAGCGGAATCCATGAATACAGGACCAGCCGTATATTCCAAAATAATTGCACCTGTACCCTTGCATGCTGATTCGAGTGCTTTATCCGCGTTGTCTACGATAACTTCCTCACCAAATGCATTTATGTAGTTTTTGGTCCTGCCTGAGATGTAGAACCTGTAAGGATCCTTGCTTGTAAAAACGATGGTGTCGCCGATCATGTATCTCCATAATCCGCCATTTGTTGATATTACAATTGCATAATTTATTCCGGTTTTAACTTCGCCTGCTGTGAAAACCGGGGGTGAACCGGTATTGAGCAGGTCAGCGGGGATAAATTCGTAAAAGATACCATAGTCCAGCATAAGAAGCATGTCGCATCTGGCAGGATCATCCTGGATACCAAAAAAACCTTCTGAAGCATTGTATGTTTCCATATAATGCATCTGATCGCCCGGAATAAGCTGATCATAGATCTTCCGGTACGGGGTGAAGCTGATACCTCCGTGGAAAAAAGCTTCAAGATTTGGCCACACCTCCGTCAGGCTCGTTTTTCCGGTAGAGGCAAGGATATGTTTTATAAGCGTAAGAAACCATGACGGAACCCCCGTAAGGCTTGTAACATTTTCATTGACAGTGGTTCTGGTTATCATTTTGAGTTTCTCCTCAAAATCCTCGATCAATGCTATTTTCTGTTTTGGAGTTCTTATTATCTCCACCCATGAGGGTGCATTTTCGATTAGTATTGCAGAGAGATCTCCGTATAGTGAACCGGCATTCAGCTGACTTACTGCATGACTTCCGCCCAGAGTCAGGCTTTTCCCGGTAAAGATGCGGGTTTCGGGATTGTTCCTGGTATAGATTGCCAGAACGTCCTTTGCACCACGGTAATGACACTCTTCCAGCGATTCCCTGGTCATGGGAATAAACTTGCTTTTTGTCGAAGTAGTTCCTGATGATTTTGCAAACCACTTTATCCCCCCCGGCCAGAGAAGATCTTTTTCTCCCCGCTGGAGGCGCTCGATATACGGGAGCAGTTCTTCATATGTATGAACAGGAACCCTTGCCTGATATTCTTTCACAGATGTAATCGACTTGTAGTCATATTTTCTACCCCACTCAGTGCGCTCTGCCGGTTTGAGGATATTAAAAAGTGTTTCCTGCTGGATCTCAGCCGGGTATTTCTTAAACAGCTCTATCTGGTTGAGACGTCTGGTATTAAACCATCTGACAATTGAAGGAATTAATGGCATCTCCCGTGGGTTTGGAGGCTAAACTTACTAAAAAAAGAACTTTGTCCGGAATTCATTTGAAAATCTCTTTAAGGACTTCAAGCGACTGGATCTTTTTAAGCCCTGGAAGATGAATGGAATAGTACCTTAAAATGGTCTCAAGTACTTCATTTCTTTGCTTCCCGGTCAGTGGGATATTTCCTATCTGTTCAAACGAGGTTAAAAAGAACATGCCCAGGATCCCTGATATTTCGATATCCGCGAAATCGCCATGGGCTGGTGGAAACGGAACAAAGGTGCCGTTGAGCAGATCGAAATATTTGTTTCTCTCATCACTCCTGGTACCGGGTTCAAAACCCAGGTAACTGGCCAGACCTATCAGGAATGCAATATGGAAGTTGCTGAAACCTGTCCTGCAATTGTCAAAATACCTGACGGAATCCTCTATAAAGTCATATAATTCAAGGTGCGGGCTCTCTTCCTTCAGCACAGCTGTCAGAACTTCCCCAAGGAAGAGGGCGATGCAGCTCTTTTTTACATCTGAGTAGATATCGGCAGGAAGATACGAGACCGAAAATTCCTTCAATAATTGCATGCTGCGTGATTGTTTATAATAGAAGACAAGGTCAAGAACCAGCATGGGTTGAAAAAGAACACTATACCTGCCCGATTTCTTGCTTCTCATTCCCTTTACAAGGAATGAAAGTCTTCCGAATTCGCGTGTATAAGATTGAACGATTATTCCCGAATCGGTGTATTTTATCTGATGAAGGATCACTCCTTTTGATTTCACAAGCATGGCAGTAAAGAATCTTTCAAAGATAAAATTATTATATTTACCAGTCAATCAACCCCATCATGACGGCCACAAATAATGAGGAGCTTATAAAGCGAATTTCGAGGCTTGCCAAACAAAACCAGGAACTTGAGCAGCTCATCAAAAAACTTGAAAAACTTAATGAGAAGCTCGCAGTGGAAAATGAAAATCTGAAAGAAAGGCAGGGCAAAATTGCTGATCAGATTTCAGGTGCGGTATCAGAAGCAGATAAAAGGGATAAATCGTTAAAATTCAATATGACGACAGTCCTGTTGGCGAATATTCACGGGATGTCGAAAGCCATTGAAGGGATGGATCCTGTTGGAGTGATGGATGAGCTTGATGAGATATTTTATGAGTTTGATGCGATAGCCTCAAGGTATAAGATTGAAAAGATAAAAACTATAGGTGATACTTTCATGTGTGCCGGAGGAATACCTGTAAAGAATATAACAAATCCTGTAGAAGTAGTAATGGCTGCCCTGGAGATGCATACGTTTCTTGAGGACTATGAGGCGCACAAGAGAGGGTCGGGCGACGCAATATGGGAGTTAAAGACCGGCATACACACCGGCCCTGTCACCGCAACGGTAACTGGTAAAAAGAAGATAAACTACGATATCAAGGGTGATAGCGTCAATATCGCAAGCCGGATAGAGGCTTTATCAGAACATGGCTCAATTCTGATATCTGTAATGACTTATGAACTGGTAAAGGAATTCTTTGATTGTGAGTACTTTGGGAAGCTGCCTGTTAAATATAAAGGGAACCTGGGCATGTACAAAGTAAGGGGATTGAAGCCTGAACTCTCGGTAGCCGGCACGGGAAGAGTGCCAAACAGCTCTTTCAGGATAAAGTTCGGACTTATTCAGTTTACGGATATTCAGGAGATTATCCTTGACAAACTTGAGAAAGAGCTGCCTGATTATTTGTTTTATCATAACGTGAAACATACCGTTGATGTAGTCACCGAGGTTGAACTGATTGGCTGGGCAGAAGGATGCACTGATGAGGAGATTCTGCTTCTTAAAACTGCCGGTCTTTTTCATGATGCCGGACATACCGTTTCGTATGATAATCATGAATTCTACGGTGCAGAACTAGCCAGGAAGATGCTTCCGGGATACAACTACCGCGAAGATCAGATAGAAAGGATATGTTCAATAATAATGTCGACTAAGCTGCCTCCAAAGCCGGTTGATCTTCTTGAAGAAATAATTTGCGATTCGGATCTCGATTACCTGGGAAGGAGCGATTTTATACCCGTGTCAAATACCCTGTTTGAAGAGCTGAGAGCGCAGAACAAAATGAAGGAGTTGAATGATTGGAACAAGATGCAGGTCAAATTCATTTCGGGGCATCAGTACTTTACAAAAACTGCAAGAAGTCTAAGGGAAGTGAATAAACAACTTCAGATAGAAAGGATACAGAGTCTCATACCCGGTTAATTATCTTCCAATTACCAGTATCTTCGTCACAAATGACTGTGATCCGTCACCTCCCGAACAGAAAACAAGATAGACACCAGTTGCCACCCTGTTCCCTGTATATGTTGTAAGATCCCACTCTGCCTGTCCCCCCTCGGAAACGGTTTCATAGACAAGATCACCGCTTACACTGGTTATTTTAATCCGGGAGTCTCTAACCAGTCCTGTAATTGTGACGTTCCCGTAATAGTTTTCCCTTACGGGATTGGGAAAAGCATATACATCTGTGAATTTTGATTCTCCCGAAACTGCAATTTCCCTTACTGATAAAACACCCCCGGCGGTCCCGAACCATACTTCTCCTGTCTTATTGTCAACTGCGACCGAAGCAATTGAATCAGAGAACAGGGGGCTGTTTTGAGTATTATAGTTTTTCAGCATTTTCGTGCCGTCAGCTGATAGTAAATAGACGCCTGAACTTTTTGTCCCCAGCCATTTTCTGTTCGCGCCATCTACTGAAATTGAGGTAATAGATTCAGTCCCAAGCATATAATCGGCAAGACCAGAGCCATCGTTTCGGGGTACCTTTATCCGTTCGCCCCTTGCATCAGTCTCAAATATACGGTCCGGATTATAGTAAATTACCGGACCCTGATCGGTTCCTACCCAGATATTCCCGTCCAGATCTTCAGTAACCGAAAAAACAAATGAGATAATCTTTTCATCTGAGTCTTTAATAATCAGCTTTCTTGATTTGTCATCTGCAAAAACCTCAGGCGTATTATTATCGTCAAGGATGAACAGACCAAACCCCATCGGTAATACCATCCATTTCTGACCGCTGCCTGCTGCTATAAGATCACCCGCAACCGGTGCGTTTATTGTTAAAGGATTAACAATCCAGCTTCCATCCGGCCTGAAGACTTTGATGGTTGCGGAGTTCCCTGTCTGAGCTATCCACAGGTTTTTAGACCTGTCCATGGCAAGGCCGCAAATCCTGATGCCGGCATTGCCTGAATTGACTGCCAGCTCCGGGGTGTTAATTTCATTAAAATGTTTAACCAGAGTATTGTTGTTATATTCAAACAGCCCGTCACCCCACGAAGAGATGAAAAAGTGACCCTTGTTCCCGGGGTCAATGCAGGCTCTCATTGCATCCCTTACACTTTCTGAGACGAGGTTCGTGTAATTGTTGTTTTCAACGACTGAGATCTGAAAAGTTCTTCCAAGGCTAATCCAGGAATTATCGGCTCCCCCCGCGGAGATTAAAACAGAATTGTTCCCGTAAGTGATGTTGCCTGCATAATCTGAGGCGGGGCCCGGAAGAGTAAGATTGGTAAAATCTGACATGTTCCGTGCTTTAATAAGACCAAAATTCAGATCGGCAATCCAGATGTCATTATTCTCAATTACTGCCTGGGAGATATCCGGAACGCCCCAGCCATAAGATGAGATTGTGCTTTTAAGCGAACCGTCAGACCTGAAATATCTCAGAGAACCTTGTGATGATACTGTAAAACCCTCAGGGGCAATATCGAACGACCTGTTTAGAAGTCCGGGAGTGTAAGAGAGAAGTGTCGGTCCGCCATCAAGGGCAAATATTGAGTCTCCTGAGGATGACCCAGGCGATACGTTAACATAAAGTTTATTTCCGGAACATATGACGAGTGTGCATCTCACATCCGGGTCGGGAAGGGTGCCTTCCTGATCCCAGTTTCCAAAATAGGCCAGTCCCTGGCTTGTAATGTCTCCGGCCCAGACCCCCCTGGCCGTGGCTGCAAAAACTTTGTTATTGCCGAATGTTATATCGAAGACTTCATTTGTTTCAGGACCGGGACCCGGCCTCCAGGTGTCATGGATTTCTTTTTTGATAAGATCAACAACGACTATTCCGAAACTTGTTGCCAGAAAAGCATATTTGCCTGATGTGGTTATCCTGTTTATCTTCTTATCTCCGGGGATGTATTTATTGAGGATATCAGGAATATTGAAAACCGTATTCCCGCTGACAAGGTCAATATTGGCACTGTTATATCCGATAATCAAAACCTGGTTTTGTACCGACCAGGCAATCGCACTGATGCCGGTTTCAGAAAGACCGGTTACAGTCGAGAGCTTCTTCAGTTCGCTGAACTCTTTATTGTAAACGAGAATTGAAGAGCCTGTTGAGGCAAATATCTCTTCGCTGCCTGCAGCTATTTTTTCAGCCTTATTGTACCTGAGATGGTCGGACCATGAACCCACCGGTAACTGACAGTGCAGTTCTGAGACTATCAGAAGCATTCCCGTTATGGATAAGAGGATCTTCATCAGAAGTCCAAACAGTTAAAAGATATCTTTATTGCCCTGATCCCGATATGACGACAGGAAAAGTCTGAGTTTTTCAAAAGCTCTTGCCCTGTGGGATATCTTGTTTTTTTCATCCAGCTCCATTTCTGCAAATGTAAGAGTCCATCCGTCCGGAATAAAAACCGGATCATAGCCAAAACCCATGGTCCCTCTCTTCTCATCGATTATTAAGCCTGAAACAGTACCCTCAAAGAGATATTCCTTTCCCTCGATGATAAGTGCGATGACTGTTCTGAATCTTGCCTTTCGGTTACCTGATTTGCCCAAAAGGTCAAGGACCTTTTCAATATTGGCTGCTGAATCTTTGTCATCACCGGCAAACCGTGCAGAGTGTACTCCCGGCTGACCATTCAGCGCCTCGATCTCAAGTCCGGTATCGTCAGCAAAAACATTCTTCCCTGTTGCAGAATAAATCATCCGGGCTTTATGAAGTGCATTCCCTTCGAGAGTATTTTCATCTTCAGGAATGTCATCCTCAAGTCCAAGGTCGGCGAGGCTCAGAAGAGTAAAACTGTCTTCAAGAACACTTCTGATCTCCCTGATCTTGTTTTTATTATTGGAAGCAAAAACTATCTCCATCAGGCTATTAGTTTAAGCCTGTGAAATTACTAAAAACGAACATTTTAATGATCAATATAAACTCAAAGTTTGGGTTAATCCAAGTTAATTGATACTTTTGGATTCAGATCGAGAATTTAATTGGTATGCTGCCAGTAAAAAGATTTGTTTTTCCCTGTATTAATCTCCTTTTTTCTCTTATCCCTCTTTTGTCTCTGGAAGCCCGCTCCCCCGGAAGGTCGCCGGACTCCCCGGTTATATCGCAGATAATCCTGAATAACGATTCGATAATATACTTACCGGCAGGATATAATTCCCCGGAAAAAAGTCAGAATGAGGAGTTTATTTTCAGTTTCCGGGAAAATAATATATCCTTCACTGTAGAATCTGAGACAGCTTATGAATTCAGGTTTCAACTGTCGGGATTTGAAAAAACGCCAACCAAATGGCAGAAGAGAGGGTTTAAGGAATACACAAGTCTTCCTGCAGGAAACTATACTTTTCATGCCTGGTACAGGGACAATGAAGGCGAGGAGAAGGAATTTGGTATTATACCATTTGTAATAAGGCCGTTATGGTACTTCTCAAAACTCGCACTTTTGTTGTACATGGTTTCTGTTTTGCTTTTTATCCTGGTAATGTACGATGCATCTCGATTTACGATATGCCCGCAAACAGTACACTCTGGAACAGATTATTAATAAAAGGACTGAAGACCTGATCCTTGAGAAGGAAAAGACAGAAGCCCTTCTGGCCAATGTCCTTCCCAAGAATACTGCTGATGAGATCATGGCAAAAGGGAAGGCAACAAAGATCAAATACAATTTCGTAACCGTATTATTTTCAGACATTCAGGGATTTACCCAGATTGCTGAGGAAATGAATCCTGAAGTTCTGATAGATGAGCTTGATAAATTCTTTTTTCATTTTGATTCGGTTGTAGAGAAATACAGGATTGAAAAGATAAAGACCATAGGAGATGCCTATATGTGTGCCGGTGGTATCCCGGAGAAGAACAGGACCAATCCGGTTGAAGTGATCCTGGCCGCCCTCGAGATGCAACAGTATATGAGCAGGCTGAAGGAGTCGTCCCTGATTGCACGGGATGAAATACTGGGACATCAGAATTGGCATCCATACAGGAACTGTTATCGCGGGAGTTGTCGGTCATAAAAAGCTTTCATACGATATCTGGGGTGACACCGTCAATACTGCAAGCCGTATGGAATCTTCAGGGGAAGCTGGTAAAATAAATATATCGGGAACGACCTACGAGTTTGCCAAAGAATTTTTCATTTGTCAGCACCGTGGGAAGATGCCTGTAAAGTACAAGGGTGAGCTTGATATGTATTTTGTTGAAGGTATTGTCCCGGATCTCAGTGATGACCAGGGTGTTCCCAACGACAGGTTCCGGTATAAGCTGCAGCTTATCAAGTTGCAGGATGTTGAGGAAGTTGTTAACAAAGTATTTTCAGATGAAGCTCCACCAAATCTCTATTTTCATAATGCACAGCAGGCAAAAAATATTACATCGCAGGTGGATCTGCTTGCCACAGCTGAAAATCTGCCAGAGGAAGAATTCATTGACCTGAAGCTTGCTTCAATCTTTCTTATAACAGGTTTTATTTCAGATTATGAAAAGCCTGTTGAAGCTGCATTTATTCTGATGGATGAGATCCTCCCGAAGTTTGGTTTCGAAGAGAGCAATGTTAATGCAGCCAGGAAGATTATAAGCAACTCATTCAATGAAAAATATGAGACAGTTGGTGGATGACATAATCCACGATGCCAGATATGATTACCTGGGAAGGGTTGATTATATTAAGCTGACCGATAAACTGCTGAGGGAACGGAATGAACATGGGATGGTAACAACAGGTCAGAACTGGATCGAAATTCAGAAGAAACTGCTGACCGATCATGAATTTCGTACAAAAACCGGAAAACTACTGCGTAGTGTTTCGCGTGAGGAACAGATTGAAGCACTGGAGGTTTATAACAAATAATTGATTTTTGAAACTATATATCCGCGATTGGTTATAAAAATGTACTTTTACCGGATATTTTAAAGTGATTGATATGGATATATTTGATTGGAAAAACCTGCCATTTGGGTATATTAAAACTGACTACAATATACGTTGTATCTATAAAAGATGGTAAATGGGGAAATCTTGAAACCTTCAACTTCGGAATATATTGATATTCACATTGCTGCAACAGGATTGCATTACGGACAGGAAGCATTTGAGGGACTGAAGGCATATATGGGCAAGGATGGTAAAGTCAGGTTGTTCCGCTGGGAAGAAAATGCAAAAAGGCTCATTTCTTCAGCAGAGGGAATTAAAATGGCTGCAGTTTCCTGTGGAAATGTTTAAGGAAGCTGTCTTTAAGGTTATAAAGTTAAACAAAAGATTTATTCCTCCTTATGGATCAGGTGCTACTCTTTATATCAGGCCTCTGTTGTACGGGAGCGGGGCTGAGGTGGGTGTAAAACCAGCTTCAGAATATACTTTTATTGTTTTTGTGACTCCTGTAGGACCTTATTTCAAGGGAGGTATTAAGACCGGTTAATATGCTGATATGCAGAGATGTCGACCGGGCTGCACCAAAAGGAACAGGTATTTTTAAGGTCGGAGGTAACTATGCAGCAAGCCTCAGAGCTGTTTGTGCAGCCAAGGAAGCAGGTTATGCAAGTACAATATTCCTTGATGCAAAAGAAAAGAAATATATTGATGAATGCGGTCCTGCAAATTTCTTCGGGATAAAAGACAATACATATATCACACCAAAGTCAGAATCAATTCTGAATTCAATTACAAATATGAGCCTGATTGAGATGGCAGGGAAACTTGGAATGAAAACAGAACGGAGACAGATCCCGGTTGAAGAGCTGTCTGAGTTTACCGAAGCCGGAGCCTGCGGTACTGCAGCTGTCATAAGCCCGATCGCAAAAATATTTGATCCGGATGAGGAAAATAGTCTATGAATACTGCAGGGACGGTAAACCGGGTCCTGTGACAATGAAGCTTTACAATAAGCTTATTTCGCTGCAATATGGTGATGAGCCTGATGAGTTCGGGTGGATAACGATAGTTGAATAAGTGGTGATCCAAAAATACCCATAGGCGAATTAGGGCGTTTAAAAGAAGTGTTAGTGGAAAAAAGGAAAGGATTTTCAAATGCAAGATTAGGGGGCTCGTATCTGACCCTCGTAATAAGTGTTTCGCTGGTCCTTTTTCTGCTTGGTATACTCGGACTTGTCCTTATTAACGCAAAAGGACTTTCAGATTATTTCAGGGAGAGTCTCTCCTTCTCTGTTATTCTTGATGATGATGCAAGGGAGGCTGATATCAGGATGCTTCAGAAAGACCTGGATGCAAAGCCGTTTGTGAAATCGACAGAATATGTTTCAAAGGATGAAGCAGCAGTAAAAATGAAAGAAGATCTGGGAGAGGATTTTATAAGCTTCCTCGGTGATAATCCCCTGCCGCCTACAATTGATGTATATCTTTATGCAGGATTTACAAGCCCCGACAGTGTTGCAAAAATCGAAAAATATGTACTTGAATATCCGTTTGTGAAGGAGGTCTATTATGAAGATTCGCTTTTATTTCTTATAAATGAAAATGTCAGAAAAATAAGCCTTTTCCTTCTGGTAATCAGTGCGTTCCTTTTCCTGATAGCAGTTACAATAATAAACAATACAATAAGGTTGTCAATTTATTCCAAAAGATTCCTTATCAGGACAATGCAGCTGGTTGGTGCAACAAGGTCATTTATCAGAAAACCATTCCTTGTCAGAAGCATCTATCATGGAATTCTTGCAGCTCTTATTGCCATGATCCTGCTTATGGGACTACTTTATCTTATTGAAAAGGAATTTTTTATGATGTTTTCGTTTGAAAGCACAAAACTTCTGGCATTTCTTGGTGTTTTTATAATTGGTGCCGGGATTTTGATATGTCTGATTTCAACTATTATTTCAGTTAACAGGTATCTTGGTATTTCTGAGGACAAATTATATTATTGAATAATGGCAACAAAAAATGATAATAAAGAAAAAATGAATTTTGCCCTGGGCCGTGAAAACTACAAGCTTCTTGGCTATTGGCTTTATCATTATTGTAATTGGTTTTCTGCTGATGCTGGGAGGCAAATCGGAAGATCCGAATGAATTCAGTGATAAAATATTCAGTTTCAGAAGAATAACTCTGGCTCCTATTGTAGTGCTTGCTGGATTTGTTTTCGAGATCTGGGCAATTATGAAAAAGCCTAAAAATTCCGGCAGGTAATTTCAACCTGATTAGAAAATATGAATTGGATTGAAGCAATTCTCCTTGGATTGATTCAGGGACTTACTGAATTTTTGCCTGTGAGCAGCTCCGGACATCTGGAGATCGGTAAAGCATTATTTGGGATAAATGCTGCCGAGAATTTTTATTTTACAATTGCTGTTCACGGAGCTACAGTTTTAAGCACAATCGTTGTTTTCCGGAAGGAAATAGGCCAATTGCTGACAGGATTTTTTAAATTCAGGTTAAATGAAGAGACCTTATATATCCTGAAGCTCATTATCTCAATGATCCCTGTCGGATTGGCAGGAATTTTTTATAGAGCCGAAATCGAAGCATTCTTTAACAGTAATTTGTTGTTGGTCGGTTTAATGCTTCTTGTCACAGCGTCGTTTTTGGCAGTCAGCCATTTTATTAAGAAAAAGGAAAGGAGCATCACTTTCCTTGATGCATTGATAATCGGGATTGCACAGGCTATTGCTGTAATACCGGGGATCTCACGTTCAGGAGCTACAATCTCCACGGGTATGATGCTTGGAAACAGGAAGGATGAGCTGGCAAAATTCTCCTTTTTAATGGTCCTTGTTCCGGTATTGGGTGCTAATTTTATTGAACTGATTTCTCCCGATAAAATCGCAGGCGGAACAAGTACTGGAGTGATGCTGGTAGGTGCGCTGGCCGCCTTTATTTCAGGATATATTGCCTGCAAATGGATGATAAATTTAGTTAAAAAGAGCAAGTTGATCTGGTTTTCTGTTTACTGTATTATTGTTGGATTATTAACTATTTTGTTTGCATAGATGATCCCTGAACAAAAAAGCATTTTTGAAGAAGGCCAGGTCTTATTGTTTGATAAGCCGCTTTACTGGACCTCATTTGATCTTGTAAACAAGGTCAGGATCATGATAAAAAGCTCTCTTGGAATCAAAAATATCAAGGTTGGTCATGCAGGAACGCTTGATCCCCTTGCCAGCGGGTCTGATGATTATTTGCACAGGTAAAGCCACAAAAAGAATTGATGAGTTCCGGGATCTCGATAAAGAATATGTATGCAACCATCCATCTGGGAGAGACGACTCCATCTTATGACCTTGAAACTGAGGTGACAGGCAACTTACCCGTTGATCATATCACCGAAGATCTTGTAAGGACAGCTCTTGACGGTTTCATTGGAGAGCAGAAGCAGATACCTCCTGCCCATTCTGCAAAGATGATAAAGGGCAAAAGAGCTTATGAATTTGCCACGAAAGGGAATTGAGAAGGAACTTGCGCCTGTGACAGTTATTTTCAGGGAGATTGAACTTTTGTCTTTTGAGCTTCCCGAAATCAGAGACAAGGCTGCTTTGCAGCAAGGGAACCTATATAAGATCATTTGCCCGTGATCTGGGTATTGCTCTTGGTAGCGGAGCCTATCTTTCTGCTTTGAAAGAACTGCAATAGGTCCTTTCAGGTTAGAAAATGCATATTCTATTGAAAAATTTGAAAATTTTATCAAAGAATTGAAACAAAATTAAAAGTGTTCCGTATAAAGGATTTCGTAAATTAAAATTTTAATAACCAAATTATGAAACTCTCACAATTCAGGTACAATTTACCGCAGGAGCTTATTGCGCTTTATCCCACTGAGAACAGGGATGAGGCAAGGTTGATGGTAGTAAACAGGAAAGACGGAACATTTGAACACAGGATCTTTAAGGAAATAACGGACTACTTTCACGAACATGATGTTCTGGTCTTTAATAATACAAAGGTTTTTCCTGCAAGGTTATATGGAAATAAAGAGAAGACCGGAGCTGAGATTGAGGTGTTTTTATTAAGGGAACTTAACAGGGAACAGCGATTATGGGATGTACTTGTCGACCCTGCCCGGAAAATAAGAATCGGCAATAAATTGTATTTTGGTGAGGATGATCTTCTGGTAGCTGAAGTTATTGACAATACAACTTCAAGAGGCAGGACCCTCAGGTTCCTTTTTGACGGAACCTATGAGGAATTTAAGCAAACACTCTACAGCCTGGGGGAAACACCGCTTCCAAAATTCATTAACAGGCCTGTTGAACCTGAAGATAATGAACGGTACCAGACAATTTTTGCAAAGCATGAGGGTGCTGTTGCTGCACCTACAGCCGGATTGCATTTCAGCAGGGAACTGCTGAAGAAGCTTGAGATTATAGGAGCTGAATTTGCGGAGATCACTCTTCATGTCGGCCTTGGTAACTTCAGAAGTGTTGATGTGGAAGACCTTACAAAGCATAAGGTCGATTCGGAAAGGATAAGGATCACCGAAGAGGCAGCCGAGATTGTGAACAAGGCAAAGGATAATAAATACAAAATCTGTGCAGTCGGGACAACTGTGGTGAGGACACTCGAGAGTTCAGTATCGACAAGCGGATACCTGAAGCCTTTCGACGGCTGGACAAATAAGTTCATTTTTCCGCCTTACGAATTCAAAGTTCCCGATATGATGATCAGCAATTTTCACCTGCCTTATTCCACTCTGCTTATGATGGTTGCAGCATTTACAGGTTACGATCTTACTTTTGAAGCCTACAAGACAGCTGTCAAGGAGAAGTACAGGTTCGGGACCTACGGAGATGCAATGCTTATTATTTAGATTATTCGGGGAACAAATAATTACCAGATCTTAAAGCCGGATTAAAGTTTTTCATCCGGTTTTTTTGTTAATAAAAACCTCCAATAGTTAACTAATTAAAATTCCGTTTCGAATTTATTTATGGATTTTTGAAATGAAAGTTATAATCCTTTTAATTATTGCCTTCCTGAAATATTGATTAAAAGCTAATTAAAGTACTAGTAATAAATAAGAAAACAGGCGTCTGAGCGTTATTAATTCGAACCTGTAATCATTACAGGGATTTTGAGGGTTTCACAGGAGTGAAAAAACCTATTTATCCTTAGTGGATTTAACCTGACCTTACAATTTTGATTGTTAAGTTTGAAAATATTGTCATCCCTTTCAGTTCAGCTAAAGGACAGCTGAAAAGGTACTGTCTGTACCGGTTTCTGATGACAGCTGCCTGCCTGATACTGCCGGTCGGATCCTTGATATACGGTCAGACAGGTCCGGGAGGAGTGGGTAACAGTGCATCCAACAGATTATGGTTAAAGGCCGATGTCGGTGTCTACAGGGATGCCGGCATTACACCTGCTTCTGACGGTGATCGGGTCCAACGATGGAGAGATAATTCAGGCAATAATAATCATGCGAATCAGCTAATTGGCGGAAATCAACCTGCTTACAGGATTAATATTGTCAATAACAGCCCTGCTATTCAGTTTGGCGGAAACGACTATGTAGATCCCGGCCCTCTGGGAATTGCAGGTAATGGTGCTTTTACCATTATGACAGTGTTTAAAGTCAATCCCGGATATCAAACGGGACCCATGGATAATGGGGACGGTGATTATATTATTGATCGGTCACCTGAGACCGATGAATTGACAAGCTTGAAACTGACAACAGGGAATAAAATTGGCTTTCAGAAACGTGATGATAACGGGAACTTCCTGGGAGGTCCGATAAGTACCTCCACTATTTCCACAGCCAATTTTACATTAATTGACTATTTACGGGAACCTGTTCCACGTTCATTCTACAGACTTTTCCTCAATGGCGCCCAGGAGAGCCAGACTGTTGACGGGGATGGAAATCTTACTCCTCCCCGCCCCAGAATCGGACGTCATTATAACAACGGGAACAATGGTTTGGACGGGTATATAACAGAGGTGATCATTTACAATTACCGGATTAATTTTGCACAGCATAAGATTGTGAACAGTTATCTGGCTGCGAAATACGATTTGAATATAGCTCCGGCAGCGAATAAATTTGCATTCAGGTCTACCCACAAATATGAGGTGGCTGGAATCGGAAGGGAAGATGCCTCAAACCTTCACACTAATGCAACATCAGGCGGGATACTAAATATATCTGCTCCATCCGATCTTAATGATGGTGAATACCTGATGTTCGGCCACGAAAATGGTTCAATAACTGACTGGAATTCTGCAGAAGCCCCGCCTCAGTTTCTTAAGATCGGCAGGGAATGGAAAATAAACAAAACAGGAGAACCGGGTAGCGTTACCATTAAATTCGATATATCTTCTCTTCAAACACCTCCCTGCGACAGGCTGGTATTACTCAGCGATATGGATGGTAATTTTGCCGATGCCACTGTTACAGACCTGACTTTTGTTTCCGGAACTACTTACCAGGCAACCGGGATCAGCCTTTCAGACGGAGAACATATAACTATCGGAACCAGGAGACCGCCTGTTGCCGGTATTACACCCGACCCTGCACAGATGTGTGTGGGGGGCATAATTAATCTGAATGGGAATCCATCAGGAGGAACCGGCGTTTATGTAAATCATTTATGGACCGGTAGCACATCTCCGCTTTCATCCACTAACATTCCTGATCCGGTATTCTCAACCGCTGTTCCAAATTCCTATGCTCTGACATATACGGTTACTGATGCAAACGGGTGCAGTGCAACCGATAATATAACGGTTGTTGTTGCTCCCGAGCCGGTTGCTCCCGGACTGACAAAATCACCTGACGAGGCGGTTGTGTGTGCAGGTGCAGCTTTAACAGTAAATGTCACCCCGGGGAGCGGAGGAGCAGGTACAATTGCTGATGAGTACAGATATTCGACAAATAACGGATCAACATGGAGCATCTGGAGCACCTCTGTCCCGGGCTTTTCTTCTGTGGTTGGAACAAATACAATTGAAAGCCGCCGGACGGCTACCGGTAATAATTGCAGTACTTCATCTTCCAATAGTGTGTCATGGACGGTAATTGCCGATCCTGTCGCACCGGTGATATCAAAAAGTCCGGCGGATGCAACTGTATGTGCCGGGGCAACGCTGACGGTAACGGTTACCACTCCGGGCAGCGGAGGAACTGGAACAAACACAGATCAATACAGATATTCCACAGATAATGGCGGTTCATGGAGTCCATGGGGAGTAGCCCTCCCGTCTTTTCCGGCAGTAACAGGTACCAACCTTATTGAAAGCAGGCGCAACAGCACGGGAACAGGCTGCATCTCAAATGTAAACCAGGTATCCTGGACAGTGATTGCAGATCCGGTAGCGCCTGTGATATCGAAGAGTCCGGCGGACGCAACTGTATGTGCAGGAGCAACACTTACGATAACGGTTACCACTCCGGGCAGCGGAGGAACAGGGACAAACACTGATCAATACAGATATTCCACGGATAATGGCGGATCATGGAGTCCATGGGGAGAACGCTCCCATCTTTTCCGGCAGTAACAGGTACCAACCTTATAGAGAGCAGGCGTAACAGCACAGGAACAGGCTGCACCTCAAATGTCAACCAGGTATCCTGGACAGTAGTTGCAGATCCGGTCGCGCCGGTGATATCGAAAAGTCCGGCGGATGCAACTGTATGTGCCGGAGCAACGCTGACGGTAACGGTTACCACTCCGGGCAGCGGAGGAACAGGGACAAGCACAGATGAGTACAGATATTCCACGGATAATGGCGGTTCATGGAGTGCATGGGGAGTAGCCCTTCCGTCTTTCCCGGCAGTAACCGGTACCAACCTTATTGAGAGCAGGCGTAACAGCACCGGAACAGGCTGCACCTCAAATGTCAACCAGGTATCCTGGACAGTCGTTGCAGATCCGGTCGCACCGGTGATATCAAAGAGTCCGGCGGATGCAACTGTATGTGCCGGAGACAACACTGACGATAACGGTCACCACTCCGGGCAGCGGAGGAACAGGGACAAACACTGATCAATACAGATATTCCACGGATAATGGCGCTTCATGGAGTGCATGGGGAGTAGCCCTCCCGTCTTTCCCGGCAGTAACAGGTACCAACCTTATTGAGAGCAGGCGCAACAGCACAGGAACAGGCTGCACCTCAAATGTCAACCAGGTATCCTGGACAGTTGTTGCAGATCCGGTCGCGCCGGTGATATCAAAAAGTCCGGCGGATGCAACTGTATGTGCCGGGGCAACACTGACGATAACGGTCACCACTCCGGGCAGCGGAGGAACAGGGACAAACACTGATGAATACAGATATTCCACGGATAATGGCGGTTCATGGAGTGCATGGGGAGTAGCCCTCCCGTCTTTCCCGGCAGTAACAGGCACCAACCTTATTGAGAGCAGACGCAACAGCACGGGAACAGGCTGCATCTCAAATGTCAACCAGGTATCCTGGACGGTTGTTGCAGATCCGGTAGCGCCGGTGATATCGAAAAGTCCGGCGGATGCAACAGTATGTGCCGGAACAACACTGACGATAACGGTCACCACTCCGGGCAGCGGAGGAACAGGAACAAACACAGATGAATACAGATATTCCACGGATAATGGCGTTTCATGGAGTGCATGGGGAGTAGCCCTCCCGTCTTTCCCGGCAGTAACAGGCACCAACCTTATTGAGAGCAGACGCAACAGCACCGGAACAGGCTGCACCTCAAATGTCAACCAGGTATCCTGGACAGTCGTTGCAGATCCGGTAGCGCCGGTGATATCGAAAAGTCCGGCGGATGCAACTGTATGTGCCGGAGCAACACTGACGATAACGGTCACCACTCCGGGCAGCGGAGGAACAGGGACAAACACAGATGAGTACAGATATTCAACGGATAATGGCGGTTCATGGAGTGCATGGGGCAGTAGCCCTCCCGTCTTTCCCGGCAGTCACAGGTACCAACCTTATTGAGAGCAGACGCAGCAGCACGGGAACAGGCTGCATCTCAAATGTCAACCAGGTATCCTGGACAGTAGTTGCAGATCCGGTGGCGCCTGTGATATCGAAAAGTCCGGCGGATGCAACTGTATGTGCCGGAGCAACGCTGACGGTAACGGTTACCACTCCGGGCAGCGGAGGAACAGGAACAAACACAGATGAGTACAGATATTCCACGGATAATGGCGGTTCATGGAGTCCGTGGGGAGTAGCCCTCCCGTCTTTCCCGGCAGTAACAGGCACCAACCTTATTGAGAGCAGGCGCAACAGCACCGGAACAGGCTGCATCTCAAATGTCAACCAGGTATCCTGGACAGTTGTTGCAGATCCGGTCGCGCCGGTGATATCAAAAAGTCCGGCGGATGCAACAGTATGTGCCGGGACAACACTGACGATAACGGTCACCACTCCGGGCAGCGGAGGAACGGGGACAAACACAGATGAATACAGATATTCCACGGATAATGGCGGTTCATGGAGTGCATGGGGAGTAGCCCTCCCGTCTTTCCCGGCAGTAACAGGTACCAACCTTATTGAGAGCAGGCGCAACAGCACAGGAACAGGCTGCATCTCAAATGTCAACCAGGTATCCTGGACAGTTGTTGCAGATCCGGTAGCGCCTGTGATATCGAAGAGTCCGGCGGACGCAACACTATGTGAAGGGACAACACTGACAATAACGGTCACCACTCCGGGCAGCGGAGGAACAGGAACAAACACTGATCAATACAGGTATTCCACAGATAATGGCGTATCATGGAGTCCATGGGGAGTAGCCCTCCCGTCTTTCCCGGCAGTAACAGGCACCAACCTTATAGAGAGCAGGCGTAACAGCACAGGAACAGGCTGCATCTCAAATGTCAACCAGGTATCCTGGACTGTTGTTGCAGATCCGGTAGCGCCTGTGATATCGAAAAGTCCGGCGGACGCAACAGTATGTGAAGGGGCAACACTGACAATAACGGTCACCACTCCGGGCAGCGGAGGAACAGGGACAAGTACAGATGAGTACAGATATTCAACGGATAATGGCGGTTCATGGAGTGTATGGGGCATAGCCCTCCCGTCTTTTCCGGCAATCACCGGTACCAATCTTATTGAGAGCAGACGCAGCAGTACGGGAACAGGTTGCATCTCAAACGTCAACCAGGTATCCTGGACAGTAGTTGCAGATCCGGTGGCGCCGGTGATATCAAAAAGTCCGGCGGATGCAATTGTATGTGCCGGAGCAACACTGACGATAACGGTTACCACTCCGGGCAGCGGAGGAACAGGGACAAACACTGATCAATACAGATATTCCACGGATAATGGCGCTTCATGGAGTGCATGGGGCATTGCCCTCCCGTCTTTTCCGGCAGTAACAGGTACCAATCTTATAGAGAGCAGGCGTAACAGCACCGGAACAGGCTGCATGTCCAATGTTAACCAGGTTTCATGGACTGTAACTTCACAGCCCTCATGGGATTCCTACTCCTTCCCGACAACTATTATCTGCGATGGTGGAGAAGTGTTTTTCTCTTCCACTGTACAGGGTGGACTTGGAGGTTCCCTTACCTGGATCAGGTCGCTAAGTCCCGGTGGTGCCGGTGTCACGGTAACGAGCCCCGACATACCGCCGGCAAACGGCACATTTTATTACCGGCCTCACTATACAGCATCAGGGCAGGGTTGCGCCTTGTCTGACGGAACTGAGACAACTGTAACTGTTCAGGTTGATCCTGGATGGAACGTAATTTCATCACCGGTTGAAAACATATGTATTGGGGAGAGCTTAACCTTTTCGGCAACTCTTGACAACGGAGGAACCGGGACCGTTCAATGGATAAGGTCGGCTACAGCCGGTGGTCCGGGGATTGTAGTGACAAGTCCGGATACACCAGCTGCAGCAGGATCTTATTATTACCGTCCGGAATATCTCCCGGGTTATGGGGGCTGCAATCTGGTATATGGTACTGAAACAAAAGTAACCGTCCATGTTGACCCCGGTTGGAATATTATAACGGCTCCATCTTCCGGGATTTGCATAGGCGAGAGTGTTTCCTTTTCAGCAACACTGAATAATGATGGTACGGGCACTGTCCAGTGGATACGGTCAGCAATATCCGGGGGAGCCGGCGTTATTGTAACGAGTCCCGACGAACCTCCGGCAACCGGGATTTATTATTACCGTCCCCGGTATATACCTGGTTACGGAGGATGCGATCTTGCAGATGGAACTGAGACCGTTGTTACTGTCTACTCATACCCGGTACTTACGAGCACGCTTACACCTCCTGCTATATGCAGTGGTTCGGCATTTAGTTATATACCGGCCAGCAGCGAGTCAGGCACTGACTTTTCGTGGAGCAGGGCTCCTGTT
>CAWDYR010000017.1:0-335475 GCA_963806555.1 uncultured Bacteroidales bacterium | reverse complement strand
TCGTCGTATTTGCATGATCGATGCCAATTTCAAAATAGAAAGGCAATTAATATCAGACGAAATAAAACTTGAAACAAAAGAGACATTTAAGTTTGAAAGGAAAGATAATTTACTAGTAATATTTTACAAGACTGTTTTAAAAGGCATTGATGTAAAAACAAAAAATATTCCAATAACAACAACTGTTACTCACGAGATAACCTACTCAACTACTGGTGAGAAAGAAATCACTCCAGAATTTATAGATAAATTTGGGAGAATTTTCTACATCAATGGCTGTTTGGCCATTCTTTAGAGAGTATGTTCAAAATATGATTTCCAGAACGCAGTTGCCACATCTGACTCTTCCACTTAAGAAAATTTAACCATCGAGACTATTAAAATTAAGTAAATAAAACCAGCACATAACACGGACGGTATGTTTAATAGGCTTGTCACGGTTTTTGCTTTGCTCCTGCACCCAAGACAACTTCGTAATGGTTGTTGCACCCGCCCTTCGCGGAGTTTATCCCGCAAAGAGGGGCTCAGGGTGCGCCATTCTGCCCACAATTTAATCCTTTACATTGCTATAATAAAACCGTTAAGGCACAATTATGCCACACACCTGCCTGAACCGGGATATCCTGCCGGAATAACTCTTAATGAACTTCTTCTCAATAGTAAAAATGAGAATATTGGATTTCATATTGTCCCGTTTCATAAAAAACAGGCTTGAAATTATTTTTTCTTTCTTCGACAATTATAAATTTAACAATATTTTAACTTACATTTTCTGTTAATTAAAATATATTAATTACTTTTGCAGTGAAAATATCCTTTGGAGATAAAAAGTTAGAAAAGCTGGCAAATGATTACAGGAAGTGTCAAAAAGAGTTTGGCCACTTAAGAGCCAGATTATTTAATAAACGCCTACTTGATTTACTTAACGCTCAAACACTTGAGGATGTTAGAAATTTACCAGTATATTCCACAAGTTGCTTTTCATCCTGGAGAAACACTCTCGGAAAAATTGGATGAACTGGGAATGGGGCCAAAAGAATTCGCTGTCAGAACTGGAAAACCTGAGAAAACCATTATTGCAATTATCAAAGGTAAAAGTTCTATTACTGCAGAAATGGCAGTTCAATTCGAACATGTACTTAAGATACCGGCTCATTTTTGGTTAAATATACAGCGTAGATATGATGAGTTTGTTGCACGTGCAGAACGAGAAACAGTTCTTACAGAATCCATAGGTTGGGCAAAACTATTCCCATTAAAAGAAATGATAAGAAAAGGCTGGTTACCTCAAAACAAATCTATAGAAAGCAGGACTGCAGATTTGCTGGCCTTCTTCAGTTTAAGTAACCATGTTGCCTGGGAAGATTACTATTTAAGACAACAGCTTAAAGTTGCATTCAGAATTTCACTTGCCCACACAAAGGAACCGTATGCAATCTCAGCCTGGCTACGCAAAGGAGACCTTCAAGCGGCAGAATTATCTGCAATTGATTACAATGAAAAAGACTTCAAAGATGCTTTGCCTGATATCAAGTCAGTAATGGCAAAACATCCAGTTAATTTTTCTAACAAATTACAATCAATCTGTCTGGCCGCCGGTGTAAAGGTTGTATATACTCCATGTTTACCAAAAGCACCAATAGTTGGATCAACCAGATGGCTTAACGATACTCCGCTTATCCAGTTATCAGGTAGATATAAACGAAATGATAGTTTCTGGTTTACATTCTTCCACGAAGCCGGGCATATTATCTTACATGGGAAGAAAGACATTTTCTTAGAAAAAATTGATTATTCAGATTTTGATAAAAATAAGGAAGAAGAGGCAGATAATTTTGCCATAAAATGGACACTTACAAAAGAAGAAGAACAAGAAATTATTGATTCAGCACCATTAACTGAAGCTGATATAAAATCTTTTGCAAAAACATTTAATACACACCCTGCAATAATAATTGGAAGATTACAACATGATGAGTTAATTCCATATGGATTAGGAAGACAATTCTTTAAACCTGTTGAGTTTAATTAATTCGTTTTTACAACCAAATCAAACTATTGGTGTTAGTACCCTGCTGTCGTTTCAGATATTGGTTGAGAAAATGAGGTGAGTAAGTAATAAATGCCAGAGGTATGAATGAGAACCAATTCGAAACTGTGATTATCGGTGGCGGTCAGGCAGGCCTTGCCACAGCGTATCACCTCACCCGTCAGCGTCTGCCATGTGTCATTCTGGACGAAAACGACAGAGTTGGAGCGGCATGGAGGAACAGATGGGACTCTCTTAAACTATTTACCCCAGGCCGGTACAGCAGTCTTCCAGGTATGCCCAGTCAGGTCCCGCCCCGATCATTTCCCGGTAAAGATGATATATCCGATTACCTCCAGGCTTATGTCGACCGGTTCGGACTTCCCGTTAGAACTGGTTTTAAGGTAGACCGGGTAAGTTTTGACGGCGATCGCTATACCATCGAAACAAATCGCGGGCGGATATCTGCTTACAATGTGGTGGTGGCGACTGGAGCCTTCCATAATCCACGTATTCCGGAGTTTGCAGACACATTGGATCCTGACATCGTCCAGATGCACTCCTCTCAATACAAAACGCCGTCACAAGTCCGGGACGGTCCGGTCCTCGTGGTGGGGGCAGGCCAATCGGGAGCCGAGATCGCCCTGGATATGGCCCGGGAGCACAAGGTGTGGCTTTCCGGGAGAGATACCGGGGAGGAGCCCACCAGCTCCGGCACCTTAGCCGATCGGCCGGACTATGACTTATCATTCGAGGTAATTATCGCGACTCCGGTCAAAATTGGACTCTACCCGGTGCTTTCGTCGGTTAAAGCCCACTAAATTATACCGACGGACCGTTAGGCAAAATGCGAGTATCACACTGATACTTTTGAAAAAAGATTATAACTTTGCAATATGAAGAGTTACAAAAAGATAATTAGGATAAACCCCGACAAAAGATTCGGAAAACCTTGCGTTCGTAATACAAGAATTACTGTATCTGATATTCTTGGATGGTTAGGCTCTGGTATGACTTACGAAGAAGTAATATCTGACTATCCGGAACTTACGAAAGAAGATATAAGAGCTTCCCTTATGTTCGCGGCTGATAGAGAACGTAAACTTCAGACAATCTGATGAAATTACTTCTTGATCAAAATATCTCTTTCCGGATCACCAACAAAATCCAAGATATATTTCCTGGATCACAGCAAGTAAAAGATTTGGGTTTGGAAAATTCTAAAGACTCTATTATTTGGACCTTTGCTAAAGAAAACGATTATTGTATCGTCACTTTTGATGCTGACTTTTATGACCTGGGTTTGATAAAAGGATCTTCTCCAAAAGTAATTTGGCTAAGACTTGAAAACACAAGTACACATGAGATTGAAAAAGTTCTCAGAAAAAACTTTGATCTAATAAATACATTCTTGACTGATCCTGATTACAAGGAGATTGGTTGTCTCGAGGTAAATAGTTAACATCACTTTGCCTAATACATAGGGCTCTATTCGGTGCGCAGTACCCAGGAATGCCCATGTTGAACTTAATCCTAAAAAAGTCTTGCGGTCCTGCGGTCTTGCGGTCTTGCGGTCTTGAGAAAGGGATCGAATGGGCCAGTTCAGATGTGAAATTAATGATGATTGCATATAATCTTCGGCGGATTGGTAATATTTCCCAGCCATGCTCCAAGGCACAAACACAAGAAAGAATGACAGCAAAACAAATCACAATCAGAGACAAACAAGTTGAAATCAATTATTTTCAACAAGGACAAGGCGACACAACAGTTCTGTTTTTACACGGTTGGTGTATTGACGGAACTTATTGGAAAAATCAAGTAGAATATTTTTCTAAAAATTACAATGTCTACGCAATTGACCTACCGGGCTTTGGCAAATCCAAAGCCGAAAGAACCAACTGGACAATTGAAGAATATGCCAATGATGTAACAGCATTTATTGACACAATGAACCTTAAAAATGTTGTAATCATTGGACATTCTATGGCAGGCGAAATTATGTTACAAACAGCATTAACCAACAATCCAAAAATAGTAGGCGTTGTAGGTGTTGACAATTTCAAATTTATTGACGTTGCATTTACACCAGAACAAATGAAACAAATGACCGACTTTTTTCCTATGCTTGAAAAGGATTTTAAAAATTCAGCACCTGTATATGCAGATATGATGCTTTTTCACCCAACAACTTCAAAGGAAGTGAAAGACAGAGTAAAAACTGATTTTGCAAATAGCGATTCCGTTATTGGCTATGGAACATTTATGAACCAAATGCAATACGCTTACACCGATGCACAAAGATTAGAACAGCTTAATTACAAGTTGTATTTAATAAATAATGACGGTTTTCCAACAAACGAAACTGGACTGAAAAACCATTGTAAAAATAGTTTTCAAGTGGAAACTATCTCTGCAACAGGACATTATCCAATGATAGAAAAACCGACAGAATTTAATTTAATATTAGAAAAAGTGCTAACAGGAATGAAATAAACAGCAGCTAATATGGTCAAAAAAGTAAATAAGTTTGTCACAGTTTTTGCGAGGGTTCTGAGTCGTCTACCGGGACCAGAACCTGGGGACAAACCCGGACCCCTCCCCTGCCCACTTACCTGCTTTGTATACATCAAATCAATAAAATATGTGATATGGAAAAAATGAAAGCAATTATATGCACAAAATACGGACCACCTGAAGTTCTTAAACTCAAAGAGGTTGAAAAACCTGCTCCTAAGGATGATGAAGTACTCATAAAAATATATGCTACAGCAGTAACAGCAAGTGACATTTTCATTCGGGGTTCTCAAATACCTATTCAATTTTGGATCCCGATGCGAATAATGCTTGGTTTGACAAAACCGAGAAAGTCTATAATAGGTTTGGTGCTGGCAGGAGAAATTGAATCAGCAGGTAAAAACATAAAGAGATTTAAACCAGGTGACCAGGTCTATGGGCTCACAGGTTTTGGACTTGGTGCATATGCTGAGTACAAATGCATGAAAGAGACAGATTCGACATATGGATGTCTGGCACTAAAACCAAATAATTTATCCTATGAAGAAGCGACTGTGGCAGCCTATGGCGGACTTTTAGCATTTCAATATATGGAAAAAGGAAATATTCAACGCGGACAAAAAGTGCTTATTTATGGAGCTTCAGGAACCTCCGGGACTACAGCAGTTCAATATGCTAAGTACCTTGGGGCGGAAGTTACCGGTGTATGCAGTACATCGAATATAGAACTGGTGAAATCTTTGGGAGCAGATACAGTAATTGATTACACTAAAGAGGATTCTATTAACCTTATAAAGCAATATGATTTTATCCTTGATGCAGTTGGTAAAATTAAAACCTCAAAATTAAAGGAAGCGTGCAAAAAGGCTCTTACCCCAAAGGGAAAATACGTATCAATTGATGATGGAAAACTAATATTAGACTCAAACCGTCTTGCTTTAATCAAAGAGCTGATTGAAAATGGTCATATAAAACCAGTCGTTGATAGAAGTTATCCTTTGGAACAAATTGTTGAAGCTCACGAATATGTAGGAAAAGGACACAAAAAAGGAGGTGTAGCAATAACTATATGTAACTAATTTGACGGGCCGTTATAAACCATTGAAATCCTGCCCAAAAGAAAGTTTTTTGTATACTGCACAAATAGAAAATTCATCATGATATGAGACATTCTGCAACCAATAAAACCTATAACACCTCAGTCACTTTTGAAAAATCCATGCTGGCTCCTTGCGGAATGAACTGTGGTTCCTGCATTGGCTATATGAGACCAAAGAATAAATGCCCGGGATGTTGGCAAGTAGATCAAGGTAAAGCAAGAGTTCATTGTGTCATCAGAAATTGTGATCTACTACAAAAAACAGATTCTAAGTTCTGCTATGAATGCCAGAAATATCCATGCCTGAGATTAAAACAACTTGATAAAAGATATAGGACAAAATACAACACAAGTGTTCTTGAAAATCTTATCATGATAAAAGAGAAAGGAATAGATTACTTTCTTGCATTCGAGACAGAAAGAAGAAAATGTATGGCTTGTGGAGCAACATTAAGTGTTCACCGGGACAAATGTCTTGCCTGCTCGAAGCTTTAATAATAAACGGTTTATAACAAGGACAATAAAACGCCTTTTATTGCCTGGCCGTTATGCTTAAGCAGAGACAACAGCCCACCGGGCTGTTCCTAAACGCCCGGCCCTCTTTATTGCCGGGCCATTATAGCTAATGCCAGTACCAATTCCGATAATAATTTCCTTGCGAGAAAGTAAATTATTATTTACCTTTGTAGCATATTTGTGATTCAATTTGTCAATGAAATGTTCTGAATTATTTAAGATCCTGACAAGAGATGGATGGTTTCCGATCTCACAAAAAGGATCACATGTAAAACTTAAGCATAATAAAAAACCAGGGATTATCATCTTTCCAAATCATGGAAGTCAGGAGGTTGGTAAAGGTTTAGAGAAAAAGATTCTCAAGGATGCCGGAATAAAGTTAGACAATTAGAAATTTGAGGTGTGATGAAAACGACAAATAAAAAGATAAAAATGATGGTTGAAAAAACAGACACTGGTTTTTCAGCTTTTTCTGAGATATATCCAATTTATACTACGGGCAGAACAGTACCCGAGTTAATAAATAATGCCCTTGAAGCTGCAAATCTCTACTTTGAAGAAGAGAAAATTGTAATTGCTCAGGAGAATCTTAAGTTTGACATTGACTTTAAACAATTCTTCCAATATTATAAAGTTATAAATGCAAAGTTTCTTGCTAATAAGATAGGCATGAATCCGACACTGCTTTCACAATATGTGCAAGGTCGCAAGAGACCTTCTGATGCCCAAACTGAGAAAATTCTACTTGGCATTCATCAGATCGGACAAGAACTCCTGGAAATAAACCTTATACATAGACTTTAAAATAATAACACTAGCTATAACACGGACAATATGGGTAAGTTGTTTGTCACGGTTTTTGCTTTCCTGCCTGCCGGCAGGCAGGTGCTCCTGCTCACAAGACAGATTTGTAATGGTTCTTGCACCCACCCTTCGCTCCCCTCAGGGTGCGCGAAACGCTAACAGCTCAATGAATTAATTCTTCAAAAGTAAATACATCGTCCTATGTGATTTTTAACCAGGCTCTGTTACTAATTGGGTAAAATGTGATCACAGAATAATTTTTACCAAAAACAGTAACAGCATGACAAATGACAGACAATAAACAAAAGGACATATTTCTTGATATTTTAGAAAAAAATATCGGGATTCTTTTAAAGATTTCGAGAGCATATACAAATTCGATGCATGATAAAGAGGACTTGATTAATGACATTACTCTGGAACTTTGGAAATCATTTGGACGATTTAAAGGAGATTCCAGAATATCTACCTGGATCTACCGTGTAGCAATTAACACTTCCCTGAATTTTAACCGTAAAAAGAAAAGTGACAAGTTGTATTTTCCGGCTGATCTGAAACAATTTGAAAGTCCAGTCTGGATAACGGAACCTCCGGACTCATCACATTCTGAAATCTTATACCAGTGTATTGATGAGTTAAATCAGTTAAATAAAGCAATAATCCTGCTCTATCTGGATGGCAATTCACATGATGAAATATCTGAGATAACCGGGATTTCAAAGACAAATGTCGGTACAAGGATTAGCAGAATTAAAGAACAACTCAAAAACTTAGCCACTTCAAAAATTTAACAAAATGGAATTAGCAGAATTACAAAATATATGGCAGGAATATGATAAAAAAATAACGGAAAATACCCGCCTTAATAAAGAAGTATTGAGACATATATTAATTGAAAAACCCCGGAAAAGATTAAACTGGATAAAAATCAATGCAGGATTATGGATTTTTTCTCCTATTCTGTTTGTTTCATTAATACTGATTCTGAATGTTCAATTTAATATTTCTACGAAATTTTTTATTGGATTAGGCTTGTTTCTACCTGTTTATATTATCAACTATATCTGGGATATCAGATATTTCACACTGATTCGTGAAATTGATTTCACTATGCCAGTATTGTCCATAAAAAAGGTTATTGCAGAACTTGAGAAATATAAAATAAAGACCACCAAAATAAGATATCTTTTAATGCCTCTGGCAATGATAGGATTTCTATTAATGATTATTCATAAGATTACTATCACGTTAGATTTTTTCTCAATTCTACCTTTGCTATTGATTGTCCTGGTTTTCTTCTCATCAATGTATCTTACTTTTAAATATTCAATTTATGAACGTTACAAAAAGCTCAATAAAGATATTGACGAGATAGAACAACTAGAACATGACTAAGATATCATGATAATTAATTAAGCCTGAACGAAACGCTAACACGGACAATAAAAGTCATTTTTTTGTCACAACAAAACCCATGCTTCGCACTGACGCTCCTTTCAGTCGGTCAGTGTCTTCGACTCTCTACGGCCTTAGAAAACTTGAAAATCAATACGATAGATACTGTCGACGGGGACTCTTCCATCGCGCGGCTAAAAAATACATATGCTAACAACATATTCAATTGGGACAAGACATGACTAGACTTCTTCTGCCTTATAATAAGACAATTCTGAAATTAAATATCGTTTTTTCAACTGTCTTGACATTTTTATCCTACTTGCTTCTTTCAAAAGAATCTTCACACTCCCCAATGTTTCTCGTAATTTCAGCCTTTGCATTCTGGATAATGACTGGTGGTTTCCTCCTTTCTGCATACTACTTTGAGATAAGCAGAAAAAACGAATACTATTTCTATTATAACATGGGGATAAGCAAAATCAAACTATTGATACTCACATACACCCTGCATTTGATATTCATTCTACCATTATTATACATTTTACAGTATGTCTAACCTGCTTGAAGTCGACAGTATTCGCAAATCATTTGGGGACAAACAGGTTTTGACAGATATTGCTCTAAAATGCCGGCCGGGAGATATTATTGGAATTCTTGGAAGAAACGGAACAGGCAAAACAACCTTACTAAAGATAATTTTTGGAACTCTTTTTACCGACTACAAATTCATCAGGATCAATGATGAAGTACTAACCCAACCTTTTAAGTCAAAAAACATTATCTCATATCTCCCGCAGGACAATTTTTTACCCAAAAACATTACAGTAAACAAGGTGGTTGAGATATATTCTGATGACTTTGATCAAAAAGTATTTCTTGAAGATGAAGTACTTTCAAAAGTAACCGGGACTAAAATTGGCAATTTATCTGGTGGAGAATCAAGATATCTGGAGGTCAAATTACTACTGAATTTGGATTCTATCTTTGTCCTTCTGGACGAACCTTTTAATGGGATTTCACCTCTTCATATAGAGCTAGTTAGAAACATGATCCAGGACAAATCCATTAAAAAAGGGATTATCCTGACTGACCACGATTACAGAAATGTACTCGATGTTGCAAACAAATATTACCAACTATTTGATGGGGGACTAAAACCAGTAAAAACAAAACAAGACCTGATTATTTGGGGATATCTGCCAGAGAGACAATAACAATACATGTGCTAACACATAGGGCACTATAGGGTGCGCAGCACCCGGTAATGCCCACGTTGAAATAAATCCCAAAAAAGTCTTGTGGTCTTGTGGTCTTGCGGTCCTGCGGTCTTGCGGTCCTGCGGTCTTGAAAAAAAGATACGAAAACTTTCTTCAGTCAAAAGAACGGCTGAAGCTGTTGAATTTATGAATGGTTTTTAAGGTGTACACAATACAAACCCTGCCTGCCTGGTAGCGACAGAGATGGACAAATCAACAGCAACGACTAACAGCCAGATCTCAGTGACATTCTATCATGGGACAAAGGCAGATTTGAAAGAAGGGGACCTTATTGAACCCGGCTTTCATTCAAATTACGGACAGAGAAAGAAGGCAAAATATATCTACCTGACAGCCACCCTGGATGCTGCAATCTGGGGTGCTGAACTTGCTTTGGGTGAAGGATGTGAAAGAATTTATATAGTAGAGCCAACAGGCCCAATTGAGGACGATCCAAACTTAACTGACAAAAGATTCCCAGGTAATCCGACAAAGTCATACCGTTCTATGTTTCCGCTTAGGGTCATAAGTGAAATTACAGAATGGCAGGGACATACACCGGAGCAGCTTAAGACTATGAAAGACAACCTTGAACGACTCAGGCAACAAGGTATTGAGGCAATTGAGGACTAAACCCTACGAACCCCGACCACCCCATTGATTGCCTGATGACAAGCTGACATCAGTTTCTTCTACCCAAAGTTTCATTTATGCATTGGATATCGATCTTAATGTTGATAACCGTGAAATAACAGATACTGTTTCTTTAATTAAAACCACATGGGAAGATTCAGGCACCCCTCCGATTCTTTTCAAATTGACACCAAAAATTCTCAAAATGGATGTTGATGAAGAAAATAACAAAATCTTTGGTATCGAACTTTTTAGTTCATACATTTATTTATATGAGATGAACCAACCTCAAGTTAAATTTTGAAAATAAGATTTGTAAAAATTTAAAACATGACCTTGAACTTTTTCTTAATATTAACCACCGACTTAAACTTATTAAAATGTACAAGAAGCAACAGCTAATAAGCATGGCATTAGCCAGATTTATTCCTGCGACTATAATTATTTCAGCTCTGCTGTTTATTCCGGCCGGATCAATCAAATTCTGGAATGCATGGCTTTTTATGGGAGTATTGTTTATTCCAATGCTATTTGTGATAGTTTATCTGATAACCCGTGACCCTGAACTTTTATTTAAGCGCATGAATACAAACGAAAAAGAAAAGACACAAAAGAAAGTCGTTTTGCTTACATCAATAATATTTTTGTCAGCATTCATTATATCAGGATTAGATTATAGATTTCAGTGGTCGTCAGTTCCATTGCCGGTTGTAGTAATATCTGCTATCATCGTGCTGACAGGTTACATTCTGTTCTTTATGGTTATGCGTCAGAATTCATATGCATCCAGAGTGGTAGAAATCCAGGAAAAGCAAAAAGTCATTGATTCAGGACTATACGGCATTGTAAGACATCCTATGTACTCTGCAGCTATACTAATCTTTATGTTTATGCCACTGGTATTAGGGTCATTCTATGCATTAATTCCATTAATAATATTCCCGCTTCAGATGAGCACGAGAATGAAGAACGAAGAGTTTATATTAGAAAAAGGATTAGACGGTTATATCGAATATAAAAAAAAGGTGCGATATAAGATTATTCCATTCTTATGGTAAACGATTGAAATTTACATCGCACCAAAAGCGCACACCTGCGTTCAAGGCATTCGAAGCCGGTAAAATCAAGCCCGTGATAGATGAACCTTGCAAAAAAGAAAACTACAATCTACAATCGAGAATCTATGATAAAAGGCTTTCTTTCAGTTTTTGGCATTTTCCTGGTCATTAGTTGCACAAGTAAACAAAAACCAAAATCACAAGCTGAGATTAATGATCTCAATGGTATCAAGATTATTAAATATTCTGTAACAAAGACTTATCCTCATAGTATCAATTCCTATACAGAGGGACTGGTTTTTTATGATGGCAAACTTTATGAAAGTACCGGTTCCCCGGAAAACTATCCAAATACAAAGTCTGTAATAGGACCTTTAAATCTTAAGACTGGTGAGATTGACGTTAAGGTGGAAATAGATCGTAACAAATATTTCGGTGAGGGTATTATATTCTTAGATGATAGACTTTTCCAATTGACTTATAAAAACCAGATCGGATTCATTTATAATGCCAGGGATTTTAAACAGATTGGTTCATTCAGTTACAAAAACAATGAAGGTTGGGGGATGACTACCGATGGACAATCAATAATAATGAGTGATGGGACTAATTATCTTTATTATTGGGATCCGGACAGCCTTACAGAAATAAAAAGGATCAATGTCACATATAATGGATCATCTGCCCTTTATACTAATGAGTTGGAATATATAAATGGTTTTATCTACGCAAATATTTGGACAACTAATTTTATCGCAAAAATTGATCCAGCCAATGGTAAGATCGTGGCATTAATTGATTTAACAAACCTATCTATAAGAGCCAGAAAAGAAAATCCATTATCTGAAGCAACCAATGGTATTGCATATGACTCAAAAAGAGATAAAATATTTGTTACAGGCAAATTCTGGCCATATTTGTTTGAGATTAAATCTCTTGATTAACAATAACATACAACAGCTTATTCATAGGACTCTATACGGTGCGCAGCACCCGAGCCCACGTTGACTGCCGTTAGCATTCATGCCAATCGCACATTAAGGACAAATCCTACATAAAGGTATTCAATATTATAATTGAATCTCAAATAATTAAATGCTCCTGACTATGAAACCGAAACTTGCTTTTCTATTTCTTGCAATTATCCTTGTATCATGTACTAATCAAAAACTTAAAAATCAAGATAAGTCGGTTTTAATGTAAGTTTTGATAATTGCAAAACAACTATCGACTTAAAGCTTAGCGATTTAATTGACAGTTATAATTTCGTCAGGCTGGAAACAACTCCAGAGTCCTTAATTGGGCTTAATCCAAGAATTATTCTTGCAAAAGACAATATTATTGTCATTGATATGAATGGCATTTATAAGTTCACATCCGATGGTCACTTCGTAAGAAAGATGATAAAATTTGGAAGAGGGCCGGAAGAACTTTCTTCTGTTATTGATTATTATTTTTATAAAAGTAGAGGTCTGCTGTTTATCGCAGACAGATTACAAAACAAAGATAGATTTCAGATCTATGATATCGAAAAAGAGATATTCTTAGATCCCATTAAGAAATGTTTCCCGGGCCCCTGGGGTACTTTTTTAGTATATAATGATTCTCTGATTTTGGGATCAATGGTTTCCATACATGTTGATACAAATCGATATGCCATGTTCAGCCAGAATTTTAAAGGCGATTTAATCACTGGTATTACCAATTCACGAAAAGTTCTGGATGCAAGACTTAATGAAGAAACAGTCCAGAGATTACTATTTTGTCAGGGAGAAAATGACATCTACTCTTATTATGTTTATGATGATACCCTTTTCAGGTATAGTAACAATAATTTATCCCCTTATCTTATAGTCTCTTACAATTCTCAAAGGAACTACATGCGTTCAATGGGCTTCGAAATTGGAGAAAGCAGGGTTGGATTTCCACAAGTTGACAATTCTGGTTTTATTCTATTGAATGAAAGTATTTACACAGGACAGAGTCAGGAAGGCAGTTGGACTTTATCCAATTATGATAGATATTATTATTTCCTTAATAAAGCAGACAGATCCTTTTTAAAGATTAAATCATATACCGATGATATAACAGGTAAGATACAAGAATGTAATGGTGAAATACTAAATTTTCCAACCTTATTACCTGAAAATAAAATTTGTGTTATATATAATCCATATTGAATTGACAAATAATAAATCGAATGAGAATCATTCAATACGACCAGATCTCTCTAATCAACTTCAAAAGATTCAGGAAGGATTAAATCCTATGGATAATCCGATATTACTTATTGGATCAATCAAAAAGAATATATTAACTGATTAAATAAAACTGCTTATCCCCTTTAAACAAGTAGCTAACATTTTTAGTAATTTGCTTCAATCCCAGGTTATTGGATGGCTATTTCCTATTTCTACACCTCCCCTATACTATGCGGGAACGAAAATTAACTCGAATCCAAAGCCCTATCAGGGGCTTGACAAAGCAGTCATTAAAATGACTGAATATGAATAACCTCCGGTGCAACCGGAGGTAAGGCCATCTCTCCCGACGTCAAGCCCTGAAGGGCCTTAATATACTTGCATTTTAAGTGCAAAATTAATACCTTGCTTTTGTCTCGTTGTATTATTAACTTAATCTTTATCACCATGTCAAGCTATCGCCAGTTACTGTACCACATTGTGTTCAGGACAAAAAACAGCATGGCTTCAGTAAATCTGGAGCATGCTGAGCAGCTCTTCTCTTACATTACAGGGATAATAAAAAACAAGAACAGTCATCTGTATCGTATAAACGGTACCGAAAATCACTTGCACATTCTGACCGATCTACACCCCTCATATGCACTATCAGATTTCATGAGGGAGTTGAAAGTTTCAACATCGGTATGGATGAAGGAAAGAGGACTTTTCCCATCATTTGACGGATGGGCCGATGGATATGGATCCTTCACCTGCTCATATAAGGATCTGGGAGATCTAATAGACTATATCAAGAACCAGCAAGAGCATCATAAGAAAAAGAGTTTTGAGGAGGAGTACAGGAGCCTGATTATGCAATCCGGTATAAAGATAGATGAAAGATATTTTCCTTAGATAGCAAATTCAGCTCCTCCAGAGCTGAGAAGTCTGGGGGGATTGCCAACCTCCGGTTTCACCGGAGGTTATTCACATATCGCCACATAAGTGGCTTCCTTGTTGTAACCGCTCCGCGGTTTTTAAGATATCAGGAGGGAAGGGGTTATAAATTTACTTATGTAACACTTGATTAATTCATGATTACCGATTGTCATATTATATTTTACTTGACCGAAAGGGATAAGCAGTTAAATAAATAGGACGAGCTAATACATAGGGCTCTATACACTGTACTCAGGGCAGGCTCCGACGGCAACTTACCATACTACCGGGCCGTTAAGTTTAAGCCCAGCTTGATCACCATTTTAATCGGACAAAAAGGCTTAACCATAACTTCAAAGCCATATAGAAAAGGACAATTTTTATATATTTGAAACAGGCAAAGACATAAATTAAGTGAAAAAGATTTCACCGAAAGAATTGAGGAAGAAACACTAATAATATCAGAAATATGAAAGCAACAAACCAAAAAGAAATAGTGGCTGATCAGAGTCTGATAGCCTTCTGTGGATTATATTGCGGAGCTTGCAGATCTTATTTAAAGGAAAAATGTCCGGGATGTAAAGATAATATTAAAGCTTCATGGTGTAAGATCAGACAGTGTTGTATGGAAAATAAACTTCCAGGTTGCGCTGATTGTATGACCATAGAGTTAATGGAGTGCAAAAAATACAACAATTTTATTTCAAAAGTATTTGGTTATATTTTTAATTCAGACAGGTCAGCATGTATCAACAGGATTAAAGAAATAGGATACGAAGATTTTGCTATTGAGATGACAAATAGTAAAAGACAGACTATAAAAAGAAAATAATTAATTCAACCGACCAGATGGCAGATTATACGAGAGTTTCAGTCTTAAGAGAACAAGAAATTGCATAATTTTTGTGATTAATAATTCATTGCTAACCCTAAACAAAAATCATATGAAAAGGATTAATCTCCTGATGATAGTAACTTGTTTGATATTTTCAAACTCATGTAAAAAGGAAGATCAATCTGTAATAGATCCCGCCTTTCAGGAATATGTTGATCGTTTTGTGACTGAAGCTGATTTAAGAAACGTCAAAATTGATATCAGTAAATTAAAAGTTACTTATGGAGATACTTTGAAGTACTATTGCGGTTACGGTTTGACTAACGATGTGGTAATACGGTCTTACTGTTGGGAGAATTCCAGTGATATTAATAAAGAAATATTACTTTTCCATGAATTAGGGCATGCAATATTGGGCCGGATGCATGATAATACAATACTCCCAAATGGTGATTTCACGACAATTATGGCACCGAACGGCTTCTATTCGTGCTATTCGGAATTTACTCCGGAAAAGCGGAAATACTATCTGGATATACTATTCATTCCATCTTCACCACAACCTGACTGGGCAGTTGAACGAAAAACTGCAAAAGTTATTCTTATGGATACAATTAATGCGGCTTCAAATTCCTGGCTTTACTTTAAATCCCCGGGTTGCACAAGTAAAGGAGAAATAAGCTCTTCTGTTTTTGTTTCACCGGGCACTTGTCTGGCGATCAAATCTGATTCACCATCAACTTCGACCGATGATTTTTCTTATTGGGTGTATACTCTTATTCCTCAAGGTATTAAGCAATCCACAAAGCTGGTTCTCCAGGTAAAGATTAAATTAGATAACGTTACTGATAAAGGAGTATACTTTGCAATCAGGGGTAATGCGAATCCTAAGTTTACTTTCTTTTCTACGACCCAGGGAGTAAAAGATTTAAGTGGGACATCCGACTTTATTGAATACGCTGTTGAAATCCCCTATTATATCTCATTGACAGAAAGTATCAACCTGTTTTTGATTTTGAACGGAAAATCAACAGGGACAGCTTATTTTGACGATATTACTCTGGTAAACTATGAGTAGCATTTTTAAGAATATAAAACTACTAAAGAACTTTCAGACTCTGGTCTGCCCCCCCGGGTGGTGTCATGTTTTAACCATTTGTTTGTCACGCAGACAGACTCCCGTAATGAGTCATGTAGTAGCATCCCGTTTGAGATTTGACAATTTGATTTATAATACTTATCTTTGTCGTTAGTAACGCGACACGTGTATGATTTCCTCTTTTGGATCCAGGGAGACTGAGAAAATATGGAACGGTGATAGAGTTAAAAATCTACCGGCAGAAATCCAACAAATAGGAAGGAGAAAATTAAGAATGCTTAACAACTCACAGGACCTCATAGACTTAAGAACCCCACCTTCTAACATGTTGGAAAAGTTATCAGGGAAAATGAGCAACTTCTACAGTATCAGGATCAATGACCAATGGAGAATTGTTTTCAAATGGGAAGATGGAAATGCAGGTGAAGTAAGAATCATTGACTATCATAAATAGAAACAATGGAAAAGTTAGCAAATATCCACCCGGGTGAAATACTGTTGGAAGAATTCCTCAAACCCTTAAAAATATCTGCCTACAGATTATCAAAGGACATTGGAATTCCTCAGACAAGAACTTCTGAAATAATAAAAGGACACAGAAGCATTACTGCGAATACTGCTCTCAGACTAAGTTACTATTTTGGTAACTCCGCAAAATTCTGGCTTGGACTTCAGAATGACTTTGACCTTGAGGAAGAAAAAAAACTTAAAGCCAGTGATTTAAAACGTATTAAGAAAGCTAAAGAATATGTCGCATAAAATTCCAAATGCGATTGAACAGCCCCCCGGGTTTGAACTGACCCCGCTCCTACGGATTTTATTGCGAAATATTTCGGAAGATTTATTTCGAACTTTTTCGAACTCTGATGAAATTGCTTCCCGACCAGAATATTTCATTTCGAATAATAAATAGGATCCAGGACATCTTTCCCGGATCAAAGCAAGTAAGAGAACCAGAATTTCATACGGTGCTTTACAACTGAAACAAATACTTATGACCAGACCAATTCTGATTATTAGAAACGTGCCCAGGGAAAATCCCGGACTCATCGAAATTCTATTGAAAGAGCATAACCTTGAATACCAAATAATTGATTTTGATAATTCAACATTAATTGAAGCCATTGAAAATTACAGTGCACTAATTGTACTCGGGGGACCAGACAGCGCTAATGATTTGACTCCGAAAATGCAAAATGAGCTTGCATTAATCAGAAAAGCTATTCAGTTACAAATTCCCTATCTCGGAATCTGTTTAGGACTTCAGACCTTAGTCAAAGCAATGGGTGGCACGGTTGAAAAGTGTCAAACGAACGAAACAGGATTCAGAGATCCCAAAAACAAGTTCTTCAAAGTAAAATTAACCTCCAAAGGAAGGAAAGATAAAATCTTTAAAAACCTGTCTGATAATCTTACAGTCTTTCAACTACATGGGGAGACTGTAAAACTTACTCCACAGATGACTCTTTTAGCCACCGGTGATTTCTGCAGAAATCAAATTGTAAAAATAGGTAAAACGGCATATGGTATTCAATCACATTTTGAGTTAACAAATGATCTCCTGGAATCCTGGTTAATTGAGGATTCAGACCTTCAAAAACTTAATGCTAAACAACTGCGATCTGATTTTAAAACAATTAAATCAGATTATCAAAACACGGGACGACAATTATTTTCTAACTTTCTCACTATTATAGGATTAATAAACACTACAAACGCCTAACGCGGACGGTATGATTAATGGGCTTGTCATGGTTTTTGCAAAACCCTGCACCCCGGACTGCTAAAACCTGCACCCGATGTTTCTTTTATTTACGACGTACCGCCTGTTAAATTTGGCCAATTTGATAACAGGCAGAATAGTACTCCAGATATGAAATAGAAAATGAAAGCAATTGTCTATACAAAATACGGAACACCTGATGTTCTTGAATTAAAAGAGGTAGATAAACCTGTTCCCGGCGAGGATGAGGTCCTGATAAAAATTTATGCGGTTTCAATAAATGATTGGGATTTGGGCCTCCTTCAGGGTGATCTCATAAATCGCCTCATCAATGGTCTGCTTAAACCAAAAATAAAAATACTTGGCTCCGACATTGCAGGACGAATTGAAGCTGTTGGCAATAAGATAAAGAAGTTTCAGTTCGGGGATGAAGTGTATGGAGATCTGAGCGGCAATTGGGGAGGCTTCGCTGAATATGTTTGTGCTCATGAAAACGAATTGGTCCTAAAGCCTGTCAGTATGAGCTTCGGGGAAGCAGCAGCAATACCTCAGGCAGCAATGCTGGCGATACAGGGTCTTCGTGATAAGGGGAATATTCATTCCGGACAAAAACTCTTAATTAATGGTGCGGGTGGTGGCGTAGGTACATTTGCCGTGCAGATTGCCAAATTATATTGGAGTTGAAGTTACTGGTGTTGACAGCTCCGGCAAATTGGATATGATGCGCTCAATTGGTTTTGATCATGTCATTAATTACAAACAGGAAGATTTCACTAAAAACGGCCAATGTTATGATCTGATTCTTGATGTTAAGACAAAGCGTTCGATATTCGATTATGTCCGCGCATTATGTCCTGATGGAATTTATGTCACAGTTGGAGGTACTATGGTCAGGCTTTTACAGGCTTTATTACTAGGGCCCTGGATCTCTGTTACCAGTAAAAAGAAAATACGTATCGTTGGCCTGAAGCAAAACAAGGATTTAGCCTATGTGAATGAGCTTTTCGAAGCTGGTAAAATCAAGCCCGTGATAGATGAACCTTACAGGTTAGAGGAAGTTCCTGAAGCATTCAGGCATTTTGGTGAAGGTGCGCACAAAGGTAAAGTAGTAATTATTGTGGAACATGACTACAAACATTAAATGTCAGTAACCAATATCGCTTGAATCGTATCAGATTGACCGGAAAAACTTCTTGGGATAAAGACAAACTGCTTTTAAAGCTCCGGTCACTGGTGCTGACAAATTTGAGAAATTGGGTAAACCTACTAACTATAAATTGTCTAAAAATGAAATTAAATCAATTATTAGTCATTGCGCTTTGTGCATCGGTTTTTCCTGGATGCGGATCGAATCCTGAAGGGGATAAAAATGCGATAAGCAAAACCCCATCTGATACTATAGTCATTAATAAAATAAGTAATGAATTATATATTTGTACCTGTAACCCCGATAAATCTAATCCAAGCGGAGCAGGGAATTTATATTTTCAAGGAAAATGGAAACAAGATTTAGTAAACAAGCAGGTTGATTACAGAAATTGTGATGAGAGGTTTTTAATACAATGGGATTTATCCGAATTACCAAAGGGGATTGAGATAATCGAAGCTAAAATGGAGTTGTATTGTAATGATTTTAAAGGTGATAACCAAGGCCAATTAGTTTATGAGCCCATAACTGAACCTTGGAATGCTGATATTGGATATAGCAAAAAACCGAATACCAAAATTGATGATAGAGTTTTAACTGATTGGCCAAAAGCGAAAGGTTACTATTTTGGCAACTCCGCAAAATTCTGGCTTGTACTTCAGAATGACTTTGACCTTTAGGAAGAAAAGAAGCTTTAAGCAAGTGATTTAAAACGTATTAAAAAAGCTAAAGAATATGTCGCCTGAAATTCCAAATACGCTGGAACAGCCCACCGGGTTTGAGCTGAGGTTTTCAATGATCTTACAAAATCTGTAATAACTCATGAGAGCGAAGGTGACATCAAAGGATGGTACAACAATTGCTTATGAAAAAGCAGGTCATGGAGAGGTTGTGATATTAGTGCTCGGGGCTCTAAATTCAGGAAAGTCCGGTTCCAGGTTAGCAAAGCTGCTTGCATCCCATTTCACTGTCGTAAGCTATGACCGACGAGGACGCGGTGATAGTACAGACACAAAACCATATTCGCCTCGCCGTGAATTTGAAGATATCGTCTCACTTATAGATGCGGTTGAAGGAACCGTTTGCCTTTATGGTCATTCTTCAGGTGCAGCTATTGCACTTCAGGTTGCAGCCAAACTGTACAAAAAAGTCAGAAAGTTAGCCATATACGAAGCGCCATATTCGTTAGATGACGAAGAATGTAAAACCGCCAATGAATACTACGGCCAACTTAAGAAGTTGCTCAAGGAGGGACGCAAAGGAGATGCCGTCGCCTTGTTCATCCGATCTGCAGGTGTTTCGGACAAACAAATTCAAGCCATAAAACGCATGCCAATGTGGCGGGGGCTGGAGGCAATGGCTCCAACATTAGTATATGACAGTGAGGTTATGGGTGAAGGACATGCCCTGCCAGTTTCCCTCCTTAGACGTATAAAAATCCCGACACTTGTCATGCACGGCGGCGCAGGCACAATACAGTATGCGAGATGCGGCTCAGGCAATCAGCAAATATATTCCCCATGTGCAAATTCGTACATTAGCTGGCCAGACACACGGTGTGAGTCCTAAAGCTCTGGCACCTGTGTTGATAGAATTCTTTTCAGACAGCTTTGAAAAATCGGGATAATTTCAAATAATAAAAATGCAATCGCCATGGTAGATTCTAAAGTTAAAGAAATCAGGAAATTCTGCGAATCCAATCTGCGCCCTCTACCGCCAAACCCTTCATGGCCACCTTGACAAAACTCTCTAACTCTTAATTCTCTTAGTGATTCCGGGGCGATTCGAACGCCCGACCCACAGCTTAGAAGGCTGTTGCTCTATCCAGCTGAGCTACGGAACCAATACTTTGCAACAGAACCTTCGCATGTACCGCAGTCCCGGGAGCCTTACGACAGCTATCGGGATGAGCTACGGAACCTTTTTGTTGCCGGCTGCAAAAATACATCTTTTTTCAATTTCACCAATCCAAATCGCGAGTTGTACGTAGGATAATCTTGATAAGCGCCTCTGACACTAACCTGTTATACCGATTTCATGTAATTGACAAGCCCTTTTTTGTCAATGATCTGCTTCAGCTTCTCAGGAAGCGGTTCAAACCTGAATGTCTTTTGCCCTACGCTGATAATCCCGTTTTCAAAACTAACACTAACAGCATCCCCCGGCCTGTACGCCTCTACAGCTTCCCTGCTGACAATAAGCGCAAGTCCCTGATTTACCGAAGACCTGTAAAAGATCCTGTTTACCGACTTTGCAATAATTGCGCTGATCCCGATATAGGCAAGCCCTACCGACGGATGTTCCCTCGAACTTCCGCATCCGAAATTATCACCCGCAACGATTATGTCACCGGCCCTGGCACCTGATCTGAATGCAGGATCAAAATCCTCAAACAGGTGCGGGACAATGGATGCCGGATCGGAGCTTAAAACACTGTATGTATGTTTTCCGGCAAACATCTGATCAGTATTGAGGTTATCAATATCCGAATAGTTCCAGACATTTCCAAGCCGCCTTTTCTCCCCTGGTTGTATCTCTAAGGTTTTACCCTGCTCAACTGAAAAGGGGAATCTGTCACTGTCCGGTTCTTTCCGTGGGATCGGTAATAACCCCCGTTAAAGCTGATGAAGCAACAGTTGCCGGAGAGGCAAGGTAGATCCTTGCCTCCTTGTTTCCCATTCTTCCCTGAAAATTACGGTTGGCTGTTGAGATCACCGTATGACCGCTGGCCGGTATCCCCTGCCCTGTTCCCAGACATGGTCCGCATGAGGGCGTTAACACATTGGCGCCGGCTTCAATGAAGACAGCTATCAATCCTTCCCTGATAGCCTGAAGCAAAACCGGCTGTGAGGCAGGAATTATATTAAGCTGAAATCCGCTCTTAATAGTTTTGCCCCTCAGAATCTCAGCGGCGACTCTCAGATCTTCAAGCCTGCCGTTTGTGCAGGTGCCAATAAGACCTTCATGAACTACAGTTCCTGCTGCGTCGTGGACCGACACTATATTTTCGACATTATGCGGTGCTGCGACTACCGGGATTATCTCATTCAGATCTATCGATATTTCCCTTATGTAGGATGCACCTTCATCAGCCCATACCGGATTGAAATCTTCAACCCTGCCACCCAGAAAATCGCTCAGGATTTTATCAGCCGGAAAAACTGCATTCTTCGCTCCCATCTCTGAAGCCAGATTGGCAATTGTCATCCTGTCTGAAACCGAAAGGCTTTTCACTCCCTCGCCATGGTATTCGACCGACATGTAATTAGCCCCGTCAGATCCGATCATACCTATGATCCACAGCGCGAGATCCTTTGCCGAAACCCGCTCCCGCAGCCTGCCCGAGAGTGTTATCTTCAACGATTCAGGAACCCTGAACCATGTCTCGCCTCTTTTCCAGATACCTGCCGATTCGGTCCTGTCGATTCCGGCAGCAAAAGCATTGAACGCCCCTGCTGTTGACGTATGGCTGTCGCTGCCCACAACCAGCATACCGGGACGTGCATGGTACGACATCACCTGGTGGCAGATCCCTTTCCCGGCATCATAAAAATTATCTATGTGCTGTTCAGCAACAATATTCCGTATCTCCTGGTACTGATTGGCAAGCTTTGCATCGGCAGGTGGTGCATTGTGATCAAGAACAACAAGCATCTGGCCCGGATCCGCAACCTTCTCCCCTCCCATCTTCTGGAAAGTCCTGAAAATGCTGGCAGTATTGTCGTGGGTAAGCATTATGTCAGGACGGGCAAAGACAATTGTCCCGGCGGCTGCATTGAATATTTTTTCTGCAAATGTTGATGGATTCATGGCTTTAAAGTTGAGGGTTGGGGGTTACAGGTTGCGGGTTGCAGGTTGCAGGTTGCAGGTTGCATGTTACAGGTTGCGGGTTGCAGGTTGCAGGTTGCAGGTTGCACGTTGCGGGTTGCAGGTTGGATGGCCGTTCGGGTATCATAAGAGCCCCCCGTTCCGGTAGATATTAAGCTGCACTTCAGAGAACGGATCGCCGGATACCGATAATCCGTTCCGCAGGTTTTCAATCTGTCCGGTAATGAGGTTTATCCTTACGGTATCACCATCAGCCGGTTCAAGTTGATTCAGATTTTTACAGCTTATGACGGGAAATGCCGCATTTATGGCGTTCCTTTCATAAATAGCCCCGAACGATCCGGCTATGATAGCGCGGATGCCCAGAGAAATAAAGCAATCGACCGCCTGCTGGCGGGAGCTGCCCGATCCGAAGTTACTGCCGGCGAATACAATATCTCCCACCGCTGCTTTTTTCGCAAAATCCTCATATCCCTGCAGGTTGTCAAAGGTATAACGTCCCATATCCCCGGGCTCAGTTATCGACAGGTACCTGTTATGAAAGATCATATCAGTGTCGATGTTATCTTTTCTTATGTACCATATTCTTCCCTCCAGAATTTCAGTTTTAGCTTCCTTTCGCGGAGTCTCAGGTCTTTTGACATCTTTAACTGTTGATGCCGGCTTAAAGATAAACTCTGCCGGTTTCTCAGGGATCCCGGATGGTGTTGTGATAAAGCCTGCTACCGCCGATGCCGCAACAACCTCCGGGGATGCAAGGTACACGCTTCCCTTTCCCTGCTTCCCGGGAAAGTTCCTGTTACCCGTGCTTACAGTCACTTCTCCCGGACCATTCTGTCCAACCTGACCCGCCGCACACCCTGCACAACCTGCATTTGAAACGAGAGCGCCTGCCTCCTTGAATACACCGATAAGACCGCTTTCAAGGCAGGTTTTCCATATTCTGTCGGTTGCCGGAACAATTTTCAGGACTACTCCGGGTGCTACTTTTCTGCCCTTCAGGATCTGCGCTGCTTTTAAAAGGTCTTCCATACGTCCGTTCGTGCAGCTTCCGATAAAAGCCGAGTCGATCTTAATGCCGTGCAATTCGCTCACGTCAACTGTATCGTGAGGCTGGCCCGGACGTGATATCATCGGTACGAAACCCGTGACATCGATATCGATAGTTCTGGAGTAGAGTGCATCCCTGTCGGCATACTGAGGTTTAAACCTGACTTTTGACCTGGAAGAGCAATAATCTATCACTTCCCCTGAAGGCGGAAAAAGAATAATAATTGCTCCCATTTCAGTTGCCATTGATGAAACAGTTATTCTCTGGTCCAGAGTCAGGCTTTCTGATGCTTCACCGTACATTTCAACCGAAACGCCGAGGAGGGAGTTCGCGCCGAATATTTTAAGAAGGTTAAGTACAATATCCTTGGCGCTGACATTATCAGGCAGCTTGCCGTTAAGGTTGATCCTTACCGATTCAGGTATCCTGAACCAGACCCTGCCTTTATTCCATGATGCAGCGATATCCATGTCACCCATACCCTGGCCGAAGGCGCCAACAGCGCCCAGTATGTTTGCGTGGGAATCGGTTGAAACAGCCGTTGCGCCCGGAAATACAATACCTTCTTCAATAAGGATATGGGTGCCAATGCCGGCATCAATATCATAAACCCTGATGCCATGCTCCCTTGCAAACAGTCGGCAGATATGTTGATTAACGGCATATTTCTGATCCGAGCCTGTAGGGTTGCAATCGAAAGTAAAAAAAGTGGCCTCCGGATTTTCAATCTGCAAGCCAAAATCTTTCATATTTTTTACCACGTTGGCGCCTCCGAAATCCCTGGCAACCCTGGTATCGATTTCAATGTCCGCAATGTCTCCGGGTCTGACGATTTCAAATTTTGAATGAAAAGCCAATATCTTCTCAATAATGGTCATTGATATCAGAATTTTTTGTAAAAATAGATAAAATCAGGTAAAGTTCCCCGGCGCGCTATTTAAACTGAGCCCTGTAAATGGTTGGGGTAAGACTTTCAGTTTTCCTGAATTGCTTGTTGAAGTTGGAGATACTTGAGAAGCCGCATTCGGCAGCTATTTCATTGACAGGATAATCTGTTTCGCGCAAAAGGTGGCAGGCTTTATTCATCCTGACCCTGTTGAGATATTCAATAAATCCGGCGCCACAGTTCTTTTTAAAATACCTTGCGAAGGCAAAGGGACTCATGTGTGCAACCCTTGAAATACGCTCAAGAGAGATTGGCTTGAAGTAGTTTTCCCTTATATAATTATAAACATCGGTCATTTTCTTGTTGCCTCTTTCATCAAATGCCTGCCTGTAATTATCAGAGCATAAAAAAGTTCTTTTTTCCGAGGTGCACAATATCTTAAGAAGGCTGAAGAAGTTGATCATCTTGTCAATACCCTTGCTGGTTGCCATATTTGCAAGAACTGCTTCTGCCCTGATGGCATCATTTGTTGAAAATGCCAGGCCTCTTTCAGAATCAAGAAGCAGCTCTTTGACACAGTGAAGCTCATGCTGGGATAATAGCGCCTCGCCCAGCGATGCAAGCCTGAAATGAAGCATTATGCCCTGTTCGGGCACAGAGTTGTCATCTCTGTAGTAATTCCAGCAGTGCGGGATATTACCACCTATAAGCACCAGGTCGTATTTGTCGAAGAGTTCTACACTGTCGCCAACAATCCGCGTGCCGCTGCGTTTTGTGTTCAGTGTAATTTCATATTCCGGATGGAAGTGCCAGAAACCATTGGGTTCAGCAATATATTCAACCCTGATACCGCCATTGTCATCGTAGGATATTTTTTCAAGTTCGGCGACCATAAAACAGTTCTGAGTTGAAAAAGCAGGGTTATCTGATCAAATTTAGCAAAATATTCCCACCTGATTGCAAAATTTAGTTAGTATTATTTTTAAAAATAATATTTGCAGGTTAAATTTTTTTTTTATAGATTTGTTCCAAGCTCATGCTATTGGTATAAGAGGAGAATAGCGAGGGTTGTGAGTGGAAATCATCAGGATTGTATTGCAGACATTGACTTTCACATCTGGAACCTGAGGATCAGCGCCAGCTAACCATGGTTCCGTCCTTTTATCAGACAGTAGACACGGGAATTATCTCACTAATAAAGCCCGCTCCCTGATTTTCACAACAACTCTCCCTCCTCTTATTTTTTTCACTGCTTTCTGATTTTCAAATTCCCCGGTGCGGTTTTGGTTTCGAAAAAAATAAACTATCTTTGATAATACGCTGTTACGGGGAAAGTTGAGATTCCTGTATAAAGGTTGGGGAAAGCTATGAAAACCTATATAAGAAGAAGGGAAAAAAACGATGATCTGATTATATTGTATGGCGGCTGGGGCACTGATGAAAATGTGTTCACCCCGTTGTGCACAGATGATTTTGATTTCATCCTCTTTTATAATTATTCGGCTGATGAAGCGCTTGTCCTTCCCGAAACAAAAACCTATAAATCAATAACACTCATCGGATGGTCGCTGGGAGTCTGGGCTGCAGAATTCCTGTCTCCCAGAACAGGAATAAAGCCCGACCTTACAATTGCCGTGAACGGAACTCCTGTACCTGCCGATAACCATTACGGAATCCCCCTTAATATTTTTGAAGGAACTCTTAATAATATCACGGAAGAGAACATGGATAAATTCTACCTGAGGATGTTTGGCGACAAAAAAACCTACCTCAGGAATGCCGACAGGATACCTCACAGGTCGTTAAAATCGCTTAATGATGAACTCAGGTGGTTATATAACCGGATCATGGAACAAAGCGAACCTGGCTTCAGATGGGATTATGCTGTAACAAGTGAGATTGACAGGGTTTTTCCTGCTAAAAACCTTAATGATTACTGGAAGAAGAAAACCGGTACAAAGCATATAGTTCTGCCTCTTCCTCATTATTTCTTTCACGAATGGCAGTCATTCGATGAATTCGTCAGCTTCGTAAAGGAATTCAGGTAGATATAATAACAACATTGCATTAGTTACACATTATAAGGCACTTGCACAAAGGTCATTGATACAGTTTTATTCAGCCCATTCAGGGCTGACATCATTTAGTTGCATTAGGTTGGGGCTGTTGAAAAAGTCCTAATCCCTTAACCGCAAAGGGCGCAAAGGAATGACGCAAAGTCCGCAAAGATCTCCATTTTGTGTTTTAGCTTTGCGAGCTTTGCGACATCTTAGCGTGCTTTGCGGTGAAAAAAGGCTGTTAAAGATCCCTGATCAGAATATTGGAATCCGATCTGGCAATGAGCCTGTCAAACTTATCAAGCATTTTTATCACTTTTTCGTACTCCTTCCCTTTGGCAAAAATCTGATGTTCAGTGCCTTTCTTTTCAAGCCTGTCCAGGACAAAGCTGACAGTCAGCTTGTTTATATCCATCGCAGGCTGATATAAACGTTCTTCATGTTCCTCTTCATGGATCATTGAGATAAGCTCAGCGCTATTCAGATCCTGGAGAATGTCGGTGACAAGCCTTACGGGTATCTTAAGAGAAATGGCAATATTTGCTGCACTGTTTGGCTTCCCTCCTGATGAAAAATTCCTGATCAGCCTGTTCATTATCATAAGAACAAGAGCTTTCTTTTGAAACTGACTTACATTAAGTGATTCTGATTCAAATTCGTAACGTGAAAGGTTCTGATTGGCAAATGAGAGCTCAGCTCCAAGAAGAACAATTGTCCAGCTGGCCTGGAGCCAGATGATAAAAAGGGGAATTGCTGCAAAGCTCCCGTAGATGGCGTTCAGTTTTGAAATGCCAAACTGAAGGTCGATATAGAGCCATTGCAACACCTGAAGTATGGTCCCGACAACAACGCCGGCCATAAATGCCGGCTTGAACTTCACCTTGGTATTGGGCATCACCATGAACAGAATTGTAAGAGTGATCCATGTCAGAAGATATGGAATAAGCTTAATGAGGAAGCTTACAACCGGCTTAAAGAAATCAAGAATGGCAGCCTGTGAGATGAAATCCGACAGCTTTGTACCGACAATAACCGTAATACTGCTCGAGAGTATCAGCAATACGGGAGCAATAAGCATCATAGTCAGGTAATCTGTAAATTTCCGGTACCACGACCTTGGGATCCTTATCTGCCAGATATGATTGAACGAACTCTCAATCTGGTCAAGTAATGACATAACGGACCAGAATAGGATTATGATACCCACTCCGGCAATATAGCCGCCCTTTGTTTCCTCAAGGGCGCTGCGTGAGGATGAAAGCAACCAGTTCAGAACTTCAGGCTGTGTTCTGAACTCTCTCATTATGATCTGTTCGAGGTCCTGATCAAGCCCGAATCCTTTTGCAATTGCAAAACCAATTGCTGCTATCGGGATAACTGATAATAACGAGTAGAAAGTAAGGGCTGAAGACCGAAGCTGAACTTTGTCATTCATAAAACCACGGGCAGCAAGGACAATAATCCGTAATTGCCTGATAAGAAATAATTTCCTTTTTGAAATATCTGACAGGGACGTATGCCAGATAGCATCATTGAGGTAATTGGCTTTTTCGATTATCCAGGGAAGTGGTTTTGGCATATCTTATTACTCTAAAACTCACAGGTTCAAATATACAAAATACATAAAGGTATATGACCGGTCTCCTTTATATTTATTGATAGATATAATTTTCAATCACTTAACGCTTGCAGGGATCTATTATTATTCATCATCCGTAAATAAAAATAATTACTACTTTTCCATCGAATTATCAGAGAATGAATATTGAGATACTTGAATTTACAGAGGGTGCAAAACTTTCACGGGGACTGACAGTGATAATTGATGTCTTCAGGGCATTCTCAGTTGCATGCTATGCTTTTGATGCCGGGGCGGTAAGAATAATTGCCACCTGTGACATAAGCGAAGCATTTAAACTGAAGAAAAAGTACAGAAAATCAATCCTGATAGGTGAGCGGAACGAAAGAAAGGTACCGGGATTTGATCTTGGAAACAGCCCTACCGAAGTACTTACAAGAGACCTTTCAGGCATGACAGTCATACAAACCACGACAGCCGGAACCAGCGGCCTTGTTAATGCAATAAATGCCGGGATCCTTCTTGCCGGCAGTCTGGTGAATGCCGTTGCCACATCCGCGTATATCAAGTCAGTAAATCCGGACCACCTGTCGCTAGTAGCAATGGGGTACAGAGGGTCTGAATCTGCCAGAGAAGACCTTCTTTGCGCAGAATATATAAAAGCCCTGGTTTCAGGAAAGGATATGTCAATTGACAGGGAGATCGCAGATCTGAGAAATACCTCCGGGAAGAGGTTTTTCAATTCTTCAAATATTGAATTCTCCCCTCCTACCGATTTCTTCCTGTGCACAATGACGGGAAGGTTCAGTTTTGTTTTGAAAGCCGAAAGGAGGTCTGACGGGAATATTGATATTGGCCGGGTGGATATTTAGATTGCGTCGGGAGGAATATTGAACATCGGCAATATCTTCCTTCTCCGGTGGATTTCACGATATGTGCAGAACATGCTGATCTTATAGAATTTAAACAATGTGATCGATGCATTTGCCGAATCAAGCCTGATTTCCATCTTGTCGCGGTATCGTATGAACAAACCTGCAAGGATCCTTGTCAGATGAAAAAATCTCAACCGCCTGTATCCCCTTAGCAATCCCACAATTGAGGTAAATGTTCTTTTATCAGTGACATTATCATAAAGCCTGCTCAGGTTTTCAATGCTGAATTTGGTCTTTGTAAGAAATTCCTTGTTTGTTTCAAGCCCTTCGTGCACAAGCCCGTTATCGATGTGCAATACATTAATTCCGGCTTTTTTCAGCTGGTATCCGAAGAGTGTGTCTTCGAAGCCGTACTTTTTAAGTTCTTCATAGAACCTTATCCTCGAAAAAATAGTCCTGTCGATAAGGACATTGAATGTTGTGAAGCTGGCATGGGGATGCTTATTTCTTTCAGATGCCTTTTTCTGGTCTTTTTTCTTGCCGTATTTCCAGCGAAGGATTTTGTCAGGATCGCCGGGAGGTGTGTTTGCATAAAGTATTCCGCCGCAGATGACCCTGGCGTATCTGGCATATTCAAGCCACTTATGAAGGAATGCTTCAGCAGTGCCGGGGATCATGGCATCAGCATCAAGAAACAGGAGAAAATCACCTTTTGACTCGGTGATAAGACGGTTACGGATTGCCGCCCTGCCGATATTCTTTTCTGAAACTATTACTTTTACCTTGTCATTTTCAAGGGATTTATACTTTCTCCTGAACTCCTCAGATGACCCGTCATCACCAATAATAATCTCTGTAAATTCCTGAACCTTATCCATTCCGCCGCTCATGCTTAATACAAGAGCCACAATGTCAAAATCATTGACCGGAATCAGAATGGATATATTCATTTAAAGAAAATTCAGGGTTAACCTATCAAAAGTACAATTAATTTATTAATATTCCGAAACATCTGCTTTGGCAAAGAAATTGCAATGACTATTTTTGCTTCAATAATTCAAGTCATCAATTAATGAAAAAGTTAACGGTTTGCCTGCTTCTTGTACCATTTTACATGTTTTCATGCGGGCAGATAAAACAGGGATATGAGATTTCTGTAAATATTAACGGGCTTCAGGATTCAGCAATCTACCTGGGTTATCATCTTGGCGACAAACAATTCATAAAGGACACCATTAACCTTGACAAAACGGGTTTTGGTACCTTCGCAGGCTCTGAGGAGCTGCCTCAGGGAATTTACCTTGTTGTCCTTCCGGGCAAGCAGTATTTTGAGGTTCTTGTTTCGGCAGATCAGCATTTTTCAGCTTCCTGTAATTTCACCGATTATTTTAATACACTGAAATTTACCGGATCTGAAGAGAATTCACATTTTGTTGCTTATCAGAAGCAATGGGTCGAAATGCAAAAGAAAGCTTCTGCTATTAACAAGAGGCTTCAAAACAACAGGCAGAATCCTGATTCCCTTAAAATACTTACTGAAAAGCAGAAGGTGCAGGAAGATGCAATGAAATCTTATTTACGGAGTGAGATAAGGGAGAATAAAGGGAACCTTCTTTCCATACTTGTAAAGGCTATGCTTCCAGTTGAACCCCCGGTTATTACGGTTCCTGAAGGAACACAAAATCCCGACTCGGTTAAATGGATACGGACATACCTCTACAATAAAGACCATTTTTTTGATAATACAGACCTGACCGATGAAAGGCTTCTGCGGACTCCCATTCTCCAGGCAAGGCTGAATGCTTTCTTTACCAATGTAGTGATCCAGTCGCCCGATTCGATCAACAAAGAGATTGACAGACTGATAAACAAGGTAAAAGACAATTATAAAATCTACCAGTTTGTTGCCGTCTTTCTTTTTAATCATTTCAGGGAGAGCGGGATAATGGGCCACGATGCAGTGGTGGTGAAACTTGCCGACGATATCTACCTGGCAGGCAAAGCTGACTGGGTTTCAACTGAATTTAAGGATGACCTCAGAAAACAGGTTGAACTGATACGGCCAAACCTGATTGGCAGGAAAGCCCATAATCTTGTAATGGATTCATATAAAGGCATTTTCGTCTCCCTTGATGATATAGAAAAAGATTTTACAATACTCTACTTCTGGGAACCGGATTGCGGACATTGCAAGGAAGCCACCCCAAAGCTTAAAGCCTATTATGAGAAAGCCAGAAATGAAGGGATAGAAGTATTTGCAGTATGTACCACTGGTGAAAGGGAGAAATGGGAAAAATATATTGAAGATAACCAGATTACGTGGATCAACGGCTGGGATCCGGAGAGGAAAACAAATTTCGGATACTACTACAATGTCCAGTCAACACCATTGGTTTATATCCTTGACAGGAACAAAACGATAATAGCGAAAAAGATCAGTGTAGAAGATATTCCATCATTTATAGAAAATTACAGGAAATATTTCAGAAAATAATCTCATTGCCCCTGATCCAGCTTACCAGGTCATAAATTGTTTCAAATTCACCTGATTTACCAGACATACTGCATTTCCACCGGGCATCGGAATCTGACGGAGTTTCAACTGAAATCGGGGATGATGATCCGGAAACTGAGTACCCCGCCCTTGTCAGGGCTTTTTCAGTCCAGTATTTTTTTTCACCTTCTCCCCTGATATTGATTTTACCCCTGAACTCATTCTTTATTGAAAAGCTTCCGTCCAGTGAATTGAAGATGACTTTCGATTCATCAAACAGGGTTTTAAATGAGCCCTTTATCATGATATCTTCAGGAGCGCCTTCAAGCAGGCCCTCCTCCGTTATAAACCAGACCTTGTCGGCCTGACTGACTGCAGTGTTGAAATCATGGGTGGAATAAATAATCGTCTTATTCCCTCGTCGGGTAAGGTCGCGCATAAGATGGATCACCTCGTATTTACTGCTGATATCGAGAAAGGCTGTAGGTTCATCCATAACCATTATTGCCGCGTCCTGGGCAAGCACCATCGCTATCATAGCTCTCTGGCGTTCCCCGTCCGACAGTTCGGTAATCTGTCTGTCCATGAACCCGGTCATCCCGGCTTTCATCAGGGCATCCATCACAGCATCATGGTTCGACTGATCTATCGTGCCGAACCAGTTTGTATGCGGAAAACGGCCAAGAGAAACAAGGTCATAGACTTTCATGTTGCTGACCTTAATGATCTCTGTCGATATGTAGCCGACTTTTGCCGACAGTTGAAGTCTGGAGTAATCCTCAATATTCCTGTTATCGATCAGAAGTATTCCTGCAATCGCCGGCTGCAGACCTGCAATTGTCCTTAGAAGAGTGCTTTTCCCGATGCCGTTTTTGCCAATCACTGCTATAAGTTCCCCTTTCGTTGAAGAGGCTTTGAGTGCAGGAAGAAGCACTTTTCTGTATTTTCCGGAGGTGTACCCTATTTCCAGTGAGTCAAACGATAATATTTCCTCCATCCTGACCTCCGCTTAGAAAATTTCAGAATATCTGCGGTTCTGGAAGATTACCCATATTACAATGGGTATACCTATAAGCGCTGTTATTGAATTAACAGGAAGAACACTATCCGACCCGGGCATCTGAGAGATAATATCGCTGACAAGCATTATAATGCCGCCGATCAGAATTGTTCCGGGGATAAGTATCTTATGGTCCGGAGTCCTGAAGAGAATCCTGGCAAGATGAGGAACTGCAATGCCGATAAATCCTATCGGTCCGCAAAAGGCAGTAACTGTGCCGGCAAGAATACATGTTCCGGTGATGATGACAAAACGGGCAAGTCTTACATTCAGGCCAATACTTTCTGCATAGTTTTCGCCAAGAAGCATTGCATTCAGCATCTTGACAGATATAAAACACATCACCACACCGGCTGAGACTGATACCAGCATTACATTCATCTGCGACGGAGTAAGATTTCCCAGGCTGCCCATGGTCCAGATTACATAGGCTTTAAGCATTGTTTCATTGCTGAAGTACTGCATTATGCTTACAATTGCTGATATTCCGCTTGAGAGCATTATACCGAGGATCAGTATTGTCATAATATTCTTAACCCTTGCTGAGATTATCATTATCAGGATCATTACAGCGCCGGCCCCTGCCCACGAAGCAGCTGCGATAGCCCAGTTCCCGAAACCACTGATGCTGTCGGGGGTCAGACCTGATGAAAAACCAAGGATTACAAAAGCGACTCCAAGACTTGCCCCGGAACTCAGACCAAGGACATAAGGTCCGGCCATTGGATTGCGGAACAGAGTTTGCATTTGTAAGCCACTAATTGACAATGCAATACCAACCACCAATGCGGTTATGGCTTTTGGCAGCCTGAATTTCATAATTATGGTTCCGGCAATATCATCCGAATCTGAGAAAAAGGCCCTGATCACCTCGCCCGGCCCCAGCATTACAGAACCCAGGAAGAGATCAAGCAGAAACAAAATCAATACCAGGATGACAAGACCTGAAAAGATAAGTCTGAACCTGCCTCCTGATCCCGCAAGTGCCCCTGTTAGTATCCTGCCGCCTGAGATCAATGATTGTCGCCGTTTAGTTTTTTATAATAGTACAGTTCCGCGTCCGGAAAAAGTTCAGGATGAAGAATTGCTGCAATATCTGCAAGAACTATATGAGGATTAATGGAACCGCTTTCCCAGTAATCATTTCCACCGCCAATGCTGATCCTTTTATTATTATTGAACAGGTTCCCCTTCCTGAAACTTTCCAGGTCAGCAAGGCGGGGATCAACCGCACAGATGCCTGTTTTTGAGTCTGCAGTTCCGGTGTTGAGCCAATATTCAGCTTTCAAAGCTTTCAGGTAAACAGTTTCCAGGCTTGAGGGAAAAGCAGCCGGGGATTCCTTGTCTTTCCAGAGGTAATTTCCTCCGGCGTCCTGTATCAGCTTGCTTATATATGAGTTCCCGGGCGATATATACCAGGTATCCTTGAAAGGCAGTCCTAACAGTACATCAGGGTGTCTGGCAGCTTTTTCACCGATGATGCTGCACAGCCGGGTGTATTTTTCCTCCACGGAACTGAAGATTGAGTCGGCTAACTGCTCCTTGCAATAAAGGGCTCCCATCAGCTTAATCCATTCTGCTTTGCCCAGGGGATCCATTTCGAGGTAGTCGGCATTGAAAAACACTTTTATTCCCAGCTCTTTCAATTTACCGGTATAGCCTGAGGATTCACTACCCACGCCATAAACCATGACCAGGTCGGGATTTAATTCTACAATAAGCTCCTTGTTCAGGTTATCCTCGTAACCTATCTCCCGGATAGTTCCATTAGTAACTTTCTCTTCAAGCTCCCTGTCAAAGATGAATTTTGTTCCTGAAAATCCTGTAACCGAACCTGCTTCGCCGAGTGCGGAGACCATTGCAAGATGAGTAGTCGAAAGGCAGACTATGTTTTTTACCGGGACATATATTATTTCAGCAGTATCAATTCCGGCAGGAGGTTTTTTCCCCCTTGGGACAAGAAACCAGTTCTGCACCACATTCTGTTGCACCCTGCCACGGATCAAGGACCGAAACCTGCGAATACCCATCCCCGAGTTCTATTCTGAACTTCTTCGCATGAGAGACAATGAGCATTTTCGCATTTAAACCGGCTTCATGACCAGGTTTCTTTTTCCCCGTACACGAAAATATTACCAGTGCCAGGCAGCTGACCGCAAAAAATCCTGATGTTAACTGAGCTATTTTTCGTTTTACTTTCATTGCGTAACCACTTCCCTGTCACCCGTGAAACACATGCCCCCAGGAATGATCTCAGCCTCCAGAACTGAGATCAGACCCCCGTCTTTATTATACCTTAAAACTGAACCCCTGTGCTGATAATCCGATGCATCGGTGACAAAAACCTCATTGTTTGAGGGATTGACCCCAAGTTTGTAGAAATTACGTTCAGCAGGGGAAATAAAATTTGTATTCGGCAGTGCGGCAGCATAAATGCTCATTCGTTTTACCCCGTCAAGAAGATAGAATAATGTTTCACCGGTCCCGTCAATTTGAAGGCATGTTGGGGACTCGGTCTTCGATGGGAATGGTAAACGCATCTCAATAGTATGGGTCATCGTATTTATGGCAATCAGTTCGGCAAAGTATTCACGCTGCCAGCCGCCGTTACAAAGCACCCAGAGAGTACCACCCCCGTCAACGACCATGCTTTCAGGCTCCATACCTACTTCGATAGAATCAACAACCTGGTCAGTACTGGTGTTTATAACAAATATCCTGTTGCCTCCCGCCCAATTTGCGATAAAGGCCTCCGTAGACGAAACGGCTATCGATTCCGACGGATGCCTGACATTTATATAACCCGAAACAGTATTTGACGTTAAGTCCAAAACTGCTACCGAATCGGAATAGAGACTTGTGACATAACCTTTCTTGTCGCTTACAAATGAAATATATCTCGGCGCTGTAAGTCCATTTACAGTTGTAATTGATTTGAGGGAGTTCCTGTCCACCACCTCTATCTTTCCTGAATTATTTACAACTATATAGGCCCTGCTACCGGATATGTTCATCGAATAAGGTACATCACCCAGTGGCCGGTGGTTTATTGACTGAAAAGTATTATTGTACAATTTGGCTGAATCGTAAGAATAAAAGGAGAGTGATCCGTTCCCGGATTTAAAATTACCTTCGTTCAGGACAAAAACACCGGGACCCGACAGGAATGAGTCTTCAAGATCAATGATAACAGGATCAGATATTTTCAGACATGAAACTCCCATGACTGAAATAATTGCAATTAAAATCGTTTTACACATATCTTATTTTTTTAACTGAAATACTATCGACAGAGAATATGCCCGTCCTGGCATAGGATACCAGGCAATATCCTGGTAACTGACATTAAAAAGGTTATCAACTATAACGCTTAAATCGTACGATGTGTTTTTAGAATTCATTAAAACTCCAAACTTAAGGTCGCTTAAAGTATAACCCTGCAGATATTGCGAATTGTCAGCTGTTAAGTATCTGCGGCCGGTGTAGTTTACCTTAATTGATGAGAAAAGAGTCCGCCAGTTTACCCTGATACCTGAACCAAACTGGTTGGCAGGAACATAGATCAGCTGATTGTTCCCCGGGTCCCCGTTATTGCCGGTCAGTCCTGCTGACCTGGCTTTTGTAAGAGTGTAAACAATATCGGCAAGCGCCCTGAACCTTGCCTTTGCGTAGATCAGATGAACTTCCGATTCAATTCCGGCTGTTGTTATTTTTTTAACATTACCTGCTATCCAGTATGAATTTTCCCCGGGGTACCATTGGATCATATCATTGATAAAATTCCTGAAGCCTGTTAATTCACCCCTGAATGTTAAGAGTGCAGATAACTTTTCCGATATTGCCAGTCCGATCTCGGTTATGAGACCGCTCTCATTTTTAAGGTCAGGATTACCACCAGGTGTCCAGTACATATCATTAAGTGTAGGAATCTTAGAATTCTTTGAGAAATTGGCTTTTATGAAATAATCCTTCCCCGGGAGGATCCTTATCTCTGCTCCAAGTGAAAGGTCGGGATTGAGGAAGTGAGTCGTTCTGAAGGGTTTCCCTGGTAAGGAGCCGGGCTGTCAGCCATTCTGCGAAGTCAGTTTCGGCTGAAACAGCCACTGATGCCATGTTCCTGGTTCTTTTCCCCTGATAATTATTTGAATTAATGAAATTCAGCTCATTATCGAACAATATTTTCAGCCTTAGCAAATCACTTATTTCCGGCATAATCACACCTTTCATGATCAGGCTTCCGGCTTTGTTTTCAGAATTTATGGATGCCAGCCGGTTGGTATAGGTAAGCCTGTCGGCAACAAAGGCGGCTGAAACAATGTAATCCGTGCTTTTATCCAGTGATTCAACGCTTACAAGGGCCCGCAATGATCTGTCATCCTGTTTCTCCCCCTGGTCCATCGACAACATGCTTAGCGGAACAGGCAGGTTCCTCGAGGCTGACTGGTACCAGAGCCTCGTTGAGAAAATATTCCTTATCCCTTTAAAATATAATTCCTGGATAAACCCCCGCTGGACTACCTGGCTGTTTTTCCTTCTTTCCAATACCGGTTCAGGGCTCCATATATTATTAAGGTAGGGAAAGTTATTTTCAGCTGAACCCAAAAAAGCCCTGGTAACAGACTGAAAGCGGGCGTTACCTGTCCTGACCCTGACCAATCCTGAATATCTCCCAAATGAGCCAAATCCCGGGTTGACAAAAAGGAGATTCCCGTTATCCCAGTCAGGTTTTGTTTCAATGTTGACAATGCCGCCTAATCCACCGTTGTTGATATCCATTGATCCTCCTCCATAGGAGACATAAACATCATCAGCAAATCCGGCCGGGACAAGCGACAGATCAAATTGTCCGAGCATGGGATTATTAAGGTTGATATTATTCCATGAAATCTGGGTATGGCCAGGACCGGTTCCTCTGAATGAGGGAGTGGCAATTCCTCCCGATCCGTAAGATTTAACAAAGATAGATGAGTTCTCCGAGAGCAGATCAGCGAGGGTCCTGTGATTGTAACCGCTAAGGATTGAAGAGTCGAGGTATGTTATCTTGAAGCCGGGGGAAGGATTAATGGTGTTCCGGCTTATCACCACCTCGTTAATAAGGATCGTATCTTCCCTGAAGGATGGTTGACCCTGCAGGTGCATTGAAATCAATAAAGCAGTATAAAAAGCAACAGTCTTCAATTGTGCACTTCATTTTATGCTGCCGGGATATAAAGAATCAGGGGAATCAAAAATGATTCTGCGCTTTTTTTCCCGAAAGCTTTGAACTTCAAGTTTGTCTGGCAGGTCTTCTGACTTGTCCCGGTTCCGGGAAGCCTTCCCATTCCGATTACCGGAACAGTGGCAGGTATTTCCCAAAACCATCATCGTAAAACGATCGGGCATCACAGCAGCGGGTACTGTCGCGGATTCAAACCGCATTCCCTTTTCATTACAACGATTTTATTTCATTGTAAAACCAATACGGACCAAAGGTAATTGAATTTTAAATGATCTAAAATTGAGATATTAACAATTTTTAAGGTCGGCTGTTAAGAGGTCTGCTGGTCTGCTTTGTGTCGACTAAAGTATAAGGAATCTACTGAGATGTTGCTCCCGGCACCCTGAAGCTAAAAAAACTAACATGACCATCAGGATGCTTCCGGATAATCTCATTTTATCAGATCTCTAAATTGTCCCGCAGGAGTTTCTGACTATCAGTTCAGGAGAAATGTTTACCTGTCGTTTGTATTTACTTTTCCCTGAGTTCTTTACCTCGGACCAGATCATATTTGCAACTTTGAGTGCCATCCCTGTGAGAGGTTTCCTGAGGCATGTAACCGGAGAGCACATCAGATCGAAACCGATACCCTCTTCCATGGAAATCAATGCAACATCCTGAGGAACACGTATTTTCTTTTTTCTTAACAGCTTCATTACAGTATAAACCAGCTCGGCGTGCAGTACGATCATCATTTCTGCTCTGAAAGGCGGACGCATGTACTTATCGATCAGACCGGACTCAGTCTCGTTCCCATTGATATAGTGGTCATATTCGACGAGGATTGGTTTGCTCATCTCAGGTTTTTTCGCAACAGCATCTTTAAGGATCTCAATAAGAGCCGTATCCTTACCCGCATGAATTCTATCGGTTACAATCAGTATGTTCTTGTAACCCAATTTTTCAATATGGTCGACCACACGTTGTGAGCCTTCCCTGAAATCGGTGCAAACTGTGTTCAGACGAAGTAACTTCACTGATTTTTCAAGCATTACGAAGGGATAACCCGATCCTCTGAGGGCTCTTATAGTATAGTCATCAGCAGCTTCACCGACAAGGATAAGTCCGCTGTAGAACTTTCTGAATGCTCCGACAAACCGGTTATACCTGTCATCATCGGGGTCTTTCGTCATTATGGAAAAACCCACACCAATGCTTGAGAAAGCTTTTTGCAGGAATGGTGTTAATTCATATATGAACGGATCATGAAGTGAGGGGACAATCATGCCTATCACTCCGGGTTTCTCCTCGACAGGCAGAACTTCCTGCTTGTCTTTTTGCAGTTCGAAATAACCCATCTGCCTTGCAAGTGCAAGAACTCTTTCCTGAGTATCTTTTCTTATTCCATGCTGGTCAGCCTTATTGTTTAATACAAGTGAGACTAAAGTGCTGGAAACGCTAAGCCGTTCGGCTAAATCTTTGTTTTTAACTTTTTTCCCCATTTCCCCTTAATTTGGAGAACTAATATATGATAAATTTTAAATCCTAAATATCTAATTAAGGAAATTTAACATAAGAAAGGAAAGAATAGTTAAATATTTCACAATCCGGACCGGTTTTAGTAAAATTTACCTCTGCTAAATTATGAGATCCTACCTTTTAGGAGGTTGAATTCCTCTTTGTCTTGCAGCAGCTTCAAGTCGCTGCTGCCACTTTGATTTTTTGACCGGCTTTTTCTTGTTTTCTTCAAGGGTAGCTAAAACTTTTTTCTCATCAATAAATCTTTTCGATACAAAGTTCTGGAGGTAAGTAAGAATATTTGCCAGAAAATAATAGTATGTCAATCCTGATGAGAAATTATTCAGGATTAGCATGAACATTATGGGCATCATATACATCATAGCCTTCATACCGGGTTGATCCTGTCCGGGAGATGATCCGGTCATCTTCATTGTCAGAAGCGTGGAGGCGGTCATCAGAAGGGTAAAGAGACTTACATGGTCACCATACATTGGTATCTTGAAAGGCAAAGTAAGTATAGAATCGTATGTTGACAGGTCGGTGGCCCACAGAAAATGTTCCTGCCGAAGTTCAATTGACACAGGGAAAAACCTGAACATGGCAAACAGTATTGGCATCTGAAGGAGCATGGGAAGGCACCCTCCCATGGGATTTACCCCGGCTCTTTTATACAGTTCCATTGTAGCCTGCTGCTTTTTCATGGCATCTTCCTTTTTTGGGATACTTTTTACCCATCTCCTCTACAAGTGGTTTTAACACCTGCATTTTTGCCTGCGACTGGTATGACTTAAAAGTGAGGGGGAAGAGAACTATCTTTATTATAATTGTTAGGATAAGAATTATAAGTCCGTAGCTAGAAATATACTTCTCAAGCCAGTTAAATACAGGAATAATTACAAATCTGTTTATCCAGCCAATGATGGTCTTGCCAAGATAAACAAGCTTTTCAAGCTCAAGACCCTCTTTCCTAAGGGTGGAAATATGGTTAGGACCGTAATACAATTTCATTCCTAAAGAAGAATTTGCACCCGGATTGAAGGGCACTCCGACTTCTGCTGTATAATATCTTATATACCTGGGTGATGTTACAGTTCTGGTTGATGTTAAGGAGCCGTTAAGAAAAAAATCGTTAGTTATCAGTACAGAGGAAAAAAACTGGTCCTGGAATGCTATCCAGCTCAGCTTTGTCGTTATATCGGTAGTTTCATCCTTTTGGGATCTCAGCTTGAGGCTGACAACATCGTCCTGGAAGTATTTATATTTTATTGTCGAATAGTTTTCTTCATTCTGCCTTCCTTTTTCCTGCTGGGGTATATACATCCTCCAGTCGAATGTCAGGCTGTTCTGATTCGATGCCACGATGTTCTCCATTGAATTAAAGGTAACATCAAAATCGACCATATATTTGTCAGGTGCGAGAGTGTATTTATATTCGATATATTTATTTTCTCCTGCCATCAATCTGAGAATTACACTTTCAGGCTGTGAAGTCACTGAGAAAATCCGGTTATCCGATACCGGTTTAAAATACAGATTATTTGTCTGTATTGCCTTGTTATCAGAGGTATAAAAATTAAAACCAAAAACTGTCGAGTCACCTGAAAAAAGTATCAGGGGAAGCGAATCATGGGTTTTATAATCTTTAAGAAGTGCAGAAAAAACCCTTCCTCCTTTAGGAGAGATTTTTAGTCTTATCTTATTGTTTTCAAGTGTGATCATGGCAGTGTCGCCGGCAGTGGAACCTCCAAAGACCCCAAACTGGCTGGAATCGACCACGGCATTAACCGGAACTGTTCCAGCAAGTTCACTTTGAGCCGGTTTAACACCGATACTATCGGTTGTTTGCGGAGCCTGTACAAAGCCCAGTTTCTGGTTCAGCTCATTTACTTTTGCAATAGCTTCAGGCTGGTTGGGTTTAAACCGGAGGGCGTTAAGATATTCAGCCCTGGCATTTTCCAGATCGCCTTTTGCATATAGAGAATCAGCTTTAACTATTACTTTTTCATATGATTTGTTTAACCGGCTCCCGTTGAATACACTAAATCCAATGAAAATCAGAAATATAAGAACTATGCCGGTTATAGTATTTTTATCCATTCTTTGTGAAAATATTGAATATTTGGTTCGTTTTTCTTATTTAATCAATACATGCCTTAATAAAATTTACAAAAAGCGGGTGGGGGTTTATCACCGTGCTGCTGTATTCAGGATGAAACTGTACACCTATAAACCATTTATGGGATGGTATTTCTACAATCTCGACAAGATTTGACTCAGGATTTATGCCAACAGGTATCATGCCGTTATTTTTAAAATCTTCCGAATAGCGGTCGTTGAATTCGTACCTGTGCCTGTGTCTTTCAATAACCTCCGTTTTTCCATATGCTTCATAAGTCCTGGAATCCCTGGTCTATAATGCACCTGTACCCTCCAAGTCTCATTGTGCCGCCTTTGTCTATAACACTTTTCTGTTCCTCCATAAGGTCAATTACAGGATATTTTGTTTTATGATTGATCTCTGTCGAATGGGCACCTTCAAAATGAAGAACATTTCGTGCAAACTCAATAACTGCACACTGCATTCCAAGGCAGATTCCGAGAAATGGAATATTGTTTTCCCTGTGCATACCTTGCAGTAATTATTTTACCTTCTATTCCGCTTGACCCAAAACCGGGAGCAACAAGAACTCCTTTCAATCCCTTCAACTTTTCATTTACATTTTCTTCGGTTATTTCCTCCGAATGAATGTATTCGACATTTACCTGGCATTCATTCATTGCCCCGCTGTGAATAAATGATTCAGCTATTGATTTATAGGCATCGGGCAGTTCAACATACTTTCCGACAAGCCCGATGTTGACTGAATGCTTTGGGTTTTTCAGCCTTGAAATAAACTCTCTCCATCCCGTTAAGCTGTGGTTCTGTCTCAGTTGATAAAGAGAGCTTTCTTAAAACAGTCTGGTCAAGCTTTTCATCCAGCATTTTAAGCGGCACCTCGTAAATTGTTGACACATCGACAGATTCGACAACAGCATTCTCTTCGACGTTACAGAATAAAGCAACCTTTCTCTTTAATATCGGCATGTAAGGCTTCTTTCGGTCCTCAGAACAAGAATGTCAGGCTGGATCCCGTTCTCGAGAAGCACCTTTACCGAGTGCTGGGTTGGTTTGGTTTTCAATTCGCCTGAAGCAGAAAGATAAGGAACAAGAGTCAGATGAATGACGATGCAGTTCTGGGAACCCATCTCCCATTTAAGCTGACGCACCGATTCAATGTATGGCAAGGATTCAATATCGCCAACAGTTCCTCCTATCTCGGTAATAACAATGTCAAATTTATTTCCTGATCCTACAAGTTTGATCCTTCTTTTAATTTCATCGGTGATATGAGGAATTACCTGAACTGTTTTTCCAAGGTAATCTCCTTTTCTCTCCTTATTGATCACAGACTGGTAAATCCTTCCGGTAGTCACATTATTGGCCTGACTGGTCGGAACATTCAGAAATCTTTCATAATGGCCAAGATCAAGATCTGTTTCAGCACCGTCGAGTGTAACATAACATTCACCATGTTCATAGGGATTCAAGTGTCCCGGGATCAACATTAATATATGGATCGAGTTTCTGAATAGTAACAGAATATCCCCTGGCCTGCAAGAAGTTTTGCAAGAGAAGCAGAAATAATACCTTTTCCCAGAGAGGAGGTAACTCCTCCGGTCACAAATACATATTTAACGTCAGTCAATGCAGGAATTTTTTTAAATTATACATTCGTGGTTCTCAAATATCAATCATCGAGACCTGACTGGTCTATCATTTTGACTTTTTCTTCAAGTGTCTTAATCATTTTCTTTGCATTTTCAATCTTTTCCTGAACCTCCCTGATCATAGTGTCAGCATTTGTCGATTTGGCAAAGAATCCAATATTATTTTCCCAGAGAACAATATCACTTTCAAGCTGTTTGATCTTGGTAAAAAATTTATCCCTTTCATTCCTTACTTTTCTTGATGCTTTGGGATTTGCTTTAAGATTGTCAAGCTTTGTCCTGTATTTAAGGATGCTCTTATCCTCATCTCCTATTTTCAGCTTGTCAAATTCCTTATTCAGGGCGTTTCTGTACCTGTTTGTGATCTCTTCCTTTTTATTGAAAGGTACAAAACCGATTTCAGTCCATTTTCTCTGGAGATCTTTAAGTCGTTCAAATGCAGCCTGAACATCAGTTCCTGGTTCAAATTTCTCAAGTTCGTCAATGATAGCAAGCTTTGCCTTCAGATTATCCTCATAAGAGGTATCAAGATTTGCGAAGTACTCTGCTTTCCTGTTAAAGAAATGGTCGCAGGCCTTACGGAATCGTTTCCAGAGTTTCTCAGACTGTTTTCGCGGAACCGGGACCTACCTCCTTCCATTCTTTCTGAAGCCTGATAAGAGCATCTGATGTGGTTTTCCAGTCAGTGCTCTCCTGAAGTGCTTCAGCCTGAATGCACAGTTCGGTTTTTAGCTGAAGGTTGTTTAGCTGTGTCTCCTTATTATCAGCGTAGAAACTTCTCTTTTTCTCAAAGAAGGTATCGCAGGCCTCCCTGAACCTCTGGTAGACCTTATTGTTCTGTTTTTTGGGTGCAAACCCTATTGTCCTCCACATTTTCTGAAGGGCAACAATCTTATCTGCTCTTTCGTCGAAATCCCTGAAACTCTTTATTTCCTGAAGGTTGATGGCTTCAACTTCTTCACACAAGGCTATTTTGGCATCAAGGTTCTTTCTCTGATCATCTTTTTGTTTTTCGAAGTACTCATGATGTCTTTTGTTGATCTGAGATGTTGCTTCCCTGAATCTTTCCCAGATCTCATTTTTGGATTCCTGAGGTACCGGTCCTATTTCCCGCCACTGGTTATGATAATCCTGCAGAAATCTGAAAGCATTTACCGGATTAGGTTCAAGAAGGAGCTCTTCAGCCTTTTCACACAACGAAATCTTGATCTCGAGATTTTTTTTCAGATCAAGATCACGGAGCTCCTTATTTATCTTGATATAATCGTAAAATACTTCAACGCTGTGATGATAGTTTTCCCAGAGATCTTTCAACGATGCCTGAGGAACTACACCAATTGAGTGCCATTCGTTCTGCAGTGAACGGAAATCATGGAAAGTTTTATTTATTGACTCTTCACGGTTGACAAGATCTTTTATCTTATCAATTATATCGTATTTCTTCTTAAGATTATCGTATTTCTCGGCTTCCTGAACCTTATTGAAATCATTCTTTTTCTCCCTGAATTTTTCAAGAAGTTCCTTTACACGGTAATCGAGAGGATCAACATAGATCTTGTAATCTTCAATCTTCCCTCCGCCTTCCAGAAATTTAGTTTTTCTCTCTTCCGCTTCTCCCTTTATCTTCTTATAGAAAAAAGTCTTGATCCTTTCCACATCTTCACGGATCTCTGAAGGAGGGCGGTTCTCTATGATGAGGGCAAGAGTTTCGACAAGCTCATGCTTTGAATAACCTGAGTAATCAACCGGAGGAAGTTCGATATCTTCCAGATCATGAAACTCTTCCGGTACGGAGGAGTGTTTCTCGGCTACTGCAGGAACATCATTTTTTTCAGGTTCGCTCTTCTTTTTGATACTTTCAGTATCCGGTTCCTTTGTTTCTTCAGCTTCTGCAGATCCGGCTTTTTCCGCTTTTTCCGCTTTTAAAGGGTTCTCAGTACCGGCAGCATCTTCATTCGCGCCGTTCTGTTCTTCACGAACAGTGTCATCCGGATTTTCTATAATCATATTCAATCCATTAAGGTTCAATATCTTCCCAAATTCAGCACACCATGGCAAGCCATGGATTTTTCAGAGTACGAAAATATTGAATTATTTAATAAAACTCAAAGTTTTACCTTAAATTAAAATGATAATCAATCATTAAGCGCCTGAAGCCTGGCTTAAAAACTCATTTCTTTATTACAAATCTCATTCTGATTTCAGGTACAAAACTTTTATTATAAGTATATTTGAACGCTGAATCTAAAGAATATCCGGATCGTGGTAAAACACTGTTTTAGTAACACAAACCAATAATAAAATGGAAAGAACTGAAATAATACTTTTGGCAGTCGCCCTGGCTTTTGCAGGAGTAAGGTTATATCAGAAATACATAAAAAAGAACCAGGCCGGCAGTGGAAAAAAAGGGATGCCGGGTTCATCACTTTCTTCATCAACAGTTGATGACGACTACGAACCCTATTCAAAGAAATAAATTAGCTTCTGTTTCTGGAGACAAGGTACCGGAACGGATTGATTATTTTCCGGAGCAGACTGAGGTCGTCAGTGATAATCTCAGCGGTGCCCTGCATATTCTGGGTAAAATCGAGTTTCCTGCCGTACAGGGTGGTCAGGCCGGAAGGCAAGCTGAGCTCTATCACGTAAGTATCGCCCGAGGGCACAAGCGATTTGGACTTGATCACACCTTTTAACATGCCGTATTCAAGGTACGGGAATCCGCTTAACTTGATATTTGCTTCCTGCCCTGTTTTTACTTTCCCCGAACGATTCATTTTGAGATATATCCTTCCGACGTAATCACCCGCGTCCAGCGGAACGATACTAAGTACAGGTTCATCCTTGTTTACGGTCTGGTTTTCGCTCCAGAATCTGGTGAAGGTTACAACGCCGCTGAAAGGCGAAATGAGGAGATAAGTATTCTCCCAAATCTTCACCTGTGCTTTGAGATTCAGAAACGATTCATTCAGAACAGAATAATATCTCTCCCCCTCTTCAATCCTTTTAATCTTATAATCCTGCAGAAGCTGTTTTTTTTCTGCAAGCTCAATCGATTTTGCAGAATGGTCAAGACGCACCTGCTGAAGTTCAATATTCATCCTCAGAAGTGACTGACGCGATTTTTCAAGCTCAGTCTCTGAAAAAACGCCACTCAGATAAAGCATGGAATCCCTTCTGAACTTTTTAGTTTCAATCAGCTGATTTTCAGTGAAAAAACTCTCTTTTACCTTTACCCGGCCAATATAGACCAGAATCCCGTCTATTTCATCGGTTATTGAACTGACTTTTTTGCCGTAAAAATCATTTATGATGTAATTGTTAAAATCTGAAAGGGTTTTCCGGAAAGTGCCCCAGTATTCCTGGATCTCTCCAAGTTCAGTAAATTCAGGCAATCCTGAAAGCTTCATTGATTCAGGGTTCCTGATGGTATCGATGAATTGGCGCAGGATATTCAGTTCATCTACCGATGCTGCAGTCTCCATAACTGCAATCAACTGTCCCTTGCTGATATTCTCCCTGTCGCTGACATACAGCTTTTTGATTCTTCCTGTAATTTTTGATACCAGGGTTACCGGAGGAATGACAGTAGTAATTTCTACCGGAGCAGGAATGGTATCAGGATATTTTATAATCCAGGCGAAAAATAAAAAGAGCACAAAAACCAGTAACATAATTGCATTTCCCCATCGTAACACTCTTCCGGGGGGACGTCCCATTATTTCGTTTACAGGTTCAGAATATATTATATTTTGTTCCTTGTCATCCATTCTGTATATCAATTACCAAGTTCAAGCTGGTTTTTAACGAGATTATAATATGTTCCTCTTTTTTCAATAAGACTCTCATGATTTCCCGTTTCAGTTATCTGCCCCGTATCCAGAACAACAATTTTATCGGCATTCCTGACAGTGCTCAGTCGGTGAGCAACAATAATGACAGTTTTACCCCGATAGAAATCAGCCAGGTTTTCAACGATTGCCTTTTCAGTATTGGCATCGAGGGAATTTGTGGCTTCATCAAAAATTAAAATATCAGGATCTTTATATATCACCCTGGCGATGAGCAACCTTTGCTTCTGTCCCTCGCTCAATCCATGGCCGTTTGCTCCGATCCTGGTGTTGTAGCCAAGTGGCAGGGAGTCGATAAATCCCCTGATATTTGCAGTTTCAGCAGCCTTTTTCATCCTGCTCTCATCGATTTCCTCCGAACCGGGTGCTATATTTCCTGCAATGGTGTCGGGAAACAAAAAGCCATCCTGCATTACCGCACCCACCTTTTCGCGCCAGAGTTTCAGACTTAGATTTGAAACAGGGGTATCTCCTATCAGAATTTCTCCCGTTACAGGCTGATAAAATCCAAGAAGCATTTTCAACAGTGTGGTCTTTCCGCTTCCGCTTACTCCCACTATTGCCGTAACCTTGTTCTGTTCTATCAACAGGTCAGCATTTTTTAAGGCAAAAGGAGAACGTGGTCCTTCGTATTGATATGACAGGTTGTTTACACGGATATTTTTATTGTCAGGAAGTTTATTGATTTTATTTTCTGACTCGGTTTCCTCATCTTCCATATTATGAACCTCGGCAAGCCTGTCGAGGCTCATTTTAGCGTCCTGAGACATCCGGAAGAATCCGATTATCTGGTTTACCGGAACATTTAGCTGTCCGATAATAAATTGAACTGCAAGCATCATACCCAGGGTCATATTTCCCTTAAGAACTGCTGTTGCCGCAATTATCGTAATAAGGATATTCATTATCTCGCTGATGAGGGTCGCCCCTGCCGATTGATACTGAATCAGGCCAAGTCCCTTTACCCTCAACCCGAACAAAGAAGCCTGATGTTTTTCCCAGTCCCATCGTTTGCTAAGCTCACTCTGTGTTAGCTTAATCTCCTGCATCCCGTTAATGATACTAATGAGCTTCGAATTGGATGCTGACATTTCCCTGAAGCGCTGGTTATCAAGCCTGGCCCTTGATTTCATGAACAGGGAGACCCATAAAATGTACAGGGTAGTGCCCGTAAGAAACAATACAAATATCTTGATACTGAAAATAGCCAGTACAATACCGAATATTATAAGGTTAAAGAATGAAAAGAGAATGCTGAGGCTTGCCGAAGTGAGAAACTCCTCAATCCTGTTGTTGTCCTCAATTCTCTGCAGAATATCCCCTGTCAGCTTTGTGTCATAAAATGCGACCGGAAGGGCCATCAGTTTCTGCAAAAAACCTGAGATTATTGCAACGTTGACCCTGGATCCTATATAAAGAAGAAGCCATCCCCTTATAAATTCAACCGACAACCTCCCTGCAACAAGGGCAAGCTGGGCGAAGAGAATCAGGTAAATAAACCCTATGTCATTATTATTCAGACCTATATCAATAATTGACTGGGTCAGAAATGGTATGATCAGCTGAATACAGCTTCCCAGTACCAGGCCAAGAATCAACTGGCCCAGAAATTTTTTGTAAAGCTTAAAGTACTTCAGCAAAAACCGGAATCCACCGGGTTTTTTCTGCTCATCTTCAGCCGTAAACAGCGCCGGAGTCGGTTCTATTATCAGGACCAGGCCTGTCTGTTTTCCATCGGTTACCGAGCTGATCCATTTTTTTTCGAATTGATCCCGTGTATATTGAATTAGTCCTGTTGCAGGATCGGCAACCCGGATTTTGTCATTTTTGATTCTGTAAACTACAACAAAATGTTTCTGTCCCCAGTGTACGATGCATGGCATTGTAACTTTATCTGCCAGCATTTCAAATGTGATCTTCACACCCAGCGTCCTGAATCCCAATGAATCAGCAGCCTCTGAAAGGCCGAGAAATGAAACCCCCTCCCTTGTTATATAGCATTTTTTCCGGAGATAATCGAGCGAATAACTCCGTTTGTAATACCCGGCTACCATCTTAATGCAGGCGGGACCACAATCCATAGCATCATATTGTTTTACAAACGGAAAGGCCATATTGGGAAACCTGGGTTATAAAATGCGTAAAGTAACTATATTTTTCCATCAAAAAATAATGCTCATGCTTTTCCTTAAATCAATTGCAGAACTGACAGATCAATACTTTAATGTCAGGAAATACTATATTTGTCAACTTATTATCGGGTAAAAATCAGCGATTGTTCCGTAAGATCTCAGATAATACAATAATTGAAGGCATCCGCCGGCAAGACGAAAAGATTCTTAACTGGTTGTACGACAATTACCGCCAGCCCGTCAGGCACTATGTCTTAAAGAACAGCGGTACCGAAGCGGATGTGTCGGATGTGTTTCAGGAGACGATAATAGCCTTCTATAATCAGATCTCGGACAATGAGTTTAAGCTGACATCCGATCTGAAGGGCTATTTTTTTGGAATAGCCAGGAACATCTGGAGTTGCCAGCTAAGAAAAAGTGTTAAAAACATTGAAATTGATACCGATATTCCGGATGTTGATAATGATGTGGATGAACTGATCCTTGAAAAAATAGTCAGCAGGGCGTTTCAAAAGTTAAAGGCTGATTCCCAAAAAATTCTGACTCTGTTTTCGGAGGGTCTGTCGTACGAAGAGATCGCTGTAAGAATGAATCTTAAGAATGAAACATACGCCAGGCGGAAAAAGTATCTGAGCAAAGAAGCCCTGATGGAACTTATAAAAGGGGATCCCGAATATAAGAACTACCTGAATTTGTGAAAATACAGCAGAAGAAACAGGCTGACGGCGATTACAACTGCGCCTGCAGTAATTAAGATTTGTCTGGAATAATAGAGCGGGTCATTATTCCCATATATAATAAGCGATGACCAGAAATAAGGATGTGACCTGAGCATATCGGCATTCTTAAGATAATCGAGCCTGGCCCTTTTGAGGGCTTTGCTCTTTGGCTCACCTCTTTTCAGGTGGTTGTAGAAGTTCTTTACTATCTCCGTTCCGGATCTGTCTTCAATCTCCCACATCGACATAACCACTGACTGGCTTCCTGAATATAAAAATCCCCTCGCCAGGCTGAGGATTCCCTCTCCCGAATACAAATTTCCGGTCCCTGTATTACAGGAGCTGAGAATCACCATTTTCGCTTTCAAAGGGATATCATAAACTTCATAAGTGTTAAGAAATCCATCTTCAACTGAATCTTTTGCCTGATAAAACAACATTTTCGAATGCATCGGAAATTGATCATTAAGGATCGTGTGCATTGCCATATGAATAATGTCGAAATCTCCTGCTTTTTCCTTGAAAACTGCTTCGGTTGCTCCACTATTTATGTAGAGCCTTCCTCCTGTCAGATCTGATACATATTCTGCCTCCTGTCGTGCAAATGGAAGATCAGTAATGATTGATTGCCTCACATCCCTTGTCAATAACAGGGAGTCGATGTTTATGCTTTCCGTATATACCGGGGCAAACGCTATCAGGCTGTTTGAAAGCCTTAACCCTTTCTTTGCCTGTTCAGCCAGAAGAGTTGCCGAATAAGTATATGAAATGTTGAATTCTTTCATAAGATATGGCAGTTCACTATAGAGGATTTCATCTTCTGAAACCGGTGCAACAGGAAGTGTCTCAAATGGTATATATGATAGAATATCATCGGGGGAAATTAAAATCCTGTTGGAGATAAGATACTTTCTGACGGGTTCGATGATTGTCTTATATAGCCGGATGCCTGAATGCTGGTACCTGATGAATTCGGATTTTGCGTCGCTAAGAGGCGATGGCATTGAAAGAAGGCTTCTGAATTCTCTCACATTGTTAAAAAATCCTGTATCAACAGGAACAGTAATAAGCTGCCTGAATTTCCTGTTAGTGAGAAAGATGTATATAATGGAATCTGATACAACATAATTTAAGTAGTTTGTGCTCCTCCCTGCTATTGAAGGAATATCACGGGGTTCTATAACCTTTGTATTATACTTGATAAGATAGTACTCAGGGTACTGTTTTTCAAAGAGCCTGATCAGGGAATCCCGTTTCGCAGTTGCGTCAAATACAATTTCCTTCCATTCGGCAAGAAGATTAGCATTGGGCACCTTCCGTGTTTCTTCGTCTGAGATGTGTGCATTATAAACGCTGATCTCTGACTTAAGCCCCCGCTCCAGGTCGGCTACATCGGAAGGTATATGAAACTGAGTGGCTTTAAGCTCCCTGGTTGAAGCAAGAAGCCCTGCAACTTTGCTTTTCTCTGAAAATTCAAACGCCTTCTCCCTGTATTCTGCATTTCCCGTATGCCTGAAACAAAGTTCAAAATCCCGGATTGCAAACAGGTAAAAGTCCCTGTAGCGGTCTCCAAGAATCAACCTGCTATCTTCTTCACTTATATTGATCCTGACCTTTTCAAGCAAAGCTACAATCAGTTCTGATGTTCCTGAAGCAGCTACCATGTACCCCCAGTTCCGGGATTTATTAAAGATATCCCAGAGTATCCTGTATTTCGCCTTCAGTACTTCAAGAGACCACTGATCCGGTTCAATCAATTCAATTTCCGGATTTTCCACTGCTGTATATTCTTTTTTCCCCGGTATGCGGGAAAAAAGCAATTCCTGAATAATATCGAGTGCCTTACCTGAATCGCCGGTCTCGGTCAGCACGAGGGCATATCCAAAAATTATCGGGTTTCTTAAGAAAATATCCTCTTCATGGGTTTCGAGATACACCAGACACTTTTCATACTGAAGCCGTGATTTACCCATGTCGATTTTATATGACCGGAGATATTCAGCATAGTTCTTCAGCACTTCAAAGTAATCTTTTGAGTCGGGGCCTGATGATTTTCTTGCTCTTTCCAGGGCATTTAAAATCAGTTCCTCACCTTCAGTCACTTTTCCTGCCTTTGCAAGAACAACTGCAAAACTGTTCAGGAAGTTAAGTGACATAATTGAATTTGATGTTCTTGCCATTTCAAATCCCCTGTTAAAATACTCATCTGATTTTTCCCTGGATCCCATTTGAAAATATGTGGCGCCAAGATTATTCAACAGATTAATATAGACTGCATTATCGGTAAAAGGCATCTGATTATAAATTGATTCTGCTTTCTCAAGGTAAAGCGCCGCCTTGGAGTAGTCTGACAGTCTTGCATGGCATATCCCTAAATTTGCATATAAGCCGGCTATCTCATTGGTCAAATTTCCTTTTTGCCCGTTTATAAGTTTAAGTGCTTGATTACCATAGACTATAGCTTTATTATATTCATTGAGTCCAAAATTTGCCGTGACCAGGCTGGATAGGCTTCTTATTAAAAGAGGAGCATTTTCCCCATTCAGTTTTCTGACAATGGCCAGGGAGCGAAGTGTGTACTGTTCCATGCTTTTGAAGTCCCCGAGGTTATGGTATGCAAGCCCAATGTTGTAAAGGCATTTTGAATAAATCTCATCCTCGCATTTAAGTTGTTCCCTTCCGGCCGACGCAAGTTTAAGCCACTCCATTGCCTCTGTATTTTTTCCGGCAATTAAATAAAATACGCCAACATAGTACCGGGAGCTTGAAAAGATTAAATCATCGGTATCATTCCCGTTGAGAATCTTTAGTATGGAATTTACTATATTCCTGGCTTTTAATGTATCGCCGGAGTTAACAGAAACCTGGAAATCGGAATTCAACTTCTCAAGAATCGGAGTAAAATTATCCTTCTGAAGAATTCCGGTTTTGCCTGTGGGGTCATTTTCGGGAATCGGAGAAAAGTTGTAAAGGACTGATCCCGCCATCTTTGCCTCAGAAGGGCTGATGGTGCAAATAAGAAGTGCAATAAACAACAGTATATGACTCTTTAAAATCATCAGGTCGCTGCCGGTATGTAAAATTTCCCCATCTAAAGATCACAACTTTAAATGGAAATGCCAAACTGATTACAAATATCGATAATTTCTCCTTTTGTAAATCTTTGATTTTCAATAATTAGTGATTTTTTCTAAAAATAGTTGATTTTTCTTTGTCACAAAATCAGGTTTTCCGACATGTAACAGTAGAAATGCGAATTACCTAAACCAAGTATCAACGACTAAAATTTGAACCAATGAAAAAAATTAAACCCGAACAGACTGAGGAGATTTTTAATGAGTTTATCCTTTCAACTGAGGAGATGATATGTGTTAAAGGCGGTGATGCCGGTGATCCTATATTGCGGCCTGTTCCCCCATTAGTCCAGATTTGAACACTAAATAAAACCCTTTTGCCCGGGAGAGGGCAGTTAATAATAACTCCTTCAGTGGAGTGCTTTTAATAATAAACTCCTTCAGTGGAGTGCTTTTTGGAAACATAATGATAAACCCGGAAGGTTTTACCTCCGGATGTTTGGAATACGCTTGAGAAGTCAGGAGATACTGAGGTTAGTATAACTGATTAATATCTGTAGAGCAGGCACACAGAATACCTGTGTAACCGTATGCATCAGCTTAATAACTGATATTAATATGGATTTAATAAAATATAAACAGTCTGCAAGATCATGAAAACAAACGATTTTTCATATTTCATCGAACGGTATAATGCCGGAGAGATGGATGAAGCTGAAAAGCAATGGTTCAGAAGAGAAATGGATGGAAACCAAAAGCTTCGGAACGAAGTCGGAATCCGTCAAAAAGCCGATGCCATTCTCAAAAAACAGGATGTTATCAACCTCAGGAACAAGCTCAACTCGATTGAGAAGAAAAGGGAAACCGATGTTTCACCCCGAAAGCATCAACGGCTTATCAAAATTAAATATGCAGCATTGATTGCATGCCTTGTTACCCTGGGTGGAATCGCCCTGATTTCCAATAAAAACCCGGGTAAAGAGGAGATCATGGAAAGATACTACAGGGCTTACGAAGCAACCTCCTCCCTGCGGTCGGGGGTGGCGATCGGCAATCCTGATTTTAACCTGGCGCTTGAATATTATGAGATACATGATTACAGAATCGCGGCTATCTATTTCTCACGGGCATTGGAAAACAAGCCTGGCGATATGCAAGCCGCTCTGTTGAAAGGGATTTCAAATTTTGAAATAGAAAATTATCCCGAAGCTAAGAAATCATTTGGGAACGTCATCGAGGACAATAACAACCTTTATATCGATCATGCCAGGTGGTATCTTGCATTGTGCTACATTAAAACTGAAGAAATGCAAAAAGCAGCTGAACAGCTTGCTGTAATTGAAAGATCGAAAAGCATTTACAAAAAGGACGCCAGGAAACTGAGTAGAAATTTAAAGTAGCCTCGTCTGAGGGAAAACTTAGCCAATGTTTGATATTTCGGGATATAACAAAGGTGGTGTACCGGAAGCGTCCGGACCAAAAGACCTGAAAGCGGTGAAGATTATGGAATCGTTGAAACATAGTATGATTAATTGTCCTTCACTCCTGACCGGATTGTCACGCGAAATGAGAACCCAGATGAATGCCATAGTTGCATTTGCCTTTCTCCTGAACAAAAAGGAATATGAAGAAGCTGAAAGGGAAGAGTTCAGCAATCTTATCTATGAATCCTGCGAACAACTGATATCCCTGTTTGACAATTTTCTTGATTCGGCAATCATTGATACGGGTAATTCAATAGCCGAACAAAGAATTTGTAATCCTGACAGGATGTTCAATGATCTCTTTTCAGAATTCAGGGAGATACTAAGAAAGGACAAATACAAGGAGCTTATCCTTGTAACTGAAAACCAATCGTTTAAGAACGCTGAGTATCTGATTGACAGCAACAGGGCAACAAGGGTTGTCCGTAACCTGTTTCAGAATGCTCTCAGCAACACAACATCGGGGTATATCAAGGTTGGTTATTACTTCAGGGATGAGAAGATGACCTTTTATATCCTTGATTCAGGTCAGGGTTACTTTAAGTCACAGGAGTTCCTTCAAACGCAGGACCCTGCCCAGGCACTTAACAAATTTAATGATACTTATTCGGCGGTAAATCTCATCTTAACGAGAAACCTGATTCAGATGATGGAGGGTTCCCTCTGGATCGAATGTAATGGATTAAACGGATCAGGGATATTCTTTACAATTCCCGCCACCAAAGTAAATGCTGAAAATTCAGCGAATAACTATCTGAACACCATGATTACGATCTGATAACAGATGTCTTGTCTTTACAATGTCGGACTGCCCCCAAGGCATGCGCTGAAAATAGTTGCCCACCCAGGCAACTATTTTCTTATTTTTTCAGGTCAAGGATCTGGACTTCTGTTCGCCTGTTAAGCTTCCTGCCTTCGGATGTTATATTATCCCCTATTGGCGAGCTGTTGCCATAACCTTTGTATTTAAGCCTGTCGGCCGCGATCCCGTTTTCCACAAGGAAATTGACGACCGAAAGAGCCCTTTTCTCCGAGAGGACGAGATTGTGTTCATTGTTTCCCGTGGCATCGGTATACCCTCCTATTTCAACAACAAGTTCCATATTATCCGAGAGAAGATCCATTAGCTTATTCAGTTCTATCCTTGATTCTTTCTTTAATTCCCATGAATCAGTCTCAAAGAAGACATTGGCGAGAAGCATCCTTTCACCTACCTTTAACGGGCTCAGCTTTATCGGCATCAGATATGGTTTTAATACCGGGTGGTCTCCCTCGAACATGAAGTTTTCAGAGAAAAAAAGGTAACCCGCCTTACTTACGTTAAGGGCATAATTAAATCCTGAAGGAAGACAAACAAGGAAATTCCCGTTGCCGTCTGTAGTATTACTGACAACCGGTTTCCCTGTCGAAAGATTGATAAGTTCATAACCTGCAACCAGCATTTTTCCATTTATTCTGTCAGATACTTTCCCTTTAAGGTAAGCTACGGGATCGGGTCTTACAGACTCATAAAGGGTAAAAGAATAGATATTCTTGCCATTCTGATCGTCCTTTTTTGAAGAATAATAGGCTTCTTGTCCCTCAGAATTTATAATGAGCCCCGTTTCGTCATTGTATGTATTAATAGGATAACCAAGGTTTTGTGGTTCAGTCCAGGTTGTGTCTTCCTTCATTGTGGTCTTATAAATATCAAAACCTCCCATTCCGGCCCAGCCATCCGAAGAGAAATATAGTGTGCGTCCGTCGAAGTGTATAAAGGGTGACATCTCATCGCCCGGGCTGTTTATCGTTTTCCCAAGATTTACAGGGTTTGCCCATTTCCCTTTCTCATTGATAACTGAATACCAGAGATCCTTGCCACCTTCTCCCCCGGGCCTGTTACTCGAAAAAAACAGCATTTTGCCGTTTGAACTTATCGATGGCTGTGATTCCCATTTGGAGGAATTCACAGGAGCGCCAAGGTTAAAGGGAAATGACCATTTTCCGTTATTGAATGCCGAAAAGAAGATATCGCAGCTTCCTAAACCACCGGGGCGCTCACAGGCTGTAAAGAACATATAGGTGCCATCAGATGACAGACTCTGGGCTCCTTCATTTTGAGGAGTGTTAAGAGGATATCCAGCGTTTACTGCTTTTTGCCAGCCATTGCCTGACTGAAAGCTTAAATAGAAATCTTCCTGGGGAATACTTCTTGCTCCTGCTGTCTGGATGGGTTTTGACTGCCTTGTGAACATCATGGTCTGACCATCCACGGTAATGGATGGCCAATACTCATCAGCGGCCGTATTTATACCATCTCCGACGCTGACAGGACTAAATGGAACAGGATGCTTTAATGCTTCAATAGCAAAGTGGCAGTTTTTTACATTTTTGATTGCCTCATCCCTGTTCTTCTCAGAAATTTTTTCAGTGTTGAGATATTTCTCATAATGTCTGAGTGCATCCACGTAGTTGCCCGACATAAATTCAGCTGTCGCCAGGCTGAAGAATACCGGCTTATAGACCAACGAATCTAAATTAACAGCCATGTGGTAATTCTCGGCGGCTTCAGAGTAACGCCTTTGCTTCAGCAGCAGTTCACCAAGCACCATATAGGCTTCATAGAATTTGCTGTCTATCTGAACGGCCTGTTTAAGATAAAATTCCGCATTCCGGTAATCGAGAAATTCAAAGTTGGAAACCCCGTCCTTATATACTTTCAGGGCTTTACTGGAAGTAGTATGATAATTCTGGGCTTCCGTCGTTCCTGAGATGAAGCAGGAAGCTGTTAACAGAAATATCGTTAAGAAAATCCGCATAACGTCGTTATGGTATATGCATATACTTGTGAACCTGGAGTGAAATCTTCCACTCAGGATTTTTTTTGACATAACCGACAATTTCGGGTATAATTGTATCAAACCTGCTCCACTCTGGTTGCAGAAAAAGGCGGCATCCTTCATTAACGTACGTCCGGTATTTTTCTGCCCATTCAAAATCATGCTTTACTTCAATTATTACTTTCAGTTCATCGGCACTATTACAAATCAACGCATCAGGCGGTGAATTCTTCTTAGGGGAAAGACATATCCAGTCCCACTCCCCGCTTAAAGGATATGCTCCCGATGTCTCTATGAATGTCTTGATATTCTTCTTCTTAAGACCCGAGCATAAGAGATCAAGATTCCACATAAGCGGCTCGCCACCCGTAACAACTACAGATTTTGTGCCAGAAAGAGCTGCATGTGCAATAATAGTCTCTGCATCAACAAGCGGGTGAATATCAGGATTCCATGCAAATCGTGAATCACACCAGTTGCATCCCACATCACATCCTCCCAGACGAATAAACCAGGCAGCTTCACCCGTATGGTAACCTTCTCCCTGGACAGTAAAAAACTCTTCAACAAGGGGAAGCATACTTCCATCATTAACTATTTTGCGCTTTGTTTTCATAATTTAAAACGAAATAATCACAAAGTAATTATCCGTTAAGGAATTAAAGTACTTTTTCTATCTGCCGAATAAGAGTTTATACTCACGCGTTTTTGCAGTTTTAACCCACTCCTCAGGTATAATTCTCCAGTTATTAAGGGCCAGTGGCTTGATTACTTCCTTTGATTCAAGCGATTTCATGATATAGTACCTTAAATCCCTGTCAGTGGAAGATATCAACCGCTTAGCGAGATCATTTTTGTTAATTCCCGCTCCCTCAGTGAAATGACCTCCGCCACCGTTCCCTCTGTACGAGTTAACTGCCACCCGGTATGTTTTGTTCAATTCGAATGGTTTGCCATTTGAAAATGCTTTGATCAGAACCCGTTCCCCTTCAGGTTTTCCTACATCAACAACGTAGTCGATCCCTGCAGCAGAATCAAAATTATAAGGTTGATTTTTCAGCCATGCCTTACCATTCGTCAGCGCAGGTTTTCCGGATTTATCGAGTCTGAATTTAAGAAGCATGTCTCCCGGACCTTTCATCGTGTTAAGCCATTCTGAATATGAGAACTCAAGGTATTTTCTGATCTCTGCTCCCGACATTGACATTGTGTAAAGCATATTTTCAAACCGGTATAATTTGAACATGTCGCCTACTGTAACCTGGCCGGAGGAGATCTTCACGTCAAAGGAGAGCGGCGCAGCAAAGGAAACATCAGCCCCTGTAATTTCAAGCTGGATCTCATGGATCATATCCACAAAGGCCGAAGAGCCAAAATATGATACCCTGGATGAAATATCTTCTTCGGAAGAAGCAATGACTTTGTCAACATACAGGTTTATAATCTTTTCCTGTCCGGAAAACTCCTTTATGAAGGCAGGATCCGTTCTGTAGTTATCCGCATTAATAATGTCACCGGTTACTGACTTTCTCCCTGATGAGAAGATTACATCGGCACGGGCAATTTTTTCCGACCTGCTTCCTCCGTCGAGGATCAGCACTGTATCTCCGGCTGAATTGACAAATTTCCGGTTAACAACATTATGGTCGTGGCCATTAAAAATTATGTCGAAGCCGGGTACTTCCCAGGCAACCGATGCTGAGCCGTTCTCATAGGATGATCCGGTTCCACTATCCTCAATATCCCTTTCGTCCCATCCTGAATGAAAGAGTCCGACAATAAGGTCGGGCTTCTCTTTTTTCATTACAGGCATCCAGCGCTTTGCAGCCACAACCATATCAGTGAATTCAATACCCGAGTATAGTTCAGGGGGTAGCCAGGTTGGTACGGCAGGTGTGATGAGCCCTAAAACCGCTATCTTCAATCCATTCCTTTCAACGATTGTAAAAGGCTTGAAATACGGATCTCCTGTTTTATCAACAGCGTTGGCAGCAAGTATCGGGAATTTATACTCTTTTACAAGCCTGTCATAGACCGAGTGCCCGGCTTCAATGTCATGGTTGCCCGCAGTACCGGCATCGTAGCCCATATAATTCATTACCAGGGAATTAAAATGAGGAGAAACCGTGTCAATGAAATTGTAATAGTAAACTTCAGGCTGTCCCTGCAAATTATCTCCGCCATCAAGGAGCAACACATTCCTGTTTTCTGTCCTTGTCTTTTTTACATAGGTATAAACATGCGCAAGTGAAGCATTCAGGTCCTTTTTTTCGATAAAATCGTAAGGAAGTATTACCCCATGAATATCTGTAGTAGCCAGGATTACAACCCTTTGCTCCGTCTTCCTTGAACAGGAAATGAGAAGTATTATAATGAGCAAAAATTGCAGCCGAATTTGAAGAAACTTCTTCATACTATTTCCTCGGATTTATTTTGTTAATTTGTTTAATGGTCTAAACTTATGAAAGAATATTAACTTATTTCGTTTTTAGTTGCCGGAAAAATAATCTGCTAAGTTAACATAGTTACAGAATATAGCATTTAATAAAAATTCAGAAATGGTACAGACGGGGTTGGATCAGATAGTCAGGCAATTCCCTATTGCGTTGAAGGGAAAGAGGATCGGGATTTTATGCCATTCGCCAAGCATTACCCCTGATTTTAAGCATATTGTTGATCTGTTTCATAAAAATAAAGAGTGTTCTCTTGCTGCGGTATTCGGGCCTCAGCACGGTTTATACGGGCAGACACAGGACAACATGATTGAGTGGGGAACCAATATCCATCCCGTTTACAGGATTCCCGTGTACAGCCTCTATGGAGAACACCGGAAGCCGACAAGTGAAATGCTTCAGGGAATAGACGCCCTTTTAATTGATCTTCAGGATGTCGGAGCAAGGTTATACACATATATCTGGACAACAAAATTATGTATTGAAGCCTGTGCCGGAGCCGGGATTCCTGTCTGGATTCTTGACCGGCCCAATCCGGTTGGCAGACTGCCTTTTGACGGGCCGGTACTGAAAGAAGAGTATTTTACCTTTGTCGGCGGAGCATCCCTGCCAATGTGCCACAGGATGACTATCGGAGAAATGGCTTTGTGGATCAGGGAAAAATACTACCCTAATTGTGATCTGAATGTAGTGTGGATGAAAGATTGGAGGCGGGGTTCGTTCTACGGCGAAACGGGTCTTCCATGGGTGATCCCCTCCCCCAACATGCCAACTCCCGCAACAGCAATTGTATATCCGGGGACGGTCCTTGCCGAAGCCCTGAACCTGTCAGAGGGAAGGGGCACAACAATCCCGTTTGAGCTTTTTGGTGCTCCTTTTATAGATCAGGAAAAGCTGAAAAAGAACCTTGATGCAAGAAATATTCCAGGTTGTGCTTTCAGGGGCCACGGTTTCATACCCACTTTTAATAAGTTTTCAGGACAATATTGCAACGGAATACAGATACATGTTACAAATCCCGAAGCCTATTACCCGGTTGGCACGGCACTTGAAATTTTTGACGCCATCCTTGAAACCTCGCCGCCCGGATCTCTGAAATTCAATTTGCCACCCTATGAATATGAATACAACCTGATGCCTTTTGATATCCTTTCAGGCGATTCCATAATGAGAACTTCCCTTACCAACAGGGTTCCTGTAATATACGAAAAGCAGAGATGGCAGTATGAAATTGAAGAATTTAAGAGGGAGTTCAGCCAGCTTTCAGTCTATCCTGAATGACCTGGCAGGTTTGGATGAAGATCAGGGTGCAGTTTTATTGACAGCCTTTGTAAGTTTTTCTATTAGTTGCTGTGGAAATATTGGTTTGACTATGTAATCATCGAAACCTGATGAAATTATCTTTTCACGATCACCAAGAAGGCTGTATGCAGTCTGGGCGATAATTACAACTTTACTTCTGAATCTCCCTTATTTTTTTTGCAGCCCCATAACCATCAATAACAGGAAGCTGGATATCCATCAGGATAATATCTATATCCGGATTTTCCATTGCAGCTTCAATTGCTTCACTGCCATCACATGCACTTATCAGTATGGCACCGGTTTTTTCAAGTATTTTATTCAGATACAACCTGCTGGACACATCATCCTCAACTATCAGAATTTTTTTCCCCTTTAAGATATACATTTTCCATGATTGCCACTTTTATTCAAATAGTCCGTCATCTCTGAGAAGCAACAAAATTGCAGATTGTGGAACAACTACATATTTTTCTTTGTTGAATCCGATTTCTATGGCGCTGCTCTGGAGATAAACCGCCTGGTCTCCCTCCTTTGGCTGAAGCGGAACATATTTTGGTTCATCCGATTGACCTTTCCAGGGTTCATCGGGATCGGTGATTGAGGGAATAGGATAACCCGGACCAACCTTAAGTACATAACCGATCTGTACCTTCTCATTCTCATTAACTCCGGGAGGTAAGAAAAAGTCCGCTTTTTGTCTGTGACTGAGGCACCTTTGGTTTAATCAGTATCCTGTCGCCTATAACAATAAGTTTCTGAAGATCTTTTTCATCTAATAGTACACTCATGCAATTATCTCAATTACTGACAAAAATATAGTTTTTTACCCGAACCGGAAACCGTCTTCTCAAATTAATTAATATTGTAACTATATACCAACGAAAGAATGCTGGCATTATTTTATTATGGAATCCGATACTTATTTGACTATCAAATCTTTTTCCCAGGGGATTTATAAAGAAAAAGGGAGCCGGTTTATAGCCTTTGCATACCCTGTTTCTTCCGCGGAAGAGACAAAGCCGGTTATCGAGGCTTTAAGAAAAGAACATCATGATGCCCGACACCACTGTTTTGCTTATATGCTGGGTCAGGAGAGAGATACTTTCCGGGTGAATGATGACGGCGAGCCATCAGGAACAGCAGGCAAACCAATTCTGGGGCAGATTAATTCACATGGGCTCACCAATATTCTAATTGTCGTTGTAAGATATTTTGGAGGAAAACTTCTTGGAGTGAGCGGATTGATAAATGCATACAGGTCAGCCGCTGAATCAGCCATCTCCAACGGGGTGGTAGTGGAATTAACAGTCAGGGATTACTATGAGTTACTCTTCCCCTATTCTTCGATGAATGATGTCATGAAAATAATTAAAGAAGAAGATATCGCCGGTTCAGGCCATGAATTTGATCTTAAATGCCGTATTGATATCAATTTCAGGATTTCTGCCAGGGATCGCATCATAAAACTGCTGACAAGAATTGAAGGCCTTGAATCCAGATTTATCATGAGACACTGAGTGAAAATGACGGATTATAAGTTGTTAAATAATTATTAACATTTGTTAAGTAATTTCTATTTTCTTAGGTAAATTTGATAATAATTCACCTGATCAACTAATATAGCCATATTAATGAGAAACAGAAGCTTAGTATCAATTGACGATCTGACAACTGATGAAGTGCTCAGGATTCTTGACCTTGCAGGGGAATTTGAAAATAATCCTGTTCAGAAGCTGCTTGAAGGGAAAGTTATAGCAACCCTGTTTTTTGAACCTTCAACCCGGACAAGGCTTAGTTTTGAAAGCGCCATTAACCGGCTGGGCGGTAAAATAGTAGGCTTTTCAGATGCAAACAGCTCAAGTGTCTCAAAAGGGGAAACCCTTCACGACACCATCAGGATGGTAAGCAACTACAGCGATCTGATAGTTATGCGTCATCCCGTTGAAGGAAGCGCCAGATTCGCAAGTGAGGTGGCTTCTGTTCCTGTAATAAATGCAGGTGATGGCGCAAACCAGCATCCCACTCAAACCCTGCTCGACATGTATTCCATCCGTAAAACCCAGGGAACACTTGACAATCTGAATATTTTTATGGTCGGGGACCTGAAATACGGCAGGACAGTCCACTCCCTGATGATGGCCATGTCAAGATGGAATACAACATTTAATTTCATCTCACCTGAAGAGCTTAAAATGCCTGATGAATTCAAACTATACCTCGAAAACCTCGGGCTTAAATACTATGAGCACTCCGACTTCACAGACATAATTTCAAAGGCTGACATAATTTATATGACAAGGGTCCAGAAGGAAAGGTTTTCTGACCCTATTGAGTATGAAAAGGTGAAGAACGTATACGTGCTTAAAAATTCAATGCTTGACAATACAAAGCCAAACATGAGGATACTCCATCCGCTTCCAAGAGTTAATGAAATTCATACTGATGTCGACTCCAATCCGAAAGCATACTACTTCGAACAGGCTCTGAACGGAGTCTTTACCCGCCAGTCAATTCTATGTTCACTTTTAGGAATAAAATAATGGGAAGAACAATTATGAAAGAACCAAAACAATTGAGTGTCAGCGCCATACAAAATGGTACTGTCATCGATCATATTCCTGCCAAAAACCTTTTCAAGGTAATTCAGATACTCAGGCTTGACCATATCGACAGCCAGATAACTTTCGGGACCAACCTTGAGAGTAAGAAGCTCGGGAGAAAAGCAATTATCAAGATATCAGATAAGTTTTTTGAGGACGCAGATATAAACAGGATAGCTCTTGTTGCCCCCGACGCAAAGTTAAATATTATAAGAGACTATGAAGTAGTTGAAAAAAAGGTAGTGGAAGTGCCTGACAATATAGTTGGCATTGCAAAGTGTATGAATCCGAAATGCATTACTAATTTTGAAGCTGTGACAACAAGGTTCAAAGTGGTATCAAAAAAGAATGTTTCATTGAAATGCCACTATTGCGAAAAAATCACCAGCCAGGAAAACATGCAGATAATTTGATTTAACGCATCCACTTATGATGTTATCTAAATTCGTCTGGCCGGGGTAGGTTGATTCGGAGGTAATCAGGAGAACATATCAGTCACCTGAGTCTGTCGTAAGATCTTACAAGGTTTTCATCCTTTCTGATTCCCCTGAGGGCAAGGATTCCGAATACAATGATCAGCGCCGGGATTAACATTTTAAAACCAGGTACAACCTCAACCTGGTTGATATTAATTACTGAAATCGCATAGTAGATAATCAGGCCAGTCAGGATTACAGCTGACAGGATGACCGCTGATGTTAATTTCATCTGAAGCTTTCTGTTTTTAAAAGTAAAAAGTGCAGCCAGCCCGACAACCGGGATCAGGATAATAATTACCGAAAGAGGGATCTGTTTCAATAGAAGACCGGGATCGGCTACCCCGGATTGCTGCCATGTCCCGGCGAAATTCATGAAGAACTCAGACCCGGTTTTGTTAATAAACTTTAAAAAACTTCCTTTCAGGAATAATAAAGGAAGTATTATTGTCAAAGACAGGTAAAGCGATTGAATTCTCTGGATCATAAAACCTGAGTTAAATTTATATAGCAAAAATAATCAGTTTTATTTAATTCAACCGCATGCTGAGATCAGCATATAAAGTGAAAGGTAAACTCTGATTTATGAAATTTTAACACAATTTTCAAAACATGAATTACCTAATAAACTGCAAATTACATACCTTTGCGTGCTTTGATTATTTAGTAATCTGTACCAAATAACAACTAAAGTAAACTGTTAACATTCAATGAGTTTTATTAAAAATTCCGGCCGGATATGAAGAAAAGACAAAAAATGATAATCACAATCTTACTGATCCTGGTGATTGCAGCAATAATATTCTATCCAAAGATTAAACCACTTTTTGCTTCGGATTCAGGCCGGTCCGGTGGACCGGGATCGGGCCCGGGTGCAGGCGGAATGCAGGGACGTCAACTGCTCAATGTCAGCGGGTTTCTGATTTCACCTACTGTCATGAACAACTACTACAACAGCACCGGGAAGTTAATTCCGGATGAAGAGGTTGAATTATCATTTGAAACATCAGGGAAAATTGTAGGTATAAATTTTACTGAAGGAACGCGCGTAAAGAAAGGTGATCTTCTTGCCAAAATCAATGACAAGCCTTTGCAGGCTCAACTGCAAAAACTTCAGGCGCAGAAAAAACTTGTTGAGGAAAAAGAATTCCGTCAGCGCAGCCTGCTTGATAAGGATGCAATAAGCCAGGAAAGTTATGACCAGATAGTGACCGAACTTCAGACAATTCAGGCAGATATCAATCTTATCCTGGCTCGTATTTCAGAAACTGAGCTCCGCGCTCCGTTCGATGGAATGATTGGATTGAGATATGTCAGCGAAGGAAGTTATACCAATGCGTCAACAAAAATTGCCAGACTGGTTAAGATCAGACCTATAAAACTTGAATTTGCAATCCCTGAGATCTACACCGATGAGGTCACTATCGGATTCCCTGTTTCGTTCACAGTGTATGGCAGCGATAAAACTTATGAAGCATCTGTTTATGCTGTTGAACCCCAGATCACCGAAGAAACCAGAACAATCGTGATCAGGGCAATGTATCCTAATAAAAACGAGGAGTTGAAATCGGGTCGTACCGCAACAATCACTCTCCTTCTTTCAAGAATAGAAGATGCAATAGCAATTCCTACGGAAGCCGTAACCCCTCAGATGGAAGGAGAAACCGTTTTCGTATACAGGAAAGGGAAAGCTGCAACTATCGAGGTGGGAGTCGGGCTGCGCACCGAATCGCTCGTTCAGATCGTCGACGGGCTGAAATTCGGCGATACCCTGCTGACTACGGGTATTTTACAGTTGAGGCATAACCTTCCTGTCGTGCTTGACACCCTGATTAAAAATCAGTAAAACACCAAATCCAAAGTAATGAGTCTTTCATCAGTAAGTATAAACCGTCCTGTTCTTGCAACAGTATTTGCAATTGTTATCCTTCTGTTCGGAGTTGTCGGATTGACTTTTCTTGGGATACGTGAATTCCCCAGTGTAGATCCCGCTATCATCTCTGTCAATACCTCCTACCCGGGGGCTAACTCAGATGTTATTGAGACCCAGATCACTGAACCGCTGGAGCAATCCATAAACGGGATCCCGGGTGTCCGTACTCTTACAAGTGTCAGCAGCCAGGGATCGAGCAGGATAACAGTTGAATTTGAACTCTCTGTCGACCTGGAGACAGCTGCAAACGATGTGAGAGACAAGGTTTCACAGGCGATGCGAAGGCTTCCCCAGGACTGTGACCCTCCTACTGTCACCAAAGCTGACGCCGATGCCAATCCCATCCTCTTCCTTACAATAGAAAGCAATAAAAGATCGTTGCTTGAGCTTTCCGAAATTGCGGACCTTACCTTAAAGGAACAACTTCAGACCGTTTCAGGGGTAAGCGCCATAAGTATATTTGGAGAGAAGCGTTATTCAATGAGGCTGTGGATTGATCCCATGAAACTGGCCGGATATGGACTGACCCCGATGGATGTGCGAAGCGCTATTTCACGCGAAAACGTTGAACTTCCTTCAGGCTCGATAGAAGGCACTACAACCCAGCTGACCATCAGGACAATGGGACTCATGACAACTCCAAAGGAATTCAATGACCTTATAATAAAACAAACCGGTGACCAGCTGGTAAGGTTTAAAGATATAGGAAGGGCTGAACTGGGTCCGGAAGATATCAGGGGCATTCTGAAAAACAATGGTGTTCCTATGGCACAGATTGCGGTTGTACCACAACCAGGTTCAAATCATATTGAGATTGTTGATGAGATTTACAGGCGTCTTGATTACATTAGAAAGGATCTCCCTGACGATGTAAAGGTTGCCGTAAATTACGACAACACTGATTACATCCGTTCCTCAATCAAGGAAGTCAAAAACACAATCTACATAGCATTTGTCCTCGTTGTTATAATTATTTACTTCTTCCTGCGAAGCTGGAGAGCAACAATTATTCCTATCCTGGTCATACCGGTTTCACTTGTCGGGTCATTTTTTATAATGTACCTGGCCGGTTTTTCAATAAACGTTCTGACTCTTCTTGCAATAGTGCTGGCGATTGGAATTGTGGTCGACGATGCAATTGTGGTGATGGAGAACATATATGTAAAGGTCGAATCAGGAATGACTCCTGTTGAGGCAGGTTTTAAGGGTTCAAAGGAGATCTACTTCGCTATAATCTCAACTACAATAACACTGGTTTCAGTTTTCTTCCCAATTGTGTTTTTACAGGGAATAACCGGAAGACTTTTCAGGGAATTCGGTATTGTAATGGCCGGGACAGTAACTATCTCAGCGTTTCTTGCCCTTTCGCTTACACCAATGGTCTCGACTAAATTTTTAAGAAAGGAAAAAAGCCATACCTGGTTCTACAGGAAAACAGAAAAATTCTTTCAAAGGCTGAATGATTTTTATAAAGGAGCATTGGATTCATTCCTTCACCACAGACGGACCGCCTTCATTATACTTGTGGCTGCACTAGGCTTGATAGTATTGTTCTGGATGACAATTCCTGCTGAAATGGCCCCTCTTGAGGACAGATCCCAGATCACGGTAAATACTTCTGCAACAGAGGGTGCAACGTATGAATTCATGCTCAACTATGCTGATGATATTGCCAATCTTGTTGAAGAAAGAGTCCCCGAGAGGATAGGTTACACAACTATGATAAGAGGAGGCGCCTTTGGCAATATCAGGATCAACCTGGTTAAACCTGACAAAAGGAACAGAACACAGCAGGAAATAGCCGATGAGTTGTCAGCCGCTGTAAGGACCAAGACCAAAGCAAGATCATTTGTATCGCAGCAGTCCACCTTCGGTCAGCGTCGTGCCGGCATGCCCGTTCAGTATGTTCTTCAGGCTACATCCATAGAGAAGCTCAGGGAGATCATTCCCCCGTTTATGGAAAAAGTAATGGAGAGCGATGTCCTCCAGATGGCCGATGTGAATCTCAAGTTTACAAAGCCGGAACTCAGGATCCATATTGACAGGGAGAAAGCTATCACGCTTGGAGTCTCCACCCAGAATATCGGACAGACGCTTCAGCTTGCATTGAGCGGACAACGGTTCGGGTACTTCTTTATGAACGGAAAACAATACCAGATCCTTGGCGAACTTGCCCGTGAGAACCGGAACAAACCCCTCGATCTGAAATCATTATATGTCCGGAGCAACACCGGCAGGATGATCCAGTTCGATAACCTTGTCACCCTGACTGAAGAAACCGCCCCGCCGCAGCTCTACAGATATAACAGGTTTGTCGCTGCCACCGTATCCGCAGGTCTTGTAAAAGGGAGAACCATCAGCGAGGGAATTGATGAGATGGACAGGATTGCTGATGAGGTTCTTGATGATTCTTTCAGGACTGCACTTGCAGGTGATTCCAAAGATTTTATGGAGAGCTCATCAAGTCTTATGTTTGCCTTTGGACTTGCCCTGATTCTGATATTCCTTGTCCTTGCCGCCCAGTTTGAAAGTTTTAAGGATCCATTCATCGTTATGATGACGGTTCCTCTGGCGCTCACCGGAGCCCTTATATTTATGTGGTATTTTGATATTACAATGAATATTTTTAGCCAGATAGGATTGATTATGCTTATCGGCCTCGTGTCAAAAAACGGGATCCTTCTGGTGGAATTTGCCAACCAGCGCAAGGCTGCCGGATATTCCAAGGTGGAAGCAATTAAATACGCAGCCTCTGCACGTTTTCGCCCGATCCTTATGACAAGCCTCGCTACCATTTTTGGCCTTCTACCTCTCGCCCTTGGACTAGGCGAAGGAGCTCAGAGCCGTGTGGCAATGGGTATCACCGTTGTTGGCGGAATGCTGTTCTCCACTATGCTTACCCTGTTCGTGGTTCCGGCAATCTATACCTACATCTCCAGTGAAACAAAAAAGAATACTGATGAAAATAAAGTTATTGTTGCTTAGCCTGTTGATCTTTTCTGTCGGCGCTTATTCCCAGGATCAACTGGTTTATGATGTCGAAGACTGCATTAAGACAGGTCTCCAAAAGAACTTTTCACTTCTGATAACAAGGAACAATGAAACAATAGCAGATAACAACTTCACTCCGGGGAATGCCGGATTCCTTCCAACCCTGGATCTAAGCGGCAGACATAGCGGAACGTTAAACGATACAAGGAGGGAATTTACAGACGGAACTGAAACACTGTCAGAGGGCGAATTTAATACAACAACCTCGGCCGGAGTTGTGATGAATATGACAATTTTTAACGGGTTTAATGTCCTGACTACTTATAAGAAACTTGGCGAGCTTAAACAGGTTGGCGAACTAAACACACAGCTTGCAATAGAGAACCTCGTGGCTGACATTATTTCAGGCTATTACAACTACATCCAACAACTTGAGCTTTTAAGCAATATCAGCTACGCTGAAACCCTTTCCAGGGAGCGTTTACGCATTGACCAGGACCGTTATCTGCTGGGGTCAAGTTCCAAATTGCAGGTTTTGCAGTCACGGGTCTATCTAAATGCCGACAGTTCAAGGCTTTCAAGGCAAAACGAGGTGGTAAGGGCAGCCCAGATCCGTTTGAATGAGCTAATGGCGGTGGAAGACCTCAGTCAGAAATTTGCAACTGCAGATACTTCAATAAAAGTAAACCCCGGACTGCTCTTCGAAAAACTTCTTGATGAAACCCTTGGAAACAACACAAACCTGCAGATAGCTTCAAAAAACAAAACAATATCAGAATACGATTACAGGATAATTGCGTCGCGCAGTTATCCTTATCTGACCGCCTCCTCAGGTTATAACTATTCGATCAATACTTTCTCAGCCAACAGTGTCGACCGGCAGTACACTGACGGATTAAACTATGGCCTGACCCTTGGGATGACCCTGTTTGACGGATTTAATCAGAGAAGAAGTATCAGGAATTCGTCGATAAACATTAAGAACACCGAACTCAGGTACCAGGAAGTTGAACAGGGAATAAAAGCAGATCTCCTGACCCTGTACAGTGCATACAGAAATTATCTTAAGCTGATAACCCTTGAAAACCAGAACCTGCAGACTGCATCCGAGAACTTTGAAATTGCAATTGAAATGTACCGCCTTGGAAGCCTCTCGGGAATTGAACTGAGGGAAGTCCAGAAGAGCCTCCTGGATGCACGGGAAAGCCTTCTGTCGGTTGAATTTCAGGCGAAGCTGGCAGAGATCTCGTTGCTGCTCATTTCAGGGAGAATAATGGAGTACATTTAAAAATCATCCGACACATTTTTTAATATTTGTTCCCCGTTACTGACCATGCAAAAGAAATCCGAACTTATAATCAATCCGGATGGAAGTATTTTTCACCTTCATCTTCTTCCCGGTGATATAGCCGAAAAGATAATCATAGTCGGAGACCCCGGCCGCGTTGATATGCTTGCATCCCATCTTACGGATATAAGAGTAAAAAAAGTAAACCGGGAATTCCGGACTGTAACGGGCAGTTATGAAGGTAATGAAATAACTCTTATTTCTTCCGGAATCGGCACCGACAATATTGACATACTTGTCAATGAGCTCGATGCGCTGGTAAACATTGACCTGAAGACTGGAGAGGTAAAAGAAGATCTTATACCGCTTACTTTTATCAGGCTTGGAACATGCGGCGCTTTAAGGGCTGATATTCCGGCAGGATCATTTGTGCTGACTGAAACCGCTGTAGGATTTGACGGTCTTCTGCATTTTTATGAAGGATACGACTGGATCCTCGACACAGCCTTATCAACTGTACTGGCAGAATACCTCGAATGGCCCGATACCCTCTCCTATCCTTATGCTGTTAATGCAAGCAGAGAATTAGCCGGGTTATTTCAGAATGAAAAATTTCTCAGGGGAATAACCATCTCAGCCCCCGGTTTCTATGCGCCCCAGGGAAGACGCCTGCGACTTGAAACCTTTGATAATGAAATCAACACCAAACTGGCACAATTCTCATTCATGGGCAGGACAATAAGCAATTATGAAATGGAAAGCTCCGCACTCTACGGATTATCAGCCTTGTTGGGTCATAAAGCCCTGACAATCTGTGCAGTGGTTGTTAACCGGGTAACAGGAGACTGTGTGGATAATTACAAGCCTGTCATTAATGATCTGGCTGTCAGGATAATGAAAATTATCTGATCACAGGATATCACAGATTGGATCTGTACCATTTGATAGCCTCTGCCATTCCTTCCGCCACATTGTGGGTCGGGTTATAACCAAGCAGACTTTTTGCCTTATCGATTGAAGCAAGCGAGTGAGGAATATCCCCTGCCCTGTCCGGCCCGTGAAGAGGATGGATATCCATTACTTTATTGTCAAATTTGCCAATCAGACTCCGGATCAGCTCAAACAGCTCAGTCAGGTTGGTCCTTTCACCGTGGGCAACATTATAAACCTGGTTTACAGCCGATTTATCCTCAGCTAAAGCGGCCAGGTGATTGGCCTGGACAACGTTGCCGATATATGTGAAATCCCTTGAATTCAGTCCGTCACCGTTAATTAGTGGTGCCTGATGTTTCATCAGTGCCGTGACAAATAAAGGTATTACTGCTGCATAGGCACCATGGGGATCCTGCCTGCGTCCGAACACGTTGAAATAACGCAGTCCGATCACTTCAATATTATAAATTCCGGAGAAGTTTTCAGCAAAAAGCTCATCAGCAAATTTTGTAATCCCGTAAGGCGACAAAGGCTTTCCGATTTTGTCTTCAACCTTGGGAAGATCAGGATGATCGCCATAGGTAGAAGAGCTGGCAGCATAAATAAACCTCCTTACCTTTGCTTCCTTTGATGCAAAAAGCATTTTGACAAACCCTCCAATGTTTACATCTGTCGATGAAACAGGATCTTTAATCGAACGCGGAACCGAACCTAATGCAGCCTGATGGAAAACAAAATCGACTCCCTGCACAGCGTTTTCACAATCAGTGTAATTTCTGATATCCCCAACAATAAGCCTGAAATTCGGGTTATCCATGAAGTCCCTGATGTTTTCTCTTTTACCTGTCGAAAAATTATCGAGGCAAATGACATAATTACCTGTGTTCAACATAGATTCAACAAGATTTGAACCAATGAAACCTGCACCACCTGTAATAAGTACTTTTTTACCTTTTAGAAGACGTTCCATAGGAAAGAGTTTATTTATTCAAATTCACAAATTATTTCAGAAACTGTATCAAAAAAATCAGTTTTCCAGCAGATCCAGTATCTCCCTGAGGATAAATTCTGATGTCTTACCGTCTCCGTAGAAGCCAGGGTATTCCAGCTCATTTCCAATGTGCATAAAGCCTGCAAATTCATCCCTTATCTGCTCGGGATTGGCATCGGTGAGTTTTACAGTGCCATTTGTTACAAGTTCGATCCATTCTGTTTCTTTTCGTAGAACTATACATGGTTTCCTGAAAAAATGAGATTCTTTCTGGACACCTCCGGAGTCTGTAATAATCATCCGGCAAGTTTTTTCAAGCAACGTCATTTCAAGATAGGAAACCGGCGGGATGATGCTTATATATCCGCAACCGCGCAGCTCATCGAACAGTGGTTTAAGGCCTGATTTGAGCGAATTTATTGTTCGCGGGTGAAGGGGCATCAACATTGGTATCGAGTAGTATTCGGCCTGCTGCTTCAATGTTGAAAGTATCTTCTCAAGACGTGAAATATCGTCGGTGTTGATGTCACGGTGTATTGTAACGAGTACGAATTTGTCACGTTCAAGCGACAAGGCTTCAAGAAGTGATTCTTTCTTGCGAACTGCAAGCCCGGCAAAGAAAAGCGAGTTATCGAACATAATATCTCCGGTGAGATATATTTTAGGATTGTCAATAGTATACGGCGGACTATTTTCGGGTCTGAATCCTTCATTCATCAGGTTCTTGAATGCTGCATTGGTGGGAGCAAACAGAAGTGTTGATGAATGGTCGCTCATTATCCTGTTTAGCTCTTCAGGCATGCATTTGTTGAATGACCTGAGTCCTGCTTCAATGTGTATGACCGGAAAGTGAAGCTTTGAAGCCGCAATTGCTCCTGCCAGAGTTGAATTGGTGTCACCGTAGAGCAGCACAGCATCCGGACGTTCGCTGACCAATACCTCTTCAATACCTGTGATCATAAGCGAAGTTTGGCGTCCGTGGGGTGCTGAACCCACGCCAAGATTGAAATCGGGCTTATGGATTTCGAGCTCATCAAAAAATACTTCTGAAAGCTCTTTATCATAATGCTGTCCGGTGTGTACCGTAACTTCATTTATTCTCCCGGAGAAACTTAAACGGATGGCTCTGCTGATCGCGGAGGATTTAATAATCTGGGGTCTGGCACCTACTATATTAAGTAGTTTTATTTTAGACATTATTTATGAAGAAGTAAGATGTTTGGCTGTTAAAGGGATAATTCATAAGATCAGGTAAAAAACCGGTATCTATGGGCACCACAATATGATGCCCATAAATATACCGTTATTTTATTATTTGGCATAGCTTACCGACCTTGTTTCGCGGATTACCGTAATTTTAATCTGTCCCGGGTAGGTCATCTCATTTTGAATCTTCCGGGCAATTTCATAAGAAAGATCTTCAGCCTCCTTGTCATTTACCTTTTCAGCGCCCACAATCACCCTCAACTCTCTTCCTGCCTGAATTGCATAGGTTTTCGTAACGCCCGGATACTGGAGGGCAAGCGATTCCAGTTCCTTTAACCGCTTAATGTACGATTCAACTACTTCACGGCGTGCTCCCGGCCTTGCTCCTGATATTGCATCACACACCTGAACTATAGGGGCAATCAGGGTTGTCATTTCAGTCTCATCATGATGTGAACCTATTGCATTGCAGATTTCAGGTTTTTCCTTGTATTTCTCTGCAACTTTCATTCCCAGGATAGCATGCGGCAATTCAGGTTCATCGTCAGGCACCTTGCCGATATCATGCAACAGTCCTGCTCTTTTGGCAAGCTTTGGATTCAATCCGAGTTCAGCTGCCATTATAGCGCAAAGGTTTGCGACCTCACGGGAATGCATCAGAAGGTTTTGTCCATACGAAGACCTGTATTTCATTTTCCCGATAAGCCGTATGAGTTCGGGGTGTAATCCGTGAATTCCGAGGTCGATGGTTGTTCTTTTACCAACCTCAAGTATTTCTTCTTCTACCTGCTTTCTGGTCTTTTCAACCATTTCCTCAATACGTGCAGGATGGATTCTGCCATCGGTAACCAGCTGATGTAGTGCCAGCCTGGCAACCTCCCTGCGTATTGGATCAAAGGCTGAAAGCACTATGGCTTCAGGAGTATCATCAACAATTATTTCCACTCCGGTTGCGGCTTCGAGCGCTCTTATGTTCCTTCCTTCCCGGCCAATTATGCGGCCTTTCATCTCATCCGATTCGATATGGAAGACAGTGATTGCATTTTCTATTGCGTTTTCTGCAGCGACTCTCTGTATTGTTTGAAGGACGATTCTTTTAGCTTCTTTGTTTGCAGTCATTTTAGCTTCGTCAAGGATCTCATTGACGTATGACATTGCCCCGGTTTTAGCTTCTTCCTTCAACGATTCGATCAGGTGGTTTTTTGCCTCTTCGGCAGAGAAACCTGAAATTGCCTCAAGCTGATCGACCTGCTGTCTGTGGAGTTTTGTAAGCTCTTCCGATCTTTTATCAACAAGCTCAAGTTGCAGGCTCAGGTTTTCATGGATTGCATCAGCCTCATTTTTCTTCCTCTGAAGCTCCTCAAGCTTCTGGGATACTGTCAGCTCTTTTTGTTTGATTCTGCTTTCGGCAAGGCCTATCCTTGTATTTTTTTCGTTTATAACTTTTTCATGTTCAGCCTTCAACTGTAAGAAACGCTCTTTTGCCTGCAGAATCTTTTCTTTTTTTATTACCTCAGCTTCTGTCTCAGCTTCGCTCACGATCTTCCGGCTCTTGTTTTTCAATGCCTTTTGCCAGATAATATATGAGAACCCGAGTCCCAGGATCAGTGCTAGCAGGATCAGGACTATTGTTAGTCCGATACCTAAGTTAATTGTCATTAAAATCATTAATAATAATATTTAGTATATATAAATAAAAAGCCCGCAAAGTCTCCTCAGCTTTTATAAAACCCCATATCTTTATGGTTGGGGCCGCTAGTCCAGCTCGAACGTCCACTGTCCCGCTGTTACGCGGAATCCCGACGAATCGGGATGAGGCCTGTTCTACCTGAACTAAGGAAGGCTCCAAAGTTTTAACTGTTGAGTTTCAAAAATGAATGAAGAAACAATGCGGGCAATAAGTTTATGTTAAAGAACGCTGCTACTCTTCTCTTCAAGAGCTGATTCGATTTTGCCGATCAGTTCTTTTAATTCATCCGGGAATTGATCATTTCCAAGCTTCTCCTCCTCTTCAGTGAGCTTTATCACATATTGAAGCGAAGCCATCGCCAGAAAGTCCTGCACATCCTTGTCACTATAACGCTGTTTATACTGCAGCACTTTTTCATTAATCATCCTGGCCGCTTTCCTGATCTTTTCCTCATTTTCCCTTTCCACTTTCAATGGATAATACCTGTCTGCCACATTTACTCTGATCGAAAGCTTATCATCCATTGCTATATCTTATCTGTTTAAAAGAGCAACACATCTGTCAATTTCCCGCACCAATTCAGTGATCTTCTTCTTCGCCTCAATGGCATTCTCACCACCTCCAATCAATGCTCCTGATAATTTAATCCTCTCGTATTTAACTTCTAATTCTTTAATCTTATCATTACTTTCCTGAAGCCTGATCATTAATGCTTCATTTTCATTTTGCAGTTCGTTGTTTTTAGTCCTCAGGTTCTCATATCTCTTTAACAACTCATCTATCTTACTATTTAGTAAAGCTAGCTCCACATAACCCTGCTGGGACATAATAAAATCTTTAGTACAAAGTTAATATTGTTAATGATATTTTCAAAAATTTAACTTAAATAGTTTGCCGGAACGCTCCGGAAGCTTAGTTTTGTACTTCTGGTTACCTAAACATTCGATTGTAATGCACCTAATTCAACTATTCATTATCAGCTTACTGTTTTTCAATACGTTAAGTAAAAAACCTGAAATATCTTCTTTTATTTCACCAATGAAAATTCCTCTTAGCCTCTCTGCCAATTTCGGTGAACTAAGGACCGATCATTTCCATTCAGGACTTGATATCAAGACCCAGGGGGTTATAAGGAAAGAGGTCGTAGCTGCTGCCGACGGGTACGTTTACAGGATAAGTGTTTCCCCCGGCGGATTTGGAAAAGCGCTGTATATTAAGCACCCTTCGGGTTATTCAACAGTATATGGTCATCTTGACAAATTTATTCCTGAAATTGAGGAATATGTTGTTTCAAGGCAGTATGAAGAGCAGAGCTTTATGGTCACTTTATGGCCACCAAAGGAGAGGTTCCGGTTTAATCAGGGTGATCTGATTGCGTACTCAGGCAATTCCGGCAGTTCTTCAGGTCCGCACCTTCATTACGAAATCAGAAAAACGGATGAAGAAATTCCTGTCAATCCCTTACAATTTGAGTTTGGAATTGAGGATAATATCAAGCCTGTTATTGAAAAACTTGCTATATATCCCATCGGCAACACTACATTGATCAATAACCAGAATAAAGCCCTGAAAATAAATGTATCCGGCAGTAACGGCAGATACTCAATCCCCTCCGTCATTGCTGTCAGCGGAGCTGCCGGATTCGGCATCAAATCATACGATCAAATGAATGGCAGCAACAGAAGCTCAGTGTACTCAATTGACCTGGTCATTGATTCTCAGGAAGTTTTCAATTACAGGATGGACTCATTTTCTTTTAATGAGTCAAGGTATGTCAATAGTCATATTGACTATGAGGCATTTATTAAAGATAATATACGTATTGAACGGGCATTTATTCTTCCGAACGACAAACTGGGAGCATACAGCAAAGCAGTGAACAGGGGTGTATTCAATTTCAATGATGATAGCAAACATCATATTGAGCTGATTGTGACTGATATATATAAGAACCAATCTTCACTTGACTTTTTCGTTAAATCATCAGCCTCCGTTCAACCACAAACAACCCAGACCGGCGGGAAAGACTATATTCTGATGCCGCACAACCGTAACAATAAATATATTTCAAAGGAAGTAACCGTAAACATCCCCTCCGGAACCCTGTATGATACTCTTTTCTTTGTTTTTAAAAAAGTGAAAGGTAACTCCCTTGATGTACTCGGATGTTTACCATATTCATAACAATTTAACACCTGTTCACAGGACATACACTCTTTCAATAAAACCTGACAGGATCCCGGCAGGCAAAGAATCAAAACTGCTTGTGGTTCAGCTTTCGGATGAAAACCAGAAGATTCCTCTTGGTGGTACATGGGGTAACGGGTACCTTACTGCAAATCCAAATTCATTCGGAAACTTTTTTGTCGGTATTGATACTGTACCGCCTGTAATCTATTCAAATGGATTGAAAACCGGCTCTGACTTATCCGGAAGGACAGAACTCAGGTTCAGGATCACTGATAACTTCTCGGGTATAAAAAGTTACGAGCCTGTGATCGACGACAAATGGGCTTTGTTTGAATATGATCAGAAAAATGAAGTTCTTATTTACAAATTTAATCCTGACAGAATTTCGAAAGGTAAAAAACACCTGCTTTCACTCGCGGTTACTGATAACAGGGATAATGTAAATAATTTGAACTGGGAATTTACCTGGTAAAAAAATATGTCTTATAAGACATATTAAATTTAAAAGAAATACGTATTAAAAGACATATTTAATTCAAAAGAAATACGTATTAAAAGGGCGCTTATATAGATTATACCTCTCCCACCGGGAAAGGGGATAGAAGGAGAGCGGTGCATAGCCAAAGAATCAATTTTAAACTGAGGATTATTTAATTAGCTGAAACACAATTAAATAACTTTCCCCTCCTTTTGAAGGAGGGGTGGCCAGACGGTGAAATCATCTCACACGCAGAAACTAAATTCGTCTGGCCGGGGTGGTTGATTCAAGTCTTTCTTATTACCTTTATTCAAATGGATAGACTGAAACAGTAATTAACCACCCCGGCCGGGAAAACAGATTGTAAACTCCTCAAAATCTATAGTCCCGGCCACCCCTCCTTGAAAAGGAGGGGAAATGTAAAATATTGCAAATCTGTTACATACAGTTTGATTTATAAGCTAACCCATTCCTCAGGTTGACGGCTATGGGGAATAGGGGGTGAGTTTGTGCAAAGGGGATTAATCTATATAAACGCCATTAAAAGACATATTAAATTCAAAATCCGATTTTTTACACGCATTGTAATTATATCCTTTTAACCGCAAAGCACGCAAAGTTGCCGCAACACAGAGTGACAATGAGTTACGAATAAATCCTTGCCGGATAGATCCCGTTCCTTATCATTTTCTTAATGCTCTCAACAACGAATGGTTTGTCCTCGCGGTATGTAACTCCAAACCATCTTTCATTGCTCATAAGAATTTTGATTGTTATCTCCCCGCTCTTAACGAATTTATCGACCGAAGTCGGAATGTCAAGCTCTGATTTCAGGTCCATTCCATAATTATCGATAAAACTTCGGAATTCACGACCGAGAAAGTCATAGCAGGATGGTTTAAATCCCCAGAGGTTCATCGAAACTATCTCATTTCCAGTAAAACGGATCTGTTCCCCGTCACTTCCCGGGGCTGTTGCTCCATCCCTTGTTTTTTCAATCTGCCGGGTTTCAACTATATTCACCAATAGCCCGTCCTCCCCTGCCTCACAAACACCGCGGTTCACATGTCCGTGGTCAGAGAGCGTATTTCCCAGCTTATATCCAACTATGCAATAGTTATTTACATCTTTATCGTGGACAAGAAAGTCATGCAGGATCCTGAAAGAATCAACTCCATAGTAGTCGTCAGCATTGATCACGCCGAATGGTTCTTTTATCTTTTCTTTTGTGACAAGGATTGCATGACTGGTGCCCCATGGTTTCTGACGATCGGGCGCAACCTTAACCCCTTCGGGAAGGTTGGTGATCTCCTGAAATACATAGTCAACCTCTATTTTGCCGTTAAGCTTGTCAACAAACCGTTCCTTTACCTGTTCTTCAATGTCGCGCCTGATTACAAATACTATCCTGCCAAATCCTGCACGGATAGCATCATAAATTGAATAGTCGATAATAGTCTCGCCTGATGGTCCTACCTCATCAAGCTGCTTATTTCCGCCATATCGGGTGCCCATGCCGGCAGCCAGTACTAAAAGAGTTGGTTTCATAAGATAAAATTATTTGATTCACAATTATACAGAAAATAATGCTATTTTTATTAACCTGAATGAAATTTGTCAATGGGCATAAAGCTTGAGATTTGTGTTGACAGTGTTGAATCGGCAATAAATGCACAAATTGCCGGAGCAGACCGGGTGGAGCTGTGCGATAATCTCACTGAAGGTGGCACAACACCAAGCTATGGAACCATTATCTCAACAAGAAGCAACCTTGATATAGGTCTTCATGTTATCATAAGACCCAGAGGAGGCGATTTCCTTTATTCCGACCTGGAGCTTGACATAATGAGGCGGGATATTGAAATGTGCGGTGAATCAGGGGTAGACGGTGTTGTCCTTGGGATCCTCCAGGCAGGAGGTGCAATAGATATTGAACGCACCGCGAAACTTGCAGAATTTGCAAACCCGATGTCAATAACATTTCACAGGGCGTTCGATATGTGTAATGATCCTGTAAAAGGGATTGAAGATGTAATCTGCAGCAGGAGCCTCGCGGCTTCTTACCTCGGGACAGAAAAACAGCTCCCTTGAAGGTATTGAGCTGATACGTCAGCTTGTAATCCAGGCAGGGGAAAGATTAATCGTAATGCCGGGTGGAGGGATTGATGAATCTAATGCTGCACTGATCGTTTCAGTGACGAGAGCAAAAGAGATTCACCTGACAGGAAGGAAAACTATCAACAGTGAAATGATCTTTAAAAGACCGGGTATCCTGATGGGAGGAGTTGCAGGAATTCAGGAGTTTTCAAGAAAAGTGGCTGATATTGAGAAGATAAGGGAGATAATCAATATTCTCAAACAGAAATGACAATTCTCTTTTGAAATTATGTCCGGCTTCTTACCTTTGCCAGTCTTATCTTTTTAGCAAAATATAAATAAAAATATCAGATTTTATGAAAAAAGTTCTTGCGACACTTCTGGTCACCCTTTTGTTTTCCGGCTTCTATTCCCGGAATGCAAATGGATGCACCAATTTTCTTGTAACGAAGGGAGCTTCGGTCAACGGGTCATCAATGATAACATACTCGGCCGATTCTCATCAGTTGTATGGCGAGTTATACTATTGGCCGGCCGGCGATCACCCTGTCGGAACCATGATGGATGTTTATGAATGGGATACAAACAGGTTCATGGGAAAGATACGTCAGGCTGCTCATACCTATTCCGTTGTGGGGAATATGAATGAGCACCAGCTCGCTATCGGGGAGACCACCTACGGTGGAAATGAAAGCCTGGTAGATACTGCAGGGATAATTGATTATGGAAGCCTTATATACCTCACACTACAGAGGGCAAAGAATGCCAGGGAAGCAATTAAAGTGATTTCTGAGCTCGTCACTGAATACGGTTATGCAAGTTCCGGAGAGTCATTTTCAATAGCCGATCCGAATGAGGTGTGGATATTTGAAATCATTGGGAAGGGTCCGGGAAACAAAGGCGCCGTCTGGGTTGCACTTAGAATTCCCGACGGTTATGTTTGCGGGCATGCAAATCAGGCGAGGATACAGACCTTTCCCATCGCCACGGGTAAAAAGAACAGTGTGGCAATTAATTCGAAGGACCTTAAAAGGATCTTTGATCCGATGGTAGAATGCATTTATGCTTATGATGTTGCAGAGGTGGCAAGGACCAAAAACCTTTTTACCGGGAAAGATGAAGAATTCAGTTTTTCGGATACTTATGCTCCGGTAACTTTCGAAGGGGCAAGGGCCTGTGAAATCCGTGTATGGTCATTCTTCAATTCGGTGAACAGTGACATGGACCAGTATTTCAGCTACGCTGCCGGGCATGATCTGAGCAAACGCATGCCCTTATGGATCAAGCCTGACCGTAAGATTTCAAATTACGATATGATGAACTATATGCGCGATCATCTCGAAGGAACGCCACTTGATATGAGAAAAGATGCAGGAGCCGGCTCCTTCGGGCTTCCTTACCGCTGGCGCCCGCTTGAATGGAAAACATCGGATGATCCTAATGCCAAAGTTTATTGCAATGAACGCGCAACCTCCACCCAGCAGACAGGTTTCGTATTTGTTGCCGAATGCCGCAGCTGGATGCCTGATCCTATCGGTGGTATTTTCTGGTTTGGTGTCGATGATGCGGCCACCACCGTATTTAATCCAATTTACTGCGGGATCACAAGTATCCCCGACTGTTTCAAAGTTGGAAACGGGAATATGATGACATACTCACCTACTTCGGCTTTCTGGCTTTTCAATCAGGTAGCCAATTTTTGCTATCAGCGATATGATTCAATGAGTGCTGATGCCCTTAAAATCCAGAAACAACTGGAAATAGGTTACATTGCAGAAACTGCAAATATTGACAAGGCTGCAGCTGCCCTCTTTGAAAAAAGTGAAAAAGAAGCAAGGGATTTTCTTACTGACTACTCCCTGAAATGCTCCCAAAATACATTTGACAGCTGGAAAACACTCAGCGAATATCTGCTTGTTAAATACATCGACGGAAATATAAAGCAGGAAAGGGAAGGAAAGTTCGTTACAAATAAATGGGGAAACCCTGCAATGCCCCTTCAGCCTGGTTATTCCGACAGCTGGAAGAAATCAGTCATTCAGGATACAGGCAGCAAGCTCCTGGTTCCTGAAGGTGCCGGTCATTGAAGTTGGTTTTTCCGGGCTGCCGGACGCGCTGATAAGCAGGATCAGGTTTAATTTACGCTAAATATTAGCATATTGTTTTGCTGATTCTGAATTATTTTTGTAGTTTTGCGTCCGATTTCTAAAGCTTTTTATAAAGATCACAAAATTTCGCAAGATGAACTTAATGGACGTTGTTGAGAAGGAACTGTCAGTAGCAAACGAATATCCCAAATTTATTGCAGGTGATACGGTTACTGTACATTACAAGATTAAAGAAGGAAACAAGGAAAGAATTCAGCAGTTTCGCGGTGTTGTAATACAGAGAAACGGTGTTGGTAATACTGAGACTTTTACTGTCAGGAAAATGTCGGGAAATATAGGTGTTGAAAGGATATTTCCAGTCTCTTCACCATTTATTGACAAGATTGAAGTCAATAAGCATGGTAAGGTAAGAAGGGCGAAAATATTCTACCTTCGGGATCTTACGGGTAAGAAAGCACGTATTAAGGAGAAGAAATATTAACACTATTAAGGTAAATAAAAAAAGCTGTTCCAAAAGGACAGCTTTTTTATTATATCATGGACAATGTCAGCTGCGATAAAAGCAACTGTAATTAAGAAAACGGTATTCTCAGTTGATCTTTTTTAAGAGCTCTTCACGTTTTGCTTTGGCTTCCCCGACAAGCTTATTAGCCTGATTATCTGCTTCCAGTATCACCTGAGCCGCTTTTTTATCAGCTTCTTTTTTGATCGAATCCGAACCCTTCTGTGCGGCCATTTTTGCTATTGTCCCTTTTGATTCAGCTTCCTTTATGAGCCGCTGTGCCTGCTGATCTGCCTCCAGTCGTATTTTTCCGGCAGCCTTTGCCGCTTCATCCCTGAGTATCTGGCCTTTCTCCTCTGCTTCCTGAACTACTTTGTCAGCCTGAATTTCTGCTTCACTTTTTACGGTTTCCTTTACCTCATCTACTTTAGTGTCAATTGCCTGTCTGACAGTCTCCTTTACTGCTTTAATACCGCCGGTGCTGTCAGCCGGTGCTGCCCCAAAAAAGGGTGTAATGACCGGCTTCAGGAATGTGCCTGACACTTTAACATTAACTTTGATCATGTCAGCCGGTTTGTAAGTAAATCCAAATAGTGATGCCTGTGCCGACAGGTTGTCAATAAGCGAGTTCACCGAGTTCCCCAGGTCAGCCCTTGGTATTTCGGTCTTTATAATATAATTGACAGTCTGATCAATACCCTGGTCTCCGCTTATATTCATTTTAATGTTTCCTGCTTTGGTGTCAAAAGGGCTTACTATTATCCTGCCCTCATTTACTTTAAAGCTTATCTTAATATCTTTAAATGTATTGCTGTATTTCTCACCCAGTTTCAGGGTCTCTTTCATTTTATTGTATATTGCTGATTCGACAAGGGTTACTTCATTCGACTGCAGCTTACCGCTTCCTGCTATAGTACGGATAACAGGCATGAGGTCACTCCCGAGAAGGCTGCTGTACGACAGACTTGCATTAAACTTCCCGTTCAGTCCTTTAGCTGTCGGAGCAAATTTCTGAACGGTATTGAAGGCATTGAAAGCGTCTTTTATGCCAAGACCCTGCATGCCAACATCAACTTTCACAAAAGGTTTCAGTGTATCACGCGAATCATAGTCAGCATTCATCAGTACCGTCCCTCCGAGTATGTCCATGCCTGTCTCCCTCAGGCTCAGAATTCCGTTCTTAACAAAGATGTGCCCCTTCAGATTCCTTGCCCTGATTTTATCATAACTGAATTCATCAATAAGAGCAGTAAAATCAAAATCAATATTTTCCGGTACTTTGATAACAGCCAGTGATGTCGAGTCATCAAGTTCTGTAGTATCCACAGTCATTTTTGACATGATTTCAGTAAGATCAACAAGCTTTGAATGAAGCGAAAGATTGCCCTTTATAACATCATCCTTAAAAACATAGGGGATGTAGTTTTCAAGTTTCCCGCTCAGCAGAAAATCGCTTTTTCCTCCAACGTTGAGATCAGCGGTATTCAGTGAGGCATAGGCAGGTGTAAAGCTGAGCCCCGCGCTATTTATTTTTACTTCCGGGTAACCGGTCATTGAAACAGCCATTCCGGTGATATTCATGTTACCTGATGCCCTGAATTTGTCATACTGTCCGTTTTCAATCATCGACATCCTGCCGGCCATATTCAACGACATATCTATAATTCCCGAAAGGTTGATGCTGTCCATCGGGATTGCTTTGGAAAGAGCTGTAAGATCGATTTTCCCGAGCATTGATCCGGTAATATCAGGATCGCTCACAGGTGTTTTAATTGAAAATGACATGTCGAATGGATTTCCTGCCAGTTCCATATGGAATTTTTCAACGTCGATTGTTGTACCGTCAAGGTTCTTTCCGTCGACAAAAATGTCCGATTTTATGTTTATGTTTTTTATCTGTTCCGGAAGGGCCGGATAGCTCACCAATCCGTCATTCACACTGAGATCCATGGCGATGTCGGGCATTGTGCTGTCGGCATCGCTGTAAACACCTTTTGCCGAGCCTTTCAGGCTGAATACGCCGGAGGTTTTAAGGCCCTCGAAATCAGTCAGGTAAACCGATGGTATTATTGAGAGAAGCGATTTAAAGGAGGTCTCTTCCGATTTATAGGTAAGGTCGGTAATTATATCATCTTCAGGCATTGCAACCATTCCTGCAAAATTCAGAGGGAGGTCATTTATGCGTAGATAATTATCACGCAGGTCAAATCTCATGCTGTCGAGGTTGGCCAGAACATTTATTCTTGCCTCTGCGGTGGCTTTATCAAGATATTTCATCCCGTCCATTATAAAAGTCAGTTCATCTGTTGTCGCAAGGATTTCCAGGTCGGTCTCACTAAGTGTCATGTCGCCTTTAATATGAAAATCCATTCTTTTGAGCCAGGTTTCGATATTTGAACTCCTGTCAAGATATGAAATTGAACAGTTAAGCACTTCTACGCTTTTAAGCAGGATTTTCATGGTGGAAGGTGATGTTTCTTCAGACACCACCGTCGTATCCTCCTTCATGATATCCCAGTTTGCAGATCCGTCCTCCAGGACCAGGGCGTTGACTGCGGCATTTTTAATTACAACTGATTTGATCTCATATCCGGTTTTCGAAAAGAGGCTTTTCAGATTAAATACAAGGCTCATGGATTCAAAGCTGGTGAGAGTATCACTCTCGAACCTCTCCACTCCCACCACCGAGACGTTGGTGAGTGAAAATGTAAGGTTCGGGAAGTTTCTGAAGAATCCGAGTTTATAATCTTCAAAACCTGCTTTTGCATTAACTGATTCGTTGATAACCTGCTCCACCTTAACTTTTATTCTGTCTTTAAAGATCAACGGCACTGTAAACATCAGTACCAGAATCACTAAAATCAGCCCGAGAAACACTTTAAGCACGATACCTGCTATCCTTTTCATAATATGATTGCTTTTTACTGATTGTCAACGATATAAATGTCAATATATTTTACATTCCGGACAAATAAAAGTAAAAAATATTCCTGAAAATAAAAATTTACTATATTTGCGTCCACTTAAGAATAAATGACCTGCAGCTTAATTATCAGCCTGCCGGAGAAAGGCTTAAGAAATGGAATTTAGAAGAGGACCTGTAGCTTAATTGGATAGAGCATCTGGCTACGGACCAGAAGGTTGGGGGTTCGAGTCCCTCCAGGTTCACCCCTGAAAATCAAAGAGTTAAACGGTGTTTAGCTCTTTTTTTATTGCACTGTTTATGTCGAAATTAATTCTTAACGCAACGAACCGAAAATCCGTTTCCCCTGGCATCTTCTCCCCTGAGTATACTGCTGTAATTGTCTCTCAGGACCCGAATGATCAAACTGTTACCATCCCCTGTCGCGGTTGAGCTCGCCCAGACTCCGACCGTGCCTTTATTGCTGAAGTATCCTGCTCCGGTATAAGAACCGCCTGGGAGAGCTGAAAATCTGTTTACATTGGTCCCGTTACCATCATTGTTCCATCCATGTTCTGATTTAAGCTTATCCCCATCATCAGTACCTCTCCAGAAAAAAGCATCGGCTTCGCTCTGACTTAATCCCGAATACATCTCCAATTGTTTCCATTCTTCATCTGAGGGCAGATGCCAGCCATCCGGACAGCTTTCCAGGGATGCCGGCCAGTTGTATAATACACCATATTTATTATAATTATCTGTGTTCCTGGCATCGGTCACACTAGTGCCCGTATAATCGTAAACGTAATAGTTTGGAATTGTACCCGGGGCTACTGATGTTGAAAGATTCACCGAAGGCAGGTAAGCAAGGTTTTCCGCCATCCATATCTGGGACCCGATGGGAATCCATTTATAAGTATGACCATCCCTGTTATCAGTAAAAGTCTGATTATTACAATCTGAATTCAACGGTTCAACTTCAAATGTTCTTTCTTCTGACCATTCCCCCCAATACCCATAATAGGATCTGACTTTCCATTTCCAGTTGTATCTGTTCACTTCTTCAACAAATGCGAGCCGGGAGTATAGGTACTCTGAATCTGTTGTCTCAATATTTATGACAGGTATTGTTGAATTTGAATTCGTTACATATAAATTATATTTTTGAGCTCCACTGCAATCAGCCCAGTCAAAGCGCCATGTTTCCGGATCTGATCTGTCATAGCATCCATTATCAAGTACTTTATTATTTGCAGGAGAGACAAGGATAGGTCGGTAACCGTATAATAAATTTATTGCTTTAACATCCTTTTCTGAAAGTACTGTAGCCTTTGACCAGGTATTTGTATTATCAGGCAATAAATTAATACTCGTCATAACCGGTTTATCAGGATACCTGGTGTTTACCATGTCGTAAGAAGGATAGTTCATGATAGAGTAATGATCAAAATCGACCGGATTCAGAGAGTTCCTCTCAATATCATATTGATTTCTACTTATGCACGCGATGTTATCCATATTTACATGAACAAAGAAATCCCTGTCACTTCTGCACATTTCATGAATAAGGCCTAAAACGTGTCCAAGTTCGTGAATTACATTTCCCGATGTATATCCGTCTTCAAGGTAAATTCTTTGCATACCCCCTTTCATTCCGAGAGTCCGGACATGGGTACCGGATGTTCTTTTTTTTGCCTGGATAAATCTTATGTAATCAGGTTCATTAGTTCTCTCAATAAATCTGATTGATGTTTTAGTGTGATATTCATTCAATGCCGTCCATATCAATTCATTATTTGGCATATCACTAAAATCTTTGTAATATATGATCCCGTTTGGCCAATATTCCCGGACTGGCATCGGTGAGCCATTCTTATTAACCATGTCTTCCAGCTGACTTTCGGTATAAACTATATCCCCCTGATAGACATATAACGAATCTACTTTCCTGAAGCTGACATTACATCCATCTAAGTTATATGATACAATCTCACCCTGATCCGGATATGCTGTGGGCATTTCATCCTGACTCTCAAATGAACTTTCTTCCTCAACATGTAAACATAACTCATATTCTTTCTTACAGCTGTCAGTAAAAAGACATAATATCAAACCTGAACTTAATATCAGAAGTTTATGAACAAATTGAATCAGCATTTTACAACACTTTGATCAGGTAGAAATAATAAAACATAGATTAAACTGATATTTTTAGATTTTATTACATTAAGGTGGTCATTTCCAAAGCTATAATCGAAAATCTATTAAAAATTGCCCATAACTTTAGCTTTTTCAGGGCATATTTTAATCTGATCGGTCGGCTGAGACGTCGACCCCTAAATCCCCTAAAGGGGACTTAAAGCATAGCCGCTTACAGGGCATTTTACTGTGGACCTCAGAGTAAGTTTTTATAATAAGGGAAAGCCCCCGGGGCTAATTTTCCGGAGGCTGCTAATGTGTGGGAGTAAACTTTTTACACTACTTTAATGGGAGATCTGGATCCGGTTATAATCTTTTTTTGGGCGCCTGAGGGCGGAGTATGACCATTTTTTTCTTTGGAGAGTTTATATTCCGGGACAATTTCTTCGAATATCTCAACAATCTTTTCTTCTGAATAAGAGTAAAGGTTACTCAGCGCCTGGTCGACCTTATTAATAACTTTCGAATAATCATGGTCGTCGACCTGGGCGATCCTGATCATTTTATGATGTGTCTGCAGCAGGATTTCCTTTTCCGACAGAATTTCCTCAAACAATTTTTCCCCAGGCCGTAACCCGGTAAACTCAATTTTAATATCTTTCCCGGGTTCAAGGCCTGAAAGCCTTATCATATTGTATGCCAGGTCAACGATCTTAATGGGTTTCCCCATATCAAAAACAAATATTTCCCCGCCTTTCCCCATAAAGCCTGCTTCCAAAACAAGCTCACATGCTTCCGGGATTGTCATAAAATACCTTGTAATGTCAGGATGAGTGACTGTTACAGGACCTCCTTCCTTAATCTGTTTTTTGAAAAGAGGTATTACGGAACCATTGGAGCCCAGTACATTGCCAAACCTCGTAATTACAAACTGAGTATAAGTGTCCTCTGCCAAAGCTTTCGACTGGACCAGCAATTCACAAATGCGTTTGGATGCACCCATTATATTAGTGGGATTTACCGACTTGTCGGTTGAGATCATTACAAACTTCTTCACCCGGTATTCAGATGATAGCTCAGTCATTATTTTCGTTCCGCCGACATTTACCCGGATAGCTTCATGAGGGTTTTCTTCCATCAGAGGAACGTGCTTATATGCAGCTGCATGAAAAACTATTTCCGGATGAAATTCACGGAATATCAATTCCATTTTTTCGTAATTGGTAACATCCGCAAGCTGCGTTTTGAATTTAACGTGCCCATATACCCTGCGGAGCTCATTCTCAAGGTGAAACATCGGCGTTTCTGCCTGATCAACAAGTATTATTCTCTGTGTGGCAAACCGTGAAAGCTGACGGACAATTTCTGATCCTATAGAACCGGCAGCACCAGTGACAAGTATGGTTTTCTTATTAAGTCCCTTCCTAATCGTTTCCATATCAAGCTTGATCGGATTTCTCCCAAGCAGGTCCTCGAGCCTGACTTTTTCAAGTTGACGAACCTCCAGCTGACCGTTCAACCATTTTTCAACTGCGGGCGTCTCAAGTATTTCCATACCAAGATCTATAGCTTTGAGTATTATTCCGCTTTTCTTTACCGGGGAAATATTCCTGATCGCGAGGATAAGGGTTTGTATATTGTTTTTTGAAATAAAATCTGAAGAAACAACATCCGGACCAAATACACAGATACCGTTTATTTTTTTATTCTGAAGGTTCTTGCTGTCGTCAAGAAATCCAAAAACAGAAAATCCACTTCTGGGATCACTTAAAATAACGCGTTTCACAATAAAACCCATCTCCCCTGCCCCATATATCAATACCCGCTTTGTGGATGACTTTATCGAACTTGTTGCAAAAAGGAAGAGCATTTTGATAGAGATCCGCATTGAAAAAAGAATGACAGAAACCAGGACATAATGTATCAGAATAACAGAGATCGGAATTCTCAGAAAAGATGTGAGATTTAATAAATCTACTGCCAATGCTAAAAAAATAAGGAGAAAAGCAGAGACACTTGTGGTCAGGAATACCAATGAAATATCAGTTAGGGTTGTATGCCTTATCAGTCCTGCGTACGACTTGAATATTATTGCAGTACCCGCATAAACCGTCAAAGCTACCAGCCCGTGAACTATTGATAATTGCAACGGAAATTCACTTGGAATAAGGTTATAACGAAGCAGATATGCAAAAATGAAAGTCAGAAAGACAAGAATGTTATCATGAATAAACACCAACCACCTGGGAACAGAGTAAACATGAAAAAAAGCTGAGGCTCTCTTCTTTAGATACTTTACCCATTCAGGGTACTTGTTAATCTCCATAACATTTCCTTGAGACAAGTGAAAGTTTTTTGCCGGACTCAATTTTTAATCCAATTTGTCAGATCAAATGTATTAATTCCGTGGCTCTCTGACAAATTAATTATAAATCAAACCTCCTAAAATTGAGCTATTTTAGAGCTCCTAAAGTGGCAAAACTCAGGATTTATCTACAGAAATATTTTGTTCACGTTTAATTAGAACACGTTCATCAAATAAGATACAATTTATACAAAAAAGTTTATTTCACCGGTTCCCGGTTAGTTTTTCAATAAGCCAGTTGTTGAGTTTAATGTTTTGTTCAGGAAATGTCCAGTGGCCGGTTTCAAGTTCGATAACCAGTTCCCTTGGAGCCTTTATCTGATTGAATGCAGCATACATTGAGGTTGGAGGGCATGTCTCATCATTGAATCCCCAGGTGTAAAATCCCGGAACCCTGATCTGCCTTGCAAAATTCACCACATCATAGTATGGTATGGTTTCTGATTTCTCTTTCGTATTGTGATACCTGATATTGTTTTTATCAAAGAAGTGGGGCCAGCCGCCTGCACGTCCCGATAAATAACCTGTAACATCACTTAAAGCAGGATAGGCAGCAGCAAGTACCTTCACCCGCTCATCAAGAGAAGCTGTAATAATTGTCAGTGCTCCTCCCTGGCTTCCGCCTGTGACCGCAAGATTTGTTCCGTCGTATTGCGGAAGCGAAGTCAGAAAATCATTTGCCCTCACGCATCCTGCATAAACGCGTTTATAATAATACCTGTCCCTGTTATCCATATTGAATGTCCAGTATTCCCGCAGCGCTCCGTTTCCCAGATCAGAATATACACCCGGATCCAGGGTAACGGGAATTCCGTGAATACCTATGACAAATGTAATTACCCCCCTTTCTGCAAGACTGACATCGGGTGAATATCCCCTGACGCCTGCACCGGGCACTTCCAGAACTGCAGGATACTTTCCTTCCTTCCGTGGTATTGACACAATACCATACAATCTTGAATTACCGATATTCTGCAGATTGACAAGATAGACATTCACATTCTCCGTGCATCTTTCGGGCATCAGTGTCATTCTGGTATTAAGGGGAACTTTAGCGAGATCCTCTTTTACTGATTTCCAGAACTCATTAAAATCGGAAGGAAGTTTTACCGTAGGCTTGATTTCAGTACAGTTAAATCCGGCGGTAGCAAGCCCGCGGTATCCTCTGCCTTCAAACCGGAGAGTAACAAGGCACCTCATAAAGCCAGGCGATGACATGGTCCCGGCCTCCAGATTAAAAGCTTTTCCTGTAAGCAGCACCGAATCTTTCTTAACGGGTTCCATTTTCTCAGGACCGATTTCATAATATGCCATCACACCTTTAAGCGGATTGTTGTGGTACAATACCTGGACTGAAAAAAGAACCTTTTCCCCGGTCTTATATTGCCAGTCATTATGATCGGGCGAAACCACAATCTTTATCATTTGCTCGGGTATCTGCCCGTAGGTGATAAACGATCCCAGCAGCAGGATAACTAAAAACAGTTTGTTAAAATAGTTTTTCATTCCGGAAGTGTATTAAAAACATTTATTAAATAATAATATACTGTTAAAGTATTCTCTCCTCGCTCTACGCTCTACGCTCTACGTTCTACGCTCACGCTCTCTCTCCCCTCTCTCTCTTTCTTCAGGAAGTAAGGATTGTTTTATCCTTATTTTGTTTCGGTAGAAATGAGACAACGACCGCTCCTGCGATGGCAATGCAAATAAGCACCGTAAAACCGAAGGTGTAGCTTTTCAGGGACTCGCTGTAAAGTGCTCCTACCATCATCGGGGCAAGAGATTCAGCAAGACCGTCAGCTACAAGAATAATACCCATCACACGTCCAAGGGTTTTCACACCAAAGAGATCACCGGCCATAAGCGGAATGATCATATAATCTCCCCCCAGACCAATGCCGAAGATCACCGCAAATATGTATAACCTCCCTGCAAAATCGGGAACAAGTAATAATGGGATGGAGCACCCAACGATAAGGTAAATAAGAATCATCACATATTTTCGCGGGAGAATATCGGCGAGCATGCCCATCAGAACGCGTCCTGCAAGGCTTGACAACAGGACAAGCGACATTATCCCGGCCGCCTCTGACTGGGAGTAGCTAAGATCGCGCAGGTACAGTTTCAGATGCTGATTAACTCCGCCTACCGCGCCAATCGAACACATGCTGCCTAGAGCAAGGAGATAAAAATTCCTGTTTTTCAAAATAGGTCTTAACGGAGCATTTTCTTCCGGTTTTTTTTGTGTTAACTGTTCAGTTTTAGGTTCCTTTAGGAAAAAAGCAAACGGGAAGGAGAAAATAATTACCAGAACCCCCAGGGAAGTCAGTGCCAGGTGCCATCCCAGGTCTTTTTCAAGTCCGGCGGCAATAAGCGGAACAATGGCTCCCCCTGTACCAATACCAAGGTACGCAATGCCCATAGCTTTGCCGCGATTCCTTGTAAATCCCCGTGAGATCAGCACCTGGCAGGGCAATGGGCCGCCAAAAACATAACCCATGGCATTCAGCACATAAAATAAATAAAAGCTCCCAAGCGAATTCATCATACTTAACCCGATGAGAGCCGAACCGGCCATTAAGGAGCCTGCCAGCAGCATCCTCCTGGGTCCGTAACGGTCAATAAGCCAGCCTGCTATAAATCCAAATGCCGGTGCAACAAGAAGCTTGCCCAGGGCATTTCCGGAGGTTACCACAGTGCGGGACCAGCCGAATTCCTTTACAAAAAAATCATAAAAGAACGGTAGCCCGTAAAGGGCAAAACCGACGATTGCCAGCAGTGCAAAAAATGCGGTTGTTACCAGATAAGGTCGTGAACTGTGCGAAAGAATTTCCACATCAGTTTCCGGTTTATGATTTCCCATTAAGGCTCAGGTCAAAGGTCTGTTATGTGGTATACAAAAATAAGATAACTTTAATTATCTCAAAGGAGAATTGTCATAAAGTGTCTGACAGCCTCATAAACAGGTTGATTTTTTGATACCTTTGGGCTTATATATTTACACCCTGATATGAATGACAGAGTTAAGAAAATCTTTGAAAGTGAAGCATCTGCAATAAGGGCAATTCCTGCAAGTGACAGTTACACCGATGTAACGGAAATAATTTACAAGCATGTACATGACAAAAACGGGAAACTGATAACAAGCGGGATGGGGAAAGCGGGCCAGATCGCCCACAATATTGCCACAACGTTCAGTTCTACAGGAACTCCGGCAGTTTTCCTTCATCCCAGTGAAGCACAGCATGGAGACCTTGGGATACTGCAGGAGAATGATATACTTCTTGTAATCTCAAATTCAGGAAAAACGAGAGAAATAATTGAACTTATCGACCTTAAGGACAAACTTTATCCTGCGATACCTGTAATTGTCATTACCGGAAATGAAGAGAGTCCCCTGGCTCAAAAAGCCGACTATTTCATTTCCACAGGGTCACCATCTGAGGTGTGTCCCCTGGGACTTACGCCAACTACCTCAACAACTGTATTTACAGTGATCGGAGATGCCCTTGTTGTCCTGATGATGGAAAAAATAGGATTCAGTGCGGATGATTATTCAAAGAGACATCATGGCGGATATCTGGGTATCAAATCAAGAGAAAAGTCAAATGAGCTAAAAACAAAATAGTTTTTTTGGTCACAATGTCAAAAAAGATTAGTTTTGGCTCTTTCTGTAAACTATATTCTAAACAAACCTACCTATGTCAACCACCAGATCCGCTACCGCCATCAGCAGAAAAGATTATATCTTTTCAATTACAATCATCGGTCTCTTCTTTTTTATTTTTGGATTTGTAACCTGGCTTAACGGAGTCCTCATACCGTTTCTCAGAACAGCCTGTGAGCTAAACGATTTTCAAGCCTATTTTGTAACATTTGCTTTCTATATCTCCTACTTTGTAATGGCCTTGCCGTCATCAGCGGTTCTGAAGAAAACCGGTTTCAAAAATGGAATGGCTCTGGGCTTATGGATTATGGCTGCCGGATCGCTGATCTTTATACCGGCTGCAATGACCAGGACTTTCGGGCTCTTCCTTGCCGGATTATTTGTTGAGGGAACAGGTCTTGCACTGCTTCAGACTGCATCCAACCCGTATATAACAATAATTGGTCCGCCTGAAAGTGCTGCCAAAAGGATCAGCATAATGGGGATCGCCAATAAATTTGCAGGAGTCATCGCTCCGATCATTCTTGCAAGCATTATACTTAAAGATTCGCATATCCTGGAAGAAAAGCTGTCCCAGGCAGCTGATGCAGCCTCACGCTCTGTTCTCCTTGATGAAATGGCGCAGAAAGTGATTATGCCATATATTGTAATGACTGTAATTCTCATTCTTCTCGGACTGCTATTGCGTTTTGTTCATCTTCCTGAAGTTGACACAGATGCAGAGGATGAAGCAGTTGGTGAAGCTAATCTCAGGAAAACAAGTATCTGGCAGTTCCCCCACCTGATTCTTGGTGTGATTGCACTGTTTTTCTATGTGGGAGTGGAAGTAATTGCAGGCGACACAATAATAAGATACGGACAATCTCTTGGCATAGCAATGGAATCTGCAAAGTATTTTACTTCTCTTACAATGCTGGCAATGATAATAGGTTACCTCCTGGGGATTGTGTTAATTCCAAAATATTTAAAACAGGGGAACGCTCTAAAGATCTGCACGATACTTGGTGTAATATTTTCTCTTGGAGCCATCCTGACTCCGGCAGACAAAGTTTTCACAATGCCATTCGTTGACCTTGTTACGTTTAAACCGCTTCAGCTTGTACTGCCGGTAACAGTTTTGTTTGTTGCCCTGATGGGAATTGCCAATTCGCTTGTCTGGCCTGCAATGTGGCCTCTTGCACTTAACGGTCTTGGAAAATTCACAAAAACAGGTTCAGCAATGCTGATCATGGCAATTGCAGGTGGTGCTGTATTACCATTGCTTTATGGCAAGCTGGCAGTCAATTTTTCAACACAGTCTGCTTACTGGCTGTGTGTTCCATGCTACCTTGTAATAATGTATTATGCTTTTATAGGACATAAAATTGGTACCAGGAATGAAGTATGACCTGAGGAAAATGTTTGACCTCTTCCTTGCTGAAGGTACTTTTGCAGATGCAGGACCATTTGGCAGCGGTCATATACATGATACTTTCCGGGTTGAAACCCTTGAAAAAGATAAAGATGATTATATCCTTCAAAGACTGAACACAGGGATTTTTAAGAATATCCCTGAGCTTCAGGAGAATATTGAAAGAGTTACACAGCATCTGCATCAGAAGCTTCTTAATATTCCGGGATCTGACATCAAAGCGCGAATGTCTTACACTGATCCCGGCTAAAAATGGTAAAAGCTGGATCGAAGATGAAGAGGGCAATTCCTGGAGAATGCTGATATTTATTCCGAATCACAGAACATACGATATAGTTGATTCACCGGACAAGGCATTTGAAGGCGGCAAAGCCATTGGCCGTTTTCAGGCCCTGCTGGCAGATCTGCCCGGGCAAACCCCTTCATGAAACCATCCCCTCATTTCACGATGTCGAAAAGAGAATTGACAGTTTTATGAATACTTTGAAGAGAGATCCCGAAGGAAGAGTTGAGGAAACAGTCAGTGAGACCGATTTCATTTTAAAAAGGGCTGATGAAATGAAAATCATCCAGGAACTTGCAAGAGCAGGCAAAATACCTGTAAGGATAACTCATAATGATACTAAATTCAACAACATACTTTTTGATGAGAATGGCAAATCGCTTTGTATTATCGACCTCGACACCGTTATGCCCGGATATTTTCATTCCGACTTTGGAGATGCCATAAGAACAGGGGCAAATATTGCTGCGGAGGATGAGAAAGACCTTTCAAAAGTAAGAATGGATATTGACCTGTTCGAAGCCTATGCAAGAGGTTATCTTTCTGAAACAAAAAATACACTTAACGCCATCGAAAAGGAATATCTGGCATTCGCTCCCCTGCTAATGACTTACGAACAGGCTTTGCGGTTCCTGACAGACTATATTGATGGCGACAAATATTACAGGATACACAATAAAGATCATAATATACAGCGGACCCGTGCTCAGATTAAGCTGCTGGAGAGTATGGAGGAAGAGTATGATGAGATGAGAAAGATAATACGGAAACTGAGTTGAATGGTCGTGCAGTCTTTTAGTCTTCTGGTCTTCTGGTCTTGCGGTCTTCTGGTCTTGCGGTCTTCTGGTCTTGTGTTAAGGAATTAATAATAAAACAGAGAAATGAAAATTCAAACACCTTTATTGGTCATGCTGATTTGTTTGCCCTGTTCGGCAACCATCGGGCAACAGGTTTTGACAAAGGCTGACAGTGCACGATGGGGATCGTACTGGTGGCACAGTAAGGATATGTTTGAAAAGCTGCCGGATACAAAAAACGAAATCTTCTTCCTTGGCAACAGTATAACCGACGGAGCAGAGTGGTTTGAAATATTCAATGACAAAAGGTGCAAAAACAGGGGAATCAGCGGTGATGTTACCGAGGGAATTCTGCTGAGACTTGAAGGGATAACTAAATGCAAACCGGCTAAGATATTCCTTATGATTGGTGTTAATGACATTTCGAGGGGACTTTCTGATCAGGACATACTCACCAACTATGAAAAGATACTTCAAAGGATCAGAGATGAAAGTCCCGGTACAATGGTTTATATCGAAAGCATCCTTCCGGTGAATCCATGCTATAATCAATTTCCCAACCACACAAATAAAACTGACAGGATAAAGTCAATAAATGAAAGCCTGTTGACTCTTGCTCTTAAAACAAGTTACGGATACGTCGATCTCTTCGACATTATGTGCGATAAGGACGATTTGCTCAAAAAGGAATTATCTTGCGATGGTCTGCATTTAAATTATGACGGCTATAAAATCTGGGCTGAAGCTATAAGGCCAATGCTCCGGAAATAAATATACGGTATGACAGGGTCAGGAACAATTAAGGGATGGTCAAAGGATGAATATGATTTTCTGAAGGGATTTTCTGATCCCTGGGATATCCAGGTTTTTCTCGATTCGATTGCCTATAATCCAGACTATGAATGCAGATCGCCCCGATGGGTAATCAGAAAAAGATCAGCACATTGCTTTGAAGGCGCATTACTCGCAGCAGCAGTTCTGGATTACCTGGGTTACAAGCCTCGAATTGTGGATATGAAGGCTTATAACGACGACGATCATGTAATTGCAGTTTTCAGGTCTGAGGGGTACTGGGGCGCTGTTGCCAAGTCAAACTTCACATCCCTTCGCTACAGGGAACCTGTCTACCGGTCATTGCGTGAGCTTATAATGTCATACTTTGATTTCTTCTTCAACACCAACGGGGAGAAATCGCTACGCTCCTATTCCCTTCCCCTCGATCTTACAACTTATAATATCCGGCAATGGGCCACAACCGATGAAGATCTGGAATATGTGGGAGATAAGATAGAATCCCTTCATCATTTCCCGGTGGTTTCACCGAAAATGATTAAAAAATTGAAATACGCCAGTGAGTCAATGATTAAAGCAGGCTTGCTGGGCTCAAATGTTGAGGGGTTGTTTAAGCCGGGGAAGGTAAATTGACATACTGACAGACCGGCAGCCTGGCAGCACAATGGGCGGTCGAAGAATTAGTTGATGTATTACATTGATATTTAAAACGATATAAATATGCTCGCCAGACCGGTCGAAAGAAATATTTGGAAATACCCATATAATGGCTATTTTTGACCCCTGAAAATGGCGGAAAGCGCTGAAGCCTCATGGCTTTATCTTGCTATCTTCCTGATAATTAATTTTAAATATTAAGATATGGATTTATCGGGTAAGTATTACAAAGCTTTTATCGAGCGGCAGGAAGCGATCAAAAAGCAGTATAGTCCTCAGCAAGCTCAGAAACAACATTCCAAGGGTAAGCTTACCGCTCACGAAAGGATCTCTCTTCTTTTCGACTCCGGGACCTTTGAAGAAATTGACGCTTTTGTAACTCCTGCTGATCAGCCTCTCGACTTTGGTAAGGTAGAAAAATCATTCGGGGATGGCGTAATTGTAGGTCATGGGAAAATCAACGGCCGCCTTGTCTTTGCCTATGCACAGGATTTTACAATTATGGGCGGTTCACTTGGTATAGTGCATGCCAAAAAGATAGCCAAAATACAGGAGATGGCGCTTAAGATGGGTTCCCCGATAATCGGTCTTATCGATTCAGGCGGAGCCAGGATACAGGAAGGCGTTGCAAGTCTCAGCGGCTATGCCGGTATCTTTCATAACATCATTCACTCTTCCGGGATAATACCCCAGATCTCTGTCATAATGGGTCCTGCAGCCGGGGGAGCCGTCTATTCCCCTGCCCTGACCGATTTTGTTTTTATGACAAACCACACAAGCTATATGTTTGTGACAGGTCCGAATGTTGTAAAGGAGGTACTGAATGAGGACGTGACATCTGATCAGCTTGGCGGTGCGGAAATTCATGCCCGTAAAAGCGGAGTTGCCCAGATGATCTATGATGATGAAGAGAATACCATTCTGGCGCTGAAGAAATTCCTCTCCTATCTTCCCTCAAATAATGTTGAGAATTCGCCGGTTGTGGCCGATGACAACTCGATACCTGATTTTAACAAAAAGCTCAGGGATATTATACCCGATGATCCGAATAAGGCCTATGATGTCAAGGAAGTCATAAACCAGATTGTAGATAAGAACAGCTTTTTCGAAACGGCTGAACTCTTTGCTCCGAACCTTGTGACGGGTCTTGCACGGTTAAAGGGAAAAACTCTCGGAGTGGTTGCAAACCAGCCTAAAGTGCTCGCCGGTGTCCTTGATATAGATTCATCGACTAAAGGCGCAAGATTCATAAGGTTCTGCGATGCATTCAACATACCGCTTCTGACTCTTGAGGATGTGCCCGGCTTTCTTCCGGGTGTCGATCAGGAGCATGCAGGGATAATCAGGCACGGGGCAAAAATGCTGTTCGCATACAGCGAAGCTACTGTTCCGAAGATTACCGTGATCCTCAGAAAAGCTTATGGTGGTGCATTCATTGTAATGAACAGCAAGAATCTCGGGGGTGATTTCAGTTTTGCATGGCCTTCGGCTGAAATTGCCGTTATGGGTCCTGACGGGGCAGTGGCGATCCTCTATCGTAAAGAACTCGCAGAGTCCGAAAATCCTTCCGAGCTGAAAAAGGAACTTGTAAAGAAATACAGGAGTAAAGTTGCAAATCCATTTATTGCGGATGAGAGCGGGTATATTGACGAAGTGATCGACCCGGCAGTCACCAGAAAGAAAATTATTTCTGCATTTACTGCTCTGAACAATAAATGGGTTAAGGTGCCGGCAAGGAAGCACGGAAATATGCCACTTTAAGGCGCAGAGCAGGGAGCAGGGGGCAGGGGGCGACTAGAGCGCAGGGGAAGAAAGGGCTCAGAGCACAGGGGAAGAATGCTGGGAGCGGGGAGCAGGGAGCAGTTGGCCAGGATCCCCTCCCGGGAGGGGTAAGGGGTGGGTTATTAATTAAGCGCGATCAGCGGGAAACAAAAAAATCTCCCGCAGATTTCGCAGATTTAAATCCGCAGATTCAAGGGCAAAGAGCTCAGAGCACAGGGGAAGAAGGCGGGGGCAGTGAGCGCTGGGGAAGAACTTTAAGAACTATAAGTTGTTACATATAATTCAGATATCAGATCAGACAATAATGAAAATCAAACGAATACTAATTGCAAACAGAGGCGAGATTGCGGTGCGCATAATGAGAACAGCCCGTAAAATGAAGATAGAGACTGTGGCTGTCAAAACTGCTCTTGAGCCAAAAGCCATGTATGTTTCGCTTGCTGACCTGGTTTATGACAATACCGAGGACCAGTCAGAGATCCCTGTCTTCTTAAATATTGAACGGCTGATTGCGATTGCACTCGATATCAAAGCGGATGCAATACATCCCGGGTACGGATTCCTGGCAGAGAATGCCTATTTTGCACAGAAATGTATTGACAATAAGATAGTCTTCATAGGGCCTTCTCCCGATGCCATATACAAGATGGGAAATAAGACAATTGCCCGACGTATAGCCCTTGCCCTGAAAATTCCGATGGCTCTCGGAAGCGAAGGTAATATAGCCGGTGAAGAGGAAGCTGCTGTTATTGCTGAAAAAATCGGTTATCCTGTTATCATTAAGGCTGCATCGGGAGGTGGCGGCAGAGGCATGAGGATCGTCAGGAAGTCATCTGAGATGGAAAAAATGTTCCTGATTGCCAGCAAGGAAGCGGAAAAAGCATTTAACGATCCGTCAGTGTTCATCGAGAAATATATAGAAAACCCAAAACATATTGAATTTCAGATCCTTGGAGATACGAAAGGGAATATAATCCATCTTGGAGAAAGGGAGTGTTCAATTCAGAGAAAGCACCAGAAACTGCTTGAAGAAGCTCCTTCGGTTGCCCTGGATGATGACCTGAGACAGAAAATGGGCCTTCTGGCTGTTCAGATTGCAGAGGCTGTTAACTATAGTTCGGCCGGTACCGTGGAATTCCTCCTGGATTCAGAAAAGAATTTCTACTTCATGGAGATGAATACCAGGATCCAGGTAGAACATCCTGTTACGGAGATTGTTACCGGAATTGACCTTATCGAACAGCAAATCCGGGTTGCAAACGGTGAAGCGCTTAAATTCCGACAGGAGGACATTAAACTGAACGGCTGGGCTATTGAGTGCAGGATAAATGCCGAAGACGTGCAGGCAGGCTTCGCTCCCGATCCTGGTAAAATTGAAAAGCTCAACCTTCCAAATGAGCCATACGTAAGAATTGATACAGGAGTACAGGCAGGATCTTCAATAGTTGCCAGTTTTGATTCAATGATTGCTAAACTGATAGTGAAAGGCAGCGACAGGAAAGACGCAATAAGGAATTGTAAAATGGCACTCGATAAGGTCTGGATAAAGGGAACCAAGACAACCCTCCCCTTCTTCCGGATGCTTGTCCGCCATCCCAAATTTCTCGATGGTGACTTTACCACGGCTTTTATTGAGAAAGACCTGACGAAATTCTATTTCAACAGCGACTATGAGGAGATGCTTGCGGCATGGCTTGCAACAAAGCTGTTTATTGAAGAAAACCTTATGGACGACAGCATAAATGTCGACTTTAAAAACAGCAAGGAAATCAACCCCTGGCTCCTTAATAAAAGGATCAATCAATTCTAAACCAGCTGACTGACGATGGCAAAAGACAAGCTCAATATAAGGAGGCTATACGCCCTTTCCTCCGGGAGTAAAAGATATTGCTTCCCACAGCCTTTGAAACATTCCATACGGATCGGCAACAGGGATTATGATGTTAAACTTAAGTCAGACGAAAAATTTGGCACATATATTCTATGGAAAAACAGAAAGTATCCAGTGGAGATCATCAGGTCGCGACAGAATAAATACGAGATACTGTTTAATGATATCAGTTACACATTTACTGTAGAAACCCCATTCTCGCTGCAAAGGATGAAGGTTCTGAATTCGGGCAGGGAGAAAGCAGAAAAAGAGATCCTCAAGGCTCCGATGCCCGGAAAAATAATTGATGTCCTTGTAAGGGAAGGATCAGTTGTTCTGCGCGGGGAGCCATTGGTGATCCTCGAAGCCATGAAAATGCAGAACGAGATCCAGTCACCGGTAAATGGCACTGTTCTGAAAGTCAGTGCAAAAGCCAACACCAATGTGATGAAGGATGATGTCCTTGTTGAAATAAAGGTGGAATAGCGAAGAGCGAAGAGGGCAGGGCTCAGGGGCGCAGGGCTTTGAGCAGAAAACAACGAGGGAGCGAGGGAGTGACGGAGCGAGGGAGCGAATCGGCGTTACTCTGCGAGACAAAAGTCTGATTTCTTAAATCTGCGTAACTCTGCGGATTTCAATCAGCGGAACTCTGCGAGAACTAACAATGTCATCATAGGTGGTGGTTAATCTATGTTTCAAGTCTATCCATTTGAAAAAAAGGTAATAAGAAAGACTTGAATCAACCACCCCGCCAGACGAAATTTGGTTTATGCCGGTGAGATGATTTCACCGTCTGGCACCCCTCCTTAAAAAGGAGGGGAAAGTTATTTAATTGTATTTCAGCCAATTAAATAATTCTCAGTCTAAGACTGATTCTTAAGATCGTCAATGAGCTCATGGCTCAGGGTTAAGGATTTAGGCTCTGCACACTATGTTCTGTGCCCTGTGCTCTGTGCTCTGTGCCTTATCTTGCCGGTATTTGTTTAAGCGTCTCGCACAGATAATCAAAAAACTTTCCTACAGAGGGAACAAACACTTTTTCATCCGGAGAGTGCGGGTATTTAATGGTGGGTCCGAATGAGATCATATCAAGATTCGGGTATACGCCGCCAAGGATCCCGCATTCAAGTCCTGCATGAATAGCCTTTACGTCGGGCAATTTTCCAAATTTCTTTGTGTATAATTCTTTCATTGTCTGAAGAATGGGAGAATCCATGTTCGGCTTCCATCCCGGGTAACTTCCTGTAAGAGTGACTTCAGCTCCTATCAGATGAAAAACTGCAGCTATCTTCCATCCTGTAGCTTCTTTTGAGGTATCTACCGAGCTGCGTGTCAGGTTATAAGCTTCAAATTTACCGTTGATGCATTTGACTATTGCCAGGTTATTGGAGGTCTCAACAAGACCTTTCATCGCCTGGCTCATCCGCTGAATACCATTGGGACACGCATAAACTGCCCTTATTATTTTGTACTGTTCTGCCTGCTTCATCACTTTTGCAGGAATGTCAACTTTGCTGGCTGTAAATGTGAGATCAGGCTCTGTTTCAGAGAATTCAGCCTGGTAAATTTTCTGATATCCTTTTACAAATTTCCTGAATTCAGCTTCCTTTATCTCGGGGACAAGTACAACAGAATATGATTCACGGGGAATTGCATTTCTCAGGTCACCGCCAGCAGCTTCGGCCAGCCTGATTCCAAAATCCGATTCGGCCTGCATCAGGAATCTGAACATTATTTTATTTGAGTTAGCCCTTCCAAGGGCAATATCCACTCCTGAATGTCCGCCTTTAAGACCTTTCGCCTCTATTTTAAATGCAGTCAATCCCTGAGGTGGCTTTTCCTGTCCGTAGTCCTTGGTAACGCCTACATTTACTCCCCCTGCGCAGCCCACACATAATTCATTTTCATCTTCCGAATCAAGATTAAGGAGTATATCCCCTTTTAACAATCCTTTTTTTAGTCCGTTGGCGCCGGTCATACCTGTTTCTTCATCAACAGTAAACAGAGCCTCCAGGGGACCATGAGGTATATTTTTCGACGAAAGGATTGCCATTGCGGCGGAAACGCCGATCCCGTTATCTGAGCCCAGGGTTGTACCGTTAGCCTTAACCCAGTCGCCATCAATAACTGTTTCAATCGGGTCTTTTTCAAAATCATGCTTTTTGGCGCTGTTTTTCTGAGGAACCATATCGAGATGAGTCTGCAGGATCACACCTTTACGGTTTTCCATTCCTTTGGTTGCGGGTTTGCGGATAATAACATTTCCTACCTTGTCAACAACTGTTTCAAGATTATTTCTTTTCCCGAAAGCCTGCATAAATTCAATTATTCTGGCCTCCTTCTTTGAAGGACGGGGGATCTGTGTTATTTCATGGAAATAGTTCCAGAGTTCTTTCGGTTCAAGTTTACGGATGTCGCTCATATCAGTATTTATTATTTGTCTTAAGTTGATAAAATTACAAAAATCTGCTAATAAAAACAATGAAATAACTTCTGCAGTGAGAAAGAGTTCATTAGCCAGTAAAATTTATAAATATTCTTAATTTATTGTATTCCTTTGTGTTACCTTAGTGACAACCTTTGTGGCCCTTTGTGGTTAATCTTTTTTTACCACAAAACCACACAAAGGATTACACGAGGGATTCACAATGTACCTGAATTTTAAAAGTCAGATGACAAGCCTTCATTTCACGTTTAAAAGTAATCACAACTTACCATTGAATCATTTTGAAATTTGTTCCGATATTTATATTTTTGGTCCGCCACAACAAATTTCCAGAAATTAAAACCATGGGGAATGACCGTTAAATCTTTTTTATCCAATTACTTTATATGAAATTCCCCCGTAACCTCCTAATCCTTAAAAAATGACCTTTCTTTATGTTGTTATTGCAATGGTTCTGGTTTTTGACTTTATCAATGGCTTTCATGATTCAGCAAACTCAATAGCAACTGTTGTTTCAACAAAGGTGCTGTCACCACTGGCAGCTGTTTCCATGGCAGCCTTTTTCAATTTCATTGCATTTACTATTTTTCCAATGAATGTAGCCCACACAATCGGGAAGGGAGTGGTTGATCTTGATGTACTGAATCTTACAGTAATTGCCGGAGCCCTTTTTGCAGCAATAACCTGGAACCTTATTACCTGGTGGTGGGGACTTCCATCAAGTTCATCGCACACCCTGGTTGGGGGTCTGGTTGGAGCTGCAATTGCGCATTCCGGACCTGATTCCGTGATTGCATCAGGAGTCTGGAAGATTGTAGCCTTTATTTTTATTGCCCCAGCTCTTGGAATGGCACTCTCCTTTATCATTTCAACTTTTGTGGTGTATCTATGCCGTAAAATGACCCCATTCAAAATCGATAAATTGTTCAGGCGGCTTCAGATTTTTTCTTCGGCTTCATTCAGTTTAGGACACGGAGGTAATGATGCCCAGAAATCAATGGGAATAATTTGGGCTGCCCTGATAGTCAATGGTCTGGCGTCACCTTTAGATGAACGCCCGGCTTTATGGATTATTCTGTCATGTCAGGCGGCAATAGCCATGGGAACACTATTCGGGGGCTGGAGAATTGTAAAGACTATGGGTCAGAAAATCACCAAACTAAAGCCGTTTGAAGGCTTTTGTGCCGAGACTGCCGGAACCCTGACTTTATTTGGTGCTACTCATTTCGGAATTCCCGTAAGTACAACGCATACAATTACCGGAGCAATAATGGGAGTAGGCGCGAGAAAAGGCCTGTCAGCTGTCAAATGGGGAGTTACGAGAAAGATCTTCTGGGCATGGATCCTTACACATACCCATTTCGGCGATAATAGGAGGAATAATGTATTATTTTTTTAAATTTGCTTTCCCTTCTATATAACGTTCAACATCTTAATTTTTAAAAACTAAAACATGAATATAGATAAATTTCTTAAGTTTTTTGTTCCCAAGGATCATTCATTTTATCCTCTTTTTGAAGAGGATGCAAAAAATCTGGTAAAGGCCACAGAATTGCTCAGGCAGCAGATGGCAAGCAATGATCAGGATGTTCATGAAAGCCTGCATCGTGAAATCAAGGCAGTGGAACACGAGGGGGATGAGATAACCGATAAGACATTTCAGCTTCTCAATAAATCATTTATTACTCCCTTCGACAGGGAAGATATCCATGAACTGACAGCGCATATTGACGATGTTGTGGATTCAATCGACGGGGTCAGCCGCAGGATTTGCCTCTATAAGCCTAAAAACCTTATGCCGGTATATCAGGAAATGGCGAAGATGATTCATGAAGCAGCTCTTGAGATAGAGATCTGCGTTCATTCACTGAATGATGTGGCAGCAAACAAAGATGAAATAACCCGGGCATGCGATAAGGTGAAAGAGATTGAACACAAAACCGATGAGTATTATTATGTTGCTGTAGGAGAACTTTTTGAGAAGGAAAAAGACCCTGCCGAACTCCTGAAAAACAATAAAATACTCGAGATTCTTGAAAGATGCGTTGATGAAGAGGAAGACGTAACCGATACCATCAGGGCAATTATGATCAAGATGGCATAAAAACGTTAAACACTTTTAATCATAGTGAGAACCATCTTGAATTTTTCAACAGCTATCACTGCGTGTGGTATGCTGGCAGGCATAATAATAGTCTCGCCGGCTTTAACAAAACGGGACTTCCCTCCGATTATTACTTCTGCTTTACCGTCAACCACCTGAATCATAGCGTCAAAAGGTGCGGTATGTTCACTTAATGATTCACCTCTTGCAAAAGCAAAAAGAGAAATATTCCCCGATTCCTTTTTCAATACAGTTTTACTTACTATTGCACTGTCAGCGTAATCAACTGATCCGGCAAAGCTAAAAACTTTCGATTTCTCAAATTCGGTTGAAGACATAGTTTTACTATTTAGTTTAAAAAAGGACTTAAGACTACCCCTTAAATTCGTTAATACACAAACAGTTAACGATACGAAGCTATTTGATGGCTTCTGTCAGAAGCTGGTGCCTTCGGGCTTTTGACCTGATGGCAGTTCCAAACCATAACCCTGCTTCTTATCAGCTTTCTTTAGTTTATAAGCAAGGAAAATAGAAATTACACCGCAGAACACAAGTATAAATATCGGAACAGTATAGTTATAAGTCATTTCACCGGCCCTGATTGCAGTCAGGTTGGGTTTGTTAGCAAGGTCAAGAACGGCTCCGATGCCCCAGAAAAAGAGCCCGAGTCCCCAATTCTGAACCGTAAACATCGAAGCATAGGCTGTCCCGAGCCGGTTTTCCGGAACTATCTTGGCAACCGATGGCCACATTGCTGCCGGGACAAGCGAAAAAGCGATGCCCAGACTCAAAAGGCCCAGATAAGCGAGTAATCTTACATTAAACAGTGAAAGGGCTAAATGGGCAAAGATCAGGAGCAACGATCCCAGTATCATTAAGGAGGCACCACGTCCTTTTTTGTCGACATAATTGCCGAAAATGGGGGTGAACAAGATGGTCCCAAGAGGAATCAGGGATGCTGTTTTGGGTCCGTTTGAAAACCACAATCTGAAGGTATCTTTCAGGAGATAAACAAACACCAGAAAGGCAACAAATATTATCATCATAGAGATATTCTTGTTTGCCCTGGTTTTGATATTTGAAGGGACAAGCGAGAACGCCAAACCGAAAGCAAATAATGCCAGAAAAACACTGGAATTTCCGATAGCTTTGCTTCCGAAAAGTATGATATTGCTATTGGGGTCATCAGGCAGAGCATAGGTGAACCCGAACTTGTTGACCAGCATATCGGGGGCATATTGAATAAAAGGAAAAACAGCAGCATAGAATGAAACGCATAGCAGTGCAATGTATATAAATGACGGATTTGTAGCCAGTTTGATAAGATCCGAAAACTTGAATTCTTCCTCATCTGCGATTTTAGTAGCCTGTCCTGCCCTTTGTTTGTCGAGCTTCCTGTCAAAAAAGGTATAGATAATGAATAATATCAGTGCAAGGGCAATCAGTGTTGCCGCGAAAGTTACGGCAGGCGAAACGTGTCCATTGGCTATGTCGGGCGAGACTGCAATACCCAGGGCGGAACCAAGCCGCCCGAAGCCAATGTTTATAGCCATCGCGAGCGCCATTTCGTAACCTTTAAACCATTTTACAATTGTTCTTGTTGCTACAACGCACGTTATTTCAAGGCCCGATCCGAACATAATCCTTCCGATTATCATCACCGTAAGCATTGTCCCGTGCTCCTGACCGAAAACACCGGCTGATGCCATAGCTGTCAATCCGCCGCCAATAGCGGCAAGTCCGCCAAACACCAGACCTGCCATCCTTATCCCCCATTTGTCAAGAATTATTCCGCCAACTATTATCATCCCGAACATGTTGGCAATGGTTGTCAGACCGATAAGGCGCCCGAATTCCTCACTTGTAAATCCTAACTCCGACTCCATCAGCCCTTTAAGACCGGAGAAAAAGTCCTGAAACCAGTAAGTGGCAAACATCAGGGCGCTTAAGAGTACAAGAACAATCCATCTGAGTGCAGCGGATTCACGCAGTGTTTTCAGGGTAGCTTCCATATTGATCAGGTTTTTGTGCCGGTAAATGTAAAAAATAATTTTAATGTAATATCTGACAAAAAAAATATAATGAATCCGGCTGAAATTACGTTATTGATAACTATAAAATGTCATGTTCTTAAGGAACGTAGAAAAAATTTAGTTTAATTTGCACGGAATTTGCAGTAACAGAAAAAAATACATAGAATGAAAAAGACTATAATATTTCTGCTTTTTATTACAGCTTACATCACCTCTTTCTCCCAGGAAGCAGGTGTCAAATGGTACTCAATACAGGAGGCCGAGAAATTAATAAAGGAGTCGCCGAGACCTATTTTCATCGACACCTATACCGACTGGTGCGGATGGTGTAAAAAAATGGATCAGGAAACATTTACTAATTCAGTTATATCCGATATCCTGAACACAAAATTTTACCCGGTTAAGTTCGATGCCGAAGGTAAAGAGAGCGTCACATTTCTGGGACAGACCTACACCAACGACGGAAAATACGGTAAAGCACATCAGCTTGCGGTTGCGTTGCTTAAAGGACAGTTATCATATCCGACTGTTGTTTTCTTCACCATGAAGGATAGTAAATATCAGGCTTCGCCCGTTCCCGGGTTCAGGCAGCCGAAGGAAATGGAAATGCTTTTAACCTACTTTGCCGATAACGCTTATGTTACCCAGTCGTGGGAAGAATACCAGAAAACCTTTAAGGGTAAAATCCAGTAATATCTGCAAAAAAGTTAAAAAGAATTAAATGGGGAACCTACCTTCCAATTATATAGTTTGAAGGGAGCTGGATAATTTCACCAAACTGATATAACATCTGCCTTGATGTTTTAAAGATTTCTTTCCCAAGGGTTATCTTTAAATTAACGACATCGGGCATCCTGTAGTAAAGCTTATCGAATTTTTGTTTTGACGGGTCAGCCTGATTTCTGGTTATCAGCGTCAGGCCTTTTGTCTTCGCCTCGGGAATAAATTCTACAACCAGTGGTATTCCTGATTTATCCGAAGCTGCCACAGGTCCGGCGGATTCCGAGAATCCGCAGATCGTAACACTCCCTCCGTCAGTAGCTTTCTTTGGGATCAGCTGGTAGGAAAACTTCCTTGTTTCCTTCCATACCTTTCCTGTAAAAAGTTCAGAATAGTCTTTCTCGAGCCGGTTTATTTCGATAATTGAGGAAGCATCCTGAGGAAATACATTTGTTTCTCCTGTGAGAATCATATGTTTGCCGTCGCGCATTTCCATAAGTCTGACAGCAGCTTTTTCAGCAAGGTTCTCTATAGTCAGTTTTTGCTTTTTTTCAACCAGGTATGGTATCTTGATAAATGCGGTATCGACACTTACAAGCCTATAGAGAGTATCGCTGCGTGTCTGAAAATACTCGTCAGCCCCAAGGTCTGAAATCCGCATTCGATTCAGGTCCGAGCCTCCTGTCTGATTCCTGTCCTCTATATTAAATATTTCAGGGTTAAGATCAAGCATCAGGCCTGCCTTTTTGAGTGAAAGAACATTGGTCTGAAATAATGCAGTTGCTTCGATTACATAAAACTCCGAAGGATCAGGCTCTTCATGCGATTTGATTGTTACTCCCTTTATAGTCCAGTGTTCCCTTTCATTCTGTATGACATCCTGAAGTCCGAGCAAGGCTTCTGCAAACCGGGCATACGGACCTGGTTTTTCAATCACCCGTTCAGTTTCAATGGTGATATCCAGAACAGTAAGAGGCAGGCTGTAAACGAGGCTTCCATCAGTGATGGTGGTTTTTCCGGAAAGCGGGGTTATTAAGTTTTTTGATTCCGACATATTGTTTGTAGCGCATGAAGCCGACGCTGCAAGAATTAAAATAAACACCAGTGGTTTCATACCGTTTTTCATAGCCTAATCTGATTTATGTAATTCATTTGACCTTATCTTAAGAAACGCATTCCCTATGTTATTAATTATGTCAGAGGCAATAGTTGATTCAAGACCCGATTTTGTTGCTGCAATATCACCTGCAAGCCCATGCAGGAATACTCCTGTAAGGGCAGCATTTTCAGGATTATAGCCCTGTGCAAGAAGCGAAAGGATGACGCCGGTAAGCACATCGCCGCTGCCAGCGGTTGCCATACCGGGATTTCCTGTACTGTTGAAATAAACCTTTCCGCCGGGTGTGGCAATTGACGTATATGCGCCCTTTAAAATAACAATTGAATTATACCTCACCGCAAATTCGATCTGTTTCTCAAGTCTTAAGTAGCTGTTGTCCGCCTTGTCAGTAATCCGTTCAAATTCTCTGACATGGGGGGTCAGAATTGTATTGCTGGGCAAAGCAGATAACCATAACTTATTCTGACCCAGGATATTTATCCCGTCAGCATCAATCACCAGCGGTTTATCGCGTAAAAGCAGAAGCTTATGAAACGCTTTCTGGGTAACCGGATCAGTTCCGATTCCGGGGCCGATAGCTGCAGCATCATATTGATCAACGGATTGAATGTCGGAGATAAGTTTTTCATCATCATCTATTCTTACCATAGCTTCGGGGACAGCAGTCTGAAGGATTGTATTACCGCAGGACGGGATATGACAGGTTACCAGTCCAATGCCTGTCTTCAACGCCGCTTTTGCACCGAGAACAGCTGCTCCCATTTTCCCGTACGATCCGGCAAAGAGAATTCCATGGCCGAAATTGCCTTTGTGGTCGAACTTATTTCTCGTCCTGAGCAAAGGCAGTATATTGCCCGTCTCAAGGTACGAATATGGTGTCTCGGTATTTCTTATGGCGCTGTTGCTCAACCCTATCGGCAGAGCACTCCAATCTCCCACAAATTTTGAGTTTTCGGCAAACATGAATGCTAACTTCGGGAACTGAAAGCTGAGTGTAAAATCAGCTCTTATTATGGTTTCGGGATTATTCGTCCTGTTATCCTCACCAAATAGTCCTGAGGGGATGTCAACAGAGATAACGATGCAGTCGGTCTGGTTAATATGCCTGATCACTTCAGCAGCCAGACCTTCTGTCGGACGCGTGAGTCCGGTACCGAACAATGCATCAATAACGATGTCTTCATTTCCGATAAATGGCATCTGGCCGGTATTTTCAATGTCTTTAAACTGAGCCTGTGTCTCATTCTGAAGACGCTGTCGGTTGACGATCCAGTCACCCGATGTCTTATCAGTGAACTTTACATTAAAGACTTCCACGTTGAACCTGTTCATCGAAAGCTGCCTTGCCAGTGCAAGTCCATCGCCCCCGTTATTCCCCGGCCCGGTAAAGACAATCACCCTCCTTGACCGGTCAAAGGATCTGATATACCACCTGAACAATTGAGATGCAGCCCTTTCCATAAGATCAACAGATGGAATTGGCTCATTTTTAATGGTATATCCGTCAATCTCTTTAATCTGTTCAGACCGGAATATTTTCATAAGCTGATTTAAAAATTATCGTTCTCCTTCGTTCCATAAAAGTACACAATCAAAATTAAATATTCTAATTGTCATGTTCTACCATGCCCTGAAAATCAGGAATCTGAGCTCAGCCTATTTCGGAAGCGAAATCACCTCTTTTTATTCATTTGCAAAAAAGATTAATATATTTGTTAACGATCGGAAAGCAGATAATACTTTGCGGATAAACCTGAAAAAACCCATATTTTGACCTCTATTTCAAACTCTATCTGTTAATCAACTAATACAAAACAAGATGCTAAAGAATCATCCAAAGGGACTACTGGTCGCATTTTTCTCCAATATGGGCGAAAGATTCGGTTTCTATACCATGATGGCCATTCTCGTACTTTTTCTACAGGCTAAATTTGGGCTTTCGGCTGAAAAGGCAGGAGGCATCTACAGCTGGTTCTATTTCAGCATTTATGCCCTGGCTCTGCTTGGAGGAATTCTGGCAGACTCCACAAAAAAATACAAACTGGTTATATTGGCTGGTATAATAATAATGTTCGCAGGTTACATCATTATGGCCATACCCGGAATGACACTTTCAATCACAATCATTGGGTTAATGACCATTGCCCTCGGTAATGGTCTTTTCAAAGGTAACCTGCAGGCTGTGGTTGGACAGATGTATGATGATCCAAAGTATTCAAAATTAAGGGATACCGCTTTTATGATCTTTTATATGGGAATAAATGTCGGCGCCTTTTTTGCACCTTTTGCGGCAAACGGTATGCGAAACTGGTGGCTTAAGACAAACGGATTTGCCCATGATGGCAAGTCTCCCCTCGTTGTGTCATCAGTTCATTAACGGGACGCTTACAGACACTTCCACATTTCAACAACTTGCTGATAAAGTGAATCTTAGTGGTCCGGTTGCTGATCTTTCCACCTTTGCTCACACCTATCTGGAAGTTTTTTCAAAAGGTTACAATTATGCATTCGGAATAGCTGCCGGCGCAATGGTCATTTCACTTCTGGTATATCTCATTTTCAACAAATTACTACCAAATAAGGAAACCAAAGTAAAAACAACCGCCACTGAAAAGATTGATTTTAAACCAGTACCTCTTATTGCAGCCATTGCTGGCGATGGTAGTGACCGCATTTGGTTTGCACTTTATAAAAGAGGTAGGATGGGCAGCCGGATTCGCATTCGGCCTTTTTCCTGCTTTTGTAACATGGATCATCCTGTCGTCGCGCAAGGAAGAGAAGGCCCGTATTACGGCTCTGGTACTCGTATTTATCGTAGTAGTCTTCTTCTGGATGTCGTTCCATCAGAATGGCCTGACACTCACTCTTTTTGCAAGGGATTATACCGTAAAACAGGTAGGGCCCGTCACCAACCTGTTCTTCACACTCCCATCCATGCTGGCGGTTATTGGAGCCATTGCAGGAATAGTTTTACTTCTTTATCAGAACCTAAAAACAAAAGCAAAAATAACAGGAGGAATATTATTTACTACTTTCCCTTCTTCTGTCTTTGTTTTACCTGACAGGTTTTGATCCTACAACACTCCTTGGAAGGGGACTCAACGCATTCGGACCCATGAATTCAATTGCTCCGGAAGTCTTTCAGTCGTTTAATCCGCTCTTCATTGTAGCACTCACATTTCCGGTAATGGCAGGGTTTGCATGGTTGAATAAAAAGGGAATTGAACCTTCAACCCCAAAAAAGATTGGCATAGGAATGATAATTGCCGCCCTGGGATTTATTATAATTTTAGTCGCTTCAATTGGTGCCCCGGCTCCCTCCTCCCTTTCAGGATTACCTGCTGCAGAAAGCGACAGAGTATCGCCATACTGGCTCATGAGCAGTTATCTTATACTTACAGTTGCGGAACTGTTCCTCAGTCCGATGGGACTCTCCTTTGTTTCGAAGGTTGCTCCCTCTCGTTTTCAGGGTCTTATGCAGGGTGGCTGGCTGCTTGCAACAGCGGTTGGTAATAAATTATTATTCATCGGTTCGCTTCTTTGGGATAAAGTTGCATTAAGCACCCTCTGGCTTGTGTTTATAGTATGCTGCCTTCTGTCTGCGGCTTTCATATTCTCAATTTTAAAACGTCTTGAAAAAGCATCTTCGAGCTGATGTGATTATAAATTAGCTCACATTGCAATTTGCTGCAGATAAAATATATACGTCTTATAATACGTATTAAAAGACATATTAAATTCAAAAGAAAGCAGTATTAAAAGGGCGCTTATATAGATTATCCTGCGTTCTTATTTTATATAAACGTGCAGATCTCCTTTGTGCCCCTTTGTGAGGACCTTTGTGTACTTAGTGGTAAAAAAATAAATCCCTTAACCACAAAGGATCACAAAGGTCAGCACTAAGGTTCACAAAGGGCTTCTATATAACTCTTCGATGTGTGTTACAAATCTAATTTTGAATTTTATACGCTTTTTAATTTATATAAGCGCCATTAAAAGACATATTAAATTCACGGAAGACAGAAGACAGAAGACAGAAGTCAAATTAAATTAAAAAGAATTAAGAACAGTCCTAAAAACATGATAGAAGAGGCACCCCTCTTTGCGAAGCAGAGAGGGGACGGGGGTGAGTATGTGAAGAAATCTGCGCGATCTGCGGGAAAACAAAAAATTTCCCGCTGATTTCACGGATTTTCGCCGAAAGACAGAAGACCGAAGAGCGAAGACCGAAACCTAATAGAAAAGGCACCCCTCTTTGCGAAGCAGAGAGGGGACGGGGGTGAGTCCGTGCAGGGCAGAGAGAGCCTTCCCTGAGCGCAGCCGAAGGGGGACGGGGGTGAGTATGTGAAGAAATCTGCGCGATCTGCGGGAAAACAAAAAATTTCCCGCTGAATTTCACCGAAGCCCTGGGGGTTTATTAAGTAATTCATATTTTTCTCTTAAATAATTAAAGCATCAGCCAGGATTATTTAGTGCAATTAATTTTTTTCGATTCATTACCTTATTATTATTATTTTTGTACCTTATTTTTTAAACCCTGAGAATTCAATTTGATAAAAATATCCGGGTATGAAAGTCCTGAAATTTGGCGGGTCATCAATCGGTACTCCTGAACGGATCAGAAATGTTAAGGCTATTATAGACAGTGAACAACCGTGTGTAGTAGTGGTTTCTGCGTTCCAGTATGTAACCGATCTGCTTAAGAAGTGCAGTGAACTTGCTTCAGTTCACGACCCAGCCTATATCCAGGTCCTGGATAACATAAACACCCGGCACAACGAAATCTGCAGTGCTTTGTTCTCAGGCGATGCAGTGACTGAGTATCCAATCCGTAACGGACAATCTCTTTTCCGAGCTGAAAGAGACGCTCAACGGAATCTTTCTTTTACGGGAATTAAGCAGCTATTCCCTTGATAAGGTGCTAAGCACCGGAGAAAGACTCTCTTCTGCAATACTTGCCCGTTATTTCAAAGGTTCCCTGCTTATCGACGCCAGGGAGATTATAAAAACAGACGAAAACTATGGTAGCGCCATTGTTGATTTTGATGCAACAAACTCACTGATAAGGAAAAGGATACTCAGGAAGAACAAGCTTTTTCTGGTTCCGGGATTTATAGCAAGCACCGCGTGAAAATGAAACCACAACCCTCGGAAGAGGTGGATCTGACTACACGGCAGCAATAATAGCAGCAGCAATAAACGCCGATAGTGCTCGAGATATGGACCGACACAGATGGTTTTATGACCGCGGATCCGAAAAAAGTGGAAAAGGCCTACGCGATTGAGAATCTCACCTATTCTGAGGCAATTGAGCTGTCGCATTTCGGCGCTAAAGTCATCTACACTCCCACTCTGCGTCCGGTTTACAGACAAAAGATACCTGTAGTAATCAAAAACTCGTTCAATCCGCAGTTGAAAGGTACACTTATAAGTGAGAAATCAACAAACGGAGGCGTGAGCCCTATCAAGGGGATATCCTCAATCGATCACATCGATCTTATAACACTCCAGGGACCGTCAATGGTCGGTGTCACAGGAACATCGATGAGGTTGTTCGGATCACTTGCAAAGCGTAATATCAATATTGTCCTGATTACCCAGGCTTCGTCAGAGTACTCTATCACTTTTGCCATTGTACCGGCCGAGACAAAAAAAGCAATGGAAGCTATCAACCAGGAGTTTGAAAAAGAGATAACATACAGAAAGGAACTGAAGATCCTTGTTGAGAAAGACCTTTCAATAATTGCCATTGTCGGGGAAAAGATGAAAAACACCCCAGGCATTTCGGCTATCCTGTTCAGTTCACTCGGCAGGAACGGGATCAATGTAATCGCAACGGCACAGGGCTCTTCCGAACTCAATATCTCTGTTGTCATTAAGAACGAGAACCTTAAGAAGGCGCTAAACGTGATCCACGACGGTTTCTTCCTGTCGAGATATAAAGAGTTGCATCTTTTTATTGCCGGTACAGGGTTTGTTGGTTCAAGTCTGCTAAAACAGCTTCAAAAGCAGCACTGTCTTCTTTTAAAAGAATATAACCTCAAAATCAATCTCCTGGGTATTATAAATTCCAGGAAAATGATTCTGGAGAGCAAACCTGTTTCACTCGTTGAGTGTAGGGAACTGCTTAATTCGACAGGGGAAAAAAGCGACATAGATCTGTTCGCCGGAAAGATAACCAAGCTTAACCTGAGGAATTCCGTATTCGTCGATTGCACCGCAAATCCAAGGGTTGCAGCAATTTATGGCGAGTTACTGGAGAAATACGTTTCGGTTGTAACGGCCAGCAAGCTTGCCTGTTCCTCGGAATATGAAAATTATCAGCACCTTAAATCCATCGCTGGTGAGCGAGGCGTCCGATTTATGTATGAGACTACTGTAGGCGCAGGTTTGCCTATAATAAAAACCATAAGTGATCTGGTAGTGAGCGGTGATAAGATCCTTAAGATCGAAGCAGTACTCTCAGGTACATTGAACTTTATCTTCAATACCCTCAGCCCGCAAATGCCACTGAGCTCAGCAATAAAGCTGGCAAAGGAAAAGGGCATTTCCGAACCTGACCCCCGTATCGACCTTAGCGGAACCGATGTTGTAAGAAAGATAATGATCCTGTCACGTGAAGCAGGATACAAAGTTGAGAATGAAGATGTTGTCGTTGAAAAGTTCCTTCCTGAAGAGTGTTTTGAGGGGAGCCTTGAAGATTTCTATGAAAAGGTTAAAGAATATGATGCCGGATTCGAAGAAAAGAGAAAGCTATTACTGAAACAAAACAAAAAATGGAGATACTATGCTACAATGGATAACGGAAAGGCAAGCGTAGAGCTGATTACTGTCGGGGCGCAACACCCGACGTTCGATCTGGAGGGAAGCAACAACATAGTACTTCTAACTACAGAGAGGTACAGGGAGCTTCCCATGGTCATCAAAGGGTATGGTGCAGGAGCTGATGTTACAGCTGCGGGTGTTTTTGCCGATATCATGAGAGTAGTTAACGTATAGAAATAAGTCTGATCTTGAGCCGCGGAAATTTATATTACTCAACTAACCTGATTTCTCCATTGGTGACATTCAGGGAAGCCCTCCTTAAAGGGCTCGCGCCTGATGGCGGCCTCTATTTTCCACTTAAGTTAGCAAGATTATCAATTGCTGATCTGGAAGCTTTTCCTCGACTGGATTATCCGGGACTTGCAACAGAAATTCTGAGTGTTCTTATCGGAGATGAGGTTGGGAAAGATGAAGTGGGAAAGATCTGCAGTGAAATTTACAGATTTAACGTCCCTATTGAAAGAGTATATGGGCGAAATTACATAATGCGCCTTGATCAGGGTCCGACAGCCTCTTTCAAGGATTTTGCCGCGTTGTTTATGGCCAGGATGATGCAGTACTTTCTCAGTATTGACAATCAACATATTACAATTTTAACTGCAACGTCCGGCGATACTGGGAGCGCAGTCGCAAATGCATTCTTCGGACTCGAAAATATAAATGTCATCATCCTTTTTCCGGTGGATGAAGTTACCGGAATACAGAGAAAACAGATGACTACCCTGGGCAGGAACATCAGGGTAATTGAAATAGACGGAAAATTTGATGATTGCCAGAATCTCGTGAAGAGGGCCTTCATGGATCCCGAGCTGGCCGGACTGCAGCTCTCATCGGCAAATTCCATTAATATTGGCAGACTTCTTCCGCAATCGGTCTATTATTTCTGGGCCTGGTCAAGGCTATCCTCCAAAAAAAGCGATCCTGTTGTTTTCAGCGTTCCCAGCGGTAATTTCGGTAACCTTGCAGGAGGACTGATCGCCAGGGAAATGGGGCTGCCGGTAAGATCTTTTGTTATATCTACCAATGAGAATAATGAAGTTCCGGAGTTTCTGAAAAGCGGAGATTACAAACCAATAAGTCCTTCAAGAAACTGCATTTCAAGCGCCATGAATGTCGGGCATCCAAGTAACCTTGCAAGAATTATTGCCCTCTACAAGGGGCAGATGGACGAAAAGGGAAACATTATCAAACAACCTGACATGACTGCCATGAGGAACGACTTCTTTTCGATAAGCGTTTCAGACCCGGAGACCAGGGAAACAATAAGAGAGATGTGGATGAAGTTTAAAATCCTTCTTGAACCTCATGGAGCGGTAGCCTGGAAAGGATTGGTTTCATATCTTGGAAGTCAGGATCGCAGCATTAACGAGAAGCTCCTGAGTGTATCGCTTGAAACTGCCCATCCGGCTAAATTCGGAGAAGAAATAAGAAGAGAGCTTGATTTTTTACCATCGATACCTGTTTCACTCCTGAATATTGAAAGCAAAAATGAAGAATATATATCTTTAGAAAATAATTATGACGCTTTTAAGAATTTCCTTACTAAAAATTATTAATTTAAAACAAATTATAAAACATGTACATTGTTTGTAGTGATCTTGAAGGAGTGCTTGTTCCGGAAGTATGGATCAATGTTGCCAGGTGGACCGGGATTGATGAATTAAAACTGACCACGCGCGATATAAGCGACTATAACGCACTGATGACCAGGCGGCTTGAAATACTAAAGCAACACGGGATCACTATAAAGGATATTCAAAAAGTAATTTCCCTGCTCGAGCTCATGCCGGGAGCGCTCGATTTTATTAACTGGCTGCACGGCCGCTCGCAGCTGATAGTGGTTTCCGATACTTTCCGTGAATTTGCAGATCCCCTGCTCGAAAAAATGGGATGGCCTGTTCTCTTTTGCCATCATCTTACAATTGACAGGAATGGTAACATAACTGACTTCAATCTCCGTCAGCCCGATGCCAAGAAAGAGGTAGTGGTATCAATGCAGGATCTGAAATATAAGGTTATTGCCATAGGGGATTCCTATAATGACATTTCAATGCTCAGGCAGGCTGAACTTGGTATACTCTACAAACCACCACAGAATGTGATAGATGACCATGGCGATCTGAAGGTTGTTAATTCCTACAGCCAACTAAAGCTTCTTATTTCAGAAGTTATTGATATCTAACCAAAAACCCAAATCCATGAAACTTCCGCCCTCGTCAAAAAACTGGTTTACAATAATCGGTTCAATAATAGCTGTCATTAATTTCATCCTGATTATTCTGTTGTTTATTATTTCGACGGCTTTTGAAAAGGCAAGCACCTATCTTGGTCTCTTCATTTATATTATTCTTCCCGGGTTTTTGTTGTTGGGCCTCATAATGATCCCGGTCGGGATGTCGATCAGGAGACGACGCATCAGGAAAAGAATCTCTCCCGAAGCGGCACCACTTCCTGTAATAGATCTCAATAATCCCAGGCAAAAGAACGGATTCGTTATTTTTACAATCGGAACAATAGTGTTCCTCTTTCTTACAACCTACGGAAGTTTCGAAGCATTTCATTTAACTGAATCTGTTCCATTCTGTGGAACGTTGTGCCACACCGTGATGGAGCCTGAATATACAGCTTATCAGAATTCTCCTCATGCGAATGTGACTTGCGTTGATTGTCATGTGGGTTCAGGCGCATCCTGGTATGTCAAATCAAAATTATCAGGTCTGCACCAGGTATATGCCGTACTGACCAAAACATATCCCTCTCCCATCGGAACACCACTTCATGACCTGCGTCCTGCCAGGGAGACATGTGAACGTTGCCACTGGCCTGAGAAGTTTTATGCCCGCACCCTTCAGACCAATAAGTACTTTCTGGCGGATTCACTCAATTCTGAATGGGATGTAATGCTTCAGATGAAAACAGGCCCGGAATACAGTGGCCTTGGCTTCAGTGAAGGAATACACTGGCACATCAATCCGGCGATCAATATCGAATATATCTCAGACAATGACCAGAGGGAAAATATTACATACGTTAAATACACGAACAAAGTAACAGGTGAAACATATGTTTACAGAAATCCTGATAATCCAGTAAGTGACAGCGTTATCGCAGTTCAGCCGGCCCGCTCGATGGATTGTATCGATTGTCATAACAGGCCGACGCACAACTTTAATTCGCCTCCGGTTTATATCGATAAAGCATTGCTTACCGGAGAAGTTTCAAGAGAGATACCTTTTATCAAGAAGGTTGCCATGGATATTCTGAAGCAGACATTCGGAGACAAGGACAGCGCTCTCATTGTAATTCATGACAGCATTATGAATTTCTACAGGTCGGGATACGGAGAATTTATGCAGAATAACACTGCATCAATAGACAGTTCGGTTGCTTCAATCCAGAACGCATATTCACAGAATACATTCCCATCGATGAAAGTGACATATGATGCATATCCGGAACATATCGGACATCTTGAAACAGAAGGGTGCTTCAGATGTCATAATGATGCATTTAAAACGGATAACGGCCGTACGATTACACGCGACTGCAACCTTTGTCATACGATTATCGGCCAGGGCAAACCACAGTCAATTCAGATTACCAATGTAAGGGATACGCTCGAATTCATCCATCCCATAGATATTGGCACTGCCTGGAAGGAAGCCAACTGTTCAGAATGCCACAGATACCTTTATTAGTAGTAGAGACAGCTCTAAGTAGAGACAGCTCTATAGAGCTGTCTCTACTTCAGTATTGCAGAAGTATATTTATCAGCCAGTTCAGCCTGATCCTTTGCCAGGCCGTAAATAATCACGATAGTATCATCACTGCCTGCCAGGAAAATTGTTCCGTTGTAACCATCCGAAAGCACGAATTTCCCTTCATCTGTTTCCACCGGATCAATACCTGTGGAAGCAACATACGTTGAAATCGTTTTCCTGATTGTTTCGGGTGAGCTGTTCTGAATTACATATATCGAAAAGTTGTCAGGACCAACCTCATAGGTCGCCTTGAATGCGTTACTTAAAAAGCCATGCCCAAGGACGCTTTCATTTATAAATGTTTCTTCATTCAGCTTCCTTCCTTCAGCCGGAAAAACTGACAGCATGGGGGGCATTGTGCTCTCACCTTCCAGCATTGCTGCAACCCTGGAGGCAAGAGTTTGCTCTGCCTGCAGCGTTTTTGGCTTCTTTGAGTATGTTTTGATCTTGACATAATAATTTCCCTTAAAGAAATTAATGGAACCATCAGCTGAGTAACCCTGTCCGCCCAGGTCAATGAAACTGAATGACGGGGAGCGTTCAGAACTATAGATACCGAATGCCATGGTATGATCAGCATGCCTGTAGATCTCAAGTTTGATGACGTTTTTACCTTTTTTGTATTCTACCACATGCAGATCAACAAAATTATATGACAGGTAAGTATCAGCCGCACCGTTTATAAAATCCCAGAGGTTTTCAGGCGCATATACAGGATAATCTTTTCTGATCTTAAATCCCTTCAGGGCAGGATATACAAGATCCTGTGCCTGGATTGCCGCTGAAAAAAGAATTAATAATAAGAATAACAGAATCTTGTTTTTCATGTTAAGCTTAATTTCCGGAAACAAAAAATCAGGTCAGAAAATCTGCAGGTACGTTTACAAGCCTTGAAACATCGGTTATTTTCTCCTTTACATTGAAGTTCCTGCTGCATTTCACTTTGCAATCACCTGTGCAGGTGCTGCACGGATTATCGCCTGCCTGGAGCTCTGCAAGTAATGAATAAGCCTGTGACGGATTTGAATAGCCATAAGCATACATGTAGGCTCTCATAAGATCAGGAACCGGAAGATTACCCGGACATTCCTGAATACACTCCTGACATCCGGAACAAAACAAGCCGGGCTGAGCGGAGGCAATCAAAATGTCTTTTCTATCCTGGTCGGAAAGTGTTATATCAGAGAGTATCTTTACATTCAGGTCAAGTTGATCAAATGCTGTCATCCCGGGGATTGTAGTATGAATATCAGGATTGGAAAGAACCCATTTGATAGCTGCCGTGGTATTAACAGGCTTTGTCTTTTCTTTGTCAAGGAATCCTCCGCCTGCAAGTGTTTTCATAGCAACAACACCTATTCCTGCGCCTGCAGCTTTTTTGACGGCTGCATCAAGCTCTTTGCGGTATGCCTGCTGGAAATTATATGAGGTCAGGATGACATCCCACTCTTCCATCGAAGCGGCTGCATCGATTACGGCAGCTTCATTCCTGTGGGTTGAGAATCCCATGAACTTAATTTTGCCGTCTTTTTTAAGCTGTTTTACGGCATTTAAGATTGGTTTGTATTCAAGATACTCCGGATTACTTATGTCATGAATGTACAGGATATCAACGTAGTCCATTTTCAGGCGCGAAAGACTTGTATTGAATTTCGACAAAAAATCTTCCGCGGTGGTCGCGGATGAAGGTTTCCCCTCCCTGTCCATTCCTGCGGCTTTTACTTTCGTGGCAAGATAAAAGGAATTTCGCGGATACTCCCTGAAGAGATTGCCGAGCATAGTTTCATTATTGCCATTCTGATATCCGTTTGCAGTATCAAAAAGCTTAATACCCTGTTCATAAGCTGCCTTGCATAAGGCTGAATTATCCGACCTCATTACGCCAAAACTAACGACAGGGACCTTCATCCCGGTTTTTCCGAGGGTTCTGTAAATGATATTGCTTTGCTGAGCCGGAGAGGCTGCTTTAATAACACCCGGCGCCAAAGCGATGCCCGCAGCTCCCGTGATCCCGGTTCTGATAAATCCTCTTCTGCTTAAAATTGTCATAAATTACATTTTAGTTTAATTTTCTTATCCTTACTTCAATATCCGTTCCTTTTAACAATCTTACTATTTCACCTGTGTTTGTATCTCCAAAATGATATGGGTATAAGATCTTCGGTTTAAATGCCCTGGCAGCATCATGCGACCATTGACGGGCTCATGGTGTATGGAAGGTTCATAGGAAGAAAAGCAATATCTATTCCTTTCAGCGCCTTCATCTCGGGAGTGTTCTCAGTATCTCCGGCAATATAAAACTTCCTGTCACCAACAGTAATTATATATCCGTTCCCAACCCCCTTCGGGTGGAACGGATTGCCTTTTGAGCGCTCATTAACAATATTGTAGGCAGTTACAGTTTCAACAGTTATGTTATTTATTGTTTTTATGTCGCCTGGTTTCACAGCCTGCGCCCACTGAATTTTAGAAGCTGAATTTGCATTGCAAAGCATAATTGTCTCCTTCTTGCGAAGTTCATTAATAAGCTCTGTATCAAAATGATCATAATGCTCATGTGTTACCAGGATCAGATCGGCCTTCGGAAGATTATCATATTTCCCTGAACTTTTAACAGGATCGATATGAATCACAAAATCACTGATCCTGAACATCAGGGACCCATGTCCTATAAAAAACATTTCAACATCACCTGCAGAGGTCTTAACCAGATCAGATGAAGGCATTGATTGAGAAAAAACCGGTACCAGCATAACAATAAATATTAAGGGTAAACATATTTTCTTCATTTCCAGTAGATTAAATCCGATCCGACACACCTTTCCGGGTTTCACAATATACAAAAAAATGTTTTATTTCGATAAATCAAAACTCCCGGAGAATTGTTAATAAGTATAGATACAAGGTTAATTATGGTAACTCAAGTTTCCGGATGCCGTCCTGCACTATCGCCAAGGTTAGATAAAAATGTTGATGGCCAGGTGTTGAATAACCGGCAACTCAGATTTATAGTATTAATATCTTCCTGAAAACTGTTGGCAATTTTCCGTTAAAAGAAATATTATGTATTGAAATTTTAAATACCTTTCCGGCAGAATTTAGGTTACAGTGTTAATTAATTAACATTGATGCATTTAGGGAACAGCAAGCTAGCTAAAATATCACTTGTTTTCCTGATTTTATCAATACAGTTGTCAGGGCAGGCTGGAAAAAGTCATAAGTACCGGTTCGATACGGGTATGCAGAAAACCGAAGTTTCTTCGGACGATCAATCGATCACCATTTATTATTCATTATCTGAGCTTGATATTGAAGGTTTAACCAACGGGAACGGTTCGTTTTACAGGCTCTCAATACCGGGTCATACTCATTCTGTCGATCCCGGTAAACCTGAAATTCCGGTTCTAAGCCGGCTGATAACAGTTCCGGAAGGAAGCAGTTACAACATCAGGATCTCAGATATTGTCTCCTCAAAAATAGCCCCATCCCGAAATGATCTCAGAGGGCTTTTGTTCCCTTCGCAATACGGAGAATCCAAACAGGATCAAACCCGGAGGCCTGAGTTTACCATGGACAGGAAAACATACGCCACAAGGGGATTAATTAAGTCGGACACCGTAAGGATCGAATTCGTTGGCAAAGTGCGTGGCAAAAAATTGTCAAATCTTATAATTTCCCCTGTCAGATATAATCCCGGTTCTAATAACCTTGAAGTTATCACTTCGATGAAGATAGAAGTGACATTTTACAATATTGTAACAACACCCTCCAAATCCATATCGTCCGAATCACTTCTGTTTAATGAATCACTCGGGAAAGGGGTGCTCAATTACAATCCCGACGATGTAATTACCGGGTATTCCGATCAACCGGTTGAAATGATTATCCTCACCGACACTACTTACAGGGATTATCTCGAACCCTATTTCAAATGGAAAAGACAAAAAGGGTACAAACTCAGCGTTTTGTATAAGGGTGCAGGACTGGCAGGAGATAACTTCAGCGAAATCAAGGAGACAATTTCAGACATCTATTCAGCATCCGCTGTAACCGGACATCCTCCTGAATATCTTTTAATTATCGGAGATTCAAAGAAGATCCCAACCTATGGATCAGGTTATCTTACTGATATGTATTACGGTGAAATGGACGGCGGCGGGGATTTTGTACCTGATATGTTCATAGGAAGAGTGCCTGCAACTGATACCACCTCCGTGAAGTCGTTTGTAAGCAAGATAATACAGTATGAAAAGTTCGAGTTCGCCGATACAAATAAGTTTTATTCCCGTGCCCTGGCTGTTGCCGGGAAGGATGCCTCGTATGCAAACTATATGAACGGTCACCTGAAATACGCAGTTACCAACTACCTTACTCCCGCAAACCGGATAACGGAGTCCCACTTTTATTATCCGGAAGGATCTACAAGAAAGGACTCAGTCATGAGCCTTATCTCAGGTGGTCTCTCTTTTGTCAATTATACGGGACACGGTTCATCCGCCGGCTGGCTGCATCTTGAATTAAAATCGCCTGATGTCCGGAACCTTACGAACAAGAACATGTATCCATTTGTGATAAGCAATGCATGCCGGACAGCACAATTTGATGATACCGCGTCATTCGGAAATAAAATGTTGATGTCAGCCGACAGAGGTGCAATAGGTTATATTGGTTGTACTAATGATTCGTACTGGGATGAGGACTTTTACTGGGCTGTTGGCACGGGGACACCCAACGCTGATCCTAAATATGATCAGACAGGTCTTGGTGCGTATGACAGACTTTTTCATACTCATGGTGAATCTCCTTCCGGCTGGTTCATTTCAATGGGTCAGGTAAACTACGCGGGCAACCTGTCTGTAAGCGCAAGCCCGTCGCTGAGAAAGAAATATTACTGGGAGACGTACGCCCTTCTGGGTGACCCGAGCACCCTCCCGATAATGGGAGATCCAATCCCCTTCAGTATTTCATTGCCTGACACCCTGCCCAACGGTATAAGGTCCCTGTCTGTCAGCATTGATCCTTTTTCCTACATTGCTGTTTCGGATTTCAACTCCCTGTGGGATGCATCTTATGCAAGTCCTTCAGGATCAGCAGTACTCGATCTGCCTTACGACGCCGGCGACTCATGCCTGGTGGTGGTAACCGGCCAGAACAGAATCCCTCTTATCAAAACTGTCTACTTCTCAAACATAAGCGAGGAATTTCTAAATCTTTCCGAGACTGGAATAAATGACATCTCCGGGAACAACAATAAAAAAGCTGATTTTGGCGAAACCCTGTTCCTTAAGCTCAGGATCAGCAATCTTGGTCTTACGGAAGCAACAAATCTTACAGCCACAATCTCAAGCACATCGCCATGGGTAACCATCAATACGGGCACTGCATTGATCGGCACACTTGCAGCCCGATCAGAAACAATCCTTGAGGATCTGCTGGAGCTCACTATTGACGACAATGTACCTGATCTTGGCATCGTTACCGTTAACCTGAGCCTGAAAGACAGCAGGATTGAAAAGAAGTATAAGCTGGATATTGTTGTTCATGCTCCTGATCTTGAGATAATAAATTGCATTATTGATGATTCGGCAACCGGGAATGGCAATTATGTTGCAGATCCCGGTGAGACATTCAGTCTTATATTCCAGATAAGGAATCTGGGGAGCAGTAACACTTCGGGACAACTGGTTGCTGAAAGCCTGGAGAACGAACTTGAAGTGCTTGATCCGAACGTTAAGTCGGGTGTTCTTCAGTTTGGTGAGATCTCAAACCTGCCTATTTTAGTAAAATTATCTGAATCAGCGCTATACGGCGATTTTATTTCGTTGTCAACTACTCTTGATTGCAGTCCGTTTATTGTAAACAGGAATTTTGGATTCAGGGTCGGAAAGGTCAGGGAGAGCTTTGAAACAGCCTCTTTCAGGGTCTTCCCATGGATCAACCCGAGTTCAAAACCATGGACGATCATTGAATCGGTGACAGCTGACGGGAACCTTGCTGCCAGGTCAGGCGCTATCGGTCATAACGGGAATTCGGCTTTGATGATGAGAACATACTACACAGGAGATGATTCATTGAAGTTCTTTTATAAAGTCTCTTCAGAACCAAACTATGATTATTTCCAGTTCAAATTAAATGACACTGAAATAATGCGCATATCGGGAGAGACACCATGGGAGAAAAAGGTTGTGGCAATACCCGCAGGTTATAATAAAATGGAATGGATCTATAAGAAGGACAATTCGGTTTCGCAGGGAGCTGACAATGCCATGATCGACCTTATCGACTTTTCGGTTTCAGTACCGGTCAAATATATCCAGAGGGATCTGGAATTGGCAAGGATTGTTTCCCCTGTACAGAAGGAAGCTTTTGGTCAGGAGCCTGTTACTGTTAAAGTACTGAATACGGGAGCTGATACTATTAATGAATTCAATCTTGCCTATCTTGTGAACAACAGATTCCCCGTAGTGCAAAATTTCAAAACCATCCTTGTACCTTATAGCGATTCAATGACGGTTACTTTCGACAGACGTGCCGACCTTGACTTTAACGGAAACTATGATATTACCGTTTATGGATATGATAACATGGATGATTATATTCATAATGATACTTTATTAGTAAGTGTGGTGAATACTGAAATTGAGGAGTCAGCCCGAATCTTCCCAAATCCGTTTACAACTGAACTAAATGTTCTAATAAACTCAAAATCAGATAATAAAATTCGCTTAACACTTACAGATGTATCAGGCAGACAGCGTTTAAGCATTGAAAAGGAGATCACAGAAGGAGGGAATACAATAATACTGGACACACAGGAGTTAAGTCCTGCCCTATATATCCTGAATATCAGAGGCACAAACTTTTCGAAGGCTTTCCCGCTCGTGAAAGTCAGACAATAGAGAGTCACTAACTTCTGCAGAAAGCACCAGGAACTAAATAAAAATACTATTCTATGGAACCGGTTACCCCTACGCGTGAATCAGCATTTGCACTGCTTAAAGAGTATAATAAAACTGAAAGTCTCATCAGGCATGCTCTGGCAGTTGAAGGTGTTATGAGGTATATGGCAAAAAAAGCAGGCGAAGATGTTGAAAAATGGGGAATAATAGGGCTGATCCATGATCTGGATTATGAAATGTATCCGGAGCAGCACTGCAAAATGACAGAAAAAATACTGAGAGAAAACCTGTGGCCGGAAGAATATATCAGGGCTGTATTAAGCCACGGGTGGGGCCTTGCCTCTGATGTTGAACCAGTGACCCGGCTCGAGAAAACAATTTATGCAGTTGACGAGCTTACCGGTCTGGTGGCCACGAGCGCCCTTGTGCGGCCATCAAAGAGTGTCCTCGATATGGAGGGAAGGTCAGTTAAAAAGAAATGGAACGACAGGAGGTTTGCTGCCGGAGTCAACAGGGATGTAATAGAGAAGGGAGCAGAAATGCTTGGGGTCACTCTAGATGAGCTGATTACCGATTGCATTCTGGGAATGCGGGAAGTTGCGGAAGAGATAGGGTTGAAGGGAAATGTATTATAACATAATTGGGGTTGTTTAAAAAGTCGAAATCCATTAACCGCAAAGGGCGCAAAGGGAAAACACAAAGAGCGCAAAGAGCTGAAATTATGTGCTTTAGCTTTGCGTTCTTTGCGACATCTTAGCGTGCTTTGCGGTTAAAAAGGACTTTTTCAACAACTCCTGCCACACCAATAAATACGCCCGGTTACATTTCCTTGATTTTGATATTCCTGAACCAAACATCACTGCCATGATCCTGCAGGCCTATGAAACCTTCATGTGCAGGATTAAGAAATGCCGGAAACTCCTTGAATTTTGAAGCCTCAACCATTTTCTTCCAGTCTTCAGTCCAGAGGTGGAACTCGACAACATTTGCACCGTTCTGTTTGAACACAACAGTACCCTGGTAGCTAAGTATTCCGGCCTGATTCCATTCTCCTGCCGGTTTCGTATTCTGAGGGACTGCCGGGATCAGGTCATATAAGGAAGCAGCCATCCGGTTCCCGTTTACGCCCAATTTTGCATCAACATGTTTTTCGTTATCCAGGATCTGAAATTCAAGTCCGGACTTCCAGATGGGTTCATTCGGGATCTCCTGAGCCAATATTAAGACACCGCTGTTGCCGCCCTGACCTATCTTCCATTCAAAAGAGAGTTCGAAGTTACCGAACTTCTTGTCGTAAATGAGGTCACCACCGGGTCCGCCCGCTTCGCCGTTACCGGAAGCGATACAGTGCAGGGTGCCATCAACCACTTCCCAGCCCAGAGGGGGGAATGAAGGTTTTTCATAACTCCGCCATCCTGCAGTTGAAGTACCGTCAAAAAGTACTGTCCAGTTATCTGCCGGGGCTGCTGCCTGCTCCGTGGCAGGGGCTTCTTTTTCAGCTTTCTTGCCTTTTGATCCGCAAGATGCTGCGAGGCTGAGGATAACTATACAAGACAAAAGTATGTTAATTCGCTTCATAATAATTACATAATTAATTGTTTAAAATATAGAGACGGAATGCAATCCGTCTCTATAATAAAAATTATCGATTTATTTACTAAGCTGGCATTTCAGGTAATGTAAAGCCTTTGCGGTAGGTATGTTTAACCATTTCTCCGGCAAACTCCCTGGCACTAATGCTAATGTTAGGCCTGTCAAATTTAGGATCACCATCAATTATTGTGAAATTATCTGAAATGGTGAGTCTTACTTTATCGTCAGCACCAATGTTGGTGAATTCCATTTTTTCACCATTCCATTCGAGTTCTTTATTTAACCCCTGGAGTCTGACGGCAAGGACACCCATAACAACCATTTCGTTGAACGGACCTGCTTCGGCAAAATTAGATTTGGTCTGGACCCTTGATTCCGGACTCTCCTTGCATGCGCGTACCCAATCCATTTCATGTCCGCCTCTCATGGCATTCTCGATCCTTCTTTCAGTTTTGGGAACAACAGGAACCCGGCCCGATAATAACCAGGGACGTACTCCGTAACATCCGCAAATCAGTTTGTCTTTTGTTCCGTGGAAAATGACGCCGCCACCCTGATCATTCATATTTTTACCAGCCGGCCATCCGGTTGGTTTTGCTGGCTGCAAGCCACCATCGTACCAGATTACTTCAACCTGTGGAAGTTTCATCTTTGCATTTTTCGGGGTAACCCTTTCAGGATAGACCAGATTAACCATTTGAGCATTTGGTGCACAATCTGTCAAAAGTAATGTTGAACTGCCCTGTGCTTTAATAGGATATTGAAGTTTCAGTCCCTTGAAAACAGGATGCAGGATATGGCAGGCCATATCGCCAAGAGCTCCGGTTCCGAAATCCCACCAGCCTCTCCAGTTCCATGGAGTATAGATGCTGTTATATGGACGCATTTTAGCCGGGCCGATAAACAGATCCCAGTTAAGAGTGTCAGGAACCCATTCTCCTTTGGGTACGTTAAGACCTTGCGGCCATATCGGACGGTCGGTGAAAGCTTCTACCTTTCTGACATCACCTATTTCACCGTTATTCAGCCATTCAATAGTCAGATTAACACCTTCATCTGATGAACCCTGGTTACCCATCTGTGTTGCAACTTTTTGCTTAGCTGCAAGTTTGGTTAACAACCTTGATTCATAAACGGTGTGTGTTAAGGGTTTCTGAACATATACATGTTTACCCAATGTCATAGCCGTAGCTGCAACGATAGCATGGGAATGGTCTGCTGTGGCAACTATTACCGCATCAATTGATTTTCCCATCTCATCATACATCTTACGCCAATCCCAGTAAGCTTTGGCATTTGGATTGGCTTCAAATACTTTTTTCGAGTATCCCCAGTCAACATCACAGAGAGCAACTATATTCTCTGTAGGGGAAACGTTTTTGAGGTTTGAATTTCCCATACCTCCGATACCAACGACGGCAATATTCAGCTTGTCGCTGGGAGCCCTGTGCCCTAACCCGCTTATTACTGAGCCTGGAACTATTGTCAGTCCGGCTGCGACAACGCCAGTTCTTCCAATAAAGTCACGGCGTGTAATGTTCTTAGAATTCTCTTTCATTGTAAACTATTTTAAGATTTAGATAGATTTGTTTATATGTAAAAGTAATAATTTATAAGTGAATATCATAAGGAATTATTAATCATAGACTAACGATTAAAATCAAAAATTAAAGCTCCCTTATCCAGATATTCCTGAAGCCAACCGGATTTCCATGCTGCTGCAACTGTATCCTGCCAGGACCATGTTTCCTGACAAGATATTCAGGAATTCCAATATATGTGGTAGGACCCCGTAAAGCTACATCGTTTTGAATTATTATACCATTATGTAATACCGTTACCCGGGGCGGAGTGAAATAAGTCAGGCTGTCCTTACCAAAACGCGGAGCAATATATATAATATCATACGTTTGCCATTCACCCGGCTTTCTGCTTGCATTTACAAGCGGTGCGTATTGCTTATATAAAGAGCCGGCCTGTCCATTCCGGTACGAGCGATTATGGTAACTATCCAGAATCTGAACTTCATACAGATCCTGTAAATAGACACCGCTGTTACCCCTGCCCTGACTTTTACCTGTTATTACGGAAGGCGTTCTCCATTCTACATGCAGCTGGAAATCTTCAAAAAGACGTTTTGTTCTGATGGTTCCGGAACCCTGAACCGATTCCATTGCCCCATCTTTTATGATCCAGGTGGCAGGTTTTACGCCACCGCGTGATATTTCTTCCCATTCTTTATTGATGTCTGTTCCGTTAAATAATATGATCGCATCCGAGGGTGGATCACCAACTTTGGCAGCCGGTGTAACCATTGGTACTTCCGGATCCCAGATTTCGGTCTGGTAGGGTATCATTCTCACAGTAGTATCCCGGGGGGTTTGAGCTTGTGGTCTCTGAACCGGAGGTGTAGTTCTTTGCTGTTCCTGTCCTGAACCCAGGGCGGATATAGCAAACAATAGACAGAAAATCAGTAGTTGTTTCATTTGAGTTTAAATTAGTTCATATAAAAGTCCATAGTAAGAATAAGCAATTAACTTCTTCAGGATCTTCGAATCCTAATAATCAAGAGGATGTATTGACCGATTGATAAAGATCATCAAATCGAAATACACCCTCTCAAAATTAATAACCTTTTAAACAAAATATCTAATTCCCTCGGTTTTAACTTTTTTTAATACCCTGGATTCTGTGTTAAATTCGGATTTGCATCTATCGCTGTTTGCGGAATAGGAAACAACTTACGAAATTCAGGAAGTGCATTAGGCCTCCAGACTGGGATCGGATTTAAAAAAGTACCAAACCTGATCATATCCTGACGTCCCCAGTTTTCCCATGCCAGTTCAAACCGGCGTTCCAGCCTGATATCATCGAGTGTTACACTGGTCTTTAGTTTGGCAGGATCGGTGAAGGCTCTTTTTCTGAGCTCATTGACAAGCCTGGTTGCTTCAGTATTATCCTGTATTGAGCCTTACAAGGCATTCAGCTTTCATAAGATAGACATCAGCAAGCCTGTAAATTGCACAATCATTTTCCATTGCAGTAACACCCTTTTTATACTCCCACTTATTGCACCGTGCTCCGTCTTCCTGTTCCACCTGTCCCCATCCATCAGCATCAATTGCATATTTTATTGTAATATCAACGGTATGGATCAAGTGGTCGCCCGTGGGCGGTAATAATGGTCAGACCGGTCGAAGGATCTTTCATCTCGCCAATCAGAAAACTACCGAGATACCGTTTATCATCCAGATCGAATGACCTAACATAATCAGTCATAGGCGCATATTCCGTTATTTGCACTTCCGGGAAGTCCCAGAGCTTTCGGGTCAAGATAATGAAGTGTATAGCCCGCGTTGCCGGAAATGAACTGGATATACTGTTTACTGCTACTAAAATCGCCTCTTTGGAATTTTCATTAGCTGCACTGAACTGCTCTTTCCAGTTAGGTTCCAGAGAGTAGGGAAGGCCCATGATAACATTACATGCGTCAATACACTCCTGCCATTTCGGTCCGCCTGTCGGGTTCCATACCTCGGCATTCAGATACATCTTAGCAAGCATAAAGTATACTGATCCCTTTGTAAACTTGCCATAACTTGAGGCACTAACATCTGACCTTATTACATCTTTTATATCGTTCAGTTCAGACAAAACCCATGTATAAACCTCTGCACGTGTTTTTGTGGCAGGTTTGGTCAGATCAGTAAAATCAGTCACAAGCGGTACGTTCCCATAGTTGTCAATCAGCTCTATATACCTCTGCGCCCTTGCAGCTCTGACCTGGCATCTGGTATGGTACTTTGTCACTTATCGCCGGACTGTTATCGATCAGATAAAGAATCTGGTTGAAGTTTGTTATGCGTGAATAACTGGTATTGTAAATATTAATGGCAGCACTGGTCTGTGGCCTCCACATACCCATCGTCATCTCTTTGTATGCACCTCCATCCCACCAGTCACCTCCTCTTCTGGTCGGAGTTACTGCCATATCATGTACAATTTTCTTTCGGTGCAGGACTTCCTACGCAGTTAAAATCCCTCAGACGTGTGTAAATCGGAGCAATTAATGAATTTATCTCTGATTCCGTTGTACCATATGAATCCATTGGTAACTGGGAATATACTTTTTCATCCAGATCTGTACATCCAACAGTTAAAAATCCCATGAGCATGATCAATGCTAAGTATAGTGTTAACTTTTTCATAATAATTCAATTTTAAAGTTAGAAAGTTACATTTATGCCCAGGATATAGGTCCTTGTTTTCGGATAATACTCCCTTCCCTCTATACCGGGATCAAGTCCGGACATTGGCACTTCAGGGTCGACTCCCTTATATTTGGTAATGGTGATCAGGTTATGAGTCGTTGCATAAAATCTTATCCTGCTGATTCCCAGAATGTCTTTTGGTAACAATGAATAAGCAAGGGTCAGGTTATCCAGTCTTGCGAAAGATCCGTCTTCAATATAAAAGCTGTTATAAAACGGACTCTGTTTTAATCCCATGGTTAAAGCAGACTTCAAAACATTTGCCCCGGGCAACCATTGTAAATTTGCGTATGACATTTTTGAAAAATTCAGGACATCATTGCCAAGAACTCCCCGGAAAAAGAAGGATAACTCTAAATTCTTGTATGAAATATTATTACTGATACCATAGGTCAATAACAGGTTGAGCTTTTCCGATGTATGTATAGTCAGCAACTGTAAAGCCGGCAATCCCGTCAATCATGTCGTTTATGATATACTTTCCTGCGTCATCGATTCCAAGACATTCCGGGCCAAAAAACTGACCTACCTGATATCCTTCCTGAATTATATGAGTTGTATTGGTTGAACCTCCTCTTACCCATGCGCTTCCTGTTTTGATTACTGAAGTAGTAAACTCTTCATTTGAAAGTGAAATTATTTTATTTTCGTTATGGGCAGCATTTACCGATATTGTCCATCTGAAATTGTTTTTCCTGATGACATCTCCTGTCAGTGTAAGTTCAATCCCTTTGTTTTCCATCGATCCGACATTTGCTGTCATGGTTGAATACATATAAGGTGGCACTGGCACTGAATAATTATACAGGAGGTCGTTTGTCACTTTATTGTAATATTCAATTGTTCCATTAAGTCTGGCATCGAAAATACTGAAATCAAGTCCGACATTGAACATTGATGTCGACTCCCATTTCAGATTCGGATTTGGATTCTGGCTTACGCCATAAGCAGTGTGCCATGATCCGTTATCAAAATATAATCCCGAGGAACCATACAGTGATAATGACTGGTAAGGATTCAAACCGCTCTGATTACCTGAAACACCATAACCAACCCGTAATTTTAGTTCATCCAACCACACCGGTAAATCTTTCCATAAATGGCTCATCGATTATTCTCCAGGCAGCAGATACTGATGGGAATGTACCCCATTTATTATTAGGACCAAATTTAGATGAGCCATCACGGCGAATAGCGGCTGAAAGAATGTAACGATCAGCAAGTGAATAATTTATCCTTCCAAAAAAGGAGATTAGTTTACTCATTTCCGCACTTGAGGCTACATCACCATTTAACAGTTGTTCTCCGGCGTTCAGATTGTTAAAACCAAAAAGGTTTGTCACAAAATACCGGTTTTGTGCAAATGCCCGCTGGTAATGAAAGTCTTCATAAGAATAACCTCCCAGAATATTTACATCATGGGTTCCAAACTTCTTTGCATAATTTACTGTGGTTTCAATCAGGTTTTTATCATATGTCCTGGATTCGCGGGATGCAGTTCCATTGGATGCTCTTCCATAACGGGTCCGTGAATCAGTGTAATCTGCCGTAATCGCGCGATTCACGTTCCTTGTAAAAATTTATTCCTGCTGACAAACCGTTTGTAATTTTCAGATTTGCTTTTCCATTTACATATACTATGCCTGTTTTTTTGGGAGCCATGTTGTATGTCATATTCCTGACCGGATTTCCCTGGTCATATTCATCAGAATCCCACCAGGTACCGTCAGGATTATATACCGGAATTGTAGGCACCACATTATAAGCCAGAACGAAATTTCCCGTTGCGGTAGCCTGATAGTCCCTCTGGTTAAGGCCACCGGACAAAGTCAGATCCAGGTGCTCATTCAAAGCCTTCTGACTGATTGAAAACCTGGTGTTAAGCCGTTTCTGGTAGTTGTCCATCATGACACCTTCCTGATCCAGATAAGAAAGAGAGACCCTGTAACTATTATTTGTTCCTGCTCCTGAAACTGATAAATCGTGGTTCTGACTGATTCCTGTCCGCATGATTTCATCGAACCAGTTTGTGTTGGCTCCCTTATCAAAAACGCTGATATCTACGTCGTTATCTGAAGCCCATTGCCTGTATTCATCGGCTGTCAGTACATCAGGCTTGTTGCTCACAATGTCAATAGCACCGTACACATTATAATCCACTGTGGTTCTGTTCTGGACCCCCTTTTTAGTGGTGATCAGAATTACGCCACTGGCTGACCGTGAACCATAGATAGCTGCAGCTGAAGCATCCTTCAGTACGCTGATTGATTCTATATCCTGAGGAGCAACTGAGTTCAGACTCAATCCCGGAACTCCGTCTATTACAACAAATGGTTCACTGCTTCCGGTTAATGATGAAGTACCTCTTAACCTCATGGATTGCTCTGCGGTAACATCACCGGTCGAAGTTGTGATGGTTAATCCGGCAACTTTACCCTGAATAAAATCAGCGGCGGTCCTTGTAATACCTGCGTTAAAGTTTTTTTCGGTAACATTGGTAACTGATCCGGATATTGCCCTTTTTTGCTGGGTTCCATAACCGACAACAACTATTTCATCCAGTCCGACAGCACTTTCAGCCAGGGTGACATTTATTGCAGTCTGAGATCCAACAATCACTTCCTGTGCTGAATATCCGATAAACGAAAACACAAGAATTGAGTTGGCCGAGGCAACGTTCAGACTGAACTTTCCGTCCACATCCGAGATCACTCCGTTAATTGTTCCTTTTTCAAGAATATTAACCCCTGCAAGAGCTTGATTATTGGAGTCTGTAATACGACCCGTTACAGCTTTTTGCTGATCCTCCGTTGCCGTATTCGCGGCAAAGATTTGGACAGATCCTGACAATAGCAAAACGGTAAGTCCCATTACTATACCGATTTTTCTCAAATCGGTGAGTAATGAAACAAAATTTGCAAGTTTGTTTGTCATAAAATTAAGTTTTAGAGTTTAAAAATGGTTAAGGTTTTCAGAAAAGAGTTCATGAAAGCCGGGGTTAGAAATAACAAATACCCCGACATGATGATCGTTTATTCCATAGGCTGAACAGGTTAGTTAAGGTCTTAGGACCAACCCGCACAGAGATGGTTTTCTTGATTCACAAGTAGATTTTGAAAACCAAATATTGCAGTTTGATCAAGGCAATAATATCAATTAAAATTAACAATAGCAAATCTACCTTATCCTTTTTTTGAACATGCAAATCCCGGCTTCATCTACCGGATGTTTCAATTCTCCTTATTATTCGTATTTTTGAAATCTGTTGCATATAATATATAATGTCAACAGTTCACATCAACGATTCGTTACACTTATGAAATTACCCGGAACTTTTTAAGATGAAAAGATCTGTTCCCGTTTTGATTATGCTTCTGCTGATTTTTTCCTGTAACCGTGGGGAAAAAGAAGAAAATGAATTGTTTTCGCTATTATCCCCTGCCGCAACAAATGTTGATTTTATAAACCAGCTGACAGAAACCGAGCAATTTAATATCATACAATATCTTTATTTCAATAACGGTGCAGGAGTTGCTGCCGGAGACATCAATAACGATGGCCTGGCTGACCTGTATTTCACATCAAATCAAAATCCCAATAAATTATACCTGAACAAGGGGAATCTTAAATTTGAGGACATCACCGAAAAGGCCGGAGTTGCAGGAAAAGGTGACTGGAAGACCGGTGTTACAATGGCAGATGTGAATGGGGATGGTTTTCTGGATATTTATGTTTGCCAGGTCGGGAATTACAAGGTTGTTCATGGGAAAAACCAACTATTCATTAATCAGGGAAACCTTACCTTTAAGGATGAAGCTCCTGAATATGGGCTTGATTTTCAGGGTTTTTCCACTCAGGCTGCTTTTTTTGACTATGATATGGATGGGGATCTTGATATGTACCTTCTGAACCATTCAGTCCATACTTCCCGCAGTTATGGTGATGTGTCCCTCCGCTTTGATCATGATTCCCTTGCAGGTGACAGGTTATTCAGAAATGATCTGGTTGACGGGAAGCGGTTTTTCATGATGTTACCCGCAAGGCAGGTATTTACAACAGTCAGATTGGCTATGGTCTGGGAGTAAATATCAGTGACATAAATAACGATGGGTATCCGGATATTTATATTGATTTCCGGATATTTATATCTCGAATGATTTTCACGAAAATGATTATCTGTATATTAACAACGGTAATGGTACTTTTTCAGAGCGATTGACAGAATTCATTGAGCATACAAGCAGATCATCAATGGGGAATGATATAGGTGATATCAACAATGATGGCCTGTCTGGATATAATGGTATCTGGATATGCTCCCTGAAGAAGAAAAAATCAGGAAACAATCGGGAGGGGAAGATGATTATGAGCTGTTTATTCTAAAACTTGAAGACGGTTATAATTACCAGTTTGTACGTAATACGCTGCAACTCAATCTGGGTGGCGGAATGTTCAGTGAAATCGGACGATTGGCCGGTGTATACGCCACCGACTGGAGCTGGTCTCCTTTGTTTTGCGATGTTGATAATGACGGATGGAAAGATCTTTTTATAACCAACGGAATCTACCGCAGGGCCAATGATCTGGATTATGTAAAATTCTTAACTGCAAATAATTTCTTTACCCGGGAGGATAATAAAGATGCCCCCGATAAGGTATTGTACGACAAAATGCCACTATATCCAAACGTCAATTACATCTATAAAAACAACGGTGATCTCACATTTTCGAATATGGCCAAAGAATGGGGATTTGAGAAACGGTCTTATTCAAATGGATCCACTTATGCTGATCTCGATAATGATGGTGATCTGGATCTTATTGTCAATAATATCAATGAGCAGGCATATATATATAGGAATAATGCTGTTAAGCCAGTCAGGTAACCATTTTTTATCTGTATCGCTTAAAGGAAAAGGGCTGAACACCAGGGGAACAGGAACCCGTGTCACTTTATATTGTAATGGATCAGAAACAGGTTGCCGAACAATTTGCAACGAGAGGTTTTATGTCTGCAACTTCAGATGTTTTACATTTTGGGCTGGGAACGGCAAATATGATCGATTCGATTGTCGTACGCTGGCCGGATCTTTCAGAACAGGTGATAAAAGATGTTCCTGTTGATAAGGTAATTACACTGGAAATGAAAAATGCAGGGCAGCCGTCAGGGCGAGATGTTCAGGACAATGAAAATCTGAAGTTGTTTTCCCAAACCAGGCTTCCCGGATTGGAGTACAGGCACAGGGAAGATCTTTTCGTTGATTTTAAACGTGAAAGCCTGATCCCGCATAGTCTTTTAGCGGAGGGACCGGCTCTGGCCGTTGGTGATTTAAATGGTGACGGAATGGAAGATCTGTTTGTTGGCGGTGCTAAAGGTCAGACATCCAGGATATTTATTCAACAAAGTAATGGAACCTTCAACCCATTGGAAGCGCCTGTTTTTATAAAGGACATCAATTCGGAAAATGTTGATGCAGCAGCTTTTGATGCAGATGGAGACAATGATCTTGATCTTTATATTGTCCGGGGAGGAAACGCAGTAACCGTCGGGAATCCCTTACTGGAGGACCAGCTGCTTATAAACGACGGTAAAGGCGGATTTAATGAATGTGAAAAAGGCTCATTGCCTTTTACAGCTAATAATGGATCCTGCGTACAGCCAGGCGACTTTGACAATGACGGTGATATGGATTTGTTTGTGGGTTCAAGATCAGTACCGGGAGCATACGGATTATCTCCCAATCAGCTTTTGCTTGAAAATGACGGACATGGACATTTCAGGGACGTGACAGAAATTGGAATGAAAGGTCTTAAAAAGATCGGGATGGTGACTGATGCATCCTGGATGGATTACGACAGGGACGGAGATAAGGATCTGATTATTGTTGGTGAATGGATGAAGGTTTGTGTATTAAGGAATGATAAAGGTATTTTTACCGACGTGACCCGGCGCAGCGGTCTGGAGGAAACATCAGGATGGTGGAATTGTATCCGTGCAGCTGATGTTGACGGTGATGGAGATCTGGATTTAATAGGGGGCAATCTGGGACTGAATTCCATTCTTAAGGCTTCGGTAAAGGAACCTGTCGAAATGTATCTGAATGATTTTGATGATAATGGATCACTTGATCAGATAATCTGTTCATATCAGGATGGTATCAGCTACCCCGTCGCCTCTCTGGATGAACTGGTAATCCAGATGCCCGTTTTCCAAAAAAAGTTTGCAAGCTATTCCGATTTTGGAGGTAAGACTGCTAAAGATATCTTCGGCAGGAAAATACTGAATCATTCCATTTTAAAAAACGCGGTCCTGCTTGAAAGTTGTCTTTTCCTCAATAACGGAGATGGAACATTTGAGATTAAAAAACTTCCCCAAATGGCCCAGTTTTCACCGGTTCGCGATATTCTTGCACGTGATCTTGATAAAGATGGAAAGATGGATCTGGTGCTGGTTGGTAACGACTATTCCGTAAGGCCGTCAATGGGTCGTTATGATGCCAGCTATGGCTGGTGCTTAATGGGAGGTGTCAATAAGGAATTTCGGCCATTGATGCCGGCAGAAAGTGGTCTTGTGATAAAGGGCGATGCAAGGAGGATACTCCCGATTGATGTATCGGGAAAACAATATGCCGTTTCTGCAGTAAATGATGGAAATCTGCAGGTATTCGAATTGTTAAAGTAAAGCGTTCCCCTGGAAAGCTCAGCGGCTCAAGACTTTGAAAACCTGTAACGGATCGTTGCTCCTGGCTATTACAAGTATTTTTCCGTTTGAGGTTGCTACCTCCAGAATATCCCTTATTTCACCCTGGAGGAAAAAGCCTGACAATGCAGGCGGGATAAATCGAAAGCCTCCCCTGCCGTCTCCCTGTAAGAAACAACCATAGCTGGCATCATACCGTCCTATTTCCGGTTTCACATTGTAAAGGTTACCACCGAGGAGGAGGTCCGGATTGCCGTCGGCATTGAAGTCTGAGACTTCGGCAGTAAAGACAGGTGAAAACTGCACTTCGTCAGGTAATGGTCTTCTTGAAAAATGCCCTGTTCCGTCATTTATGAACAGGCATGTTTCCAAAAGATTTGCATCGAGACGGATAGAATTTTTCAGTTGCACGGGGGAAAAAATATCTGTGATCTTTTGATCCTTATACATTTCGTATTTCATATATTTCTTTTCCAGAGCAGGGATCTGTTTTGTAAGATCATGCTTCAATGCCAGGGGAAACAATGTATCTCCATCATAAGCACAAATAATCTGTTCAACCTGTCCGTTCAGGTCGAAGTCATTTACAAACATACTCACTGGTTTCTCATCTGATGCCTTAAACCTCGAGTTAGTCCCGTGATTCCCTGCAAGAAGATCAACATCCCCGTCAGAGTCAAAGTCGCCGGAGGCAAGGCAATTCCACCATCCCTGTGTTTTAACTGTACCGAAAGCGCCGGCATCCTCACTGAAGGTACCATTCCCGTTCAGGAATATTTTCAATGCCATCCAGTCACCTGCCAGAACGATATCCTTATCACCATCCCCGTCAACATCTTCCCATAGCATGTCACGTATCATCCCTACCTCCTTCAGTTGAGGAGCAATCCGGGGCGTGACATCTGAGAAATTTCCTTTACCATCATTCTCAAGCAGATAACCATTTACAGGCACACCATAAAGAAATGGTTTAAGACGAATTCCCACAAACAACTCGGTAATTCCATCCTTGTCAAAGTCTTCCGCCCTGACGCAACCGGTGCTCTCATATTTACCTGCCGGTAAAACCTGGGCTGATCTGGTAAAATGACCTTTGCCATTGTTGAGGTATAATCTGTCGGACAGTGCGGATGAACTTTCAGGAAGCTCGTTGCCTCCGCTTGCAACATACAGGTCAATATCACCATCCTGATCTGCATCAAACATGGCACAATCGGTGTCTTCTGAAACCTTATCTGCTTCAAAAACAGCTTTGTCTGCCTCTTCAAACTTCCCATTACTGCGCTGGATCATCAAAGCGCCTGCCTGATCTTTTGCACCGCCAATATAAACGTCTTCCAGTCCGTCACCGTTTACATCGCCCCTGCACATGCGGGGCCCTTCGGTCGACATCATCTGACATATCAGTGCATCGCGTTCGAAATCATTAAAATCGGCTTCCTTATGGGTAAAGCTGATCCTTTGCTCCATACTTATATCTGCAAAGTATCTGTTCCCGGCACCTGGTTTGCCAGGCAGACTTATTGAGGTACTGTCCGCATCTGTCTGATACAGGGTCAGAACCTGATCAGCTTTTACGTTTTTCATTATTGTAACCCGGTCGTCAGGCCATTCAACTATCAGGGAATCGACCATTGCCAGGGGCCCAAGCCCAGGATTCGGACGGTTATCAACCGTTGACAAATATCCACGCACAGGCATCTGCTCGAGATAGACGAGCTTACCTTTATGCTTTACAATCACTTTGGCGCCAATTGCTGCCGTATTTCCCGGCTCTCCCTTTAAAACCACCTTTAGAAAATGATTGTCCGGTAGTTGATCAGCCTCATTCCGGTAAACAGACATCGGCATATTGACATTGTTTATAACAAGGTCCAGGTCGCCGTCATTATCAAGATCCCCATAGGCCGCGCCATTTGAGAAACCCGGAGCATCGAGACCCCATGAGGAAGCAACATTCTGAAATCTGCAGCCTCCCGTATTTTTGAAAGCATAACTTGGAATCTTAACGGATGGGATTGCGTCAATTAGGGTCTTATAGTCCACTTTATTGCCTGAAATGATTGTCATGACCATATCCCTGTTGGAAAAGTATTGAATATAATCCTGATCCGTCAGATCCTTAAATATTCCATTGGCCACAAATACGTCCTTCAATCCATCATTGTCAAGATCCATTATCAGGGCACCCCATGACCAGTCTGTCGCCGACACTCCGGCCAGCCTGCCAATCTCACTGAAGGTGCCATCGGCGTTGTTCAGCTGCAGCATATTACGGGTAAACTGATGGTAATAGCCGTTATCAACGGTCGATTTATAATTTGCCCAGTCGTCAAAAGTAGTTTTTGTTTTTAACCGGTCATTGTGTTCCGGAAGCATGTCAGTAGCAAACAATTCGGGCCAGCCGTCATTGTTTAGATCAGCCAGGTCGCTTCCCATCGAAGATATAGGAACAGAGCCCATCATCTCTGTCAATGATTCCTTAAATGTACCGTCGTGATTATTAAGATAGATATAATCACGTTCAAAAAAATCATTCGACACATAAATATCCAGCCACCTGTCCTTATTTAAATCACCGACTGAAACACCCATTCCAAATCCGATTGAGCTTCCAAAAATGCCGGCTTCCTCGCTGACATCTATAAATTTATTCCCGGTGTTTTTGAAGAGCTTATCCCCTCCCACCGAATCCCGGACCAGACGTTGATTCTCCTTCAGATTAAAGCTGCCAATCGCCTTTGGAAAATTTTTCAATAAGAACAGATCAAGATCTTTGTCTTTATCATAATCAAAGAACACACCCTGGGTTGAATTGCCGGGTTCATTTATCCCATATTCTCCTGCTTTTTCAGTGAATGTAAGATCCGCATTATTGATATACAATTCATTACAGTATTCGACGCCTTCCTCATTTCCCGATTTACACACGTAGATATCGATCCAGCCATCTCCATTGACATCTGCCATGCTGACACCTGTCGACCATCCCCCGCCTTCAATGCCTGATTGAACGGATATATCTTCAAATTCAAAATTACCCTTGTTCAGATAGAGCTTATTAGATCCCATATTTGAGGTCATGAAAATATCCGGAAGATCATCATTATTTACATCCCCCAGAGCGACTCCTCCGCCATTATAGAAATTACGGAAAGTGTAAATATTGAATTTGCTTTTAAGTTGCCTGTCGTAGTCCAATTGATTGATAAAACCTGCATGCGTTACAGAGACAGGCATAAGTGTAAATAAATGAGGGCTGGATTTTTTGCCACAACCGTAGATGAAAAATGGCAAAAACAACCATATAAACCTGATACTAACCCTGTTTATATGAAACGTTCTGACCATATTATTTTGTTAAATTTTTTGTGGTATCATTTTGAATGATATCCTGATTGAGAAGAGAATCTTTCCAATCATTTTTTATCAGAAGGTCAGTAAAAACAGCCCATACGCACAACTCATTTTCTTTAAAGATCGAAATACGCCGGTTGCCTTTAATCTGAACAAAAGCATTTCCCCACTGCGGGTGTTTGACTGTAATAAATCCCCCGCCATAGACCTTTTTGTACCAGGCTAATATATCGGACTGAAGCTTATCTGACGTCAGTTCTTTATTCCAGGGTGACCATCCTTTATACTTAACACGCACCGGCATTTCATAAATTTTGCCCTGCATGAATCGGGGGTAAAAATCCATGGCAGCCGGATACTTTAGTTGGTTCTTTAAATCATAATAAACCGTTGTGTTACTTTCCCCCTGCCTGATCAACCCCTTCTTGTTAAGCTGCCAGCAATGTAAATAGAAATCCTTTTCCGGCATTCCAAGGTACAATCCCATAAACAATGAGTCATATCTCAAGCCACTGTTCATTTCATGCTTCATTTTCCTTTCATATTTTGACCTGGGTGAACATCCGCAAATAACAAATGCGGAAAGCAGGAGTGTCAGGAGCCATAAAATCAGGGTTTTCATATTATTCTCAGTATTTGTAAAATTGTAAATTATCATTATTTCTTGCCACTACAAGGATTGTATCTCCTTTTATATTCAAAATCTTAATATCGCGAATCTCCCCTTTAACGAAAAATCCTGACAACAAAGGGGAAACAGGATTCCAGGTGCCTTCAGTTCCTCCTTTCAATAAAAGGCCATTGCTCGCATCATAAATGCCAGTTTCCGGTTTTGCCCTGTACTGGTTTCCTCCCGCAACAATATCGCAAATCCCGTTACGATCAAAGTCATCAGAAATAATTGCATAAACAGGTGATAACTGGGCTTCAACGGGAAGAGGCAGCAGTTTAAAAGATTTCCCTCCCGTATTGATTATAATGCAACTTTCCATTAACCGTGCATTTAGTACAAGTGACCTCTTCAAAATTTCAGGAGAGAAAATATACTCAATGGTCTGATCTTTAAAATCGGCAAACTTTACATATTTGTTTGCCAGCGATGGCACCTGCATTACAAGGTCATTCTTCATAACAGCAGGATATGATTTATCTCCCTTATAAGTACATATCACCTGTTCAATGGTTCCATTAAGGTCAAAATCATTCACGTACATCATCACCGGGTGGTCTGCTGATGCCTTAAAAAATGAATTCAAACCATGATTACCCAGTACAAAGTCTGTATAACCGTTTCCATCTATATCTTTTGCGATAATTGTATGCCACCATCCTTCGGTGTCTGACAAACCAAACCTGTCTGATTCATCTGTGAAAAAACCATTATTGTTAATAAAGACTTTAACGGGCATCCAATCCCCCACAATAACCATATCCATATCGTTGTCGTTATCCACGTTGGCCCATGTCATATCAGTAATCATCCCCAAATGTGTCAGGCGGGATGCTCTTTTCTCCGTCACATTTGTAAAATTGCCATGTCCATTGTTCTCCAGAAGATATCCATTTACCGGTAGTCCATAGGCAAACGGATGCAATCTAATACCGACAAACAGGTCTATATCCCCATCATTGTCAAAATCAGCAGGTTCCACACAGGATGTACTCTCATATTTCCCTGCAGGTAAGATCTGGTTAGATTTTACGAACCTTCCCCTGGATTCATTTATATACAAACGGTCCATTAAAGCGGAGGAACTCTCCGGAAATTCATTTCCTCCACTGGCAACATAAAGGTCAGGATCACCATCTCCATCCGCATCAAAAAAAGCGCAATCTGTGTCTTCACAGATCTTGTCCTCCGCAAATATTTCTTTATTGGTTTCCCTGAAATGACCCTTCCCATCCTGTAAAAACAGGGCGCCGGGTTGATCCTTGGCGCCACTTATAAAAATATCATCACGTCCGTCGTCATTTACATCGCTTACCGCCATATGAGGACCTTCATTTGACAACATCTGGAATAACAGCCTGTCGCGTTCAAAATCATTAAAGTCGTTCTCTTTATGTGTAAAATCAAGACCCTCTATCAATTCTATTTTAGTTAAGACAGCCGGTTGCAATTCATCCTTAACTGCTGAGCAACCGGCAGATAACAGTTTTTCATCGATAGTCAGAAACTGATTTGCTGCCACGTCGTATAAAACCGTACAATTTCCATCAGGCCAGCTCACAACCATTGAATCAATTGACACGGATTTTCCCAGTCCAAAATGGAGGCGATTATCAACGCTTGATTGAAAACCCCTTGCCGGAATGAGTTCCTGGTAGTTTATATTACCATCATAATAAAGTGTAACATTAACACCTATTGCAGAACTGTTTTGTCCTCCACCTATCAGACTTAGCATCAGAAAATTTGTTCCCGGCTTATTATTTGTTTCATTTCTGTAAACAAATGGAGGCATATTCACATTGTTTACGACAAGATCCAGGTCCCCGTCATTATCGAGATCACCATAGGCGGCGCCATTTGAAAATGATGGCGTATTAAGGCCCCATATGCTTGCCAGGTTTGTGAAGGTAAGATCCTGGTTGTTATGAAAAGCATAATTGGATACTTTGACAGATGGGATCAAATCGATAAGTGTCAGAATTGCCTTTTCATCACTTTTAATCATAGACCTCATGATTGAAGGATTTGAATATATATCAAGATAATCCCTGTCAAGTAAATCCTTATATATACCGTTGGCAACAAAAATGTCTTTCCATCCGTCATTATCCAGATCCATGATCAATGCTCCCCAGCTCCAGTCGGTTGCGCTTATTCCACTGAATCTTCCGATTTCACTGAATGAATTGTTCCTGTTGTTCAGCTGGAGTACGTTCCTGCCAAACTGGCGGAAATAACCATTATCCAACTTTTTCTGATATGAATCCCAACCATCAAATAATGCCTTTGTTTTAAGCCGGGCATTGTCTTCAGGAGTCATCTCCGTAGCAAAAATTTCAGGCCAGGCATCATTATTTATATCTGCCATATCAGCGCCCATGGCTCCCAGACTTATCTCGCGCATCTGGTCTTCCAGGCATTCATTAAATGTGCCATTCTTATTATTTATATAAAGATAATCGCGTTCGAAAAAATCATTTGAAACATAAATATCGGGCCATCCATCATGGTTTACATCTCCTGCGCTGACACCAAGTCCAAAGCCGATTCTGCTGCTGTATATGCCTGCCGATCTGGTTACATCAACGAAATGACCATTATCATTCCGGAGCAGTTTATTTCCACCCAGGGTATCGGGTATTTGTCTTAGTCCGGGCTTCATTTCAAATTCGGTTACTGATTGAAATGAGTTGTTTAGCAGGTAGCAGTCGAGGTCACCGTCCTTGTCATAATCAAAAAAGGAGGCATGGTTTGACAATCCGAGATTGTCAAGCCCATATTCTGTTGCTTTTTCGGTAAAGATCAGGTCTCCGTTATTTATGAACAACTCGTTTGAACGATGAGGGCTATTTGGAACTCCTGATTTGCAAACATAAATATCGAGCCATGCCATCACCATTCACATCTGCAATACTAACGCCGGTTGACCATGCGCCTTCACAACCTACCCGAGCCCGGTCGGTAATATCTTCAAATTCAAAATTACCTTTATTAAGATAAAGCTTATTGCCCGCCTGGTTACTGCAGAAATAAACATCTGGCAATCCGTCATTATTAAAATCACCCAGTCCCACTCCGGCGCCGTTGTAGAAATTTCTATATGTATAGGTATTGTACTCTTCGGTATAGTCGACCTGATTGAGAAAGCTGATATGTGTCTGCTTTTCATCAAGAAGCGTGAACAAGGGTTTTTGAGTAAGATCAGTTTGACCCGGATTGCATGAGCAAACCAGAATGGCTATGCATGCTACCATCCATTCCAAAAGATATCTAAACCCAAAGTAATCCATCAAAATTATTTCAGTATTTGATTTCTGCCAATTCTGTTGGTTAACCTCTCACTAATCCCTTATTAGTTATCCCCTCACGTTAACCCAACAGGGAGAGGTTACGGAATTATATGTCATTAAGTTACCTCTTCTCTCCCGGGGCAGGGAAGGCAGAGGCAAAAATAAAAGAGAGCAAGTAAATATACCAATTACTTGCTCTTCTTAAAGCTTAAACTGAAACTTTATCGCTAATATCCCGGGTTCTGAACCAGGTTAGGATTGGCAGACAATTTTGATCTGTTAATCGGGAAGATAGACAAATAAGCATCGGACTTAATAACATCACCAACATTATGATATGGAAGAGTCCATTTAGCGTTTTGGCTCCAGAATCCCCAACGGATCAGGTCCTGCCGCCTGTTGTGCTCATAAAACATCTCCCGTCCCATTTCATTGAATAATTCTCCACCAGGTACAACCGATCCTGCAAGATCAAAACTTATCTTACCGTCTAATGAAGTCAGAGCTGTTAACCCTGCGCGTGCTCTTATCTGGTTTACCAGCGGCAATGCTGCGGCAGTATTACCCTTGCGGAAGAGAGCTTCGGCTTTCATCAGCAGAACATCAGCATAACGGAACACTCCGTAATCGTTGCTCATATTTCCCGGATCAGAACCGATGGCGAATTCCCATTTACCGATTCTAACACCTGACTGCCTCCAGCACTGGGGTCCCAGTTCATTTATCTGAGGTGCCCCCGAACCTATATTTCCAAAATTAAGAATTGTGCCGTCAGGGTCTGCAGCATCCGCACCTGCATCGATCGTATTACCTCCGCCGTTTATGAACTGATATCCCGCAATAAAATTTCCACGCCTTGCTGCGGGAGTTGTTGGAGTACCTACATCACCTTTCCGTATATCTGTATCATCGTAAGAATTATAAAATTGCTCCAGTGTACAGAAACCGTTCCAGGGCTGCTGGGTAAAGTTATATGTGAACTGGCTGGGATAGTGTAGTGTTTGGGTACCCAGCTGGAAATTTTGAAAGAAAATCTGGTCGTACGGTATAGCAAAGATAAATTCTTTGGATCCGGAGTTGTTCACATTGAAATTTAAAAAATAATTACTTTCCAATGAGTATTTACCCGAGTTGATTATCTCATCGCAAGCTGTGATTACTTTGTCCCACTGTACTGTTCCGGTATATACTTCCGCATTCAGGTACAATTTAGCCAGTAACATCTGTCCTGCATAATAATTCATACGGCCGTAGGTAGTGCCATCAACCGCTTTTGACAACTTGGGAACAGCTGTTTCCAGATCGCCAACAACGAAATTGTACACTTCTGTTCTTGGTTTAGTTGCAGGTGCAGATTCTCCGCTTGCAAAATCATTTACTATCGGGACATTCCCGTACAAATCAACCAGTTGCCAGTAGAAAAAACCACGAACAGTCTGAAGTTCCGAAATATAAGCATCGGCTGTGGCCTGATCGACCGACCGGCAGTTACCAGACGTCTGGAATTGATAGATTAGCCTGTTTGCAGTATTTACACCGCTGAAGCAAAAGTCCCAGGGGCCACCCTGATTATCATCTTCAAACTTCCATGCATGCAGATGAAGCCTTCTCCATGTACCACCATCGTCCCAGTCTGATCCTCTTGTCGGGACAACACACTCATCAGTTGTGACCTCTTGCAAAGAATTTATATCACCTGATGCATAACCACCAAATTGAGTGTATGCAGCGCCTAAAGCCGAGACAAATTCTTTCTCGGATTTAAAGAAATTATCGGGTGTAACTTCACTGAAAAGTTCTTCATCAAGCTTGGTACATGATTGACTGAAGGCTATCGCGATCAATGCAATCATTGTAGCTCTTACCAGCTGAAATGCTTTACTTATTGTATTTCTATCTTTTGTTTTCATTTCATTTTCATTTTCAGGGTTAAAAAACAATGTTTGCACCAATGGTCACGGATCTGGTTCTGAACCAGGTATTTCTCCTGTCGATACCAGGATTAAGCGGACTGTTCAGCTGACCTAAATCCTCACCATCAACATATCTCGGATTTGGATCAACCCCCGTATAGTTGGTAATATAGAATAAATTGTTACCGGCAAGGTAAAGTCTTATTTTACTGAACTGTTTGTTCTTCAGTAAATTGAAATTGTACCCAAGGCTCACGTTATCGAGTGAAACAAAAGAGGCATGTTCGACATACTTGCTTGACAATGTACCTGAAGAAACATTCAAAAGGTCCCCCTGGGCATTTCTGATATCTGCAGCGGTTTTAGGCAGGTTATATGAGGTAATGTAATTCGGCACTTCATAAAATGCCCGGAAGGAGTTTATAAGGTCGTGGCCGAATACCCCACGGAAGAATATATTCATATCCAGGTTTTTGTATGTGAAGTCATTACCAAATCCTATCAGAAAATTAGGCAACCCGTGCCCGGTTATGGTCCTGTCGGCTGCATCAATCTTGGCATCATCGTTTAAATCCTTGAACACGAATTTACCAGCTGCGTCAACTTCCTGGAAGACGTATGTCAGAATCTGACCTATAGGCTTACCTTCCTCAACTCTGATCAGGGGTGTTCCGTTTTGTCCGGGGGATCCCATGTCATTCAGATCCTGAACCCCGTATTTCAGTTCGGCACCGTTGTAAGTTCCCGAGAGGGATACAAGAGTATTCGAAATATTGTATGAGGGTGTCAGTGTCATACTGTAAGTGAAGTCATTTTTTGTAACGGCATGCCAGGTCATAGTAAGCTCTACACCGCTGCTCCTTAGTTTTCCAATGTTCATCCATGCCTGATTATAAAGGTTGGGAGGGACCGGCACCTGGTACTGCCACAACAAATCAGTGGTTGTCCTGGTATAATAGTCAAATGCTCCGGATATGACTGATTTAAACAGGGAGAAATCAAATCCTGCATCGATCTCTGCCTTCTTTTCCCATTTAAGATTTGTATTGGCATTACTTACAGGTGCATAACCCGGTACAAAAGCTCCGTTATAGAAGAAGTTACCCTGAGGTCCAAGCCTAAGTAATGAAAGGTAGCTGCTTGGCGGTTCAGCACCGGTAATACCGTAACTTGCCCTGATTTTCAGATTGTCAAGAAAGCTGACGTTAATCAATTTAGCTATGTCAACTCCCCCGCCGACAGCCGGGAATATTCCCCACTTGTTGTCTGCACCAAAACGCGATGAACCTTCATACCTGGCGCTTGCAGTCAAAAACCACATACTGTTAATATTCAGATTAACACGTCCGACAAATCCAATCAGTTTATTGGAGTTTTTATAACTGGAGAGTGCTCCTTTGCCATTCTTGAAATCAAGAGCTGCATTAAGGTTATTGTAAGTAAAGTTATCGGTAAGGAAATTACCTCCTTCGGCACGAAAACCTTCATACGAAAAGTCCTGGTATGAATAACCTCCCAGTGCTGTGAGGTTCACATTAGGGGCTATATCACCGCTCCAATGGACGGTTGATTCAAAAAGACGGGCTGTGGAAGCATTTGTGTTCCTGGAAGCCAGTCCGGTCCTGTTCAAACCTCCCCAGTAATCATTCTTATCATAATAGGTGCCGGTTAATTCTTCAGAACTCTGAATAGCGTAGAAAGCATCAATTGTCAATCCCTTGACAATTTCATAGGCGCCCTTTAATGAAAGGTTTAATAATCTGCTTTGCCCGTCATTTGTATTTAACTCAAGCATTGCAACGGGATTGTAATAATCGAACAATTCCTGTTGAAAATAGCCGTCAAATCTGGGACCCCCATGTAACGGATCATCGCTTCTTACGGGAGCGGTTGGATTGTAAACACTGGCATATCTGAAAGCAGCCGGAGTTCCGAAATCTGAGGTTCTTTCCGTGGCACCAAGGTTTACATCGAAGGTAAGCTTATCATTCAGGGCCTTCTGTGAGAGATTGATCCTTCCGTTAATCTGACGGAACCCGGTCCTGCGCTCAATGCCCTGGCCGTCATGGTAATTGATTGAAGCCCGATATCTTGTTTTATCAGATCCCCCCGACAGGGAAAGGTTATGTACCTGGGTCAGTGCGGTCTGTTCAATTTCCTTGAACCAATCAGTACTTTGACCGAAGTCTGTTCCAATGGTATTGTTGTGCGCCGAATTAATTTCAGCCTTCAGGGCTCGCCATTCAGTGGCAGTCATCACATTTGTATTCTTTGCAACCATTTCGGCTGTTCCATAGACATTATATTCTACAGTAGTTGTGCCTTTTTTACCCTGCTTGGTTGTAACAAGGATAACTCCGCTGGAACCCCTGGTACCATATATAGCTGCAGCGGAACCATCTTTAAGGACGCTCATAGATTCAATATCGTTTGGATCGACATTGTCAAGTGATCCCCCGATAATACCATCAATGACGACAAGAGGCTGGGTATTCGCACCAATTGTACTTAAACCTCTCAATCGTATATTGTATCCTCCATTCGGGTCTCCGCCGGGTTTGCTGATAGAAAGGCCGGCCACCTTGCCAACGATTAACTGTTCAGGTGCATTCAGGTTACCTCTGTTAAACTCATCAGATTTAACACTGGAAATTGAACTTGTAATCTCCTGTTTCTTCTGGGTGCCATAACCTGTAACAACAATTTCAGCCAGGGCGCTCATTGCCGGGACCAATACAACATCGATTCTGGTCTGAGCGCCGACTGTTATCGACTGGGTTGTATACCCTATGTAAGTAAATACCAGTATGGCGCCCGGACTTGGGACCGCAATGCTGTAATCACCGTTGGCATCGGTCATGGTTCCGGTTGTTGTTCCCTGAAGCACAACATAAACTCCTGCGAGGGACCCTTCCGATTCGGAAGTAACTTTACCCGTGATGGTTTGTTTCTGAGCCCACGTCAGGCTGATCATGATACTGAAAAGAAGAAGCGTCAATAAGCTTCTCCTCCATAGAAGAACAGAATTTCTGTAAGTACCCATGGTTTAGCGAATTTGGTTAGTAATTTAAGGACATAAAAAAGTAGCCGTATCAGACTTATTATTGCAGATACAATAGCATTCCGTAAAGCATAACAGAAAGAACTCCGTCTTGGAAATTGTTAGGTATTCAAATATAGCAAAAAAAATCTAAATACAAAATAAAAATGCAAAAATCCCGGATTTTACATAAGCTGCTGTAAATCCGGATGATCGGAGTATCCGGCAGCCTCCTTGTCAAGAAGCATAAATGAATTGCCCAGCGACTTTAATATTGATGCCGGTAAAGCCGGAGATATTTCGCTATCCATGATCTCCCTTGCTATCTTAGCTTTTCTGGTTCCATTAAGCTGGAGTATAACTGTTCCGGCTTCCATTATATGTCCTAATCCCAGTGTAATGCCAAAGGCAAGGTTCACTTTGCGGGAGAAGTATTTCTGGCCAACAGTTTTTGTTGTCTCATCAAGGCTGACTATATGGGAATAAGTGTTGAAAGGTGTTCCCGGCTCATTCAGACCAAGGTGTCCGTTCATACCCGCCCCCAGAAGGATCATGTCAATCGGGCCAAATTGCCTTATAAAATTATCGGTTTTAGCGCACTCTCCTGCAAGGTCGGTGGATTCGCCATCGAAAAAGCATAAATTCTCCTCAGAATTATTGATGTGATCAAACAGGTGTTGTTTCAGGAAGCCAAAACAATTCTCCCTGCTCATTTCTCCTAAACCTGCCCATTCGTCCAGTCCCACAATCCTACAATTTCTGAAACTGAGAGCTCCCGATTTGTTCAATTCAATCAGGCGATTAAACGTTCCAACCGATGTTTCACCTGCCGGGAAGCATAACAGGGCATCAGGTTTTTCAAGTATAATCCCGGCAATCAGATCTGCTGTTTCTTTTGAAAGCTCGTCGTAGTTTTCGTAGATTATTTGTTTCACATATATTGACTTTACAATGTCAGCGTACCCCATCCCTTACGGTATTCTCTTTTAACAAACTGATTTGCCTGTTCGAAGTTGGTTAAACGCATATTTACCCCATCCCATTTATAGCTGATGTATCGTCCGGGAAAAGTGGATCCTTCCATTTCACCATAAACCGGGTCTTTTCGCTTAACGGTCTGGCGAATATTGAAGCATCTCAACAGACAGGTTGCCCATAAGAACAGTCTCAGTAAGAGGTCCCGCATAACCAACAAATGGTGAGTCCACTTCAGCATTTCCGTAACCTGCAATACAGGCATCAATCCATTGCCACCAGTGGCCATCCATATCTCCTGTCACCCTTGGATATTTTTGCGGCACTTTTATCTCCTTATTCAACGAAAGCGGCAACAGTATCGGGTTTCGTCCACCCCAGCCGCATGCAGCCTTCCCTTTGGTCCCTATAAACAGTGTAGCGCCTTCATAATCATTAAGTCCGGGCCAGTCGCCCATAATATCATTCATGTTCTTATCGGGATCAATTTCAAATGGACGTTCGGGAGTTATTCCGCCATCCATCCAGTAAGAGATCCAGATCACTGCCCCCTTTCAATTTGTATCTGAACCGGATTGAACTGGAAACCGGTCCGCTTTCGGGGAAAATACCCTCTTTGAAAATTCCGGTATATACAGTGCTTGCACTGCATGAGACTTCGGTGGGATATCCAAGATTCAGCAGCTTGAAGGGCGGTCCCATAATATGGCAACCCATATCTCCAAGAGCGCCTGTGCCGAACTTCCACCAGCCCCTCCAGTTGAATGGAACAAGGTTATCAATGTAACCGGTATCTCCTGCGGTGCCAAGCCAGAGATCCCATTTAAGTTCGGATGGAACGGGCGGGCGTGCGTCGGGCCAGGGAATTCCCTGCGGCCAGACCGGTCTGTCGGTCCAGCAATAAACCTGTTTTATTTCCCCCAGGATTCCTGCTTCAATCCATTCCCTCAATGTGCGCATTCCGTCACACGATGCGCCCTGATCGCCCATCTGGGTAACAACCCTGTATTTTTCAGAAGCTTGTGTCAGAATACGGGCCTCGTAGATATCATGAGTCAGGGGTTTCTGCAGGTAAAGATGCTTCTTAAGCTGCATGGCGCTCAGGCCAACCAGTGCATGATTGTGATCAGGTATCGCTACCGACACAGCATCAAAATTCTTACTCTCTTTATCAAACATCTCGCGCCAGTCATAGTAAAATCCGGCTTTGGGAAATTCTTTTCTCCGCGGAGCAGCCATCCTGTCATCTACATCACAAAGGAATGCAATCTCCGCATTTTTCTTTGGTGCTATGGCATAATGACGTATATCATCAGCGCCTTCGCCCCCGCATCCCACCGCAGCAATAAGGAGCTTATCGCTTGGAGTTACATGTCCCAGACCGCTTATTGTAAAGCTTGGAAGAATTGTAAGTGCAGCTGCTCCTGAAGCGGCAGTCCTGACAAAGTTACGCCTGGAAACATTTCCGGGATTTCCTGATTCTTCTTTAATTGTACTCATTTTTGAATGCTAAAATATTAGTTCATACAGAGATTATAACCTATTTTATAAGAGGTTTGACAGCAACCTCCTTAAAGAATACAACATCCGCTTCACCGTGATTCTGAATCCCAAAATAGCCTGAGTCGGGACGAGCTCCACGGAAGGGTTCAAAGTCGAATTTGCGCTCCGGTACCGGGTCGCCTTCCTTGTAATCAGTTACTTTGGCTCCGTTCAGATAGACGATTGTCCTGGATCCGTCGAGGGTGATCTCCATCGTGTTCCATTCAGGACCGGGTTTGCCGGTTTTTGCAATTGGTTTTGTCAGGGAATATAAGGTTCCGGTATAGTGATACTCATCCTCGTCGGAGAGTTCAGGTTTATTATCAATCTGAACCTCATAACCGTAATGAACCGGCATCCATTCTTCACGCGGTTCGATCGGCATACGGATAAATATTCCTGAATTACTGTTCTCGTCACGCATTCTGAAAACCACCCTGAAAGTGCAGTTTCCGAATTTTTCACCCGGCCAGTAGAGCAACCCCATTCCACCGTGCGATTTAATAAGGCCATCTTCGACATATTGATCCCCCGGGCCGACATGTTTCCAGCCTGTCAGATCTTTTCCGTTGAACAGCTGTCTCCATTCGCTTTTCTGCTGTGGATTTGCCTGCTTTAAAGCTGACTGGCTCCTGTTACCTTGATCTGTCATTGTACCTGATATAAAGTAAATGGCAATTAACGCATTTAACAAGTTCATAATTAATAGATTTTTTGTTATAGCAAGTTATTGAAAATAAAGAAAACCTGAAAAACTAATAACACAATTACCTTCAAAACCATGCATGTCCTGAATAATCATAAATTATAACCAACAACCTTTTAATTTGTTGATAATTTATCAGTAATCTGAATCCTGGATCTTCAGTCTGACGGGGGGTCAGATTTTCTTTTAATCGTTGCATTTACAATAAGCGGTTTTGCCCAGAAACTTAAACTGAGAATGTAGGCCAGGGTCAGATATATTACCATCATTCCGGCCTGCAATCCGATCAGGTCTTTCAGCCTTCCGACAATTAATGAGACTATAGCACCTCCGGCGATTCCGCTGCACAAAATCCCGGAGAATGATCCATGAGACTTTGTAACACTATTCAGGGCGAGCGAGAAAATTATGGCATACATCACTGAAAGACAAAAACCCAAAGCCGGGAATCCGAACAATGCAAATTCTACCCTGCCGAACAGGGTAAAGGTTAAAATAACGAGAGCTGCCAGGGTAAAAATACGCAACACTATTTTACTATCCATTATCTTTAATAATGCCAATCCGAGAATGCAGCCGACAGTCATCATTCCCCAGAATAAACCGACTGTTTTAGCCCCTTCAATTTCTGGCGTAAGGCCATGATACGTTCTCAGGAACTCCGAGATCCAGTTTGCAATTCCCTGTTCAGTGCCAACATAGCAAAATATGCCAAAGAAGAAAAGTATAACTTTCCTTTGCCTGAATAACTCTAAATGGGTCTTCCAGGCTCCGGCAATTTCTTCCTCCTTAAGTTTAACTTCCGGAAACCGGGTTACAATAATGACTACCACCATAAGAAGACATATCAGGGTAAACAATAAGTAAATTGATACCCAGGGCAATTCCGTTGGTGTCAATGATCCTATCCTGTTGATTAAAAATCCATTATCGGCCTGCTCACTGGCAAGTCCCAGAACCAGATAAGAATAGACGAACGGGCTCAGGAATGAAGCAGCGCCAAAAACAAGCTGTGCTACCACCGAATTGAAGGCAAAATGCTCCTCCCCTCCTGCAACCCTGAGGAGAGGATATATGGCAACCTGCATGATAGCCATTCCGCAACCAATCATAAACAGGGAACACAGGAAAACAGGAAATACCGGGAATACCGAAAAAAGCAGGGCTCCCGAAAATGCAAGAATCCAGGCTACAGTTAAACTCCTCTTTTCATGATATTTCTGTATTATCATACCGGCCGGAATTGACATCAGACCGTAGGCAATAAAAAAGGAAAATGGCAACATTCCTGTCATTGTCCCGCTCAGTTTGTAACTGTCGCTTACATTAGGATTTATCGAACCCAGAATGTTGGTTAAAAAAGAAATTGCAAAGAAAATCAGAAATATTAGCGCAATGAGGTAGTAGTTCCGTTTCATATTTTCTAAGGAGTTAATCTGAGATTGTGATTATTTGAATTATAAAATTAGCAATATTTATTATACCGGGTAAGAAAAATCCATTAACTGTTGATCCGCTGTTTTCCTGGTCCACTGTTTTAATCTGCGTAAACCTGCCTACCGGCAGGCAGGTCTGCGGAATCTGCGGGAAAATTTTTACCGATTACTTTAAAAATGAATAAATTGCGAAAAACACAAAAATGGACAAGAGCTATTATTCGCTTGAGGTAAACAAGAGCAACAGGGTGACCAGGATATTCCAACTTGTTTTCGGGATTATATGCGCGGCAGTTGCCGTCATATGGATGTTCCTGAACCTGAACACCCTCAAACTGAATGGGACATTATGGATCACAATAATTTTTCTGCTGGGATTTGCTTACTTCCAGGTAAACTCAGGGCTTGGCCGTGCAGAAAAATTTATTGAATTTGGTCCGGACACCATACGAATGAAAAGGAATTCCATCTTACCTGCCACTGAAATTGAAGCTTCGGAAATCATAAAGGTCGTTATCCATCCCGTAAACCTTGTTTTTTTTCTAAGGAACGGTAAAAATGTGATCATGCGATTCGGGACCACCTATACCGATATAATCGAGCCTGTTAAAAAAGAAATTGAGAGTTTTTGCAGCGTTCACAACCTGAGTTTTGAATTCAGGGAAGATGAATTCTGATTGCTTTCAGAGCAACCTAATTTTTTCCCATACTTCCTTGTTCACCGGGATCCCGTTCTTTCTGTTTTCCTCCCTGACTTTGACAATATTTTCTCCAGGATACCTGATTTCGGTCAGAGGATCAACAGGAACAGAACTTTTCAAATCATTTATTATATTCTGAACCGCGTTCTCAATTGCACCTGAAGCAGCAAGATTATTTAAACTTATAGCGATGAACACCTGTGATAACGAATACTCTGTTTCTTTCCGCGATATCTCATGGGTGGAGAGGCCGCCCGAAAGGACAGCGGCCAGGATATCGAGAAGGAGAGAAAGACCCGAGCCCTTCCAGTAACCGACAGGGAGAGAGCGCCGTGTCAACAGAATTTCGCCTGGATCAGCTGTCAGTTCACCTCTGTCATTATATCCTCCCGGGAAAGGAAGAAGCTTTTCCCCAAGCTGATATACCTCGAGCTTGCCGTATGAAAAGAGCGACATTGCAAAATCGAGAACAATAGCTTCATTTCCGTAAGGAATTGCAATCACAAGGGGATTATTGCCAAGCCTGAAATCTTTTGCCCCCCAGGCTGGCATGTTTGCTTCAGTATTGGTCCAACCGATGAATACAAATCCTTTTCTGGCAGCTTCCCAACCGTAGGTTCCTCCTCGCATCCAGTGGTTCGTGTTTGCCAGGGCGATAAGTCCGATGCCATTTTTGACAGCCAGTTCCATTGCCCTTTCTGTAGCAAAAATGGCATTCAGCGGTCCCGGACCAAGATTCCCGTTCCATTGCTCAACGGAGCCGGCACTTTTTGCCAGAGAAGGACTGGCATCCGGAATGACGAATCCCTTACTGATATTATCAACAAATCTCGGGAACCGGTTGTAACCATGGGAATAAACTCCTTCCAGGCTGTTTACCATAAATATCCCGGCACACCTGTCAGCTTTTTCTTCAGAAAAACCGTATTTTTTCAGAATCCTGATGAATTCTGATTTCATTTGACCGGCAGGAACTAATTCAATCATCAGATTTTTGTTAGGAAAAAAATCAATTTTACAATCAGTTATTTAAATACCTTATCCGCAAAATCCATAAACCAGTTCCAGTCCTTAAGCAACATGTTATGTCCTCCATCCCTTATGTGAAATCCGATTCTATTGCTCGTAACCTGTTTATTGAGCGGGGGCATGGTTTCGGGGATAACGGTTCCCTTATCAAATAGTTTAAATACAGGCACTGCATTATAAAGAGCAAGATAGGAGCCACGCGGATCTCCCCACAGATCATCGCTTGCACAGTCGACATAAAGAGCCCTGGGGGCGATAAGTGCAAGTAGCATATGCATATCGACAGGCATGGAATCTTCTTTATTTGCCCACTTTTTATAGTTTGAGCAAAACCAGTGAGGAAATGCTGTATTGATTCTGGCCACGGTTTCACCGAAACGGCGTCGTGCGAGAGCAGCTCCTCCGCAACCTGATTCGTTGCTTACAACAAGGGCAAACCGCTGATCCTCTGCACCTGCCCACAATGCAGTTTTGCCGCCCCGGGAATGACCTACCACCGCTACACCATTCTTATCAATGTCGGTGTCTGTTTCAAAATAATCCATACAGCGGCTGGCTCCCCATGCCCAGGCAGCAAGAGTTCCCCATGAATCGGGCTGCCTCACTCCCCTGTCGAGCAGGCCATGTATCCCGTTTTTAAAATCATCAAAGTTGTCGGGATCAACATCTGCGTTACTGAATACTGCAATGGCATAACCCCGGGCAATGGCCTCTTCTGCAGGCCAGAATTCGCTCCTGACCTGTCTGGTCGGATCCGTGTTGGCAGGCCCCCTGTTATCAATAAGCAGAAAAGCAGGAACCGGCTTCGCGACTTTGTTCGGCACAAAAAGTGTCAGATGGATATCAAGTGATTTACCCTCTGCAGTGATTGTGATTTTAACCTCTTTCAGGGTTGCCGCTCCATTCATTGCATTTTTATCCTCATTAGTCTTTGTAAAACTCTTGCTGTATGGAGTAGCCGGGATCCTTCCAAAAACATTCTCCCTGAAGAGTTCCAGTATTTCATTGCGTCGCGATTGAGTCCACATTTTCGCGTTTCTGACACTCTGACCATTCGATGTGGTCAGAACATCAGGCAATTTGTAGGAGGGAACTTTTTCCTCATAGTAGTTAAATTCGGGCTGGCTTTTTGAAAGCCTTTCAACAGTTTCCTTTGAGGCTTGCCACGGTTGGTCAGTTTGAGCTCCCAACTCAGTAAAGATGCAAACCAGGATAAGTGTAAGGCCTACACTTAATAATGATTTTTGTTCCATTGTGAATTTCATTAATTGTATTGTATTAAAAGTTTTTTACTTTTTGCTTTTGCCTTTTAAAACTTAGGGATTACATCCATATTTAGTTTTCTTTAGTTGAATCTGCGGGATTTAAATCTGCGAAATCTGCGGGAGATTTTTTGTTTCCCGCTGATCACGCTGATTCTCGCAGATCTTAAAAACCCACCCCTTGCCCCGCCACAGGCCAACCCTGCAGACGTTTAACCCACCCCCGACCCCTCAGCCTTGCGATCTGTGCCATGTACAATAAAGAACCCACCCCTTGCCCCTCCCGGGAGGGGATCCAGGCGGTAGTGCCCTTCCCCTGTGCTCTATACCCAGCCTTCACCTCCTTCCGGTCGTCTATGGTTGGCAAGGTTTGCGCTCTGTGCCCTGCGCTCTGAGCTCCTCGCCCCCTGCTCCCTGCTCCCTGCGCTCTGAGCTCTGTGCTCTTACATTAATTCATTCAACATATAGTCCCTTCCAGCAATAGTCTCTATCTCAATAACCTTCTCACCATATTTTACCTTACATTTCCCGCCGATGCGTGAATGTAATTTTCCTGAAATCAGCTTCCCATCCTTCCAGGCGATGTCCACAACAAAGTTGCCCCTTGCCACCAGTCCTTTTACCTCACCCTCACTCCAGGCTGACGGAAGAGCCGGAAGCAACTCTGTGAAACCCTGATGGCTCTGCAACAGCATCTCTGCTATCCCGGCAGTACCCCCGAAGTTACCGTCAATCTGGAATGGCGGATGACTATCAAACAGATTATTAAGGGTTGATTTTTTGAGAAGGCTCATCAGGTGTTCATACGCCTTCTCACCATTCTGAAGCCTGGCGTAGAAATTGACTATCCATGCCCTGCTCCATCCTGTATGGCCTCCTCCTGAAGAAAGTCGCCGTTCAATGGTTTTTGCTGCAGCTTCAAAAAGTTCCGGCGTCCCCGGAGTAATCCGGGAAAGAGGATATAGTCCGACAAGGTGCGACATGTGCCTGTGACCCGGCTCAACCTCCTCATAATCACTGATCCACTCCCTGATTGTACCAAGCGAGTTAACCGTTACCGGCGGCAGTTTTGATTGCGCTTCACTGACTTTATTGACTAAGTCCGGATCAAGATCAAGTATTTCAGCGGCTTCGATGTAATAGTCGAAAACAGCGTTTACGGTCTCAATATCAATTGTTGCCGAATAGGTGAGTTGGGCTGTTTCCCTGCTCCCCGGAAGGTAATACCGGTTTTCAGGAGAAGTTGAGGGATTGGTTACCAGATATCCTTCCGGCGAGGGGACCAGAAAACCAAGCAGGAATTCGGCAGACCCTTTCAGTACCGGATAAGCTGTCTTCTCCAGAAAATCCCTGTCGCGAGTGAAAAGATAATGTTCAAACAGAGAAAAAGTCATCCATGGCCCGTTGGTCGGTGTAAGACCCCAGACACCATCAGCTACGCCGGTTCTTCCGAACGGGTCGGTCAGATGATGCATTGTCCAGCCACCGGTCCCATACATCTCCCTCGCTGTTTCAGTGCCAGGTATGGTGAGCTTTTTGACGAACTCCGAAAGAATAACAGCCGTCTCTGGCAGATTGCACACTTCAGCCGGCCAGTAGTTCATCTGAAGGTTGATATTTGTGTGAAAATCGGAGTTCCACGGAGCTTTTAAATCCTTGTTCCATATCCCCTGCAGATTAGCGGGCAGAACTGCCGGAAACCGTGAAGAGCCCATCAGGAGATATCGGCCATATTGAAAATAGAGGGCAATCAGCCCATTGTCGCCTGAACCTGCCTTCACCCGCTCAAGACGCTCATTTGTTGGAAGATAGTTAAGTGTATCAGGTCCGAAATCAAGTGAAACACGGCTGAACATCGCCTGATGTTCAGCGGAATGGTCCAGTAAAATATTTCTGTAACTCTTCTCCCCGATCCTGTTAAGTATAGCGTCACACACTGAAGCAGGGTCAATTGACCTGTCAGTATCGAGCAGATTGATATTGTAGTTGGTGGCAGCAGTCAGAATGACAGTTATTTCCGACGCGTCAGTAATGCTGAGAGTATTTCCCAGGGCATTAATTTTACCTTTCGAAACCATGAACTTTGCCCTTGAAGCAAATCTCATGTGCTTACCACCCGGACCAGTCAACGGATTATCTTCATCCACAATTTGTCCGGTAAGGAACAAAGAGCCGTCGTCTGATACCCTGACATTTGCATCTTTCTCCCGTCTCAGCTCAAAGGTGCAGTTAATTCCTGCCTTGCCACCTGCCCTGATCTCAATGATAAGTGCGTTGTCAGCCGCAGATGCAAAAACGGTAGATGAAAAAGGTTCCCCGTTAATTTTAAATGAAGTAACAGCCAGGCCAGAACGAAGGTCAAGGGATCTCCTGTAATCCGAAACAGGTCCTTTCCAGTCATATTTTATCAACAGGTCACCGAGTGGCTGGTAGGAAAGGATCCGCGGGGGAGTTCCTAAAAAACATTCATTTGCGATCTTTTCAGCTTTCCTGATGTCCCCTTTGAATATGGCTTCCCGTAAGGCAGGCAGGTTAGTAAGCGACTTAGGATTATTGTTATTTATTTTTGAACCAGCCCAGATACTCTCCTCATTAATCTGAATACGTTCGTTTTCGGGATCTCCGAAGACCATAGCTCCGAGACGGCCATTTCCAACTGGTAAGGCCTCATTCCAGTCGACGGCAGGTTTGTTATACCAGAGTTCCGGCGATTGAACCTGTTTTTGGCAGGCTGTAAATACAAATAAAATGAATAGAGATAAGGGCAGTTTATTTTTCATCGGTAAGTCAAGGTTGCATAATCATAAAAGTAATTTAATTTTCAAACACCTTAAACCGATTTGGTTTAAATTTGAATGAAATTAACAGTAGTAATATGGGGCAGCTGTTTGTCAAATATGAGGATTATACAGAGTGTACGCTTTGTCCTCATTTCTGCAAGATCCACCCTGGGAAAAAAGGAATATGCGGTGTAAGAAAAAATACGGGTGAAGGAATTGAGCTGGCAACTTATGGTGTCATTTCCGGGTATTCACTAGATCCGGTTGAGAAAAAGCCTCTGTATCATTTTTTCCCGGGTCACAATATCCTGTCAACAGGATCTTACGGATGCAATATGAGATGCGATTTTTGTCAGAACTGGCAGATCTCCCAGAAGGCATCCGACAGCTTTTCCAGGAACGCTGATCCCGACAAGATCATAAATGATGCTTTATCATCCCGGAATAATATCGGAATTGCATTTACCTATAACGAGCCAATTGTCTGGTTTGAGTTTATGAGAGATATGGCTCTGAAGGCAAAGGAGAAAGGTTTATATACAGTTATGGTAAGCAATGGTTATGTGAACAGTTCTCCGCTAAGCGAAATCACAGGATTTATCGATGCCTTTAACATTGATCTTAAAGCGTTTAATGAGGACTTTTATATCAGGCTGACGGGCGCCAGGCTACAGCCCGTTAAGGAGAGCCTGAAACAGATTGCCAGGGCAGGAAAACATCTTGAAGTCACAACCCTGATAATTCCGGGAAAGAACGATGCCGAAAATGAAATGGAGGCAGAATCGACCTGGATTTCAGAGGAGCTGGGAAGCGATACGCCATTCCACCTGAGCAGGTATTTTCCTACATATAAAAGAGATGACCCCGCGACACCTCAGTCAACACTTGACAGATTATATGAAATTGCCTCAAAGCATCTGAAAAATGTTTATATGGGGAATACTGAACCGGGAAACGGCCAGGATACAAGATGCCCTGGATGTGGAACCATTGTTACCGGCAGATCGGGTTACAGGATCAGATTGATGAACCTGGATGATGAGGGTAAATGTACAAAGTGCGGGAACCTGGTTTACAGGTATTTTACTTTCCCTTCGCCGACAGCAGACTGAGCCTGCCGCATAACTTGTCGACGTTCGTATAAAGATCCTTGACAACAAGCTGAAAATGAGCCCTTGTAGTTTTGGGGTCATCACCCTGCTCAGGGTTGTTAACCCGTTTGATAAGATCGTTTCTTAAGTTAACAGCATCCGATAAAATTGAGGTGACCTCTTCAGGGCTATCATCAGGATGAAGGGAGCCAAAAGTAAAACAGTCTGAAATCACTTCGAAAATAAGATAATCTATGTCTTTTTTAAGTCTTCTTACGCTTGGCATTTCTGTTGATTTATTTTTATAGGTGACAAAGATAACAAATTAGTTGGCAAAAGAGTTACAGACGGTCAGATATTGGCAACGAATGCGTGCACGCTTTCTTCCGCCTTCCTGAGGTAAAGCTTTCTCAGCTGACCGATCAGCGGTGACTGCACATTAAAATTAATGTCGTCTATGCAGGAAAAAGGAAGTACCATCGGCGATGTGCCAGTCATGAATACAGCATCAAATTCTGAAATTGAATCAGCAGGAATACACCTGAAATCAACCCTGATCCTGTTCTCCCGGCAGATATCCAGAATATATTTTCTTGTAATGCCGCTAAGTACCATGTTATCTGGAGCAGTAGTCAGTATATCTCCCCGAAGGAAGAAAATATTGGAACGGCTGCCCTCAGTGACGCAACTTTCCTCATTAACAAGCAGCGCCTCATACCCTCTGTTAAGAATAAGCTTATGATAGATTGAAGAACGAAGTTTATGATTGATAATTTTCGATTCCGGGTCTTTTCTTTCACCGTGGAAAAGTATCCCCCTGACACCTTTTCTATACTGCTCTTCTGTTGGATATATTGGTTCAATAAAGTAGATAAGGTAATTAACCGAATTGAGATTATAATTAAAAACTATCTTCAGATTAGCCTCCTTCCTGCGCTCAGTTTTTGTAAGGTTAATTATATCCCGCCTTATTATTGACGGATCGGCAAGCAATATTTTCTTTTGAAGCCTTACGCTCGAAGCAAGCCGTTCCATATGGTCGCCGAAGAATACAGGATTTCCCTTAACCATCCTCAGCACTTCATAAACCGAATCGCCTTCATAAACCAGTACATTATCAAAAAGATCAGATGGCTCCAGCACTCCGTTGAGGATGAATTTTTTTCCGAAACATTCGTTCATTTATTGCCTGGTTTGGTTAACACAAAAATACGAACAATAAGGCAATCAGACAGTAATTCTGATTATATTAGCAGATGCTTTAATAAAGGAGAATTCAGTTCATGTACGCGATAGTTGATATTGAGACAACGGGGGGAAGTGCCAGAATTGAAAAGATCACCGAAATTGCAATTTACCAGCACGACGGGGAAAAAATCACAGGCGAATTCGTCTCACTTGTCAATCCTGAAAGAAACATTCCTTATTTTATTACAAACCTTACCGGGATCTCAAATGAGATGGTTGAAGATGCACCAAAATTCTATGAGATCGCAAAGGATATCATCGGGTTTACGGAGGGACGTACATTTGTTGCACATAATGCAAGGTTCGATTATTCATTTATCCGGGAGGAATTCAAATCGCTTGGCTACAACTTCAGGAGAAACATCCTTGATACGGTTATCCTGAGCAGAAAACTGATCCCCGGACACAGGTCATACAGCCTGGGGAATATATGCAAGGACCTGGACATTACAATTAATGGCCGGCACAGGGCTGCAGGCGATGCATTTGCCACTGTAAGGTTGTTTGAAATGCTGACTGAAAGGGACAGGCAAATCAATGGCCTGTCATCTGATCTGTTAAAAAACACAAGATTATCGAAACTAAATCCGAAACTCGATATTTCGAAACTCGAAATGATACCCTGAGGAGCCCGGCATCTATTATTTCTACAACGAAAAAGGTGATCTTATTTATATCGGAAAAAGCAGGAACCTGATGCAGAGGATCAGGACACACCTTTCGAACAATACAACGAACCGGGCGATGGAAATGCGTGATATCATTGCTGATATTGACTGGGAGGTAACCGGTAGCGAATTGATAGCCCTGCTCAAGGAATCGTCAGAAATAAAAGCCAACAAGCCCGTTTATAACAGAGCCCAGCGAAGGACTGGCTTTCAATATGGCATTTTCAGCCATATTGATAAAAACGGCTATATTAATTTCACTTTCGGACACATGAATAACGGAGATATTCCGCTTTCAGTCTTTACTTCACGTGAGAGAGCCAAAGGGAGGCTTTTATCACTTGTCGAAAAGTATGGCCTGTGTCAGAAGCTTGCAGGCCTTTACGATACAGATGGTCCCTGCTTTCATTATCATGTCGGGATCTGCAGGGGTGCATGTTGCGGAAAGGAAACACACATAAGGTACAACGAGCGCGCAGGAAAAGCCGCGGAGGAATTCATATTCACGCGAAGGAATTTTTTCATCATCGACAAAGGGAGGGACGAGGAAGAGCGGAGCGCTGTTAAAATTGTCAATGGAAAATATTCCGGTTACGGATATTTCAATATTAACGAAATGGGTTTCGGACTGACTGCTGTTCATGATTGCATTCAGCCCTCAAGGGATAACAGTGATATTCAGGCAATATTGAAGCAATACCTCCGGGGATACAAATTTGACAGGATTATCGAATTCTGAATAAAAAGAATAGTTAATGCCGGAATGGAAAAATTTTAGTGATACCACGTGGAATCTTGGGGATCCTCGTGGTATAAGTATTCTCAGGCAAAAGTAAATAAGAATAACTTGCTGCAAATTCCGTTTAATGTAAATCCTTATATTTGTTTTAAGTAGCTAAAAACCGGAAAAAGATGGCTTTATTCACAAGAACTACAAAAAATCTCATCCTGAGTATCGATGAGTTTTTCGACAACATTGATCTTGGCCTTCTCGTATTCAGGGAGGGTGTAAAAGCATTTCTTGATAAGGACATGGAAGCTTTCGACAGACATCTTAAGAAAGTGGAATCGCTCGAAAAAAATGCTGACAGGCTGCAGCGGTCGATAGAAAACGAAATGATAACTCATTCCATTCTGCCACAGCACCGGGCTGAAGTTACATCTCTTATCGATGTTCTCGACGAGATAATTGATTCGATCAAGAGTACGCTGAATGAATTCTCCATTGAGATGCCCGAAATTCCGGCCTCGCTGAACCACAATTTTATAAGTATCATGGAAGCCTCCGTATGTGCCGGGGAAGAGCTTATGCCGGCCGCACGGGCATATTTCAAGGCACCTTATACTGTGAGGGAAAAACTGCTCAAAGTATATTATTTCGAAAGCGAGACCGATAAGGTCTCAAGGAATGCCCAGAAAATAATCTTTCAGGATATGAAGGAACTTGACCTGGCCCATAAAGCTCATCTCAGATATATTATCCATCATATTGAAAATATCTCTGATACCGCTCAGAAGGCAGCTGACCTGCTTTCGGCAATGGCGATAAAGATTGTGATGTAAGCGGGTTGCGGGGCTTGCGGTCAGTTGCAGGTTGCAGGTTGCGGGTTGCAAATTGCAGGGTGCAGGTTACAGGTTACAGGTTGACAGATATATGTAATAAAAAAGGCAAATTGACCGGATGATCTTATTATTTCTCACAAGCGGTCTCTTCCTTGGCTGGTCGCTGGGTTCCAATGATGCATCCAATGTATTCGGATCTGCTGTAGGCTCAAAAATGGTGAGCTTCAGGAAAGCTGCTATCATCGCATCTGTTTTTGTGATCCTTGGGGCTGTGATCCAGGGAGCGGGAGCTTCACAGACACTGGGCAGGCTCGGGGCGGTAAATGCTATCGGGGGTTCATTCACCGTGGCCCTGTCGGCTGCAATAACCGTGTATCTGATGACAAAATTTGCGATCCCGGTCTCCACCACACAGGCAATCGTGGGTGCAATAATAGGCTGGAACCTGTTTACCGGAAACTCCACAGATAGCAACACCCTTATTGAAATAGTATCAACATGGATATCGGGACCGGTTCTTGGAGCCGTATTTGCCGTCCTCCTGTACATAATTTTAAAGACGATCAAAAAACACACAAAGATCCATCTCGTACGGTTTGAATCATATATCAGGACAGGGCTTATTGTTGTTGGGGCTTTCGGAGCTTACAGCCTCGGGGCAAACAACATTGCAAACGTAATGGGGGTTTTTATTCCGGCATTTAACCTTCAGGAAATAAACCTTGGCATTATCACACTCTCATCATCACAGCAGCTTTTTTTGCTGGGGGGACTCGCAATTGCAGCAGGAATACTTACTTATTCCAACAGGGTGATGGAAGTTGTCGGAACCAACATTGTTCAGCTTTCTTCGGAGGCAGCTCTTGTTGTGGTCCTTGCTCTGGCGATGGTGTTATTTATTTTTTCATCTTCCGGCCTTTCATCATTGTTTGTGAGACTTGGGCTCCCTCCCATTCCTTTAGTTCCGGTTTCAAGTACACAGGTAATAGTCGGTAGCGTTATCGGCATCGGTTTATATAAAGGCGCAAGGAACATCAATTTCAGGGTTCTTGGTGAAATCGGCACCGGATGGATTGTTACACCCATTCTCTCGGGATTGCTTACATTTTTTTCATTGTTTTTTGTAAAGAATATTTTCGGCATTGATGTCGGAAGAACCATTGAACCGGGAATGGTGGAGCCATTCCCTTCTCAGGTGGGTGCAGTTGATTCAAATATTTCAGATATCATGGGTTATCTTCTTCCCAGCTTGTTAATTGCAGGTATCATTGCAGTCTTGTTTTATTATTTTCTTGAAAGGAAGAGAAAAAGCGAACTGAAGAGATCGGAGGAGAGGTTTTGGAAGAATATAAAATAATTATGGGGAGGTTGAGGGTTGCGGGTTGCGGGGTGCTTGTTGCAGGTTGCAGGTTGCAGGTTGCCAGCCTTCGCTAAAGCTACGGCTGGTAAAACAGGTTGCAGGTTGCAGGTTGCGGGTTGCGGGTTGCCAGCCTTCGCTAAAGCTACGGCTGGTAAAACAGGTTGCAGGTTGCAGGTTGCAGAGTGCTCCATTACGGACTGTGGATTGCGGATTTGAAAATCCGAAATCGAAAATCCGAAATCCGAAATGATCAAAATAGCGACATATTAGTTTTAACTTTACACTAGAATTGGTGAACCATGAATAATTCCTACTATATAGGAATCGATGTCGGGGGTACCAAGTGCGCGGTAATAGCCGGTACCGGCGATATGGAAATCCTCAAAAGGATCAGCTTTCCAACTGAAACCCGGAAGGGTCCTGACCATGCGATAAATCTTTTATTAAACTCAGCATCTGAAATTACCGGACAGCTCGGAAAGGCCGGTTTGAAAGCAATAGGCATCAGTTGCGGTGGTCCTCTTGACAGTAAAAAAGGTATTGTCCAGTCGCCTCCTAACCTGCCGGGGTGGGATAATATCCCCATTGTGAATCTATTCAGAAAGCGGTTCAGTATCCCCGTATTTTTGCAGAATGATGCTAATGCCTGCGCACTGGCTGAATGGAAATTCGGAGCTGGTAAAGGGACCGATAATATGATTTTTCTGACTTTTGGCACGGGAATGGGTGCCGGGATTATTATCGACGGAAGACTCTATTCAGGGTCCAATGATCTTGCCGGTGAGGTCGGTCATATCAGATTGGCTGAACAAGGACCGGAAGCTTACGGAAAAAAGGGCTCTTTCGAAGGCTTTTGCAGCGGAACGGGAATTGCGCTGATAGCAAAAGAAATTGCAAGGGATAAATTTGGATCAAACCAGCAGGTTTCGTTTTGCGACAGACGTAGAAAATATTGACAAGATAACAACAAAGGATATTGCAGAAGCAGCCGGAAAAGGTGATAAAACAGCACTAGAAATATTCAAAATCTCAGGCAGGTACCTGGGCAGGGGATTGTCACTTTTAATCGACATTCTGAATCCCCGGATGATAGTGATCGGAAGCGTATATGCACGCTGCAGGCAGTATATAGAACCGTCATGCCTGGAGGTTATCAGCCAGGAAGCTCTCGCCCCTTCAAGGGAGGTGTGCAAAATAGTTCCGGCGGCCCTGGGAGAAGAAGTCGGTGACTATGCAAGTCTTAGTGTGGCAATTGTCGGCAACGGCTAAGGTATGCTCATATAAAGCCTTATTATGGTCTGAACCTTGTTGAAATTCTTTTGAAAAATCCAGAAAATATGAGAAATCCCGGTAAACATAAAACCAGAACTACAATTTCCAGAAGGAGTTTCATAAACCAGACTGTCGCAGGTACGGCAGTCATTACCCTGGCGACCTGTATCCGGCATAATTAACTTAACAGACCAGGATTCTCCAAAGTGGCCGGCCGATGCATCAGGATACCGGTTTCATGTGATTGGTCAGGCTCACATTGATCCTGTATGGCTCTGGCCATGGTCTGAAGGCATTTCGGTTGTTCACAGCACCTTCCGGTCTGCGCTCGACAGGATGAATGAAACTCCCGATTTTACATTTACTGCAAGCTCTGCCCAATTCTACCAGTGGATTTCGGAAAATGATCCGGCTATGCTCGCTGAAATACGGAAACGTGTCGAAGAAGGACAGATGGAACATTGTCGGAGGCTGGTGGGTGGAACCTGATGTTAATATTCCTTCGGGAGAAGCCCTTGTGAGACAGGGACTATATGGACAACTAACCTTTCAGCGTCTTTTGGGGCGTCGTGCGACTGTTGCTTTCAATCCTGATTCATTCGGTCATGCCGGCACACTTCCCGCAGATATTTCTGAAACAGGGTATGGAGAATTACATATTTATGCGTCCGATGCCTAAAGAGAAGAGCATTCCTGCCGATCTTGTTCTGGTGGCAGAGCCCTGATGGAAGCAGAGTGCTGACCTATCGGATCCCTATCAGCTACAATGACAGCAGATCGGTAAGGGGACGTGTGGAACAGATCTTAGAACAGCTTAAGAGTCAGCCATTTAAGTCCTTCATGTCGTTTTATGGGGCGGGTGATCACGGGGGAGGAGCCACAAAAGAGAACATTGCTTCAATCCGGGAAATCCAGGCAGAGAAAGGGGCTCCCACCCTTCTGTTCAGTACTCCTGAGCAATATTTCAGGGAGATGAGGGGTGACAGAAACCTTAAGCTGCCTACAGTTATTGATGACCTCCAGCATCATGCCGTCGGATGTTATACCGCAGAATCGGAGATAAAAAAAGGAAACCGGGCATCGGAAGCAGCTCTTGTGACTGCTGAAAAGATTGCAGCACTTGGTTCATTCATCTGGGGCTTCAACTATCCCGGACAGGAGCTTGCTGCTGCCTGGAAACGTGTCCTTTTCCTGCAATTCCACGACAGTCTCGCCGGCACTTCAGTTCCGGAACATTCAATTAGTGCACGCGAGGGATTTGGCTATGCGCTCGACACAGCACATCAGGCCATGTTCAAAGCCGTGCAGAAACTCGAATGGCAGGTGCCGGCGCAGGACCCGGCTTCACAATATATGCTGGCCTTTAATCCTCACGCCTGGGAAGTGACAGGAAACCTTGAATATGATTTCAATCAGGACTTAAGAAATCCGTCGGTTGTTGAGGATGAGAAAGGTAATACGGTTGCGCATCAGTGGACTGCTGGGACTACAGAGGCGGGAAGCCGGAGGAAAATCATTGTCAGGACTCCCCTGCCTGCTTTCGGATATCGGCAGATCAGGATAAGACAGGGAAATCCGCCACCGGTTCAGCCGCCCGTCACCGTTTCCGGGAACAGCATGGAAAATGAATACCTGAGGGTAACCATTTCACCATCAGGTACTATCGGGCTAACAGACAAAGAAACGGGAAGGGAGGTATTTTTTGGCGGCTTAACGGGATGCAGGGCTGTAATAATTGATGATCCCAGTGATACCTGGAGCCATGATGTTAAGTCTTTCACAAATGAATATGGCTCATTCGGGACCGCCTCGTTCATCTTCACGGAACAGGGACCATTGCGTTCCACGGCAAGAGTTACATCCACTTTTGGCTCTTCCCTCCTGACGATCGACTGGTTACTTTATGCGGGTGCAAGGCAGCTGGAAGCCAGAGTAACCCTCGACTGGCACGAACATCTTAAGATGCTGAAATTTTCATTTCCAGTCAATACTTATGAATCGGTAGCAACATACGAAACTCCATATGGTTTCATAACACGTAATGCCAACGGGGATGAAGATCCGGGACAACGATGGATTGATGTCACGGGAAAAACCGATGGTAAAACATCCGGTCTCACGGTAATAAATGATGCAAAATACGGCTATAGTGTGAAAGATAACATAATGAACCTGTCAGTTGCACGTTCAGCTGTCTATGCCCATCATATTCCCAGAACGCTCGACATGAATGCGGAACACATCTGGCAGGACCAGGGGATACAAACATTCCGTATGCTTCTGGTACCTCATGGGGGTTCATGGCAAAAGAACAATATTCCCAGGATAGCCGAGGAATTTATATCGCAGCCTGTGACCATCTACCAGGGCATACACCCGGGTTCAATGCCCGGAGCAGCCTCCTTCCTCGCTATGGAGCCGGGAAATGTAATTGTAACCGCCGTTAAGAAGGCTGAAAGCAATGAAGATCTCATTTTTCGATGCGTTGAAACTTCAGGGATCGCAACATCGGCAAACCTGGATCTGAGCTTCGTTAAACGGAACTGGAAAGGAAATTTCAAACCGTGCGAAATAAAAAGTCTGCGTTTCAATACTAAGACAGGCGAAATAAAGGAAGTTAATTTGCTGGAGGAGTGATTGGGAGGATTGTTGCGGGTTGCGGGGTGCGGGTTGCAAGTTGCAAGTTGCAGGTTGGAGACCATATTAAACAAAAGAAATAAAAATGAATAACATTATTGAATCCCTGAGGAGGGAGATGATCCAAAATGCTGATGAGGCTACAAAAAAATCAGGCGAAAGATTTTTTAAGGAAGCAGTCACCCTTTATGGCATTAAATCAGCTGTTGTTATCCGTATCGGCAAGGAACATTTCAATATACTTACAGACAAGAGCAAACGGCATGTCTTTACCCTTTGCGAAGAGTTCTGGAAATCAGGCATTATGGAAGAATCATTTATTGCATGCAACTGGTCACATTACGTGCGGAAAGAGTATGAACCTTCTGATTTTGAGATTTTTGAAAGGTGGATTAACAGCTATATAAACAACTGGGCATCGTGCGATACATTCTGCAATCATACTGTCGGTTCGGCAATTGAAATGTTCCCGGAGAAAATAGCTGACCTGAAGAAATGGGCCCGGTCACAAAACCGCTGGATGCGAAGGGCTTCAGCAGTATCTCTTATTATTCCGGCAAGGGAAGGAATGTTCCTTGAAGATATTTTTGAGATATCCGACATTTTGCTGCTTGATGCCGATGACATGGTTCAGAAAGGGTACGGCTGGATGTTGAAATCTGCAAGCAAACCTTTTCAGAAAGAGGTATTTGACTATGTTATAAACAATAAAGGGACTATGCCCCGCACTTCACTCAGATATGCAATTGAAAAAATGCCCGCTGAACTAAAAAAGGCGGCTATGACAAAATAATGGCATCACTTTAGTACCTTTAAGGCGTTTAAGAAAGGGTATAATTTATGTTGAAGAGAGCCTTTATAACCGCTATTTTTTTTATCATTCCTTTACTGATTTATTCTCAGGACCGCGTTACAGGAAGAGATTTTGCCAGCCGGTCGGAAGTCATTGCACAGAACGGAATGGCTGCAACCAGCCAACCCCTGGCTACCCAGGTTGCACTCGATATTCTGAAAAAAGGGGGAAATGCTATCGACGCAGCAATTGCCGCTAATGCGGTTATGGGGGTCGTGGAACCGACAGGTTGCGGGATCGGAGGCGATCTGTTTGCAATTATCTGGAGCGCCGAAAAGGGCAAACTTTATGGTCTCAATGCCAGCGGAAGATCTCCACGTTCACTTAAGCCCGAGTATTTCAGGAAAAATGGTCTGGAATTCATACCATCATACGGACCCCTTCCTGTCTCAGTGCCGGGATGTGTGGATGGCTGGTTTGAGATGCACGATATGTTCGGCCACCTGCCTGTCAGGGATATCCTTCAGCCTGCCATTAACTATGCACGCTATGGCTTTCCGGTAACAGAAGTAATTGCTTATACTCTCGACAAAAATACACAGGCATTAAAAGATTATCCGAACATTAAGGAAACATACATGCCCGGAGGCAGATCACCTGCAAAAGGCGAGATATTCAAGAATCCTAATCTTGCAAATACCCTCGATAAAATTGCCAAAGGGGGAAAAAATGAATTTTACAGGGGAAGCATTGCAAAAACAATTGGCGCCTTCATGAAATCGCAGGGAGGTTTTCTGACGTATGACGACATGGCAAGGCATCATTCGGAATGGGTGGAGCTTGTCAGTTCCTCTTACAGGGGTTATGATATCTGGGAACTTCCTCCGAACGGACAGGGCATTGCAACACTTCAGATACTGAACATACTCGAAGGCTTTAATATAGCTTCAATGGGTTTCGGATCAGCTGAATATATGCATCTTTTCACTGAAGCAAAAAAACTGGCTTTCGAGGACCGTGCAAAATTTTACACCGACCCAAACTTCAGCGAAGTTCCTGTAAGCGAGCTTGTCTCAAAAAAATATGCTGCAGAACGCCGGAAGCTTATTAACCCTTCAAAAGCAGCCAAGGTATATGATGCCGGCAAAATAGAAGCTGGAAATACGATATATCTTACCGTTGCTGATAAATTCGGAAATATGGTCTCGCTGATCCAGAGTAACTATAGGGGTATGGGATCGGGGATGTGCCCGACCGGACTCGGCTTTGTCCTGCAGGACAGAGGTGAAATGTTCAGCCTCTCCGAAGGTCATGCAAATGCTTATGCGCCCGGGAAAAGGCCTTTTCATACAATAATACCCGCTTTTATCACAAAAAATGGCAAACCCTGGATAAGCTTCGGTGTTATGGGTGGTGATATGCAGCCACAGGGACATGCTCAGATAATTGTAAATCTTATAGATTTTAAAATGAACCTGCAGGAAGCAGGCGATGCCCCGCGAATGCATCACATCGGGTCGTCAGAACCAACAGGTCAACAGATGACCGACGGAGGTATCCTGTTGCTTGAAAACGGGTTCAGGTGGGAAGTTATTCAGCAGCTGCTCGAAAAAGGACATAAAATCCAGTGGGATCTCGGAGGGTACGGAGGCTACCAGGCTATAATGAGGGACGATCAGAATAAGGTGTGGTACGGGGCTTCGGAATCACGTAAAGACGGTCAGGCTGCAGGATATTAATGGCGCAGAGTCAGGGCCAGCCCGTCTCTACAATGAATGAAACATGGTTTATTTAATTCCCAGCAAATCCATCACACCATTTATAAATGTTAAAGGGTGGCAGGGATTACCAGGAATGTAAAGGTCAATATGATGTTCATCGATGAACTGCCTGTTCAGAGCTTTGCTGCCGCTGAAAATTCCGCCGCTTATTGCATCTGTTCCTGCAAGTATAATCACCTTTGGTTCCGGTATGGCTTCATAGCATATTTTCAACGCTTCAGCCATGTTTTCAGTTGCCGGACCTGTTATGACAAGGCCGTCGGCATGACGGGGTGAAGCTACAAATTCGATCCCATAACGGCCAAAATCAAAATTCACATTCCCTGTTGCTGCCAGTTCCATTTCACAGGAGTTATCTCCTCCGGTCGACACCTGCCTGAGTTTCAGTGCATTCCGGTACAGTTTTCTGACCTCATTCCTGATACTGTTTTCATCAAGTCTCATCTGGCTCTGACTTCCGGGCTTGATAATAAGGTCATCCCTCCTGTTCGCGGCTATCCTGTAATCATTTTCAAACTTTATTTTTTCCGGAAGACGGAAAGCACATTCCATACAGAAAACGCACTTACCCAGATCAATGGCGCCTGTTATTTTGTTTATGGAACCCGTCGGGCACATTCTGCTGACAATGCCAACTTCATCTTCTGTAATTGCGGCAGAGATGGAAGGTTTACCCCTGAAGAGCTTTGAAACTGGTTGAGTTCTCAGGTTCTTTATATATTGACGACCATGACCGGCAAGAACTTTTATTTCTTTTAACATACTTGTAAATTAATTTTCCTCTAAAGATCATTCCCGCAATAAGAAAGGTTAAAACTCTTGTTGCACACCGGAAAATCTGATATCTCCTGGTTCCGCACTGCAAGAGCCAATGCCATCCAGTTATGAAAAGAAGGATCCTTAACCTTATAATGGACAATGTTCCCCTCAGAATCTGTAATTGCAGTATGACAGATCTCTCCCCTCCATCCTTCAACAAGTGAAATGGCAAAGCATACCGGCTTCAATTTATAATTATATACCGGTTTGCCGGGTCTTGTTGTCTTTTGCACGCCAGATCCCGATTAGACCATTAATCGTATTCACTGATTCCATTGCCTCAAGGAACCGAAGTCTGCCACGTGCCAGAACGTCACCTGAATCAAGTATCACAGATTGGATCTGATAAGTTCCTATAAGATTGAAACGGATGAGTTTTACGGATATCGCGCGAAATTCCGCAGGATCGGGCTGCCATTCCGACAGCGCCCACTGCAAGTCCCTGTTGTCTTGTGACCTGGCCGATATCATCAAAACGGGCAAGCACACTCGGCAGAGTATAGATAAGATCACATACTTCCCTGAATCGGCTTCCGGTTTCAGAGACAACCCTTGAGATATCTGCTGCTGTTGTTTCATTTAACGGATAATTACTGCCTCCCGGACGGATCAATCCTTTTCCAAACCGGTTTCCACACCAGATCTGAGTAGCATTGATTATGGCAGTTCTTAGAGCTTCGCACACAGCCTGACCAAGCTGGTAAGCAACATCACCGCAAAGTGCTGCAGTATCCCCGATATGAACCGCGAGCCGTTCAAGTTCCAGGGCGATACACCGTTCGATCTGAAGTGAATCGGGAACTTCCAGTCCTCCAAGCGACTCAATAAGCTGTGACGTGTGCCAGTGCATGTCCGACCGAGGTATCACCCGCAATACTTTCGGACAGAATACATCTTTGAACCGGATCATTTTTTTCAAGAAATAACTTCTCAATTCCGCGATGCTGATATCCAAGCTGGATCTCAAGATGTAAAACCTTTTCACCGTTACAGATAAACCTGAAATGTCCCGGTTCGATTACCCCGGCATGGATCGGGCCCACTCCCACCTCATGCAATTCTTCACTTTCAATACCGTAGAAAGGATAATTATCCATGATCGCTGATTTATCTGAACGGTCATGGGATATCTTACAGGTTTCAGCCAGGGATGACCGTTAAATTCCACTCCAAAATTCTCATGGATCTCACGTTCAAAGATATGAAGCTGCGAAACAACTGGTGTCAGAGACTTCAGCTGCAGACTCCCTTTATCCAGTTTGTGTGAAAATACCCTGATATTCTTATTTTCGTCGTCAGCAATACAGCAATAGAACTTCAGGTATCCGCCCAAATTCAACAGCATAGTATGCCAGGCAATGCTTTGCTTCATCCTTAAGCATTTCAGACAGCTGGATATAAAAAGCGTCATAATCAAGCTCAGGAATTTCTGTAATGCCGGCCGGTAAAGGAATTATTTCTTAATATCGGAATATTGAACTTGTCGTTCATAACTTCTATACTGGCAATAACGCAATACTTTGTTTTATCAGCTCAACCAGAAATGGAGGCTGATAAAAGCACATAACGATCACTATTCCGAGAAATACAAACTGGCTGATGGTTTCAGCAGGATTTACTTTTCCCGGAGGATCCGGATATGCACCTTTCCTGGGATTTGAGAAAACAATATGCATTATCCTGGTGCTCATTGCGTAAATCACAAAGCAAAGCAGGATGATTGCAGGTAATAAGCACAAACCACTGGCCATTAAAGACCAGACCCTTTAAAGATCATAAACTCAGAAATGAATAATCCGGATGGCGGAATGGCAAGGATGCATATCATTCCGGTGATAAGCACCAGTGCTCCCGCAGGGTATAATTTCATATACCTGCCGCAGTCATCCAGCTTGAAAGTATGCAAGAATCCTCGACAGCTGGCCCATCTGATAAAAAAGGCTTGATTTTGTCAAGTGAATGCAGAACTATCAGAAGAAAAGCGCGCATAATATCCACTGCCACCGGCTCCTATTGCAATTGCCACCAGTCCCATATTTTCAAGGCTCGAATATGCGAGCATCCGTTTAAGATGCTTTGCCTTAAGCATATATCCTGCAGCTATAAGTAAAGACAGCATCCCTGAAAGAATAAGAACGCTGTTCATAAAAGGCAGAATCGAAGAGGAGGAGAACAATGTATAAACCCTGAAAATAGCCAGAAAGCCCACATTCATCAGGGTTGTTGAAATCAGAGCACTTATAGGAGGCGGTGCTACGGAATGAGCATCAATTGTAACAGTATGCATCGGGAAAAGCCCCATTTTGGTGCTAAATCCGATAAGAACAAACACAAATGCTATTTTCAGATACAGAGGATTTGCCTGGTTGATGATATTCTGCAAGGGAAGCAAATGAAAGATTTGCGGCATCTTCACGGCCATAAATAAATCCCAGGAACAGGATTCCAAGATAAGCCAGTGCTATTCCGGTTGAACAGATAAAAACATATTTCCATGTAGCTTCAAGGGCAATTTCAGTCCGGTCGTGATAGATAAGGGCTGCAACTGCCAATGTTGTAGCTTCAACAAATATCCATAAAACTGTCATTCCGTTTGCCAGGTAAGCGCCGGTCATGAATGTTATAAGGGCAATAAGTGCAGAATGGTAAATATTGAATTTTCTGGTATCATCGCCTGAAGCATAAATAAATCCGTGATAGACAGTCGGGATTAGCAAAAGAGATAAAACCGAAAGCAATAAAACACCAGTACTGTTGAAGGTAAAATAGCTGAGCTCTGTGTGATTGAGGTTTATCCAGCAATAAATAGTAAACCAGATGTGCAATACAGCATATCCGGCCGTAATTATTTTTGTTACAGTCTTGTTCCTGAGTAAAACCACAGAAATACACATTAATACAGAAACAGCAAAAAAGAGCAACAACGTCATTTTCTAGTCTTTTAATCTGGTCAGCTCATTAGTGTTTGGCTTAAGTCGTAAACCAAAAAAACCAAGGATCAAAACTCCCACAAAAATGTCAAGCAGTATTCCAACGTTGATCAGCATAGGCATTTCATTTCCCACTGCCAGCGAAAAGATAAAAACCGCATTCTCAATAATCAGGAAGCCTATAAGATGTGAAATTATAAGCCTGTGAGTGACAATAAGCAGCAAACCAGTAAACAAGGTAAAGAGGGCTATGATCATATAAATTGTATTCACAAAGGGATTTATAAGGGCATTTGCAAGAATCACACTTATCAGTAATGCAAAAATCGAGAATATGAGAAGGTAAAATCCGGGCATTGCCTGCCGATGCACCTTCATAACACCTGAACGGTTAATGATCCTGAAAAGAAGATACGGTATCAGTAAAGCTTTGAAAACCAATGTTTCAGCAACAATAAAAATAAGGTTTGCAGTATTTACTTCATTGAGTTCAAATATTGCAATGCCGCACAGCAACAACCCCTGCAATCCAATCAGCCTGACATAAATTATCAGCCGCTCGGCAGAACAGAAGTAAACAAGTGTCACTGCAAACAGTACAATCAGATAATTTACCATAATTTATGTATCAGATCAATTTATCTGTCATTATCAGGATTATTACAAACGCGATCCATGCAATGGCAGAGATTGACAGAATGAATTTGGGATTTTTATTCATTTTGTTCCTTGCCCTGAACGATTCCGTAAGACCGATGATGACTGCAAATAACATCTGCACTGCCAGAAAAAGAGCTATCTGCAATATAATATTCCATCCTGCCGGAACGATTACATTATAGATCAGAGCCCCATAAATTGCAAACTTCAGGTATGTTCCGATATGGATCAATGCTTTATCGAATCCGCTGTTATCCAGAATCATTACTTCATGGATCATTGTAAGCTCGAGATGTGTTTTCGGATCATCGACAGGAAGTCTGCTGTTTTCGATCATTGCGATCTGAATAAAGAGAAAAAATCCTATAATACTGTATATCAACACATAATGACTTCCTGTAATAAAAAAATGACTAAAAATATCCGAGAAGGAAGTATATCCCGTAAACATTGCAAAAGTTGCCAGAAGGATGAAAAATGCAGGCTCTACCAGCATCGAGAAAAAAACTTCCCGGTTAGCTCCCATTCCCTCAAAGCTGCTTCCTGTATCCAGTGCAGCAATGACTGAAAAGAATTTTCCGAGGGCCAGAAGATAAGAGAAGAAGATAAAATCTCCTTCAAATGAAATTATTGCCTTCTGATTTGCAAATGGAATAACAAGCAGTCCGCAAAGAATACTTGAAAGAGCAATTACAGGTGCAATCTGAAATATCAGTCCCGTTGTATTGCTGAAGACGCTTCCTTTCCTCAGCAGGACTCCTATCTCTTTTACCGGTTGAAAAATACCAGGCCCTTTCCGTCCTGATGCAATGCTTTTAGTCCTTACTATCATGCCGGGAAAAAAGGAAGCTGCAATTAATATCAAAAAAAGTCCTGTCATCATCAGATAAGGTTAAAATAGGTCAGAAAAAACACAAGCAGCATAAAAATAAAAGCATATAAAATATAATGCTGAATAAGTCCTGTCTGCATAACAGCAATCTTTTTAAGAAGTCCTGAGACCAGGTCAACAGGTTTGTCAATCAGAAGGCTTTTGAAAATATCATCACTGTGTGAAACAAATGTTCTATTCTCCGGGAAAATTTCATCTTCACCGATATCCTTCATCATCTTCTTTGTCTGAAGAACAGGTTTTGCAAGATGATTGTAATTATAAGCATAGGAGGTAGCTGTATATTGCTGTTTTGGCGAAGGAGCAGTATATCCGCAACCCCATGTCGGACCATAGCTGACAGGTTTTGATTTAAGATGAAAATACCTGTAAACCAGTAGAATGCCAACCAGAAGAACAAACACTCCGCTGATAATGCTTATTTGAGAAAGGTTTGCCAGTGAAGGCAATGTTAAAGGAATAATGTCAGTAAGGCCAAATGAAAGGGATATGATGCTGAAAACAGGTCTTACAAAAAACACAGATGCCAATCCGATGAGCACAATAAACACAATTATTATGAACTGGGACAGATCATATTCTTCCTGACTTCAACGGCGCTGGCAGCTTTTTCTGAGCGTGGTTCTCCCAGAAATACTATTCCAAAAGCCTTTGTAAAACAAAAGATCGCCAGTCCGCCGATAAGTGAAAGTCCTACAATGGTTCCAAGGATTACGATAGACTGAAGAAGTTGGCAGCTGACAGGCTTTTAAACATCCCGAGATAGATCAGGTATTCGGAAATAAAACCATTGAACGGAGGCAAACCGCAGATTGCAAGCGAACCGATAAGGAAAAGGATTGAAGTATAAGGCATCTTCTTCATCAAGCCTCCAAGATGTTCAATATTCCTGGTATGGGTAGCCTGGTAAACGGAACCGGCATTGAAAAAAAGAAGCGATTTAAAAAGTGAATGATTAAAAACATGAAGCAACCCTCCGCTGAATGCCAGCAGGCTAAGAGCGTTGTTGCCTGTGGCAAGGCCTATCATTCCGAGACCGATTCCGATTCCGATTATACCAATATTCTCGATGCTGTGATATGCGAGCAACCTCTTAAGGTCGTGCTGGACGATAGCCATCATTACGCCGAGAATTCCTGAGATCAGAGAAACTACAAGTATTACGATTCCAATTAAGAGTAAATCATCCTGAACTGACATCAGGACTCTCAAAATCCCGTAAATTCCCATTTTTATCATTACCCCCGACATTACCCCTGACACATGAGAGGGGGCCGCAGGATGAGCCTGGGGAAGCCAGGTATGCATCGGGATGAAGCCGGCCTTTATACCAAATCCAATAAAAAATAAAATAAAAAGTCCGGTATTCGGATGGCTGGAAAAATAGATTTTAAGTGTATCAAAGCTCATCTGTCCTGTCTCCTTCTCAACAATCAGGAAAGCGATCAGGATGAAAAACATGCCAACATGCATCTGAATCAGGTAATTGATTCCTGTCTTCATAATGGTTGTATCCTCAGCATCAAAAATGACAAGAAGGAAAGATGACAGTGCCATGATTTCCCATACAATCAGAAATGGCAGACCATCGCGGACTATCACTACAAGGATCATTGACAGATAAAGCCACAGGTAGGAAAAGTAATGTATTGAAAAATGCAAAGAATTTTTGCTGATGTGATAAGGCCTGAGATAACCCCTGGCATAAAGAAATCCGGTGAAAACCGTTACATTGATTACTGCAATAAAAAATGCTGAAAGCTTGTCGATTGTCAGAGTCAGCCAGCCCTGGAAGGCCCATGGCATCATTGGTATTTCAAGCATCATGCCACTCCCGGAAAGCACTTTAAAACACCATATTGACGTGAGTCCGATGCCTGCAGAAAGTACTGCTAAAGTGTAGTGGTATTTAAGTTTCCCGGGTATTACAAAAACCAGAAATGTCAGTGCAAAAATTACGGGTAGCAACATTGAGGTTTAAAGTTACTTCACGTTCAGCTGAATCTCTTCCTGGAGTTCTTTAATTTCAAGAACCCGGGTGGTTCCGCCTGTTTCGAGGTTGATGTTGTGAGGCTTGTTTGTTTTCCATGATCCTCCTGTAAAATCGGGCACATCGATCGACTGTGACCTGTTTGCCACCGACCATTCACTCAAAGGGGCAATTGAACTCCAGAGCACTCCGTCATAAACGTCCTGATCGAGCGGAAGCCCGTTTCTGAGGCAGTCGATAAGTCGCCAGTCCATTATGAAATCCATTCCGCCATGTCCTCCTACTTTCTTCGCCATCTCACCAACCCGTTTCACAATTTCAGGAGTAAATTTTTCAGTTACAGCTTTCAGTTCTTCATCGTTAAGCCAGCTGTGTCCCAAAGCAATGCGTTCCGGTTCAGGATATTTGCTTGCAGCACCTGAAGTACCTGTTATTAAATGAATCCTTGAGTAAGGGCGGACTGAGGATACATCGTGCTGGATCATGATTGTACGTCCAAGGTTGGTTCTGACAAGGGAAGTATTCATATTGCCTCTGTAATTCTTATTGGCGTAGGGAGCAAAGAACTGATCGCCAGCTGCCAGTTCATTCGCATGCTTGCCCATTGTAAAATCAACAGATGACATTGAGGTAAGGTATTCCATTTTATCGCCCCTGTTGATATTCATTGCCTGGCAGACAGGTCCGAGGCCGTGAGTCGGATAAAGATTGCCGTTTCTGGCAGCATTCTCTTTTAGCCGCCACATGTCGGTATAAGCTCCGTCTGACTGCCGGTCTTCGAGTGGCTTTTTGAAGTTGTAGCCCATCAGGTTGTGAATATAAGCGCCTTCTCCATGAACAAGATCCCCAAACATGCCCTGCCTTGCCATGTTCAGTGTCAGGAGCTCGAAGAAGTCATAGCAGCAGTTCTCAAGCATCATGCAATGCTTTTTGGTCCTTTCGGAAGTTTCGACAAGTTGCCAGGCCTCGTCAATGGTCCTGGCTATTGGTACTTCGCACGCAATATGCTTTCCGTTTTCCATTGCATAAACTGAGACCGGAGTATGCAGAATCCATGGGGTACAGGTATAAATAAGGTCAAGGTCAGGCAGTTCGATAAGTTTCTTCCATGCATTTTCATCCCCATAAAACTCCTGGGCAGCCGGCCGGCCTATTTTCTGAAGATATTTTTGGGATTCCTTAACTGCGAGCTCACGTTTATCGCATAAAGCTTTTATCTCCACGCCTTCAATATATGACAGTCTTTCAACAGCGCCGCTTCCCCTGTCGCCAAGACCAATAATCCCGATCCTCACAACAGGCAGGGCAGGTGCAGCATAGCCCGACATATTGAATTTCTGTATATGTGGTTTTCTTACCGATTCAATGATGGAGGCCAGGTTTGAATCAGGCTGCCTGGGGGCACATCCGGATAAAAGACTCCCGGTAAAAGCTCCGGCGCCAGCAACAGTTGCTGTCCTCAGGAAATTACGACGATTACTTTTCATAATAAAGAGGTATTCAGGTTATTAAAACTTTCAGAAATCAGGCTGCAAATTACAGTATTATTTAAGAAATATGCAACCGGATTTGAAAAACCGGGTAAATAAGAAAAGGTGTTGAAACTAATTTAAAAAGTAACCGGGATATTCTTTAAAGAGAGGTTATATTGTTATATTCAGCTCTTGAATTTTAGTCTGAACAGTGGTCTGAAATGATTTACGAAAATATCTCTTTAAGGAAATACAACACATTCGGGCTGAACATAAAAGCCGACAGGTTGGTCACCTTCAAAATGGAGGAGAATGCCATTCGCTTTTTTAAACAGCAGGAACATGACGGCAATTTTCTGATAGTTGGCGGCGGCAGTAATATCCTTTTCACAAGCGATTTTCATGGGACCATAATTCACCCGGTACTGGAGGATATTAATGTAGAAGAGAAGAAAAGTGATTATGTCATTGTCTCCTGCGGAGCCGGCATTATATGGGACAAACTGGTGGAACTTACAGTAAATCATGGATTTGGAGGACTGGAAAATCTCTCTCTGATACCCGGGCTTGTTGGGGCTGCTCCGGTCCAGAATATCGGAGCTTATGGGGCAGAAGTCAGAAATACAATTGAGAAAGTAAGGGCTGTCTCAATGATTGATGGTTCAATACGGGAATTTAATAATGCGGAATGCAGGTTTGGATACAGGGACAGTATCTTTAAAGGGGAGCTTAAAGGTAAATACCTGATCACAAAGGTCTATTACAGACTTTCAACTAAACCGAAACTGACGCTTGAATACGGTTCGTTGAAGGAAGAGGTTAATAAGCTTGGCTCCACTTCTCTCCATAATGTCAGGGATATCGTGATAAACACAAGGCGTAAAAAACTCCCCGATCCGGCAGAGATCGGCAATGCAGGAAGTTTTTTCAAGAATCCTGTTGTGAACGGTTCATTTGCAGACGATCTCAAACTGAAATATCCCGGATTACCTGTTTTCAAGGATCACTCAGGCTGCATCAAGCTTGCAGCCGGCTGGCTTATTGAGCAATGCGGCTGGAAAGGTAAAAGATCAGGCGAGGCGGGTGTACATGACAAACAGGCGCTTATAATTGTAAATTATGGGAACGCCACAGGAATGGAATTATTTGAATTATCGGAACAGGTAAGAAAATCAGTTTATGAGAATTTCGGAATCTCGCTCGAACGCGAGGTTGAAGTAATAGGAACTACCTGAATATTTTACGTTTGTTCAACTCCCTTTGATACTGGGCTGCATACCTGTTATGCTCTGACAGGGTCCTCGAGAAATTATGATAACCTGAAAAATCTGCCTTAGCAGCAAAATAAAGATATTCGTGTTTTTCAGCGTTCAGTACCGCGTCGATGCTTTCGGCTGACGGACAGCCAATAGGCCCGGGAGGTAGTCCCGAATGTTTATATGTGTTGTAAGGTGAATCTACAACCAGGTGCCTGTTAAGGATCCTTGTAATTTTAAAGTCATTCAGGGCAAATTTGATTGTCGGATCAGCCTGCAACGGGATCCCTCTCCTGAGCCTGTTAAGGTATACACCTGCAATCCTCGGTTTTTCATCTGCCTTCGAAACTTCATAGTCGATAATAGAGGCAAGCACCGACACCTCTGCTTCCGTAAGCCCTTCTTGCGCACACTTGCTCAGCCTGTCGCTGTTCCAGAATTTTTTGTATTCCTGGAACATCCTTGAATAGAGCTTACCCGGACCAGTATTCCAATAAAATTCGTAGGTATCGGGGATGAAAACAGATATCACATTCTCTCTCTTAAATCCGTCATTCCGATAATTTTCAGGATCGGAAAGGAAAGCCATTATTTGTGCCGAATCGGCTTCTATCTGACCTCCAAATCTGCCAGCCAGATCGTTCAAAGTTCTGACATTACTGAAAGTTATCCTGACAGGGGTCTGCCTTCCGCTTCGCAGAATATTTATTAACTCACTGTAACTTAATGAATTGTTAATAACATATTTTCCGGGTTTAACAAGACCGGGATACCCTTTCTTCCTTGCAACCCATTCTAAAACTTTCAGGTTCCTTATTGAAAGGTTTGCTTCTATAGAGTCAATAGCCTGATTGTAAGTAGCTCCCCCGGGAATATAAATAGCCCTGTTTTCATTCAAAGGCCTGACAGACGGACCAAATATCAGATTATAAATAATGCAGGCGCCGGCTATACTTATTGTTAACAAAATAAGGAGGATGTAAATCAGTCTTTTTTTAAGCATAGTTTTCTGTATGACGTGCAAATTTACGGATAGTGGAAGTCTTTGCCAAACCCTGCGGCTTAGGTTAATTATATTTATTTTCTATTTTTACAGACAGAAAAGAACCCAGGAAATAACTAACACAAATGAAAATGTCAACCTCAGTACTTCTGATCCTTGTCCTGATTGGAATATTAACCGGATTCATGGCAGGCATGCTTGGCATTGGCGGGGCAATTATCATGATCCCTGCACTTGTATTTTTTATGGGATTGAGCCAGCAAACTGCTCAGGGAACAAGTCTTGCCGTAATGCTTCCTCCCATCGGCATCTTAGCCGCATATAATTATTATAAAGCAGGCCAGGTCAATTTCAAATTTGCACTTATCCTTGCGGTGGCATTCCTTGCCGGTTCCTATTTCGGATCGAAGCTTGCATTGGAAATCCCGCAAAATCTGCTCAAAAAAATATTCGGGATACTTCTTCTTGTGGTTGCGATAAAAATGCTGCTCTCAAAATAAGAAGGAGTAAGGAAAATCAATTAAACGCAAAGTCCGCAAGGTTAAGTAAGTTAATTCCCTTGCGAACTTAGGATTTAAGTTTTATGGATTTGTTCCCCCTTTTAGAAAATAAGACCGACACTTAACAGAAAAGCATTCGGCCTGTCATCAAGTTTAAAGGTTGTTCCGGTTGCATTTTCGATTTTTGTCTGATATTTCTGCAAGCTGCCTTCATATCTCAGGTCTACGGTAAGTTTCTTTAATATATCAAATCCAAGGCCGGCCTGATATCCGAAAGTGAGGTTACTATACATTGCCTTAAAATCGGGGTGATCAATAAGATCTTTCGGTTTATTAATAAGAAGGTTTGCAGACGGACCTGCATTAAGGCGAATCGGGCCAAGGTGTACACCAAGCATTATGGGAATATCTATCCTGTTGAATTGTTGTTTTTTAATTGTCTCAAGTGTTGGATTTGCCAGATCAACTACTGTGTATTCATCTGTTCTTGAGGCAAACAAAAATTCGGGCTGAACGTACAAACCCAACAAGCTCAACCTTATGAAGGCACCTCCGTGAAAACCGTAGTTTGCTCCCTTCAGGGCCTCTACAGTATATTCAGTATCTCCGGAAGTTAGTGTTTTCAGGTCTTCCATTTTCAGATTCGTAGTGCTTAAACCGGCTTTCAGTCCGAATTGCACCTGGGAAAAAGCTGGAATAACAATAAATGCTAACAGAATGATCACAAATAGTTTTTTCATCACTTTAAGTTTTTAGTTTTGATGTCTAATAGGTCAAACACTGACTTTGTTTTATAGAAACGTTTAAATAAATAAAAGGTTACATCTATAGTTCAGTTTTCTGCCATTGACGTTAATCAAAACGTACGGGGTACAGGTTTTATTTTGCCGCAAGTGCCCAAAATACCACCTTTTTCATTTTAAATTATAACCGTTAAAAATTGTTAAGACATAAAAGCCCCGCAAGGTTATTGCAATAATTAAGTATCTTAGTCTCTCTGATAGAACCATTTTTATAATACAAAGGGATTAGATGAAAAGAATGTTGTTATCCATACTCTGCATGGCGTTTTTCGCCTGTTTCTTAGTACGCGGCCAGAGCACGCCTGTTGAAAAAGGACTAAACGCAATCACAACTGCTGTCCTGAAAGCACAACTGGGATTTCTGGCTTCGGACTGGACTGAAGGCAGGGAATCGGGTCAAAAAGGTGAATATCTGGCAGGGGATTATATTGCAAGCATGCTTCAGCTTTATGGTGTTAAACCGGGTGGTGATTATCCGCTTGCAAGAGGCTTTACGAATATCCAGAGAGGCAATGAAAAAACTTACTTTCAGAATTTTATTCTGCAGAAGACCTCTCCGGGAGATGAAAATATTCTGAAGGTCAGGCTGACGGATGGAGCCGGGATTAAGGTCATCAGCTTTACTTACAATCTTGATTTTACTTTGCGACCCTCAGGCGCAGGACTTGAGATCGACGCCCCTGTGGTGTTCGCAGGTTACGGTTTTAAAAATGATAAGCTTAAATACAACGACTTCAGCAAGCTTGATCTTAAGGGGAAGTTTGTACTAAAGATCTCCGGCGCTCCCGGATTTGCAAGAGAATCCCTCTCCCCTTCTGAACTTTCTGCTTCAGCAAGGGAAGCGGAAACTGTTATGAAATCGATGGGAGCAGCAGGGATAATTGAAATTAATCCAAATTCTCCCACCGTAGGGAATGTTGCGGAAAATATGCCGTTAAATCTCTCCCCCTCCGAAGCAAATCCGAGGTCAGCCAGGCCTTACGCTAACTATTCCATTCCGGGGGAAAGGGATCCTGAAAACCTTGTCAGGATCATGATTTCAGCCGGCGCCGGGAATGAAATTCTCAGGGGGACAGGTATCGCGCTTGAGGATTTCATCAAAAAAGCAGAAAAGAATTCAAACCTTGCCCTGCCTTCAATATCGGGCAAGAGTATTTACTTTAAAACAACTGTCAGAACTGAAGCGGTAAGGGTAAGAAATATAATAGGGGTGATTGAGGGCACGAGCCAGGACCAGATTATTGTTCTTGGCGCTCACTACGATCACCTCGGGATCGGTAACGGATATATCTGGAACGGAGCAGATGACAACGGATCGGGTACAGTGGGTGTTATGACACTCGCTAAGGCTATATCGGAGAGTGGAAAGAAACCACAGAAAACGATCATAATTGCATTGTGGACAGCTGAAGAACAAGGTCTGCTCGGATCAGAATATTATGTTAAGAACCTTTCATACCCCTTAAAAGACCTGAGGCTAAATGTGAATTTTGATATGATCTCAAGATACATTGCTGATAATGATCCAAACAAGGTAATAATGACATACACCGAATCAAATCCGGTCTTCAGAACCATTACCGAAAACAATATAAAGAAATACGGTATCGATCTTGTTGTAGACTATCAGCCTTCAAAAGATCCACCCGGTGGAAGCGACCACAGGTCGTTCGTGTCAGCCGGGGTGCCTGTTATGAGGTTTAAGCCCGGGCACAGGGAAGAGTATCATACTCCTGCGGATGAGGTAAATACCCTCGACTGGGATATCATGGAGAAAATCGTGAAGATCAGCTTTGCAAACGTGTGGGAGCTGGCAAACAGCAACTGGTAAAAAGCTACCACCTCTTTTATTTCCCAGGGGAGAGAAGTTACCAGTCAAGAAAAGAAAACAGAACAAATCTTATTTTTTATTGAAACAAATTCATTTTTTGTAAATTGCCACATAAATCCTGATAAAATGAAAACCCTGATTACCTTTTTTCAAATCTGCGTTATGCTGGTCCCGTTCACATTGCTGAATGCACAGCAGGCCGGTCAAACCAACAAACTTCATATCATAATTATCGGAGCCCACCCCGACGATCCGGATGAGGTAGGCGGAACAGCGTACAAATGGGCGCAGGCGGGTCATGATGTCCTGATGGTGTCACTTACAAACGGTGATGCCGGGCATCAGACATTGAGCTCAGAGGTGCTGGCCAAAACAAGACGGGAGGAAGCCAGACGAGCCGGAGAAGTTATCGGTGTCAGATATATTACACTTGATAATCACGACGGTCAGCTTATGCCAACATATGAAAACAGGCTTCAGGTCATTAAGCTGATCCGCGAACAAAAAGCTGACATTGTGATTTTCCCGCGTCCCTATGACTATCATCCCGATCACCGCTATACCGGTGTATTGGTACTCGATGCAGCCTATATGGTCACGGTGCCTAAAATATTACCTGAAGTTCCATTCCTGGCAAAGAATCCGGTTTTCCTCTATACGTACGACCAATTCGTTCATCCCGAGCCATTTAAGGCTGATATTTGCGTAAGCATTGATGATGTTATCGAAAAGAAGATCGATATGTACCATCAGCACACTTCCCAGATGTATGAGTGGCTTCCTTTCAACCGGGGAGAACTGGACCAGGTACCGGCTACGGAAAAAGAGAGACGTGCCTGGCTTGGTAAGACCTGGTCAACCAGGTCCAATGCAGAACCTTTCAGGGATATTCTCGTTGAGCATTACGGTAAAGAAAAAGGATCGAAGGTAAAGTATTGCGAATGCTTCCAGGATTCTGGTTATGGTACGAGGCTCACAAAGGAAAACATAAAACGCTATTTTCCTTTTTATTGATATTCAATATACTGACAGTTCTGCTTCAGTTCAATAAAGTCGTTTCCCACTTCACGGTAGCCGTACTCGAAACAGTAATGGTATCTGGGGCCGGTTGAAGTTTCTATTACGTGTGTAAAGAAACTGAAATTGTAACCCAGGGCAAAAAGCGCATCCTTATGGATCCTCAGTTTCCCGTCTTCATAAAGATCCGCAAGAATCCTCCGGTTCTTCCTTAATAATCCGTGAACATTCCTTACAAAATTATTCGTGTCACGGTTAAGCCTGTTGTTGTAATTATTCCTGCACTGGTCAGAACAGAATTTTTTGTCGGTGCGACCCCGGATGGTGTCACCGCAATCGAGACATTTCTTTTCCACAGCACTAATGTTTTGATAAAGATACAAAAAAACGTTTTCAAACGGATACAGTATTCAAATAAAAAGCCCGTCAACGAGTGGCGGGCTTTATCATCAAATGATGCTCCCAAAAACTGTCGGCAAAGGCAGCTTTATGAGCATAGAAAATATTTAAAATTGAATACTTAATAATTCTTCACCAAAGTTATGTATCGCTAGTTCAATTTTTTTTGTTTGTTTGGTGCTTGGTTTTTTCATGCCATTGGCATATTGACTTAAAAGACTTTGGTTCATCCCAGTCAGTTTTGATATGCCAGATTTAGTTAGTACCCCTGAGAACCAGTCAAATAATGATTCAAAATCTATTTTGTAAACAAATCTGTAACCATTTTGAAATAATTCAGGAATAAATAGTCCTTCTTCTTTCATCCCTTCTAGATGAAATACAACTGCTTCTTCTATATTCTTTACTGTCTCTTGGATAGAGCTCCCAGTTGCAATGCAGCCGTCCAATTCTGGTATATATGCAGAATAATTCGTGTCTGACTTTTCCAAGATAACTTTCACGGTTTCCATGTCGCTTTTCTGTTTTGATTAACTACTGTGTGACTTCTTTAACTTAATTGATTGTTTACTTTGATACTTTCCTTTGATTAGGATAGTTTTTGGAATCTTGGACATTATTAGTGAAGATATATTTTTTCAGTATCTGGTACAAAGACCAGCCGAACTATTTCAGTCCGGCTTGTCTTAATACACTTCCTAAAGTTCCTTTTCTAACATCATCAGATTTTTTGCCCGATACGGTGACAACCCCTATTTTGTTAGAATGTTTAAATTGTCGATGACTTCCTTTGGTTCTTTCCAATTTCCAGCCATCATCCTCCAGGATCTTAATTAAATCAGATACCTTCATTTCTCACAATTTAAAAAATTTTCAAAGAACAAAAGATCTAGAGTGAAAATCTCATTACAAAAGTAATAAAAGTATTACTTTTATCCAAATGTTTTTAAAACTATTTTTAATTCGGAAATCAATAAAAAAAGCTCGTCAGCAAATAGAAGGTAATTTTCGTCCGTTTTGATGACCTCAATTAAAACATCTTGCATAAAATCTTTTTTAAGTAATTCGTCCTTTAATTTAGGATAATAGCGCACACGTCGCTTGATTTTCTAAATGTCTATAAATAATCTCTACGTATTCGGGTGTGATTACTCCAAAAGACTTTGAATGAATGCTGACAGAAACCTTTTGTTCCTTCTCATATTGACCTGCCTTGTCACATAAAGATCCCAAGTCTTGGAAGTCTTTAGACTATGATTTATTATGTGCATGAAGAGCCTCTAAGTCATTCTTGAATTTTTCATAAGCCTCTATTTAAATCTCTTATTTTGCTATTAATCTAAGGAGAGTAAGTAAGCTTCTTACCGGTAAAGAAATCAAGTAATCCCATAATTAGTTAGAAATGGTTTAAACAAGACCTTAGATTTTACTGAAAAATAAGTCATAGCGATTCCCTATGCCCGCTGGTTGTAGGTTAAAGCATTTAGAAAAATAAATTTGACTTTGATTGTATTTGTGTCGTAACTTTGTAATAATCAGACGTAACTTCTCAAATTCTACTACTCTTGCGAAGATCAAAAATCTAAATATCAGCAAATTTTTAACATAATATTCATCTAAAGATGAAAAGAAATCTAATGCTTATTATTGTGTGTGTGTTTTCAAATTCAGTGCTTTGTCAGTATTATGTAACGGGTAGCGATCCCGGTTCTATGGAATGGGAACAGATAAAGACACCTCATTTCAGATTAATTTACCCGACCACATTTAAGCAGCAGGCCATTCATACAGCAAATAGTCTTGAGTATTTTCAAAGAAAGGCCGGTAATACCCTCGATTCCCATGTTAAAATGACACCTGTAATCATCCATGACAGGACCACAATCCCAAGTTCTGAAACCCCTTATGCTCCATTCAGGATGGAATTTTTCACAGCTCCGCCGCAGGATACCTATGCACAGGATTGGATGGACCAGCTGATCATTCATGAGTACAGACATGCAAATCAGTATGCTGCTCTAAACCAGGGATTCACAAAAGTTCTTTCATATCTGTTAGGAGAACAGGGTACTTTTGCAATGGTAGGACTTTTTCTCCCTCTTTGGTTCATGGAAGGTGATGCCACAGTGGCTGAAACCGCATTTTGCCAGTCGGGAAGAGGCAGAGTACCATCTTTTGAAATGCGCTTTCGGGCGCAGTTGCTTGATAAAGGAATATATTCTTATGAAAAGGCATTCAACAAATCATACAAGGATATGACACCGGGTCCATATGAGGTTGGATATCAGATCGTAGGACTTGCAAGGGAACACTATGGGGCGGATATCTGGAGTGAAGTAATAAAAGAGACAGGGAGTAAGGTTTATAACCTTGTTCCGTTTTCTCATTCTTTGAAAGAACAAATTGGTCTCAATAAATATGACCTTTATAAATCGATAACTTCCGAAATTCATAAAATATGGTCAGAATCAGATGCCAGCAATATTATAAGTGAACCTGAAAACATCAGTGATACAAATAAATCCTCTTACACATGCTATAATATACCAGTTATATTCAGGGACTCACTAATTATAGCATCCAGGTCATCAATGGATGATCTTACAAAGGTTGTATTGATAGACAGGAATAAAAACGAGACTACCCTCTTTAGAGCAGGAGTAAAGTTTGCCCCTGAATCATTCTCTGTAAGCGATAGTATCCTTTACTGGTCTGAGATGATAAACGATCCCAGGTGGACACTTCGGGACTACCGGGTTATAAAAACTTACAATTTCAATACAGGAAAAGAGAGTCAGTTGACTCACCGTACACGATACTTTTCTCCTGCTATTTCAGAAAATGGAAAGTTTATTGCTACTGTTGAGGTTACAAATTACAACAAATACTATCTTATGATCCTTAATTCGAAAGATGGTTCAATAGTAAAAAGAATCGGAACGCCTGACAACCTGCTTTTTTTTCATCCCAGATGGTCAGATGATGGACGTAATATTGTGACAGTGGTATTCGGAGATGAGGGTAACAGCATTGCAATTGTTAACCCTGAGAGCGGTGATTTGAAATTACTTCTTCCATTTACAAACCTTGAACTGAAAAGGCCATCATTTTTCGGTAAATATGTCATCTATTCAGCCTCTTACAGTAAAATTGAAAACTTTTATGCAATCGATACAACCAGCTCAGGGATCTTCCAGATCACATCAGCAAGATTTGGTGCGACAGATGCATCTGTTTATAGCAAGAATCCGCATCTTATTTATTCAGATTATACTGCTGATGGCTATGATCTGAAAGCAGTTGGGCTTAAACCAGATACCTGGAAAAGAATCTCACCTCCGGTCCAAAGCGCATTCCAACTTGCAGAAAAGCTGACTTTGCAGGAGAACTTTATCTTTAACCACGATTCTGTTCCATTGATACAATATCCGGTTAAATCATATCATAAGGGGCTTAACCTTTTTAATTTTCATAGCTGGGTACCGGTGGGGGACTGGAGAATATTTCAGCATTACCCGGAGTAACATTTCTATCGCAGAATCTGTTGGGGACAAGCTTAACAACCTTAGGATATGCTTACGACAGAAACATGAAAACTGGCAAGTTTTATCTTCAATACAGCTATGAAGGATTTTATCCTGCCATTGACCTCAGCACTGACTATGGAAAAAGGAAAGGTATGTTTATAAAAAGCGAGGGTGATACTGTTATTGCTTCATGGAATGAATTCAATATCTCCCCCGCAATACGTCTTCCGCTGAAATGGTCACACAAATACTGGATCAGGAGTTTTCAGCCCTCTCTGGGGATGACCTTTAAAAAGATGGAAATGGACGACCTGGTATCAGAAGGTTATGACCCCGACAATATATTTACAATAGACGGTAAATTGTTGATATCAAATCAGATGAAAACATCATATCGTGATCTCTTCCCCCGATGGGGGCAGGAGATCAACCTGAATTACGTCCTAACACCTTACAGGAACATTACTAACTATGTTTTTGCCGGAGATCTAAAATTTATTTTCCCCGGATTTCTTAAGCATCATAGTCTTGAGCTTTATGCAGGTTATCAGAAAAAGGTTGAGCTTTATTATCATTTCCCCGATTATTTAGTTTTCCCGATAGGTTACACAGGTATCACTCAGAATGAAATTGCCTCATTACATTCCGGTTACAGTTTCCCGATCAGTTATCCCGACTGGCAACTAGGACATTTTCTTTATATCAAAAGGATTAAATCAACGGTTTTCTACGATTATGCAAAAGGCTTTGATCAGCAGCCTTATGAGAAATATTCATCAACGGGTATTGCCCTCAGATTTGATTTGAGCTTATTCAATTTTATTGCACCCTTCGATGTTGGCATGAGAACAATCTATAAACCTGAAGAAAGAAATTTTGAATTTCAGTTTCTGTTCGGAATAGACCTAAACTCATTTTACTGATTAATTTCCACTTCCAGTGCTGTCCAAAATAGGAAATATCTCTGATACCTGATTCAGATAATCAGGCAATTAGAGTGTAAATATTAAAAACATAAAGAATCCCTATTCAGAGATTCTGTATTAGTATTCTTCAATGGCACGGTCAATATCCTCTAAAATATAGCCTCCTCACTTGGATCTTGAAAATAATGTTTTCGATTATATAAAAACTAAACGGTTACAAACGACTCTAATTGATTTAGAATCGAATATAAATATTTGTTGACCGGAACAACCCGGATCAGGGGTGTAAGTTTGTCAGGTAATTAAATTTTATGTCAAATTAAAACCCGGAAAAATGAACTCATTAAGAAACAGGGTCAATCTGATCGGCAACCTCGGTCAGGACCCGGAAGCAAAAAGTCTCGACGGTGGAAAGAAAGTCACCCATTTCACCCTTGCCACTAATGATGATTACAAGAATGGTGAAGGCCAGAAAGTGAAGGAAACGACATGGCATAACATTGTGGCATGGAACGGACTTGCCGACACATCCTCCAGATTCCTGAAGAAGGGAAGCCAGGTGGCGGTCGAAGGGAGGATTGTATACAGGACCTATAACGACAAGAATGGTGTGACGAAATACGTCACTGAAATCATAGCCAATGAAATTCTCTTCCTTACCCCGCAAAAGGAGCAGGGAAAGGGTGAGTAATCCGCCGGGACGGAATCACATCGCTGCATTTCACGAAAAGAGGCTGTTTCGCCAGGGAAACAGCCTCTTATGTTTTCCTTATGTTTTATAACATATCCTAAAAATCAAGCAGCCCTGTGTTGGTGCGGTAATCATCGAGTAAGTGTTCCGCAAAGTAATACCACATCATCCTGTCAAAGTATGCAGTGGCATCGCCATACCCGTGCCTCTGTCCCGGAAGCATCATAAAATCGAAACGCTTGTTTGCCTTTATCAATGCATCGACTACCCTAAGGGTGTTTCCGGGATGAACGTTATTGTCAATATCCCCGTGAACGAGCAGAAGATGTCCTTTCAGGTTCTTCGCAAGATCCTGGTTTTTTTCAACTTCCGCCTTGAAAGTTTTTTCGGCGTCCTTCTTTTTATCGAGAGTGTCCTTAACCACAACTTTTGTCTTAACTTTTTTGTCATCTTCCTTTACACCATTATGGGTTTCACCCCACCACTGGTTATAGATATTATTATCATGGTTCCCGGATGATGAAACAGCAACATCATAAAAGTCGGGGTAGGAAAGAATTGCAGCAGTCGACATGAAGCCACCGCCTGAATGGCCGTATATACCTACCCTTTCCGCATCGATATATTTGTATTTTTCTGCCAGCTGTTCAATACCATATTTATCATCGGCCAGCGCATAATCCCTTAAATCGTTATAGCCAAAGGTGTGGTAGTAGTTATTCCGCACCGGGCTGCCTCCTCTGTGCCCGAAATTCACAACAATAAATCCAAGCTGTGCAAGGGCAATATTTTTGCCACCTGTTACTGTAAACTGATATGGGACCGATTCAGTCTGAGGTCCCGGGTAGACGTACGAAATAACCGGATATTTTCTCGTGGAATCGAAGTTAAATGGCTTATACATAACACCATAAAGATCAGTCACACCGTCTTTAGCCTTAACCGTTATGGGTTCAGGCATCTTCCATCCCATGAGGAGCAGCTGTGAAATATCAGCTTTTTCAAGTCTGAGCAGAACATTACCATTGTTATCCCGCAGAACAGCCTCCGGCACCTTATCCACCCTTGAAAATGTATCTACAAAATACTTGTTTGATTTTGACATTGAGAATGAGTGGTTTGCAGGTTCCTTCGTAATCAACGTCATACCCCCCTTGTCGAGCGATGCTTTATATTTCATACTGTAATAAGGATGGACTCCCGCTTCCTTTCCAAATGCTTCAAAATAGAGAACTCTGCCGAGAGTGTCAATGCGGTCAATCCTCCCCGTAACAAAATATCCGTCGGATATCTGCCTTTTCAGTTTGCCGTCTCCATCATACAGGTAAAGCTGACCCCAGCCTGTCCTCTCCGACCACCATATCAGGTCTTTCCCTTCGTTAAGAACAGAAAGCCTGGAATACTCATCATTGAAATAAGGCCAGGTCTCTTCGCTGAATAGTGTTGAAACAGCGCCAGTATCTGCATTTACAAGGCAAACATCAAGGTTCTTCAATGGCCTGTCCTTCCTGACAAGTATCAGCTTATCAGCCTCCTCCTGCGAAGTCCACTGAACGCTGATGGTCTGATCCTTCCATTTTTTCAGGTCAACATTCACCCTGTTCCTTGTAGCAACATCGAAAATAATAAGTTCTTCCTGCGGTACAAATTCTTCTCCAGGCATTGAGTATCTGTATGTTTCAAGCTTCGGCCTCGGATTTGCCAGAACATCTATCACAAAAAGATCCTTTACCTTCCTTTCATCCTGCCTGATAACACACAATTTCTTTTCGTTTTTAAACCACCTTACATTTGCCCTTAACTTCTTATTTCTGGTAGTATCCTCAGAATTACCTGCAAAGCTATAATACCTTTCACCATCGCTGGTAAGCTGAATTTCAATACTATCCTTATCTTTTGCCTTCATCAGGTATAGATTATGGTTCCTGGCGTATGCAATCCAGGTGCTGTCAGGTGAATATGAGACCCACGATGGCTTCTTCTCCTTTCCGATGGTGTCCCTGATCTCAAGCTTCTGTGTTGTAATGTCATAAAGATATTTTATCGAATCAACCTGGAAAGTGAACCTTGTTATGCTCTTTTTTTCAAATTTAAGCTCCTTAACCGGCAGGTCAAGCTCATTATAAGGGTGATGGGTAAGTTTCCGCAGTTCCGCAGCCAGAAACCTGCTGTCAAAGAGAAGTTGTTTTGTCTTTGCCGCAGCATTTACATAATAGAAATTTTTGCCTGACGAGTTTTTAAATGAATACCAGAAAATAATCCGATTCCTCTATCCAGGTCGGATTTACAGAGAGATCACCGTATCTTGATGTGAGATTGTCTCCCCTGAATTTCTCAGCAGCCTTGAAATCGGCTTTTTGGCCGCTGGAGGTCAGATAGAAAAGAAAGAATGAGATAAATACCAGAAGTTGTTTCATATAGTTGGGATTAGTTTTAATAATGAAATCAAATAAAATGAAAATAATTCAATAACAGTTAAAGTAATTGACCTTTATATTAATAATCACGATCATAAAATATATTAACACAAATTAATTTTAATTTATAAATCCTACTTTTGACGGTCAGTAGAATTTAGCCTGTTCCGGTAAATAAGAATGAAAAAGATCATTATAGTTTTGGTATCCCTGCTTTTTGCGAGTCAGATCCTTTATACCCAGACAATTAAAACAACAGGAGCTCCTTTAGCTGAAATCTTTACAGATTTTCACTTAAACCTGAACGATACATCAAAGACAACAGGTTTCGGACTGACCAGGGCATATCTGGGCTATAAATTCCTTCCCGATAACAATTTCTCAGGTACAATAATCCTTAACGTAGGTGTACCTGACGAACTTCCGGGCGGATCGGAACCCAGAAGGTATGCTTTTTTCAGGGAAGCCTCAATTACATGGTCAAAGGAGAAGCTTAAAATAGCTTTCGGGATCACCGGCACAAGGCTTTTTGATTTTCAGCAAAAATTCTGGGGAAAGAGGTATATCGCAAATACTTACCAGTCTCGTAACGGATATGGATATGTTGCCGATCTGGGTGTTGCTGTTGATTATGTTTTTAGTGATTTAATAAAGGGCGACATTACAATAATGAACGGAGAGGGGTACTCAAATATCCAACTTGATAATGGCATAAGAACATCGGTTGGCTTCACCATTACACCGGGAAACCATTTTGCTATAAAATTATATGGTGATATTCTAAAAACCAGAGGCTTGTGGCAGCCTATGTTCGTGGGTTTCATAGGCTTCAAAAACGAAAGGGTTACCATCGGGGGTGAGGTAACATACAAATCAAACCTTGATCCTGTAAAAGGGCATCATGCCTGGGGCATATCGGGAACAGGCTCGGTAAGCCTCACTGAAAAAACTGAAATATTCACCCGGATTGACTATTCGGTATCTGTTATCGCACCACATGAAATATCCCCATGGAACCGGGAAAATGATGGTGACTTTTTCGTCGCCGGATTTCAATATGCACCGGTAGAGAATGTGAAATTTGCAATTGATTACCAGGGAATTTACCCGTTTGCGCGCGAAAATTTTGCATCCAAAGCTGTTTACCTTAATGCGATGTTTAAATTTTAGGTTTCCCCTGCCCGATCTGCAAATTAGCTTTCTATGCTTCCCTGCCGGCTTTCAGGGCTTTAAGGTTCATCTCCACAATTTCTTCTCCCTTACGTGCAAAAAACTTTCTTACAGCACTTTCCAGGCTGCTGAAGGGCATATCGATAAAATGTGATGCTGCTCCGAGTATCACCATATTACCTGAACGTGAAGAACCTGATTCCTTTGCGATCGCGTCGGCATTTATTATTTTGTGATTCCTGATTTTTTTTATCTCCTTAATAATATCTTCAACCGGGGGATAGTCAGGAATGTTCATAAAAGGTTCAGAGTTTGTAACGAGCCAGCCGTTGGGGGAAAGCCAGGGCAGGTACCTGAGGGATTCCATCGGTTCAACCGATAAAATCAGGTCGGCTTTCGCGTAGGGTATAAGGTCGGAGGCGATCTCACTATCCGAAAGCCTCAGGTGCGATTGCACATCTCCTCCTCTCTGGCTCATTCCATGCACCTCCGCCTGTTTCAGATAAAGATTTCTGTCCGTTGCAGCCAGTCCGATTATTGCAGCTATTGACAGGATTCCCTGTCCTCCTACCCCTGCCAGAATTATATCGTCTTTCATTTTGGTATGTTTTACTTCTGATCTGCTTCTGTCTTTTTTCTTTTTGCAGCTGTCTGAATGCATTCACGGGTTGAGATAATTACAGAAACACCTTTATAATTGAATTCTTCCTGCATCACAAGTATATTTTCCTCATGATTCTTACGCAGGGGAATTATTGTCCGGATATGTTCCGGCGCAACACCAATGCCTTCGCAGATCTTTTCAAGGCGGCCGGTACCCTGCGATTTCTGGCCGCCAGTCATTCCTGTTGTTGAATTATCGGAAATTATGATTGTCACGGGAGATTCCTTGACCACTGCATCAAGCAGGCCGGTCATTCCGGAATGGGTGAACGTTGAATCGCCTATTACGGCAACTGAAGGAAATAAACCTGCATCTGCGGCGCCTATTGCCATCGTGACTGAAGCTCCCATATCGACGCAGGAATTAATAATATTGTATGGTGGCAGCGCAGCCAGCGTATAACAGCCAATATCTGAGAATACGCCCTCGCTGCCGAACGGCTTAAGTGCCTCAATAATTGCATAGAAGGTATCGGAATGACCGCAACCTTTACAAAACGAAGGAGGTCTCATCTTTACTATTTCAGGTACCTTCGCAACCGGGGGGACATTCAATCCGACAGCCTTAGCTACAATTGAAGGATTCAGTTCTCCATCCCTGGGAATTGCTCCATCAAGTCTGCCGAGGATCTTCAGGCTGTTATCGAGTATTCCGCGGAGCGCCTCCTCAACTAAGGGGTAACCCTCTTCAAGCACCAGCACCTCCTCACATCTTCCTGTTATGTCATTTATGATATCCTTTGGAAAGGGATATGCTGTAAGCTTAAGAACAGGAAATCCGGGATCCCTGCCGGGAAAATTCTCCATGAGATAATTATAGGCTATCCCGCATGTAATGACTCCGAGTTTACGGTTTTTTCCGTCCCTGAATGTATTGAATTTTGAAATCCGGATATCATATTTCAAAGATTCATATGTTGACAGGAGAGCTTTGTATTTTTTTCTCGCTATTGCCGGAAGAAGAACAAATTGGCGTGGATCGTCGGGAAGATGGATCTTCTTTTCGGGAACAGATGGTTTCCGCCGGACAGGCGCCCTGGAATGGGCAAGGCGGGTGGTGATCCGGAAAAGGACAGGTATCCGGTATTTCTCTGAGATGTCGAATGCATCAAAAATCATATCATAAGCTTCCTGCTGATTAGAAGGCTCATAGACAGGAACGAAGGAAAACTTACCATAAAACCGTGAGTCCTGTTCATTTTGGGAGGAGTGCATTGAAGGATCATCGGCCGACACAACAACAACGCCCCCATTAACCCCTGTCACCGCTGAATTAATAAAGCTGTCGGCTGCAACATTAAGCCCCACGTGCTTCATGGCAACCATAGCCCGTTTGCCGGCATATGACATGCCAAGTGCAGCTTCCATTGCGGTTTTCTCATTTGATGACCAATTCCTGTGAATGTTCCTGTCGGCCGCCTGGGCCGAAGATTGAATATATTCCATAATTTCAGTCGAAGGAGTGCCCGGATAGGCATACATTCCGCTCAGACCAGCATCCAGTGCACCCTGTGCAATTGCTTCATCACCTAATAAAAGTAGTTTTTGCATAACCGTTATGATTACGGATTCTTCTAAAAACAGGAGACTACAAAAATACCAATTCCGCTAAGAATCTGAAATATGCTTAAAATTAAGTTAAAAGTTTTAAGGTTCCATTCAATAATGCTTAATTTGCAAATTCTTTAGCGGGAGACGGGTATTGTACTATACTTTATATTGATTTGACCAGGATTTTCTATATAATATGCTTCTTATTTCTGCCTCTTCTGGTCATAACAGGTCAAGAACGGGAGAGGTTTTTTCAGGTGACCGGGTTGATAACAGATGAAAATAACCAGGCTCTGCCAGGCGTTGGCGTTGTCTCAATGAAGCTTAGAAGAGGCACTCTCAGCGAAAAAACAGGCATTTATTCCATCACAAGTACACCAGGCGACACAATATTATTCAAAGCTCTTGGTTTTAAAAAGAAGTTTGTTATTGTTCCTCAGTTTTACGACGACAGGATATTAAACAAGGATATTGTTATGAGTACCGACACAATTCCAATTGAGAATGTTGTTGTTTTACCCTGGAAGAACTACAATGAATTTATAAAGGCAATGACTACTCCTGCACCACTGTCGCCCGAGATTGAGAATATGAATGAGAATCTTGCAAACATTGAGTCGGCAGTTTCGAATACGATAGGGGTCACGATTACACCTGAGGCAGGCTACAGGTATGCCATGCAGCAGAATTTTAACAACATGGCGACAAGAAACCAGTCACCTGCCAATAATCTGCTCAATCCATTTGCCTGGGCAAAGTTTATTAACGGTGTAAAGAACGGATTATTCAAGAATCAGCGTTTCGATAAACCGCCAAAAGCAAAAGCGAGGCCAAAACAAAGGAAGAAGAAAAAGCCGTGAGGAAACATGAAGGCAAAATAGTCGGGATTCTCGGTACTGTCATTGTACATCTGCTGGCAGGCATAATCTTCATGTCCTTCCAGTTGCAATCACTAAAAAAAGAGCATAAGCAGGAATTCGAGATTGAGTTTTTAGCTGTAGAGGAACCGGTTGAGGAAAATAAAATAATTGAGCTGCCACCAACTTCAGTTGAAAATATTCTCAAGGATGATATTGAAATGCTTAACATAGCAAGAAACCTTGCAAACAAGAGTGAGGAGAAGATTGATCCCGCCGACTATATTGACAAGGTAAAGGAGGAGCTGATCAGGAGCGGCAAGCTTAGTGAGGACAACTATATTGATGAACAGAAAGCCCGAAACGAGATGGAGCAGGAAGATCCGCTTGCCGTTGAAGAGAAGACAAAAAAGAATGATGAAGAAGACAAGCCAAAGGAATCTCAGGAGATGGCAGCCAACTATAAAGGACCGACACGGATATACTATGACCTTGCCGGACGTACACATACTTATCTTCCCATCCCTATCTATAAATGCCAGGGCTCCGGAAAAATAGTTCTCCTGATCGAAGTAGACGAAAAAGGAGCAGTAAAAAATGCAGGTGTTATTGTTGGTGAAAGTACAACAAGAGACGAGTGTCTTATTGAAACAGCGGTTGGTACAGCGCTCAGGTCACGGTTCAATGCCAACCTCAACGGTCCAAAGATCCAGAAAGGAACTCTGACCTACATCTTTGTTGCACAGTAAACTCACCCCCCCTGCTCCCATAGCCATCATCTTAAGGATCAGTTTTAGACTGAGAATTATATTTGGCAGAAATACAATTAAATAAGTTTGGGGTTGTTGAAAAAGTCCTTTTTAACCGCAAAGTCTCCCTCCTACGAAAATTGTAGGAACTTCAAAATAAATAACTCTCTGAAAATCATGCCGATACAAAAAGAGTTATATAGTAGAACGCTAAGGGCATAGCCGATCCTAAGAATCAGTTTTACTCCGGCAATTATTTAATTAGCTGAAACACAATTAAATAAGTTTCCCCTCCTTTTGAAGGAGGGGAAATGTAAATTATTGCAACTCAGTTCAATACAGTTTGATTCATAAGCTATCCCATTCCTTAGGTTGACGGCTATGGGGGTACATGCTTTAAAAAAGTGAGTCGCCCGGCGTTTCCCTTTTATAAGGTCTAATCAGATCAGGTGTATTCCTGTCTGCAGATTTGTTATTGATCAGGTTACTTATCGTATGAGCTTTAAGTATTTCAGGAGGGCATGGTTTAAGCAATGAAAGCGCGTCTTCATCCGACGTTGAAAGACTGATCCAGTCTTTTTCGGATTTTCGGTCAAGAATAACGGGCATTCTTTTCTTTGAGTTATGGATTTCAGCCATCAGATCGTTGGCATCGGTAGTTATGACCGAAAAAGTGGTAAGCATCTCCCCGGTGGTGGTTTCAACCCAGTTGTCATAAATGCCCGCAAGTGACATAATATCATTATCAGCAAGATAGATGTACCATGGAATCTTTTTTTCCCCTGCATGCTGCCATTCAAAGAATCCTGCTACGGGAATAATGCATCTTTTGGTTTTGAAAGCTTTTGAGAAAGAAGGTTTTGAATCGACACTTTCAGCTCTTGCATTGAAAGTTTTATATCTTATTTCATTGGCTGCTTCCAGATTTCTGACCCAGGAAGGAATCAATCCCCATCTGACAAGCCTTATCTTTTCAGGAGAGCCTGAACATATTGCGGGAATTTCAGGAAGGGCAAAGGCATGATAATAGTAGCTTGGCTGGTATTTGTCATAGTCCGGGAATTCGGCTCCATACCTGTTTTCAAGTTCATCCTTAATAAGGTTGACATTAACAGTGAAGCACATGGCTTATTCAGTTAATCCCGGATATTCCCACTTTTATTGGCAGGGGCAATGAATAATCAAACAGGTCAGATTCCGGCCATTCGCTGACATCTGAAATAAACCTTGTCATCATCCTGTCGATATAGGGATGGATTTCAGGGCCGTTCCATGCGCTTGAATTAAGCAGAACGACCCATGAAATGCCGTCAGGCTGCCGCTTCATCATTCCTGCGGTCCCTGCGAATGAACCGGTACGGGTCCATGTGCCATTAACAACTGTGCTTTTCCATCCGACAGGAGCAAAATTATTATTCATATCCGTCATGAACCGGATACTTTCCCCGCTTAGAAAATCATTGCGGGTGCTGAAACCGTCAACGGCAAGGAGCAGCCGCATAAGGTCCGGAGCAGTTGCAAGCCAGGAGCCTGCGCCGCCAAGGGCCTCAATATCATTACCACCATACCTTACCGGGACCAGTTCACCAGTGCCGTAAATTGAAGGTTTAAGCGGCCATCCGGCGGGTTCATAATATGTAACTTCAAAGGGAGCTTTTTCAGAAGGCAGGTTTTTAGCCAGCATCATGTCATAGATGCCCAGAGGTTCCAGAATTTGGGTCCTGCAGTATTCCTCATAGGGCATACCCGAGATCTTTTCAATAACCAGTCCAAGTATGCTGTAACCGAGATTTGAGTATGAACGGCCTGTCCCCGGGGTAAAATGAAGCTTTTTAGAAAGAGCAAACCTTACAATAGTTTTTGTATCGACAGGCATGCTCACCTTCATCTGATTAGCGATCACAAGTGGCATGAACATCTGATCCCCCCATCTTTGTGTCCAGCCGCCTTCATGACTTAACAGGTGAGCTACCGAAATGCTTAAAGCCCTCCTGTCTTTAGGGTAGTAACAGGAGTCATCAAGTATTCCATCAGGACCAAACACTTTGTCGTTAACCGACAATTTACCATCTTCCTGAAGTTTCATTATTGCTACGGCTGTTACAAGCTTCGAAATACTGGCAATCCTGAATTTACTGTATGGCTGTGTAATAATCCCGGCTGAAGAATCTGCAAAACCAAATCCTTTTGCAAAAACAAGCCTGCCATCTCTCGCCACAGCAACCGAAGCGCCTTCAATTGTCCACTTCTTCATGAAGGCATTAATTGTGTTTTCAACCTCGTCGAAGCCGGTTCCCGAAGAGTATGAATTAGTTAAACGGATGTTGCCTGCTGCAAGCTTTCCGGTTATTTCACCAGGCTTTTCAACTGCTACCGGGTAATAACTTATTAGTAATGAGAGGATAGCAATTATCAATATCTTCTTATCCATCAGTAATTTCAGTTTTCAATCAGACAAAAATAAAAGTTTTTATTTCAGTATCATTAAGTTGAGTCAAATATTCAACGTAAAATTTTCAACATTAGTTTTAACAAATATATTTTTTTAATTTAAATGATAGTCCCGAAATGATCAAAAAATTACCTTTGTGGATATGATGTCAACAAAAACTTTCTTAATCAGGTTTTTACTCGCGTTTGGTATCTCCTGTCCGTTTGTACAAACAACTGCTCAGAGTGAGGTGTTTGAAGTTTTTCAGGTTATCGATACATCAGAATATCTCCCGTCATACTATAGCGACTACCTTGATTATAATCTCATGATCGCTTCATCAAACGGTTATGATACTGAAATTGAAAGACTCCTGGCCAAAGGCGCCGACATCAATGCCGAAACTTCTGAAGGTGCAACCCCTTTAATCTTTGCTATTGCCGCTAACCATCCCACCTCGGTCTTTACACTGCTTTCCCATAAACCTGAGCTTAACGGGAAGACTGCCGCCGGGGAAACGCCGGTTATTCTTTCTGTTAAGAATGATAATCTGGAAATAACGGAAATGTTAATAAGGGCAGGAGCAGATATTGATCTGACTGACAGGTACGGAGCTTCCCCTTTGCATTATACTTCAATCCGCGGCAACTTTTACATCACAGATCTTCTTTTATATTACGAAGCTGACGTTGATGAAAAAGCCATTGACGGCACTACTCCACTTATGGCTGCAATATGGGCCGGGTATGCGGATATTGCTGATCTGCTGGTACAGAATGGTGCAAACATGGAGTCGCGTGACAATGATGGATTTACACCTTTTCTTGTGGCTTCCCAGAACGGTGATACTCTGCTGATGAACTTTCTGTTGCAGGAAGGAGTTGATCTTTATGAAAAGAACTACCATAATTATAATGCTCTCAACCTGGCAATAGGTTCAAACAACAAGCCGGCAGTTGAATTATTGCTCAGCAAGGGTGATAAATGGTTTTCATCCGACAATGAAGGCATAAACCCCTATTATGTTGCTTCTGCCTTCGGAAGGAAGGAATTGTTTCAGCTGCTGGAAAAGAAAAACATTCCGGGCAAGCCAAAAAGAAGGTTTGACGAGCTGGTAACAGGGGTTTCGATAAAGCTGAACAACCATGATTTTTACACAGGAATAAGCTTTTCGGGTAAAGAACCATTGTTAAATGCCGGTTTTACAGCAGGGTTTGACTCCAAGATCTGGTACACAAGGGTATTGATGAAGGCAGGAGAAGATGTTTATTATCAATACCTTGATAAAAGTTCGATAGTCTATGGCGGTATTTTTAAGGATTTCACCCTGAAGGAAAACCTCGGGGGAAACAAACTGTACTTAACATCATCGCTGACGGGTGCTTATACCTTCGGGAACAAGTTAAAGGGGACGCTCATGACCCCGGAAAACAAGTTCAGGATCGTGCCTTCAGCAGGCATTAAACTTCAGATAAACCATATTCAGGCTTTTGCCGGAATTGAATACATGAAATCCGTATTCTTCAAAGCAGGACCGATATGGCTCAGAACAGGATTATCCTATAATTTCTACCTGAGCAAGGTAAGGGCTCCGCGGAAAGTGATTAAATGGTACTGATATTTATGAAAAAACTGTTACAGATTATCTTTTTTTTAACAATAACGATCTGTTTTTCATGCGAGAAACAGGGTCTTTTTGAAGACAAGGGATGGTTTGTTAAATGCTCCGAATGTGAAAGCACCGAACCCCAGAAAGCATTTATTGAATTAATGCTGAAAGAGACTGAAACTTCTGTAAAGATCGATGTTTATGAGGGTGAATTCGAGGATGGTGTAATTTACCATACCTTAGAGACAACCCTGGACAAATATACATTTTCCGCGGGGCTTAATAAAAAATATACGGCTGTGGCAACCTACCATCTGGGCGGGATCACGTATATAGCTGTCGACTCTGCAATTCCCAGGGTTAAATATTCAAAGGAGGCCTGCGATGAAGCCTGCTACTTTGTGTACGACAGAGTGCTGGATCTGAGGCTCAAATATCTGGCAGGCTCCAATTAGGCCGCGTTATGGTCAGTTGTAATAGCGACAGGGGCATCAGCCTTCGTATTTAAACAGTGGAACTCCGGCCATTGCTTTTTCTTTAATAGCCACAACTTCAGATTTTTTAAGAGGTTTCAGATCGCCCCTTACGGCCATCGCAATTTTAAACAGCTCATCCTCTCCGGGAGTAACAGCGGCAGTTACGGGATGCGAAAGTGTAAACCGCAGTCCCATTCTGATGTCTTCCCTCGAAGTAAGTGGTTCATACCAGCATTTCGGATATTTTGATCTGTCAGCGTCTTCCTGCCATGGACCTTTAGCCATTGCTTTCAGGGCCAGAATGCCCATCTTTTTTTCATGTGCATGAGCAAGAACCTGAGGTCCGAAATTTCCGGTGTACCATGTGGTGAAGTTAAACGGGAACAAAATCGTGTCAAAATTAAAGCCATCCATCAGGGCCATTGCTGCTTCGACGGAGTGTGCTGAGAATCCGAGGAAGCGGATCTTGCCCTCTTTTCTTGCTTCCAGAAAAGTTTCCATCGCTCCTCCCGGTCCGAGTATGGTCTTTACATCTTCAAGACTTGTAACTGCATGATGCTGATAGAGGTCAAAATGGTCTGTCCTCAGGTTTTTTAAAGATTGTTCCAGCTCGGCCCTTGATTCATCTCTTTTCCTTTTTCCGGTTTTACATGCTAAAAACACATTTTTGCGGTATGGCTCGAGAGCAGGACCCAGCATCACTTCAGCATTTCCATATGACGGGGCAACGTCAAAATAGTTGACTCCGGAATCTATGGCAAGCTTAACACGTTCTGATGCTTCCGTCGAAGTTGCATCTTTTACAATAATCCCGCCAAAACCTATAACCGAAAGCATCTCCCCTGTTTTACCAAGAGCTCTTTTTTCAATCTTACCCGGTGTTGACTTACGCGCAATTGCGGAAAGATCAGCCGGAAACAAACTGATCATCGGGGCTGCAAGCGCTGATGTTTTTAAGAAATCGCGACGTTTCATATTCGTGGGTTTATAGTTTTAAGTTCAACCCTAAAAGGTAAACATTTGTTCTATAAAAGTCAAAAAAGTTTTCGGTGAGGTCGGAAAAAAGGGTATTCTAATAATCAAACGACCGGAATCCAGAAAGAGTAGCCCTGAATAATGCAGATCAATAAAGATTTGAATAATCTGTCAGATTAAGGAAAATATTGTATTACAGGACTTCAGGAAACCTGAGTTCAAATATTAATTACCGGTCTTGTTGTATAAACTATATCGGCTTTATTATAATATACCTTCTCAAGAAACAGGCCACTCGGAGGTGAAGTAAGTTTCGCCGGTATATCCGATTTCTGCTTAAAAAATGACAACACATCATCAGGATGCAGCTTCCCCCTGCCAGCTTCAACCACGACACCGGTCATTCGCCTCACCTGCTTCCACAGGAAATGAGAGCCGACGATATGAAAAACCAGCAAATCGCCAAATTCAGTCACCTCTGCATGTTTTATTTCAACTTTTGTTGAGGATTGCTCCTGGTTTTCGTCGGTGAATGATTTGAAATCTTTCAAACCGATAAGGTGTTTTGCTGCCATATTCATCTTCTGCAGGTCGAGCTGATCCTTAATCCACCAGACATATTTTTTCCCGAAAGCTGTCCTTCGCCTGCTTATCTGATATATATAACTTCTTGCAACAGCGTCATGCCGGGCATGGAAATCGGGCTGAGCATTTTCGACATTAATTATGCAGATATCAGGTGGAAGCCTGTCGTTGATCCCGTAGCGGATCCGCAGCAGGGGAAGGTCGGTATTTGCATCAATATGAGCGACCTGGCCTGTTGCGTGAACTCCGCCATCGGTCCTCCCGGCTCCGTAAACTTCCAGGTTGTCAACCTCAAAAAGATCTTTGCAGGCATCCAGTATTTCACCCTGAATTGACTTTCCGCCTTTTTGCATCTGCCAGCCCGAATAACGGGTTCCATCATATTCGATTGTTATTTTGAATCTCGACATGGTTGTAATTATAATGAGACGAAGGTAGTATATTATTTGTTGCGGGTTGCTTGCTCCCCTGCAGGCTGGCTCCTTCGCTAAAATTGCCCACTGGGCAATTTCTTAACGCTCGGCCCGGTTGCGGGTTGCAGGTTTGCTGGTTGCCGGTTATTTGTTACTTTTGTTCCATATCGACTCTAATTAACTTATATAAAAAAGGATGAAGAAGAGATACATGAATCCTTACCTGGCGGGAACGATGCTTGGAATTGTGCTGCTTATGGCAATGTTCATTTCCGGCCGCGGGCTGGGTGCAAGCGGCGGGATAAAATACTGCGTGGTTTCCGTGGTTGGGGCTGTTGACCGTCAACACGCCGAAGACTCAGTATACTACAGCAAGTATTTTGAAAACGGCCAGAAGCCGATAAAGAACTGGCTGGCTTTAGAGATATTCGGGATTGTCGCAGGCGGTTTTCTTTCCGGAGCGCTATCCGGAAGGTTGAAATTCACTATCGAGAAGTCACCAAAAATCTCAAATATAAGGAGGCTGATCTTTGCATTTCTCGGAGGAATCTTTTTTGTCTACGGAGCCCAGCTGGCAAGAGGCTGTACAAGCGGTGCCGCTTTATCGGGAATGGCTGTGCTTTCACTTGCAGGTTTTATAACAATGATCGCCATTTTCGGGTCAGCTTTTGCATTTGCATGGTTCTTCAGGAAGAACTGGATATAGCGGGAAGACGGAAGACCGAAGACGGAAGACCGAAGAAAAGTTTTGGATCCCCTCCTGGGAGGGGCAAGGGGTGGGTTCGTGATGAGTGAAGACAGAAGACGGAAGATAAAAGACAAAAGGCAAAAGACAAAAGACAGAAGACAGAAGACAGAGGACAAATTAAATCAAAAAGAATCAAAATATAGTCATAAAACCTGATAGAATAGGCACCCCTCTTTGCGCCAGCAGAGAGGGGACGGGGGTGAGTACGTGAAGCACCGAAGACAGAAGGCAGAAGATCGGAAGACCGAAGACCGTGAGACAGAAGAAGGATAAAAATTACTAAGAAATTAAAATAAAATATGGGACCAATATCATCAATGTTTATATTTCCGGAGTGGCTCGATCTGCTTGTGGCTTTCCTCATAGGAACAGGATTCGGGTTTGCCCTGGAGCAGGCAGGATTTTCTTCGAGCCGAAAACTTGCAGGTATGTTTTACGGATACGATACCACAGTGATTAAAGTATTCTTCACTGCAGCCATTGTTGCCCTTATCGGATCACAATTCATGAGCTACCTGGGCTTATTGAACCTGAACCAGGTTTATGTTAACGAGTTTTATGTGACTGCATCAATTGCAGGGGGAGTAATTATGGGTGCAGGTTTTATAATGGGCGGATTTTGCCCTGGTACAGGAATCTGCGCCCTTTCGATAGGCAAGATCGATGCCATGATCTTTGTTGCCGGTGGTTTAACGGGTGCATTCCTTTTTGCCGAGACTTATCCCCTTATCCAGAACCTGGCTGACGCCAATTACAAAGGTCCGGTAAAAATAAATGAATCTCTGGGTATGTCGTCGGGTATGTTTACATTTCTTCTTGTAGCCGCAGCTGCTGCTATGTTCTGGATTGCGGAACTTGCTGAAAAAAAGTTTGCAAAGCCGGAAATTACGGGTGAAGTTTAAAAAACAATATGAAAATGAGAAAGAAAATTACCGCCCTGCTTTTACCTCTAAGTCTTATTCTGGCACTGCTTCCTCTTTCAGCCAACCGGTCATTCACCAGCAAACCGGATAACCTGCTCACTGAGGTTCTGGCACCGGATGTATCTTTAAGTGTAGATCAGGTTGCCCGGCTTATAGTTTTGGAAGACAGTACTTTTCAGCTCATAGACCTGCGATCGTCTGAAGAACTTCAGAAAGCTTTGCATTCCCGGATCTGCCAATGTACCATATCCCGACTTTATTAAAAATGATCCGGAAATTTATTTGGGCAACAAAAATATAAAAACCATCTTTTATTCTAATAGCGATTTCGATTCCAATTATGCCATGGTTTATGCCAGGGGCCTGGGTTATACCATCCTTTGTCATGGCAGGAGGCCTCTCAGAATGGATCAATACCATTATGGAAACCAGGTTCAGCGGAGAAAGGATTTCGGCAAGGGAAAATGCCCTTTTTGAAATCAGGTCAAAGGCGGGAAAATTATTTAGTGAGTTGAACACTCTGCCCGACAGCCTGAAAGTTAAGTTCATGGAATCCAAAAAATTTTCAGCAAAGAAGCTGGATGGCGGTTGCGAATAAACAATAAAATCATAAAAAGCGATCGATGAAACTATTGAAACAATACTGGCTCGTTCTGGCAATCCTTGCCCTGGTGTCAGGTGCGTTGCTGGTCCGGACTTTCAGCCACGGCAATTTTAAATATGACGCAGGGAAACTGGCTGAACCATCAGCTCTCAGGACCAATATTATACGAGGGGATCAGATCCAGGGACTTAAGGGAGAAATAATGACAATTGATCTTCAGGGATCCGGACTGGACAATTCGCTGGTCATAAAAAGTTCGTTGAAAGTTGATCCTGATTCGATACTCGACAGGAAATACCTGGATCTGATCCGCAAAAACAAAGGACCAGTAATACTTGCTGGTTCAGATCACTCCGTTTCTGCCAGGATTTGGATGGTTCTCAGTCAGATGGGAATAAAGAATATATACATTCTTTCAGAGGATTCAGATCCGGAGTTGCTTAAAAAAGAATTCCGGCCGGATACACTATCCGGACCGGAATTATGATCAATCCATATTTATTTTACTACCGGAAAATCATTCGATTCAGAAACTGTGAACGGCAGCCAGGATAAGGCAGCTTTTTGAGCAACCATCTTGTCATACATAAAACCATTGTTCCCATATCTCAAAGTTCTGGCATCATATCCGAACAAGCGCAGATAGGCCGTAGCGAACCCTGAATTATGACCTGTTCCGCAATACACTACGATTGTCCTGTCAATGGGTATAGTGGCCATAACATCTGTAAATCCAAGTGTTGATTCAGGTTTGAATCTTACGGCTCCCGGGATATGCCCGTCATCGTATTTATCCTTCCTTTCGAAGTTAATTATGAAGAATTTATCAGGGTTTTCGAAAACCTCTCCGGCCGTTATCAGGATATTTCCGGTTCCTTCATCAAATAGTTTCCTGAACCTTGCTTCACCGATTTCCTTCCCGGTAGTAAGATTTGTTCTTAGTTCCGGCATTCTTTCCGCTAAGGGCGGATTGTTGGAAGTGACCTGTAATCCAGATTCGAATTCGCCCGAAACTCCCTTTAACCAGCTTTCCCTTGCATACTCTCTGTTCCATCCTGACATCCCCCATCTTAAGGAAAATACGTTTCCGTAACCCATCAAACGCAGTAGTGAGGTTGTGTAACTTGAAACCTGACCATCATCGCATACGATGATGATCCTGTTGTATTCAAAGGGTTTAATCCCGGTTTCAAAATATTCAGGAAGGTCCTTAAACTGTTTATTGACAGCACCTTTTATATGTCCCTGTGAAAATAATCCAGGTTGCCGGAGATCAATTACAAGGTTATTTTTCTCCATCTCCTCCCAGACAACGGAAGCCTTGATGAGTGAGGGAAAAAACTGACTGTTGACATAATCTCCGTTCTCCTCCAGATCCTTCAGAAGCAGGAGTGTCTCATTATCAATTACCGGCGCTGCAGCTGCCTGCAGGACAGGTTCCTGTTTTTTTTCACTCTTGCCTCCGCCACAAGCCAGCTGTAACAGCAAGCAATAATATGAGCAGAACTAATAGACGCGGATTGTATTTCATGTTTAAGATGCTAAAATGGTTATTCGGCAACTGCAACCTTCTCCTTATCAAACCTTAGTGTTTCCGTCCGGTTTCCCAGTTCATCATATCTGTACTCTGTAATTGCGACACCATTTTCAGGATTATTTATAATATTTCTGTCCTTGTCCATATTGACTGTTTCAACAACAGCTCCGTGCTCATCATATTTAGTTTGGGTCACAGGAACCATTTTCCCTCCAACGTATTCATTATCCTGGTCGAAAACAGCGGATTCAAGGGTGTACCCGTTCTCATCAAATTTACTTATCCTTTTTGACCAGCCCCAGTAGAGATTTGACATCTGGCCTGTCACATTATATACTGAAAAACTCTCTACATCGCCTTGTTCATTGGGCTCGAAAGTAAAATAGGAAACACCTATGTCGCCACAATTCTCGGCAGTGCAGTTATAAAGTGTATCACCCATGTAGTTGGCCATTTTCACAACATGTCCCTTGTCATTATATGCGAATCGAAGCTCATAGAACGGACAGAACGGATTCATCACAGTCTCTTCACCAGCAAGGTTGTACCTGAGTTCACGTACCATACCGTCGTCAAGGAGACTCCAGACATATGAATGAATTTTATTGCGGTTCTCAGCGGGCAGCCCGTCCTTGTTGAAAAATTTGAGTCCTGTGCGTGTACCTGATACATCCAGAGTATATTCTGAAGTAAAAATTCCACCAGATTCGATCTGCATGTTGTTTTCATCAAAGTAACGTTTGATCTGCTTGTCTCCGGTGTATTCATATGTAATTTTAGCGGCCTGCATCGATGAATAACCAAGTAATTCATCACCTCTCACAAATTCAACGGATACTAGGCGGGCTGAATCATCATAACTGAATTTGTAGCTGTTAATGTCTTTTGCTTCATCAGCGGTTAACTGATGTGTACCCTTTTCCGTATCAAACGGGGTTTCGCTGAATTGTAGATTCCGGAAGTAAGATACCCCTGGATTTGCATTTTTCTTTGCAGGGGTCTGATTGCAGGCTGAAAACATTGCAGCTATTAGTACTGCAACAGTAAAAAAAAGAGTTAAGTTTTTTAATTTCATAATTGTATTGATTTCGATTATTAATAATTAATTATTTTCGGTTGAGAAGACGAATTAAACCTTGAATTAAATCTAAAAAGATCTGCGCGATCAGCGGGAAAACAAAAAATATTTCCTGCTGATTTCGCAGGTTTTCGCGGATTCCTTCGACTGATAAAGACAGATTATATACTGATGAAACAGTCATGATATTGCTAAGCGTAAACAAGCATGAAAATTAATTACTATTTTTTTTAATGAATCTTTGATGTTTTTCAGGTGACGAAGATATAAAATTTTTTGTAACTGCCTCAAAAAGTGACTTCTTTGATTTTCCTGGCTAAAACAGGTTTCCTATATCATTTTTCATTTTACCGGGAAGCATTACAATTCATATATTTGCTTTTTAAAAAAACAAATATGGAAATCTCATTTTTCAACTCCGGGCTGTTCACCTATGCAATTATGCCACTTTTGATCTTCCTGGCGAGGATATGTGATGTGTCGATAGGCACAATGCGTATCATTTTTGTTTCAAAAGGCAAGAAGAATATAGCTCCGGTACTGGGTTTCTTTGAGGTGCTGATCTGGATCATAGCTATAAGTAAAATTATGCAAAACCTTGATAATTACATTAATTACGTGGCATACGCAGCCGGATTTGCAACAGGCAACTTTGTCGGAATGATAATTGAGGAGAAGCTGGCAATGGGTATCCAGATGATCAGGATCTTTACGAATGAACGGGGTATGGAACTTGTTCAGATCCTGAGCAAAAATGGTTTTGGAGCAACTACCGTCGAAGCCCACGGTTCCAAGGAAAAAATTTACCTTGTTTATTCAATTGTACACAGGGATGAACTTGATAAAGTCCTGAATGTCATAACATGCTTCAATCCGAAAGCATTCTATACCATTGAGGATGTTAAGGCCGTCAATGAGGGCATCTTCAATCCCAGAAAGCAAAAATCCGTTATACCATTTTCAAATATAATGAGGGAATGGAGGAAGGGGAAGTGAGGGCGGGCGCCTCTTCATTGATTTTAAATATCTACTTTTGAATTCATTTTAAAATTATGGTACTCATGGATCAAATCAGCAATCATCCTCTTTATAGGGTTCACAACATCGACAGTGCAATGACCTCATTATGGGATTTCTATAAAAAGAAATTTACAGGCTTGTTCATTATTTCACTCGTGATGGCACTTATAAGCCAATATCTCTCTGCAAAAATAGATCTGTCAGAACTGCAGACACTTACCGATCCACAGGAACTTCTCTTAAAAATGAAGGATTTTATCTGGCCAATGATAATAATTTCAGTGATAAGCTTGTTCTTCTCAACGATCCTGCACTATTATGTAATTTATAACCCTCTTGATGAAGAGAATAATATTGTTCGCTGTGCTGTAAAATCACTCAGATATTTCATTCCCTATCTGATAATAATGATACTTTTTGCTTTCTTCGGATCGTTTGCCTTGTTTCTGGGTCTTATTGCTCTTATTATAGGTATCTTCTTCGCTGCCCTTTATGTGATGACCATCTACCTGTTCATTCTCCCGGTGATGATAATCGAGGGACCCATTATCGCTCATACCATAGGCAGAATTTTTACACTGGCACACAGAAGATTCTGGCCGAATATCGGCTGGACTGCCGTTTTTGTTCTTATACTCCTGGTTGTATCGGTAATAATGTCGGGATTGGTACTGCTCCCATTTACAGGAAGTTTTATGAAGGTTTTTACCAATCCTGAAGATACTTCAGCCATGCTTGAACTGGCTTCAAATCCGATTTACATTATTCTTAATGCAGTGGTCAGCGCCCTTATATACCCTTTTCTGCCCATCTTTGCATGCATACTTTATTTTAACGGCCGGGCTCTTGAAGATCAGAAGGTTTCATTGGTCCCGCCAACGGATGAAAATGATGTAAAAGTAAAAGTCGAAGATCTTTATTCCAAGCCGCTTCCGTCAGGCGATGATCAAACGACTGAAGATATTGAAGATATTAAATAACCAGTGGTTGCCAGGTAACAGGAGATGTATCCTGAGGTAACCAGTATGATCGGGGGAAAAAACTAAATGTCGTTTTCACCCTTTACGTACCCAAAGTTGGCAAGAATTCCGCCGTCTACATAAAGGATGTGTCCGTTTACAAAATCACTTGCTTTTGACGCAAGGAAAAGTGCGGCATTAGCAACATCTTCCGGTTCTCCCCATCTTCCTGCAGGAGTACGTGTCATCACAAGATCGTTAAACGGATGACCATTTTCACGTATCGGTGCTGTCTGGGCTGTCACGATATAGCCCGGACCTATTCCGTTGATCTGGATATTATACTTCGCCCATTCGCAGGTCATATTTTGCGTAAGGAGCTTCAATCCTCCCTTTGCTGAAGCATATGCAGAAACAGTATTCCGTCCGTACACGCTCATCATTGAACACATATTGATAATCTTTCCGCTTCTACGGGTGATCATGTTCGGTACTACCCGCTTGGATATGATCAATGGGGCAACGAGATCAACCTCTATTACCTGTTTATAGTCGGCAACGGCCATATCGAGGATTGGTATTCTCTTTATGATTCCGGCATTGTTTACAAGAATATCTATATTCCCCACATTTCTCTCAATCAGTGTAATGCCTTGATCAACATCCTTTTCATCTGTAACATCAAATTTAAGAGTATATACATCAAGGCCTTCCCCATCGTAAGCGTCCCTGCAAAGCTGCAGTTTTTCATCCGACAGGTCGTTTACACATACTTTTGCCCCGGCTTTTGCAAGTATCAGTCCTATTGCCAGACCAATGCCATGAGTGCCGCCGGTTACAAGGGCGACTTTACCGGTAAGATCAAATAATTCACTTATCATAATATATCTTTTTGATCTCTGTGGGTTTCAGTGTCTTTTCTAAGGATCTCCGTGCAGCTAAAAAACTTACACGGAGTACCGCAGAAGTTCATAGTGTTCCACAGAGAAATATTATCTGAGAGTATCAGGGAAACGAACATCCATATCGCTGTAATCGAGGTTCTCTCCTGCCATTCCCCAGATAAAAGTATAACTTGATGTTCCGGCCGCACTGTGTATACTCCAGGAGGGAGAAAATACTGCCTGTTCATTTTTCATCCAGATATGCCGTGTTTCATCCGGATCACCCATAAAATGGCAAATTGCCTGCTTTTCGGGTACCTCAAAATAGAAGTAAGCTTCCATCCTGCGGTTATGAGTATGTACCGGCATAGTATTCCATACGCTGCCGGGCTTCAGTTCAGTCATCCCCATCTGCAGCTGGCAGGTAGGCAACACGCTATTAACAAGCAGTTTATTAATTGTCCGGTGATTCGAAGCTTCGGGGGATCCCAGTGTAACTATTTCAGCGTCTTTCAGGGTAGTTTTCCGTGACGGGTATTTGTGATGGGCAGGCGCTGAATTAAGATAAAGCTTTGCTGGTTTAGACTTATCGACTGACCTGAAAGCAACATCCCTGGTCTCTTTTCCCAGATACAGGGCCTCTTTAAATCCAATCATATATGTAATTCCATCAGCTTTAATTTCGGCTGGTCCTCCTATATTTATCATTCCCATCTCCCTCCTTTCGAGAAAATAGGTTGCCTTAAGATCGTCAACAGTCTCCAGTTTGAGGTCCTGCTCAACCGGCATGGCCCCTCCAACCATGTACCTGTCGTACATTGAATAGACCAGTGATATTTCATCAGGCACAAATACTGTTTCAATGAGGAACTCCTGCCTCAGTCTGGTTGTGTCATAACTCTTAACATCTGCCGGATGAGCGGCATATCTGAGTTCTGTTTTCATAATATTGTAGTTAAAGTTTAATCCCAGGCAATGCGTCAGGTATTATAATCGAATATCACAACTACCTTGTGGTATCCGAGAGGTACCCTGTAAAAACTCCTTTCTCAGCCATCTTATAAAGCTGAGTCCCGGCCATAAGGAAGCCACCCACTCCGTAAACCTCCGTCATTTCGCGGGTAACTGCCCTGGGGTCTGCTCCTACCGGCTGAATAAAGCCTACCTTTCCATCAGGCCAGACAGAGCTGACCATACTCTTCCATCCCCTGACCACTGCCGGCAGATACACAGCCTTGTCCAGAAGGCCATTATCGACTCCCCAGGCCAGACCAAACACAAAGAAAGCTGTGGCGCTCATCTCGGGATTGGGATAGCTTGCGGGATCAAGAAGGCTTGCATGCCAGGATCCGTCAGGTTGCTGAAGCGACAATAATTTGGCAGCCATCTCTTTATATATTGTAATAAAGTAATCCTTATGGCTGTTTTTGGCGGGTAATTCCCTTATTATTACCGGTAACCCGGCAAATACCCATCCGTTGCCCCTGCCCCAGAAAACCTTTGCCCCATTGGCTTCTTTCCTTGTAAAGTAATTGGAATCCCTGAAATACAGATCCTCATCTGTATCATACAAATAATCTGTTGTTGCCTTGTATTCATTGTACATAAATTCACTATACTTTTTCTTTTTCGTGACATTAGCCATCTTTGCCCAGACAGTCGGTCCCATAAAAAGAGCGTCGCACCACGACCACCTTTGAGTAGACCAATAGGTGTCGGTATTAACGAATTTAAGATCCCCTTTTGCAGGATCTTTAAGGATCTGATCAAGATAAGCACGGATAGGGTTTATCATTTTTTTGTCCCTGTACTTCCTGTACATCTCAATATACATCTGACCGACGCAATAATCATCGGCATGATATCTTCGCAACTGTTCTTCATGAGCATACCGTGACCAATTATTCTTATCGCCAATGCCTCTCAACCATTCATAATATGAATCATTACCGGCAATAGCAGCCCAGTCGACCATTCCTGCATACAGTGCGGCATTAGTCCAGTCGGCACTATTATGGGTAAGCGGAGTTTTAACCTGCCAGTCAGCAACAGCTTTAAGCACATTTTTAATATCGGCGGGAATCAGGTTATCACTGAAAGCCTGTGGAAATCCCGTCAGGCAGGCAGATACAAGCAAAATCGATGCAAAAGATTTCTTAAACATAAAAAAATAAATTAAAGTGTAGAACTAGTATTATGATCGGGTATACTTTGCCTGCTATTATTTACCGCTAAGATAATTAAACATTATTTCTTCTTTTGAAATTAATGGCTAAATCGGGTAACTCAAAACTCTTTTATATTATTTTGCCAATTGATTTGGTATTGTTATTTTTATGAAGAATCGTAATTCATAAACCCGTTCACCTTTTTTAAAATCTGCTAAAAGAATCAGAATGAAACAATTCATAAATGAAGATTTTCTTCTTGAAAACAAAATTGCCAGAAGACTATATCATGAGTTTTCTGAGGGTCAGCCAATTATTGATTTCCATTGTCACCTTTCCCCGGCAATGATCGCTGAAGATCGCCGGTTTGATGATCTCGGACAGGCATGGCTTGAAGGTGATCATTACAAATGGCGTGCAATGAGGACCAATGGTATTGACGAAAAATACTGCACCGGAGATGCTTCGCCCAGGGAAAAATTTGGAAAATGGGCAGAGACTGTACCGGCCACAATCGGGAATCCGCTTTATCACTGGACCCATCTTGAACTTGCAAGGTACTTTGGAATAGTCGGATTGCTTTCTCCATTAACAGCTGACAGGATTTATGAAAGAGCCATCTGTCACTGCTTCAATCGGAAGAATTCAGCATAAGATCATTAATAAGGAAAATGAATGTCGAGATTATCTGTACAACTGATGATCCTGCCGACACCCTTGAATTTCACCGTCAGTCTGAAAGACTCCTTTGAAATTCCCGTTCTGCCAACATTCAGGCCTGATAACTCAATTAAAACTGATGATCCGGTAAAATTCAAGGCCTATATTGAAAGGCTGGAACAGGCAACAGGAATCGAGATAACAAATTTCGACAGCCTCATTGAAGCCCTCGATAACAGGCATAATTTTTTTCATGTACACGGGAGGCCGTTTATCAGATCATGGAATGGACAGGTTTTATTTTGCGCAGTTTACCGCCGGTGAAGTTGACAGGATATTTAAAACATCTGCTCAATGGCAAGGTATCCTGTCAGGCCGATGAGACAGAAAAATACAGGACTGCCGTGATGTTTGAACTATGCAGGATGAACCATAAAAGGGGATGGACACAGCAATTCCATGTTGGAGCCATGAGAAATAACAATGCACGAATGTTCCGGAAGATGGGACCGGATACAGGATGGGATTCAATAGGCATTGCACAGGATGCTCTTAAAATGTCAAAATTCCTCAGCTCCCTGGATGACTACAGACCAGCTGGCAAGGACAATTCTCTATAATCTTAATCCTGCCGATAATGAAATGATGGTGACAATGGCGGGCAATTTCAACGACGGATCACAGGCCGGAAAGGTTCAGTACGGTCCGGCATGGTGGTTCCTCGATCAGAAGAACGGCATGGAAAAGCATCTGAAGGATCTCGCATCACTTGGACTGTTGAGGAGATTCATCGGAATGGTAACTGATTCCAGAAGCTTCCTCTCCTATCCGCGACATGAGTATTTCAGGAGGATACTCTGTAATTTTGTCGGAACTGAAATTGAAAAAGGACTTATTCCTGACGAAGATGACCTTGTAAAACCGCTGATTGAAGGGATATCGTACAAAAATGCAAAAGAGTATTTTAAGTTTAATGAGTAGCACCCCTCTCCCGCTGAAGCGGGATCCCACTTCTCCCGCTGAAGCGGGATCTCCCAAGGGGAGAAAATCGGTGCATTATTGGTAAACCCCTCTCCCGCTGAAGCGGGATTCCCTGGAGGGGAGAAAATTTGGATACATTTAGATAATACATTAAAATATGAACGATCTTAATTTAAAAAACAAAGTTGCAGTAATAACCGGCGGTGCCGGAGTCATCTGTTCCGAAATGGCAAGAGCGCTTGCTGCCCAGGGAGTAAAAACAGTTATTCTCGATCTGAACTATGAAGCCGCTGTAAAGGTGGCTTCCGCAATTGAAAAGGAATTCAAGACACCATCACTCGGACTTTCAGCAAATGTCCTTGATAAAGCTTCGCTTGAAGCTTCAAAAAAAGCAATAAATGAGAAGTTCGGACCTATTGATATCCTTCTCAACGGAGCCGGAGGAAATTCACCTGCTGCTACTACAAAAGTTGAAAAAATGGATGGTACGGATACTGAAAATCCTGATGATACATTTCTTTGGACTTCAGACCGGAGGCATTTGATAAGGTATTCGATCTTAATTTCAAAGGCACACTGCTTCCATCAATGGTTTATGCAAACGGACATGGTAAAGAAGAAATCAGGAGTCATCCTTAACATTTCATCAATGAACTCCTACAGGCCACTGACAAAAATAGCAGCCTATTCTGCTGCCAAAGCAGCTGTTAATAATTTCACACAATGGCTGGCTGTACATTTCTCCAAAACAGGAATCAGGGTTAATGCAATTGCCCCGGGATTTCTTTTAACAAATCAGAACAGGTTCCTTCTGATAGATGAAAGACGGAGAACTGACAGCAAGGAGTAAAAAGATACTTAACAGTACTCCGATGGAGCGTTTCGGCACCCCTGAAGAACTCACAGGCACACTGTTATATCTTGTTTCGGATCTCTCTAAATTTGTAACCGGAGTTGTGATTCCTGTTGATGGAGGATTCAGTGCCTATAGCGGAGTGTGAGGGAGCAGGTGAGCGAGGGCAGCGAGGGAGAGCGAGGGAGCGAGGGCAGCAGGGAGGACGAGAGAAGTTAAAATGAGTGCCGGCAGCACGAATAAGCAATAAATCCATCTATTTTAAGCCGAATTTTGTAGCTTTGTCTTTATGATATACTATCAGTCAGGTTCAGAAGATGACAGTAATAGGTCCAAATGACCTTGAGTATGGAGTTTATGCGGCTCTTGTAAAGATCGGACCAAGGAAGAAAGTCCTGGTTGTTCCACCGGATTTTACACGGTTTCATTCACGGTCAGGCGACATTACAACTCTCATCTAACAGCTATTACAAAGAAAATCTTAAAGATATACTTCCTGCCCTCGGGACACATTCTCCGATGACCCAGGGTGAGCTCGCAGAAATGTACAAGGGAGTTCCCAAAGAGCTGTTCAGGATCCACGACTGGAGAAAAGATGTGGTTACAGTTGGGACTGTTCCGGGTGAATTTGTTTCGGAAATAACTGAAGGTAAGCTCGACTATTCCTGGCCGGCACAGCTGAACAGGCTCGTTTTAAACGGAGGGCATGATCTTATAGTTTCCGTCGGTCAGGTTGTTCCCCACGAGGTTGTCGGGATGGCCAATTATAACAAAAACCTTTTTATAGGTACAGGCGGACCGGAGGGCATCAACAAAAGCCACTTCATAGGCGCTGTTTATGGAATGGAAAGGATGATGGGGAAAGCTGACACACCGGTGAGAAGGCTTCTTAACTATGCATCAAAAAATTTCATCCCGAATCTTCCCGTTGTATATATCCAGACAGTGATTGGCCGTGATGAGAGCGGTAAGCTTGTAATAAGAGGACTTTATATCGGAGATGACGAAGAGGTATTCAGGCTGGCATCAGAGCTTTCGGTGAAGGTAAATTTTGCAGTTCTTGATAAACCTTTGAAGAAAGTTGTTGTCTATCTCGATCCTTCCGAATACAAAAGTACATGGCTGGGAAACAAAAGTATCTACCGTACCCGGATGGTAATGGCCGACAACGGTGAACTGATTAATTCTTGCACCCGGGCTTAAGGAGTTTGGTGAAGATAAAGAGATTGACAGGCTTATCAGAAAGTACGGGTATCGCGGAACTCCGGCAACCCTGGATGCTGTACAGAAAAATGAGGAATTGAGAAACAATCTCAGCGCAGCTGCTCACTTAATACATGGAAGTTCAGAAGGCAGATTCTCAATTACATATTGCCCGGGAACACTTACAAGAAAAGAAATTGAATCGGTTAATTTCAAATATGCAGATCTGAAACAGATGCTTGGAAAATATAATCCGGAAAAACTGAAAGAGGGACTCAACAAATTGCCTGACGGTGAAGAAATATTTTACATTTCAAATCCTGCAACCGGACTCTGGGCTTCAAAAGATAAGCTCAGATGATAAACTGGGGGATGATTGGTTGCGGCAATGTTACCGAGCTTAAAAGCGGCCCCGCTTTTAACAAGATCAGTAATTCCAGGCTGGTAGCGGTAATGAGAAGGAATGCAGCTCTTGCAGAAGATTATGCAGCAAGGCATAATGTCCCGAGGTTCTACACAGATGCAGACGATCTTATCAATGACAGTGAAGTAAATGCCGTTTATATTGCCACACCCCCGGCCAACCACGCCGAATACGCAATTAAGGTGCTTAAGGCAGGGAAACCCGTTTATATTGAAAAACCGATGGCCCTGAATTACTCTGATTGTGAAAAGATCAATAAGACAGCACAAAAATTTAACCTGCCGGTTTTTGTGGCATATTACAGAAGGTCGCTTCCGGGATTTCTCAGAATCAAACAACTCATTGATAATGGCGAGATAGGAAGGGTCAGGTTTGTCACCATCCGGTTGTTCAAGTCTTTATCTGCAGATGAAAAGAATGGTGATCTCCCCTGGAGGGTGATACCTGAAATATCGGGTGGAGGCCACTTTTTCGACCTGGCATCACACCAGCTCGATTATCTTGATTTTTTATTTGGCCCTGTTAAAAAGGTCGCCTCGGTAGCGTTAAACCAGGCTGGCCTGTACTCTGCGGAAGACTTTGTATCTGCCGGATTTGAATTTCAGAACAATATAGCAGTATCCGGCACCTGGTGCTTTACTGTATCACCTGAGGGAAACCTGGATTCACTTGAGATCTTCGGTGAAAATGGGGTGATAAAAACATCGACATTCAGCTTTGAACCGATAAGGCTGGAAAATGAGAATGGAGTAACGGAGTTTATTAACGAAAGGCCCGAAAATGTTCAGTACTTCCTTATTGAGCAGATTGTTAAATCTTTAACAACCGGCTCTGAGGTTGTAAGCACCGGCACCACGGCTGCAAGAACAAGCAGGGTGATGGATGAGGTGGTCAGGAGCTATTATAAGAAATAGGTGCGGGTTGCGGGTTGCGGGTTGCGGGATATAGAATATTCAATATATAACATGAAACATGCAACATATAACATGTAACATGCAACATGCAACATGCAACATGCAACATGCAACCTGCAACAGCAACTGCAACCATGCAACCTGCAACATGCAACATGCAACCTGCAACATATTAGAAAGTAATATATTTTTCAAAGTAACAACTAACCAACTATGAATAATCTATCTGATATCGGATTAATCGGGCTTGCAGTTATGGGTGAAAATCTTGTTCTCAATATGGAGAGTAAAGGTTTCACTGTAACTGTTTATAACCGGACAACAAAAAAAGTGGATGATTTCCTGGCCGGAAGAGCGAAGGGGAAGAATATCACGGGAACTCATACAATTGAAGAGTTCATTAAATCCCTCAGGCATCCGCGGAAAGTTATGATGATGATAAAAGCCGGAAGTGCAGTGGACGATATGATAAACACCCTGATCCCATTCCTGGAGCCGGGAGATATCATTATTGACGGAGGCAACACCCATTTCCCCGACACCAACCGTCGGACTGCATTTGTTGAAAGCAAGGGACTCCTGTATATCGGGACCGGGGTTTCGGGTGGTGAAGAGGGCGCACTTCTGGGGCCTTCCATAATGCCGGGCGGATCCAAAGCTGCCTGGCCTGAAATAAAGCCTATCTTCCAGGCAATTGCTGCAAAAGTTGAAGACGGATCACCCTGCTGCGACTGGGTGGGTGAAAACGGTGCAGGACATTTTGTGAAGATGGTCCACAACGGGATTGAATACGGCGATATGCAACTGATCTGCGAAGCTTACCAGATAATGAGCGATCTTCTTGAAACTAAGCCCCGATGAAATGCATCTTATCTTCAGGGAATGGAATGAAGGCGATCTGAACAGTTATCTTATTGAAATTACAAGGGATATTCTTGCTTACAAGGACACTGATGGCAATCCCCTCGTAGACAAGATACTTGACACTGCCGGACAAAAGGGAACAGGAAAATGGACCGCAGTTGCTGCACTGGATCTCGGTATTCCTCTGACATTGATCGGAGAAGCAGTATTTTCAAGATGTCTTTCAGCAGTAAAAGAGGAAAGGGTAAAAGCTTCCGAAGTACTCCATGGACCTTCTCCCATGACTCCTGAAGATAAAAAGAAATTCATCGATAATATAAAGGATGCGCTCTATGCCTCAAAAATAGTATCCTATGCACAGGGATATGCACTGATGAAAGCGGCAGGCCTTGAGTACGGGTGGAAGCTCAACTACGGGGGTATAGCCCTGATGTGGCGGGGCGGCTGCATTATAAGATCTGCATTTCTTGGTAAAATAAAGGAGGCTTTCGATAACAATCCCGAAACGGATAATCTGCTTCTTGATCCGTTCTTCACAGACAAAGTTGAAAAAGCGCAGACGGGCTGGAGGAGAGTTGTTTCCGCAGCCATTACCAACGGGATACCTGTTCCGGCAATCTCTTCAGCTCTCGGATATTTCGACGGCTACCGGTGCAAGCGACTTCCTGCAAACCTTCTGCAGGCCCAGCGCGATTATTTTGGGGCACACACCTACGAACGGACTGACAAGCCAAGGGGTGAGTTCTTCCATACCAACTGGACAGGCAGGGGCGGAACAACGGCTTCTTCAACCTATAATGCATGATCACCAATCAACTTCTAAATACCTTAACCTACTTTAATTTAATTAGCTAAAATGCCTGAAATAAAAAAAATCGGTAATTACAGATGGACAGTATGTGCATTGATATTCTTTGCAACAACTGTAAACTATCTTGACAGACAGGTAATAGGGATCCTCAAGCCCCTTCTTGAATCTGATCTGGGAATAGGAGAAAAGGATTATGCGCACGTCATAATGGCCTTCCAGCTCTTATATGGTGTCGGCATGGTCATTGCCGGCCGCCTTATAGATAAATTCGGGACCAAAATCGGATATGGGGTTTCTGTAATATTGTGGAGTTTTGCGGCAATGGGACATGCCCTGGCCAAAGGCGTATGGGGATTCGGATTCTGGAGAGGCTTCCTTGGGGTAAGCGAGGCCGGTAACTTTCCCGCTGCCATTAAAACTGTAGCCGAATGGTTCCCGAAGAAAGAGAGGGCACTTGCCACAGGGATATTCAATTCGGGAACCAACGTGGGAGCCATCGTAGCGCCTCTGGCAATTCCCGCAATCGTTCTGACCTGGGGCTGGCAGGCCGCATTTATAATCACCGGGGCAATAGGTTTCATCTGGGTAATCCTCTGGTTCATTTTCTATGAAATACCCGAAAAACAGAAAAAAGTATCGGCAAATGAACTTGCTTACATACTAAGTGATGCTGATGAACAGGCTGAAACAAAAGAAAAGGTCTCCTGGCTAAATCTTCTCAAGTATCGCCAGACATGGTTATTCTTTATTGGCAAGGGTCTTACTGATCCGATCTGGTGGTTTTACCTGTTCTGGATCCCGGGCTGGCTCTCAACTGTAAGAGGTGCTGGTCTGAGCGTATCATCGTTTGGATTACCTCTCGCATTCATTTATACAATGACCACAGTAGGAAGCATCGGCGGAGGATGGGTTTCAGGATTTATGATCAAAAAAGGAATGTCACCTTTCAAAGCCAGAAAAATGACAATGCTTATTTTTGCGTTGCTGGTGGTGCCCATCGTATTTGCCCAATCATCGGGAGTAAGCACATGGGGCGCGATTTGTCTGATTGCCCTGGCAGCATCGTCGCATCAGGCATGGTCTGCAAATATTTTTACAACTGTCTCGGACGCATTCCCCAAAAAAGCAGTAAGTTCTGTTACCGGAATAGGCGGAATGGCAGGTGCAGTAGGCGGTGCATTTATCTCGTACATTGCAGGAGACATACTTGAACATTTCAAGGCACTCGGTCATATTGAAACCGGCTATGTTATTATGTTTGCAATTGCCGGAAGCGCTTATCTTCTTGCATGGACGATAATGACCATATTCGCTCCGAAAAACAAGAAAGTGATTCTGGATTGATAATTTATGGATATATATGAAAAAGCTTGGAAAATATTCCTTTGGATTAGGTGACAGGTTCGGTCACCAGGGATTTGCACAACTGAAGGCGATAATTGAGGCAGGGAAAAAGGGAATTGATATCACTCCCGTGTGGAACAAGTCGAACAGGGAACACCAGATTATTGGCACCCAGCCCGGGGATGTCAGAATTGAGGCAGATGCGGTTACCGGAAAAGCAGGTTTTGCAGGACAGTATTTTGTTGATGCCGACCATATCAATCTTGACACAGTTGACAGGTTCATTGAAAGCTCTGACTTTTTTACAATTGACGTAGCTTCCTATATCGGCAAAAGAGCCGGGGATGATGAAATTCTCGAATTCCTCTCTTTAACCGGGAAATATCCAGGACGGCTTGAAATTCCCGGCATTAACAAATCTTTTAAGGTCTCACGGGCAGAGCTCAGGGATATTGCTGAAAAGTACCTTTTCGCGGCAAAAAAAGCCGGTGAGATATACAGAGCTATTGAAAGCAAAAAAGGGGTCGGGAATTTTGTAACCGAGGTTTCGATGGATGAGGTGGCACAACCCCAGAGTCCCGTGGAACTGTTTTTCATCTTATTTATGCTCGGAACCGAAAAAGTTCCCCTGGAGACTATTGCTCCTAAATTTACCGGAAGGTTTAATAAAGGGGTCGACTATGTTGGTGATCCGCTGAAGTTTGCAGCCGAATTTGAAAGTGATCTTCTGGTTATCAGTCACGCTGTAAGTGAATTCAGCCTCCGTGAAAACCTTAAAATGAGCGTTCACTCCGGATCGGATAAGTTTTCCATTTATCCTTATATAGGACACCTTCTTAAAAAACATGATAAAGGGATCCATCTTAAGACAGCAGGAACTACATGGCTCGAAGAGGTTATTGGGCTTGCAGAGGCAGGTGGTGAAGCTCTTGATTTTGTAAAAGAGATCTATAAAAAATCGCTCGAGAAGATCGAGGAATTATGCGCACCGTATGCCGATGTGATTGACATAAATGTAACATCTCTGCCATCAGCGGGCGAAGTCTCTGGCTGGAACAGCCAAAAATTTGCATCTTCCCTGCGGCATGTACCGGATAATCCGGACTACAATCCCAACATGAGGCAACTTATTCATGTTGCCTATAAACTGGCGGCGCAAAAGATGGATGAATATTTCAAATTATTGGAGGAACACGAAGAAGTTGTTGCAGAATGTGTATTTGAGAACATTTATAAAAGACATATCTGCAGGTTATTCGAGATCGAATAGAAATTTATAAATTCGTCTGGCCGGGGTGGTTTACTCAAATCTTAACCACCCCGGTCGGGAAAGTGGGTTATTTATCGAGCTCCAGGGCTGCAAGAATGAACGGGGCTACACCCTTTGTGTCGTTGTCAATACGCTTTTCGTTTACATAATATTCATAGGATCCATCCCTGTAAGGATTACCACCAAGTCCGCATCCTCCGCAAATATTGTGCATTGTTATCAATCCGTTTTCATCGACAGAAATAAGAACTTTTAAAATACTATCAAAAGATGAGTTTGCGATATCAAGGAATTTTTTATCAAGATATCCTGAATGCACTCCCCTCGCAAAAACATATGTAAACATGGCTGAACCTGAACCTTCAATATAATTACCTTCCCTCCCACCCTCGTTCAGGACCTGGAACCACAGGCCGGTTTTGGGATCACGTACTTTTAAAAGTGCATCACAGGTCTTTTGGAGGATTTCAATAAGGTCTCCCCTGTCAGGATGATCTGCAGGCAGGTAATCAAGTATATCCAGGACAGCCATAGTATACCAGCCGGTAGCCCGGCTCCAGGGGTAATGTGATTTCCCTGTTTCAGGATCGCACCATTTCTGCTGTCTGCTTTCATCCCATGCATGCATGAGCAGGCCGGAACTCCCGTCAAGAGTTTTTTCATAGATCATTTTAGTCTGGTCAGCCGCCACGTCAAACCATTCCGGGGCATTAAACTCAGCCGCATATTGCACCATAAAAGTTGAACCCATGAATATCCCGTCAAGCCACATCTGCCAGGGATAGATCTTTTTATGCCAGTATCCACCGGAATTTGTTTTTGGATGGCTTCTTAACTGGTCTATGAAATTATCAAGTGCAATCTTATACCTGTTTTCCGGGTCCTTTTTATAAAGGGTAAGAACATTTCTTCCCGGGAAAATCCTGTCCAGATTGTATTCATCCTTCCGGTAATCGAGGACAGAGCCATCAGGCTGAACAAAATAGTCAACCCATTTCTTCATATAATCCGAATACTTCGCATCAATGTCTCCCAACCTGTCGATTGCCATTCCAAGAAATGCCACATCATATGCCCATTTAGGATTTCGGTCGACATAGAAAACAAGGCTGTCGGAACGGTTGATCACATTGTCTGCCATCCTTACTGACCATTTTGAGCAGGCAGATATACCTTTTTTTTCATGGGTCGTCAGGCCGCAGGCCGGCAGCATAAAAAATAAGATCAACAATCCTTTCCCTGACTATTTATATTTTCCAAGTAAATTTTTGCAATAAATATATGGCAGGCAATTTCAATACGCTCCATATCCTTCCTAAACTATATCAAACTAACCCAATAATTCTGAATTAGTAGCCTGGATTTTGCATAGCTGCTTTTTCATCAGCAGTAAGGGCATGCCCCTCAGCATTATAAATGTTATCGAGGAAAGTCTGCGGTAGCGGGCGCAGGAGATGCTTTTCCTGGATAGCTGCTACTGATCCCTCGTTGAAAGTCCTGGCGCGGGTTATAAGCGTTTTAGTGCGTGCAAGGTCTTCCCAGCGGAAAAGCTCGCCGTAGAGCTCGCGTGAACGCTCGTTGAGCAGGAAGCACATCATCCTGTCGTAATCGCTTGTAATAGCCGAGAGTTGTTATAATGGCCTCATCTACAGCCGGAAGGCTTGCACGGGGTGATCCCGGTGGTAATGTCCGAAGCAGCGGTTGTTACAGGAATATCAAGCGATTCGTAGTATGAATTTGAAGTGCAATACGAATTTATCAATACTGCCGTCTTGCATTTTAGGGTGCATTTGAATTGGTAAGAACAGCGGCGCCACCATCCCTGTATGCAGCCCTGTCTTCACCGTCCTTGAACTGCGCGCGTGCACGGACAATATTCATAACCGTGATGGCTTCATCATATTTGTTTTGGCGGATAAGAGCTTCAGCTTTAATGAGATATGTCTCGGCTACCCTTGCATATATTCCATCGCGGCGGCCGGCAGTTGCGGCTACGGCTGGGCGGGATCCGTCAAGCCATTTGCTGAGCGACGGGAACCTGCTGACATTGCTGGGTAAGCTTAAGTAACCGCTGCCATTGGCAAGGTAGCGTACATAAGTATGGGGTGTGGGTTTACCAGTAACAGGGTTATTGAAATAGACCCCGTTATGTGTACTTTTTACCTTCGGGGTTCCTCCGGCAGTAGGATCGCTAAACCTGGTGTCGCCCTGCCTTATTGATAATGTAGATCAATCCCAGGTCGCCCTGTGCATAAGTTACAGCCGTGCTTGTATTCGGGTCTGTTCCGTTAAGCTGGGCAAGGTTTGAAATATTGTTAAGGTTTGCCTTTGTTTTAAAGCTTTTCCAGAAGCGCGAATCGTTTTCCAGGTCAAATACACTGTAAGCGTATTCATTTGTCCTGCATCTCTGGTACTCACGCCCGCCTGCTATATCGCGTACAAAACCGGTAAGTGTTTGATATACCGAAAGAAAAAGAAGATGGTTGTAGTTCCCGTTACCATCAGAAGCGATAGTAGTTGTGCTGGAGAACTGTGCGGCAAAAATCATCTCAGGGAGTTTCTCGTTTGTTGCCGTCAGGCCCCGTGTAAGCGAAAATATCGGAAAAATCTGTTGCAAGCGGGTGATTGGCAATAACCTCGTCTGTAAGTGTTATTATCTCTGCAAGGTCTGCTGTTTTGTACGAAGAGTTCCAGTCGTCGTTTATTTCAGAACACCTGTAAAGGAGCGCCTTTGCCAGGAAGTGGGCTGCCACATCCTTGTAAAGCTTTCCCTCTAATGCTTCGGCATCGGGAAGCCCTGCATATGCTGTCCTGAAATCGGCGATGATCTGGTTAACGCACTCCTCTTTCGTTGCACGTACAAAGTACCTTTCAACGCCTATGGATGGCTCCAGTTTCAGCACAACGGGCCCGTACTGTTGTACAAGCCTGAAATATGAAAACGCGCGAAGGAACGACGCCTTCGGCTTTATACAGCTTGTTTTTATTGGCATCCGTTATAGCTGCATCGACATTTGCAAGAAGCATGTTGGCATCGCTGATGGCCTTGTACATCATGTCCCATATCTCATAAGTTTTTGTAACATTAGAGGTTGGAACATTAGGAACTATAGAACCCAGGTTGGAGTTATAATCGTTCCAGGTTTGTTGAGCCTGGTCGCCCCCTACAATGAATTCGTCAGTACCGCACTGGTTAGTGGAAACTGACTGCTCCCTGCTCATGAAAAAATTCCTGTAGTGGTTGTACAACCCGTCGGCGAGGTCGGTAATCCCTTCGGGAGTTTTAAAATATTCGGTGTTTCTCTGGGTCTTCAGCTCTTCGTCAAGGAAATCCTTTTTGCATGAGCTGATACCTGATACAATCAGGATAATTGCCCAAAGCGCTAATATGGTTTTTAATAGACTTATTCATATCGTATAATTTTCTTTTATGGTTAAAAATTCATTCAGTACTTTCTCAGAATCCCACGTTAATACCGAATACAAACCCGCGGTTATAATAGAGAGTGTCATATTCGGAATCCCTGAAGTTATTCTTCGACCAGAGCATACCTGCATTCTGTACCTGTGCATAAGACCCTCAGGCTGTTTATCTTAACCTTGTTTAGCAGGCTCGTTGGCAGCTGGTATCCCAGCGATATATTTCTGATCTTGATCCATGAATCATCCTTATAATAGGTGCCGGCATAAGTGTCACCACCTGCCTCGCTCATAAACGGCCTCTGGTATTCGGCATCGGTATTGTCGGGCGTCCAGTAATCGAGCTTACGCTGGTCACCATACATGCCTGTAAGGCCTTCGCCTACGCCTGTCTAAATATTTGAGGCGTCCGGTAATGAACATGGATAGCTCGATACCTTTATAATTGAAAGTATTTGTAAGTCCAAGTGTCCAGCGCGGGCTTGTGTTGCCTATAATAACCCTGTCGTAGTTGCCGTCGATACGATAGTCGTCATTCTGGTCTTTGACCTTTATTTTACCTGGTGCAAATTGGGATCCGTTAGCATTGAAAAGTGCCATCTCTGCCTGGTCTTCCAGGAGTATCCTGCCAGATGCCGATCTTTTCGTAATCATAGATTACACCTATCGATTCGCCTATGAACCAGTTATTTGCAACCATATCCTCCTTGCCGTTCATCAGCGATTCTATCTTGTCTTTCTGCCATGCTGCGGTTGCACTTATATCCCATGAGAAATCGCTCACATTTAAAACGGTGGCATTGATGGTAAGGTCGATACCCCTGTTGCTTGTTTCACCCACATTTGCAATTGTTGAGGTATAGCCCGAAACGCTTGGAAGGGCTACAGTTAAAAGAAGATCGGTAGTGGATGACCTGTAACCTTCGATGGTCCCGTTAACCCGCCCTTTCAGGAAAGAGAAATCGACAGCAAGGTTGTACTGGGTTGTCTTTTCCCATCCAAGATCCGGGTTTGCAACAGAGTTGGTAAGTGTATAACCAGTCTCGGTTCCGGTGCCAAAAGGTACGGTAAGCTGGGTGATAGCGCCCTTTGTTGAGTAAAGCTCTACGGCAGAGTTACCTACTGTACCGAAGCCTAAACGCAGCTTTAACTGGTCGAGCCATGTAATACCTTTTAAGAAGCTCTCCTGGTCTAAACGCCATGCTATGGCAGCGCTCGGGAAGAATGCCCATTTATTCCCTGTCTGCAAGCTGTGAAGCGCCGTCCCAGCGGCCTGATAATGTAAGCAGGTATTTGTCGTTGTAATTGTAATTTACACGTGCCATATACGATTCGAGCTGGCGTTCGGAAAGGCCGGAACTCCAGGCATGAAAGCTGGGAACTCGGTAAGGGTACCGAAGTTGTACCACATCTGGCTTGGGACTTCTATACCCTGTCCTGCAATTACTGATGATTCGCTGGTCCATTTCGATGCAGTCTGAAGCAATGTGACTCCAATTGTATGGGCTCCGAATTTATTGTCGTAATAAAGGAGGTTATCGATAGTGTAGGAGAAGTCCTTTGTATTGGAGATACTGGCATTGGAAGCGCTGAGTTCCCTTACAATTGACTTGGAGTCGTTATAATAGCCGTTCCTGTAGAAGCGGAAATCGGGGCCGAAGTTCATACGGTACCTGAGGCCTTTAAAGGGAGTTTTACTTCTGTAAATAAAGATGCCAAGAAGACGGAGTGTCTCGCGCTGGTTGGTCGAGTATTTCCATTCGTCGATAACATTCCACACGCGTGCTTTTCCCCCGGGATGCACGATACGGTTTCCATCTGCATCATAAGGAAGGGAATAAGGTTCAATCCTTGCTGCTGCCGCGATCAGGTCGGCTGTCACGTTGGAGCTTCCTCCCGTGCGGCTCTGACCGTAATCCTGGTACTGCCATGATCCGTTGATGCCGGCGCCGAATGTAATCCATTCCCTGGGGTTAAGCTCTACATTTGTCCTGAGAGTGTAACGCTGGTACTCCTGTCCCTTTGTTGTACCCTGGTTGTCGAGGTAACCTAACGAACCGTAAGCCTTCATTGTTTTTGTACCGCCGCTCGCGCTGAGGGTATGCTCCTGGGTATAGGTAGGCTGCGTTACCACTCCCAACCAGTCGAATGTTTCGACCTGCGAGGGGTCCCATGTGCCGCCTGCCCAGCCTTTCTGGATGTTCTGCCATGCAGTGGGTTCGGCTGTAAAATAATTAATAGTGCCATCGTTGGCAAGGGTTGGCGCGTTACCCGGCACTCTTGAGTATATGCCGGTGGTTGGATTATAAGATGCATAATATGCGCCCCAGCGCGAGAATTCCATGAATTCTGCAACGTCCATGTATTCCGAACGCCAGATCATCTGTTCGTTTGTAAGCGAACCCGAGTAGTTAAGCTGAAATTGTCCATCGGTACCGCGTTTTGTTGTTACAAGCACAACTCCGTTAGCGCCCCTCGAACCGTAAATAGCGGTTGCCGAAGCATCTTTCAGTATCTCTATCGATTCTATATCCTGCTCGTTCAGTGTTTCAATGCCGGAATTCGACATAATGGGAATACCGTCAACAACATAAAGAGGCGAGTTGGAAGCGGTAAGCGAACGTGCGCCGCGGATTGAAATCTTCCAAGGGTACCGGGGCGAAGAGAGGTGGTAATGTCAACGCCTGCAGCTTTACCCTGCAGTGACTGGAATACGTTGTTTACAGGGCGGGCGGTTATTTGTTCGTTTGAAACGGAAACAACAGAGCCGGTAATATCGCTCTTTTTCTGGGTTCCATAACCGGTCACCACAATCTCATCTAACCCGGTATATTCTTCCGTCAGGACAACATCAACTTTACTCTGGTCCCCGACAAGAACCTGAAGTTTTGTATAGCCTATAAAAGAGAACTCCAGAATTGCAGAGGCAGGGTTCTGGACTGTGATGGTATAATTGCCGTCAGCATCAGTCTGGACTCCTGTTGTTGTCCCCTGTACCACGACATTTGCACCGGGCAAGGCTGCTCCCCCTGAGTCAGTTACTTTTCCGGTAATAGTTCTGGCATTTTGCCCGAATGTCACCGCCGATAGCGCAGACAGCATCATCAGGCAAAAAATGCGGTAAATGAGAATCTTTTTCATGTTAATTCATAAATTAAAAGGTTAGTGTGAATTTGCGGTTATATTATTTTGTGTGATTATAGTTTTGTCTGACTTTTTTACAGGAATTTCTGTACCCGGAAGAATATTATTCATAAGGAATATGCTTTCGCATTTTTCATCCTTTACAAAGAAGTTATTTATTTTCCCAGGCTGAAAACAGTTAGAAATCAGTACATTCCTGCAATTGGCAAGCTTGATGTAGGGATTGTCCTTTACCGGTGAAATTACGGTAACTTTATCCTATGTAATGATCTCAGAGTCTTTGGCTTCGAAGGGAGTTCCTTCAAGGACTTCCATCCAGATATCGTGAAAACTAATCCCTGATGTATTTTCGAGCACAATTCCCTTTTGTGAAGCGGTCCTAAGATCATTAAAAGAGATCTGTGTTACATTCCTCTCCGCCAGGCCATAAATTGCGACAGGTCTCTGTGCTCCCGTTATGCTGATGTTCGAAAGCTGTATATTCCTCACATCGGGAGTCCTGTCCGAAACCGGCTCCTGCTGGGAGGGCTGGTAACGAAGAGTGATCAGGATCCCTTCATTTACTATGTCATACATTGTAATATTGGAGACCCTGACATCCTCTACCAGTCCTCCCCTGCCCCGCATCGTCTTTATCCGGATCCCGATGTCAGTTCCTTCAAAAACGCAATTTGAAATAGCAATTCTTTTAACCCCGCCGCTCATTTCACTGCCTATTACAACCCCGCCATGCCCCTTAAGCATAGTACAATTTGTAATGGTGATATTCTCAGTTGCAACCCCTGCTTCCCTCCCGTCTTCATCACGGCCTGACTTGATCACGATGCAGTCGTCACCCACTGTTATGTGGCAATTTGAAATGTGAACATTTGTACAGGATGAAGGGTCGATACCGTCAGTGTTGGGTGAGTCTTCCGGGTTGTCGATCGTGATACCCGTGATTGTAATATTGTCGGTGAATGCCGGCATTATTGTCCAGAACGGTGGATTCGAAAAGCTTACTCCTTCAATGAGAACATTTTTGCATTCGTAAGTTGTTATCATCGGGGGACGTAAAAAATTATTTTTACCTTTTATATATTGATTTTTAGCTAGCAGGGCTTCGTTCTCCATCTTAAAAATCTCCTGCCATTTATTGTCAACCTCCCTATTTGCAGCGACATCCCTCATAAAGTTCCACCATTTTCGTCCCTGTCCCTCAAAATGCCCGTCCCCTCTGATTGCTATATTCTCGCACCTGTAGGCATAAATCTGGGATTTAAAATTTTTGACCCTCACATCCTCCCACCTGGACTGAACCATCGGGAGATAATCATCAAAATCATCAGTGAATTTAATAACCGATCCTGCATCGAGGTAAAGTGTGATATTGCTTTTCATTATTACAGGACCCGTAAGAAAGGTTCCTGGCGGGAAAAAAAGAGTTCCTCCGCCGTTGACCGAAAGGCTGTCAATGAGGTTGTTTATGATTAAAGTGCATTTGATTTTACCCGACGGATCAGCGCCGTAACTGACTGGATTCGTCCAGACAGGCTGAGAACTCACAGCTGCAAAACCTGAAAGGAGAAACAGCAAGGCGATCGATTTTTTCATAATACAAACAGGTTGGCAGGTTTTCTACAGATCTAAATTATAAGATACCCGTCATTCGGATGGTAGTATAAATCATCAGTTTTAGGGTGCCAAATTGATGTTATTGACCATGAAAACACTAATTTTGGAAATAAACCCGGCTAAAATGAAAATCACTCACCGGATCCTGCTGCTGGTTTTTTGTGTTTTCTTCCCTGTTACCCTGCAGGGACAGAATATTTTCAGGTTTGACCATATCGGATCAGAGGATGGCCTGTCGCAGAATACGGGATTCAGTATTCTGTTCGACAGCAAGGGTTTTATGTGGGTAGGAACTTATAACGGGTTGAACAGGTATGATGGTTATGAATTTAAGATTTTCAGAAGCTCAACGGGCGATCCGTCAAGTTTTACGAACAACAGGGTAATTAAGCTGTGGGAGGACCTTAAAGGATTCATCTGGCTTGAAACGTATGATGGCTATTACCATTTCTTCAATCCCGAAACAGAAACCTTCCATTCGATTCCTTCTTATGAAGGAGATGTTAAGAATGGTGCGATGAAGGTTTTTCTTCAATACTCGAAAGATAAGATCCTTCTCGGATCATCTGAATCCGGCTTATACCTGCTTAAATTCGATTCCCTTAAAAACACATATGCCATAAGGCATTTTACTGATACCCAGGACAATTCTATTGTAAATAACAGTATTAAGTTTATACATTCTGATTCTTTAAGAAATGTATGGATCGGCACAGAAAGAGGGATCAGCTTCATCTCAAATATGGATATTGAAACTGAAAGCCCTGTTTTTAAGAATAAATTTATAAACTATTCATTTACATCTGTTTGCGAAACCAGCAATGAGATATGGTTTGGTTCCGAATCATCAGGGATCTTTATTTATGACAAATCGTCGGAAGCGACAAAGCAGATAAATACCCTGAATACCCCTGAGTTCAAATCTGATAAAATCACCCATCTTCATTGTACCGGTTCAGGGTCGGTACTTGCCGGATTCAGGGATAATGGACTGATGATCTATTCAGGCAGAGGGAATCAATGGAGAGTTGTGAAATTCCACTCTGACAATCTTGATAAAATATATGAAGACCGCTTTGGCCAGTTGTGGCTGACCGCACTTGAATTCGGACTGACCCGGCTGGATCTTAAGAGCTTTGACAGTAAACAATATGTGCTGACCCCCAAAGAAAAAAAGCCTCTCACAGACCTCGAAAGACCACAATTCTATGAAGATTCGAATAATAATATGTGGATCGGTCTTCATGGGAACGGGCTTGGTCTTTATGACCGGGTAAATGACAGTTTCAAATTCTACAGGAACGACCCTAAGGATCCAAATACCATATCTTCTAATATTGTCTACTGTATTACTCAGGACAGATACGGACAGTTGTGGATTGGAACAGGACAGGTGCTCGGAGGGGTTGAAAAAGTAATTCTGGGGAATGATGGTTTCAGGCATTACCTGCTTGAAAAGGAAAGGGTTGACGTGCTGGACAATGTTTCGAGAGCTATGATTGAAGACCAGAACAAGTATTTATGGGTAGCCACAAAAGCCGGTAAAATACATCTCTTCGACAGCCTGCTCAGGCAGGTCAGGGTCTTTTATTCACTGCCGGGGATAGGGCTTGAATCATTCAGGAACATCACCTATTCCTTCTTTAAAGATTCAAATGGGTATCTCTGGGCCGGTTCAAAAGGTTACGGACTGAGTGTTTCTACACGACCTCTTGATTATTTTTCTTCAGATTATTCCAACATCAGATTCAGACGGTTTGAACATTCACCAACCGACAGCACCAGCATTGGAAACAATAATATCTATTCAGTCTGCGAGGACAAATCAGGAAATATCTGGGTCGGAACCTACGGGAACGGGATCAGTCTGCTGAAGGATCCCCAAAAAAAGGATATTACATTCACAAGGATCAACCAGCAGAACAGCAACCTTTCAAGTAACCTTATCAGACATCTTCTGATTGATTCCTCCGGAAACCTTTGGGTTGCAACCACTTTCGGCCTGAATTTTCTGGAAAGAAAAGATATGGAGGCAGGCAATTTCAGGTTCAGGGTTTTTCTGAAGAATCCTTCCGATCCCGGAAGCCTTATCTACAACGATATAATTCATATATATGAAGATAAGAACGGAAGACTGTGGTTTGGCACCTTCGGAGGAGGCGTTGACCTGCTTGATGCATTTGATGGCGTTGATGCCTCATTCAGACATTTTGGGACCCAGGAAGGATCAGGTTTCGGTATAATTTACGGGATCCTTGGGGATACTGACGGGAAGATCTGGGTAAGTACTGAGAATGGATTGGTACGGATTAATCCGGAAAATAACAATACAGAAGTATTTAACAGTTATAACGGATTGGGGTTTAACAGCTTCTCTGAAAATACCTGCTGCACAAAGGAGAACGGACAGCTTCTTTTTGGAGGGTCACTTGGATTTGAGGCAATAGATCCGGATAATATTATTCCCAGTCATGCAGTCAAGAATATTGAACTTACAAAATTTCTTTTGTTCAATAAGGAAGTCTCCTTTGATCAAAAAGATTCTCCCCTGAAAAAGAGTATTTCCTTCTCAGATAATTTATCACTTAAATATTACCAGTCGAGTTTCAGCATCGATTTTTCAGCTCTTGACTTTCTCGATCCTGACAGGATCCAATATACTTATAAACTTGACAATTTTGAAGACAACTGGAACTACATCGGTAACCAGCACAGGGCTACATATACCAACCTGTCGCCCGGGAAATACATTTTCAGGGTAAAATCACTTGAAAGTAACGGACAAGCTGCCTCTGAAGAACGCATTCTAAATATCCACATTACTCCTCCCTGGTGGAAAACCAGGGTGGCATTTATCTTATACACCATTTTGGCAGGTTTTACAGTAGTGTTGATTTATAATGCAATAACAAGAATTAACAGGTACAAGAACGAACTTTCAATTGAAAAGAGGATAAACGAAGTGAAGCTTCAGTTTTTCACCAATATATCGCATGAAATAAGGACACCTCTTACTTTAATAATTGGTCCCCTCGAAGATATGATAGAGGAAAAAAGTCTTACACCTGTTAAAAAGCTCCAGATGGGTATCGTGCTTAAAAATGCCCGCCGAATGCTTCATCTTACAAACCAGCTCCTCGATTTCAGAAAAGTTCAGAACAACAAAATGATCCTGAATATCTCGGAAATAGATATTGTGGAGTTTACAAAAGAGATTTATAACAGTTTTGGACCGCTGGCCAGGCACAAGGGAATCACCTGCAAATTTGAATCACAATTTGATTCATTGAAAATTTATGGTGACCCCAACAAACTCGATATCATTATATACAACATTATTTCAAATGCCATAAAATTTACTGAAACAGGGAAAAGTGTCCGGGTAAGGATAGAAGAATCGCCTAAGGATAATACTGTTGACATCTCCATTACCGATGAGGGGCCGGGCATCCCGCAAAAGAACCTCTCGGATATCTTTACGAGATACACAATCCTTAGCAACCAGGACCTTGCCGGAACGGGCATCGGCCTTTCACTTTCATACGAACTTGCCAGGCTGCACAGGGGAGAAATTGTTATCACCTCGGTTGTAGGAAAAGGAAGTACGTTTACAATCAGACTGTTAAAAGGCAACGAACACTTTCACAATGTGCCCGGAATTGAGACAGACGACATTAATGTGCATAAGCCGGGATTCACTCATAACAGATTTTTGTCAGAGGAAGCCGAAACAGACAGGAAACTGCCAATTACCGACTCATCGGAGAAAAACCTTGTCCTTGTTGTTGAAGATAACCACGAGATACTGAATTACATATGCCAGTCGCTAAAATCGTCCTTCACTCCTATCGAAGCCAGGTCAGGGGAAGAAGGATTGCATCTTGCAATGACAATGAATCCTGATCTGATCATAACTGATATAAGGATGCCGGGTATGGATGGAATGGAAATGACAAGGCGACTGAAGGCCGATTTCACCACCAGCCATATTCCGGTCATCATGCTGACGGCAAAAGGTGAGCTCTCCGATCAGATTGCCGGAATTGAAACGGGCGCCGAGGCTTATATCGTCAAACCATTCAGTATGAAATATCTACAAACAGTAGGAGCAAATCTGTTAAATCAAAGAAGCAGGATTCTGTCGTTTTATTTCAACAATAAGCTTACAGGGATGGAATCATTGAAGATAACATCAAAGGATGGAGATTTCTTAAGCAAAATAGTTCATTATATAGAGGAGAATTATACGGGTGATCTTTCGATTGATATCCTGGCCGGCCAGTGCAATGTCAGCCGCACTGTGTTGTATAACAAGATAAAAGGGCTGACCGGTTTTGCCCCCGTTGAATTTACGAGAAGAATAAAAATGAATATCGGAAGGAAGCTTCTCGAAAACGGGTTTAATGTATCCGAAGCTGCCTACAAAACAGGTTTTTCAGATGTTAAGTATTTCAGTCGTCTTTTTAAAGCTCAGTTCGGACATTCTCCAAGCAGGATTAAAATTGAAAAATAACCTCATGTTATCAGGAAAATAAGTAAGGTTAATCATAAATGTTTACCATCTGATAAAATTGTAATCAACTGTATCGTCTTCCAAAAGAATTGTATTATTTTTATTTGCTAAATTTTTAATATCAACAACAAAACCTCTTTAAAAATCACACCATAACCATGAAAAAACCACAATCGAGAAGAGAATTCCTGAGAGTATCAGCCGCAGGCGCTCTCGGGGCATTTGCATTGTCACAGTATGCATGCAGGAACGCAGCAAAACCAGCAGCCCAGGCAGCCCCTGAAGTTGTTGATCCAAAGTCATTTGGTATTGCCCTTCAGCTATACACAATCCGCGATGCCATGGATGTGGATGTTCCCGGGTCATTAAAGAAGGTTTCCGATGCAGGGTATAAATATCTTGAGCTGGCCGGTTATGCCGACGGTAAGTTTTATAAGTATGAACCTGCTGATTTTAAAAAACTGGTAAACGACCTTGGAATGGAAATCCTTAGCAGTCACACCCAGGTCGAAGCCGCAGGTATTACAGTTGAGAATGCTGCAAAAATGGCTGAAGATCATGCAAAACTCGGGGTCAAATACTGCATCCAGCCCTGGGTGGTTGAGGAAGCAAGAACAACAATCGCAAGTTATAAAAAGATGGTAGCCGACTGGAACAAAGTAGGAGGCATCATGAAAGAAAACGGTATACAGTTCGGATACCACAACCATAACTTCGAATTTGCAACCGTTGAAGGAAAAATTCCTTACTACGATATCATGCTGGCCGAACTTGACAAAGACCTCGTAACAATGGAGATTGATCTTTTCTGGACAACAAAAGCCGGTCAGAATCCCGTTGATATCTTTAAGAAATATCCGGGCAGATTCCAGCTTTTCCATATGAAGGATATGTATACCAAAGAAGCTCCGTATTACACAACTGTCGGGGAAGACGATTTTGCCCCGGTTGGCGATGGTGTTATAAACTTCAAGGAAATTCTGGCTGCCAAGGATATTGCCGGAATGAAATACATGGTTGTTGAACAGGATCTTGCAAAGGACGGACTGCCATTTGAAGCAATAAAGAAAAGCATAACAAACCTTACAACTAAAATACTTGTTTAGTTGAGATCGGGGCTGTTGAAAAAGTCCTTCTTTAACCGCAGAGTACGCAAAGAAGGTGCAAAGCACGCAAAGTTAAAACAGTTAATCAGTTACTCTTTGCGATCTTTGCGTAATTACTTTGCGACCTTTGCGGTTAATGGATTTTTACTTTTTCAACAACTCCAGATCATTCCATAGTTTTTAAAGCCCAGGATTACCTGAGGTGCTGTCTGCTGAAGATCAAAGACCATCATCTCATTTGGTCCGGCTCTCAGAAAGGTCCCCGGACAGAAGAGCCTTTTCTGCGGTCCTATCTCCCAGTACCGGCCAAGGTTATGGCCATTTACCCAGACAATTCCCTTTTTAAAGTTCGACATGTCAAAAAATGTGTCTCCGGCCTTCTCAATGAAAAAGTTGGATTTAAAGAATATTCCCCTCTTACCGGGATTTTTAGCAGGAAGACCTCAGGTTATAAATGAATTTATCATCCATAGGAAGGTTATAGACTTTCCAGTTCATCAAGTGTCATGCCGTTAAGGGTAACCCGGTCAGTAATTCCTTTTCTGTCAATAAGATACTGCGCAAAATTAATCCTCCCCATTCCCTCAACCAGAATTTCAAGAAGCGGACGTTCAGCTTTACTTTCAGGAATATCGATTGTATTAATTCCTTCCCTCCTGTCGAGGTATCCGATATATTCCCCGTTAAGAAATACTGTTGCATAATCATGGAGGTCTGTAACTGTACCAGCTTACCCTTCTTATGGCCTATAAGTTCAGTGGTATAGAGAATAAAACCATAATCCTGACCATATGCTTCAAAGGGTTTCGGCTGAACCGAATTAACCGGTTGAGGAAGATTATCCCAGACAGATGTAAAAATGCCGGGACCGATAGGAGGAATTTCAATAGATGGCTATTGGGTCAGGTATCTCCGGAAGTTTTTTTCCTTTTGGAAGATATGAACCTAAAAGCCTGCGAAGGCCATATATTTTGGTGTTGCTCTGCCCTGCTCATCCACAGGTGCATCGTAATCATAACTTGTTACATCAGGTTCATACCCTTTTCCACCGGAGTTGGCACCGGCAGTAAAGCCAAAATTGGTGCCGCCATGGATGACATAAAAATTAAATGACTTTTTGTTATCCATCAGGAATTTAACCTCCTTAAGCAGACCGGTCGTATCGGGTCTGGCCCATTTTTCACCCCAATGTGTAAGCCATCCCGGGTAAGTTTCGCTGCTGAAAACAGGGACACCCGGATTCATTTTCGCTGCAAGTTCAAAATGAGACTGGTCTGCTGCCGGAATCAAGCCCGACAGCACATCCGGGCAGGGTGCCTGCCTCAAGCATATAGGTTGTTGGTCCATCACCGGTAAAAAAAGGCACATCAATTCCGTTCGAGGTCCACAGATGTCTTTAAGCTTCGACAAATAGTTCCTGTCATTGCCAAAGCTTCCATATTCATTTTCAATCTGAAGCATAAGGACCGGTCCTCCATTTGTAATCAGGAAATGGCTTGATCTCCGCAGCCAGTTTTGCCAGATATCTTTCAACAGCTGCCATATACCTCGGATCCATACATCTAAGCTTTATATCAGGGATCCTCAGGAGATAAGGTGGAATTCCACCCAGTTCCCATTCAGCACAAACATAAGGACCCGGCCGCACAATAAGCCACAATCCTTCATCCTGAACTATTTTAAAAAATTCAGCCAGATTATGATTGCCCGTTGTAAAATCAAAAACGCCTTCTTCTGCCTCATGATAATTCCAGAACAGATAAACACTGATGGTATTACAACCCATTGCCTTGGCCATCTGAATCCTGTGACGCCAGTATTCGGCAGGTATTCTTGCAGGATGCATCTCCCCGCTTATTATCTGGTATGGATCTCCGTCGAGCAGAAATTCAGAGGTTCCAAGGGTAAAGGTGTGTTTACCCCTCAGTTTCTGTCCGTAACTTGCAGTTGTTAATAAAATAACAGTTAAAATACTTAAAATGAAGCCTTTAAACATATTTTTCAGTTTAATTGATTTATTATTTTGTCAATATTACAGGAACCCTGGTTGAATAGCTAAATGTATTGACTTTTAGAATATAAACTCCTGCCGGCAGACCATAGTCTGATAAATCGAAGAGTCCCGGATTACCGATTGTTTCACGCCGGAGTAATCTGCCTGTCGTTGTAAACAGCAATATATCAATACTTGGAGCATCCTGATCTGTCATAATCTGAACCCGGAGCAGCCCGGTAGTCGGGTTGGGATATACTATAAGTGATCCTTCATCGGTTGATCCCTGGTTTCCGTCATCATCTAAAACATTATCAGCAAAGGGTGTTCCATCCTTCTTTACCGATAATGTCCAATAGTTAAAATCCTGCGGGTCTCCGTCGGGATTAAAATCTTCGGAAGAGAGCGAGTAACCTTCACCGTCAGCAGCGTACGGCCAGGGAGAGGAATCATCATACGTAAACCTGATAATTTCAGTACCCGATGAATCACATAATAATACCTCCTCACCCGAATTTGAAAAGTTACCCTGAAAATTACCCGAAGCTACAAGTCCGTAATAGTCATAAAATTTCGATGGTTTAGACGCAAGGACAAAGAATTGACCTTGGCGCCAGTAACCGGTTTTCAGGAAAGGTATAATGGACAGCCGAATCCAAAACCAGGCCTGACATATTCACTGCATTCATTCCCGCATTTTTAAATTCAATAAACTCAAGGTCCTTCCCTCCGCTTGTATCGCTCCCGGCTTCTACAAACGGATGATAATGCAGCTCTGTTACTTTCAGGTCGTCGAAGTCAGACTGTTGTCCGATAAAATTTACCTGTCTGATTGGGCTCCAATCGCTTCCGGCCAGAATCCTGGCAAGAATTACAGTCGAATTATTGATCCGGAGGCTGATATCATTAAGTGAAAACCGTGCTCCACTGCTGATGCTTCCTCCGGGTTTCCTTGGATCGGAACCATCAAGAGTATAATATATTGTTCCGGAGTTGTTTGGGTTTTCAATCAGGACACTCACAGGAGAAACAAGCCCAATATCATCACCAATGACAGCTACTCCCTGGTTAGTAATTACCGGTGCTTTGGTCAGGGGATAGAGTTGCGCACTCATCAACTGGTCGATCAGTATATTTGTCCGGTAGGGGATAAACTTGTTCCTTATCTTGTTAACCTCCGGCAGCCAGTTCCCGTTCTTCGTAAACGGGTAACTGCCCGAAGTTCTGGCATCGCCCCACCTTGCCGATTCCGCAACAACAGCAGGATCAACTTCATTAATCCGTTTATTTATCCGCTCAAGCGCCCTGCCCGGTGAGAAGACTCCCCCTTCAGAAAGATGTTTCAATGCCCTGTCAGCAAACCTGATACGGTATTCGGGATTTGCCGAAAGTTTAAAGTGGAGCCATTGCGGATGAAATTTAATAAAGTCATATACCTCCATCTTCATATTGTCTGTCCTTGTTCCAATATTGACCCTGTCCTCATACAAACCAATGCCGGGGTCATGAGCTTCATCGAAGAGTGAATGTTCGGCATCATGGACATAGAAGGTAAAACCTTTGGAGTTGTCGGGCCTGTTATCGATGGCATAGAAATTATTTGAACCCTTGTTCTGCATGAATGATGCCGTAGGAGAATCAAAATTTCCTGTATAAAAAATAACCATCATGAAATCAATGAGGTTATCAAGATCTACCATTATCTTACCTCCTTTAACCGGCTTCCCGTATTGATCCTTCCCTTCGATCCTGAAATAATCGGCATTTGATTCAAATCCCTTCTGGCACATGTTCCACAATACCTTCCATGAGTCAATCGTCCCGTCGGTCACTTCAACATTGTATCCTGCTTCAGTATTGACTTTTATTACATCATATTCATCTTCGCTACCCCCGAAGTAGGATTGGGCATACCTTGCTTCCGACCTTTCCTGTGTTTGATAAAGACCCCAGTACATTCCGTTCAGGTAAAGGTGGTAATATCTGCTTCTGGTGTATGGCTGACCCATGTCCCTCTGACTGTCGCGCGAAAAAACTTCCCGTACCATTGAATTTGCAGGGAATCCGTTACTCCATGCATAATTCTGGTCAGTACGAAGGTCAATCTTATCAAATTGGCTAACCCCTTCATCGCCGAAAAGTGGGTAACAGAGTTTATCGTTCCCATACTTCTCCCTGAAAAAGAGTCTGAAAGCATGCTTAGGGAAATTATCATTGCGGCTCCAGCCTCCTCTTATCCTCAGACCTGCATTGACGCTGAATCCTTCAGAACCATCAGGATTAATCAGTTCCACGCTGCATTCCCTCTCCCAGTTCAGTCCGTGTCCGCTTGCATTTACATAAATCCCCGATGCCGGGTCAAAGAGGTTTTTATTATCAGTAATAATTGAAATTGATGGAATTCCGGTCAGTGAACCGATAATCTGGTTCGAATACTCAGGATCGTTGACCACCTCGCTGTCCATCGCAAGATCAATGAGCTGACCATTGACACTTCCTGTCGGCCAATCGCCTCCGGGCCACGACTGGGTTTTTACCTTTTCTGCAAAAATATAGGTTCCGGAGGATGGTTTGGAAGGTTTATATCCTTCCCTGGTAACGGATGCCCGTACCACAACCGACGGTGTAACCGGTCTCCCGGTGGTGTCCTCAGGATTTATAAGAATCTCAGCAGCTGAGCCGCAGGTAAAACTGTTCCTTGAGTTTTGCGGATTACTCCCATCAAGTGTATAGATTACCTGTAAAGCGGTGTCCGGTGATGTAAGTGTAAGAATAAAGGGATCAGTCTTAAAACCCGGCCTGACAGAAAAACCGACTCCGGTAGCTGTCAATTAATTCCGGCATGTATTTCTCCGCATAGATGGCTATGTCGATGTAAAAATCCGTACTTGCAAGATTAACATTGAACGCCTGGACAGCAATCTGATTCACCCCGTCAACAAGATTTAACGGGATAACGCTTATTATTGTCTCTTCCGCCATGCCTGATTCATGATTTTCAGGGGCGAAACCGTTATATTGAAGATTTCCGGGCACATTTCTGTAGAGGGCGATAACCCCGTTGATCCATAAAATGAATCCGTCATCATAATCAGACATTATTGACAGTTCTTTTATCAGATCGCTGGCAGAACATGTAAATGTTGACCTGAGATATAGCGACGAATAGTTGCCCTGCATATCTGACAGTTCTGTTCCGCCGGTCCCATCTCCATACCGGAAGGGGGCCGGACCCCTTGCCCAGCCTGAGTCGTCAAATCCGGGATTCATCCAGTTAGCAGGAATGGAGGATGCATCCTTACCTTTGAGATACGCATAACCGGAATGGAATGAAAAGTCGACCTGTGCATCCACACCATTGCATACTGTCAAACAGAATAATGGGGAAAATTAACTGTAATATTCGCTTTCCGGATTTCCTCATATCATCCTGTTTTCCTTGATCAGGTGGGCAGTTGTGTCTCGTCAGATGGTTTGAAAGCTATGAAGTTTTCGGTAATATCCGTCACATTTTGAGATAAGTTCGGCATGCGTACCTGTTTCGACAATTCTTCCTTCATCCATAACGACAATAAGATCAGAATGTTGAATTGTTGATAGCCGGTGAGCTATTACAACCGAGGTCCTGTTCTTCATAAGGTTAAGGATTGCGTCCTGGACAAGTCTTTCCGATTCAGTATCGAGTGCTGATGTAGCCTCATCAAGAATAAGGATAGGGGGATTTGCCATTATAGCGCGTGCAATGCTTACCCTCTGTCTCTGTCCGCCACTGAGCTTATTACCCGATTCTCCCACATTGTTCTCATAACCGAGCTCAGTCTCAATGATGAAGTCATGTGCATTGGCAATACGTGCTGCATTTTCAACCTTTTCCATATCCGGCTCTTCAACACCAAAAGCAATGTTCTCTTTAAATGAAGTATTAAAAAGAATTGGGATGCTGGCTCACGATCCCCATAAGATTACGAAGTCCGCGTACCTTAAGATCCCGTATATCGGTACCATCGATGAGGATCGAACCCTTGTCGACATCCATAAACCTCGGAAGAAGATCAGCCAGTGTGGATTTCCCGGCTCCCGATTTACCAACAATTGCAATTGTCTGTCCCTTTAGTATCTTAAGGTTTATATCCTTAAGAACGGGTTCATCATTATAGCCATACCATACTCCTTTAAACTCGATTGACTCCCTGAATCCCTGAACAGGGATAGCATCTTCCTTCTCTCCTATTTTCTCCTCTGCTTCAAGTATCTGATCGATCCTGTCGATCGAGGCCATTCCTTTCTGAATGCTGAACCATGCAGTAGTAATATTTTTGGCAGGCTGAATTATCTGAGAGAAGACCACAAGAAAGGCTATCAGCTTCTCCTGGGTCATATTACCGGTACCCTGTAATGCCAGAATGCTTCCAAAATACAATATCACCATCAGGACTACAGTTGCCAGAAATTCGCTGATTGGTGAAGCAAGGTAAGCTTTGCGGGTTACCCTCTTAAATACCTTTGAATATTTCTCATTGGTTTCGGTAAACTGCTTCTTCATCTTTTCCTCAGCGTTGAATCCCTTGATGATCCTCAGTCCGGTCAGAGATTCTTCGACGACTGAAAGCAAGTCTTCCAAGGTATTGCTGTCCCAAAAGGGATGATGATCTTAAGGTGCGGCTTGCCCTCCCTATCAGCCATCCGCTGACAGGTAACAAGTATCAGGGCAAACATTGTCAGCCGGAAGCTCGTAATGAAAAGGTAAACAACAAAAATCAGTATATATAAAGGATCCCTGAATAACATCGTAAGCGATGACATAACGGATATCTCAATCTCCTGAACATCATTGGATATCCTGGTCATTACATCACCTTTCCGGGCGTCGGTAAAAAAAGACAACGGCAATCTCAGAACTTTATGATACATTTTTTTCCTGAGATCCCTTACCGTGCAGGCCCTTATGTATGCCATACTGTTATTGGCAAGGAATATAAATCCGTTTTTAAAAAGGCTGGCAACTATCACTATGAGTATTACAAGCAAGAGAGCACCAATCTCGCCGTTTTTTTCTATAAAGGCGGAGAGATAGTATCTGCTGAAGGAACCCAGGTAATCAAGGTTAAACTGAAATTCACCCGGATCCGGAACTGTCTCAATATGATTGAAAAGTATCTTCAGAAAAGGTATGACAAGAGTATAGGAGACAAGTGCAAATATTGCACTCAGGATGTTATAGATGATATTCCTGACAGCCGACCATTTATAAGGTTCAAGGTATTTCAGCAGCAACCTGGCTTTGTTCATTGAATCGCTGAAATTAAAAACCTGTAAAATTAAACGGAGTGATCGCTTTCAGCTCCGATTTAACACTGTCGGCTATATCAAGTTTTTCAATAAAATCAACGAGGGATTCTTTTGTGATCTTGTTATTGGTTCGCGTGAGGCCCAGGAGAGCTTCATAAGGTTTATGGAATCCTTCCCTTCTGAGGATGGTCTGTATTGCTTCGGATACCACAGCCCAGTTATTATCAAGATCATAATTTATCTTTTCCAGATTGACAACAATCTTGTTAAGCCCTTTCAGTAACGAGTTTAGCGCAATAATCGTATGACCGACCGGGACTCCTATATTCCTGAGCACCGTTGAATCGGTAAGATCCCGCTGGAGCCTGGAAACAGGAAGCTTCATTGAAAGGTGTTCGAAAATGGCATTAGCATAGCCGAAGTTACCTTCCCCATTTTCAAAATCAATAGGATTTATCTTATGAGGCATCGCCGATGACCCGATCTCACCCTTTTTAATTTTCTGCCTGAAATAATCCATTGAAATATAGGTCCACATATCCCTTGACAGGTCCAGAAGGATTACGTTGATCCTGCGCAGGTTATCAAAAAGTGCGGCAAGGTTGTCATAGTGTTCAATCTGTGTTGTAGGGAATGAGCGCTGCAATCCGAGTACTTCATTTACAAAATTTCCGGCGAAGAAGTTCCAGTCGATATCGGGAAATGCAACCTTATGGGCGTTCAGATTGCCTGTGGCGCCGCCGAATTTGGCAGAATATGGGATCTGTCCAAAATATTTTGACTGCTCGTCAATCCTGGCAATAAATACAGAAATCTCTTTTCCCAGTCTTGTCGGCGAAGCCGGCTGTCCATGGGTTCTTGCGAGCATGGGTATATCTTTCCACTCCTCAGCGAAACCGGCTAATGTCTCTCTCAATTCAAAAAGAAGCGGAAAATAGACTTCAGTCAGAGCGTCTTTTAAAGATAAAGGTATTGCTGTATTATTTATATCCTGTGAAGTCAGGCCGAAATGAATGAATTCCGACCATTTTCCCCAACCCGACTGGAAGAACTTTTCCTTGAGATAATATTCAACAGCCTTTACATCATGATTTGTTACTCTCTCGATTTCTTTGATCTTCAGGGCTTCTTTTATGTTAAAATCCTCATACAGTTCCCGGAGAGCAGCATAGTTCTCTTTTCTGAAGTCGGCCAACTGAGGAAGAGGGATGTCGCACAGTGCAATAAAATATTCGATTTCCACCAGCAAACGATACCGAATAAGACCAAATTCGGAAAAGTAAATGTCAAGTTCATCAACCTTTTGCCTGTACCGTCCGTCAAGAGGAGAAATGGCAGTAAGACTATTTAATTCCATTGTTTACCTTTTTTGGGGGTTCACTGTTTTAACTATACGCACAAATGTAGTATTTTCGGGGCAGTAAAAAAATGGAATGGAGAAAATCAGAATTTCAGCTGTCAGATATGCAAATACCTATCCATTCATCTATGGTTTAGCCGAATCCGGTTTTGACAAAAAAGCTGTAATTGAGACAGATCATCCGGCTGATTGTGCAGCAAAGCTCATTAGTGGCAGGGTCGACCTTGGACTTATCCCTGTTGCCGTATTACCACTATTGAAAGAATCCCATATCGTTAGCGATTACTGCATCGGTGCAGACGGTAATGTAAGAACCGTGCAGTTCATGACCAATTCTGATCTTAAAGATATCGATACAGTTTATCTTGATTACAGGTCAAGAACATCGGTTGATCTTGTGAAGGTTCTCGCAAAAAACAAATGGAAAGGCAAAATTCAACTGGAAAGAAACTTCAGAAGGCTTTGATTTTGTGAAGATCAGAAAGAACGAGGCAGTTGTGCTTATCGGGGATCAATGTTTTGAATTTGAAAACAACTACAGGTTTAAATATGACCTGGCAGGGGAATGGAAGGTTTTTTCAGGACTGCCGTTTGTTTTTGCCTGCTGGACTGCGAACAAAGATCTTCCGGAGGTTTTCATAGAGGACTTTAATACTGCTCTTTCTGAAGGTGTAAAAAACATCGACAAGGTTGTCGAACGTTTTAGTAAAAGCGGGCCGATAACCGGAGCAGATCTCAAGAAATACCTTTCTGAAAATATTGATTTTGACCTCAATGATGAAAAGAGAAGAGCAATGAAGTATCTTTCTTGAATTACTGAAAGAACTTCCGTGAAATTCATTAACCAGGAGCATTATTTAGTGAACTCTGTGGACCTCTGGCCTTCTCGGTGCCTTCGAGGTCTTCTGGTCAGTAACTAAAAATCTCCCGCAGATATCTGCAGATTTGCGCAGATTTTCCAGCTGATGCTCTCGTAAATTAGCCTTGCTCCTGGTACCTGTATTCTTCTAGGCTATATAAAGTACTTCAAATATCCTAGTATCTTTCAGTCCTCCAATAATTCAGAATTTTAATTATTTCTTTGAATTTTAAGTTTGTTAAATAATGATTAACTTTGTAAAAGGTTGTAAAATTATCGGAGATACTAACATAAAAGCATTGAATCATGACAAAGACAATCACCTTTAATGAACTCCGGAAGATAAAAGATCAATTACCCTCCGGTAGTATGAGAAAGATAGCTGATAAGCTTGAGCTGAATGAGGAAACAGTCAGAAACTACTTCGGAGGGAGAAATTTTGATAAGGGACAAAGTGTTGGTATTCATTTTGAACAGGGTCCGGGAGGAGGAATTGTGACATTTGATGACACTACCATCCTCGACCTGGCTGAAAAGATGATCAAAGTCTGATAAAAAATCTAAAAGCCTGTTCAAAAGCAAAAGGCTTTGTCTTTTGCTTTTTTTATTTTTAAAAAGGAATGGATCTGGCTGAAACAATAATTACACTTTCATGACCTGGGGATGTCTGTGGATCCCGGTATCAGGCATGGCAGGCTGGGACGTGAAATTATTGAATGAAAGATACTGAGATGATTACTCCCTCCCCGTTCAATCCGGAGGAATTCAGAAACGAAGGTCATAAACTTGTCGATATTCTCGCTGATTATCTTAATGAGGCGATAGACGGCAATGGCATGCCGGTTCTTCCATGGAATGAACCTGACAGCCTGGTAAAGGAATTTTCGTTTGAATCTGCCGGAGGCGAAACAGAACCTTTTGACAATTACATCAGAAGAATTATCGCTAATTCAAACCACCTGCTCCACCCACGATACATAGGGCACCAGATAACTGCGCCTATTCCCCTGACAGCACTTGTGCAGCTCTGTACTTCACTATTGAACAACGGATCCGCGATCTATGAGATGGGACCCGTAAATATGGCAATGGAAAGAAATGTTGTTGACAGGTTTGCATCAATGATCGGCTACAAATCAGGCTATGACGGGATCTTCACTCATGGAGGTTCTGCCGGTAATCTTACTGCAATGCTTGCAGCAAGACAAAATATGGCTGATTACAATATCTGGGAGAAAGGAGTTAAGGATACTGGCCGACCCGGTTTCATGATTTCTGAACAGTCGCACTACAGCCTGGGGAGATCTGCAAAAATAATCGGACTTGGAGAAAGCTCGATCATTAAGGTGCCCCACGACTCCCGCTACAGGATGAAAGTTGAAATGCTTGATGATCTAAAATCGAGGGCTGAGGAAGACGGGATAAAGGTAATCTCGGTAATAGCGAACTCATGCTCAACTGCTACAGGTTCCTATGACGATCTGAATGCAATAGCTGACTTCTGCGAAAGAAATAACCTCTGGATGCATGTCGACGGGGCACATGGAATGGGTGTGCTTTTTTCTGAAAAATACAGACCTCTGGTTGAAGGCATAGAAAGAGCCGATTCAGTTGTAATTGATTTTCACAAAATGTTCCTCGTACCGGCGCTCAATTCCATGGTCATGTTTAAAAACGGAAGCAATTCTTACGAAACCTTCGCACAGAAAGCCAGTTATCTTTTCAACAAATCGAGCGATAACGTCTGGTATAACAGTGCAATACGAACCATTGAATGCACAAAAAGCGCTCTTGGGATAATAGCCTATACGGCTTTAAAGTACTTTGGGAAAACCTACTACCGAGAGTTCATTGAAAGCAGATACAACCTGGCAGCTGAGTTTGCAGTTATGATAATGTCAGATCCGGACCTGGATCTTTGCACAGAGCCTGAGGCCAATATCGTATGCTTCAGGTTTGCACCCGACGGATATGGGAATGAAATCCTGAATAAGGTAAACAGGGCGATCAGGGACAAATTAATAAAGGATGGTTCCTTCTATATTGTTCAGGCTGAAATTGAAGGCAAAATTTATATCCGGGTTACTATAATCAATCCCGTAACTTCTGAAAGCGAGCTGAATGGATTGATGACAAAAATTGTAAAGACCGGAAGGGAAGAAATAAGAAATCAATGACCTGCCTTAATCCGGATGGTAATTGATTTCAGTTGAACTTCTTGTATCTATAATTTGTTCGTCTTATTATAATATTATATGAAGAGTTCATTGATTTGTTATAAAAGTAATTAGCTGACATGTTAATAGACATTCCAAACAAAAAGGGTGTTGAAATAGCTGTTAAAAAGATTTTCAGGATCCTTTTCCCGTACAACGAAAAACTGGCAAGCACAGAGATTGACTTTCCGGGAGATGCGTTTGTTGAACAAATTGAGCTCATTTTCAAGCGATTGACCCCGGATGATAAACAAATTACGCAACAGTTCCTGGTCAAACTACCGGCAGTTAAAACCGTTCTGATCAAAGATGCTGAATTTCTTCTCGAGTCAGATCCTGCAGCTAAAGACCTTGTAGAAGTCGTAGCGGTTTACCCCGGGTTCTTTGCGATCTACTGTTACCGTATTGCGCATTTAATTGATCAGCTTTCTGTTCCATTGCTCCCAAGGATGATAACGGAGTACGCCCATAAGATAACCGGAATTGATATACATCCGGGAGCTGTGATCGGCAACCCCGTCGCGATCGATCATGGTACAGGTATAGTTATAGGGGAAACAACAATCATCGGAAACTACGTCAAGCTTTATCAGGGTGTTACCCTTGGAGCATTAAGTGTCGATAAAAGCAAGGCATCAAAAAAGAGGCATCCAACCATTGAAGATAATGTCATCTTATATGCCGGAAGCACAATCTTAGGTGGCGAGACAATCGTTGGAAGAAACAGTATAATTGGAGGGAATGTGTGGCTCACTCAAAGTGTCGCTCCTTTCTCGGTGGTTTATAATAAAAGTGAAATCATTGTAAGGGACCAGAATAAATTCCAGGAGCCAATAAATTTCATTATTTAATTCTGATAATCAAAAATATGAAGGCAAATTCTATTCTTGACCTGATTGGGAATACCCCTCATGTTAAAATCAACAATCTTTTTCCACCCGGTATTGATGTCTGGATCAAACTTGAGAAATTTAACCCGGGGGCGAGCATTAAGGACAGGATCGCCCTGTCGATGATTGATGATGCTGAGCAAAAAGGGATACTGGTACCAGGTAGCGTCATCATTGAACCCACCTCCGGAAATACAGGTATAGGACTGGCGATAGTTGCTGCGGTGAAGGGCTACAGGCTCATCCTGGTAATGCCGGAATCCATGTCGCCCGAAAGAAGAAAGATAATGAGCGCTTATGGTGCTGAGTTCGAGCTTACGCCAAGGGAAGGCGGAATGAAGGGCGCTATTGAACGTGCCCGGGCACTGAAAGCGGAAATTCCCGGTTCCTGGATCCCAATGCAATTTGATAATCCGGCCAATACTGATATCCACAGGACTACAACTGCCATGGAGATCCTTCATGATTTCCCCGAAGGTCTTGATTATCTTATTGCAGGTGTGGGAACAGGCGGCCACATTACCGGCTGTGCCGAAGTCCTGAAAAAGAGTTTTCCCAACCTCAAAGTGTTCGCTGTTGAACCTGAAGCCTCAGCTGTATTGAGCGGCGAAGCGCCGGGACCTCACCCGATACAGGGTATCGGGGCAGGATTCATCCCGTCAATTATGAACACCGCCATTCTGGACGGGGTAATAAAGGTCGGAAAGGAGGAAGCTTATTCCTTTACGAAAAGAGCTGCAAAGGAGGAGGGCTTGTTTATAGGTATTTCATCAGGTGCTGTCCTCGCTGCCGTTCAACAGAAAATAAACGATTTTAATCCCGGCACACGGATTCTGACATTCAATTATGATACAGGTGAGAGATATTTGTCGACAGAAGGGTTGTTCTGATTCAAGTAGTCCGAAAAATAATTAACTTTGCCTGACGTTTTTATCAGAAGGTCAGGGATATAATGAAACGGATACTATCCATACCACTTGTCTTACTGATTGCTTTTTCAGGTATCAGCCTGAAGTTGGCAACCCATTACTGCAGAGGCAATGCAGTGGATACAAAAGTCTCTCTTTCAGGCAGGCATGCAACATGCGGAATGGAACACCATAGAGATTTTAATAATGAGGTGACCCTTAGATCCCTCTGTTGTGAAGACCGTGAATCAGAATATACAATCAACAACATATTTATTTCTTCCTCAAGCTTTCCTGATTTTTCAGGCCAGAAAGTTATTCAACACAATTTTTTTTCAACTGAAAATTTGACAATTAAGCAGTTTCCTGCAATTAATTTCTTAACCGTCATAAGACCTCCCGGAACACCTTGTTCCAACTCAGATTTACTTCCGGTCTTATGCGCCTTCCGTATTTGAACTTCAATTTATTTAATTTCTGAGGCTTAGCATCGCGTTGCCTGTATTCGTCTTTATAGTACATGGCATCTGAAGGTATTTATGCAAAGCTTCCGGGATGCTTCCAGGAAGGAAGAACCAAATAGCAAAATTTTTGGTTTATGTAATAAATATAAAAAATTCAAAACAATGAAAAAGAGTATTTTAAGTATCAGTTTTGTGCTTATGGCACTTCTAATGTTCAGCTCATGCGGACAAAGTTCCACTAAGGAGAAAGCCACTACAAACAAGGAGGTAGCAAAAGTACAGTATACCTGTCCGATGCACTCTGAAGTAGTAAGCGATAAGCCGGGAAATTGTCCCAAGTGCGGAATGGCACTTGTTGAAAAGAAATAGGGTACCACCTGTTTCCAGGGGGTGTTGAAAAAGCCTCTGTCAACCCTGCCTACCGGCAGGTTAATGGATTTAGACTTTTCAACAGCCCCTTATTACTAAAATATTTAAAACAATATTATTCAGATGTTTAACCGACTTGTAAAATATTTCCTCGAGAACAGGCTTATTACTTTTATCCTGCTGATAGCTTTTGTGGTAATGGGATTGGTGACCATGCCTTTCAATCTTAAAACCGGGCTCTTACCCAGAGACCCTGTTCCGGTAGATGCCATTCCCGATATCGGTGAAAACCAGCAGATAGTGGCAACCGAATGGATGGGCCGTTCACCTAAAGATATTCAGGACCAGATAACCTATCCTTTGACTACTGCTTTGCTTGGTATTCCTGGTGTTCAGACTATCAGAAGCACATCAATGTTCGGTATGTCTTTCATCTATATCATTTTTAAAGACAATATTGAGTTTTACTGGAGCAGGTCAAGGATACTGGAAAAACTTAATTCTCTCCCATCGGGGACTCTCCCTGCCGGTGTTCAACCTTCACTTGGTCCTGATGCAACAGCATTGGGACAGATCTTCTGGTACACTCTCGAAGGTCGTGATCCTAAAACAGGTAAACCAAATGGCGGCTGGGATCCATCAGAACTGAAAACCATTCAGGATTTTTATGTTAAATACAGTCTTTCAACTGCTGAAGGTGTTTCCGAGGTAGCATCTGTTGGCGGATTCATAAAAGAATATCAGGTCGACCTTAATCCTAATGCTCTTAAAGCCTACAATGTGTCGGTCATGGATGTGATGAATGCTGTGAAGAACAGCAATCTTGATATCGGAGCTGAAACAATTGAGCTGAATAATGTTGAATATATCATTCGTGGATTAGGATATGTTAAGAGTCTGAATGATCTTGAAATTTCGGTCATTGCAGTTCGTAACAATGTTCCTGTCCGGATAAAGGATGTGGCCCATGTCTCTTTTGGTCCTGCTACCCGGCGTGGAGGTCTTGATAAATCCGGTTCGGAAGCTGTGGGAGCAGTTGTTGTAGCCCGGTATGGTTCAAATCCCATGGAAGTAATTGATAATGTCAAAGCTAAGATTAAGGAAATTGAGTCAGGATTACCACAAAAGACCCTTCCCGATGGAACTGTTTCAAGGGTAACTGTCGTACCATTTTATGACAGGACAGGTCTGATCAAAGAGACAATCGGCACACTTGAATATGCACTTTCCCATGAAATCCTCATAAGCATAATTGTAATTATTGTACTGGTACTGAATCTCAGGGCATCACTTATTGTGGCCGGACTATTACCAATAGGAGTACTTATGACATTCATCCTTATGCGATTTTTCGGAGTAGATGCCAATATTGTAGCTCTGTCGGGCATTGCAATTGCTATCGGCGTTATGGTTGATATTGGGATTGTTGATGTGGAGAACATACTGCGGCATCTGGAAATGCCGGAGAATAAAGGTCTTCGGGGTAAAAAATTAATGGACGTTATTTATAACGCTACTACTGAAGTCAGGGCAGCAGTCGTGACTTCAATTGCAACAACTATTGTAAGTTTTCTGCCTGTATTTGCGATGCAGGCCCAGGAAGGGAAGATGTTCCACCCGCTGGCCTGGACAAAGACCTTTGCCCTTGTTTCAGCATTCATACTGGGTATTGTTGTACTTCCAACCCTGGTTCATATTTTCTTTAATATCAATTTCGATAGAAAGAAAATAAGGAAGATCTGGAATGGCGCCCTTATGATAGCTGGTATATTATTTGCAATTCTCTGGCACACCCTGCCTGCACTTGCACTGACCCTTCTGGGAATTAATAATTTACTGGACTACAAATGGTCTGAAAAACGAAAAGAATTTCCAAACTATATCAATATAGGTATAACAGTGCTGGTAGCAACATGGTATCTTTCTGTTGAATGGTTGCCACTGGGAGCCCATAACAGCGAGTTTGTCAACTTTTTATTTGTAGCCGGAATTGTAACAGTAATCCTGTCGGCTTTGATGTCGATGGTACATTTTTATGAAAAAATACTTCGGTGGGCTTTACTTAATAAATGGAAGTTTTTAATGCTCCCTGCGATTACACTGTTCTTTGGTCTGTTGGTATGGCAGGGCATAGATAAAGTTTTTGGGTTTGTACCTGAAGGCGCTGAAAAAATCGGGTGGAAGAGTTTCCGTCAGACCGCTTTATGGGAGGGTGCTGTTAAAACATTCCCCGGTACAGGTAAGGAATTTATGCCATCGCTGAATGAAGGTTCTTTTTTACTTATGCCTACAAGTATGCCACACTCGAGCATTGAAAAAAACCTCGGATATATAGAAACACTGGATAAACGTCTTTCAACAATTCCCGAAGTGGAGATTGCAGTCGGTAAATGGGGTCGTGTAAATTCAGCTCTTGACCCTGCCCCTGTTCAAATGTTTGAAAATACCATCAATTACCGTTCTGAATATATCCTTGATGAAAACGGACACCGTATGCAATTTAAAGTGGATAGAAAAGGTAATTATTTCCTGAAGGATAATTCAACATATAATCCTCAAACAGAAGCTTTCAGAGTAATTCCTTCCGATAGCCTTATTCCTGATAATAAAGGAGAATATTTCCGGCAGTGGCGACCTTTGATTAAAAAACCGTTGGACATCTGGAACGAGATCGTCAAGGTAACTGACATCCCCGGACTCACCTCCGCTCCCAAGTTGCAGCCGATTGAAACAAGACTGGTCATGCTTTCGACCGGTATGCGTGCTCCAATGGGATTAAAAGTTTTTGGTCCGGATCTTAATACGATCGAACAGGCAGGGATGATATTTGAAAAGGCATTAAAAGAGGTACCTTCAATCAAGTCATCGGCTGTCTTCTACGACCGTGCTGTAGGTGCTCCATACCTTGAGATCAGGCTTAACCGCGAGGCAATGGCCCGTTACGGAATGAGTATCAGCGATGTACAGGAAATATTGCAGGTTGCAGTAGGTGGTATGACCCTTTCAACATCGGTGGAAGGTCGGGAAAGGTTCCCGTTAAGAGTAAGATATGCCCGCGAACTTCGCGATAACCCGGAGGATTTAAAGCGCATCCTGGTCCCGGCGATGAACGGAGTTCAGATCCCGTTGGGTGAAATTGCCGATATTGATTACACGCGCGGTGCTCAGATGATAAGAAGCGAGAATACTTTCCTTGTCGGATTTGTAATTTTTGATAAACTTGAAGGGAAAGCTGAAGTTGATGTAGTAGAAGAAGCAAGTAAGATCTTAAATGGTAAAATTAACTCTGGTGAGATAATGCTGCCTCCCGGGGTCACCTTTAAATTTGCAGGTAACTATGAAAATCAAATACGGGCCACAAAGCGCCTGGCAATTGTTGTGCCGATAAGCCTTATATTAATTCTGCTTCTTCTATTTTTCCAGTTCCGTACTATAACTGCATCATTTATTCACTTTTCAGGAGTTTTTGTAGCTTTCTCCGGCGGTTTCTTTATGCTCTGGTTGTACGGACAGGATTGGTTCATGAATTTCTCGATTGTCAGGATTAAATCTTCGGGATATGTTCCAGATGCACACTATTAACCTTAGTGTTGCTGTATGGGTAGGATTCATTGCACTGTTTGGAATAGCGACAAACGATGGTGTTATAATGGGAACCTATATTCACCAGGTATTTGAGGAAAAGAAGCCAACAACTGTTCACGATGTACGTGAAGCAGTTGTCCTGGCAGGGAAAAAGCGTGTACGCCCTGCAATGATGACCACAGCTGTAGCAGTCATAGCGTTGCTGCCGGTCCTCTCTTCCACAGGAAAAGGCGCTGATATAATGGTCCCTATGGCAATCCCGATGTTCGGAGGAATGATTATACAGGTAATGACAATCTTCGTTGTTCCACTGTTTCAGGCAATGTGGAGAGAGGGAGCTGTAAGTCACAAAATCAAAATAGCTGCTCAAAATTTAACTAATCAATCTGAAGATGAAAACAACACTATATAAGAAATTACTTATAACATTGATTGCACTGGGCAGCTGGGTTATCAGTGATAGTCAGCAATATCCTGATTCACTAGTGAAATATCTTGAAATTGCGGCGAAAAACAATCCCTCAGTCCAGCAAAAATTCACTGAATATCAGGCTGCATTACAGAAAATTCCGCAAGTTGGCAGTCTGTCAGACCCCGAGTTAAGCATAGGGGTATTTCTTCAGCCCATGGAGCTGGTAAACGGAAACCAGGTTGCTGATATGAGATTGATGCAGATGTTCCCCTGGTTTGGAGTTCTTAAGTATGGGAAGGATGAAATGAGCCTGATGGCAAGATCAAAGTTTGAGCTTTTCCGTGATGCCAAATTACAGGTGTTTTATGATGTTCAGCGCACATGGTACGATTTATACAAAGTTCAAAAGGACATCAGTATTTCTCAAAAGAATATTGAAATCCTTAAAATAATCGAACGTCTTGCATTAGTAAGGTTCAAAGCAGCTCCTTCCACAGGCGCCGCGTCAACATCTTCCGGTTCCGGAATATCTTCCGGTTCTTCGCAGAATAGTATTTCCGGTAATACCTCCGGCATGCAAACAATGGGAGGCACTCAGGGCAGTACTGGTTCCGCATCATATCAGACCTCTTCATCTATGCAGACAGGGTCAATGAGTCCATCATCCTCAGGCTCAGGTCTTGCCGACTTATATAGGATACAGATAGAAATGGGGGAACTTGAAAACACTATTGCATTTCTGAATAATCAGGAGCGAACCGTAATAGCCGTTTTCAATAGCTACCTCAACCGTCCGTCGGTTTCACCGGTTTTCACGGGGGAGGCATTAACCGCTGATTCACTGGGATTTTCGCTCTCAGCTGTTTCTGACAGTATCCTTATAAAGAATCCAATGCTTAGTATGCTTGCGTATGAGAAGCAATCCTTTGAAGCCCGTAAAAATATGGTGACCCGTATGGGTTATCCGATGGTTGGTCTGGGATTAAATTATTCTCTCATCAGCAGATCCGGAAGCGCATTGGGAATACCTGAAATGAATGGGAAAGATATGATAATGCCTATGGTTTCTTTTACTCTTCCAATTTACAGAAAGAAATATAATGCGATGATAAAGGAAGCTGAACTTCTGGAGACAGCCACATCACAAAATTACCAGGCTACTGCCAACTCTTTACAGACTGAATATTATCAGGCTATCCAGTTGTATCAGGATGCACAACGCCGGATAAAACTGTATGAAAACCAGTACCTGCTGGCTTCAAAATCATTCGATCTTATTTTAAAAAGTTTCTCCGCATCATCATCAGAGCTTACGGATGTTCTGCGAGTCCGTCAGCAGTTACTCGAATATGAACTTAACCAGGTCGAGGCTGTTGTTGATCTCAATACCGCGATTGCCTGGCTTAAACGTTTAATGGCAAATTCTCAAATACAATAAATCTGAAATACAATGAAAAAACTGAAATCATCTAATATATTCCCGAATAAGTATGTAAAATATAGTCTTTTCCTTACACTTGGTATCTTTCTTGGCTGGCTCCTTTTTCATTCATCACGAAAAAGCGAAGAAAGACCTGAAAATCCTTCAGAAGTCGCCCAGGCGGCCATCTGGACTTGTGCAATGCATCCCCAGATCCGGATGTCCGGACCCGGCAAGTGCCCGATTTGCGGGATGGAACTGATCCCACTTGTTCAAAATAGTAATTCCTCAATCGACCCGGATGCTGTCCGTTTAACCAAAGAGGCTTTTCAGCTGGCCAATGTAATGACAACTGTTGTTTCAAAACAGAAGCCGGTAAAAGAGGTACGCCTTTATGGAAAAGTTCAGGCAGATGAAAAACTCTTCCAGAGTCAGGTTGCTCATGTCCCCGGCCGGATTGAACGGCTGGCCGTAAATTTTACGGGCGAAACTATATCAAAGGGTCAGGTACTCGCTGAAATTTATTCACCGGAACTTATTACAGCACAGCAGGAACTATTGGAGACTATTAAAACAAAACAAATACAGCCCGAATTATACGAAGCTTCCAAAGAAAAACTTCACCAATGGAAACTTACTGACGACCAGATTGCAGAAATTGAAAATTCAGGAGTTGTTCAAAATAACTTCATGGTAGTATCAAATACTTCCGGGACAGTAATTGACCGCAGGGTTAATACCGGCGATCATGTTTCAGAAGGTACAATACTCTTTGAAATTGCGGACCTTTCGAAAGTATGGGTTATGTTTGATGGATATGAAAGTGATCTTCAGTTTCTGAGGACAGGGGAAAAAATTTCGTTCACACTGCAGTCATTCCCGGGAATAGAATATTCCGGAACTATAGCATTTATTGACCCTGTAATTGATCCTGTTACAAGGGTTGCAAAGGTCAGGGTTGAAACAGGAAATCAATCAGGGAAACTAAAGCCTGAAATGTTTGCTACCGGAATTGTATCTGCCACTCTACGCCAGTACGGTGATAATTTTATTATTCCACGATCCGCAGTACTATGGACGGGAAAGCGGTCTATTGTTTACATAAAACAACCGGATACCGATGAGCCCATATTTAAAATACGCGAAGTCGGACTCGGACCGATGCTGGGGGATAGTTATGTTATTACTGATGGTCTGTCTGAGGGTGAAGAGATTGTTACACAGGGGACATTCAGCGTTGATGCTGCGGCCCAGCTCGAAGGGAAACCAAGTATGATGAATCCGGGTGGAGGAAAAACTTCTTCAATGCCGGGTATGATAATGCCCGGTGATGTAAAACCCAATAAAGAAGCTTTAGCAATATCACCAGATGGAGGTTTAAAGGACAATATTTTAGTTAAAGAAATCGTAAACGCTTATTTACAAATGAAAAATGCCTTAGCTGAAGATAATTCCACCGGTGCGGCCAATGCCGGGAAAAAACTGGAAGCAGCATTTAAAGATTTCGATAAATCCGCTCTGACCGCAACTCAAAAGAAGACTTATGAAGATGTGGAAACCGATGCAAGAGAACATGCTGAGCACATAGGTGCTAACGTAAATAATATTGCACATCAGCGGGAACATTTTGAATTACTGAGCAAAGACATTTATGATTTGATAAAAACGTTCGGTGGCGGTCAGGTTTTATATTGGGACGTTGATTCTATGTATAATAAGGGGAAAGGCGCTTATTGGCTAAGCGAGACAAGGGAAATTAAAAATCCCTATATGGGAAAAGCTATGCTCACAAGCGGTTCAGTAATCGAAGTAATAGAATAGCCTTGAGCCTTGCGGCAAATATGTCAGCAATCAGCATTCTAATTATTGCCATTCAATTTATGCAACTTACACATAGCGAAAATGGAACATCAACATAAAGCTGAAACGCCAGTAAAAAAGGCAGAAACGGACCATGCAAAAATGAACCATAGTACGATTCAACATAGGCACAACCCATCAATGGGTATGGAAGGGCATAGTCATGCCATGATGATCGCAGATTTTAGAAAGAGATTTTATGTAGTGCTGATACTTACAGTTCCAATAGTATTGTTATCTCCTATGATACAGAAGTTTATTGGTGTAGATTGGGAGTTTAACGGTTCTAAATACATTTTATTTGCATTATCGTCAGTGGTATTTTTTTACGGGGGCTGGCCCTTTTTTAAAGGATTGGCTGATGAGGTAAAAACAAGGAATCCCGGTATGATGTTTTTGATTGGCTTCGCCATAACGGTAGCATATATCTACAGCGTTGCCATTGTATTTGGCCTGAAGGGTATGGATTTTTTCTGGGAATTAGCCACCCTGATCCTGATAATGCTTTTAGGCCACTGGATAGAAATGAAATCCATTGCGGGGGCATCAAAAGAGTTGGAGTTACTGGTACAGTTGATGCCATCAGATGCTCATATGGTAATGCCAGATATGGTACATGATGTAAAGGTCGATACCCTCAAAGAAAATGATATAATTCTTGTAAAACCGGGTGAAAAAGTTGCAGCCGACGGAATAATCTCAGAAGGGGAAAGTTATTTGAATGAATCCATGCTTACCGGTGAATCTAAGCCTGTGCGAAAAATAAAAGGCGATAAAGTAATTGCTGGTTCCATAAATGGAAACGGTTCTATTAAAGTTACTGTATCTCATGCAGCAAAGGATTCCTATCTCTCGCAGGTAGTAAAACTGGTTGAAGATGCACAAAAAGCGAAATCTAAAACCCAGTTGCTGGCAGATAGAGCTGCAAGATGGTTAACTATTATCGCAATAGTTGCAGGCATTACTACATTTTTATACTGGTATTTAACGGGTCAGGCTTTATCTTTTGCTATGGAAAGAATGGTTACCGTAATAGTCATTTGTTGTCCTCATGCTTTAGGATTAGCAGTACCATTGGTGGTAGCTAAATCAACAGCTTTATCAGCAAAAAACGGATTACTGATTAAGAACAGAACAGCATTTGAAAATGCAAGGAAAATAACAACCATTGTTTTTGATAAAACCGGGACACTTACTGTAGGAAAATTTGAAGTGTCAAAAATAATTTCTCTAAAGAGTGAACTTTCTGAAAATGAAATTATTCGCCTGGCATCTGCATTAGAGCAAAAATCAGAGCATCCAATTGCAACCGGTATTGTGCAAAAAGGAAAGGACTTATCTGTTAATATTCCACCAACAGAAAACTTTAATGCCATCACCGGCAAAGGAGTTGAAGCTACAGTTGAAGGTAAAAAGATACTGGTTGTTAGTCCGGGTTATTTGAAAGAAAATAATATTCCTGTTCCCGATGGCTTCACTGCCAATGATACTGAGACAGTTGTATTTGTAATTATCAATAATGAGTTGGCAGGGTATATTGCATTGTCAGATGAGATTCGACCTGAATCAGCAGAAGCAATAAGAACTTTAAAACAGAACAATATCAAATCGATATTGCTTACAGGCGATAACAATAAAGTAGCAAAAAGTGTAAGTGAAACGATAGGGATGAATAGTTTTATTGCTGAAGTTTTACCGCATCAGAAATTAGAAAAAATAAAAGAATTGCAAAGCAAGGGCGAATTTGTAGCAATGACTGGCGATGGAGTAAATGATGCACCAGCGCTGGCGCAAGCAGATGTTGGGATAGCTGTTGGTTCAGGAAGTGACATTGCAGCAGAAACAGCAGGGATTGTTTTAGTAAATAGTAATCCGAAAGATATTGTCAATCTGATTCTCTTCGGGAGATCTACGTTTCGCAAAATGATTCAAAACCTTATCTGGGCAACAGGGTATAATGTGATTGCATTACCCCTGGCGGCAGGTGTATTGTCCAAACTGGGCATTTTGTTAAGTCCTGCTGCCGGTGCCGTCTTAATGACGGCAAGTACAATTGTTGTTGCTATTAATGCAAGTTTATTAAAAGTGAAAAATTAAATACTTAATATTATAATCGAATGATTAAATCACGGTTGGGGAATATTGTTTGACTGAATTATCGGAACTTTGGCAAATAAATGCTAACTTGTGGAATAATTAAAGAAGTGCTAAACTTAAAAAGTCATGAAGCTATTAACCAAATTATTACTGGCAATCGGGCTTGCCGTAGTTATCATTCAGTTTATACGGCCTGCAACGGAACAGGGATGAACGGGCATTTGAAACTGACATTTCAAAGGTAATGAGTATCCCGGATAGCGTTCAGACTATACTTAAAAATGCATGTTACGACTGCCACAGTAATAACACTGTTTATCCGTGGTATTCGAATATACAACCTGTCGGATGGTTTCTTGCGAGAGATATTAAATTGGCTAAAGAGAACCTGAATTTCAATGAATTCGGCATCTATGACCAGAGGCGCCGGTTGAGCAAGCTGAACTCCATTGCGGATGAGATCAGCGAAAATGCAATGCCCCTGCCGTCTTACAGGCTGATGCACAAGAATGCAAGGCTTTTACCGGCAGAAAAGAGATTGCTCATATCATGGGCTGAAAATTCAACCGCCGGTAATGCTGAAGAGTGACAGGAAAGCTTTCTGAATGCAGGGTGCATAATTACCTGCCGGTCTACTCATCGAACAGGTAAAGTTGCCTGTCGCCGCAATCGTCCGATTCCAGATTTGAAACGCTCACACCCAGTAATCTGATCCTGGTGCCTTCCAGCTGAAGTGATTTCCTGATTGACAGTAACCTCCCTGTGCAAGGTCATCGAAATCACGGATGTAATGCTGCAGCGTCCTGCTCCGTGTAATCTGCCTGAAATCAGAGAATTTAATTTTAATGGTAATGGTTCTTCCTGTTGTCCCGGAGCGTTCAAGCCTCTCCATCAGCTCTTTCTCGAGCTTATAAAGCTCTGCAATGATCTCAAACCTTGTTGTGAGGTCTTTTTCGTAAGTAATTTCTGTTCCAACCGACTTGCGTTCCGATTCCGGTTTCGACGGGGCGGTCATCGATGCCCCTGACAATATCAAAATAAAACTTCCCTGCCTTACCAAAATTCCTGATAAGCGAAAGCAGATCCCATTTTTTCAGGTCTGAACCATTATGAATTCCGAGTTTGTGCATCTTATCCGCAGTTACTTTCCCTATCCCATAAAATTTTTCAACAGGAAGCTCTTCAATAAACTTTTCCGCACTTTCAGGAGGTATAAGGTAAAGTCCGTCGGGTTTCTTAATATCCGAAGCGATCTTCGCCAGAAACTTATTTACTGAAATGCCTGCAGATGCAGTAAGTCCCGTCCTTTTCCTTATCTCCTGTTTTATCTCCCTGGCTATCAGGGTGGCTGAACCTATCCCCTTTTTGTCATCAGTAACGTCGAGAAAAGCTTCATCGATTGAAAGAGGTTCAACCTGACCGGAATATTCCCTGAATATTTCAAGTATCTGTTCCGATATCTGGTTGTACCTTTCGAACCTGTGACTGACAAATATCAGATCAGGGCAAAGCTTTTTAGCTGTTACAGACGGCATTGCAGATCTCACGCCAAACTTCCTTGCTTCATAGCTCGCTGAAGCCACAACATGCCTCTCCCCGCTCCCGCCAACCGCAACAGGTTTACCCCTCAGTTCGGGATTATCAAGCTGTTCGACAGAAGCAAAAAAGGCGTCCATGTCAATATGTATGATCTTTCTCACTCCAGGTCAAATCTAATACTAAAATATTTTGAAATTACTTTTAGTTTGATCAATATTGCAGTCTTTTAATTGAGAAGATCTGAATTAATAAAATTAAATAAACGCCTCAAAATTGGATGGTTTTACAGAGATAAGCGGGAAGAAATTTGCCATAGTGCTGACAAAGCACAGGTTATGGGGATATCTATTTATTCCATATATTTTTGTAAATGAGCCTAATAAGAAATACTTCAGGTTAACCGAGTGCCTGTCTCCTTACCAGTCTGATGAGGCATTGAAATCGCTTGACAACGAGGAGAGGGAAGTGGTCAGGATCATCAATGAGTATTCCGACAGGGCTCTTTTCAAGCTCTTTTCGAAAGACAACAGCGTAAAGGATTTTCTTATAAAGGTAACTCCTGAGAAGACAGAGAAGTTTATCCGGCCCTATATAGAGAGGAGGATCCGGAAATGCTTTATAATTGCAAAGGATGAAGGAATAGTATGCTTTCGCAGGAAACCAGATTCCAATATTGTTCACCCCGGTGACAGGGTCATCCTGGCCCCTGAACCTGCCATTCCTTTATTTATTTTCAACAGGGATGCCGAGGGCAGCACATATAAGCTGGAAATTGAAACTGAAGGAGAATCGATTGAACTATTTCATAATCCGATCGAAATACTTTGCAATTCCCCTTGTATTATTCTCGAGTCGGGAAGACTCCTTCTGATCGAAGATATAGACGGTCCAAAACTGAAGCCATTTTTTACAAAGGAGAACATTAAAATACCAAAGGTATCAGAGATCAAATATTTCTCTGGTTTTGTTCTGAATGCAGTAACCAAATACAAGGTAAAAGCTTCAGGTTTCAGAATAATAAGTTCCATCCCGGAAAAAAGCGTTCATCTGAGTCTTGAGCCAAGTGTTAAAGGTATTGTTGTTCTTATCATCAGCTTCTGTTATTCCGGCCGGTATGTCTCACCTGAAGACCCTTCCGGGTATATTACCGTATTCGATAACGATTCCGGAGAATTTGTCTTTACCAGGTATCTGCGTGACACCTCATGGGAATCAGGTTGCAGGGAAATGCTTTCCGATCTTGGTTTCATCTCGGATGACAATATTAATTTCTATTTACCCGATGAGGAATCAGATGAAACCGAGGGCGGTGTCGCTGCAATGATAGAGGCGGTAAACAGAAATTACAATGACCTCATTGAATCAGGCTTCACCATCGAAACCAGGAAGCTTGACAGGAAGTATAACCTGATGCCTGTAAACATTGAGATAATGAACACCCTGGTTGGTGACTGGTTTGATCTCAGGGCGGTAATTAAAATTGACAAATGGGAAATACCTTTTATCCGTTTCAGGCATTGCATAATTGAAGGAATCAGGGAATTTGAACTTCCGGACGGGACTTTTGCCGTTCTCCCCCGTGAATGGTTTACGAAATACAGGAATATTTTTGAATTCGGCAAAGATGAGGATGATCTTATTAAAATTCATAAACAGCACTTCCCGTTCCTTTCCGAAATCCTCGATAAAAAAGATTCCGGCGGAATTGAACAGCTTGAAAAGTTACTGAGGCCTGAGCAACTTTCAGCTATTTCAAAGCCGGCCGGGATGAACTGTGAAATGAGAGAGTACCAGGTTGAAGGATTAAACTGGCTTAACTGGCTGCAGTCTTCCGGCCTGGGCGGTTGCCTGGCCGATGATATGGGCCTTGGGAAGACCATTCAGGCTCTTGCCCTGCTCCAGAGTAACATAGAGAGAATGCCGGCACAAAAGGAGAAACCTGTCTTAAATGCCGACGCCACCCTTTTTGATTTCCCCGAACCAAAATTTACCTCCCTGGTAGTTTTACCGGCTACCTTGATCTATAACTGGGAAAGCGAAATCAGGCGGTTTGTTCCGGGTATGAAAGTCTATAGTCATAAAGGCATCCACAGGACAAGGACCACCTCACTGTTCGGGAAGTACGATATTGTTATTTCAAGCTATCACACGGTAAGACAGGACATTGAACTTTTAAGTTCATTTAAATTTCACTACGTGATACTTGATGAGAGTCAGTCTGTGAAAAACCCCGGTTCCCAGATATACAGGAGTGTAACGCGCTTAAGGTCCGGTTTCAGGCTTGTGCTTTCCGGGACACCGGTTGAAAACTCATTGACAGATCTCTGGGCTCAGCTTAATTTCGTTAACCCCGGACTCCTTGGCTCTCTCTCCTGGTTCCGACGGGAGTTTACAAGGCCGATTGAAAAGATGCATGACGAGGAGCAGGAGGCAAAGCTGAAGAAGCTTATAACCCCATTCATCCTCAGGCGCACAAAGGAGATGGTAGCCGCTGATCTTCCTCCTGTGACCGAGCAGGCGGTTTACTGTGACATGACCGAGGAGCAGGCAAAAATCTATGAAGAGGAAAAATCGATTGTCCGGAACACCATATTAAGCAGTATAGACAGGAAAAGCATTGAGAAATCGGCCATTGTGGTTTTGCAGGGACTTATGAGGCTCAGACAGATATCCAATCACCCTGTTTTAGCCGAAGAAAGCTACCCGGGCAGTTCGGGAAAATTTGAAACTGTCCTTAGCGATATTGAAAATGTGGTTGCGGAAGGGCACAAAATCCTGTTGTTCTCATCATTCGTGATGCATTTAAAACTCTTTGCCACCGCCCTCGGGAAGAAAAATATAGGATTTTCAGTCCTCACGGGGGCAAGTATCAACAGGGAAGCCATTGTAAACAGTTTTCAGAATGAAGCCTCTAAAAAGGTATTTCTGATCTCGCTGAAAGCGGGAGGTGTCGGACTTAACCTGACAGCAGCCGATTATGTTTTTATTCTTGATCCGTGGTGGAATCCGGCATCCGAGATGCAAGCCCTGAACAGAGCTCACAGGATAGGACAGGAAAAAAGCGTTTTTGTATACAGATATATTTCCACAGGAACCCTTGAAGAGAAGATCATTAAGCTGCAGGAAAGAAAATCAAAGCTGGCTGATTCCTTTGTCCGGAGTAATAATCCGTTGAAAGATGTTGATATCCGACATATACTGGATATTGTGGGATAGCGGGGAGCTGGGAGCAGGGGGCAGGGAGCAGGTAGCAGAGCGCAGAGCGGAGAGCGGAGAGCGGAGAGCGGAGAGCGGAGAGCGGAGAGCGGAGAGCGGAGAGCGGAGAGCGGAGAGCGGAGAGCAGAGAGCGGAGAGCGGAGAGCGGAGAGCGGAGAGCGGAGAGCGGAGAGCGGAGAGCGGAGAGCGGAGAATCGTCAACCTAAGGAATGGGATAGCTTATGAATCAAACTGTATGCAACTGAGTTGCAATACTTTACATTTCCCCTCCTTTTCAAGGAGGGGTGGCCGGGACTATAGATTTTGAGAAATTTACAATCTGATTTCCCGGCCGGGGTGGTTAATCTATGTTTCAAGTCTACCCATTTTAATTAAGGTAATAAGAAAGACTTGAATCAACCACCCCGGCCAGACGAATTTAGATTCTGTCTGTAAGATGATTTCACCGTCTGGCCACCCCTCCTTCAAAAGGAGGGGAAACTTATTTAATTGTGCTTCAGCTAATTAAATAATTTAAAGTCTAAAACTGGTTCTTAGGTTGACGGCTATGCCACCTGCCCCCTGCCTTAAAAGGTTAAGCCCGCAGCATTAACTTCACGAAGTTGCTGCTGCATGTGACGACCGTTCCTTTATAAGATTCCTTATAAAGAATCCGGCAAGGATAAGGATCTCCTCATTTGTGTAGGAGTTAATTGTCCCCTTGAATCCTTTCGACATGTACCTTATGAGAATACCATTCCTGTTTCGTATGCTCCATCTGGTCCTCCAGAAATTATCGAACTGCCAGTTGTACTCTTTTTCCTGGTAACTGATCACTGCCCTGGACTTCCAGGAATTGTAAGTAATATTCCCAATCACAGAATCATTCTTTAAATCCATTATTTGGGTCTCCTGTCTGAAAAAGCCTTTTGTTTCGAAGAGGATCTCCCTCCCATTCATTTCACCGGTGACTTTTTTCGACCACCCTGATTTTGTCAGTCCACCAGCCGGTTGTGTATGATTATAAATGTCATACTTTTTGCTGAAGAATTTTGTTTTCCAGGCCAGAATAGTATCCATTTTATCGTCGTTTTAGGTAGAGCTTATACAGCATGAAAAGATGTATTAATCCTGGATTTAAATCTGCGAAGACCTACCTACCGGCAGGCAGGTCTGAGCGATCTGCGGGAAAATAAAAAATTTCCCGCAGATTTCGCAGATTAACGCAGATTGCTTCTATTAAAAAACCAGCTATGTTTAGCCCTCGCAGGATCATGACTTTTTACTTTTGTCTTTTTACTTTTGTCTTTTTACTTTTGTCTTTTATCTTTTGTCTTTCTTCCTCCAACCATGCCACCTTTTGATCTGATTTATGCTCCTGCCCGATAATATCCCTGTATAGCTCAGGTTTCCGGGCATTAAGATACCTGTTGCCTCCGGCCATTGTAAGCCTTTCAGGGGTCAGAGTTTCAGTAACGAGGTCATTATCAAGCTTGCGGCACTCAGCAATAATATCACCGAAAGGATCAATGATCATGGAGCAACCGTTTTTAAGCTGATCGTCATCCATCCCTATGGGATTGGAAAAGACAACATATACTCCGTTGTCATAAGCCCTCGAAGGCAGCCACTTCATAAGCCATTCCCTGCCTTTCGGACCATCAAATTCAGATCGCAATGCATCCGGATCCGACTTCCTGTTTTTCCACAGCTCAGGATCTACAAATCCGGCTCCCGGACGGGGAGAAGGTGTACACATTGTAACATGCGGCATAAAGATGACCTGTGCTCCAAGGAGTACAGTCGCCCTTACATTCTCAATAATATTGTTATCGTAACATATCAGTATCCCGCATTTCCAGCCTGACAGGTCAAAAACCGTATAGTGGTCGCCCGGAGTAATATGTTCATTTATAAATGGATGTATCTTCCTGTGTCTGGCAATTAATCCGTTTTTGTCAACACACACATAAGCCTTGTAGATTTTATCATCCCTGTCTTTTTCAAACAATCCGGCAAGAATGGTTATATTATATTTACCGGCTGTCTTCCTGAGCTTCGATATGCTTTCACCTCCCGGGATAAATTCGGCAAGTCCGAGCATTTGCTTTCGGGAATAGTTGAGCGCAAAGGTATACCCTGTGATTGAACATTCGTGAAATGCAATTACACCGGCGCCTTCGCCTGCAGCCTTTTCAGAAAGAGTATCAATCACCGACAGGTTATACTCCTTATCTCCGCTCCTGTTTTCAAACTGTGCGGTAGAGATCCTGAGTTTTTCCATATATAAAAATAAAAGGCCGGCATAAGATAAAGCCGGCCTTAAATTTAATAAATAAAATTCTAGTAGTTATCCCTTACCACGTAATGAGTGTGCAATAACTCATGAGCCTTATGGCTGTTGGGGCTACCAAGAAATTCTTTGTAGATAGCCATTACATCAGGGTTCTCATGCGATTTCCTGAGCACCATGTGTTCGTCTTCCGAATATATTGCCTTCATCCTGTTCTCACGGATCTCCATGCTGGTGGGTATCGGTTGTCCGCCACCACCGATGCATCCTCCCGGACAAGCCATGATCTCAACGAAGTGATACGTGAGCTTCCCCGTTCCTGACCATCTTCATGATCTTATTGGCATTAACAAGTCCGTGGGCAATTGCAACCTTCAGCACCGCACCTTCGAGGAATTTCCAGTCGTCGGTGCATCCTTCGATCTTAATCGAAGCTTCCTTCACTCCTTCCATTCCGCGTACGGGTGTGATATTTAGATTATTGAACGGGACTTCTCTTCCTGTAACAATTTCATAAGCGGTCCTTAATGCTGCTTCCATAACTCCTCCGGTGGCTCCGAAAATAACGGCAGCTCCGGTTGAATCACCCATGATTGAATCGTATGGAGATGGTTTAAGAATTCTGAAGTCGATTCCTGCCTGTTTTATCATTACTGCAAGTTCCCTTGTAGTGATAACATAATCTATATCCTTGAATCCGCTGGCTCTCATCTCGGGCCTGTCGGCTTCAAACTTTTTGGCTGTACAGGGCATCACCGAAACCGAAACTATTTTAGAAGGATCCAGTTTACGTTTCTTCGCAAAATATGTTTTCGCAAGAGCGCCAAACATCTGCTGTGGCGATTTGCATGTTGAAAGATTGGGAAGAAATTCCGGATACTTGTGCTCAATGAACTTTATCCAGCCCGGCGAGCAGGAAGTAAACATCGGAATCCTGGTCTTCTTATCACCGTCAACCAGTGCTTTTTTAAGCCTCGTGAGCAATTCTGTACCCTCTTCCATAATTGTAAGGTCGGCGCTGAAATCGGTATCAAGCACTGAATCAAAACCAAGCTGGCTGAGAGCAGTAACCATCTTACCTGTAACCCTTTCGCCCGGATCGTACCCGAGGTCCTCACCGAGAGCTACTCTTACTGCAGGGGCAGTCTGTACAACTACAAATTTGTCGGGATCATAAATTGCATCCCATACCTGATCGATATAGGTTTTTTCGACAAGTGCACCCGTGGGGCAGCGGTTCACACACTGCCCGCAGTTCGTGCAGACAACATGGCTCATCGGCCTGTCGTGGAAGGATGATATTTTCTGATGAGATCCTTTGTTTGCAACTGCGATTGCAGAAATATACTGTAATTCGGAACATGTCCTTACGCAACGCTGGCACCTTATACATTTACTGTCGTCCTTTACAAACGACGGAGATGACTTGTCGATGGAATACGGATGATCTTCAACCAGGTCAAGGAAGATGGTATCTCCGAATGCAAATTCATTGGCAAGGGCCTGCAATTCGCATTTCTGATTTTTATAGCATTTTGTACAGTCGGACCTGTGTTCCGTAAGAAGCAGCTCGACAATGTGCTTTCTGGCATTTCTGACCTTAAGTGTGTTGGTATGGATGTCCATGCCGTCAGAAACCGGAGTAGCACATGCTGCTATAAGTGTTCTTGCACCTTTCTGCTCCACCACGCATACACGGCAGTTACCCGCAACACAAAGGTCGGGGTGATTACAAAGTGTCGGTATATTGATTTTCAGTTTTTTTGCCGCAGCAAGTACTGTAGTTCCTGCTGGTACGGAGACAAACTGGTCATTTATATTAAGATTTATCATATCGCTCTTTTTTTTCATTACTAACTAATAAATGATCTCCTCCCTGAAGTTTTCAACAATAGTCCTGAAAGCATTGCCAACTGACTGGCCAAGGCCACATTTTGAGGCTATCTTCATGGTGTCGGCAAGCTTCACAAGTTCATTCAGATAGGTAGATTTAACTTCACCCTTCTTGACTTTTTCAACGCCTTTAAGCAGCTGCTGGCAACCTATCCTGCATGGAGTGCACTGGCCGCATGATTCTTCGGCAAAGAAATCCAGATAGTTATGAAGGACATTATACATCGACCTTGAGCTATTGAAGAGCTTCATGGATCCGCCTGTCGGCACACCTTCAAAGCCGATTATTGTTTCATTGAATTTTTTCCTGGGGACGCAGAAACCTGAAGCACCACCTACCTGGACTGCTTTTGTATCACCATCACCAAATTCATTGACGAAATTCTGTACGGTCATGCCAAGTTCAAGTTCAAATATACCGGGGGTCGGAGTGTCTCCTGAAACAGAGAATACTTTTGAGCCTCTTGAGTCCTTGGTTCCCAGCTGATTGTAAACTTCTGCCCCATGCTTGATAATCATAGTCACTGTAACCAGTGTCTCGACATTGTTGATAGAGGTTGGTTTATAGAACACACCTGATGATGTAGGATATGGTGGCTTATTGCGGGGTTCTCCCCTGTCGCCCTGGATCGACTCAAACAGTGCGCTCTCCTCGCCGCAGATATATGCTCCGGCTCCAAGACAGTACCTGATATGGAAGTCATATCCTATCTCAGTTATTATCTTATGAAATGATTCGAGCTCTTTCAACAGCTGGGGAAGGAGGAACCGGTATTCACCCCTGAGGTATACAATACCATTTTTTGCACCGATAGCCTTACCGGCGATGGCCATTCCGCTGTACATTTTAGATGAAGCCCTGTCGAGGATTTCCCTGTCCTTGAATGTTCCGGGTTCGCCCTCATCTGCATTACAGACTATATATTTCTCCGGGTCCTTTTCAGCAGCCGTGTATTTCCACTTTAATCCCGTAGGGAATCCGGCGCCTCCACGGCCTTTTAATCCTGACTCAAGCACTTGCTGAATGATCTCTTCACTGCTCATCTTGAAAGCCTTTACAAGGACTTCCCTGGCATTGATTTTTTCGAAGATAAGGTCTACCTTATTTAATCCTTTATTTTTCATTATCTCTCAGCGTATTATTATTTCTGCAAATAACCTTTAATTATTTCAACAACCTTTTCGGGAGAAAGCTCTGTATAGGGAATTTCATTTATCAGAATTGCCGGGGCTTTGTGGCACCAGCCTATGCAGTTGGTCTCTATAAGGCTGAACATCTTATCAGAGGTGGTCTCTCCCACTTTAATTTTAAGCATGTCTTCAATAGTCTGAATGATTTCTCCCTTTCCTTTCATGGAGCATGTAATTGTTTTACAAACTCTTATCACATATTTACCTCTCACCTTTGTGTCGAGAAAAGTATAAAAGGAAGCTGTTCCATAAACTTCAGCTGCTGAAATATCAAGTTCCTTTGCTACTTCTACCATCGCCTCATCAGTAAGGTAATTGTGCTTCTCGACAATTCCCTGAAGAATCGGCATCAGGCTTTCCCTTGCGCGACCATGTTTCTCGCTCAATTCTTTTACAAGATTTCCTACTAGATACATTTCTTATTGATTTTTAGATAATTACAAGTTTTTCTATTGGTAAAAAAATGATTTTTTAAGTGGTGTTAAATTAATAACAATACTTTTTAAAAAACAAGGTTAAAGGTCATAATTGCTTATTTAGAATAACAATAAACAACGACGCAATAGCGCAACAGTACTGTTGTACAGGTTAAAGCAGAGGATTTTCCCCAATTGAAGGGCATACCCTGATACCATCCCTGCTCGCATTAAGGGGATCCTTCGCTGCGCTCAGGATGACAAACGGTGTGTTGTGGAGTATGGGGGAAGAAGCGGCGAGCCGAGGATCTCTCTGTTCAGGAAAAATACTTATGAAGGGCATACCCTGATACCATCCCTGCTCGCATTAAGGGGATCCTTCGCTGCACCCAATCCTGTAAAATCAGCTTGTGTTCTTACGGACAGAGAAAAATCAAAAATGTTACTGAGTTTTACAAAATCTTGAGCCACGAGTTGCGACTACACCATTTATTCTGTTCTCGTCACCTCAATCCTGCTCAGAAGGGTAATATTCTGAATATTTGAATAATCATACTGGTAAAGGCCATCATCTCCAATCATAACAAGAACATCCCCAATGGGAATGACATCAAAAGCGTTGATACCGGGATAGGTATGAATAAGATGATTCCCAAGCGTTTTCGGATCGGAGGCATCATAGATTTTCAATCCGGCTGATCCATCACATACAAAAAGCAGATCACCGCCCTTTCCAAGTCCGTGGGGATTTGTCATGGCATAGGTAATAAGCAGCGTTGGCTGGCTAATGTTTTTTATGTTGATAATATCCAGGCAATTGGTGCTCCCGCCGCATGTTGTACCTGTCCTTAGCGTTACGTATGCCAGCGTGTCATCAACAATGACCGGGTCACAGCTCCGGGCGTGAGTAAAAAATGTCCTTGATGCCGGCACCAGCGGATTGGAGATGTCAAAAATCACCATGCCGGTTGTAGTCCCGAGGAACATATTGTTACCCGAAAGGAACATGGTTTCGACGCCCCAGCCCGGGTAAAAATCACCTGACTTGACCGGAGCTGTCTTATTTGAGATGTCAAATATTTTAAGAGTGTTCTGATCAACTACATAAAGTACTTTATCCCGGATCCCGAACCTGGCCATCGATCCGCCGAATCCGACTCCGCTCCCGCTTACTCCCGAGGATGCGCCGGAAGCGTTTGAAAGCGCAAGAAACTCTATGCCTCTTTTATCGTAAAAGATTGGCCATGGATTTGTATAATTAACCACCTTCTCCCTGATAGTCTTCACCTCCCAGTCAACAACCACTCCTTTTTTACTGTCGACATAAGCAACCGGGAGATCATTTCCCGTTGGTGGAACGGTATAGGGCAGTATATCCTTAACCCTCCCCACTTCCCTGATGTTATCAATGTTTTGAACGTCAAGAATCACAAGGTCAACAAAACTGTCGGCATATAAATTAAATCCCGAGATTGAAATATCAACAACGCCCGGCAGCTTAACAAACGTCTTCTTAACCGGTGAGGATGGATCGGTGTTATCGAAGACATGAATCCCTTTCAATTCTTCGACAATGAAAATATAGTCATCCTTGTAATAAATCTTGCCAGGATTTTTAAGTTCCACGTTCTGTTCGTTTTTTACGGCCGCCCTTAAATCATCGTAAGACATCAATACGGGGGCGTTTCCTCTGTATTCCCTGTAGGTGGAATCCTCGCAGGAGAACAGGAATATTACAACTATTGGCAACAAGCCAATAATTGGAATGATTTTTGCTTTCATCAGAATTAGATTTAGTTTAAAATATTTAAACAAAAATCATGCTAAACTATTAACCACCTAAACTGTTCTTACATGAAAAATTACCTGTCTCTATTCACAATCCTGATATTCATGATTTTACCATTATCAGCTCAAAAATTAAAAGATGCGCTCTATCTTAAGAATGGCAGCATTATCTATGGAAAACTCCTGGAGATATCTGATGACAAATATAAAATTCAATCTTCTGACGGCAGCCTTTTCATTTACTCATCCGCTGAAGTGGAGAAGTTTGTAAAAGAGAATCCTTTGTTCACCGGAAGAAAACCTGCCGGGATGGGGTTTGCTCTTGAAGCCGGATTCATGATAGGCTCGCAGTCAAGTGAATTTAATGCTCCATTCAGCTTTAATATTATTATGAATTATACAAGCAATACAAAAAATATAATGGGTCTCGGATCGGGTGTTGAATTCCTCGGGTCCACATTTACACCTCTCTTTTTTGAGTACAAACGGTTATTCACTGATAAAAGAGCCACTCCATTTATCTTTTTCAGGGGAGGTGCACTGGTTCACACCGGTGGCGATGAGGAAAATGAAGGGGATCCGTATGGTCAGTATTATTATCCAAAAGATTATAAGGGGGGTCCCTCCTTAGGGTTTGGAACAGGAATTTCCTGGGCGAAAGAGGATATTGAAACATACCTTTCATTCGGTTACAGGTACGCCCGGACCAGTTATAGTCAGAATAACTATAACAATGTAAGGTATACATACAAAAGCTACTATAACAGGCTTGAAGTGAAATTCGGGTTCAAGTTTTAAACAGTTACAGTTTTAAATATTTTTGTTACACAGAGGTCCACAGAGAAGTCGGCCCCTAAATCCCTGCCTACCGGCAGGCAGGCCCTGAAGGGGACTTATTAAAACCCCCTTTAGGGGGAAGGGGGCAAACCCTCTGTGGAACTCTGTGAACCCTCTGTGGAACTCTGTGTAACTGCGGAAAATTATAAACTTTTCATTATCCGCGCAAAGCCGTTACCTGTCCGGTAATCCATTCATACCAGGTGCCAAGTCCGTCTCCCCTTGTAAAAGAAGTTTCAAAGATTGGTACCCCGGCATTAATATGCTTAAGATCCGTTCTGAAGTTGTCCAGATTGAAGTTTGTATAGGGTATCAAATCGATCTTATTCAGCAGCACTGCTTTTGCCTCACGGAAGAGCATCGGATATTTTGCAGGCTTGTCATCGCCCTCGGTTGTGCTTACGACCGCCAGCTTAAACGTTTCTCCAAGATCAAACTGAGAAGGACAAATAAGATTTCCTACATTTTCAACAAATAAAATATCAAGACTATCAAGGTCAAACAGGCCGAGGACCTTTGAAATACTGTGTGAATCGAGATGGCATCCTCCTTCAGTATTGATCACTACAATGGGGATGTCAAATCTCTTAAGCCTCCGGGCATCCCTGTCGGTTGTTATGTCACCCTCGATGACTCCTATTCTGAATTTTCCGGCCAGTTCCTCACACGTCCTTTCAAGCAGGGTTGTCTTTCCTGCCCCCGGCGAACTTATAATGTTAACCATCATCACATTTTTCACAGCCATCAGGCCCCGCACCTCATTTGCCTTGTTCTGATTCCTGTCAAGGATGTTTTTCATGATCTTAATTTCCATAGCTACTCTCCCTCTATACTTTTAATAAACAGTTCCTTTCCCTGCAACATATCAAGTTCATTCGAGCCGCAGTTTCCACAGGTAAAATAATTTTCCTCCAGGCCGGCTACCTCACCACAATTCCTGCACTTAAGCTTAACAGGCAGAACCTCGATATTGACTTCAGCATTACCGGCAATCGTTTCCCTTACTGCCTCCCTGAAAGCAGATAGGAATATATCAGGCACTATTGCAACCGTCTGGCCGAAGCTGACATTAACAGCCGATACCTCTGAAAGCCCTCCTTCTCTTGCCGTATCCAGCACAATCCTTGCAAGATCCTCAGCAATTGCTATTTCGTGCATTGTTAATTTATTAACAGATCCTGGGAAGCTGCAGTCCCGATGGCATATCAAGTACCCGCTTCCCTCCCGTCAAAGTATTTAATACTACCACTCCACTTTTTTCACCGGTGATCTCTCCTATCAGGGCTGCGTGCCTGCCCTGCGGATCGTTCCTCACGATATCCAGCACTTTATCCCTCTCCTTTTCACCGGCTACAATCAGCACTTTGCCCTCGTTAGCCAGGTAAAGCGGATCAAATCCCAGGATTTCGCACAATCCCCGCACAGGATCATCAACAGGTATTGATTCTTCATTAATTGTAATCCCAAACCGGGTCATTTCAGCAAGTTCGTTCAGGACTGCTGCAAGACCACCCCTGGTAAGGTCGCGCATGAAACGGATCTCCCTGCAATCATTCAGAACCTTGCGGATCATAAGGTTAAGTGAAGCACAATCAGATGTTACTGGGGAATGGAAACTAAGCTTCTTTCTTGCACCAAGTATTGCTACTGCATGGTTGCCGACAGGACCGTTGATTATCAGGCTATCGCCAGGCTGCACATTTCTTCCTGAACTCAGGTGTTCAAACTCCGGTGCAAGTATTCCGGTACCGGAAGTGGTTATGTATAACTTATCGCATTTCCCCCTTTCAACAACCTTGGTGTCTCCTGTAACGATTCTCACGCCAGCCCGCAAAGCTTCTTCTGCCATCGACTCTGCGATTGTCCTGAGATCGTTGAGTGGAAATCCTTCTTCAATTATGAATGAAGCTGAAATATATTCCGGTACAGCTCCGGAGACTGCCAGGTCGTTTACCGTGCCGCAGACAGACAGCTTTCCGATGTCACCTCCCGGAAAAAACAGGGGATCCACAACATAAGAATCGGTTGTAAAAGCCAGGCTAAAACCATCTTCCTTAAGAACAGCCGAATCTGTCAGAGGCAGGCTCATCCTGAAAGTCCGGGCAAACAGGTCCCCGATAAGGTCGTGTGTCAGTTTATAACCGCTGCCATGATTAAGCGTTATTGTTTCACTCATCGGGCGTATTTAAAGTGAGTATAACATGTCCCCTCGCTGGATACCATACAGGCTCCAACCGGATTTTCAGGTGTGCAGGCGACAGAGAATAACTGACAATCGGAAGGTGTTTTCAGCCCCCTCAGGATCTCACCGCAGATACAGAATTTATTTTCTTCCTTATTTTCAATTCTGACAGGAAAAACCCTCGCGGCATCAAATGCCTTAAACTCATCGCGTAGCTTCAGTCCACTGCCGGGAATGATCCCAAAACCGCGCCACGGGGAATCGCAGGTTTCAAAAACCTCCGACATCCGCCGGAGTGCCAGTGTATTACCATCCCTGGCGACCGCGCGCCTGTATTGGATCTCAACAGACGGGGACCTTTTATTTACCTGTTGAATCAACATCAGGACCGACTGAAGGAGGTCGGTCGGTTCAAATCCTGCTATAACACAACCCAGGCCATAATTCCGGGGAATGAATTCAAAAGCTGATGAACCCGTTATAGTCGCAACATGACCCGGACATATAAAGCCATCAAGTTTTACTCCATCATTAATAATGGCGTCCATTGCCGGAGGCATAATTTTATGCGAACTCAGCAGGTAGAAGTTGTGTATTCCGGTTTTCCTTGCTTCCATGACGGTCACAGCTGTCCCCGGGGCAGTGGTTTCAAAACCTATTCCAAGAAAGATAACTTTTGCCTGAGGATTAAGACGCGCTGTCTCCAGTGCTTCCAGTCCCGAAAAGACAATCCTTACATCTGCCCCTCCAGCTTTCGCTTTTTCAAGTGAAGAAAGTGACCCCGGGACGCGCATGAGGTCTCCGAAAGTGGTAATGATAAACCCATCCATTTTTGAATAGGCAATTGCCTTATCGATAAACCCTGTTCCAGTTACGCAAACCGGGCAACCGGGGCCTGATACGAGCCTGATGCCGGCAGGTAAAAGGGAAGGAATACCAAACCGGTGCAGCGCTGAAGTATGTCCGCCGCAAACCTCCATAAAGGTATACTCAAGTACGGATAACTTCTTTATCCGTTCAACCAGTTTCATTATCAGGGATTTGTCCCTGTATTCATCAATATATTTTAACCCGGTGTTATTCATTTGTAACTCTGCTTATCTCGTCCAACAGTTTGAGAGTCTCTTTTGCCTCCTTCTCACTTATTATCTGGATAGCAAATCCGGCATGAAGCAGTACATAATCACCCGGTACCGCATGTTCAAGAAGTTGGAGGCCTGCTTTAAAGACCGCCCCCCCTGCAGAAACCTCTGCCATCTCCCCGTCAATTGATAAGATCCTGGCCGGAATACTCAGACACATTTTCTATTTTTTTAGATGCAATAACCAGCTGACCCAGTGAAATCCCACCGTCATTGGAGGGTACAAGATGATTTGAGAATACCTCAAATTTATTATTGATCAACAGATTAAAGGCAGTTTCAAGAAGATATTTATTCTGGAAGACACCACCCGACAGAACAACTTTGTTAAGACTACTCTTCTTCCGTATCATTTCTGATACTTCAAGAATTACACGGGCTATTGTATTATGGAACTTTGCAGATATTACAGAAAGATCTTTGTTTGGGAGGTCGTTGAGTATAGCTCTTAAAGTGCCGGCAAAGACAACAGCTTTTCCAATAGTGAAAGGATAGTACATGTCTGTATCACAGTCTATTACAGATTCAAGACGCATTGGTGCCTCAGAATCGAAGGTAGCTGTTGAACATAAGCCCAGAATTGCCGAAACCGCGTCAAAAAGTCGACCGGCGCCAGATGTCTCAGGGGAATTGATATGATTATCAATCATCTCCTTTAACAATATGATGTCATTCCGGTCTTTGGAATTAAACCAGGGAAAGATATTATAATCAATAGTCTCTCCGAAATATTTATACAGGTAGCTAAAAGCCATTCTCCAGGGTTCGCTGATTGCTTTATCGCCGCCTGGCATTGGCACGTAATCAAAATGGGTAAACCGGGAAAATTCGCTGAGGCCTGCAATTAAGAATTCCCCGCCCCAGATCCTGCCGTCGGTGCCATATCCGGTTCCATCAAGGCTTATGCCAATTACTGTTTCATCCAGTCCATGCTCAGCCATACATGAAGCAATATGGGCATGGTGATGTTGCACCTTAATCACGGGGATATTCAGTTTTCTGCCCAGCCCGACGCCATAGGCAGTCGGGTAATAATCAGGATGCAAATCACAGGCAATAAACCGTGGAGTGAACCTGAAAAGATCTGAAAAGCGTTCAATGGATTCCAGATAGAAATCACAGGCGGGCTTATTCTTCAGGTCCCCAATATGCTGACTCATAACAGCCTGTCTTTCTTTTCCCATGCAAAAGCTGTTTTTTTCTTCGGCTCCCATTGCAAGGGCTCCCTCCACATTAAGACTAACGTCAACAGGTCCGGGGACATATCCCCTTGACCGTCTGATAAGGGTTATTCTGCTGTTGATGACCCTGACAACAGAATCATCAGTCCTGTTATAGATCTCACGGTTGTAACTGACGATTGAGTCAGCTACCGGTGAAAGTTTCCGGAAGGCCAGAGTATCATCCGTAATAATTGGCTCCTCCGAAAGATTGCCGCTCGTCATTACAATAGCGGGAGTTTTAAGCTGGCGGAATAACAAGTGGTGTACAGGCATGTAAGGAAGAAATGCACCTGTAGTTTTTAGTCCGCAGCTTACTGATCCGGATAAAGGTTTCTTTTGTTTAAGTATCAACACAGGCCTTCGCCAGGAAGTCAGTTCCTTCAGCTCATTAATATCGGCATAACAGTATTCCATTATTGCTGCCTTATCCCTGAACATAACTGCAAATGGTTTCTGATCACGGTGCTTTCTGATCCTCAACCGCGATACCGCATCATCCTGAAGTGCATCACAGACAAGAAAGTAACCTCCTGTCCCTTTGAGTGCAACCGTTTTTCCACAAGCTATCTGATCTGAAACCTCCTCCAGTATTTCATCAAAAGCTGAAATTTCCTTATGTGTATCCCTGTAAAAATACCTGGGACCACATTCATTGCATGCTATTGGCTGGGCATGGAATCGCCGGTCAAGGATATCGTTATATTCCGAGCTGCATTTATTGCACATGCTGAATCCCTTCATGGAAGTTTGCTTCCGGTCATAGGGCAATCCGTCGATCAGTGAAAACCGGGGACCGCAGTTGGTGCAATTGATGAACGGGTAATTTAATCTTCCGGGGTCGGTAGCCAGGTCATTGAGACATTCAGGGCACACTGCAATATCGGGGCTTATTTCGGTGATCAGGTTGTCAATGATCCTGCTTTTCACGATGCTGAAGCTCTTATAACCTGCAACCGGCTTCTGATTAACCTCAATTGATTTTATATGTGATGCAGGCGGAGGGTTTTCAAGAATATCATTGCTGAACCTTTCAATTGAGGGGAGATCACCCTGAACGATTACAGAAACGCCATCGCTCCGGTTGTCGACTTCTCCTGACAATCCATGTTTAGTTGCAAGCCGGCAGATAAAGGGTCTGAAACCCACTCCCTGGACCAGCCCTTTTATCAATATTTCATATCCTTGTATAATAGCTCCAGATTTTTTTGCCCGTCGGCTTTTATCATTTTATGAACATAGTAGATCACGCTTTCAAGTTCGTCGGAAAGGTTCACATTATTCACAACAACGCTCTTTGGTACTTTAAGTAAAACCGGAGCGAAATTTACTATTCCGTTAATCCCGATCCTGACCAGCTCGTCGGCAACCTCCTGCGCCGAAATCTCCGGAACCGCAACAATTGCCACCTTCACCTTAAACCTTTCTATTATTTCTTTCAGCCTGTCCATTGAATAAACAGGCACATCCGTTCTTATTTTCTGCTTAAAGGGATCAATATCAAATGTCGCCACAATATTCATATTGCGTTGAACAAACTTACTGTACTTTGATAATGCAAGTCCCAGGTTCCCCATACCTATGAGTACAATATTATGATCCTTGTTGCGGTGAAAGATACCCTCCATTTTGGTAAGAAGGTCATCGATCTCATATCCTCCACGTTTATTTCCCTTGATACTGAACTCCGAAAAATCCTTCCGTACCTGATCAGGAGTCACTCCTGTTTCATTTGCGAGGGTGTAGGAAAAAACCTTTTCGACACCCATAAGTTTAAGTCTGTTAAGACATGCACGGTACAAAAAGATCCTCTTTAAGCTGTTCTTTATTACGTATTTTGTGATTTTTTTCACATCACTTTATTTTTAATTATTTTAAATTGCAAGATAAAAAATATTTTTAATATAAAATAATAATTTTATATAACTGATATACTGCATTTTAACCATGTTGATAATATTCAGGTGATAAAATAAACAAATATTTAATTGACTTTTATTTGCATTTATTTATTTTTATATGTGAATCTTCTCACATAAATGCAATATAAGAGCATCAAAAAGGAAGAGTGGGATAAAACCCTCGAGAGGCTGTTATTATCCTATTCCATTTTCGCAACAGTCAAAAATGATTTCGGGCTGGACTATGAATTGTTAAGCCCGTCAAACATCAACAAAATCTCCTACAATAAACCTAAGCCGGCAACTCCGTTGAAATGTTTTTTCCTGCCTGTCAGGGAAAATGTAACTACAAAGACTACTCCGGCGAAACAACGCATCATTTTGGGTGTTCCCAATTGCGACATTACCGGATTGAAGCTGCTTGATGAAATTTATCTTGATAAGGATTATGCCGATCCCTATTACAGGGACCGGCGTGAAAACACAATTCTGATCTCATCAGATTGTTTTGGCACGCAAAAGGATTGTCACTGCTTAACGTATGGCATTAAACCATACGCTGATTCCGATGCAGATATGGCTGTAATTCAGCAAAATGGCTTAATTATTCTGCGTGTAATTACATCAAAGGGGCAGGAATTCCTGAATCAGCTCTCTCTTTTAAAACCCCTGGATTATCCATCGGTAATATCTGAAATTGAACAGGAGCACAGAACAACCGAATCGTTACTGCAGGGTAAAAATAAGGAATTACCTGATTACAAAACCACAGGTAAGCTTGTTAAGGAAGCCGGCGATAAGATTTGGAAAAAATATTCCGCTACCTGCGTTTCATGCGGAGCGTGTGCAGTAATATGTCCGACCTGCTCATGTTTCCTTCTGATTGACAAACCGGGGTTTGAGAAGCTGAAACAGATGGATGCCTGCCAATATCCCGGATTTGAAAGGGTTGCCGGTGGAGAAGACGCACTTTTCGAGATCTCTCACCGGTTCAGGAACCGGTATATGTGCAAGTTCGTATGGAAGCCTGAAAAGTTTAATCCATTAGCCTGCACAGGTTGTGGCAGATGCATTGAGGCATGCCCTGGCAAAATAAATAAGAATGAACTTTTTACTGAACTGGCAACATGATCAGTTATGCAAAACAGGAATATATATAAACCATTCAAAGCAAAGCTGACCGGGGTAATCGATGAGTCTCCCCTGATTAAAACTTTTGTGCTTGAACCTGAAGATGATTTTTCATTTAAAACCGGCCAGTTCATTGAGTTATCTGTCGATGGTATCGGGGAAGCCCCTTTTACCCCCTCTTCTTCACCCGTTGTCACAGAAAAAATCGAAGTAACGGTGATGAAAACAGGGTATGTTACTGAACATATGCACAGAATGAAACCCGGCGTTTATATGGGTATAAGAGGACCCTACGGAAGAGGCTATCCCATTGAGAAATTTTATGGAAAGGAGGTTCTGATCCTTGGAGGGGGTTGCGGTCTTGCACCGATAAGATCACTACTATATGCTCTTGAAAATGTTAAAGATAAGCTCGAAAAGGTAGTCCTCTGTTATGGCTCCAAAACCAATGCCGATTGTATATATAAACCTCTTTTTGACCGGTTGAACAGAACCGTTAAGTTTGAAGCCTACCGCACTGTTGACAAAGCAGATCAGGACTGGAATGGCTCAGTGGGTGTAGTAACGACCCTACTTGATAAAATCAGGATCAACCTGAAGAATTCTGTCGCAGTGGTATGCGGACCGCCCATCATGATGAAATTCGGTACTATCCGGCTGCTTGAAATGGGATATAAGTATGAAGATATTTACCTGTCGATGGAGAAGAATATGTCGTGCGGCCTCGGAAAATGCGGGCATTGCATGATGGGAGAGTTTTTCGTCTGCAAGCATGGCCCCGTTTTTACGTATGAAGAATTAAAAGATACTCCGGATTTATGGAAGTGATTTAAAATTATTGATCATGAGTCTGAATATAGTTGATTTAAAGAAGATAAGGTTTTTCGAAAGTTACACGAAAGACCAGCTGTCAATAATTGCCAGAATGAGTTCTATCAGGGAATTTAAAGTAAAAGAGGTCATTTTTGAACAATATGATGAGCTTTCAGAAGTTTATGTCCTTCTCGAAGGCACATTATCTCTCGGGATTAGTCTTGCCTCGGAAAAAAGAATCCATCTGGGCACAATTGAAGAAGGACAGCTTTTTTCATGGTCGGCAGTCTTTGCTCCACACATTTCAACTGCCTGGGTAATGGCCCTTACACCTGCAAAAGTAGTGGCAATTGATGCAAAAAAACTTAATCTGGAGATTGAGGTGGATTGTGATTTCGGATTTAAAACCATGTCAAAAATAGCTCAGACTATTTCACACAGGCTCAGCGATACAAGATTTCATTTGATGAATCAAATGACAATTTAACCTGAAAATAAATGGCTCAGAAGATTCTTTTGGATATGATCAAGCTTCGTGCTGCCCTTTCCCGGGACTCATCCAGTCCGGTTCCTGAGGGAATTTATTATACCTCGGCTGTAACAAACGGGCTTAAGACGATAAGGGAGCTGGCTGCCTTCGGATACACCTGCCGTAAATGTGAGGATGCCCCGTGTATCGCCGTTTGTCCGGCGGAAGCGCTTGAAAAGAATTCTGATGGTATTATAAACCGCCATACCAATCTTTGCATCTCCTGTAAATCATGTGTAACGATCTGCCCGTTCGGGACAATGATGACCGACTTTTTCAAACATCACATGAATAAGGATCTCTATTACAACCTCGATGATAAGAAAGAGCTTGACATGTTTGTGGCAGCATGCCCTGAAGGTACAGTCTCATTCACGGATTCGGAAGAGATGCCGGAGAAGAATATTTACCGCCTTAATGAAAAGGTCCTTATTAGGGACTACCTATATATGACTGAAGATCATTAATTAACCTTATTATGGCTATCAACCTTTTTTATTTTCTTGTCTTTCCCGGACTTATTTTTGCAGGCGTCACCGGCGGATTCCTCTCCTGGTTCGACAGGAAAATAACAGCCAGGGTCCAGTTCAGAAAAGGGCCTCCCCTTTTGCAGCCTTTTTATGACTTTTTTAAATTACTGCTTGTCAAGGAGACGATCCTGCCAAAACAGGGTTCTCCCCTGATTTTCCTGGCCGCACCTGTATTTGCAGTTTTTGGGGCAACGATGGCAGGCGTCTTTATCCTGTTGCCCCTGTTCAATATTACAACCGGTTTCAGAGGTGACCTTATTGTGATCTTCTACCTGCTTACCATTCCTTCATTCTCATATATAGTAGGTGCCCTGGCATCCGGTAATCCGCTTGCTGCTGTCGGCGGTTCAAGGGAGATGAAACTGATTCTCAGCTATGAGCTTACATTTCTTGCTTTTTGTTGCGGGCATTATAATGAAAGCAGGCCAGCAATTTGATCTCAACGGTATTATAAATACCCAGCAGGAAATGTCCCCATTTATCGGGAGCATCTCAGGAGTGATTCTTTTCATCGTCGGCATTTTCTGCGTACAGGCAAAGCTTGCCCTTGTGCCTTTTGATATCCCTGAGGCGGAAGCTGAGATCACCGAAGGAATCTTTATCGAATATTCCGGGGCTGCCTATGCTTTGATCAAGCTCACAAAATACATAATGCTGTTTGTTCTTCCGTCTTTAATGGTTGCCCTGCTGCTGGGAGGTTTCAGACTTGACGGAATTAATGTTCTCTGGAGTGTGTTGAAAGTTCTGGGAATCGTTCTGCTGCTTACGCTTATCAGGAACACAAATCCCAGGATTAAGATCCGGCAGGCTGTCAGCTTTCTTTATGATCTGGATGAACCTGCTGGCAGTTATTGCGCTTGTTTTGATTGCTTTTGGCTACTAAAAACTTTGAGTCGTGGGTTTTAAAAGTTACTGTTTTAAAAAGTCTCTCTGGGTCTTTCATTTTGGGGGAGCCTCCTGCAATAATTGCGATATCGAGATCCTTGATTGCCTGACACCACGGCATGATCTGGAGAGGTTCGGAATACTGCTCGTGGGCAGTGTAAGGCATGCTGATGTTTTGCTTGTAAACGGTGCAATAAACATGCATGACAGGGAGAGATTGCTTGAGGTCTATAAACAGGCACCAAAACCGGTGCTTGTAGTCGCAATCGGAGCCTGTGGCTGCACGGGGGGGTTATTTACTGAAAGCTATACTTTTGCCGGACCAGTCGACAAAATAATCCCTGTCGACGCCTACATACCCGGATGTCCGCCAAAACCGGAGGCTATTATTGCGGGAATAGTGAAGCTTGTTCAGAAAAATTAATGGGGAATTACTAATCAGGAATCAGGAACAAAATTAATGGATACAGTTTCAATCATAAATCAGCTCAAGGAGTATTTCAATTCCGATATTCTCTCAGTTATTAAAAAGAACGAGAGGCGGATAACAGTATCCATAAAGCCTGATTCGATAATGAGAGTTGCAGAATATCTCTATAAAACTGCCGGTTTCAGGTTTATCATCGCGTCTGCTTTACACACCAGGAGGGGATTTGAGATCCATTACCATTTCAGCATGGATGCAGAGGGGCTTGTTCTTAACCTTCACGTGATCCTCGACAGGGTTAATCCCACGATCGAATCTTTGTCAAACATGTTCAATGCATCAAACTGGATTGAAAGGGAGATGCATGAGCTTTTCGGTATTGATTTTCTGAACCATCCCAACCAGGACAAACTGATATCGGAAGGGAACTGGGCAGAAGGAGTCTATCCGTACCGGAAGGAATTCAAATCAATACCGGAGGAAGAAAGACAATGAAGACTCTTATACCTATAGGACCATACCATCCGTTGCAGGAGGAGCCTGAACTTTTCAAGCTTTACTGCGACGGTGAAATTGTCAGGGATATACAGTGGGTAACCGGGTATAATCACCGTGGTATTGAAAAACTCAGTGAATCAAAAACATACGAACAGGTATTTTTTCTTGTGGAACGCATCTGCGGCATCTGCTCAACTTCACACCCCTTTGCTTTTGCAAATGCAGTTGAGGAGATCGCTGATATTGAGATCACAGACAGGGCGAAATATATAAGGACGATCATCGCCGAACTGGAACGGATTCACAGCCATCTGCTGTGGGTTGGACTTGCAGGTCATTTCCTTGGTTACAATACAGTGTTCATGTGGGCATGGAAATACCGGGAACCTGTCCTTGACCTTTTCGAAATGATATCCGGAAACCGCAACAGCTACGCGATGTTTAAGGTCGGGGGTGTCCGCAGGGATATTGAAAACCACAAAATTGCTTCTATCCGGAAAGTGCTCTCCGACGTCAGGAAGAAAACAGACCTGCTGGCAGGTGCCGTTATGGATGATCCTGTGATACATGCAAGAACAAAGGGAGTTGGGATCCTTACAAAGCAGGATGTGATCGATTATGCTGCTGTAGGACCTACCGCCAGAGCCTCCGGGGTTGCTATCGATGTCCGGATGGATGATCCGTATGCAGCCTACCCGCTTGTAAACTGGAAAGTAATTACTTCCCAGGCAGGAGATGTTTTTGCAAAAGCCGAAGTAAGGCTGCTCGAAATGTACGAGTCAATATCAATTATTGAACAATGTCTTGCCGGTCTTGAAAAAGAGAAAGAAGGGGAGATCACGGTTAAGGTAACGGAGATACCTGAAGGTACAGGCAATGGCCGTGCCGAAGCCCCGAGGGGTGAAGTATTTCACTTTGTGGCATCCGACGGATCCAACTCTCCTGCCAGGCATAAGATAAGGGCGCCGAGTTATGTCAACATTGCAACATTCAGGAAATCATGCATAGGCCAGACAATAGCTGATGCAACAATAACGCTGGCAGCAGTCGATCCCTGTTACTGCTGCACCGAGAGGATGGCAGTTGTCTGCGATGCTGTTTCAGGAGAACAGATAATGAACGGACGGGAACTCATTGAACATTCAATAGCGATGTCGCTCAAGCTGAGAAAAGACCTTAAGGGAAAACCATGAAAGATATTCTTATCCTTATCACATTGCCGATCCTGGCCGGCGTTTTGCTTTTACTTGTTCCTGAAAAGTTCAGGACCTTTAAGGGTGTTTTTGCCCTGCTGGCCACTGTGGCTGCCGGATTTTTTTCAGTGGTGATCTACAGATCAGGTTTACCTGCCGGAACCCTTGATGAAATCTCAGGCGGATCAGGAATGGGAGTTTTTGGTATCGACCTGTTCAGGGATGCAACCAGGTATGCCGTCTTTGGCATTGATAATCTCAGTAAGCTTATTATTCTGTTCATCAGCCTCTTTGCTGTCCTGATACTGCTTTATTCACTCGTTTATATAAGAAACGGTAAAGCCAGATACTATACTTATTTTCTGGTAACAATAGGCTGTTCCTATGGTGCAGCCTTATCGGATAATCTGTTGTTGTTCCTGACTTTCTGGGGAATACTCGGAATCACATTATATAAACTTATTCCCGGGTATAATGAAGAGAGCTCCGCAACTGCCAAGAAGACTCTTATACTGATCGGGGCTTCCGATACCATTATGATAATCGGGATAGCAATAGTATGGAAGCTGACAGGATCATTAAGCATGAGCAGTATTTCGTTGCCCACATCCAATGCTTTAACGGTCACAGCTTTTATCGCCCTGCTGGTAGGCAGCTTCACAAAGGCGGGCGCTTTTCCCTTTCACAGCTGGGTCCCTGATTATACCAGGGATGCTCCAGCTTCTTCCTCTGCACTATTACCCGCTTCGCTGGACAAATTACTGGGGATTTATTTCCTGGCAAGATTAACAACAGGTATGTTTATTCTCAATGATCTGATGACTTTTGTTCTTTTATTGATCGGAGTCATAACAATCATTGCAGCTGTAATGATGGCTCTTGTTCAGCATAATTACAAACGGCTTTTGGGATTTCACGCTGTATCGCAGGTTGGTTATATGATCCTTGGGCTTGGTCTAGGCTCAATTATCGGAGTTGCTGCAGGTTTGTTTCACATGGTTAACCATGCACTTTACAAGAGTGGACTGCTTCTTTCTGCCGGTTGTATTGAATACCGCACAGGTGAAGAAAACATTGATAAACTTGGAGGGCTTTCAAAAGTCATGCCTGTAACCTTCATTTCTTCCCTTGTTTTTGCCATGGCGATTTCAGGAGTTCCTCCCCTGAATGGTTTTGCATCAAAATGGATGATTTATCAGGGAATTATTGATTTTGGAACCGGATCAGGTATTTCAAATAAACTCTGGGTGATATGGCTTGGCTTAGCTGTCCTTGGATCTGCCCTGACTCTGGCAAGTTTTATAAAGTTAATCGGAGGAATTTTCCTCGGCCGCAATAAAACTTCTCTTGAAAAAATAAGGGAAGTCCCTGTTTTAATGTGGATTCCAATAGCTGTGTTAGCATTATCCTGCATCGTATTTGGTGTACTTGCAACAAACGTAATTGTTCCCAAACTTTTTATGCCGATTTCCGGAGAATTTGTATTTTCCGGCTTCTGGAATTCCACATCTGTTTCTGTCCTGGTCCTTGTATCAATCATCCTCGGGATTTTAGTGTATCTGATATCAGGTATTAAAAAACTAAGGACTGAAGATAGTTTTATAGGGGGCGAAAAAATCCAGGAACAGACTGGTTACCCAACAACGGAATTCTATAAAACTATCGGGGAATTCAGATTCTTTTCCTGGATGTACAAAAAAGCCGAAGAAAAATGGTTCGACATTTATGACCTTTCAAAAGGGGGTGTCCTCTGGTTCAGTCATCGGCTGAGCATGGCACATACCGGCGTTTTACCGGTATATGTGATATGGGTGATTGCAGGCTTGATAATTATGCTGCTCATAATGATCTAATTAATGAAATTCTTATGGAACTGGCTATCACAGTTATAACAGGATTTATGATTATCGGAGCGCTCTACGCCATCCATGCAAAAGATATTTTATCGGCCGTTATCGCCTGCGGAATAGTGGGCTACAGCCTGGTGATCTGTTTTCTGCTGCTGAAAGCCCCTGACCTGGCAATTGTCCAGATTGTAGTTGAGACAATCACACTGATAATAATGGTGGCGGTGGTCCTTGACAGTTCACGTGAAGAGGCCTGGTCAAAGCCCGATGGCCGCGGTTATGTTACGGCTGTATCGACGGTTCTGATCTCTCTTGTATTGTTTTACTTCTTCAGAATGGCTATCGGCTCCCTTGACAGCTTTGGGATAAGCACTCTGAGGATGGCAGGTCCGTATATAGAAGGTGCAGCTGAAAAAACCGGAAGCGCAAATCTTGTAACAGGAGTTGTATTCGACTTCAGGGGCTATGATACCCTTGGAGAAGCAACAGTCCTTGTAACCGCTGTGCTTGGTGTACTTACAATTCTTAGAATTAAAGGAAAGAAATGAAAGGAATGACAATCATAGTAAAGAAGACAACCCAGCTGATAGCCGGGCTGGTATTTCTTTATGGCATTTATATAATCATCCATGGGCACCTTACACCGGGAGGTGGATTTGCCGGAGGGGTAATACTTGCCGGTTCATTCATACTCCAGATACTTGCCTTCGGAAGCGACTTCCTGAATCTGGTAAAGGAGGAGTCAGGTTCAACATTATATGAGAATCTTTCGATTCTGGTAGTACTGTTTCTTGCAATTTCCGGTCTCCTTTTCGGAGCCGGCATATTTTTCAAAAACTGGATGCCCGCAGGTACCGTTGGAGAGCTCGTCAGCGCGGGAATGCTTCCGCTTTACAACATATTTGTCGGCATTGAGGTTGCGGCTTCCATACTTACTATCTTTCTTGCACTTGTAATTTTTAAAGAAGAAATATCAAAATGATTGCATACCTGTTATGTTTCATATTGTTTCTTGTTGGGCTTTACGGGGTAATAACAAGGAGAAACCTGATCAAAATAGCGATCTCCCTGTCGATAATGGAGTTCAGCAGTTTCCTGTTCTTCGCGCTGATTGGATACATGGAGGGTGGAGTTGCTCCCATCGTCGACCCGGCCGATCCTGTAAAGATTTATGTTGATCCCCTGCCGCAGGCTCTGGTGCTCACCGCAATAGTGATCGGACTGGCAACCACATCAATGATGATGGCAGTGATAATCAGAATTTACAGGAAGTATAAGACTTTCGATATAAGAGAGATAAGTAACTTAAGAGGATAGAAGATGAATCCGTTGATACCATTATTTGTCACAGTGCCGCTTGCAGGAGCTTTCCTGATAATGATCCTCGGAAGGTTCATCAGGAATTTTAACAAGTACTTTGCCTCCCTCGTCCTCCTCTTTCTTGTTGTTATAAGCTTTTACTGCCTTGCCACAACAGGATTTAATTCATCGGTGTACAAAGTCGGAGGATGGGAACCGGTCGGAGGATACCCCATTGGCATTTATTTGGTAATGGATGGATTTACCGTTATCCTGCTGTGCATAGTAAATCTTATCGGATTCCTTTCTGCCTTCTATTCAATATCATACATAAGCAGGTACACGTCCGAAAACTATTATTATGCCCTGTTCTGCCTTATGATTGCCGGTATGAACGGTGTTGTTGTGAGCGGAGACCTGTTCAATATTTTTGTCTTTCTTGAGATATCAGCAATTTCCTCCTACGCACTCGTTGCTTTCGGTGTTGAGAAAAATGAACTGGAGGCAACTTTTAAATACCAGGTACTGGGCGGGCTTGCATCTTTCCTGATCCTGTTCGGGATAGGTTTCATCTACTGGAAGGCTAAGACTCTGAATATTGCTGACATAAAGGCTTCTTTCGGAACAGGTAGTGACAAATACTACTATCTTTTTATTCAGATTCTTATATTAAGCGGTTTTGGTCTTAAGGCAGCCATTATTCCTTTTCATGCCTGGCTGCCCGATGCACATTCATCAGCGCCCTCCCCCATCTCCGCGATGCTGTCGGGTGTGCTTATCAAGGCAGTGGGCATCTATGTCATTTTCAGGTTGTTCTTTAACATGTTCATTATCAGCGAGGGTATGGCGATAATGATAACCACGCTCGGGACCCTTTCAATGGTAGTCGGAGTATTCCTGGCAATAGGACAGTGGGATATAAAGCGGTTGCTTGCTTACCACAGCATTAGTCAGATGGGTTACGTTGTCATGTCGGTTGGGATCGGGATGATTCTGGTTTCAAGGGGATCGGATTATAAGATTGCAGCCCTCGCCATTGCAGGTGGAATTTTCCATCTCATTAACCATGCAGCCTTTAAAGGACTTCTCTTCCTCAATGCCGGCGCCATAGAATACACAACCGGAACCCGCGACCTGAAAGAGATGGGCGGACTTGGTAAATCGATGCCTTTCACTTCTGCAACATCTTTTGTGGCTTCGCTTTCAATATCCGGGATACCGCCATTTAACGGATTCTTCAGCAAGCTTATCATTATAATAGCCGCTGTAATGGGTAAATTCTATCTCCTTGCAGCTCTTGCGGTTATTGTAAGCATTGTCACACTTGCTTCGTTCCTCAAGTTTCAACGGTATGCATTCTATAACAAGAGTCTGAACAAGATAAGGGAAAATATTAAAGAGGTTCCTTTCCCTATGGTTTTCAGTATGGTCATTTTGAGTATTATGTGCCTGGCGCTGAGCCTTCTGGCATTTCCCGGAATAAGGGAAGCTGTTCTTGCGCCTGCCATAAATATTCTTACAGATCCTGGAATTTATTCAGTCGAGATAATTGGATATTGATATGAGATTTCTTACAGTTTTTATATTGTCGCTGATATTCTGGTTGCTTATAACCTTCAGGCTGACCCTCCCGAATATCATTGTCGGAGCTGTTGCAGCCCTGATATGCTCAGCTGTTTTTTCACGGTATTATTTTCACGATGTCCACAAGTTTTTACAGCCCCGCCGCTATTTCTGGTTTTTTGTTTACTTTTTTATTTTTATATGGGAATGCATTAAAGCAAATCTTGATGTTGCCTACAGGGTGCTGCACCCGGCAATGCCAATCAGACCCGGGATAGTTAAGGTAAAAACCACCCTGAAATCAGATTTTGCCAGGACCCTGCTCGCAAATTCAATAACCATGACTCCCGGCACTATAACAGTCGACATAATAGACGATAATCTGTACATTCACTGGATCTATATCCGATCGGAAGATCCTGAGGTCTACACAGGTATCATAACCGGAGTTTTTGAAAAATATATCAAAAGAATTGTTGAATGATGAATTACCTTAACATACTTCTTTACATTCAGATAGCATTAAGTGCTATCTGTCTTTACAGGATAATCAGGGGTCCGACAATACCGGACAGGATGGTAGGTGTTGACATTTTCGGGATTCTGGTGGTAGGTATTTGTGCAATCATTTCGATTCAGACAGAGAGATCATTTATCCTCGATATCGGGATAGCCTGGATAATATTGAGCTTTATCGGAACTCTGACCCTGGCTAAATATCTGACTGGTAAAAAATTAAATGAATAATATGATAAGCCTGATTTTCATAACTATAGGAATTCTATTCAATTTGCTGGGTTGCATTGGCATAATCCGTCTGCCCGACACCTATAACAGGCTGCAGGCAGCCACCAAATGCGTGACGCTCGGATGCTGCAGTATTCTCACGGGTGTCGTGTTCCATTTTGGGATCAGTGACGCGGGGATAAAAGCCGTGATCGCTATTCCAATACTGTTTTTCAGCTCAACAGTGGCCGCTCATGCGCTTATCAGAGGGACATACCATTTCGGGATCAGGCTGGGTGAGAAAAGTGTCAAAGATGATTATAAGGAGACAATAAGATGAGATACCCCAAGATGAGAGAATTAAGGGAGGCTGTGATTTCATTGGTTACTCCGGCTTACACCTCGAAATTCCCGGCTGAACCGCATGTCCCTTTTGAGAAATTCAGGGGAAAACCTGAAGTGGATGATACCAACTGCGTTGGTTGTGAAACCTGTGCAAACGTATGTCCTCCAAACGCAATAACCTTCACTGACGATAAGGAAAGGGGTGTGAGAACAATCAAACGGGATTACGGGAAATGCATATTCTGCGGCCAGTGCCAGGATCATTGCATAACGCAGAAAGGAGTTAAGTTATCAGACAAAATCTTCGATCTTGCAGTATTTGACAGAACTAAAAACATTGAATACCAGGAAAAAGAGCTTCTCATCTGCGAAAACTGCCATGCAGTGATCACAACCAGAGAGCATCTTCATTATATGCACCGGAAGCTTGGGCCAAAGGCATTTTCTTCAATCCTGAACCTTAAAATGCTGAATCAGAAACTGATGCTGGATGAGGGTCAGGATACAGAGGTAGAAATAAGGGACGGTCTGAAGAGGAAGGATATGTTCAATGTCATCTGCCCCAATTGTATGAGGCAGGTCCTTGTTAAATACCTGTTTAAGGGTGCTTGAAGATCTCAAAAAACTCCTCTCTCAAAAAGACACAAGGATACTTTTTGTCGGGATTGGTAACCTCCTGAAAATGGATGACGGCGTTGGTGTTTATATAACCAGGCAAATAAAAGACTGCGGAAGTATTTCTTCCCTTACAGTTGAAGTAAGCATCGAAAATTACATAGGTAAGATCAATCAGCTCGCACCTGACATCCTTGTTCTGGTTGACAGCGTCGATCTCGGGTTGTTTCCAGGCGACGCAAAGCTCCTGCCTGTAAACCAGATAATAGATCTGACGTTTAATACTCACAACATTTCCCTGAGACGGATTTCAGATTTTTTTAAAATGCCTGTCTCAATCCTTGGAATCCAACCGGAAAAAATTGGTTTTGGTGAAAATATTTCTTATCTTGTAAAAGATAAAGCAGACAAGATTATTAACTTAATAAATTAACATGGGAGGAAAGACATGGCTGTTGAATATCTTTGTAAAGTTTGCAGGGGGCATCTAAACGTCAAGACGTCTATTGTCCTTGCCGCCACAAAAAGCAATAGTTCAAGGGGCGGACTGGTTTTCCTGAATCCCGAGATCGGGAACTACACTACGACTACGCATCCTTCTTTCAAGATCCAGGAGGGGTCAGAATATATCTACACCTGCCCCATCTGTCACTCTCAGCTTAACAGCGCCAAGTACAGCCATCTTGTGAGGATAATAATGATAGATGATGCCGGGAAGGAGTTCAACATCTATTTTTCCGGTATCGCCGGGGAAAAATGTACTTATAAGATAAGGGGAACAAGGATCGAAAAGCAAGGACCTGATGCCTCTTTATATGACAAGTACTTCGATGTTCCGGAAGAAGACAGAAAGTACCTGTAGATTAATTCTGCCCGTCACCGGTTCGAAATCTGCTTTTTTATTGACAATTAATTTTATTTTTGTTCCCGTTAATATTACTAACGGTTAATCTTTTTTTAATGAACAGTGAAGTAAATAAAAGGGCAGCAGATAATATCCGTATCCTGGCAATGTCGATGGTGGAAAAGGCAAAATCGGGTCACCCCGGAGGCGCAATGGGCGGCGCTGATTATATCCATATTCTTTTTTCTGAATTCCTTGGCTTTGATCCATCTGATCCTGCATGGATCAATCGCGACAGGTTCTTCCTCGATCCCGGACACATGTCGCCGATGCTCTATTCAATCCTTACACTGACCGGGCATTTTAAAATAGAAGAGCTGAAGAACTTCCGCCAATGGGGAAGTCCGACCCCCGGCCACCCTGAACTCGATTTAAAGAGAGCTGTTGAAAACACATCCGGTCCTCTCGGACAGGGGCATACGAATGCCGTTGGAGCTGCAATAGCCGAAAGGTTTCTTGTTGCACGATTCGGAGAACTTTTTGCACACAAAATATTTACATACATTTCCGACGGAGGGGTACAGGAAGAGATTTCGCAGGGAGCAGGCCGCCTGGCCGGATTTCTCGGGCTCAATAACCTTATAATGTTCTACGATTCGAATGATATCCAGCTGTCAACCGAAACCAAAGCTGTTACGATCGAGGACACTGCAATGAAATACACATCCTGGGGATGGAATGTTCTTAAAATCGATGGCAATGACCAGGACCAGATAAGGGAAGCCCTGAAAAATGCCGTAAATGGAAAAGATAAGCCGACCATTATTATCGGGAAAACAATAATGGGGAAAGGAATGCTCGACAATGAGGATAAAAGTTTTGAACGGAAGACCTCAACCCATGGAATGCCGGTGAGTGAAGCCGGCGGATCGTTTGAAAAATCATTGATCAATCTCGGAGGCGATGTCTCCGATCCTTTCAGGATCTTTGACGATGTAAGAGAACATTATGACAGTATCCTTGCATGAAAAAAGCAGGAAAGCAGCTGAGTGGAGAAAAAGGAAGGAAGCCTGGGCAGCTGGAAACAGTGATCTTGATAAAAAGCTTCATGCCTATTATTCGGGCGATATCCCTGAAATTGATTACAAAGCAGTTCAGCAGAAGGAGGGTTCTGCTACAAGGGCTGCCTCGTCAGCAATGCTTGGCATATTTGCCAGGGAAATTGGAAACATGATAGTTGCCTCTGCCGACCTGGCTAACTCAGACAAAACAGACGGGTTCCTCAAAAACACTCATCCCTTTGTAAAAGGAGATTTCTCAGGCGCATTTCTCCACATAGGTGTTTCGGAGCTGACAATGGCCGGCATTATGAATGGGATGGCCCTGCATGGAGGAGTAATCCCGGCCTGCGGGACGTTTTTTGTTTTCTCCGATTTTATGAAGCCTTCTGTGAGACTCGCGTGCCTGATGGGTCTGCCTGTTAAATATATCTGGACACACGACGCCTTCAGGGTTGGTGAGGACGGGCCTACACATCAGCCTGTTGAACAGGAGGCGCAGCTGCGCCTGATGGAACATCTGAAAAATCACAATGGGGAAAACAGCATGCTTGTTCTCCGCCCGGCCGATGCTACAGAAACAACTGTATGCTGGAAACTTGCTCTCGAAAACAAAAAGACACCTACTGCACTTATTCTTTCACGGCAGAATATAAAAGACCTGCCTTCTGACAGCGGCAACAGATTCGGCGATGCACTTAATGCTGGAAGAGGTGCCTACATTGTACAGAATTGCGCCGGTACACCGGATGTAATACTTGTTGCAAGCGGATCTGAAGTTTCAACACTTGCAGAGGGAGCCACATTGCTCAGGAATGATAACCTGAAAGTGAGAATTGTCTCAGCTCCTTCAGAAGGTCTTTTCAGAAATCAACCGGAGGAGTATCGCAAGTCGGTAATACCTGATAACGTGCCTGTTTTCGGGTTAACGGCCGGCCTTCCGGTTACTCTTCAGGGTCTTGTCGGACCCTTTGGCAGGGTATGGGGTGTAAACAGCTTTGGTTTTTCAGCACCCTATAAAATACTCGATGAAAAATTAGGTTTTACTAAAGAGAATGTTTATCGTCAGGTAAGTGATTACCTGGCTCAGTATAAAAGGTAAACATTATGATCATTCGTTAAAGGCCGCCTCATCAGCGGCCTTTTTAATATGTCTTTTAATACGTATTTCTTTTAAATTTAATATGTCTTTTAATACGTATTTCTTTTGAACTCCATATAACTAAAAGAAAATTAAGAACTTACACAGAGGTCCACAGAGGAGGCACAGAGGTCCACAGAGAAAGAAAGTATAAAGACATGGTCTTCGGTCTTCGGTCTTCCGTCTTCCGACTTTCAACTTTATCAATCTAAGGGATCTGCGTAAACCTGCCTACCGGCAGGCAGGTCTGCGGAATCAGCGGGAAATTTTTTGTTTTCCCGCAGATTGCGCTGATCTTCCCGAAATTATTTTTCCTATATTATCAGCTATTTAGTAAATTAGACTAAATTTTATTTCTTCCTGTCATGAAAAAACTAATACCCTTTCTGATTCTCCTTTCAGTTTTCTTTATTCAGCCTGCCTCCGGACAGGTAGATAGTGTTCCGAACCCGTATGCAGCTATCGATACCCAGAATGTAAACATCAGGCTTTTCGAAAGCGACGAGCTGATTGAAATAGCCCTGAGATTCGATATCACCTATTACAGAAAGAAAAAGCCAGATGTGGAGTATCTTCCCGCCGTTCTGACATACTATACCGGGAACGCAGATTCAGTCAATAAAAATATAAAGCTGCGGGCAAGAGGCGAAATGCGCCGGATGTATTGCGACTTCCCCCCTATCAGCCTGAATTTCAAGCTCAAAGATTCGGTGTCGACTGAATTCGACGGAATTGATAAGCTTAAACTGGTCACTTACTGCAAACTGGGTTATGAAGAATGTGTCCTGAAGGAATTTCTCATATATAAACTATATAACGTACTAACAGATAATAGTTTAAGAGTACGCCTGCTCAGGGTAAAATACATAAATACAGCAAAGGAGAAAAAGCCCATCGTTCAATACGGATTTGTAATAGAGCCTGTGAAAATGCTCGAAAAAAGGATGAATGCCATAGAGGTAAAAACCCCCACTATCACTCAGAAACATATCAGGCCGGATTTGATGGACAGATATGCCATTTTTAATTATATGGTTGGCAATACCGACTGGTCGGTCCCGAATTTGCACAATGCCCTTGTACTTGCCCAGCCGGGGCAGCTTCTGTCGGGACTGGCAATGATCGTTCCGTTCGATTTCGACTATTCCGGACTCGTTAATGCCGATTATGCCGTTCCTTTTGAAACGCTGCCGATAGAGTCGGTGCGCGACCGTCTCTATTTGGGAATATGCAGGAGTGAAGAGGTTTTTAAAAATGACCTCAAACAATTTGTGGATAAAAAAGAGGAATTTTATAAGGTCATTAATGATTTCCCATACCTGAAGGAGAGAACCAAAAAAGAAATAATCGCCTATCTTGGAGGCTTTTTCAGTGGTTTCGACAAGCGTTCCTCGATAGTATACAAAATCCTTAGTGAGTGTAAGGACTTTTAAGCAATCACAATAATTTTCAGTAGATTTGCCCCTTGTTTCTGAATTTATGAGATACGATATACTTCCGGGGGTAAAAGCATTAATTTTTGATCTTGACGGGACGCTTGCCGATACCATGCCTTATCATTTTGAAGGGTGGAGAAAGGCATCGCTTAAATACGGAGCCCACATCGATACCAGCTTTCTCCGGAAACACACAGGAAGCCCGGGCTGGATAATTGCAGAGGAAATAATAAAAGACTGCGGCCTGAACGGGAACGTGACAATCGACCAGATAATGAATGATAAATTCGCTGAGTTCTTTAAGCTGCAGCATCTCATTAAGCCTATCGAACCTGTTACTGATATCGTGAAGAAATACTATGGCAGGCTTCCGATGGCCATAGGTACAGGAGGCCACAGGGAGGCTGTCGAGAGGACACTCGAATTAACTGACCTGCGGAAATATTTCGACATAATTGTTACTGCCAACGATGTTGATTCCTTCAAACCCCACCCCGAGACTTTTCTGAGGTGTGCGGAGCTGATGCAGGTCGACCCGGAATTTGTTGAGGTTTTTGAAGATGCGGATCTCGGAATTGAAGCAGCAAAAAAAGCAGGAATGAGGGTTGCCGATGTGAGAACCTGGTATGATTCAAACTGGTAAAACAATTTTAATTTGCTATATTTGTAGCCAAACTAAAACTTTGAGGAAAGCACTTACGATAAAAGCGTATACACTCCTGCTTGCATGGGCAGTTATTTTTGCCCATAGCATTATACCGCATAACCATAACTATGAAAATTACACTGCCCGCACCGAGTGCACGCATGGCATCACCTCGTATCTGTCGGATCCCGGCAATATAATAAAGTTTGAAATTGAACATTCCGATCTGATTGCCTGTAGTTTTTCAAATATCCTTTTTCATACTTTCAGTCCCGATGCATTTCTGGCCTGTTCCTTCAGAAATATAAATTTTAATCCGGCAAATGTAGCCACCGGAATTTTTCACGATATTGATCAATCTTATATTTCAGATCATCTTAAAGGCACCGTCTTATTAAGAGCTCCACCTGCCGTTTAACATTCCTTTCAAAGTCGCGGATCCTAAAATCTTACTAATGATAATCATCTGATTATCACTAATTTATTTGTAATTTACTATGATTGAACGCATTATTCAATTTTCAATAAGAAATAAGTTTATTATTGGCTTATTTGTTGTAGCCCTTGTGGGTTGGGGCACCTATTCCCTTACACAGTTGCCTATAGATGCAATACCTGATATTACAAACAACCAGGTGCAGATTATATCGCTTTCCCCTTCTCTGGCAGTGCAGGAGGTGGAGAGTTCGATCACCGCTCCTATCGAGATCGCTGTCGCCAACATTCCCGATATCATAGAACTGCGTTCCATCTCACGACTGGGTTTATCGGTGGTAACGGTTGTTTTTAAGGATGATGTAGATATCTACTGGGCACGGCAGCAATTGTCCGAACGACTCAGGGAAGCTGAAGAGGCGATTCCGGAAGGACTTGCCAGGATAGAACTGGCGCCTGTGTCAACAGGTCTGGGTGAAATTTTTCAATACCGTCTTGCAGTAAGAAAGGGTTATGAGGGGAAATATAATCCGATGGAGCTCAGGACTCTGCAGGATTGGGTGGTACGGCGTGAAATGCTTGGAACAAAGGGAGTTGCAGATATCAACAGCTACGGCGGGTATGTAAAACAATACGAGATTGCAGTCAATCCGGAACGGTTAAGAGGGATGAATATCACTCTCCTCGACCTGTTTGATGCTCTTGAGAAAAACAATGAAAACACAGGAAGCGCTTACATAGATAAAAATCCGAATGCTTACTTCATACGTGGAATAGGACTTGTAAGGACGCTTGATGACATTAATAAAATTGTTGTGAAGAACAGCTCTTCGGGCATCCCGGTTCTTATCAGGGATGTCGCAACGGTTCAGTTTGGAAATGCTACCCGCTACGGTGCATTTGTGGTTGATACATCAGAAGCCGTGGGAGGCGTCGTCATGATGCTCAAGGGTGACAATGCCCATAAGGTGATCGACAACGTCCAGTTACGTATTGCGGCAGTTCAGAAGTCTCTCCCCGACGGGGTCACGATCGAGCCGTACCTGAACCGCTCCGATCTTGTCGGAAGGTCAATAGGCACAGTTTCGAGGAACCTCATTGAGGGCGCTTTAATCGTTATTTTCATACTGGTTTTGTTCCTCGGAAATGTCAGGGCGGGATTGATAGTGGCTTCTGTTATCCCGTTATCGATGCTTTTTGCAATATCGATAATGAATATTCTGGGTGTTTCGGGCAATCTTATGAGCCTTGGGGCAATAGATTTCGGACTGATTGTAGATGGCGCTGTAATTATAGTTGAAAGCGTAGTACACAGGATCTTTCTGAGTAAACACAATCAACCCCGGGATGTGCGGCTCACCCAGGAGCAGATGGATGAGAACGTCCTCGAGTCTTCAAAGCGGATGATGAGTTCAGCCACATTCGGACAAATAATTATACTTATAGTTTATCTTCCCATAATTGCTCTTGTGGGTATTGAAGGGAAAATGTTCAGACCGATGGCCCAGGTGGTAACCTTTGCTTTAACAGGAGCCGCAATTCTTTCACTTACATGGGTTCCAATGGCATCTGCACTTTTCCTGAGCAAGAATACAGAACACAGGAGGAATTTGTCAGACAGGATGATGGAGGGGTTGCACAAGGGATTTAATCCTCTCATTAATTATGCTTTAAAACATAAATTTCTGGTCTCATTATCGGCTGTTACTCTTTTCATTTTCAGCATATTCCTGTTTACCAGACTCGGTGGCGAGTTTATTCCGCAGCTTGAGGAAGGTGATCTGGCTGCAGGTGTTATGACTCTCCAGGGAGGATCATTATCACATACTGTCGAAACCGTAAAAAAAGCCAATAAGATCCTGCTCGACAACTTCCCGGAAGTAAAACATGCCGTCTGCAAGATCGGAGCAGGAGAAATACCAACAGACCCCACTCCGATGGAGACCGGTGACTATATAATTACACTTAAGGCCAAGGACGAATGGACATCCGCAAAAACAACGGAAGAACTGGTGGCAAAAATGCAAGAAAAGCTTATTCCTCTTGCCGGTGTAAAGTTCGAGTTCCAGCAGCCGATTCAGATGCGTTTTAACGAACTAATGACCGGAACAAAACAGGATGTCGCCGTCAAAATCTTCGGAGACGATCTTAACACCCTTGCCGAAGAGGCCGCAAAAGTCGAAAAGCTGATCCAGGGAATAGTCGGTGTTGAGGATATTAATGTCGAAAAAGTAACCGGTCTTGCGCAGATACAGGTAACCTATGACCGTAGCCAGTTGGCTCAGTACGGCCTCTCGATCGCCGGTGTCAACAGTATACTCAGGGCTGCTTTTGCGGGAAGCCAGGCAGGTGTTGTTTTCGACGAAGAGAAAAGATTTGGCCTTGTAATAAGACTCGAAAAAGATTACAGACAGAATCTCGAAGATGTCAAAAACCTTATGGTTTCACTTCCTTCCGGAAGCCAGATCCCATTCGACAACCTTGCTGATATTGAGATCAAGTCAGGGCCGGCACAAGTCTCCCGCGAAAACACAAAAAGACGGATCACCGTCGGATTCAATGTAAGAGGCAGGGACGTCCAGAGTGTTATCTCCGAAGTGTCAGGCAGTATTGACAACAACATAAAACTCCCGACGGGATACTACGTCATTTACGGGGGACAATTCCAGAACCTTGAAGCAGCCAAAGCAAGGTTATCAATTGCTGTTCCTGTGGCATTGCTTCTGATCTTCGTCCTTCTCTACTTTACATTTCATTCGGTTAAACAGACTTTGCTGATTTACAGTGCAGTGCCCATGGCTGCGATCGGGGGCGTTTTTGCACTATGGCTGCGCGGTATGAATTTCTCGATCTCCGCAGGGGTCGGATTTATTGCACTTTTCGGAGTTGCCGTACTGAATGGCATTGTTTTGATCGCCGAATTCAACAGACTTGAAAAAGAAGGAATTACAGATATAACCGAGAGAGTCCTGAAGGGACTTCATTCCCGTCTTCGTCCTGTTATAATGACAGCGGCTGTTGCCTCTCTCGGATTCATGCCAATGGCTTTGTCAACTTCTGCCGGCGCCGAAGTTCAAAAACCTCTGGCTACTGTTGTGATCGGGGGTCTTATTTCAGCAACACTTCTCACTCTGTTTATACTTCCTGTATTCTATATCTTTTCATCCCGGAAATTAAAGCTTCCCGTCAAAGGAAGCTCATCAAAGGCATTGCTCCTGTTCCTGTTGTTTTTCGCCTGCGCCTCATTTATAAATGTAACACAGGCTCAGGAGAAGCGCCACATAAGTCTGCAGGAGGCAATAAAGACAGCTCTTGAAAATAATCTTCAGATAAAATCATCTGAATTGAAAGTGGATGCCCAAAAAGCTTTAAAAGGTGCATCGTGGGACATTGGCAAGACCAATCTTGATCTGGAATATGGGCAAATGAACTCGGTTTTGAATGACAATATTATATCTGTGTCTCAATCTATTTCATTTCCAACAGTTTATATAAATCAGAAAAAGCTTGCAAACGCCCTGGCAGGAAGCAGTGAATGGCAGTTAAGAAAATCTCAGCTTGAGATTTCGACCCAGGTTAAGCAGGTTTACTGGCAGCTGGCATATCTTCATTCGAGGCATAGGTTATTAAGCTATCAGGATAGTCTTTATTCCCGCTTTCTCAGGGCAGCTGAACTGAGGGCAGCTTCAGGGGAAACCAACCGCCTTGAAATGATGACCGCCCGTTCTCAAAGTCTTGAAGTTAAAAATCAGATCCTCCAGAACTCGTCAGATATCGGGATCTATGTTCGCAATCTCCAGAGTCTGCTGAATACTGATATTTATTTTCTGCCAGCCGATACTGTCTTAAAGAAGGCAGACCTGGTTGCTGCTTCCGATACAGCAGGGACAAGGCAAAATCCGTCACTTGGTTTAATCAGGCAACAGGTTGAAGTGTCAAGAAGGGAAAAAGTGCTTGAGCAGAGCAGGATTTTGCCGGATATCAATATCGGATATTTCAGCCAGACTATACGTGGGACCCAGGAAGTGAATAATTTGCCAGTAATTTACGGGCCCGGCGACCGGTTCTCCGGGATTCAGGCAGGTATTACACTTCCACTCTGGTTTGTGCCATTTACGTCAAAGGCAAAAGCAGCAAGGATAAACGAAAACATAGCGCTGTCGGACGCAGAATACTATTCAAAGTTTCTCTCTGCAAGATACGAATCACTTCTTGACGAGTTCAGGAAATATTCGGGCAGTGTCGATTTTTATGAAAACCAGGCAGTCCCGGAAGCTGATCTTATTATCGTTCAGTCATCGAGCAGCTATAAAGCCGGAGCCCTTGACTATCTTGATTATGTTATCAGCCTTAACAGGGCGCTGGAAATAAAGCAGAACTACATTGATGCACTAAATAACCTGAATCAGACAGTAATAAATATAGAATACATAACAGGCCAATTATATTAAAAATGACAACCATGTTCAAAATCAAGACAAAACAAGCCATAAGTTATGGCATAATTCTGGCTCTTTTCGTTTCATGCGGTGAAAATAAAACGGCAACTGTAACAGAGGAAACGGAAGTACTTCCTGAAGATATCGTTGAAATGAGGTTTGATCAGATCAAGATGGCTGAAATTGACACAGGAACTATCGAACTGAGATCATTATCAGGCACTCTGAAAGCGGGAGGCAAAGTCTCGGTGGCGCCGCGGGGTTTCGCCACAGTATGTGCACCGCTTGGCGGATTCGTCAAAAGCACAAATCTTCTTCCTGGCGAGACAGTTTCCAAAGGGCAGACCCTGGCTCTCATTGAAAACCAGGAATTTGTTGATATCCAGGAAACTTATCTTGAAGGGAAAACCCGTATGGTGTATGCTGAAGCTGAATTCAGGCGCCACTCGGACCTTTATAAGGAGGATGTTTATTCTGAAAAAAATCTCCAGCAGGTAACTGCCGATTATAAAAGTCTAAGGGCACACATTACTGCCCTTGAACAAAAACTTGCCCTCATCGGGATAGATCCCGCAAACCTGAACGAAGACAATATTGCAAGGTCAGTTGCACTGGTTTCACCAATTACAGGCTACGTTCAGGCTGTAAATGTAAACATCGGGAAATCGATATCCCCTACCGACATCTTGTTTGAGATCATCAACACCGATAATCTTTTTCTTGAACTTTCACTTTTTGAAAAAGACGCCGGCAAAGTAATTGCCGGACAAAAGATCAGTTTCTTTCTCAACAATGAAACCGAGGAGCACGCTGCAACCATAACGCAGACAGGCAGATCGGTTGATGCAGAAAAAGCCTATAAGGTATATGCTTCAGTAACAAATGGATGCAAAAACCTCCTCCCGGGAATGTATGTAAATGCTATTATTGAAACCTCAGGAAGCAAGGTTCCGTCTGTTCCATCTGAAGCTGTTGTCAGCTTTGATGACAAAGACTATATCTTTGTCTTTGACAGGAATAAGGAAGAAAAAGGATTAGCATTTACCGAGTACAGGATCATTGAAGTCAAAAAAGGGATGACAAGTGGTGGGTTCACTGAAATAACGCTTCCCGAAAACTTTGACCCCGCAACGGCGAAAGTTGTAATAAGAGGTGCATATAACCTGCTTTCCGCAAAAAAGAATGCAGGTGAAATGGCTTGCTGAAACCTTATCGGACCAGTAAATTTCTTTAAAATAAAATGCTACAGATAGTAACTACATCTGATGGTTCGCATACGTTATTCATTCCGGCCATGGATGAACATTATCATTCTGTTCATGGGGCTGTCCGGGAATCCGGATTCATTTTCGTGAACACCGGTTTTAACTTTTGCGAAGCCGATCCCCTCTTCCTTTTTGAAGTCGGGTTTGGCACCGGCCTTAATGTATTGCTCACGGCAATGATGAATCTAGGGGTAAAACGTGAAGTACACTACATGTCGATTGAGAAGTTTCCCCTTTCCGGCGATATAATCAATTCCCTTAATTACGGAAACTTTGTAACCGGAGAAGGAAAACTTATTTTTGACAGGATCCATTCGTGCCAATGGAATATGCCATGTGAAATCTCTGATAATTTTACCCTCACTAAGATCAGCGGCGATCTTTTGACTGATGATATCGCAGGGGAATTTAATCTTATTTATTTTGATGCATTTGGCCCGGATAAACAGCCGGAAATGTGGAGCGATGATGTTTTTAAAAAGATCGCCGCACATACTCTTAAAAACGGCATACTTGTTACTTATTCTGCTAAAGGTGAAGTTAAGAGGAGACTCCGGAAATACGGATTTGAAGTATCCCTTCTTCCGGGGCCCCCGGGAAAACGCCAGATGATCAGAGCCGTTAAAAAATAAAAATAATTTTTCATAGCCTTTTTTCCTTAAGTCAAAGTGCTATCTTTGCGGGAATCTAAAAATTAAAATTTATATCAAATGAAAATCAAGGGATTAATTGTGTTGACAGTTGTTATTGCTTTTGTACTTGGCTCATGTGGGAAGAATTCAGTATCAAATGCAAAAATCAAAACCAGGCAAGATTCGCTTTCCTATGCTTTTGGTATCATTAATTATAATGCTCTGAAAAGTGACAGTCTTGAACTTAACCCGGCAGTTGTGGCAAAAGCCATGATTGATGGTCAGAATGGAGAATCAGCTATGACTGAAGAGATCGCCAGGGGTTTTATAATGGCATATATTACTGAGCGTGATTCGCAAAAAGCTGAACAGCAGGCGGAGATGAACAAAGTTACCTACAAGGACTATATTTCGGAAAATGAAGCCTTCCTCTCCAAAAATAAGGAAAAGACCGGCGTAACTGTTACACCAAGCGGTCTGCAGTATGAGGTGATCAAGATGGGAACCGGCCCGAAACCTACGGCTGAAAGCACAGTTAAGGTGCACTATACAGGGACGCTTATCGACGGAACAGAATTTGATTCGTCAATAAAGAGAGACGCACCTGCACAGTTCCCTGTTTCAGGTGTTATCCCCGGCTGGACCGAGGCTTTACAGCTTATGCCGGTTGGTTCAAAGTTCAAACTTTACCTTCCCGAAAGCCTGGCTTATGGTCCAAGCGCTGCAGGTGAAATCATCAAACCATATTCAACCCTTATTTTTGAGGTTGAACTTCTCGAAATAGTACAATAATTAAATACCAGTTCAACAGATGAGAACTGCCGAGATACAAACACCCAAAGGCGTAATGCAGGTCAGTTTTTATGAAGAGGATGCCCCTGGTACAGTGGATAATTTCGTTAAACTGGCTAAAGAGGGATTCTATGACGGACTTGCATTTCACAGGGTCATTCCGGACTTTGTAATCCAGGGAGGCTGCCCATACTCAAAGAATCCCGGCGATCCGAGAGTTGGAACAGGAGGCCCCGGTTACAAAATCAAATGCGAACTTAAAGGCGGGAATCAATACCATGACAAAGGTGTCCTTTCGATGGCTCATGCGGGAAGGGATACCGGCGGTTCCCAGTTTTTTATCTGCCACAGCAGGACAAACACAAAGCATCTTGACGGACAGCATACCTGCTTTGGTAAGGTAACTGAAGGAACCGAGGTTATCGGTAAGATCCGGCAGGGTGACAAAATTGAGAAAATAATTATATACGAAGAGTGATATGGCTTTCGAAATCACAGGTAAGGTAATTGACGTCTCACCGGTAAACCAGGTCAGCGACAAATTCAGGAAGCGTGAATTTGTCATCGAAAAAAAGGAGGCAGGCGGATCAGCAGTCTTCATTGACTACATCAAGTTCCAGCTCATCCAGGATAAATGCGACCTTATCAATGAATCATTTCTTAATGAAGAGGTTAAGATATGGTTCAACCTTAAGGGCAACAGATGGGAACGGGATGGAAAAATCAGCTATTTTACAAACCTCGATGCCTGGAGAGTTGAAAAAACCTCAGAAGCAATCAGGGATCAGAATGTCCCATCACACAATCCCCTCGAGGATCTGCCCCCGGAAAATGATGAAATGAGCGATCTGCCGTTCTGAGGACTAAAACTTACACAGAGTTCAACTGACCTGCCTGCTGGCTGTCAGGGAAGTCGGCCCCTAAATCCCCTGAAGGGGACTTAAATATAGCCCCCTTTAGGGCATAGCCGATCCTAAGAATCAGTTTTAGATTGATAATTATTTAATTAGCTGAAACACTATTAAATAAGTTTCCCCTCCTTTTGAAGGAGGGGTGGACAGACTGTGAAATCATCTCAAATGCAGAATCTAAATTCGTCTGGCCGGGGTGGTTGATTCAGAAGCTGTTTTAGAAATTAACCACCCCGGTCGCGAAAGTTGATTGTTAACCTATCAAAATCTATAGTCCCGACCACCCCTCCTTGAAAAGGAGGGTAAATTTATGTTACTGAAAATCAATTGTATACAGTAAGATTCTAAAGTTTACCAAATCCTTAAGTTCGCGCATGCCCCTTTAAGCGGTTGGTGATAAATTTCCAGGTTCTAAGCACGCAAAATCCAGGTTACACTGAAAACAGGAACTGGTCGAAACATAGGGCCTGATTTTTTGTTTATCTTAGTATACAAAACATCAAACTTATCCTTATGAGATATCTCCTGAGTACGTTATTTGTTGTTTACTGCCTGCAGATTTATTCACAGGTAACCCTGGAAAAACAGATAACCGGAACGGGGCAAATCCAGCTGCCATATAACCGTCTCATCCAGCCGGCAGGACTGCAGATAGTTTTCGGAGATGAAGCGCTTGAGAACCACTCACTTGATGTTGTACTTTCACCCGACGGCAAATGGCTTGCAGTTGAGGAAAGGTACAGCATAATCTTTATCAGTACGGCAACCAACAAGGTCGTTTACACACTTCCAAATAACCTTAACCCGGATCTCAGGGGGGGAATGAATACTTATTCGGGCATCAAATGGCATTCTGCAAACGGGAAAATGGAGGTTTACTGGAGCGTAGTAGGATCGGGTGACAGATCATTTGTGGCATCAGCAAAATGGAACGGACAGAAGGCTGAATATGGCCGTCTTTTTGAATATCAAGCCGTTACACCGGCTTATCTGGCGCTTCCAAATGAAATTCTCATACAAAATGAATCCGGAATTACATATCTGTATGTTGTCCTTAACGGCAACAACAGGGTAGTAAAACAGCATCTCGAAACGGGAGCAGGTGTATGGGAAATGAATCCCGGCGTTGCACCCTATGGAATAACAATGGCAGCAGGAAAGCTCTATGTGACCAACTGGGCTGGCCGGCATCCCCTTGAAAACGATGAGGATGTTGCAGGAATACCCTGGGGGTTGGCTAAAGTTGACAATAAGGCCGGAGGGTCGACCAGGGAAGGGAGTGTTACAGTTATCGATCCGGTTGACGGCAGAATAATCAAAGAGATTTTAACAGGCTTGCATCCGAATGAGATTGTCAGCGACAGGCGGGGAAGATTTGTATACGTCACAAATTCTAACAGCGATAATGTATCGGTTATCAATACACTCACCAATGCAGTGGTTGAAACAATAAGCGTAAGGTTGCAGCCTGAAATAAATCCCTACTTCGGCGATTCGCCAAACGGATTATGCCTGTCGGCTGACGAAAAGACCCTCTATGTTGCAAATGGTATGGATAATGCCCTGGCAGTGGTCAGCCTCGGTAAAAAGGCAGCAAGGAGAAATAATTTAACAACAAGTTCTGTTGCCGGATTCATCCCTACCGGAGCCTACCCTTCAGCTATCTGCTTATCTCCATCCGGATTGCTCTATGTGGCCAATCTTGAAGCTGACGGGGTGCGGCTCGGACTTTCAAATCCGGATGGCAATAACCTGATATACAATTCACACCACATGCTGGCCTCCGTTTCAGTAATTCCGGTACCGGATGGACTGAATCTGAAAGCTTATACCGATACTGTTATTGCTGTAAATGATCTTTCAAGGGCCACACTGGCAAGAGAAGCTCCACGAAAGGATATGAAGCCAAAACCGGTTCCCGAACGGATCGGCGAGCCCTCTGTATTTAAGCATGTCCTGTATATTATTAAGGAAAACCGGACCTATGACCAGGTTCTGGGCGACATGCCCGAAGGCAGGGGCGATTCAACCCTGTGCACTTTTGGAGAACTAATAACGCCTAATACCCATAAGCTCGCCAGGGAGTTCATGCTGCTTGACAATTACAATGTGTCCGGAAAATGTTCCGCTGAAGGACATCAATGGACCGATGCATCAATTGTAACAGATTACATTGAGAAGAATATGCGCGCGTGGTTCCGAAGCTATCCGCATGTCCAGCAAGATGCCCTGGTGTACTCGCCCACCGGATTTCTCTGGGATAACGGAGTGCTGAACGGTAAAAAGGTAAGGATTTACGGTGAGGCTTCAGTTCCTGTTGTTGAGAATAACCTTAAATGGAAAGATATTTATGAAAAATTCAATAAAGGGGAGAGTGTCAGCTTTAAAAATCAAACAACAATTGAAGGTGTAAAGAACATCCTGAGCGAAACATACCCGTCTTACGGCAACCATGAGTTCCCTGATATAATGCGCGCCGATGCCTTTATAAAGGAGTTAAAAGCCTTTGAAGCCATGGAGGGTGATCAGCTTCCGGAACTTATGATAATGGCCCTGCCAAATAATCATACTGCAGGCATCAGACCAGGATCGCCAACACCCAGGGCAATGGTAGCCGATAATGATTATGCCCTTGGCCAGATAGTTGAAGCTGTGACAAAAAGCAGGTTCTGGGAGCATACTGTTATTTTTATAACAGAAGACGATTCGCAGGGTGGTTGGGACCATCTGTCGGCTTATCGCACGGTTGGAATGGTAATAAGCCCCTATTCAAGGCTCAGAACGACAAACAGTACCTATTATGCCCAACCATCAATGGTGAGAACAATAGAACAGATACTGGGACTGCCCCCGATGAACATACAGGATGCAATCGCCAACCCGATGACCGACTGTTTCGGTTCGAAGCCCGACCTGACGCCATACACGCATGTTAAAAATAATATTCCACTTAATGAGATGAATAAACTGTTATCCTCCCTCTCGGGCAAGGCTCTTCATTATGCGAAAAAAAGCATGCTTCCTGAATTTGACCGCGTAGATTCGGGCAATGACGATCTCCTCAACAGGATCTTATGGTTTGCTGCAAAAGGCAATGCCCCCTACCCCGCCAGGTATGCCGGCGCTGTCGGTGAGGACGATGATGAATAGAGTGCTGTTTAAAATATTCAGTTTATGATCAACCCGCTATCAGGCAGATGGAGTACTCAGTATGAAACTCCGCCTTTCCATCTTATAGAAAACAGCCATTTCAGGCCTGCAGTTGAAGAAGCAATTCAATCAGCTTCGGAAGAGATCAATACAATAACTGAAAACAAGGAACGGGCTACTTTTGAGAACACGATAGAGGCGCTTGAAAGAAGCGGCGGGAAGCTGACAAGGATCTCCTCTGTTCTGTTTAACCTCAATAATGCAGAAACTTCAAAAGAGCTTCAGGAAGTTGCACAGGAAGTCTCTCCCCTGCTTGCCCGTTTTTCGAACGATGTTACCCTCAACGAAAAGCTCTTCTCAAGGATCAGGACCATTTATGATTCAAGGGATTCTTTAAATCTATCCACTGAAAAGGTTATGCTGCTTGAGAAAAAGTTCAGGGATTTTCTGCTTGGAGGAGCCAGTCTGAAATCAGGTGAAAGAGCCAGGTTCAGGGAGATCTCGGAAGAGCTTTCACAACTTACTCTTAAGTTTGAGGAGAATGTCCTTGCTGATACAAATTCATTCGAACTGCATCTGACAGATCCGGCCGATCTGGCGGGATTACCCGATAGCATAAGGGAGATGGCTTCGATGGAAGCAAAAAACAGGGAAAAAGAGGGATGGGTCTTTACTCTCAATTTTCCAAGCTACATACCTTTTATGCAGTACTCTGAGAAAAGGGAACTCCGCGAGAAAATGCTGAGGGCTTACGGTTCAAGGGCTTTTCATGGCGATGAACGGGATAACAAGTCTCTGCTGACAAGGATAGTTAACCTGCGTCTGGAAACCGCTCAATTGCTTGGATTTAAGAATTATGCCGAAATGACCCTCGGCGACAGGATGGCAGAGAACCCTTCAAAGGTGATGGCATTCCTTGAGGAAATTTATTCAGCCTCACGTAATGCCGCCCTCAGGGATTTTAATAACCTGAAGGAGTTTGCAACCGGAAACGGCCATACCGGAAGTATTGAACGGTGGGACTGGGCATTCTATTCGGAAAAGCTCAAAAAAGCAAAATACGATATCGACGACGAGATACTCAGACCATATTTCAGGCTGGATAAAGTTCAACATGCTATTTTTATCCTGGCTTCGCGGCTCTACGGATTGAGGTTTAAGGAGAATACAACGCTTCCCGTCTATCACAAAGAAGTAAGAACCTGGGAGGTTACGGATGAAGACGACAGCCTCCTCTCTATTTTGTATCTTGATTATCATCCCCGGAAAGGAAAAAGCGGTGGTGCCTGGATGACAAGCTACAGGGATCAGAGAATGGAAAACGGCAGGAAAATAATTCCAATAATTTCGCTTGTCACGAATTTCACCCGGCCAACGACCTCAAAACCATCACTTCTGACATTTAACGAGCTTACTACATTTCTGCATGAATTCGGGCATGCACTTCATGGGATGCTATCGCAATGTACATACGAGAGCATTGCAGGAACAAATGTAGCACGTGATTTTGTCGAGCTTCCCTCACAATTAATGGAAAACTGGGCTTTTGAGCAGGATTGGCTCGACAGCTGGGCAACCCATTATGTAACCGGGGAAAAAATACCATTTGAAATCACTGAAAAGATCAGGGAGGCTTCAACATTCAATGAAGGGTATAACTGCCTCAGACAACTTGGATTTGGATTTCTCGACATGGCCTGGCATACGATTACAGAGCCCTTTAAAACGGATGTTGTAGAATTTGAATCCCATGAAACTGAAAAAACCGAGCTTTTCCCGAAGATTGAATCAACTAATATGAGTTGTGCGTTCACACATCTTTTCGGTGGCGGGTATGCAGCGGGATACTATGGATATAAATGGGCTGAAGTACTTGATGCCGACGCATTTAAGTACTTTAAAGAAGCGGGATTGCATAACAGGATAGTTGCTGATTCTTTCCGGAAAAATATACTTGAAAAGGGTGGATCCGACAAGCCGATGAATCTGTATGTCAGCTTCAGGGGAAAAGAACCTTCAATAGACGCCTTCCTGGAAAGAAGTGGAATGGTCTGAAAAACTTACACTATATTTGCAACTGTTTCTGACAGGTTTCTCATCAGTAATAATCAGTTATAATTCAATATCTTAATTTCATTTTATGATCCTCTTTTTTGAATCAAAATCCGGTAATGTAATTGCTGTTGGAGCGACATCAGATCTGACACAAAAAGATATTGAAAAACTTATCTGGCTTTTTAATGAAGCGGTTCCTGTTAAAGCTGAAACGATAGATGGCAAATTTACAGGACCAAGAAAAGAGATGATCACCCCCTGGAGTACAAACGCTGTTGAAATAACACAGAACATGGCGATTACGGGGATCAAAAGAATTGAGGAGTTTTTCCCGGTCCGGTCCGCCAAACCTGAGTACGATCCGATGCTGCAGGCTCTCTACGGCTCATTGGATCAGAAAACCTTCACCATCGATCACAAGCCTGAAAATATCATCTACCTTGAAGATATAAAGCGATACAATGATAAAGAAGGACTTGCCCTGAGTGCAGATGAGATCAGATATCTTGAAAAACTGGCCAAAACGATAGGCCGCAGGCTGACCGACAGTGAGGTTTTCGGATTCTCACAGGTTAATTCGGAACATTGCCGGCATAAGATCTTCAACGGAATATTCATAGTAGACGGAGAAGAAAAGGATTCAACACTTTTTCAACTCATTAAAAACACCACTCATTATAACCGGAACAAAGTGGTTTCAGCCTACAAGGACAACTGTGCCTTCCTGCAGGGACCTGTTGTGGAACAGTTTGCCCCTGCCACACAGGATAAACCTGATTTTTTTACAATAAAACGTTTCGAGTCGGTATTATCACTTAAAGCTGAAACACATAATTTCCCGACAACAGTTGAACCCTTTAACGGAGCCTCAACTGGCACCGGTGGAGAGATAAGAGACAGGATTGCAGGCGGCAAGGGAGCATTTCCCATTGCAGGAACTGCGGTCTATATGACCTCTTATCCCAGGCCTGACGGAGGCCGTCCGTGGGAGAAAGCAACCGAAGAAAGGAAGTGGCTTTACCAGACCCCTGAAAACATCCTTATTAAAGCTTCTAACGGAGCCAGCGATTTTGGCAATAAATTCGGTCAGCCGCTGATATGCGGCTCTGTCCTCACGTTTGAGCACTTCGAGGGCTCTAAAAAATTCGGATATGATAAGGTAATAATGCTGGCAGGAGGCATCGGCACCGGCAAAAAGAAAGACAGTGAAAAGGATATCCCTGAAAAAGGGGATCTTATTGTCCTGCTGGGAGGTGATAACTACAGGATAGGGATGGGCGGCGGAGCAGTTTCATCGGTTGACACCGGGAAATATGACAGCTCGATAGAGCTGAATGCCGTGCAGAGGGCAAATCCGGAAATGCAGAAAAGAGTTTATAATGCCATCAGGGCGCTTGGTGAAACGGACGTCAATCCCGTCGTTTCGATACATGACCACGGAGCAGGCGGACATCTTAACTGTCTCTCAGAGCTTGTGGAGGTCACCGGCGGCAGGATCGATTTAAGCAAGCTTCCTGTTGGCGATCCTACTCTCTCGGCAAAAGAGATCATCGGTAATGAATCACAGGAACGTATGGGCCTGGTAATCAAAACCGGCAGCATTGAATCATTAAAGAAGATAGCTGAGAGGGAAAGGGCTCCTATTTATATTATTGGGGAGATTACAGGCGACCATCAGTTCACATTTGAAAACAGCATAACCGGCGAAAAACCTATCGACATCCCGCTTGAATCGTTATTTGGCGATCCTCCCCGGACAACAATGAAAGATATTGCTTCAGTCGACACGTACGGGAAACCGGATTACTCACCTGACAAGATCGGGGAATATGTAGAAATGGTGTTGCAGCTTGAGGAAGTAGCCTGCAAGGACTGGCTCACAAATAAGGTCGACAGGTCGGTGACAGGCAGGCTTGCAAAACAGCAGTGTGCAGGTCCTTTGCAGCTACCCCTGAATAACCTGGGAGCCATCACCCTCGATTACAGGGGCAGATCCGGAATGGCTACGTCAATCGGCCATGCGCCTGCAGCCGGACTTGTCGATCCTGAAGCCGGTTCAGTTCTGTCTATTGCAGAAGCCCTCACCAACATTATCTGGGCGCCTCTTTCCGACAGGCTTAAAAGCGTGTCACTTTCAGCAAACTGGATGTGGCCCTGTAAAAACCCGGGTGAAGATGCAAGGTTGTTTTCCGCAGTCAGCGCCGCAAGTAAATTCTCAATTGAGCTGGGTATTAATATCCCGACAGGAAAAGACAGCCTTTCGATGACCCAGAAATACAATGACCAGGTAATAATGTCTCCGGGGACTGTGATTATATCTGCAGCAGGTGAAGTAAGCGACATCAGGAAAATAGTTGAACCTGTTCTTGTAAATGATCCGTATACCAGTCTCCTTTATATCGATATGAGCCGTGATGAGTTCAAAACCGGAGGAAGCAGCTTTGCGCAGACCCTCAATGCTCTCGGGGATGAGGTTCCGACTGTTAAGGACCCGCGCTATTTCGCTGAAGTTTTCAATACTGTTCAGGACCTTATAAAGAAGGGGAAGATCCTTGCTGGGCATGATATCTCAGCCGGCGGAATGATAACAACATTGCTTGAGATGTGTTTTTCAAATATATCGGGAGGAATGGCTGTCAATCTTACAGCGCTTAGTAACGAAGATACTGTAAAGATTCTGCTAAGCCAGAATCCCGGAATAATAATACAGGTAAGGGATGAAAATGAGATCGCTGAAATCCTTCTTGAGCACGGGATTTCTTATCTGTCGATCGGGCATCCGGTAAATAACCGGCAGGTAAGTGTGATAAATCACAATATATCCGTCTCATTTGATATTGATCATTGCCGTGACCTCTGGTTCAGGACTTCCTATCTGCTCGACCGCAGGCAATGCGGAGAGGAGCTCGCCCTTGAAAGATACAATAATTACAGTCACCACGAGCTTAAATTCAATACTGCCGGTTTTCAGGGGACATTCAAATCGCTTGGAATATCACCTGAAAGGCAAAAGAAATCTGGTACCCGTGCAGCCATTATCAGGGAAAAAGGAGTTAACGGAGACAGGGAAATGGCTTATGCTCTTTGGCTTGCAGGCTTTGACGTGAAGGATGTGCACATGACTGATCTTATCAGCGGCAGGGAAACGCTCACGACATCAACATGATCGTTTTTGTGGGAGGATTCTCCAATTCCGATGTTCTTGGTTCTGCAAAGGGATGGGCCGGAGCCTTCAAATACAATGAAAAAGCAAGGAAGTCGCTTGAGGATTTCTATAAAAGACCTGATACACTGTCGCTGGGAGTCTGCAACGGTTGTCAGTTGATGGCGGAACTAGGGCTGATATACCCGCTCCATAAGAAGATGCCAAAACTACTTCACAACAAGTCGCATAAATTCGAATCGGGTTTTTTGAACGTAATGATCCCTGAAAACAAATCGGTAATGTTCGGGAATATGTCCGGAATGGAACTGGGAATATGGGTAGCCCATGGAGAAGGGCAATTCAGTCTGCCTTATCCTGAAAACAAATACAATGTTTCGCTAATATACAGCAGAAGCACCTATCCTGCCAATCCAAACGGATCGGATTTTGATGTGGCAGGCCTCTGTTCTGATGACGGAAGACACCTTGTAATGATGCCCCACCTTGAGAGATCCTTCTTGCCATGGCAATGCGGGTATTATCCCCCTGAAAAGCTGAGAGATGAAGTTACACCCTGGATGAAAGCCTTCGTTAATGCAAGGAAATGGGTAGAAGAAAAGCTTACCTCGTATTAGGAGTCAGAATAACTGACATCAGCCTGGTGTCGGCAGGTCCGGATGAAACATCGTTCATTGCCTCTTTCGGAAGAACCTTCTCGCTGATAACCTGAATATTATACTCTCCTGGTTCAGAAATATAAAATGAACCCATATATGAATCTGCCCGGTAGTACGGGTAGGATACTTCGTCTGAATTTCGCACAATTTTATCACATGCAGGATCGACTTCAAGCTGATTATCAAGCAGGCTTACTTTTACGGAATTGATGTAACTAAGTTCGGTTGTGTCTTTCGTGGCGCTTGAGAGCCAGACTTTAAACCGACCGGGTTTTGAAACTACAACATTCCATTCCGCCGTATTACTTGAAGGATTTACAGCATCATTATAACAGGTAGCTTTATCCAGGTTCAGTGCAAGCGTACCGTCTTCCTGCTGAACGACAGCATTTTCGGGAACGTTATTCTTATCTGACCTGGTTCCGCATGACCAGACAAACAATGCTGCCATGCCTATAGCAAATAATTTACTCTTCATATTTATCTCCGGTTACAAATGGTTACGAATAATTGCGAATACAAAACTATAACGAAATAGAGACAATTTCAGTATACGAATTGTTCGTTTATTGGTCAAAAATAGTACCACTTCTGATTAGTTCAGGTAATAAGTTATTAACAAAACAAGAAAAATAATGGAAATAAAAGACCCTTTAAATTTCAGTGAAACTGTGCTTTATTACCTTCAGGAGATCCCTGCCGATTCCTTAACCAGGGAGATTAGCCGTTGAATATTTTTTTTTGGCTGATTTACAACAATTGCTTCTGCAACTATTTCAGAGATGTCGGCCACCCTGGTTTTGGAAACATCAGCCAGAGTCTTTTTGCACAGAGGACATGCGGTAGCAAGAAGATCGGGATTGCCTTTGGTAAGCCTGGCTGCAGTTTCGGTTGCAATCTGACGCCTTTTTGCCTGGCTCAGTTTGATATTACCAAGGCTACCGCCGCAACACAACGAATTTTCATCTTCAAAACCTGTTTTCTCAAGCCTGGATACATGCATAAGCACTTCTTTCGGCTCGTTGTAAACTCCCGAGCTTCTTCCAAGTTCACAGGGAGAATGATATACCACGCTTTTATGCAGGAAGTTCATTTTCACAGAACCTTCGCTGATCAGATTCCTGATATATTGGGAATGGTGAAGTACTTCAACATCAAGATAATAGCTTTCCTTAAATACTTTATAGCAAATCGGACATGATGTAACCAGCGTATGTGCGCCTGATTTCCAGATTATCTGGGAATTATAGTTAATGAGTTCCCGCGCTTCTTTATCCTGGCCGGCAAGCATAAGGGGTCGTCCGCAGCAGGCGCCGCCCTTTTCATCAATGAACGACCAGCTGACCCCTGAAGCGTTCATTATTTTCACCATCGAGTTCTTTATTGAAGGTGTAAGATGTGTCATACACCCTGCAAAATACAAAACATCAGCCTTAGCCGGCTCGTTGCCTGGAAGGTAATCGTAGGACGGTACCACTTTTGCTTTTTGAAGCGAAATACTTTGCCTGCTCCTGAAATAGCCTTTCCAGATATTTCTCATGTCAATTTCAGCCTCCCCGCTCCTTCTCCGGATCATTCTTATCGGTGATAAGTTCAATTCCCACCGGGCACTTGCTGTCACATCTGCCGCACATCAGGCAATTGTGCGCAATATCGCAGGTATCCTCGTTGTTTCTGATAGCCTTCATCAGGTATGCAGACTGAATATTATTTATGCCTGCCGAAAAATTAAGCTGGCACTGGTCGATGCAGATGCCGCAGGAAGAACAGGAATAGACCTGAACTTCAGTAAAAGTTCCGGCTTTATCACCCGTTCTGATTCCCGAGTTCCTCATAAATATCAGGAAGAGCTCTGTCGGAATATGCATATATCGTGTAAGCGGCAGTAATACAAAAAAGGTTCCAAGCGAGAGTGAGTAGAGCCACCAGAATGGATAAGCCATTTCACTGGGCCGGTAAAAATGAAGCAAGCCAGGATCCCAGTGTTCCTGTCAGGAAACTGCCGGTCCCATAGGCTCCACTTGTAAGACTCTCTGCCAGCAGACGGCTTGGAAAGATCAGCCAGAGTGAGGTAAGAGCAACCTTGTCAAGGGTTTTCAGCTTCGTTGTCTTCTTCATACCCACAACACCTGAGGCAAATCTTTTTATTATAGCAAGAAGAAGTCCCGAGAGAATAAATGCCAGGAGAAAATCCATAAGAAAGGCATAGCCCGCTTCGAAAGGAGTTTGACCGTGATCGGGATTGAAGAACTTAAAGAAAATAGCTTTATATGGCTGCATTCAGATGTCTTTCCCCGAAGATGTCGGCTTCAATTGTCCCAAACAGTATAAGCAGGAACCAGCCAAATGCAAGGCTCATATGCATATAGCCAAGACGAGGTTTCGTCCTTAAGAATTTTCCTGTGAATCAGGCTTTCGAGAAAAATCTCCCTGAGACTCTGACCGAACGCCCTTCCGAAAAAGCCTCGCTGAAGCCTCAGCTTATCAGGTCTTGAAAGCTCCCTGAACCAGATGATGCTTCTTATTACTACATAGAAAAGAATGAAGTAAAGACCAATATTGAATGGTATTACAAAAGGATCAAACTGCATAAACGTCATACTTTTGAAAAGCCTGTCTGGCCAGAAAAACAACATTTCTCGTATTTACACCTCTCGGGCAGACAAGTGAACATTTCCCGCAAAGCATGCATTTTTTAATATTTTCCCTGGGTCTGGCGTTCTCACCCCTGTGTGATAAGAATATTAAGTTCCCTCAGGCTGAATGAGGTAAAATTACCGGTTGTACAGGTGGCTGAGCAGCATCCGCAGGCTATGCAGGCTTTAAAGGAAGGTTCCCTCTCCCTTATATAATCAGCAATACTCCTGTCATTCGAATCCCAGTCGATCTGCCTTCCTTTGGTTATTTTAAATCCGAATTTATCCATTCTAGCTCTTACTTTCTAAGATAGTTTATCACTTCAGCTGCCGCTGCCCTTGCATGTGAAATTGTTTCAGTAATATTCATCGGTGCAGTGCAGGTGCCGGCATAGAAAACTCCCTTTATATTACTGATATTATTTGCATAATGATGATCGACGGGAGAAAAGAACCTGTTTTCGCCAGTCTTAAGCTCAGATGCAGCTGCGAGGATTTCTCCCCCTTCTGACATCTCCATCCCTGCCATAAGCACAAGCATATCGAGCTCCATTTTCAGAGGTCTTCCTGCCAGAGTATCTTCGACTTTGACAACAAGCCTGTTATTGATTGACTCACTGGCTTCTGACACCTTCCCTCTGATAAAGTTCACATTCCATACTTCCTGTGCTTCGCGGTAAAGTTCTTCATAATGGGCTCCACCCATTCTCATATCCATATAAAAACAAAAAACCTTTGATTCGGGAAGATGTTCCCTTATCTCAATTGCCTGTTTCACAGCAGTGACACAACAGAGTTTTGAACAGTAAAAATTCCCGACTTTTTCATCACGCGATCCGACACAGTGGACAATTCCGATTGTTGATGGCGATTTACCGTTTAAAAGAGCAATTTTCCCGTTTCTGAACATTTCTTCAAGGTCGGCAGAAGAGATAACATTGTCATATATCCCATAACCATATTCTTCTTTCCGGGCGCTTTTAAAAAGATCAAATCCTGTTGCAACAACCACAGCATCAGCAGTTAATTCAGTCCCTTCATGTGTAATCAGTGAAATATTACCCTTCTTTCTCAGGAGTTTTACAATTGACGAATCCGGTAATTATCCTAATATCTCTTTTGAAGCAACTTGTTATCAAGATATTCCTTTACTTCTGAGCTGTCCCTGCGATCGGGAAAAAGTTTATACCAATTATTCAGATGGCCTCCCGTCCTGTTTTCCTTTTCCACCAGGCTTACATTAAATCCTGCATCTGCCAGCTGACCGGCTGCTTCCATACCGGCAGCTCCACCCCCTATTACAACAACCTCTTTTTTCATTTCTCAGCGTACGTTTACATAGTCCCCTGGCTCTGACCATTTCGGGATGCATCTCCAGATTGAATTTTTCATCAGGATCATATTCAATTCCCATCTTATCAAGAACAGGTTCACAATCAGTCTGATGCATCTGCAAGCCCAGATCCCATGGATCATAACCCAGAACAAGCCCGGCAACCTCTTCATAAGTGAAAACCGGAATCCCTTCATTATTTTTACCGTAACGTTTCCCTTCCATCTCGTTGATTACATATTGCCACCTGTCGAGGAACATGGGACATCCCGGGCAATTGGTAATTATCATATCGGGTTTAAAGGGTTTCATCGATTCAAATTTTTCCCTGGAACATGCAATTGAGAAGCCTCTGTTTGCCTGAACAAGATATTGCCTGAATCCAAATCCGCAGCAATGCCTGCGTTCCGGGTAGTCAATCACCTTACCTCCCCAATCTTCAACCATTCCGGCAAGAACATACGGATATTCAGCTCCTCCGACTCCTTTTGACGGGAACATTTTGGCATAATGGCAACCGATATGGTCAACAACTTTCAGTGGTTCTCCGGTATTTTTATTTATAAGCTTATATTTTGCTTTTGCTGCAATTTCTTTTCTGAATTTAAAAATGATATCGCTTGCATGAGCCAGGTTTTCAGGAATTTCAAATTCCCTTCCGGTTGCTTTCCTAAGCTGTTCTCTGACCTTTTCTTCAACTTCCGGAAAATGATGCCAGGTTTCAAGGATCTCGGTATAGAGTCCAAATGAAGTGATACATGAAGGAACATAGTTTCTGTATCCGGCTTCAGTCATCAGTGCAAACTGTCTGGCAACAACGGTCATTGTCGTTTCAACAGGAACAACATCGCCATGATAGCCAATTCCGGAACAGGTTGTATGACATGGATGTTCATAAACATCTTTCTTCAGCTCTTCCCTCATTATTCTGAAAAATGCCATTTCAGATCCGGGGAAGAAATTCTGCCTGATACAACTTCTGACATAAAAATACTGGTCATCAGCAATTTCCTTCTGGTATTCGCTCCAGATCGCCTTTTTCCCTTCAATTTTCATTGTTATCTTATTTAGTATGAGATCCGTTATTTGTTGTGTAGATATGCCTGAAATACTCATTATCTGTTCCTTCATCAAGACTCGAGATTCATTTCTTCAGCTTTTTTCCTTGAATAGAATTCAATCTTTTCATATCTGCGATACCACCTGTAACCTCAAATATCTTTCTTAATTCATCCAGTGCCTCATCAGGAATCTTTCTCAATATACCCGGGCCATCACCTTTATAATTGCCACCCAGCCTGTTCATAAGTATCTGCCCTGTTTTCATGCACCCACTCCCAGATTGGTCCCTGTTCAGGATGAAGTGCAGGTTTAATTCCGTCAATATAAACGCAATAACCGGTATTCAGGATTGATTCACCGACAGTCCTCTTGATAGCAAGCTGCTGTCTGCCTTTTTCAGATTCAACAAAAAATCCAAGATCCTGTGACAATCCCCTTAAAGCCATAATGACCAGTCCGGGTGCATTACCCCTTGGACAACGTGTCTTGCACGACATACACTCACCGCAATACCAGATAGTATCGGACTTTAAAAGCTTTTCTATTTCATCGTTATCACCTGTCTGAACGATATCGACGATCTGACGGGGATCGTAATTATAAAATTCAGCAGCAGGACAGATGGCAGTGCAGACACCGCAGTTCATGCAGGCATTCAGGCCTTCCTCAAACCTGATGTCATGCATGAGCATTTCGTGATAGTTCTCCATTAACGGGTTTTCAGGTATTTTTATGCGATAAATCCGATAACAAATGTATCTGTTTAATTACAAGAAGGTAAGAGGGTTAAAGCCTATTTTGAGGGGGTATAAATACCTATGTAACGGTGTAAGGGCCACATTGTTCTCCGAAGCTTAGGTGAAGGTGGAACTACGCAATGGCTCACTGTTTCCACCGGGTTTTATCGAGGGGCAGGGGAATTAAAAGGTCACATTTATTTAAGGTCATTTCGATTTTAATATTTAACTTTAGTATGAATTGTGCAGGTGGAAGTCAGGCTTAAGCACCGTACTACTTTATATTTCAGCCAATTAAATAGAAGGCTTATGTGACTGACGGGGCATCGCTTAAGGGTAAAAAATTCAGAGAAGGACTGCTGGCAGCACACCCGCGGCCATCGCTTCAGGTACTTGCATATAGCATTCGTGGTTTTGCCCTCCCCTCGCTGCCCGAGTTATCAACGCCGCCCTAACAAGCCGGTAAATGCCATGCTTGTTTTGAGTAGGGTCAGAACTTTTTTTACTTTAACTACTTAAACAATAAAACCAAATACACACTGCCTTTAATCCGCACGGCACTTACCGGCCAGCCGTTAGGTTTAAGGTGTAGTTGCTGCATATAAGAAAGTTTTTAAAATTAATTTATACAAAGTATATGGTACGACTTACTATGATCTATTTACTGGTGATTTTTTTAGGTATAAGCTGCAACCAAAATCATTCTATTATAAATGAAAAATCCTCCAGTGATAGTTCTTTTGTCAACGATACTTCAGCGAGAATGCCAATTCTCCCTGAATTAAAATCGGAAGAGGTACACCTGACTGAAAAAGCTTTTGGAAGTACGATTGATTTGACTGGAACTCCATTGAATTTTAAAGAGATCATTAAACCAAGCCAATTGCTTGTAAAAAACAAATACCTGGTAACCAAAAATGCCAGAAAGGACAGCTTGTTCATGATTTTTGAATTACCTGATTTAAAATGCGTATCAGCTTTTGGCGTTATGGGAAGAGGCCCAGATGAATTTGTCTATCCACCAGAATTAGTTGAAACAGAAGAAGATTCAATTCTATTCTATATTTATGAAAATAACACTGAGAAAATCTACAAAGTAAATTTAAAATCCCTTAAGCCTGAATATTACTTAACGCTTCCAAAACATAATAAAGGCTTTGATATTAAGCAGATATTTTTTACTAATAACAAAAATGCTATTTATGTATCAAATACTTCAAAAAGTAAAATGATATATACTTTTAATAAGGATAGTCTCCAACAAGGAAAAGAATTATTGGACCTTGCAATTCCAGGAATAAAGGGATCTTGGACAACCTATATTGGAGATTTTGGAGTTAATATGTACTACGGACGAATAGCTTACGCATATAAATATTTTAAAAGAATAAGGATCCTTGATATTAATTCTATGACTGAAAGGCATATAGTTTTTGATGCTGAAGAATTAACAGAAGGACAAAATGATATTGCTACTCTCGAACCAACAAATATCACTCACTTTTGGGGCATGTCTCCAAAAAAGGAAGCCTTTTGGATGCTTTATAGTGGGAGAACACCAATTGATGTGCAAAGTGCCAATCGGAATAATAACAAGTACATCTTCGTTGAAAAATATGATTGGAATGGTAATCCACTCAAAAGATATCGACTTGATGACTGGGGTTATTTTTGCATGGATAATCAAAATAGAACAATATATCTTGCATCAACAGCAAGTATCAATTCAATGTTAAAGTATGATATACCTGAGAATTGAATCTAATACATTCATTATTGAATTTTATTAACAAACCCTAAACCTAACACGGACAATAAAGTAAATAAACTTGTCACGGTTTTTGCTTCTCACAACTGCATCCCGTGACAACCTTGTAATGCAATTATAAACCATGACCACGCACCACTGCTCGCAGGTAAACTTCTGTACCGGGACTCAATACCGGCTCCGACCATGCTTGTACCGCGACTCTCGTATACGCCCGTAAATTTGTACCTGGACGGCAAAAACACGCGCCATGCTTCGCTCAACTACGGCTGTTCCGGGATTCTGTCCCGATGCAGCTTTTTGCCTACAGCCTCCATTCGCTCAGCAACGTTTACTTACTTTATTGCCGGGCCGTTAGGCGTAATATGAGCCTGATCCTCTGACGAATAGACTTATATTTCAACGATAATAACAGATAAATGACTTTACAATTTGGGGATAGTTTTAAAGGTGTATTTGAAAAATACGGCATAACCAAAAAGGATGTTTTATCATGTTATACCCACCCAGATAAATTTGAGATGTTGGATAATGGGATAACATTGTTCCTTAAATCTTTAAATAATAAAGAAAATACAAGAAATGTTCTATTAATTGCAACTCAAAAACAAAAGGGGGAGGATCTTTTAGCATTTGCATATTGGATTCCAAAAGATATTATCACCAAAGAAAACTTATGTCTTGATGTGTTGGTACTTTACTAATCGTTTTGGATTTAAAATAAAAGTGGGATCTCCAGGAAGGATTTTTAAAACAATAAAGTAAAATACTGTATGGGAAAATCGAAAATCCCAATGATCTAATTAGAAATTTTAGTTGTTCCCACAGCAAGTTCCATGTGGAATATTTTGTTTTTTGTACATTCAGAAAATATGTTGGAACTATTAACAATATTACAACCTACTATTCTTTCGCAATAAATACAAGCAAGTATGTATTTTGGCTGGAATCAATTCCCTATGTTCAATTGGACATAAAATCTGGATCGTATGAGTACATTAAAAAATATAGTTGACTATGTTAAACCTTCTGGTAAAACTCACATCCAAACTATTAAACAAAAGTTTACTGACAAATTGGAACCAGATGAAACAAATTCCAAGACCAAACTTAAAATCTACCGTCAATTATGAAAATAAATTCAGATATATAATTAATTGGATTGAATGAGTTCAAAAATAATAAAAAATACTTTTCAAGATATCATTTTCTTCCCCCCGGTGTCTTTTTGTAATTCTCCACAAACTAGTAAAGAACATATATTCTCAAAATGGCTTAGACCATATTTACCTGAGACAATATTGAGGGAACCCAATTCTAACTAAGAACTACAGGTAACGAACCATTCAAAGATCTGTGATAAATAGTTCTCTAACTCCCTGGAAAAAAAGAAAGTTCTAAAGGATATCTCCCAGATCTCATTTGCACCACTTCTAATAAGCACCACTGGATGTCGAAACTTGAAAATCAAGTGAAACAAATCCTACTGAAGCATAATAAATTAATAGAAACTATTACCACCGATATATCAAAATCTGAAGCTTCTATTCTTTCTCAATGGCTGATTCTAAAAGCTCTTCTATTGTCAAACAAGTGCTCCAAATATTCATGAATTGCCAGGAAGTTTTCAGATCTAAAAAATGGTAATCTTGATAATGGATTCATTGTCTGAATTTTCGAAAGCGAGAATTATAAATTGGACTTTGCGGTGATTAAAGGTTCTCAGAATGATGAATTATTTTTGTTGAGAAAAATATCCTCTAATATAGCTAAAGAGATGGCTAATAATTGTTTTCTTGTTGCATACATAAGAAAAATTAAATATTCAGTCATCTTGAGACAGTAAAATCCCACTAAACAGGATCGCTACACTTTTAAGACATTAACGCTTTTCCTTTAGATAGACAAATTGCTCATAAGGAATTTAAAAACAGTAATGAATTTCTAAAAAACTTCAGCTAATAAAAATATAGAAATTCATTTGTTTTCACATGGACTGTTACTATCCGATTAACATAAAATACTCCGCCTAACACGGACGATAAAGATGCATTTGTTTTCACGGTTTTCATGTATTCCCTGCTGCCTATGGATTTTTCTTACCAGTTTCTGCACCCGGACTGCGCTCTAGTGCGTACCTAGGCTTCTGTAAGGGGACAAATTTCTCCCTCTCGGCCATTTGTACCGCGACACTGCACCAGTGCCCATTTATCAATTTTCTGCAACCGAGACAGTTTATCGGCCACCTATCAACCTTGTACCGCGACACGCGTAATGCTCAATAAAATTTGTACCCGGACGGCAAAAACACGTGCCATACCCTCCTTGCACCGGGACAGCTTTCTGGCTAAAGTACCGGGACCCTGCCCGGATGCGTCGTCGGGTAACGCAACCTCCCTTTATTGCCGCCGTGCACCTGAGCATTTACTACTGACGAGAGATAAAAACCAACAGCTAATTACCTTATGAGATATTTTCTTGCCACCTTGACACTTACTCTTTTAATAGTGTCTTCCTGCAATGACAGAAAAGTTAAATCACCTGTGGACCATGAGTACTTAACATTATATCCTTATACCCATTGATGTCAACGAAGGACTGAAAAAACCGATCCAGACTTAAAATTAAGTGATATAGCTGACAGTATTAAAATATGTCATCCTCTTCAAGGATAAAACTATCATAATCCATTCCATTTTTTTCATCGCATTAACTGATAACCAACATAATATTGCTTCATTATCTCAAACTCCATTTATGAGGTTCGATCTCAATGGCCATTTTCTTGATACAATCGGTACTTTTCGGAAGAGGACCTACCGAGTATATGCCCAGGAAGCAAATTTGCCATCATCCGGTACTCAAGGAAATAATTGTTTTACAGAAATTTTCTACATGATTTTATTTCGTTGACTCCAATGGCAAATTCATTGACAAACATCCACTTTAATGATCACGTAATAGCATTAAGAATTATTTCAAATACTTGTCTCCTTCATCTACATTGTCCCAATTTATGATGGCAGAGAACTTACTAACGACAATGTCAGGAATGATATGATCTTGCTTGGTCTTATTCAACAAATATCGAAGTCGGTTATTCTGTTAATAAACCATCCGGCAAAGAAAATATACCTTAGATTTTATCCCTACAAAATATGTTTACGGATCACCTCTAAACAGAAAACACTTCTTTCAATAATGAGGTTGTTACGCCATGCTATGAAGACGCTGTTTATAAAATTGATGATTCAATCTATGTAGGATTCAGAATAGATTGGGGCAATTTAACTGTTCCCAAAACATTTGAAGAGAAATATTACATTCAATCAGGCAAAACCCTCATTTGCTCGACGAGGCAGGTTTTGAGTTACCACTCACGTTTCACATTGAACTATGAAGAAACAAATTATTTAATGGAATATAGTAAGATTATCTGGACATAGCAGTCATAATGATATTGTCTGATGACGCGCGCGATGGATTTATAAATGATCTTGATGGCGGACCAGGTTTCATTCCGTTCTGGACAAACATAAAAGGAGATATCTGGATAGATTTCATTGAAGCAATTGATCTAAAGTCACTAAGAATAGCATTATCAAAGAACTGGAACTAACAAACCCAAGAATAAACACAATTTTTTGGATTTAGTAAAAAACGTTCAACCCGACGACAATCCAATTTTAAGGTTGGTATACCTTAAAAAATAAAACGGCAACAGCTAACACGGACAATATGGGTAAGTTGTTCGTCACAGTTTTTGCTTTTGCTCCTGCACTCAAGACAGCTTCATATTGGTTCTTACCCCCGGACACGCGCATCTTGCTCCAATTAAATTGCAGTATACCTTGACAGTTTGTCGCTTCGAGACAGTTTGTACCGCGACACTCGTAATGCTCAATAAAATTTGTACCGGATGGCAAAAACTGCGCCGTACCCTCCTTGCACCGTGACAGCTTTGGCCCCGCTGGCGCGGGGTACCAGGATTCTGCCCGGATGCTGCGTCGGGTAACGCTTACTGAACCCTCTCACCGGGCCGTTAGCCGCAAGCATGAGACAATACGATGGACAATGAAATAGAAAATTGAATTAATACATAAAAATAAAAGAAGGAAATCGCATGCAGAAAAAGTCTTTAGTGGTAATTGACATTCAAAATGACATTACCAAAAACTACAAAGAAATCATTGACAATGTTAAATCGGTCAATAGACTGGGCAGTGGAAAATGAAATTCATGTCGTTTACATAAAGCATTATAACTTATCTGACGGTACAAGGACTTTCAAACCTAATACTCGTGGGTCTGAATTAGTTTCGGATATGAAATTGGTTTCCACAAACATTTTTGAAAAATCCAAAGGCAACGTATTAACCAGCGAAGATTTTGCTGACTTTATCAAGAAAAATGAAATAAGCGAATTTTACATTACAGGAGCAGATGCCACTGCCTGCGTGAAATCAACAGTATTTAATATGTGCAAGGAAAACTATAAAGTTACAGTCGTATCAGATTGTATTACGAGTTACGATAAAAGGAAAATTGACGAAATGCTGAATTATTATGAAAAAAATGGCAGTAAAATTATTAAGCTGAATGACTTGTTAGAATCCAAATAATTATGCCAGCGGCTAACAGGTCGGTATATGCAATTGCCGCTCCGTGTCGCGACAATTAAGTAACTAAAGAGGCGGTTTTGTGGCTGGCGCCACGGCCCGCCCGGCTCCCGCCGGGGTCCCCCTCCTGGTGTCACGGTTTTTGCCAACGCGAGAATAAAGTAATAACCGCATAACCCTGCATCGCACCACGAGTGCAAAAACACGCGCCACCGCGACTCTGCACCAATGTCACATACCGCCGAACGTTAGCACAAATGCGGAGTGTCAATTCGCCTCCCACCATTTATGCGCCAATGTACATGTATAGTGATTCTTTTATCATGACATTGCCCTTGCTTAGTTACCCTTTAGAACGTTTATTCTTGATAAAATTGTTTTGTTTCCCATGACAGATTCAGTCTGGCCAATTTCTTTTTTAAACTCTTTTTCTACCCGCACTTGTTCTAACACTGAAAATCATTTATTAATTCGCAACCTTTATTCAATAGACTATTATTATGAAAAACATTAGTTTCACAAATACTGCAGTTTTTATCCTATTCTTTGGAGTCGCAGTTGTTGAAGCCATTCAAACCAAAAATTGGCTTAAAGTTGTTTTCTGGTTTGCCATCAGACTTGTATTCCTCCTTGGTGATTTAATAAAGAAAAAAACCAATATTCATGATGAAAAAAAACCATAAAGATATTCCTCCAAAAGGAACTGATAACATATTGATTAAATCCTACTTGTGCTAACACGGACAATAAAGGTCATTTGTTTGTCACGGTTTTTGAACATCCTGCTTTCTTATAACATGACCCTTCAAATCTCAACACCCGGACACGCACAAGTGCTCACAATTAAAATTCCTGTACCATGACTCAATTCTGGCTCCGTTGTCAACTTGTACCGCGACACTGCACCAGTGCGCATTTTTAAAGTTTCTGTAAGGTGACTAAATACCAATCACTTAGTTCATTTGTACCGCGACACTCGTATACGCCCGAAAAGTTTGTACCATGACGCCAAAAACCGCGCCATGCTTCGCTCATTCCGGCTGGTGCCAGGACGTTACCCCGATTCGGCATCACTGCTCCAGCCTTCATTCGCTCAGCAACACAAACGCACTTTATTGCCGGGCCGTTATGGGTCATGCGAGCTTTGTACATGATGAAAAAAAGTCTAATTGATTTTTGTCTAAAATTTCACGAAATTTAATAATCGATAGATTTTGTTATAAATGAACAAGTAAATCACTACGTTAGAAGGATTCTTGCATTCGAACGCAAGTATGGAGGATATCAAAATTTCAAGATAGAACTCGACTCTGATCTTCTAATGTTATACGATCCAGTAGATAAATTCTAGATTTCTATATGGGGTCCATAAAATTTTAAAGGACAGAATGGAGGAACATAATTCAGAATGTCTATTAAAAGCAAATCCAGAAAATTGTATAATTCACTCGTTTGGAACAAAAGCCGTATTTTTTCTGCAACAAGAAATTGGACACCTTAATCCTAGTTTTAGACTACACCTTTTTTTACGCCCAAACTTAAATACTAACCTATTGAAAGATAATTTAATTCGCTTAGTTGATTACCCAGAATCCGCTGGACTATACCAGAGTGCCTTAAACAAACTAAATGAAAACAGAAACGAAAGAAATATTCTAGATGATCTAAGGCTTTCACTAGAATTGTTACTTAAAAGTTTACTCAACAATAATAAAAGTCTTGAAAACCAACTAAATGAACTAGGTACCTATTAAAAAAGAAAGGAGTTTCTATTGAAGTACGCAATATGATTATGACTTTAATTGAGTATTATTCAAAATATCAAAACAGCTATGTGAAGCATAATGATTTGGTTAAACGAGATGAAATCGATCTAATTGTTAATTTAACTGGAGCATTTATCTCATTACTCATTATTAGTAAATAACATCTACAAATATTTTAAAATCAAAACCAGCATATTTCAGATAAAAATGAGTCCTAGTCAGGCAACACAACGACTGATAAAAAGTAGACTATGGAATATTACATTGGAAATACAGACCCTTGAATGGTTTAACTTCCTATGGACAAAAGATCCCGAAGACATAAATTTCTGGCAACCAGAGGAGCCAGATTTCATACTCTAAAACCTGGAGCACCATTCTTATTAAGATTGAAAAATTTCCAATAAACAAAATTGCCGGATTGGATTCTTTTC
>CAWDYR010000016.1:0-181994 GCA_963806555.1 uncultured Bacteroidales bacterium | reverse complement strand
CTCAAGGTTAACATTATCAATCATGTATGAGCTTAATCCTTCACGTAATTCATCAGATTCCTTGAAATATGATTTTGGTTTCCGAAGATCAAAATCTACCAGTATTGTCTTTCGGCCCAACTGAGCATAACTCATGGCTAAATTTAAGGCGACAAATGATTTACCCTCGCCCTCAATGCAGGAAGTCACCATAATTACTTTCTTAAGCCCACTTCTCACATAAAAATCAAGGTTGGTACGAAGTGATCGGAACGACTCAGCCATGTTGGATTTGGGAAACTCAAACAATACATTGTTGGATTTGTATTTATTATGCAGTATTTTACCAAGAACGGGACTGCTTGTGTAAGTCGCTCAATATCATCTTGTGACTGGATTTTATTATTTAGAGCATTTTTAGTCATAAGGTATCCGAATGGAAGAGCCAAACTTATGAGAAATGCAGCTACATAATTTCCACGTTTGTTCGGGGAAATAGGCAATCCATTATCCAATTTGGCTGATTCAATTATCGCATTATTTGGTGAATTTTGAAGACTCGTAATTTTCGCTTCTGCGTGCTTCTGCATTAAATAATTGTAGAGGGCATCATTTAACTGATATTTCCGTTCGATAGTGCCTAATTGACGTTGGGTTATTGGGAGTTGGTTAATATCTGCTTCCGTCTTTCTAATCCGTTTGTTCATTTCCTCAATCGAGATACTCGTATTATCAGCAAGCGCGGCAATGTTTTCCGAGATGGTTTTTTTTAGGTTTTCGATCTGTATACTTAATTTTTAGACTAGTGGATTCTTTTCCTGGTTATTTTCAATCAGATTTGAACGCTGCGCTTCAGCATCAATAAGGCCTGTCATAAGTCTATTTAGAGCTTGATCAGAGATTCCAATGGATGAGGGCAACATCATATTGGAGAAATTATTATTCTTTAAAAGATCGGATACATAGTCAAAGTATCGTTTTCTGGAAAGCAATTTCTTCCAGTTGATTTTTTAGGTCTTGATTTTGTGCAAAAATGCCTGATGCCTGATCAGATATACTTAATAATTGATTTGAAGAACGGAATCTTTGTAAATTATCTTCAGCTTTACTTAGAGAATCGGAAATCTCATCCAGTTGCTTTTCAACATATCCAACGGTAATAGTCGCAAGATGATTTTTTTGTTCCAGGTTTTGATCAGAATATACCTTCATTAGCTCATTTACAATATCTATACCCTTCAAAGTTGACTCAGATTTGAGGTTGATATTAATTACTGTGGCTAACTTATCCACTACTTTATAACTTAATTTGTCTTTGATTGATGAACTTAATGAAGGAATGGTACTAAATTTAAATCCGTATGTCAAGCCTTGGTTAACTTTTTTACTTGTATCGTTTCGGCCTCGACTTTAAACGCGAGATCTTCTGTTTCTATCAATTCGCCAAGTTTGATGTTGCGTGTAAAGACCCATTTTACTTTCCTATGAGTAGATTCATTGGTATTTAAATTAGTAAAGGTAGCCTTTTTCTCTTCAGCAGTAATATTTAAAAAACCATCATTCAGATAAGAAATATTAAACATTACATTTACTGGTTGACGGTGATCGGGTAAGTAGTATATGACAAAGGGAGCATCATTGTAAACCTCATAATAATTGAATCTACCTTTCCATAGGTAAGTAATTGTTATATCCAGGTTGCGAACAGTTACTTCGATGGCACGGATAAGGATTTCATAACCCATAATTCATTCTGAAAATTTTGACTTTTACCAAAAATATTACTGTAAAGGAAATCATTAGGGATCCACCTTGTAGAAGTTTTGTTCTCTTTTATAAGTATTGAAGATGAAATGCTATAAACCGGAACTAGAATAACGATTTATAAAAAAAGCACCACTAACTGCAACAAATAATGCGCCCAAGATAAATAAGTTGTAATTCCTAAGAACAAGTTCTGAATTTTTTTAAATTCGTCTTTCTTCCTGAATATTAATATTTTGAGTGGTGCCCATCCTGACTTTATCTAAGGATACTCATATTATTTAAAAATATTATAAATCAAGAGCCCTGTTGTAATCGTGGAGAATAAATTGAAAACGGGAATTGACGCATTCCCCAGAATTTATTTTTTAAGGGTTTGACATATACCATAGTCGTTAGGTCTGATGTAATAAAATCCAGAAGCCAGGGCATCGGATTTGCTAAGATCTAAATGAGCCCGTATATTTTCTCCATTTTCGTTTCTCACCAGAATGACATTGTTACGATTACCATAATCAGTAATATCCCCTGCCACGCCAATTGCATCGTATATTGAAAGTTTTTCCTGGGAATATGGGTAATGACCCGGAATTCTTACTTCCCCCAAAACTGAAACGAATCGATTTACTAACTTAACTGATACAATCGGCTCATTTAAAATATGATGCAATGAGTCTCTTAAAATTAAACTTACCTCCGGGATAGTCTTATCCTTTACAAAGATATTTCCAATCACAGGAAGTAACAAATATCCGTCTTTATCAATGGAATAAGACATAAGTGATGCACTATACGGTGAAATACTTCCTGTGCTTGTTGAGGACTGCCGGCCTGCATTTGTAAAAATATTAGCTGCCCCTTCATCAAGACTACTGATCTGGATAAATAGCTCATCATTGGATTTTAGCCTGTAGTCAGGAAATTCGGCTACGGTGAATGCTTTTATGTTCTTGTTTTTATCCTGTAAATATTCAACCTTTCTTTTGGGTGACACATGATGAAAGAAGACAAAATGCAAAAATGAAGGATATGATAATTATGTAAGGAATTCCATTCCTTTGATTTGGGTTGGCTTTTGATATCATCATAAATTGGTATGGGGTTAAAATTAAGTACTAATTTAGCCGAATATAAATAACATTTATCATTCCTTTTTTTTTTTGACTACTTAAACTATTTCAGAGATAAAAGAGAATAAATTCATGATGAAGTTAAAAAGTTCAAATCTAGGTTTAAAAGAGGATTCACAAGAGAGTTCTATCAATCTCATTTATGGGATTACTTATACGTTTATAAGCATATATGAATTAAGCAAATAATCAATTATTGATATTAATTGGATTATGGATGAATTACATCGAACATGGAATACCTGTCATCAGGTATGAATGGGTATTCCCTCAATAAGTTCTTTTAAGCCACACCTCCCTCCAATAATAAAAACACGATCTATCACATCCCCCATCCTGGTCTCCATTACAGTAAACACCCTCCAGGAACACTGTCGGACTTTTAAACCTTCTAAGTTCTCCGCTTGATTCCAACTTTATCGTCTCAACCTTTTTAAATACTTTAAATTTTTGCCCGCAATATTTTCTCATTTCTGGAATGAAATACAAACCCTTGTTCCTTCCTCTTGCATTTAAGGTTAATGAGATTTCACGTATCGACAAGACCTCAACCAAATCCCCAGGGTTCAGATTTAAATTTTCTTCTCTTACTTGAATGTTGGCCTTGTGTTTTATCAACTTATAATACCCAAGAATCAAACGCCCAATTCCTGTGTAAATAATATCCATTAACTCTTCTGTAATACGTTTATAATATGGCGTTTCACTGCTCGTTTTCCTTAACGGGGACTCAAGAGAATTACACGATTCAGAATTATCCATCACAGTTTTTACTTGATCAATTTTAGGATCTGTTTTATTTGTGTCGTTAGAATATCATCATATCAGCCAGTTTATACAAGAGCTGTTAATTGACAAAAATAGTCAAATAACAAGATTTATAAAAGACAAGCTCACATATAATTTTAACAAGCCAGAACCCAAACTTGTTTTTCAAATTATCTCCAGCTATTTGGGGGTTAAAACAAGGATAATGTATAAGTGATTAATTCATTCAATCTGTCCGTTTTGCCTATCAGTTGGTAATGTTGATCAGGTAGTCAACTAATTTCTTAAATTTGGAGAGATATTAAGTTAGTTTTAACGACTATTGTTAAAACTTGTAATTGTTTCTATAATAAATATATATTTGGAAAGGACTTAAATAATAAGGAAGAACTTTGTAATGCACCAAATAATTTTTAACATTCTCCTTTTAACCTTTGGGTGTTTCCCAACCTTTCTAATTCCCTCAGAAGCCCAAACTCCTGGATGCACTGATCCTTTGGCAATCAACTACAGTTCCTCAGCCATTAAAAATAATGGCAGCTGTATTTATCAATCAGAGTCGGTCTCTCCGATATTAAACTTAAATATAGCCAGCGATCTGGCAGAAACATCAGGAATAATACTGTGGCAAAACCAGATCTGGACGCATAACGATAATGCGGATATTAATATTTATAGTCTTGACACCCTAAAAGGGAATATTATTCAACCTTATCCATTAACTGGCTCATTGAATAAGGATTGGGAGGAAATTTCTCAAGATGATGATTATCTATACATAGGTGATTTTGGTAACAATCTTAATGGAAACCGAACTGACCTGAAGATATTAAGGGTCAGTAAAACTTCAATTCTTTCAAATTCACCGGTAATCGAAACTATAAATTTTTCATATTCTGACCAGATTGATTTCTCTCCGACAGGCTCAAATAACTCTGACTTCGATTGCGAAGGCTTCTTATTGTCTCCTCTGACAGCATTTTCCTGTTTACAAAGCAATGGGTACTTAATAAAACCAGCGTTTACTCTCTCCCGAAAACCCCCGGGACATTTATCGCTAATTTAAAGTCAACTTATGATGTTCAGGGATTAATAACTGGCTCGACATATTTTGAATCGAAGAAGCTTATAGTCTTATGTGGTTATAATAATATGCTCGATCCCTTTACTTATCTGCTTTATGATTTCAATAAATCGGACTTTTTTGGAGGTAACAAGCGGAAAATCTCAATCTCAATGCCATTTCATCAGGTTTGAGGGGATAACTTCTGCCAACGGACTAAAGTATTATATTACAAACGAAAAATTCACTTTCCCTCCATTCATAGATGTACCACAAAAACTCCATGTAATTGATTTGAATGTTTATTTGAAATCATATCTGGAAAGAATATCAGTAACTGTACCAGAAATTGAGTCAGAAAGTAATTTAATAGTATATCCTGTACCAGGAAATAATTTTTTAACTATTAAAAGAAAGGTGAATTCTACAGTTCAGAACTATTTTCTTATCGGTATTTCTGGTCAGGTTGTTTTAACCGGCAGATTGATGGAACAGGTGCAAAACATAGATATATCGGAGTTAAACTCTGGTTTTTATCTGTTGAAAGTTGGGGATAAAAGCCCGGAATACATTAAGGTTATAAAGCAATAGGGGGAAATGCTGTAAAATTATTGGTATGACTTTCCCTGATATTTGATAAACCGGCAGGATTCCTGAATAGTTCTGACTTTGGCAAAAACACTCTGTTAACATTCTTTAGTAAGGATAAAAAAAATACCTATGAGGTGGTCTTCTCGCAGAACTAACAGCATAATTGCGGCGACAATTTGTGGCATATTTGCTTTAGTGTTTCTTTTTTTTGTACGGGTTCTTACAATTGAGTCATATAAGAAGGACATTACTTTAAAGGACATTTTTCCTAAAAGGGACTTGGAGCAATATGTACCCGGGTCGTACATTACTCCACACACAAGCCGACAGGAACCTGCTCTGACTGAAACCACTCCCATTGACAGTTCATTAACAGATGGCAATGTTAAATTAAAGATGGTCTACTATATCATTGTTGGAAGTTTTGGGAATCTCAAGCAAGCTCAACAAGAATCAGAAAAATTAATAAATTCCCTAAATACAAACATCATTATTCTTCCTCCAACGAAAGAAATTTATTTCAGGATCAGCTATGGAAAATATTCATCACTTGAAGAAGCTAAAGCCACAATTATAAGTGTTAAAAAAACCGTTAAATCTGATGCATGGATTCTTTCAGTCAGAGAATAATCTGCCAAAAGGAAATAATTTGTAATGGGCAAATTAAACCTATAATACCTCCAATCTTTGTTTAAACATCCTGTATGCATTCTTTCTGAAGATTATCCCCAGCTTGAAATTTGCAAAACCAACTCCCTTAAGGGATGTTCTCGTCTGCACCATTAACCCGGCAGAAAAGTTGAGTTCGAATTTGGATGAAATATATCTGCTTATCCCCATACCCGGATTAATAAACAATTTTGATTCATGTAGGAAATCAACCGGATCCTGTAATACACCTCCATCAGCAAATAAATATGGAGTTCCGGTCTTTAAGTAGAAATTGAATTTATACTCAAGATAAATTGGAATAAGCTGACGGGTGTCATATTTTAATAAGCCAATTCCTACTCCGCCTGAAAAATTTCTGTTAATCTGATAACCGAAAACATTTGTAATGCCGAAATAATATCTCGAGGTTGTGGCCATGCTGTCACCGACTGCCAAGGCCGCATTTAATTCTGTAATGTTAATAAATCCGGGAACTGATTCAAACCTGTAAGAAGGATTTGCCACTTTCCCATATTTTTGAGCAGAGGCTGAATAAATGCAAAATATTAATAATACTATCAGGGTAGGTACCTTTTTCACCTATAAAGTCTTTTGCTTAATTGTTATGGATACCTGTTTTTCTGCAAGATAAAAAACTATTTTAAGACCTTTAATAAGTTATATTGGCCATTAGCGTGGGGGAAACAAATCTTAAGAATGATTACATTTAAATTTAGTTCCTTTTCTTATCTAAATGAGTACATCATACCAGTCTTTAAAACGATGAAACTGTCGTGTGAGGAATCTTTCCTGAATTGAGTTATCAGACCTGCACCCATACTTGCAGACAAATTCTTACTGATAGGCAAAATCATACCCAAGACCTGGATTCACAAAAAATGCCAGTCCTCCTATTGTATTGGTAGAATTTAAAAGTATTCCACCGTCACCAAAGACAAATACTCTTGTATTTTTAATATGTGTAAAATAACGGAAGTCAGCGAATAAAGGAAAAAGTGGGCCTCCATTGTAAAATGTTCCTCCGACTCCGATACCACCGGTAAAGTTTCTTGTTAAACCGATTCCCAGAACAGTAGAAAGGTTAAATAGATGTTTTGAATAATCACTATTAATCTTAAATATACCTATTCCGGAATTGAGTTCTGTGATATTTATTAACCCGGGTCTAGAATTAATGTTAATCTTAGATTCAGCTGAATAGTTTTGTGTCTGACTGAAACCAGCTAATGAGACAAGAAAAAATACGGATAAAGTGATGAAAATTGGTTTTTTCATTTTAATTCTAGCTTTGTTCAACATTCGCAATTTGCAATAAGTATCTAAGTTAGCTTATATTGTAATACGCCAAAATGATTTTTAATTTTTTTTATTGTGAAGGGAATTTTGCTTTTTTTGCGGTGCGGATGTCTATTGACTTTGTTCAGGACGATTTTTCATAAGATATTGCTGCAACCCTGCTTCCTGGAAGTTGAGAATCAATTCGCACTCAAACTTAAGATTTCTTACAGGTCCACCGGAAACATTTAAGCCGGCTCTTTTATCGTTAGGATCCCTTGTAAACACTACTATGCCGAAATTCACCAGTAACTATTTTCCTGTAAATCCGGTTGAACCTGGTGTTGAATCTTGACCCTGGACACTTTTTCCCCTGAAAAGAATCTGTGGAAAGGGGATGATCTCATTAACTGACTTTTCATATATCTCATATTCATCTCCAAAAATTCTTCTCAGCACATTGCTTTCCCCATGAATGGAAATCTTAAATCCGATATATAAGACTAATGCAATAGAGAATATTAATCCTGAATGAAAAATAAGGGCCAGCGAAGGTATTATAAAAACTATTATGGATGAATATATTGGATTCCGGCAAAGAGCAAAAGGCCCCTGTGTAATTAGTTTACCAGGTTTAAAAGTATTTTAAAAAAAACACTGCTGAGTATATCCAGAAGATAATTCCCAGCCCCAACCAGACAAATCCTGAAACCTTAACAAAAAGGAAATCCAAAAATCTTTAAATCAAAGAACTCAGGATATCTGAACATTACAATTAATGAAAGGATTACATACGGCAGACTTAACAGAGCCAGTTTGGGGCCACAACCAAATAGTGTCATGGATGTTTTCATGGTTAATCGGAGTTATTTGAAAGTTCTGTTGGTTGGACCAGGGACTATTTGAAATGAGATGTTTATAAGAACTTGAATGCCCTGACTGCATAATCAGGAAAGCTTAATCTTTATAATGTGGGGGAACCTGTCCGGTAGTTTCCTTTCCATGGATCATAGCTGCAACATGCATTGCCATATGAGGTAGAATTGCTGCAAGTGGGTTCATAGTCAAAATAAATGCAAGACTCAGTACTCCATTCCCAATATTTGGCCATAAAACTTTTTTACCACGGAATTCAGGATACCCTAAATGGTAAGCAGTAGTTACAAAAAAACTTGCCAGTAATCCAATAATACCGAAACTAATCTTTCCTAACCAGTTTTGTGTCCAGACAGGATCAGTAAGTGCAATCCTGACTGCAAGTACCGGAAGGACTGATAATAAAAGTGCATCCATCAGTCCATAAACCAGACCCGGCCATGTAATATCAGTGAAAAGAGCAAGACCTGTGTTCCTTTTCGAAGAAGGTTGGGAATAAACATTCTTAATAACAAAAGCTCCGGAAAGTATTGCCCCGATTAAACCCCAATACCAATTATGTGTTAAAATTTCGTTCAAACTTATTTTATTAATGACAATGAAAAGTGCGAATAATGCTGCGACAACCGGGATGTAAACTAAGAGATACAGGTTACGTGGCAATTTAAGCACCCCGGCAAATATTGAAGCAACAGCAAATCCAAGAAATGAAGCAGATAAGATCCAAATTATACTCATAATCAAAAATTAAGGTTAGATAATATTCAAAATTATAAAATTGAGTGCAAAAGTCAATTGCCTAAACCAATTTTTGTTGGAATAACTGGTTACCCTGCAAGTCCTGCAAAACGCGGTTGCTGACGCAACCTGATTTTTTATTCTCCTTCACTCTTATGAATGCAAGCATTCAACGAGTTCGGAAAATAAAAAACCCGATGATGACTCATCGGGTTTTGCAGTCCTTGCGGTGCGGACGGGACTCGAACCCGCGACCCACGGCGTGACAGGCCGTTATTCTAACCAACTGAACTACCGCACCAAATTTTATCGCGATGCAAAAGTATAAGATTTTTTAATTATTCAAAACTAATTCTTATAAAACTTCCCGCTCAAAATGACAGAGAAGAATACATCATAACTTTTCTCCGGTAGGTTTTGTACCCATGCCATCCCTTTCAATTACATCAATAATCCTGTTGAATAATAGCTTTGCAGCTTTCGCGGCAAATTCCCCGTTGGGATGAGAATTGCCCGGAGAGGAGGCATACTCTTCCTTAAAATATAAACCACCTTCGGTTTCCAGAGAATAAAGGTCCCAGATATGAATATTATCCCCGGGTAAGTCCCATTCGCTTGTTACCCATCTGAAAAATTCCTGTGCTCTTTTGGCTTCATCTTCCTTTACAGCTGATTTCACCAGCGCTGCACCGGTAAATAGGATAAACTTTGTGTCCGGAAATTCATAAAGCTTTTCCTTTAAGGCTGCATATTGCAACTTATAGTTTGCCAGCGATTTGTAGTCTGAATTGATATCAGCTGTGTCCTTATCAGCCTTTATGTTGCTTACGGGAAAACAATGCTTGAAAATTATTACCTGGTTTTGTTTTGTCAGCATTTCCAGAGTCGGTTCCTCCATAAAAGGTTCATTACCTGCATTCTTAACCCAGATATTGTAATAATCCCAGGGGTAGTTATGCCAACCATACGGGGATGCCTTTGGAAATGCCATCTCCTTAATAAGATAATTTTTGTTGTTCTCTTTATTATACTTATCAAATAATGACGGGATTAAGGCTTTTTTACCAACTAATCCGGCAAGTTTCGGGCTGAATTTCCTTGCAGCTCTCGTTACAATAGAAGCTTTTGTACCCTGCCAGATAACTCCGCCGGTACTGTGATGAAGATAAATTATGTTCTGTATCTCATTCATTTGTTTGGTGTTCAAAATTTAAATAATAAATTATGATATAGTTTACATTGTAGAGTCAGGTCTGAGACCTGACTCTACAGGGCCTGAACCTATGCTGGTTTAAAAAAACTGAAATTAACACTCCCGTAACTCCGATGCTCAAAAAACAGTTTGTGACTTTTAAATTCCATCGCCCTCGGATGTTCAAGAATGAAAAATCCATCCTCTTTCAACGCTCGTGATGCAATAACAAGATCCGGGATCTCCCTGAGCCACGACAATTCATAAGGCGGATCGGCAAAAATAATATCGTACTTAAACCGGCAGGCCTTTAAATATGCCTTAACATCAATATGGATAGTCTTGATATTGAGAAATCCAATTTCATTGATTGTCCGCCTGATACCTCCTAAATGCCTTAAATCTTTTTCAACAATATGAACAGTTTCAGCCCCTCTTGATGCAAACTCAAAAGCTATGCTGCCAGTCCCTGAAAAGAGATCCAGTACACTTACAGACTCAAAATCAATACGGTTGTTTAAAATATTAAAAAGACTCTCCCTGGCAAGATCTGTTGTAGGCCTTGCTTTCAGACCCGGGACCGGACTGATTATTCTTCCTTTGTATTTACCCCCGATTATTCGCAACCTGTTACGCTGAATAGATTCAGAAACCTGTGAAGATCAGTATCATTGAATACATAACTGAATGTAAAATTCCCGGCTGGCCCGGCAAACCTGATACTTTTCATAAAGTCAGAAAAACCTGTTATAATCTCTCTCGAACCATTTGTCCTGCCGCTGAAATAAATAACCTCATCCTGACTGATATTCATCCTTTTAAGAACATAAAAAACATAATACTGGATATCAGAGATTGTCTTGTAATGAAATGTGTTACAGAATTCCAGTGAGTTCTGATCAAAAATAATAAGATTAAAGAAGCCTCTTTCAAGATGAACATGGATATAATAACTCCCTGCAGTCCTCCTGTTCCCAACAATGTACTGGAAGAGGGGTTTTAACTGATGGCAACAATCCGATTTTGGAAAGATCCCCTTTAAAAGTTCTGCTGTTGAACCGGGAAGTGAGAAAATAATAACTGCATCCGGATCAGGAAGCAAATTTGTTGCAATAATTTCTCCTTCCTGACTTATCTGATTGAATGTAAAGAAATCTTCTTTTTTTGAGTCGTCAAACAGCGCCGAAGGAACCAGAGTGGATCTGGGTGAGGGGGTAATAAGGTTAATTCTTTTATACCGTCTGGTCAGAAAGTCATCTTTTGCTATTATTTCACCAATCTTTCCATTATCCAGATAGCCATTGTCATCTGGTTCATAATCTCTTAACAGGATAAACTTGTTTCGGAGGGTATCAAGAATAGAGTAGGAGAGACCCCCATAACTTACCTGAACGGATAACTCATAGTTCTCCGTGGAGTTTATATCAAGAGTCTCATCAAAAAGTTCCAGAAATGGCATGAAAGATGGTAATATTATTTATTTTTCTGTTTCCAACTTTGTTTTGCCCCTAAATCCCCTAAAGGGGACTTTTAAACTTACAGTATATTAATAGCCCCCTTTAGGGGGTTCGCGGGGCGGTTCTGTAGAGTTACACAGAGATATACATTTTTTAATTCTTGAATGGAATGATTAAGTTTACAAGCAAAAGTAGGAAAAAAATCCTTGCTGCCTTTCTATTACTTTTAAATAACTATGAGGGAAACTATTATCTATAATCAGTTATGCAAAAATCTTGGTTATGAGCCAACAGAAGATCAGTCTTTCGCCCTGAAAAAGCTTGCATCCTATATAACTGAGAATAATAACGACGTAATTTTCCTTCTCACAGGTTATGCCGGAACCGGGAAAACAAGTGTTATCAGTGCTGTTGTCAGGACCCTCGAAGCCTTAAGAATGAAGTCAGTCCTGCTTGCCCCAACCGGAAGAGCCGCAAAGGTCCTTGGATCTTACTCAGGCAAACAGGCTTTCACCATCCATAAAAAAATTTACCGGCAGAAATCATCAAAAGACGGGGTAGGCAGCTTTTCTCTCGACAGAAACCTTCACAGGAATACTTTTTTTATCGTCGATGAGGCTTCCATGATTTCGAATAACTCGTCTGACATTTCTATTTTTGGCAGCGGTAAACTTCTTGATGACCTTATTGAATATGTATATTCAGGTATCGACTGCAAACTTGTCCTGGTAGGCGATACTGCCCAGCTGCCGCCAGTTGGCTCTGTTTTAAGTCCGGCGCTTGAAGAAAAGGCCTTGAAAGATTTTGGGTTCGGAATCGTTTTCTCTGAACTTAAACAGGTCGTCCGCCAGAGTGAAACATCAGGAGTTCTTATGAATGCAACCCGGGTCAGGATGCAAATCGCAGAAAATAACCTGACACATCCGTCAATCGATTGTATCAACTTCAGGGACGTAATAAGATTGGGCGGTCAGGACCTGATCGAAGAGATATCAAATTCCTATGCAAGCTGCGGACTTAATGGAACCATAATAGTGGTCAATTCTAACAAGCAGGCAAATAAATATAATCTTGGGATCCGGAACAGAATCTTTTTCAGGGAAGAAGAGATCAGTGCCGGGGACATGATAATGGTAGTTAAAAACAACTATTTCCTGATAGATGAAGAAGAGTCAGGCCCCGGATTCATCGCAAACGGCGATATCGCTGAAATAAGAAAGATATGGAAAGATGAAGAGCGCTACGGGTTCAGGTTCGCGCAGATGACGCTCTATTTTCCTGATTATGACCTCGAACTGGACTCAAAGGTTATGCTTGATGTTCTTCATCTCGATACTCCTGCCTTGCCTCCGGACAAAAGCAAAGAACTGTTTCAGGGTGTTCTGGCCGATTATCTCCATATTAAGATACGACGGAAACAAATTGAAGCCGTAAAAAATGATCCTTATTTCAATGCCCTCCAGATCAAATTCTCTTATGCGGTAACATGCCATAAAGCCCAGGGCGGACAGTGGGAGAGGGTCTTTATCGATCAGGGAATGTTCAACAGGAACGAAATTACAATCGATTACCTGCGCTGGTTTTATACTGCACTTACAAGGTCAACTGATAGAGTTTACCTGGTAAATTTTTCGGACGATTTTTTTGTTTCCCGCTGATCTCGCAGATTGACGCAGATTGAAAAGTCCTTAAATTATTGTCCGATGATTTTTACCAGAACCCGCTTGCGTCTCTTCCCGTCGAACTCACCGTAGAAGATCTGCTCCCACGGACCAAAGTCGAGTCTTCCACCGGTAACCGCAACAACTACTTCACGTCCCATCAGAGTTCGCTTTATGTGAGCATCAGCGTTATCCTCAAATCCATTATGCTTGTACTGGCCATAAGGTTTCTCCGGAGCCAGTTTTTCAAGCCAGACCTCAAAATCATGATGCAATCCTGCTTCGTCATCATTGATGAAAACACTCGCAGTAATGTGCATCGCATTACAAAGCAGAAGACCTTCATGAATTCCGCTTTCGGCAAGACATCTTTCAACCTGATCGGTGATATTAATAAAAGCCCTTCGGGTTGACGTCTCAAACCATAGTTCTTTTCGATAAGATTTCATAATTATTGGATCACGATATTACTGCAAATTCAAATCCCTGATGATTCCATCGATTCTTTCAACGAGAAGGTTATCCGTTTCTTCAAACCTGGCTGCTGATTCAAGCCTGGTATTAACACTGAAATAAAACTTGATCTTAGGTTCTGTACCGGAAGGCCTGACAGAAATTTTCGAACCATCCTCAAGGAAGAACTGTAGTACATCGGACTGCAACAGGTCTATTTTGCTTTTTGCACCAGTAAGGCAATCGGTCGAGATCAGGGTTTCGTAGTCATTGATTTTAACCACTTTACTTCTGTTGATGGATTCTGGCGGATTATTTCTGTACCCGTTCATCATTGCTTTGATTTCCGAAGCGCCCTCCTGACCTTTACGAACGATATTATGGAGCTTTTCTTTATACAATCCATACTCAAGATAAATATCAATCAACATATCGTAAAGCGACTTCCCCCTGCTTTTTGCCCATGCAGCCACTTCGGCTGTCATGGCACATGAACCAACAGCATCTTTATCCCTTACATAATCGCCCGGAAGGAAACCGTAACTTTCTTCTCCTCCCCCAATAAATTTCTCCTTCCCTTCAAGATTCCGGATGAGCTCGGCAAAGAACTTAAAACCAGTCAGTACATTATAACATTTAACATTATAGCTTTCTGCAATTCTGTCAAGCAGGTCAGTTGTTACTATAGTCTTGATGATGTACTCATTGCCTTTATATTTCTTCTTTAGTTGAAATTGCGAAAGGATATATTTAGTAAGCAGAGCGCCAGTCTGGTTCCCGTTAAGCAGCACAAATTCTCCCTTGCTGTTTCTTACGGCTATCCCCAGCCTGTCGGCATCGGGATCTGTTGCCATAACCAGTTCTGCACCGGTATCAACAGCTTTCTTAATTGCAAGAGAAAGAGCTGCAGGTTCTTCCGGGTTTGGTGATTTGACTGTCGGGAAATTCCCGTCCGTGATATCCTGTTCAGGAACATTTTGAATATTCTTAAATCCAAACATCCTGAGCGCTTTAGGTACTAACGTTCCACCAGTACCATGTATTGGAGTGTAGACAATCCCGATATTTTCATTATCTCGGATTATTTCAGGATTAAGGCTCATTTTCAGGACTTCCGCAAGAAAGAGATCATCGGTTTCTTTCCCGATTATCCTGATCTTCTCTTTTTTGCCGTTAAATTTAATTTCAGATACTGATTTTATTCTCCTGACTTCTTCAATGATAGCTTCATCATGTGGCGCAACAACCTGGCCGCCGTCATTCCAGTATGCCTTATATCCGTTGTACTCCGGTGGATTATGCGAGGCAGTAATAACCACGCCGCTCTGACATTTATAATGCCGGATCGCAAATGATAATTCAGGCGTCGGACGAAGCGCTTCAAATAGATAAACTTCAAACCCGTTAGCTGTAAAGATATCGGCAGTAGTCTCGGCAAAGAGCCTGCTGTTATTCCTGCAATCGTGGGCAATTGCAACTTTAATTCCAACTTTGCCGCATTCTTTTATAATATAATTCGACAGACCCTGGGTAGCCATACCAAGTGTGTAAATATTCATCCGGTTTGTGCCGGCTCCCATAATTCCTCTGAGTCCGCCTGTACCGAATTCAAGATCCTGGTAAAAGGCATCAATAAGCTTTTTTTCATCGGTTTCAAGCATATTCCTGACTTCCTTCCGGGTCTCCTCATTGAATTCAGGTCCAAGCCATTGGTGGGCTTTGATTCTAATTTCGTCTGTTGATGGCATATTTTTGAAATTTAAATTTTTACCTGCTTATAACTTTAGTTTCTCGCAGAGTTTCGCAGATTTAAATCCGCAGAGTTTCGCAGAGTCCATCGCTCCATCGCTCCCTTGCTCCATCGCTCCATCGCTCCTATTCCTCCTCACGATTTAACTCCATCCCCCGACCCCTCCTAGCGAGGCGGAGCTCAGAGGTTTTCTCCTGCGCTCGAGCCCTGTGCCCTGCGCATCGTCCCTCGCTCCATCACTCCATCACTCAGTTACCTCATCAAAAGTCTCATACATCTACTCAAACCCGATCTCCAGTGAGGTATCTCAATTCCATAGTTTTCCCTGATTTTGCTCTTGTCAAGCACAGAATAAAATGGCCGTTGAACGATTGATGGATACTCCTTTGACAGGATCGGGACAACCTTGCATTTTAATCCTGCTTCAAGAACTATTTCACATGCAAGATCATACCAGCTGCAAACTCCCTCATTTGAATAATGATAAATTCCGGCATTAAAGGCAATCTGGTTCCTTATCACCCTTGAGATTATTAACATGATTACATCAGCGAGGTCAGCCGCGTAAGTGGGAGTCCCGGTCTGATCAAATACAACCCTGAGAGTGTCTTTCTCCGCACCATGCTTTAGAATTGTTTTAACAAAATTATTGCCCCGGGAAGAGTATAGCCAGGATGTCCTGAGGATTATGGACAGATAGTGGGTTAATGCAAAACGTTCGCCTTCCGCCTTTGATCTTGCGTAGGCAGATAATGGATTTGGCACAGAGTATTCGTTATATGGAACGTTCGATTTCCCGTCAAACACATAATCTGTCGAAATATGAATAAGCCTGCACTCTGATCCTCTGATGGCGGCTACAATGTTCTTAACACCGGCAGCATTGACAAGCATTGCTATATCAGGCTCTGACTCAGCTTTATCCACAAAATTATAGGAAGCACAGTTAATTATCCAGTCAGGCCTGTTTTTGCTGATAAAATCTTTGACTTCCTTTTCGATTGTAACATCAAGCGTTTCATTATCAGTGAAGATATACTCATAACCGAAATAGTTCTTCGATGAAACCCTGAGTTCACTTCCGAGCTGACCCGATGCACCTGTTACTAATATAACCGCCATTTATAATTTTTATATTGAATATTAATGAACTATAATTTTCAAAGTTCTCCTTTTTTCCCATTTCCCGCGCAGTTTTCCCTTTGTGGACCTTTACTTTAACCTTTGTGATCCTTTGTGGTCCAAGGATTTAGATTTTACCACAAAGGGCTCAAAGGTCTTCACTAAGGCTCACTAAGGACTTTTAAGGCAGCCTCGTATTTAAAAATTATTCTCCGCATCCCTTAAATTCGGATGCCTTAAATCCTTGTCGCTGATTACCGGCTTTACGTTGCCAAGTTTCCAATCGATATTCAGTTCAGGATCAGCTAACGAAATACCACATTCATATTTGGGATTATAAACATTATCGCATTTGTACTGAATTATAGTTGTATCACTCAATACTGAAAATCCATGAGCAAATCCCCGTGGAATAAAAAGCTGATTCTTGTTTTCCGAATCAAGCTCAATTCCGAACCATTTTCCAAAAGTAGGGGAGTCCTTTCGCAGATCTACGGCAACATCAAGCACCTTGCCAACAACCACCCGTATCAGTTTCGCCTGGTCAAAGGGCTTTAGCTGGTAATGAAGTCCTCTGATCACACCCATAACAGATTTTGACTCATTGTCCTGGACAGGTAAAAAAGAGATCCCTGCTTTTAAAAAGATATCATGTCTGTAGCTTTCAAAAAAGTAACCCCTGCTGTCAGAAAATACTTTGGGTTGTATTACGCATAAACCGACAAATTCAGTCTCGATTATTTTCATTTAGTTTGTTTAAAAAGTTTTAGTTGCTGTGTGCTAGTTTCTTTTTGCAAACTGGACCAGCAACCAGCAACTCAGCAACCAGCAACCTGATTTATGTTACTCCAAAAATCCGCTGCCTTCATCCAAAGCGATTTTCAGAAGATACCTCCCATACTGGCTTTTCTTTACCGGTTCGGCGAGTTCAATCAATTGTTCTTTATTAATGAATCCTTTCTTATAGGCTATTTCTTCGACGCAGGAGGCTTTCAGGCCCTGCCTCTGTTCGAGCGTTGCAATAAAATTAGCAGCCTGCAAAAGACTCTCATAGGTTCCTGTATCAAGCCAGGCCATTCCTCTTCCCATTAAACGGACCTCAAGGTTACCCTCTTCCAGAAAAAGCCTGTTCAGGTCTGTGATCTCAAGCTCACCCCTTGGTGAGGGTTTAAGTGACTTAGCTTTTTTTACTACCGTATTGTCGTAAAAATACAAACCTGTTACAGCATAATTGGATTTTGGTTTTGAAGGCTTTTCTTCGATGCTTATTGCTTTCCTGCTGCTGTTAAATTCCACAACGCCGTACCGCTCGGGGTCAGTGACATAATATCCGAAAACACAGGCTCCTTTTTCAAGTTTTGCCGTTTTCTGCAGAATATCCCCGAATCCGTGACCATAGAAAATATTATCACCAAGGATCATGCAGACCGGGTCATTGCCAATAAATTCCTCACCGATTATAAATGCCTGTGCCAGGCCGTCAGGCGAGACCTGTTCAAGATAGCTGAATTTAATCCCGAGCGAGGAGCCATCCCCGAGCAGGCATCTGAAACCCGGAAGGTCCCTTGGGGTTGATATGATCAGGATATCCCTTATGTCCGCCAGCATTAAAACTGACAAAGGATAATAGATCATAGGCTTATCATACACAGGAAGCATCTGTTTCGATATTGCGCTGGTAATCGGATAGAGACGGGTCCCCGAACCCCCTGCGAGTATAATTCCTTTCATCTTTTCGATACTTTTATCTTTGGTTTTATCCTTTATCTTTTGGTTTTTTCTGGGGTAGTCTGCGTGCCTGAAACTTTTTATTTCTCGCAGATTTTCGCAGATTTAAATCCGCAGAGTCTCGCAGAGTCCATCCCTCGCTCCCTGCTCCTCGCCCCCGCTCCCCGCTCCCTGCTCCCCGCTCCCTTCCCCGCTCCCTGCGCTCCCGCTCCCTGCTCCCCGCTCCCTCGCTCCCTCGCTCCCTCGCTCCCTCGCTCCCTCGCTCCCTCATTTCCTCCCTATCCCGAAATACTCAAACCCCTGCCTTTTAATCTCTGCAGGATCATAAATATTCCTGCCGTCGAAAATCACCCTTGTGCTCATCAGCTCTGACATTCTGCTGAAATCAGGAAGGTGGAACTCTGCCCATTCAGTCATAAGTGCCAGTGCATCAGCTCCTTTAATTGCATCATAGGGGTCGGTAGCAAAATAGATCTGGTCCCCGCGCTGCTTTTTAGTTTCTTGCATGGCTTCCGGATCATATGCTCTGACACTTGCTCCTGCGTTGAGTAGCTTGTCTATCAGGTGAAGAGATGACGACTCCCGGATATCATCAGTTTTGGGTTTAAAGGATAATCCCCAGATCCCGATTGTTCTGCCCTTCAGACTATTGTAAATACTTATTCATCTTGTTGAATACCACATTTTTCTGGTACTCATTTGCTTTTTCAACAGCTGTAATTACTTTAAGTTCATACCCGTGATCGGATGCTGTTTTAATGATTGCCTTCACATCTTTAGGGAAACACGATCCGCCAAAACCGGTGCCGGGATAGAGGAACTTACTTCCGATCCTTGAATCGCTTCCTATGCCTTTTCTGACATTATTGATATCGGCTCCGAGTATCTCGCAAAGATTGGCAAGCTCATTAATGAAGCTTATCCGGGTGGCCAGCATTGAATTTGCAGCATATTTCGTAAGTTCGGCGGAGGCAATATCCATCAGGAGAACGGGATGGTTATTGAGAACAAAAGGATTATAAAGCCGTTTCATAAGCTCTCCGGCTTTTTCATTATCAACCCCGATTATTATCCTTTCAGGTCTCAGAAAATCTTCAACAGCAGCTCCTTCCTTCAGGAATTCAGGATTTGATGCCATGTCAAAAGAGACATCTGACTTTCCGTTTATCAAGCTCCGCCTGAATTGCATGTCTTACCTTTTCGGCTGTTCCAACGGGAACTGTGCTTTTAGTGGCTATTACAACATATTCATTCAGTAATCTTCCTATATCGGTGGCAACAGCTAAAACATGTTTCAGATCAGCGCTGCCATCCTCACCCGGAGGTGTACCGACCGCAATGAAAATTATTTCAGATCCGGTTATTGCTTCTCCGATATCGTTTGTAAAAATCAGCCTTCCCTTTTCAATATTCCTTTTTAATAGCGGCTCAAGACCTGGTTCAAAGATGGGAACTGTTCCGTTTTTAAGAAGCTGAATTTTCCTGATGTCATTATCTACACAAACGACATTTACTCCACTCTCTGATAAACAAGTGCCCGTGACCAGTCCTACATAACCGGTACCAATGACTGCAATCTTCATAAACCCCGATGATTTGTTGCTAAATTTTAATCTTTGTACAAAGATAATAGAACATATTAATTATGGAAATGAGCTTTCGTTGTCAACTTTGAGTTGTCATCAGAAAGCACGTTGCAGGCAGTTGGTAGCAAAGAGTCTGGTGTATCCATGGAACTTTTTATTTCTCGCAGAGTTTCGCAGATTTAAATCCGCAGAGTTTCGCAGAGTCCCTCGCTCCCTCGCTCCCTCGCTCCATCGCTCCCATCGTCTCCCTCGCTCCCTCGCTCCCCTGCTCCCTGCTCCCCGCTCCCTGCGCTCTAGCCCTGGCTCTGTGCCCTGATGCCCTGCGCATCGCTCCCTCGCTCCATCGCTCCCTCGCTCCCTCGCTCCATCGCTCCCTCGCTCCATCGTCCCTCGCTCCCTCGCTCCCTCGCTCCCTCGCTCCCTCGCTCCATCTCTCCCTCGCTCCCTCGCTCCATCGCTCCCTCGCTCCCTCGCTCCCTCGCTCCCTCCAGAAAGCTGATACCTGTCATATGAAAATCCCTGATTTTGTTATGGATATTTATAAAAAACTGATATCTTTGCAGACTATTTTTTACAACATAATGTCTAACTTATTAATTATTAGTACTTTTTAATTACAATTATGACTGAAATCAAGAAAAAACCGACCAAAAAAGAAGAGGTTGAAAACATTGAGGATGGCTTAAAGCCGGCAAAAAAAGTGAAAATAAAAGAGATTAAGGAAAAAGCCGTAAAGCAGGAAATTGAAGAAGAAACCCTGCTCGACGATCCTGAAGCTGTTGTTCTGCCTGAGGCAGCAGAAACCGATGAGGAAGCTGCTGAATCCGTTGAAGCTGAAACCGAAATTCCGGTTGAGCTTCCCGTTGAGAAAAAAACAAGGATAACCGCATTGGTACCTGAAATTGAGGAAGTTGAAGCAGTTGAAAACAGGCTCGATGCTAAATATTATCCTACAGCCCAGGAATTTGACTGGGAAAGCTTTGAAAATGAGGAACTCCGGACTTCTCCAAAATATAAAGAATACGAAGCATTGTACGATAAAACCCTCTCAACTGTTGCAGTTGACGAGGTAGTTACCGGTACTGTAATCCAGATGACCCCCCGTGAAGTGGTTGTCAACATAGGTTATAAATCGGAAGGTGTAGTTAGTCTGAACGAATTCCGTTATAATCCGAATCTGAAAGTTGGCGACACGGTTGAGGTTTATGTGGAAAGCCAGGAAGATAAAAAAGGACAGCTTCTTCTGTCACATAAAAAAGCCCGCGCAATAAATTCGTGGGACCGTGTAAACGCTTCTCTCGAGAAGGATGAGATCATAACAGGTTACATTAAATGCAGAACAAAAGGCGGTATGATAGTCGATGTTTTTGGCATCGAAGCATTCCTCCCTGGTTCACAGATAGATGTTAAGCCAATCCGGGATTATGATGTTTACGTTGGTAAGACAATGGAATTCAAGGTAGTAAAGATCAACCAGGAATTTAAGAACGTTGTCGTATCGCATAAGGCTCTTATTGAAGCTGAACTCGAATTGCAGAAGAAGGAAATAATCGCCAAACTTGAAAAAGGACAGGTCCTTGAAGGAACTGTTAAAAATATAACATCATATGGTGTATTCATCGACCTTGGCGGCGTTGATGGCCTTATTCACATCACTGACCTTTCATGGGGTCGCGTTAACCATCCGGAAGAGATTGTACAGCTTGACCAGAAACTCAATGTTGTAATTCTCGATTTTGATGACGATAAGAAAAGGATTGCCCTTGGTTTGAAACAACTTACTCCGCATCCGTGGGATTCAATCGATCCTGATCTCAAAGTTGGTGATAAGGTAAAAGGAAAAGTTGTTGTAATGGCCGACTATGGAGCTTTTGTTGAGATAGCTCCCGGCGTTGAGGGACTGATCCATGTATCTGAAATGTCCTGGTCACAGCATCTGCGCAGTGCACAGGAGTTCCTTAAAGTAAGTGAAGAGGTGGAAGCAGTTATTCTTACCCTCGACAGGACTGAAAGGAAAATGTCACTCGGGATCAAACAGCTTAAAGCTGGATCCGTGGCAGAACATCGATGAAAAATATACTGTTGGCTCAAAACATACTGCCAAAGTCAGGAACTTTACAAATTTTGGTGTCTTCGTTGAAATTGAAGAGGGTGTTGACGGATTAATTCATATATCTGACCTTTCATGGACCAGGAAGATTAAGCATCCCGCTGAGTTTACTTCAATCGACTCCGAAATAGAAGTTGTGGTTCTTGAAATTGATAAAGAGAACAGAAGGCTAAGTCTTGGACATAAACAGCTTGAAGAGAATCCATGGGATGTTTTTGAAAGTCTGTTTACCGTTGACTCAGTTCATGAAGGAACCGTTGTTGAAGTATTCGACAAAGGCGCCGTTATAGCTCTTCCTTATGGTGTTGAAGGATTTGTAACTCCTAAACATCTTGTAAAAGAAGACGGTACGATTGCAAAAGTTGATGAAAAACTACAGTTCAAAGTCATCGAATTCAACAAATCAGCCAAGAAGATAATTCTTTCCCACAGCCGGGTATTTGAGGATGAAAAGAAGGCTGCTGAAAACACAACCAAAAAAGCCGATTCCGAATCTCCAAAGAAATCTTCAAGAAAAGCCAAGCCGAATGTTGAAAAGACAACCCTCGGAGATATTACGCAACTTGCTGCTTTAAAAGAAGAAATGGAAGAAAAAGAAAATAAAGCTTCCCGGAAATAGAAAAAATAGTTAAATTTATGGTATTAAATCTATAACTATGGATTTCAATATTGAGAGTCGGAACAACAGCACGGTAATTCAGATTCAGTCGGAAAAGCTTGATACACACATTGCACCTGCTCTTAAATCGGAGCTTGTGCTTGTTTCTGGTAAAGGTGAAAAGAATATAATTCTTGACCTTGAAAAATGTCAGTATTGCGACTCTTCCGGGTTGAGTGCCATCCTGGTTGCTAACAGGTTGTGCAAAAATGCCGGTGGCACCTTCGTTCTCTGCGGTCTAAGCGAAGCAGTTGAAAGACTAATCACTATTTCACAGCTCGATACTGTGCTCACCATAACAGCATCTGTCGCTGAAGCCGAAAAGATGATATCATAAAATAATACAAGCATTGCAGGGTGCCGATGAAACTGACCATACTTGGGAGCAGTTCTGCATTGCCGACATCAGAAAGATATCCTTCCGCTCATGTGCTCAATGCACATGAGCGTTTGTTTTTAATCGACTGCGGCGAAGGAACCCAGATGCAGCTCCGGAAGTGCAGGATGAAATTCGGGAAAATCAATCACATATTTCATAAGTCATCTCCACGGCGATCATGTTTTCGGTCTTTACGGATTACTGTCGACATTTAACCTGATGGGACGGGTAAACCCGGTTCATCTTTATGCTCCCGAAAATTACAACCTGATGATGTTGTCACATCTGAGGGATTTTGACATCAACCTTAATTTTGAGATCATTTTTACTCCTCTGAGGGGCAACGACCCTGTCATAATCCTTGATGAAAAGCATGTTACGGTTACATCTTTCCCGCTTAAGCACCGGATTGATGCTTTTGGATTCATTTTCAGGGAAAAACAGCCAGACAGGAACATAAAGAAGGAAGCAATTACAGAATTCGGTATTCCTGTTGTAAGGATTCGCGCCATTAAAAAGGGAGAAGATTTTGTCACCGGCGATGGAAGAAGTAATCCCCAATGAACAGTTGACAATTCCACCGCCAAAGCCTTTATCCTATGCATATTGCAGCGATACAATGTATTTCAGCCGCCTTGCATCATTCGTTAAAGATGTGGATGTCCTTTACCACGAATCCACCTTTGATCAGACACTGACAGAACTTGCCCTGACGACTGGTCATTCTACAACCCTTGATGCGGCAAAGGTTGCCCGTGATGCAAATGTTAAAACCCTGATAATAGGTCATTTCTCCGCCCGGTATAAGAATATTTCGTTTCTGGTGGAAGAAGCCAGATCAATATTCCCTGCCACAATTCCTGCAATCGATGGTTCTACCTATGACATTTATAAGCTATCCCGTCAATAAAAAAAGAATCGTTATCTTTGCAAACTATACCCCTTCCCCCTCAAAAGGGGCTGAATAAGAACAGATCCGGAAAAATACCTGGTTGGAATTCAGGGGTGATAAATAATGGAGGTTTTTAACAGCTCAGAATCCGGGAGAATTTTCCGACACTCTGAAGCCATTAATTGATTAAATAAAAGTGCAGGAGAAAATACTGATCCTTGATTTTGGATCTCAATATACACAGCTGATAGCCAGAAGAATACGGGAGATAAATGTTTATTGTGAAATTCATCCCTTTAACCATTTCCCTGCTCCTGATAAAACTGTCAAAGGTGTAATCCTGTCCGGAAGTCCATTTTCGGTCCGTGATGCGAATTCCCCAAAACCCGATCTGTCAGCAATCAAAGGGACAATACCTCTCCTGGGAGTTTGCTATGGTGCTCAGCTTCTTGTACAAAGCTATGGCGGCGAAGTTCTCCCTTCCGCAACAAGGGAATATGGAAGAGCTAATCTTGTGCATCTTGATCACACTGATCCCTTTTTTAGAGATATTAAGCAGGGAACCCAGATCTGGATGTCACACGGAGACACAATCGAAAGGATCCCTGATGGTTATGAAATTACGGGTTCGACAGCTGCTGTAAAAGCAGGAGCTTTCAGAATAATCAATGAAAAAACCTGGGGAATCCAGTTCCATCCGGAAGTCTATCATACAACCGAGGGGCTTCAGATGCTCAAAAACTTTGTTGTCGATATCTGCGGCTGTTCTCAGAATTGGACACCTGTTTCGTTTGTTGAATCGACGGTAAATGATCTGAAGAACAGAATTGGTAATGACAGGGTTATTCTCGGTCTTTCGGGAGGTGTTGATTCCTCAGTGGCATCAATGCTGCTGCACAGGGCTATCGGACCGAATCTGACGTGTATTTTTATTGATAACGGTCTCCTGAGGAAAGGAGAATACGATAAAGTTATAGAGTCATACGAGGGTCTGGGACTTAATGTCATTGGAGTTAAGGCCAGCGACAGGTTTCTCGATAATCTTGAAGGTGTGAGCGATCCTGAGAAAAAAAGGAAGATAATTGGCAGGGTGTTTGTTGATGTCTTTGATGAGGAGGCAAGCAAAGTTAAAGATGTAAAATGGTTAGCCCAGGGAACCATTTATCCGGATGTAATTGAATCTGTTTCGGTTAATGGTCCTTCAGCAACTATAAAATCGCACCATAACGTAGGCGGACTCCCAGAAAAAATGCATCTTAAAGTTATTGAACCGTTACGGCTTCTTTTTAAGGATGAAGTCAGAAAAGTCGGACAGGCGCTTGGATTACCCGATATTATTTTAAAGAGACATCCTTTCCCAGGTCCGGGTCTGGCAATAAGGCTGCTTGGTAAAATCACAAGAGGGCAGCTTGAAATATTGAAGGATGCTGATCAGATATTCATTGATGGCCTTAAAAAACACGGTTTGTACGATTCCGTGTGGCAGGCCGGGGTAATACTCCTGCCTGTGAAATCTGTAGGGGTTATGGGCGATGAAAGAACATACGAAAATGCCGTTGTCCTGAGAGCTGTGGTCTCTACAGACGGGATGACTGCAGACTGGTCAAAACTGCCGTATGATTTTCTTGGACTTATCTCAAATGAGATAATAAATAAGGTCAAAGGAATCAACAGGGTGGTTTATGATATCAGTTCAAAACCGCCATCAACCATTGAATGGGAATAATTTCCAACTAAAGCAACATTTAGCTTAAGAAGTTGTTTTTAATATGATATAAGATTAATATTTACGCGATCTGTGCAACACTGTTTCTCCCGATGTATAATGTAAGTTGTTAAATCTTTTTTATTTCACAAAGTACAGGAGAAGAAGCAGTCCACAGAAAAGAAATGGAGTTTATATGAAAATCAGAAAAATATGTTTTAATTATAGGATTTGTAGCATTCATATTTCTAAGTCAATCGGTTTTATCTCAGGAAGTTAGCGAAAACACTGCTAAAGTCGGAAGGGCATTGAGCCTGATTGATAATTTTTATGTCGATACAACAGATATTAACAAAGTAACTGAAAAAACGCTTGTTGAATTGCTTAAAAGCCTCGATCCTCACTCTGTTTACATCTCGGCAAAAGATGTGAAGGAAATGAATGAGCCGCTGAATGGCAATTTTGAAGGAATAGGTATCCAGTTTAACCTTCTGCGCGATACCATTATAGTCATTGACCCGATATCGGGAGGACCGTCTGAAAAAGTTGGCATCCATTCAGGCGACAGGATAATCACTATTAACGGAGAGAAAGTGACAGGAATCGGAATTTCGACCACCGGCGTACGGACAAGGCTCCTGGGAATGAAAGGAACCAAAGTTAATCTGAGCATATTCAGAAAGGGGGAAAAGGATGTCCTTGATTTTACAATTGTCAGGGATAAAATTCCGATAAACAGCCTTGATGCAGCCTACATGCTTGATAAAGAGACTGGTTATATTAAACTTAACAAGTTTGCCGCAACTACTGATAAGGAGTTTTCAGGTGCTGTTATGCAATTGCAGAAGAACAACATGAAAAACCTGATTCTCGATCTCCGCTCAAATGGCGGCGGTTATATGATCGCAGCTACCGACGTGGCAGATAATTTCTTCCCCGATAAAAAATTGCTGGTTTATCTTAGCGGTCGTAAAACTCCAAGACAGGACTTCACATCCACCGGAGCAGGAATACTGGCCAATGCAAGGGTAGCTATACTGACAGATGAAGGATCTGCCTCTGCAAGTGAAATTCTTGCCGGCGCAATACAGGACTGGGACAGGGGTATAATTGTCGGACGTCGTACTTTCGGCAAGGGACTCGTTCAGAATGGCTACTATCTTCCCGACGGTTCGATGATCAGGCTTACAATTGCAAGGTACTTTACACCTACCGGCAGGTTAATTCAAAGCCCTTATAATGAAGGTTATGATAAATATCTTGCCAACTTCTACAAGAGGTATACCGATGGCGAAATGATATCTGCCGACAGTGTTCATTTTCCTGATTCACTGAAATTCAGAACTATCGTGAACAAGCGGACAGTATATGGCGGAGGAGGAATTATGCCCGATCTTTTTGTTCCTGCCGATACTTCCAATTACTCAGATTACTACAGAAATCTTGTAAGGAGGGGGATAATTAGTTCTTTCACCCTGGAATACGCTGATAAAAACAGGGACAAGCTTATCTCCGAGTTTAAAACATTTAAAGATTATAAGGAGAATTTCAGTTTCTCAGCCGAAGATATTGCAGGTTTTATAAAAAAGGGTGAAGACAGTGGTGTGAAATACAATGATCCGGAGTTTTTAATTTCAAGGGAGGAAATATTGAGGTCGTTGAGGGCTCTTGTTGCCTCAAATATCTGGAAGACAAATGAATACTGGCAGATTCTTAATGAAGGTGATCCAGTTGTTGAAAAAGCATTGCAGGTAATTTCTGAAAAGACAGTATATAATAAAATTCTTGGTTACTGAAATCCTGATCTGGAGATTTTTAAATGAGATTAATCGCAAAAACCCTTTTCGGCCTTGAAAATATCCTTGCGGCCGAGCTGAAAGGTCTTGGTATACAGGATGCAAAACCGGCAAACCGTGCTGTAATTTTTGAGGGTGATCCCGCCATTTTGTATAAGGTGAATTACTGTGCCAGGACTGCAATGTCGGTACTGATGGAGATTGCTGAATTCCGGATCAGGTCTTCAGACGATCTTTACAGAAACAGCCTGAAGATAGCCTGGGAAAAGTACCTCGATACGGACATGACATTTTCGGTGGTTCCTGTGGTTCATTCACCGGTATTTAATCATACAGGTTATGCCGGATTGCTTCTCAAGGATGCCATCGCCGACCGGTTCAGCCAAAAAACCGGAAGGCGCCCCTCCGTTGGCACTACCAATCCTGATATCCTTTTCAATCTCCACATTAGTAATGACCAGGTTACTGTCAGTGTCGATTCGTCAGTAATTCCACTTTATAAAAGAGGATACCGCAGGGAACAGGGTCTGGCTCCGATTAATGAAGTTCTCGCTGCAGGGATTGTTTTACTGTCAGGATGGGACAGGACCATACCGCTGTTGGATCCAATGTGTGGTTCGGGTACAATTCCTGTTGAAGCTGCACTGATTGCCTCCGGAATTCCTCCCGGAAAGTTCAGGAGTTATTTTGGTTTTCAGAGATGGATGGATTACGATGAGGATCTCTTTATCAAAATAAAAGAAGAATCCGAAGCGGGAATAAATAAAACCGATATCAGGATCAGTTGCAGCGATATAGATAAAAGTGCGGTTTCTTTTGCAAAGGATAATATAGAATCTGCAGGTCTTTCTGATATTATATCCGTGGAACAGCAGGATTTCAGTAACCTTAAGAGGACACACGACAACGGTTACATAATAATGAATCCTCCTTACGGTGAGCGTATGAAGCAACCTGAATCCGAAAACCTGTATGGCATGATCGGCACGACGTTAAAGCATAATTTCCCTGGTTATAAAGCTTTCCTGATAACCTCCGATAAAGAAGCTTTGAAAAAGGTAGGCTTGAAACACAGGCAAAAACTAACCCTGTATAACGGATCGCTTGAATGTCTCCTGGTGAAATATGAGCTTTATGAGGGATCAAAGAAAAATCGTGGATTATAGAATAAGTCTGGTCTAAACTTACATTCATCATCTTCCGGGTATTTTTGATCAAAATGTTGGGGCAATTATAAAATCATCGAAAAACAAATGGTTAGATTTTTTATATATTTGTTACCGTATTATTATTGCAGTCATAAAAATGAAGCTTAATGGGCTTTGATGTTGAAAGTTATTTCTCCGGTCTCTTAAACGGAAATAGTATCGTTTATTACAAGGGTAATATCGATTCGGATATAATCAACAAAGTCCTTGATACCGTCGAGGAAAAGCTCGTTAAGGGAAAACGAACAATCAAAGCTCAGAAAAAGAGTCTACAACGTTCTTGTTGAAAGTCTTCAGAATCTTTATCATCATGTTGACAAAGTCCCGGAGGATTTTGAGGATCAGACCTATGATAAATACGGGTTGCTTGCGATCAACAAAGTTAATGGTGGTTATAAAATTGTTACCGGGAATTTCATCCGTTCCGAGCACGTTGAGAAACTTGAGGAAAAAATAAAGAGGATAAACAGATCCAGTCACGAGGAGATAACTGAACTTTACAAATTTATTCTCAACCATCAGAGAATATCCTCGAAAGGCGGCGGTGGCCTGGGTCTTGTTGATATTGCACGGAAAACAGGTAATAAGCTTGAATATACTTTTAAGGAGTATAATGATAAATGCTCATTTTTCTACCTCAACATACTGGTGGGTGAGATAAATTAACTAATCAGACTGAAACAAACCTAAAAAAAGCAAATATGGAACCGATCATTATTGAAGGAACACCAAAGACCCCGACAATTAAATTTGATGCCACAGAGGGTGTCTTTGAAATAAAAGGACGTTCAATACCCGAAAACTCTGTAGAATTTTATAAACCATTAGTTGACTGGCTCGACAGCTATAAGGAATCTCCGCTTGGCAAGACAGTTGTGAATATCAAGCTGGAGTACTTCAACACCAGTTCTTCCAAGTGTATCCTTGACGTATTCAAGAAGCTCGAAGCCATACATAAGGCTAAAAACGATGTTGAAGTTAACTGGTATTATGAGGAAGATGATGAAGATATGCTTGAGGCAGGAGAAGATTATGAATCAATAATCAGGGTGCCTTTTAAGATGATCGAGATTACAGATTAAATCTCCCTCGTTGGCTTGTCTTAAATGATTGGTTTAAATTACCTTACTAAAGAGGCTGTCTCTCCTGAGGCGGCCTCTTGTCTTATATAAGTTCCCTGTCAGTTCCTTTTGTCTTCTTCCCTATAAGCTTTTCACCCAGAGCTCAGAATTTTCTTAAGTACCCTGAAATATAGAATCAGATATAGAAGCAGAGTCATACTCCAGATAACAAGGACATTAATTATAAAAGTGCCTGCATACCATGCCAAAAACCTGTTTTGTCGGCGAGTAGAAATGAGCTTTGATGAATTTGTTTCCGGGATCCAGATATATTGGATCCAGTTTCTGAACCAATTCCCCTTTATAGTCAATTGTTTTCTGGGTGTCATTCTTTGCAGTGACTGACTCTTCCAGCGAGAGGTTGAAATAGTTGTTCTTTAAGCTCCTGGAATGCAGCCTTATTTTCAGATTCCAGCCTTGTAATCAGATTCGTCGCGCTGGCTGTTGGCGACATTGTATTTCCTGACATAGTACCTGCGGACTGACTCAATATATTCCAGTGCAGCCTGTTACTATTTCAGGAGTTATCTTTTCGGGAGTCAGCTCCGCGGCTTTTTCAAATTTTATTTCCCGGAAGCAGAGCCATCTCTTTTTCTATTTCATTCGAAACAAGCAAAAGATCATCATCAAAATCATCATCCCTTGATCCCTTCTGAAGGTCGATCATTATTTTATCAAGGTTCCCCTTTAGCTTTGAGTTCCAATAGTCCTTTTTAAATCTTGCCTCGCTCATCGACTTGTCGAATACGTAGAAATTCCGTTCATATTTGTTGTCAATGAACTGTTTGACAGCCAGCGCTTCATAACCCCATCTTGCTGTTATCATCTCCCCGTAGAAAGGTATCGTTACCGGTGAAGAAATATTTGGATTCAGTTTCTCGAACTTGACAAGGACTCCGCTCAGGATGATCTGGGGAATTACAAGGAAAGGGATAAGAATATAAATTGTAACAACTGTTTTAAAACTGTCGGAAATGACCAGCCCAAGCATATTTGCTGAAGCCCAGCATGAGAAAAGCACCAGCCAGTACTGGAATGTCATTCCTCTGATACCGGTGATAGCGTTGCCGATCACTACAAAGGTAAGTGCCTGGATTGCCGAAATTCCAAACTGGACAAAAACTTTTGACATGAGATAGCTGTTCCAGCTCAGGTTAAGGAAGGTTTCCCGTCTTAAGAATTTTCCTGTCTTTGATGATTTCCTCCGCACTTACTGTCAACCCCATGAAGATGGCAACAATAACTGACATGAAAATGTAAACAGGCAGGTTGCTGTTATCAATAAGGTAATACCTGGGATTTTTAGCGCTCTCATCAAAGTATCTTATGAGAAAGGCAAGGAAAAATGCAAGGACCGGAGCCTCAAGAAGAGTAATAAGCAGGTACTGCAGATCCGCAATTTTTGACAGTACATCCCGCTGAATATAAACCACAAACTGCCTGAACTTACCGGGAGTTTTAAAATTGATTTCCGGCAGAGGACCTGCCGTTTCCGGTTTGTCTGGTTTCCTTTGGACTTCATAAAGTCTCCGCCACTCTGCAGGCGATATTCTGCGGGTTTCGGTTGGTTCCCCGCTTTCATTGAACACCCTTGTTTCAACTATATTGAAGATCTGTTCGGGATTGACATTACCACAGGCATAACACTCACTTTCACTGTAGTTAGCCTGGCCAATCCTCCGTTTAAAGTACTCAATCGAGTCGACAGGATTCCCGTTATAGATCATGAATCCGCCCGTATCAAGAATGATGAGCCTGTCGAACATTTTGAAAATGTCGGAGGAGGGCTGGTGGATTACAATGAACAGAAGCTTGCCTTTCCGCGACAGCTCTTTCAACAGGTCCAGTATGTTTTCAGAATCCCTTGAAGACAAACCTGATGTAGGCTCGTCGAGGAAAAGGATTGCAGGTTCCCTGATGAGTTCAAGCGAAATATTGAGCCTCTTTCTCTGACCGCCGCTTATCTTTTTATTAAGGGGCGATCCGACTTTCATGTTCCTTATTTCGTAAAGTCCCAGGTTCTTAAGGACACTCTCAACCCTGCCCACAATCTCCTCCTCAGTCAGGTTGCCGAAACAGAGCCTGGCATTGTAATAGAGGTTGTCAAAAACTGTAAGCTCCTCAATCAGAAGATCATCCTGTGATACGTATCCGATAAGGCCTTTAATCTTCTCCTTCTCCTTGTGGATGCTGATGCCATTTATTATAACTTCACCATCATGCGGAGGATTGATCCCGTTCAGAACGCTCAGCAGTGTTGATTTACCGGCTCCGCTGGCTCCCATAATTCCAATCATCCTGCCCGATTCACCCCTGAAGGTCATGTGATGAATACCTACTTCCCCGGTCTTGAACCTGTATTCGAGGTTGTTAACTTCATAAACCACGCGTGATGACCGGAACTCTTCCTTCAGGAATTGCATCGTTATGTCCCAGAAATAAACCGGAGAAATATTGTAACCCTTAATGGAAGAGCCCTGGCTGATAGGGTAAACTTTATTCTCCTGGAGCAGCTGACCATTCATTGTGAGTTCACCCGACCTGATGAACTTCATGAAATACATGTTCACCGATGAGACAAAAAGAACCCAGATCTGACCTTTAAGTAGTTCCTTTCTGACGAATTTTGCCTCAGAATCAGCTTTTGATTTTTCTCCGTTTATTATAAGGATATTCGGTGAAGACGGGATCTGAGTGAAAGGATTCAGAACGAATTTCTCAATAGTGTCATATTCTTCAGCTGAAATATTCAAACCATCGGCTAAAGTAGCTATGAAACCCAATTCGAGGGGACTTGCCGCTTCTTTCCCTGTCTTGCAGAATTCAAGAGCCTGAATTACAACAACGATCCTTTGTTCCTGATCGAGCTGTCCCTGATCATTGATCTCCTTGCAAAGTTTTGTTATCCTTATTGCGATAGCGCCTTCGCGTCTTTCGGGAGTGCTTTTTTCAAGCTTCTCCTTTGCCTGTTCATAGGAATCATTATAAAGGGCAAGGTATTTCTTTACAAGTTCCTGATCCAGTAACCGGCTGAGAAATGCTTCCACAACACCTTTCTTATCTGCATCATACTGCTGAGGTTCAGCAATTAACGCAAACAACTGCATCAGTGTTTCAAGAATCCGCTCACTCATCGCAAATAATCAGTTACAACAGTCACAACTGGCGAAAGACATTCACAAGGCTGGTCTACAGACCTTTTCAGACTAATTTCAATACCGGTATTTCTCCAGGAGTTCTGTTAAGTTATTAACAGCTGAATTTAAGTATTTGATAGTAACTAAATAATGCAAGTTTTCAACAATCAGGTACTATTTTTTCCTGTTCCTGGCATTCTTCTTTTCAACAGAGAACCCGAATTTCCCTATTAAATTGCCGGTTTCAAAATATTTGCCGTGAGAGTAGCATATAGGATTAGCGTCAAATAACCTGAAAACGCCTGTCTTTTCATCAAACAGTTCTTTTTCCGCATTTACAGCTACTACTTCTGAAATGAACATGTGATGAGTTCCCAGTTCTTTTATCTCCTTTACAACACACTCTATATTTACAGGCGATTCCATTATCATTGGCGCCTTAACTTTTGTCGCGGCAACAGGAGTAAGTTCCATCTCTTTGAATTTATTATGCTCAGCTCCTGATTTAACACCGCACCAGTCAGTTGCAAAGGCCAGCTTTTTTGTCGTCAGGTTTATAACGAAATCGCCGTTTTTCTTTATGATCCCGTAAGAATGCCTTGACGGTCTGACTGAAATATAACACATGGGAGGATCGGTGCAGATCGTTCCTGTCCAGCTTATGGTAAGTATGTTATATTCTTCCGGTGTGGCGCCGCAGCTAACCATTACAGCGGGTAACGGATAGATCATTGTTCCGGGTTTCCAGAGAAGTTTGCTCATTCGGCTTTTTTTCTTTAAAGATACCGTTTTATTTAAACGCAAAGTCCTTCACCTGATACGGAATCATAGGAACATAATTTCTTTTTCGACCCGACCATCTGTTATATATTTTTCCTTTTTTGTCAATAAGAATATCCTGAGGGAAGGGTTCTTCTCTTCGGCTCCCCTCCTCCGGAGGGGTTGGGGGTGGGTTCAATTCTTATATTCCCCTCGCTGAAGGATTTGGTACGGTTTTTTTCAAGTCAGGAAGACAAACCCACCCCCGGCCCCTCCCAGGAGGGGAGCAGCCATATTGACATCCAATCCCCCCGGAATGATGCCAAAACGACAAATAATTCAGCTGGCAGTAAAATTGTTGTATCTTGAAACAAATGACATAGACATGAATCTGAATAACTTCACCCTTAAAGCCCAGGAATCAGTCCAGCAGGCATTTAATATTGCCAGTGCAAAAGGACAGCAGGCAGTCGAGTGTGCCCATTTACTTCATGGAGTTCTGAGCGAGGCTGAAAATACAACCGAATGGCTGCTGGGAAAGATGGGTGTCAGCACCAATGTTGTTTTGACAGACGTTGAGAAGCTGATTGACACTTATCCAAGAGTAACGGGGGGTGAAACCTACCTTTCAGCAGGCGCTACAGAAGCCATTCGTAAAGCCAATGACAACGCCTCAAAGATGAAAGACAAATTTGTCACCACCGAGCATATTCTGATGGGCATCCTTGACACTTCTGATGAAGCATCCCAGATCCTTAAGGACTACGGAGTTACAATGAAAGACCTCAGGGCGGCTGTAAGCGAATTGAGAAAAGGTGCAACTGTCGAAAATCCGACATCGGAAGAGTCATTTAATTCCCTTAACCGGTATGCCATAAACCTGAATGAACGTGCAAGGTCCGGTAAGCTTGATCCCGTTGTAGGGAGGGATGATGAGATACGGCGTATACTTCAGATCCTCACACGGAGGACAAAAAACAATCCTATAATGATTGGGGAGCCGGGAGTGGGAAAGACAGCTATCGCAGAAGGTATTGCACACCGCATAGTAAGGGGCGATGTGCCGGAGGACCTTAAATCGAAAACCATTTATTCGCTCGATATGGGCGCCCTCATTGCGGGAGCAAAATATAAAGGCGAGTTTGAAGAAAGACTTAAATCGGTTGTGAATGAGGTTATTGCATCAGATGGTGAGATTATTCTTTTTATAGATGAGATTCATACCCTTGTCGGCGCCGGTAAATCGGAGGGAGCCATGGATGCAGCCAACATACTTAAGCCTGCTCTTGCCCGTGGCGAACTTCGGGCTATAGGAGCAACAACAATTAATGAATACCAGAAGTATTTCGAAAAGGATAAAGCCCTTGGAACGAAGATTTCAGGTCGTGATAGTTGATGAACCGGGAAGGGAAGACTCAATCTCCATCCTGAGGGGAGTGCGTGAGAAATATGAAACCCATCACAAGGTTATAATCAGGGATGAAGCAATAATTGCAGCCGTTGATCTTTCAACACGTTACATTACCGATCGCTTCCTGCCTGATAAGGCGATTGACCTGATTGATGAGGCTGCTTCACGATTGCGTCTGGAAATGAATTCAGTTCCCGAAGAGATTGACGAAACCACCCGTGCAATAACACGCCTGGAAATTGAGAGGGAAGCTATCCGCAGGGATGGGGATACCATTAAGGAACAGCAGATCTCAAAAGAGCTTGCTGATCTGCAGTCAAAAAAAGATGAGCTGATGGCTGCCTGGAAATCAGAGAAGGAGATGATAGAAAATGTTCAGGATAAAAAGGAACAGGTTGAAACCCTGAGGTTTGAAGCCGATGAAGCTGAACGAAAGGGGGATTATGGTAAGGTTGCCGAAATCCGTTATGGAAAAATAATAGAGATGGAAAAAGAGATTTCCGGACTGAAGGATAAAATTGAAAAGAAAAGGAGCAAGGGGTCATTGGTGCAGGAAGAGGTGAGATCGGAAGAAATTGCAGAAATTGTTTCAAGGTGGACAGGCATTCCGGTGACGAGGATGCTTGAAAGCGAAAAAGAGAAACTCCTCAGGCTGGAAGATGAGCTTCACAAGAGGGTTGTGGGACAGGATGAGGCAATCAGCGCAGTGGCTGATGCAGTGAGGAGATCCAGGGCAGGACTTCAGGATCAGAAAAAGCCGGTAGGCTCCTTTATCTTCATCGGCTCAACAGGCGTTGGGAAAACTGAGCTTGCCAAGGCTCTTGCCGGATTCCTGTTCAATGATGAAAACCTCCTGACCCGTATCGATATGTCGGAGTACCAGGAGAGACATTCTGTATCCAGACTTATAGGCGCCCCTCCGGGATATATCGGATATGAGGAGGGTGGTCAGCTGACTGAGGCTGTAAGGCATAAACCATATTCAGTCGTTCTGCTTGATGAAATTGAAAAGGCACACCCCGATCTTTTTAACCTGCTTCTCCAGGTGCTTGATGACGGCCGGCTTACCGATAACAAGGGACGAACCGTCAACTTCAGGAATGTTATTATAATAATGACCTCCAACCTTGGCTCTGACATTATCAGGGACAGGATGGAAAAATGGAAGAATAACATGCCTGAAGCAGAGACTGAACAGCTGAGGAAAGACATATTCATGCTGCTGAGAAGATCATTAAGACCTGAATTTCTTAACAGGGTGGATGAAATCGTTATGTTCAGACCGTTAGACCTCAATCAGATAAGGGAAATAGTCAGAATTCAGCTCGATAACCTGAAGAAGATGCTTGAGAATAACGATATGCAGCTTGAAGTTTCTGAGGAGGCGATCGACTGGCTGGCAAATCAGGGGTATGATCCCCAGTCGGGTGCACGTCCGGTAAAAAGACTTATACAGAAGGCAATAGTTAATGAGTTGTCAAAAGAGATAATTGCAGGTAAGATCCTCAGGGAAGAGACTGTATTAATAGATGTGGAAAAGGACCACCTCCGGTTTACAAGTAAGAAAGGCGATTAAATAAATTAAAAGAGTTATTCTGAGAGTTGGATTTTTCTCTTCGGCTCCCCTCCTCGGAGGGGTCGGGGGTGGGTTCTTCGGTCCAGTTTACGGATTTCTTTATCTGAATGACCGTATACACGCTTCCAGATCATCAAAAATCTCAAAGACGGTGTGAAGGTGAAGGGTATGGAAAAGCTCTGTTGCCCTGGGCTCGGGATTAGCAAATTTTAACATGCCAAAATTGTTCTTGGCAGCCTTGTGAAGCGAGAGGAACCAGGCAAAGCCTGAACTGTCGATATATTCAACACCTTTCAGGTCAATAATGACTTTGGAGTTGGGATTTTCGAACGCCTTCGTTACACCTTCCTTTATCTCATCAATTGTAGTAGCATTTATCTTGTTGACCGTGAAAGTAATGATGTCAATCTTGCCTCTTCTTTCAATATTGATCATTTCAGCCGGGTTTTATAATTTATTAATCAGAGTATCAAGCTCAACCAATGCCGATTTAGTGTCATCTCCAAACCTGTCGATATACGATTCATATTCCTGCGGATCCTTTCCCTCTTTTGCCTGAAGTTCGAAGTTTTTAAGTATTTCAGCAAGATCATCCATTCCCATGATTGCAACAGAGGTTTTTGCTTTATGAGCCAGAAGACCCAGGGCCTGATAATCCTTATTTGTAAGATGTGTTTTCATCTCAGAATACATCTCTGTTACCTGCTCCCTGAACATTATTACCAGCTCCTTAACAAGTTCATTATCTCCACTTGCAACCATTTCAAGGTAGTCTGTCTTTATGAATTTATAATCCATAGTGAATAGGTTGGTCCTTTTCTATACACAAGGTACTTAGTGTCTAACAAATATAGTAAAATTTTATTCTCCTGTCTGGCTATAAATAACTTGTTAAAACCAATTCTTTTGTAATAGGGAAATATATTCTAATTTTATGCAGTTAAAATAATCTGGAAATCAGAATTTACCTGAACTCTGACAATAATCAGACTTAAAGACAAAAAACTTTGGGTTCTTTGCAGACCAGGTTGAAGCCATATAATTGATGAAGAACACAGCTTTTACAAAATTCCACGAGGAAGCAGGAGCCAAAATGGTTCCTTTTGCCGGCTACAACATGCCGGTTGAGTATACCGGTATAACAATGGAGCATATAACAGTGCGTGAGGGTGTTGGCGTCTTCGACGTTTCTCATATGGGTGAATTCTGGGTTACCGGCCCGTCAGCGCTTAATTACCTTCAGTATATAACTTCAAATGATGTATCCGCACTGGTTGACGGGAAAATCCAGTACTCATGTTTCCCAAACAGCAAAGGTGGTATCGTCGATGATCTCCTTGTTTACAGGTTCAACAACGAAAAATACCTGCTTGTTGTAAATGCGGCAAATATTGAAAAAGACTGGAACTGGTGTGTTTTGAACGCCCGTAAATTCGGGGTTATCACAGGCCGCGATCTTATAAACGTTTCAGATGAAATTGCCCAGCTGGCTGTTCAGGGTCCGCTGGCATTAAGGGCAATGCAGAAGCTTACCGCCTCAACCATTGAGGATATGGAATACTACACCTTTAAAATAATTGAATTTGCCGGCATAAAAGATGTCATCTTCTCAACAACCGGTTATACCGGAGCAGGAGGATGTGAGATTTATGTAAGGAATGAAGATGGTCCGGCTCTGTGGAAAGCTGTCTTTGAAGCCGGGAAGGAATTTGATATCAAACCTATAGGCCTGGGGGCAAGGGATACATTACGCCTTGAAATGGGCTATTGCCTCTACGGTAATGATATCAACGACCAGACTTCACCAATTGAAGCCGGACTGGGATGGATCACCAAATTTGCCGATTACAAGGATTTTATTGATAAAGATCTGCTGTTTAAGCAAAAGGAGGAGGGTGTTTCAAGAAGGCTGAAGGGTTTCGTAATGATCGACCGGGGTATCCCGCGGCAGCATTATGAGGTTGTGGATGCAAAGGGAGTGGTAATAGGGGAGGTAACCTCAGGAACCATGTCGCCTATGATGAAGCAGGGCATCGGAATGGCTTATCTTCCAAAAGGCTATTGGGAACCTGACAGTGAGATTTTTATCCGGATAAGAAATAAAGATCTGAAAGCAAAGGTGGTTAACCTGCCGATATATAATAAAAGTTAAGGATATTTTTTTCCGCAGATTTTGCAGACCTGCCTGCCGGTAGGAAGGTTAACGCAGATAAAGTGGATTAATTTGTTTTCCCGCAGATTTCGCAGACCTGCCTGCCGGCAGGCAGGTTAACGCAGATAAAACGGACTAATTTGTCTAATAAACAGGGATGATCAAAAGAAAGCTTGAAACTTGTTTCTCACCTGCCCTTTACGAAACTGAAGGGCATTATGATTCAATAGTTGTAATTATCGATATCCTGAGGGCTACTTCCGCAATTTGCACTGCTTTTGAGAACGGGGCAGCTTCAATTATCCCTGTTGGAACTATAGAGGAAGCAAGGAATTATAAAAGCAAAGGATACCTTGTGGCCGCCGAGCGTGACGGTTATGTCCTTGATTTTGCTGATTTCGGGAATTCACCTTTCAATTTTACCCGTGAGAAAGTTGCCGGAAAGACTATTGTCTACAGCACCACCAACGGAACCGGGATTATTAACCAGGCCTCGAATGCCGGTAATATTGTAATTGGTTCCTTTCTTAATTTAAGTTCGCTTGTCAGATGGATTGCAGACCGGGACAAAAATGTCATTCTGTTTTGCGCCGGCTGGAAAAACAGGTTTAACCTTGAAGATACCCTCTGTGCAGGGGCCATTGCAGGCAAGCTACTGGAAACATCTTTATATTCAACAATATGCGATTCGACACTTGCTTCTGTTGACTTGTGGTCAATGGCAAAAGACGAAATGATGACATACATTGAAAAGGTCGCTCAACGCTCAAGACTGAGGGATAAGGGGCTTGATGACTGCATCGAATTCTGCCTTACTCCTGATTTTACTGATAAAATTCCGTTAATACGGGATGGCATCCTTGTCGATGGCTCTTTACAGTTTGATCTGATCATGTGTTAAATAATTAACAATACGATCAATTTTTGATTATCTTTTGCAAGACATGTCATTAACACTTAAAATTAAAACATATTCATCATGAAAAAACACAACTTTTACGCAGGCCCTTCAATTCTTCCCCAGTACACGATTGATAAAACAATTGAAGGAATCAGGGATTTTGCCGGATCAGGCCTGTCTGTCCTGGAGATTTCGCACCGCAGCAAGGAATTTGTTGCATGTATGAACGATACAATTGCCCTTGTCAAGGAATTGCTTGAGATACCGGCCGGATACCAGGTGATCTTTCTGGGGGGTGGCGCCAGTCTTCAGTTTGCAATGGTCCCGATGAACATGATGAATAAAAAGTCAGCATACCTGAATACGGGCGAATGGGCTAATAAGGCTCTGAAAGAGGCTAAATTATACGGAGAAGTTGTTGAAGTTGCCTCTTCAAAGGATAAGCTTTACAACTTTATTCCAAAGAACTATACCGTTCCTTCCGATGCCGACTATTTCCATATTACAACAAACAACACAATTTATGGAACCGAACTGAAAAAAGATCCGGATGTTACGATTCCGCTTGTGGCAGACATGTCATCCGATATTTTCAGCCGTCCGGTTGATGTATCGAAATACTCCCTTATTTATGCAGGTGCACAGAAAAATCTGGCTCCGGCAGGAGTAACATTGGTCATCATTAAAGATGATGTTCTGGGTAAGGTAACACGTCCGATTCCGACGATGCTCGACTACAGGACGCATATCAAGGCAGAATCAATGTTCAACACTCCGCCTGTCTTTGCCAGTATTTGCCGCACAACAGACACTGCACTGGCTGAAGGATCTGGGTGGTGTTAAGGCAATCCAGAAGAGAAATATTGAAAAGGCAAAAATGCTTTATGATGAAATTGAGAGGAACAGGCTTTTTGTTCCTACGATCAAAGATCCGGACGACCGTTCGCTTATGAATATCTGTTTCGTTATGGCCGATGGTTACAAAGAGCTTGAAAAACCATTTGCCGAGTTTGCAAAATCAAAAGGGATGCTTGGTATTGAAGGTCACAGGTCTGTGGGTGGTTTCCGGGCTTCAACATATAATGCCCTTCCGGCAGAGAGTGTTAAAGCGCTGGTCGACACTATGAAGGAATTTGAAGCAGCATCATGAAGATACTTGTTGCAACTGAAAAAGCGTTTGCCCCCGTGGCTGTTAAACAGATACGTCTGATTGTTGAATCAGCAGGCTATAAATTTCGTCTCCTTGAAAACTACAAGAGTACTTCTGAATTACTTTCAGCCGTAACTGATGCCGATGCTTTGATTGTACGCAGCGATATTGTTAATCCGGAAATTCTGGATGTTGCCACAAAACTGAAAATAGTAGTAAGGGCAGGCGCCGGGTATGATAACCTGGATCTTGATGCCTGCACCGCACATAATGTGGTGGCAATGAATACTCCCGGCCAGAATTCAAATGCAGTCGCAGAACTTGGTGTTTGAGTTAATGCTCTACCATGCACGGCAGGGATTTAGCGGTAAATCAGGATACGGAACTCAGGGGGAAGACTATGGGTGTCCATGCTTTTGGAAATGTCGGAAAATTTGTTGCGGGAATTGCAAAGGGATTTGGCATGGATACGTATGCCTACGATCCTTTTGTACCGGGCGAAGTAATCAGAGCCTCAGGAGTCAAGGTGTGCTGGAGGGCTGAAGAATTGTATTCAAAATGCCGTTATGTTTCACTTCATCTGCCTGCCAATGACATAACAGATAAATCCATAGGGTACGACCTGTTAAAAAGAATGCCTGATGATGCTGTTCTTATCAATACAGCCCGGAAGGAGATTATTAACGAAGATGATCTGTCTGAAAATTTTTGAAGAACGTCCCGACTTCAGATACCTTGCAGATATTGAACCCGATTGTAAAGCTGTTTTTGAGGAAAAGTACAAGGGAAGATTTATTTTTACGGCGAAAAAGATGGGAGCCCAGACCGAAGAAGCAAACATGAATGCAGGCGTGGCGGCAGCCCATCAGATAATTGACTTTTTCAAAACCGGAAATCGAAAAATTCAGATTAATAAACAAAAGTGACAGAAATAAATAAAAATACTTGGAATATAAGTAGAAATAAGATGGCTGTTGTCAAACCTTTCAGGGGGTTAAGACCTCCCCATGATATTGCCAGGGATCTGGCATGCCTGCCTTACGATGTAATGAATACTGAGGAGGCAATGAAAATGGCAAAGGGCAAGGAGTGTTCTCTTCTTCATATTACACGTTCAGAGATCGATCTTCCTCCCGGTACGGACGTTCATTCTGAAGAAGTTTATAAGAAATCAGTTGATAATTTTGCTTTGTGGCAGAAAAAAGGCTGGCTGAAACAGGATCAGGAGCCTCATTTTTATATCTATGCCCAGACCATGCAGGGCAGGACACAGTATGGAATTGCCGGATGCGCTTCAGTAGATGATTATCTGAACGGGATCATAAAAAAACATGAACTTACCAGGCCTGATAAAGAACAGGACCGCATGATCCATGTCAGAGTCAATAATGCAAATATTGAACCTGTTTTCTTCACCTATCCGGCAGTAAAAGAGATCGATGATATCGTCAACTCAATAGTTCTTAGCGAGAAGCCGGAATATGACTTTGTCGCCGACGACGGTATCGGACATCATTTCTGGGTAGTAAAAAACCAGGATACAAACAGACTGATTGAAAAGCTTTTTGCAGAAAAAGTTCCGTTTACCTATGTTGCCGACGGTCATCATCGCACCGCTGCGGCAGCGCTTGTTGGCAAAGAGAAGCGGGAAAAGAGCCCCGGGTATAAGGGTACCGAGGAGTTCAATTATTTTTTAGCCGTGCATTTCCCCGACAACCAGCTGAGGATCATGGACTATAACCGCACCGTGAAAGACCTTAATGGTCTTACTGTGGATGAGTTTCTTTCAAGACTCTCCAAGGGATTTGTTGTTAATGAGAAAGGCGCCCGGATCTACAAGCCTGAAAAGCTGCATGACTTTTCAATGTACATCGAAGGTAAATGGTACAGCCTGTCGGCAAAACCAGGTACTTATAACGACAATGATCCGATAGGAGTGCTTGATGTTACAATACTCGCTGAGCAGGTACTTAAACCGATTCTTGATATCCAGGATCTCAGACGGTCAAAAAGAATTGATTTCATTGGCGGCATCAGAGGACTTGATGAGCTTAAGAGAAGGGTCGACAGCGGAGAGATGAAAGTCGCATTTGCCCTTTATCCGGTTTCGATGAAGCAGCTTATAAATATTGCGGATTCGGGAAATATAATGCCTCCAAAAACAACCTGGTTTGAACCCAAGCTGAGGAGCGGACTCGTAATTCATCTTCTCGACTTAGAGCTCGGGCCCCCTGCGATCCTCTCTTTTAGTTCTGATTTTAAGTTACACAGAGATCCATTGAGGAAGCACGAGAGTCACAGAGAAAAATCTTATAAATGGCTGAAATTGCTTCAAATATCAGATTACTCAAAGAACAGTTGCCTGCTTCTGTAAAACTTGTTGCCGTATCAAAAACAAAACCTGTCCGAAGACTATTCTTGAAGCATATAATTCGGGTCATAAATGCTTCGGCGAAAACCGGGTTCAGGAGCTGCTTTCCAAAAAAGATTCACTTCCCGCTGACATTGAATGGCATCTTATTGGCCATCTGCAATCAAACAAAGTAAAGTATATCGTGCCTTTTATCAGCATGATCGAATCTGTTGATACCTTTAAATTAATGAAACAGATAAACTCCGAAGCTTCTAAGATTCACAGGGTAATAGACTGTCTTCTGCAGATCCATATTGCAGAGGAAGAGACAAAATTTGGTTTCAGCATGGAGGAACTTCATGAAGCTGCAGGTTCTGAGATTTCCGGAAAATGAACTTCATAAGAATTTGCGGTGTGATGGGAATGGCAACATTCACCGATGATGCCTGAACAGATCCGAAAAGAGTTCAGATATCTTGCGATTGCTTTCATGAACTTAAAGAAAGTTATTTTAAGAGACAGCCTGAGTTTCAAAGAGATCTCAATGGGAATGTCGGGTGATTATAAAATTGCGGTGAGCGAGGGGAGTACAATAGTAAGGATAGGAAGTCTTATATTTGGTGAAAGAAAGTAAAATCCAATTCAAAGAAACCATTGATAATATGGAAAAACTTATGCAAAATACCTGGGTTTTACTCTTCAAAGCCCGCTGATCGTCAGCAGCAGCAGGCTCACCTCAACTATTGGCCAGCTCAGGGAAGCTGAGGATTCAGGGGCAGGGGCGGTGGTTCTGAAATCGCTTTTTGAGGAACAGATAAATTATCATATCAATTCAATTCCCTTCAACTCCGGGATTCCCGGAAGCAGATGACTATATTGCAAATTATATACAATCAAATTCGGTTGATACTTATCTTGATCTGATCAGGAATGCAAAGAAAAGCCTTAGCATTCCGGTTATCCCGAGCATCAATTGCTATTCCTCAAAAGGATGGACCGGATTTGCAAAAAACATTGAGGATGCAGGCGCTGATGCAATCGAGATCAATGTATTTTTTATGCCTGTCGACAGGAAGAAGTCATCCGCTGAATCGGAAAAACTCTATTTCGACCTGATTGAAAATCTTAAAAAGACAATTACTATCCCGGTTGCCCTGAAAATCGGATTCAGATTCTCCAATATCCTGTATATGCTCGACCAGTTCTATATGAGGGGAATCGAAGGCGTTGTCATGTTTAACAGGTTTTATGAACCTGATATCGACATTAACAGGATGGAAGTAATACCTGCATCGATATTCAGCAACGAAAGTGAAAAAAGACATGTCCTCAGATGGATAGGAATGGCCAGCGCGCAGGACATAAAGCTTGATATTTCAGCCTCCACAGGTGTGCATTCCGGTCAGGATGCCGTAAAATATCTGCTTGCAGGAGCCAATACCGTTCAGGTTTGTTCAGTACTATATAATAAAGGTATAGGGTATCTCAAAACTATGAACAAGCAGATATCGGACTGGATGGCAGCTAACAACTTCAAAAGTATCGGCGATTTCAGAGGCAGGCTGAACTATCTTAATTACCCTGAACCTGCGATATTTGAAAGAACCCAGTTCATGAAGTATTTTTCCTCGTTTGAATAAATAGCGGGCGACCGAAACCCATAACCGGCCGGGTGGTTAAACCATTGCCGATCCTAAGAATCAGTTTTAGAATGATAATTATTTAATTAGCTGAAGTACAATTAAATAAGTTTCCCCTCCTTTTGAAGGAGGGGTGGCCAGACGGTGAAATCATATCTCACGCAGAGTCTAAATTCGTCTGGCCGGGGTGGTTGATTCAAGTCTTTCTTATTACCTTTTTTCAATTGGATAGACTTTAAACATAGATTAACCACCCCGGCCGGGAAAACAAATTGTAAACCCCTCAAAATGTTTAGTCCCGGCCACCCCTCCTTGAAAAGGAGGGGAAATGTAAAATCTATTGCAACTCAGTGGTATACAGTTGTATTTATAAGCCATGGCATTCCTTAAGATGCAGCTATGGACCGAATCCCCCTTCTTACTTTAAAACGGAAATGAGTTCAGTTTCCAGGGCTGTCATTTCCTCCGACCTCAGGGCAGAGCCCTCCGTTATAATTCTGATGATCTCATCTTTCTCTTTTCGCGTCAAATTTTGGGCTGACGACTCGATTACGGTAAAACATTCAACTGCAGTCATATAATCCTCCGTAAAAAGAAATATGCCTGCAAAGTCGGCTGAGAAAGCCGCATAATCCAGACCCGACTGCCAGCACGATGAGACTAACATTCTGAGAGTGTCGGGAAGTATCTTCTTCTTTATCTCCTCCATCACCTCCCGGCATGCCGCCTGATCTTTAAGGTCATTCATAAAATTTGTAATCTCTTTCCTTATTGACGAATTATCGCTTCTGTTAAAGTATGAGATCAACAGACCTATGGCGCCTTCGAAAGGCTGGGTGTTCCTTAGAACTTCAATCGCATCCTCTATCTGCAGGGGATTATCCCTGTCCAAAACGAGAGCAAGCTCCTTAAGTCTTTTTTCAGATCTGATCATTTGTAATTATTTGTTACAAAGTTAGAAATACCATTTATTAGATTTTAGCGTTATTGATAAATAAAAATAATGTACTAATTTAGCACTGATTACACAGAGAATCTTAAAAAAACCTCGAAAATGAATAAACTTCTTCTAACTACCAACCGTGTTCTGGCAATGACAATTCTGTTCGCATTAATTCTTTCAAGCTGCAATTCGGGCGGTAAAGGCACAAAAAAAGAAGCAGATTCTTTGGATGTGTCAAAGAATAATGCCGCTATTTATGATGAAATAAAGAAAGCAGAGACCATCTTCTATACTCTTCCTTCCCCACTCGAATCTGCTATGCTCATTAAATCTGCCGGAGCTTTATTCGATGACAAGCTTCTGAATCCTGTCGAAAACACAAAAAACTACAATACCAATAAGAGCATGGCGCTCAATCTTGGTATTTATACATGCGATCTGAGTTTCGCCAGCCTGTACGATCAGACACAGCTTATAATCAACTACATGAATGCCGCAAAAAAGATGGCGGACGGTCTGGGTATCCTTGATGCTATCCTGCAGGAAGATATCGACAGACTGGAACAGAATATTCATGACACTGAGGTTATAATGGATATTGTTTCCCAGACATACCTTAATTCAAATTCCTATCTCGAGGATAATGGCCAGCCCGCAATTGCAGCCATCGTTCTTACAGGCGGATGGATGGAAGGCCTCTACATCTCCACCCAGCTTATCGATATGAAGGATTTCAATGGTAACAAACTAGTAGGAAGGATCATTGATCAGAAACTTTCAGTTGATATTCTTATCAACCTTCTGGGAGACAGCAAGGGAAATCCCGCCATAGATGAGCTTCTGGCACAGGTAGCCAGAGTTAAGACTGTATTTGATAAGATAACCCTGAAAACAACACCAATCAGACCCGAATACGATAAGACTACCAATGTCACGGTCCTGAAATCAGAAGTGCAGGCAGATCTTACCCCGGAAGTATTTAAAGAGCTCGCAACTGTTGTCGGTGAGATAAGGAACAGCTTCGTCAAATAGCATATTTAACCTGCATGGTATGCCGATGTCGGATTGAAAAGCTCAGGATGCCGCAACCATGCTGATTCGATCATAACATAAAAACAAAATCAAATAATAATGAAAATATTCAGGACTTTTTCAATACTGGTTCTATTTTTGATTTTTTCCGGCCTTAATGTTAATGGCCAGTGCAAGACCTTTGCCAAAAAAACCTGTCTTCCTGAACTTGGATCCTACATCCACGACGGGAATTATCACGCAGCAGTTCTTGTTGAAGGTGAAGAGGCTGAACTGTTTAAAACTTTCTATTCCGATATGGAATACCGTCTTGCAATATGCTGTGACGAAATGCTGCCGGGTATTGAAATTACGGTTCTCGATGCAAATAAGAATGTCCTTTATTCCAACAAAGATTCAAACTTTTCAGGCATCTGGGATTTTAAGCTTCAGTCAAGCCAGCAGCTCCGCATAGTTATGAAAGTCAATACCTCAACAAAACAGGAGGTTACTCCTGCAAGCGGGTGTGTTTCAATTATGTTCGGATTCAAAATAAAACAATAGGAATAATTGCATCAACGTTCCTATGTGTTTTTTTTCAGTTTCGGCGCCAGGAAATGCCCTGTATAAGATTTCCTGTTTTTTGCCAGATCCTCAGGTTTACCTTCAAAAACCACGTATCCGCCTTCCTCTCCACCCTCCGGACCAAGATCTATAACCCAGTCGGCAGCACTTAATAACTTCCTGGTTATGTTCGATAAGTATTACGGAATGACCATGATCCACAAGTGCATTGATTGATTTGAGCAGCTTGTTGATATCATGAAAATGAAGCCCGGTTGTAGGTTCGTCAAAGATGAACAGGATATGACCCGATCCCTTTTCCTGGCTCAGAAAGTATGCAAGCTTAACCCTTTGGCTTTCCCCGCCTGACAATGTGCTCGATGACTGCCCCATCTTGATATAACCCAGTCCGACATCAGCAAGCGGCTTAAGCTTTTCAATAATTCTCTTTTCATTTTTCCCCGGGTGACTTTCAAAGAATTCAATGGCTTCATCAATTGTCATCTCGAGCATGTCATATATATTCTTACCGTGATATCTGACCTCAAGTATCTCCCTCTTGAACCGCATGCCCTTACAGCTTTCGCAGGTCAGCTCAACATCGGCCATAAACTGCATCTCAACCCTTATGATGCCTTCACCCTGGCACTCTTCGCATCTCCCGCCATCAATATTAAATGAGAAATGAGATGCTCTGAAATTATTCTGTACCGATGCCTGCTGCTCTGCAAAAAGCTTCCTTATCTCATCATACGCCTTGATATAAGTCACCGGATTCGACCGGCTCGATTTCCCGATGGGATTCTGATCAACAAGCTCGATGCCGGTTAGCCTTGAGACATCACCCGTTATTTCACGGAACTGACCCGGTTTCAGGTTGTTCCCGTTTATCCTGTTCGACAAGGCATTATAAAGAATATCGGTGACGAGGCTTGATTTGCCTGATCCGCTCACCCCTGTTACAGCCGTAATGGTATGCAGAGGAAATTTTACATCTATGTTTTTAAGATTGTTCTCCCTTGCTCCCTTTATCTCGATAAAACTATGCCATTTTCTTCGTATGGCAGGGACTTTTACCGCCATCCTGCCGCTAAGGTAGGATGCCGTTAAGAGAACGGTTATTTTCAGAAAAGTCAGTGCCCCCCTGGAATACAACTTCACCGCCAAGCCGTCCGGCTTCAGGGCCCATATCGATTATCTCATCGGCCGCCCTTATTATTTCCTCTTCATGTTCAACAACAAGAACCGAATTCCCAAGATCCCTGAGCTCCTTAAGAACTTTTACAAGAAGATTTGTATCACGCGGATGAAGGCCGATGCTCGGTTCATCAAGAATATACATCGATCCCACCAGGTTGCTTCCGAGCGAAGTTGCAAGGTTTATCCGCTGTGATTCTCCCCCTGATAAGGATGATGACAGCCGGTTAAGAGTAAGATAGGAGAGACCCACATCGATAAGGAATTTCAACCTCTGGCTGATCTCTTTGAGAAGCCGTTCCGCGATTTTTGCCTCCGCCTCCGTCAGCTCAATATCCGCGAGAAGTGAGTAAAACCTTCCTACCGGAAGGGATACAAGCTCCTGTATTGTCCTTCCCGATACCTTTACATACGATGTCTCTTTTCTCAGCCTGCTCCCTTTGCATTCCGGACAGATCGTCTTGCCCCGGTAACGGCTCAGCAGAACCCTGTACTGGATCTTGTATTTCTTTTCTTCGAGATGTTCAAAGAACCGGTTCAGCCCGTAAAAATACCTGTTCCCCTTCCAGATAAGCTCTTTCTGCTCATCGGTAAGCTGATAGTACGGTTTATGTACCGGGAAGTCAAACAGGTCGGCGCTTGATACCAGACGCTCTTTCCATTTTTTCATCGATTCCCCTTTCCAGCAGGCAATGGCATCCTGAAAGACAGAAAGATTCTGGTCGGGTATTACAAGATTCTCATCTATACCTATAATTTTTCCATATCCTTCACAAACCGGACATGCACCAATGGGATTGTTAAAACTGAAAAAGTATTCTGACGGTTCTTCAAATTCAATTCCATCTTCTTCAAATTTGACAGAGAAATTTTCTCTTGTCAACCCGTTGTCTCCAAAAACAACAGCCTGGCAATGTCCTTTACCCGTTTGAAAAGCGGTCTGGGCTGAATCGGCTGACCGGCTCATGTTATCTGAATCATTGCTGGTCACCAGCCGGTCGATGACAATATTAACCTTCTGGCAGGGACTGAACTTGTGTTCATCAACCGGGCCGTCAATCCTGATCAGTTCACCGTTTTCCTCCAGCCGGTTGAACCCCTGTTTTACAAGAAATGAAAAGTATTCCTGCATTTTAATGGTTTCAGGGATGCTCCCGGGTGAGGTTATAACCACTTTTGTACCTTCCGGCAGGGATGTAAGGTAGTTGACGAGGTCGTCGGCGCTGTGACGCTTAACCTCTTTTCCCGAAACAGGTGAAAATGTCCTGCCGATCCTCGCATACAAAAGCCTCAGATAATCATAGATCTCTGTTGAAGTTCCGACTGTTGACCGCGGATTCCGCGAATTTACCTTCTGTTCTATTGCAATGGCAGGAGGGATCCCGTTTATAAAATCGACTTCAGGTTTATTCATCCTGCCCAGAAATTGACGCGCATACGATGAGAGACTCTCAACATACCTTCTCTGCCCTTCGGCATAAATTGTATCGAAAGCAAGAGAAGATTTCCCCGATCCTGAAACTCCCGTAATTACAATAAACCTGTTTCTTGGTATGCTGAGACTTATATTTTTCAGATTATGAACCCTTGCTCCCCTGATCTCAATATTCCCTTCCATAACTGATTTTGAAACTTTTTTTTAAAATTTTCGTAAAAAATCAAAAGTAATACTTTCATATTAAAAAAATTTGTTTTTCTTTGTACTCATTATTAACCAAAAACCTGGATTGCCTATTCAACAACTCTACTCTTTAAACCTTTAAAAAGAGAGAGCTATGAAGAAAATGATGTCCGATTACGAACTTATCGAGAAGTTTGTAAAAGGTGAGCAGTCCTGCTTCGAAACACTAATCCACCGTCACAAAAACAAAGTCTACGCTTATATAAGCCTTTATATACGCGATCAGGCACTTGTTGAAGATCTATTTCAGGACACTTTCCTGAAAGTGATCCAGTCTGTTAAATCCGGTAAGTATTACGACAACGGGAAATTTATTTCCTGGGTCATGCGAATTGCCCACAACCTGATAATCGACCATTTTCGCAGGATCAAACAACTCAACACTGTTTCGAACGACGATTATGAATCAGATCTGTTTAATTCCAGGAAGTTTGCAGAATCAAACATTGAAGATCATCTTATCAAGAAACAAATCCAGAAGGATATCAGGATGCTGATCAGTCAGCTCCCTGACGACCAGAGGGAAGTTGTTATCCTCAGACACTACTCAGGCCTTAGTTTCAAGGAAATTGCTGATATAACGGAAGTTAGCATTAATACGGCACTTGGCACGCATGAGATATGCCCTCATTAACATGAGGAAAATGATGGAAGAGAAAAAAATATCACTCACATTTAACTGATAATAGTACAATTTTTGATCCCGTCGGGCGTTTTCTAATAAATAATATATGAAGAAGCCTATGGGAACAAATTCTACTCCTTTTCTTTCATATCCTGAAATTCCGACTGACGAAATAGACATCTATGACGATGCCTGGGGTTTTTACCCGCAATTTCACGATGTGATAGATCTCCTGAGACAGGTTAAACCAGTTCCGGGGAAAAAGCTTACAGACCGGTTAATAAAGCGGGTCAGGAGCAAACATTAAAGAATCAACGGACGCAGGAAATTTTTCCTGCGTTTTTTTTTGCTTATGTAAAATTAAAATGATATATTTGTGATATTAAAATAATATCATAAAGCTATGAAAAATGAATTTACTGTTCAACCTGTTTCAGGTTATCTGGCTGCTCTGGCTGCGGTATTGCTGATCGGTCGGGACCATTGTCGCATTTAACAACGACATTATCTGGCTGGGGGCTGTTATGACGCTTTTAACCGTGCTGACACTTATCGGCTTCACAATTGTGGAACCTAACGGATCATGCGTAATGGTCCTCTTCGGAGCTTACAACGGAACAATAAGGGACAATGGTTTCTTCTGGGTAAATCCTTTTTACCTGAAGAGGAAAATATCCCTCCGTGCCCGTAATTTCGACAGTGAGCCGATCAAAGTAAATGACAAACTGGGGAATCCGATTAAGATAGGATTCGTACTTGTATGGCGGGTTTCGGAAACATATAAGGCTGTATTTGAGGTGGATGATTACCAGCATTTTGTCCTGGTACAGAGCGATGCTGCCCTGAGGAAACTTGCAGGATTGTATCCATACGACAATCTTGAGGATCACGAAGCAGTGATGACCCTCCGCAGCGGAGGGGAAGAGGTCAATGATGAACTTGAAAGAGAGATACGTGAGAGGTTGATAATTGCAGGGATTGAAGTTATCGAAGCCAGAATCAATTACATTGCTTATGCCGAGGAGATCGCAAATGCAATGTTAAGGCGTCAGCAGGCTACCGCTGTTGTCGCGGCAAGATTCAAAATTGTTGAGGGAGCAGTATCAATGGTGCAGATGGCTCTTGAACAGCTTTCAGATAAGAAGATCGTCGAACTCGATGAGGAACGGAAAGCTGCAATGGTAAGCAACCTTATGGTTGTCCTGTGCTCCGATAAAGATGCTACCCCGGTAGTAAATACAGGAACTTTACATTCTTGATTATGAGCGATAAAAAGCCATTTGTTCTAAGGATTAATCCCAGAAAGCTGAGAGCCGTTGAGAAATGGGCTGCTGATGAATTCCGCAGCACTAACGGACAGATCGAATATATTATCGATCAGGCTCTTCGCAGGTCTGGCAGATGGACTTCCAAAACGGTAGAGGAGGGGGAAGAGGGGGCTGATGAAAAGGGAACAGACCAGGAAGAAGAAAAGGCAGCTGATTAGAATCACTGGTTAATGAAATATATGGAATGGCAGGCACAGATACCTGCCGTTTCTGTTCTTAACCTGCTCATCCCCAGGTGTACAGGCTTATACCCGTTGTTCACGGCCCTGGAGACCTCTTCTTCGGTGAAATCTCCTTCCGGACCTATAAGCATTAAAGCATCTTCACCCTTTCCGCAGACCTGGTCAACGCGGCTTCTTTCACTTTTCCTGCAATGCGCGATCATCCTGGTCCCGGGAAGATCAAGATACTGAAATTCTTCAAAAGTGACCGGCTGGTTCAGAACCGGCCTGAAGGCTTTGACCGACTGTTTCATGGCTGAAATAATAATACTGTTGATGCGGTCAGCCTTTATTCCCGGCTTTTCTGTATTCCTGCACAGGAGCGGTGTGATCTCGTCAATACCTATTTCAACGCTTTTCTCGACAAACCATTCAAACCTTTCATAATTTTTTAATGGCGAAATTGCTATATGGAGCCTGTAATCCCTTTTCTCAAAGTCCTTTTTGATGTCCGTTATTGTTATTTTGCAGGCATGGGGATCCGGATCGCTTATAAATCCTTCATACAGATTACCTTTTCCGTCAACAATCGTTACGGAACTTCCCTTCTTCATCCTTAATACCCTTACACAATGTCCCGACTCGACCGGGTCAAGGACACAACCGACCCCTTAATTTCGGTGGCATAAAATATCTGCAACTGGATATGTTGTGAAATTATTAACATTCACCTGATTAAGCCATCAAGAGGGGAAGAATCGTCAAAATTATCTCCTGACATGCGTCTGAGAAATTTGCCGAGCCTGTCTTCAACAGCTATCATATAAGTGTATGGTACCCTGAGTGATGAATCGGGATGCTTCCTGTCTTTGGTTTTCAGGTTGGCTATAAGGGTATTGAAATTAATATTTGCTGCCTGTGCCATCATTACACCCTTGAAATATGAGAAATAATACCAGGTCGATTCATCAGCTTTCAGATAAATATCAATCAGATCGCCGGTCCTTCTCCGCTGGATTTCAATAAATCCGTCAACATAAATATTCATTGGCTGGCTGCCTATAAATCCTATTCCGATCTTACCTTTCGATCTGAATGAAGATGTCGATGGGTTCCACCTGAGATTAACCTCATTCAGAAGAATTTCATAGTTATACTCTCTTGGCAGATTACCCGACAGGCCGAACAGGTCGGTTTCTGTTTTAAGCTGAGTTGCCGCGCTGGTGCCAAGAAGATCATTCATACCCTTGTTTATGAAATCGGAATTCATATTAACGGGTTTGAGGGTAGGCATCATTCTGAACTCGTCACTCATAAGCTTTAGTGCATCGGCTGAGAAATAGAAATCGAGTGCAAGAATTGCCTTGATATCTATTATGCCTGAGTCAGCTGTCTGAACAAAGCTTCCGGCGCCAGCCATCTTGACCAGATCAAAGTTTGCCCCGAGATTAAGATTCCCTTCACCCGAGAGTGTGCAAAGATTCCTTGCAAGAGAGACCATATTCCCGTTCATGGCCGGGTTGGCTACCTTTTCAACGGAGGAGATCTGATAAGTCCCTTTTGCCTTGTTGTAATAGAGCACCCCGTCGGCAGTTACAAGTCCGACGTCAGTCCACGCCTTCTGCTGTGACAGGAAAGCCGGATAAACAATTGACGAATCAATATTTATGTATGACCCGGAAAACACCAGGTTATCATTCGAATCGCGTGGTTTTTCAGTTAACGGGATCATCACATTTTTCGGATCAATGAGCGACTTGAATTTTACCGGGTAGCTCTTAATTGCACTGCAGTCGTGTAAAATGCCTGCCGAACCTGTAAACAACAATTCGCTTTTTCCTGCGGAAAGAAACACATCACCTGCAAAAGTGAAGGCCGGACTGAGCATGAATTTTTGTTCGGGAGCAATGAATCCCCTGGCGCTTGTTGTCAGTGTGTCGACAGTGATCTCCGGAAAGCTGATGGGCATCCTTTCATTATCCTCCTGAACATAATCATAGACAGCGCTGCCTGAATATCTCTTTGTCGATTCAATATCGATGTCTGCAGAATGAAGCAGATGGCGGTTGTTCACTGCAATAAATGCATTTTTGAGTCTCTGTATTTTTGCCTTCCTGTCGATTGTTATCCTGCCGTTTTCGGGCTGGATCAGGGCATCGGCAATAGGGATATAACTGATATTTTCGGCTTCGATAGATTCCTTGTCAACATTGTATTTTGCCTTCAGTGAGGTAAAAGCTATGGTGTCGCTCAGGCTGTTAGTGGCAAAAAAAGTTGGTCTGGAGACTTCGTTCCTGTTGATGGCGAGCAACTTACCGGGAGGGATCAGCCCCGGAGATGCGGTTTTTCCCTTTTGCTCCATGTTCAGGATCCTGTTGGTCATATCATACTCGAAATCCGTCATTGTACATATATACTGGATCTCGGGGAACTTAACCACCGAAGAATCGGTATTAAGATGGAACCGGCTCACCTTACTGTCAAAATTGACATCCAGATTTGCATTTTCAGCAATAAAGGCATAACCGTTTGTTGAAGGCGATTTCAGGTTATAATCAGCAGTATCGGCCCTTATGGAATTTGAGGTAAAAGAAAAAGAGTTGGAGTTGATCCTTGAATCGGGAGTGTTTAAAATGCCGGTCCCGTTAAGCCGGGAGGATGTGAGTTTAAGGCTCCCGTCGAGGGCGGTCTTGTTTTCGAACATATCAAAATTCTTACCGGCTGAATTATATGCCAGCCATTGATCTTCCCAGGGCAGCCATCTTATTCTTACATCCTCACTCTTCAATTCAGGATATAATCCCGAACCGTCATTTGAAAGATTGAAGGTAGCAGCCTGTGTCAGCATTGAATCGGGATAAAATTTAAAATCATCCGATACAGTTGTTGCCGACAGGTGTTTAAGGGTCCCGCTACCTGTAAGTCCGCTGTTCGACATTTCTATGAAATCATAAAATCTCCCTTTGCCGTCATAAAGATCAACTCCTTCTTGTGGGATATCCATCTTAAAGCCAAGTGAATTGTTCTCCTGAACAGTAAGAAACTGCTTCATAGGCTTTAATATATTCCCCGCGAAAAACTCACCGGAGAGGTTAAAATCCTCCTTTGTATAGTGGTCTATGTTCTCAAACGAAAAGGGGTTGACCCTGAAAAAGTAATCCTTTCGTTTGTAGATCCCTTCCATTCCGGGGATGCTGTCATAGAAAATATATGAATATGCAGTGGCATCTATTATTGGATATTGGGCAAGACTTTTTAAACCCGATTTATTTTTAGGGTCGTCAATATAGAGTTCACCGGTTGAAAGCTGGATCATACTGTTAACATCACGTATCAGGGGATTCCCGTAAGCATCATCTTTATCCGTCTCAACAGCTACTTTTATTGAATCTATATTAGTCAGCCTGATCTTGAACGTATCATAGCTGAATTGAAAATTGTGACCGAATATTGTGAAGAGGCCTGCCTGAACCACACCGTCGAACTTAAAGCTTCTGTTTTTGAGAATTGTCAGCTGCCTGTTATAGGGATATATTGCAACTTTCTGTGAATCGCTCAGAAATACATTTTTTACGCCGTTTACAGTCAGTCCGTACGTCTTAAGATCGAGTACCGCATTATCGACAGGCGCTTTTGTTTCGCTGAAGATTGAAAGTACATCGTAATCTATTTTGCCGGAATAGGAATCTATATAGTCCTTTATCTTGTCCTTGAGGGTAACCTCACGATTGGCTCTGTCATAGAATATGAATCCCTTGTTAGCCATGTCGATGCACATCCCGGTAACATAATCTTCAGATTTGTTCACCCATTTTGCAAATTCACTTACCGGAAAAGTTGTGGAGTAATAATATTCAGCAAACTGTTTTAATCTTGTTAACGGATGATAATTATCAAGATTCATCAGGCTGAGGAAATAGTCAGCATTAAAGAAAGAGATGGACTGGAACAGAGCCTGACCCATTGCTGCTCCCCGCGGCCTTGATATAAGGATCTTCGTGCTGTTCATATCCCACGACAGGCTTTCAAAATACATGTCAAGGTTGTGGAAAGTGTTGAAGTAAGGGCTCGGCGAAACCGGATTGTTTGTCCGGAAGAGGTTAACCTGCCTGGCGGCCGAATTAAATGAAAATCCCAGGTTTGTGTGAAATATGGAGTCTCTTTCAAGGTAGAGGGTTGCGGCTGTTTCCTGGCCACTCAGACCGCTGGCTGAAAAGACAAACTCATTGGAGGTAATTTTTATGAAGAGAGAATCATTTCTGAAAAATCTTATGGTAGCCGGGATCGTCCTTTCACCCATTCCCTTAACATTGGCTCCTTCGAATAACAAGCCGCCCTCATAGTCTACGTCTTTAAAGATGTTCCGGATCCTGAAATTCCTGGTATAGGTCTCAAAATGCGGAAATGTAGCTTTTTCCCTGTTTATGATGCTGGCAGCCTGATCGCTCAGCACTCCGTAAACAGGTTCCTTAAAATAACCTTTATGACTTAGTTTTGCCGAGTCGCAGGTGAATCCGTTCTTTGTGGTATTGATAGTGTAATTCTCCAGTGTTGCGAAGACGTCCACTCTGGCAAATCCTGCCTTCTCCCAGGTAACAGTACCTCTTGTGCCCCTGAACTGGAGAAGTGAAGGATAGAATGTCCCGGAAACATTGTATATTTCAGTGCTGTCCCTCTGAGAGTAACAGGTAAGTGTGGCATCTCTCAGAACTGCTTTAAACAATGTGTCATAACTTAGAACCGGAACGGCATTTTTTACTTTCCATTTTACGGATGCGGAATTGAAAAGTACATTTTCGCCAATCAGGTAACTTGTATTCTGGATATACCTTAATATATTATCATTTGTTGCTTCAGGCTTGAAAAGCATCTCGCTGAGCCCTGTAAGCCAGCGTGTAAACAGATCGGGGCTTACATTATATTCCGTAAAATTATAAATTGTCCTGAGGAGTTGATCGAAATGGGGAACGCCTCTCATCTGCCTGGTGACCATCTGATTTGAGATATTTATTGTGAGGCGTTTGACGTTTGTGCTGAAACCGGAGCTATCCCATTTTGCCAGGAATAAGTTGAGACTGGCCGTCTGTTCCACGTTAAGGCCCGTTCCCATATATGACCTAAGCTCCTGGCTGTATTTCTCAGGTTCACCGCTAAAGACCGGCTTTACCTGTGGAAACAATGTTCCGGCAGTTAAAAAAAGGAATGTGAATCCGGATATCAGGAGCCTTACTACCATTTACAATTTAATTAGAATGATTCGACAATAGCGCAGAAATCTTCCTTTTTCAATGATGCTCCGCCGATCAAACCTCCGTCTACATCAGGCTTTGAAAATAACTCCCTGGCATTCGAAGGCTTGGCGCTTCCGCCATAGAGTATCGTAAGGTTCTCTGCACAGTCAGCCCCGTATTTTTCCTTTATAAGACCACGGATATATTTATGCATTTCCTGTGCCTGGTCAGGGGTTGCCGTCAAACCGGTACCGATAGCCCACACAGGTTCGTAAGCGATTACAACTTTTCTGAATTCTGCCTCCGGAATATTAAATAAACCTTCCGCGACCTGTTTTTTCACGACAGCAAGATGTTTCCCGGATTCTCTCTCCTGAAGCACCTCGCCGCAGCAGAATATGACTTTCAGCCCGGCTGCCAGGGCAAGTACCGTTTTTTTATTCAGGATCTTATCATCTTCATGATAGTATGATCTTCTTTCCGAGTGGCCGATAATAACATACCCTGCCCCGGTACTTTTTATCATCTGCGGGGAGACTTCACCCGTAAAGGCGCCTGCCGGCTCTGATGCGCAGTTCTGAGCGCCGCACAACACCTTGCTGTTCTTCACAATTTCAGAAACACCTGCAAGGTGGATAAAAGGAGTACACAGGATAACCTCAGCCTCAGGAGGCTTTGTAACAAAATATGCGTTAACTGTCTCTGCAAATTTAAGTCCCTCAGCCAGATCCATGTTCATCTTCCAGTTCCCGGCAACAATTTTTTTTCTCATAATGTTTAAATAAATAATTAATTCGGTAGAAATATCATTGTAAATCAATGCACTTACAAATATCACTTTTCTGAAGAACCCTGTTTTCTCCTGTAAAAAGAACTTATCAACAAAAGCAGTACCATTATTGATAGACCCGCAGTATAAACGATCAGGACAGGGCTTTTGTTATCAGCCTTTCTGAGGTCTTTGCCCGAAACGTAATCTTTAAGCTTTTCTGCGGACGGAATGCCGGCCCACGACCATTTTCCTGACACCGTTCCGGCTTTGAGCAGAAGATAGCCGGGGTTTGCACGGACAATTGTTTTCAGGGTCGTTTCATCAGCGCTGCAGATTGACAGACCATTATTGTATTCTTTTAAAAGGCTGGTTCCTGAAGAGGTCACAATATGAAAATCAATTCCCGCTGAGAGACATGCAGTTCCAAGATCAAATCCGGTTTTAAGCCGGGAAGGATCTGCCTCCTCAAGCTTTTTTGAGATCATAAGAAGAGTAAAGCCCTCGTTGTCAAGTATTCCGGCGGTTATATCTTCGCCTTCAGCAGTGGTGATGACAAAGTCATGGACCGGGGGAAGATACCCTTTTTTGACAAGTACTGATTTCTGGTCAACAAATTTCCACGTTGAATCATTGGCAGGATAATTTTCCAGGGAGAATTCCTTCGTCTGGCCTTCCTTTTCATATATAAATGTTGTTTTATATTCATCGACAGGCTTTCCCTCAGGAATAGTCATTAGCCCGGGTATGTTATTGCCTGTTTTGTAAGGCAGAAAATCAAGAAGGGGTAAATATATCAGGTTCAGCAGGGAGAAAACAACAAAGAGAACAGCTACTCCTGAAACTAATGTCCATTCCTTAAGCGGGCTGAAACGAACCGGAACATTTTTTCTTCCGGCGAACAGGATTAAGGCAAAGATCAACAGGACAATATTCTTCCCGAAAGTCTGCCAGTTGGTGAGATGAATTGCATCGCCGAAGCAGCCACAATCGGAAACAGGATTAGTGAGAGCCAGAACCAGGGTCAGGGGTGTGAATATCAGCATAAGGATAAGCACTCCCCATATACCGGTCTTCTGCCTGTATCCCGATAAAACCGAAAAACCTGATATAAACTCTGCGGTACAAAGCAGAATCGCCAGCGGAAGTGCGACTGGCAGCATAAAATCCAGGCCGAAAGCCTGAAAATAATCCTGGAATTTATATGTGGAACCAAGCGGATCGACGGCTTTCACGATCCCTGAAAACATAAATACGAGTCCGGTGACTACCCTGGAAATCAGCACTGGGATCTTCATCAAATCAGTTTTTTAGCGGTGATTATTTTACGGATGAGTTCCGAAATAGCTTCGGGCGACAACATTTTCCCTTCCTTTCCGCTGCAATCTACGACAACCAGGCGATTATCGGTTTCTGCAACCTTCAGGTAGATATCTCTTACTTTTTTCTGGAAGTTAAGGCTTCCTTCATGAATATCCCTGCTGCCGTTAAGGTAATCCCTGTCGGTACCTGACCGGGAGGAGGATAATTTCTGCTCAGTGAATGAAAACGGTACGTCGAGAAAGATGTTCAGGTCGGGCTTCGGTATTGCAAAATGGTTAAACTCAAGCGACATGATCCACTCCATCAGCTTTTCCTGTAACCCGCGATCTTCGATTTTAGCACACTGGTAGGCAATATTTGAATAGGTGTACCTGTCAAGGAGGACAATCTTTTTGTCTTTGAGCCAGCCTGATATTACAGGTGCAGCATCACTCCGGTCGCCGGCATAAAGCATTGCGACAAGATAAGGGTCGACATCCTTAAGACTGCCAAACTCGCCCCTCAGGAACCTGGCAATTAATTCTCCGAAGTAGGGTGCATCAGTCCTGGGGAAGTGCAGATATTTGCATTCAAAGCCTTTTTGGGTTATAAAATCTTTTAAAAGATTAAGCTGCGTTGATTTTCCTGACCCATCAACTCCCTCAATTACAAAAAGCTTCATTGGCTTCCGATTTCATTCGGTACAAAAGTAATAATGCCCTGTCAAAGAAGGAAACTTATATTCAGTTTTTTAAAAATCATTAATGGTTCCATATTAAGCAAAATCCCTTAACCGCAGAGGGCGCAAAGGAAAACCGCAAAGTTCGCAAAGAGCTGAACATATGTGCTTTAGCTTTGCGTTCTTTGCGACATCTTAGCGATCTTTGCGGTTAAAAAGGAATTTTTAGACAGCCTCTTTGGGAGGGGTTCAGGGGCACTTATATAGATTAATCCCCTTTGCACAAAATCACCCCCTATTCGCCATAGCCGTCAACCTAAGGAATGGGTTAGCTTATGAATCAAACTGTATGTAACAGATTTGCAATATTTTACATTTCCCCTCCTTTTCAAGGAGGGGTGGCCGGGACTATAGATTTTGAGGAGTTTACAATCTGTTTTCCCGGCCGGGGTGGTTAATCTATGTTTCAAGTCTATCCATTAGAATATAAGTAATAAAAAAAGACTTGAATCAACCACCCCGGCCAGACGAATTTAGTTTCTGCGTGTGAGATGATTTCACCGTCTGGCCACCCCTCCTTCAAAAGGAGGGGAAAGTTATTTAATTGTGTTTCAGCTAATTAAATAATCCTCAGATTAAAATTGACTCTTTGGCTATGCACCGCACTCCTTTTATCCCCTTTCCCGGTGGAAGAGGCATAATCTATATAAGCGCCGGTTCAGGAGGTCGCGTGTTGATACAGCCTCCGCAATCCGAAATTCTTAATAGCCGATGCATTGTAACTTAAATCAGTTAAATTAGATGAATAAAATAACCTGGCATGGATTTAAAGGTACGATACATCAACGTTAATGGAAAGCTGCTTGATCTTTCTGTCCCGAAGGTAATGGGGATTGTGAATACAACTCCTGATTCATTCTACCCGGGGAGCAGGTATACTGACGACGAAAGCATAATCAAAGCTGTACTTCAGATGATTACTGACGGAGCGGATATTATTGATGTCGGAGGTTATTCTTCCAGGCCGGGAGCACAGAACATTTCGATCGATGAAGAAAGAAACAGGGTACTTAAAGCAATCAGAGCCATTAACCGTGAATTTCCCGATGTTATGATTTCTGTCGACACTTTCAGGGCTGAGATAGCAAAGGAGGCTGTACGGGAATGCGGAGCCGGAATAATAAACGACATTTCAGGCGGAGAGGCGGATGCAAAGATGTTCGATTATGTCAGAGAGCTTGAAGTTCCGTATATCCTGATGCACATGCAGGGTGATCCGGCCACCATGCAGAGGAGTCCGGCTTATGATGATGTGGTTGCTGATATTCTCAGGTGGTTTGGAGAAAGGATCTACAGGCTGCATTCAATGGGCGTAAAAGATATAATCCTGGATCCCGGCTTCGGATTCGGAAAAACCACACAGGATAATTTTATGTTACTGGATCGCTTAAGTGATTTCTCAATTGCCGGACTTCCGTTGATGGCAGGTGTGTCGCGAAAATCAATGATCTGGAAAACACTTGAAACAACTCCGGAAGGGGCTCTTAACGGGACCACCGTTTTAAATACCATTGCCTTGATGAATGGATGCGATATACTGCGGGTTCATGATGTTAAAGAGGCGGTCCAGGCAGTTAAACTTGTGGAGCAGCTTAAAAAATCAGTTTATAAGCGGAACTTAGGGCAGGAAACTGACGGCTGATTTTTTATTCTGATTATTACGGTAGTTTTCATATTTTTACCTTTTATTGATCTGTAAAATGGTGCTTGATATCAAAGTCCTGGATATAATAGATATTTTCCTTGTGGCATTTATCCTCTTTCAGCTTTATAAGCTTATAAGAGGGACCGCAGCATTGAGCATCTTTATTGGTATCTTCTTTATTTACATGTTCTGGCTTGTGGTCAAAGCGCTCAAGATGGAGCTGATAAGCGCTTTACTCGGTCAGGTAATCGGAGTTGGGGTAATTGCCCTCATAATCGTTTTCCAGCAGGAGGTGCGGAGGTTCCTGCTTGTTATAGGCAACAGGTATATGAGCCGGCGAAGATTTTCATTTGGAAAAATTTTTGCAGTCGTCGAAGATGAAGAGAGTAATCCGAAAGAAGCTGAGGAGATTGTCAGGGCTGCCGAATCAATGGCCGCCAAGAAAACCGGGGCGCTTATCGTGCTTGGAAGAAAAAGCAGTCTGGATATCTATTCTGAAGGGGGAGAAAAACTCTATGCAGAGATTAGCGCAGAACTACTCGAAACTATTTTCTTTAAAAATTCTCCCTTGCACGACGGAGCAGTTTTAATAGAGGACGGCAAAATATTTGCAGCCCGCTGTCCTTTGCCTATCACCGACAGGGTGTCGGTCCCTTCGCATTTCGGGATGAGGCACCGGGCCGCTCTGGGTATTTCAGAACACACTGATGCCCTGGTAGTTGTCGTATCGGAGGAATCAGGTACAATAACCGTGGCTGAAGGCGGCGAAGCAAGGGAAAGGATAACACCAAATGAACTCCGTCAGATACTTCTCAAAGAAAAGATCTGAGAAATTACTGTCACAAAGTAGAGAGGGGGCGGGGAGCATAGCCAATCTAAAAAAATAGGATAGCTTCTAAATCAGACTGTATATAACAGATATTCAATATATTACATTTCCCCTCCTTCTCAAGGAGGGGTGGCCGGGCCGATTGACTTTTAAACGGTTACTATTCGCTTTCCCGGCCGGGGTGGTTAATCTATGTTTCAAAATTCTAAGCTTGCTTGAAAAAACTTCTTGATAAGAAAGACTTAAATCAACCACCCCGGCCAGACGAATTTAATTTCAGCCTGTAAGATGATTTCACGTCTGGCCACCCCTCCTTTAAAAGGAGGGGAAAGTTATTTAATTGTATTTCAGCTAATTAAATAATTCTTAGTCTAAAACTTATTCTTAAGCCGACAGCCATGGGGCAGGGGGGGTGAGTACATGAAGCCAGAGAGGGGCAGGGGGCTTAGTTCCTGTCACTCCAGGCTGTAAAGCGTAAGTGATTCAGCGTCTTTTACATAAATATCATTACCTGCGATCAGCGGAAATGAATAAACAGGAGTTTCAGACACCTTGTAACGGGCGACTTCCTGATAGCTTTTTGTATCGGGTTTGAATACTATGAGGTTTGAAGTGCTTGGCAATCCCATAAGTACAGAACCACAATCCACGATGGTCGCAAAATCGCTGTTTACTGCGCTGTCATACCAGGCGGTTGCACCTGTGGCTGCATTTACACAATAAATCCTTCTCTGGTCGGTGAATCCGAACAGGAATCCGTCCTTCAGCACCGGAGTATTCCATTTGGCGCCAATATCAGGATTACTCCATAATTCCTTAGTCACAAATTTATCACCCTCCTTACTGACCTGGATTGCTTTTATTCCGCTACCCTGACCCGTAAAGTAAATTATCTGACCGTTAATATATGGACTTGGAGCGTTATAGAAACGCTGTTGCACGGGCGTAGGTATCTGCCAGAGCAGTTTGCCGTCGGTAAGGCTCAGCGCCACAAGATTCTTTTCTGTCTGAACAATGATCTGCTTTTTACCGTCCATGACCATTACCGATGGAGAAGAATAAGAGGGTCCGTCACCTTCCCATTTCCATTTTTCGTTTCCGGTTGCAAGATCAAGGGCCACTACTTCACCTTTATCCTTGGTTCCCAGGTGAGCTATACAAATTCCATCGGTCAAAAGAGGTGACATTCCTGTAAAGAATTGAGGAACGGCATTCGTGGGATTCTCCTTTTTCCAGAGTACTTTCCCGGTTGAGGCATCCAGGCATGTAAGGATCCCTGAGACACCAAAAGTAACAACTTTTCCATCAGCCACAGAGGGTGTGCTCCTTGGTCCGGGGTGCGAACTGGCAGGGCCTGTAACAGCAGGAGCAGGGTAGGTGGTTTTCCATATCTCCTTTCCCGTTGCAGCGTCAAGGCAAAGAATCACCTCATTGGCATCCTGCCTTGTTGCAAGATATATCTTCTTACCTGAGAGCACCGGAGAAGCATCTCCGAATCCAACATTAACCTTCCAGAGCTGTTTAAGCTCGGCAGGCCAGGTTTTCGGTGCCTTGAAGCCAGTTACCTTGCTGTCGCGGCCGCTTCCCCTGAACTGAACCCAATCCTGCGAAAGCAAATTTACCGGACAGAGGATCATCAGAACTAACAGGTTGATGAACAAATTTTTCTTTTTCATGATTTTTGGGTTTTATAATGTAAAAATATTCAATTTTCCTTACTTCATATACCGAAAATCTTCAGTCTGAATATTAAATTCAGATAAAACCTGCAGCCGGAACAACTGTTGAAAATCAAAACTTTTTAAGGAGCGAGACGATCATCTGTTCTTTATCAGCAAATGACTTTTCATCAGGTTCCTGTTCAATGACTTTCTTCTTGTCAGGATATATTTTCAAAACTGATTTTCTGTTTAGCTGGATTTGATAAAATACATTATCGGGTCCCAGAAGATAATATCTGTCTTTTGCCTGAAATTCATCGAATCTTCTGTCGGAACTGTAAGCTTTTTTATAGTCAGCCTCGTACAAAAATTTTAACCGGCATTTTAATAAACTGATAATCACCATCTTTCAGAACCTGGATGAACTTTTGATCCTTCAATTCCTTTTCAAAGGTTTTTCCGTAGGTGGTTCTGAATACGAGATCCTTACCATCCCCGGCTATAATTAATTCTTCAACATTACTTGCAGGAATTACGAAGAGTTTCCCGCTATTGGGATGGCGATAAATTACTGAATTCTGAACAAGATCAATATCGGATTTCAGCGCAACATATGAATCCTGTCCTTTTAATCGAAGCAGGGATGGAAGGAGAGTATCTGACAACCTCGGGCTTCCCTTCACCCCTTCGTACCTGTTATCGAATCCCAATCCCCCTGATTCATACGGTGCCAGGGAACCGATAGACCTCAGACTTTCCTCAAGGGAGATACCTTTCTCGTAGACACGGGTCGTCTGGGCAAAGCAACCTGTCCATAACACAGCACAAATTAATATCATAATATTTTCCTCATGTCCGGATTTATAAGATTTTGACCCTGTAACCAGTGTTGATTAATGCAAATTTACGAAAAGTTTACATCGTTTCTTTTTATTAAGTTTGATGTTTTTCAGCTTCAGACTTAAGCGAATGCAGAGATCCTTATCTGATTTACGGACGGTACTTATCACGGGTGGCACTTCAGGACTTGGTCTTGAACTCGTTAAACTCTACCTGGACAAGGGATTTGAAGTTGTTGCAACAGGCAGGAATCCTTCCGGTAAAGAGGCAGATAGACCCGAGGTTTAAATTATTCACCACCGATTTCAGCGATCTGAAACAGACAGCCGGAACAATCAGAAAGATTTGTGATTCCTTTAATTTTGACATAATTATAAATAATGCCGGAATATTGTCTCCCCCTGATCTGACGGTAACTTCAGATGGCTTTGAATATACATTTCAGGTGAATTTCCTGTCGCATCTTCTGGTGAATGAGATAATTATAAGAAGCAGGGTGGAAGATAAGCCGTTAATTTCAGTTGCTGTCACTTCGCCCGTCTATCATGTTGCAAAGCCCGGTCTCTCGTTCACATCTTCAAAAAAAACCTACAGGCCTTTAAAAGCATATTCGGAATCAAAGCTGTTACTTGCTCTGATGTGCAAACATTATTCTGAGCTGCATAAGGGATCCGGAATGAAATTTATTGCGTTTAATCCGGGTGTTTTCAGTTCGCATATTTACAGGATGCAAAGCCAATGGTTCAGGGTCATGTATAAAACAGGTGCGCCGTTCATGGTGAGCGCCCGGAAGGTAGCTTTGATTCTTGAAAAAACTCTTGAAAGAGAAGATCTTACTGACGGATCAGTGTATGATTTAAGAGGCAGATCCCGGACTGTTCCGTGGATGAATGAAAGCTCAGACGGTGATTTCTGGAGGGAATGTTACAGACAGATTGAACAATTTCTCTGATGATCCTCATAAATTTTAATGACAGCGATTCAGATGACTGCATTTTTTATAACTTTTGCCCATTAATCAGAGTAATACCCTGGTATTGGAACAGTGTAAACAATAGATAATTATATGAAAAAATCAATTTTTAAAATCATGATGGCAATTTTGTTAAGCATGGCAGGTTGTACCGGTAATGACAATCCGGAAAGCTGGAGCAACGGTAAGCTGGATAAATGGTTCAGCGATGGCGAATGGCTAAACGGGTGGCAGGTAAAGCCTGACCAGTCAATTGACCGGAAGGCTTTTGCAATCTCCTATTTTAAGAACAGGGAGAGATGGGATAAAGCCTTTAATTATTTAAAAACAACGGATCTCAAGGCTCTTGAACTGAAACGTTATGATATCGATGGTGACAATCTGTATGTTGCCGTGAGCGAATATCTTTCAAAGAATGAAGAGGACGCAAGATATGAAGCGCATCAAAAATATATTGATATTCAATATGTTGTAAGTGGAAATGAGTTGATAGGGGTGGGGCCGGTTTCACAGAAACAGGATGTTCTTGTGCCATACGACCCGGCAAAAGACATAGAATTCATGACTGTCAGGGATGGCGTGAATAACAAAGCCACCCCTGAGAAGTTTTTTATCTTTTTCCCTTCCGACCTGCACAGGCCCGGATTGAAGGATGGAGTAAACGCTCAGGTCAGGAAGGTAGTTGTGAAGGTTAAGGTAGATTGAACATTCTCTGAGATTAAAGGTTAGTTCTTTGTTTTGAAACTATAGCATGACGACACTGTACGATCTTGTAGAAGGGCAAGCGGGGATAATATTGAAAATAAAGGGCAGAGGTCAGTTCAGGCAGCGGCTGATGGAGATGGGGTTTATTGTCGGTAAAATCGTGGAGGTCATTAAAAAAGCCCCTCTGCGCGATCCGATTGAATATAAAATAATGGGCTACCACGTTTCGCTGCGAAAGAGCGAAGCCTTGCTTATTGAAGTCTCGGGGGAAGACGAGATAAAGGAGGTCATCCCCTCAAACGGGACTCTTGTAACTGAGGAAGGATCGGATTCGTGGCTCGAAAAAAGCAAGCATCTCCAGGTAGCGCTCGTAGGAAATCCAAATTCAGGAAAGACAACCCTTTTTAATTACGCGTCAGGCTCACGGGAAAAGGTAGGTAATTACGCGGGAGTTACCGTAGATTCCAAAGAAGCTGTCTACAGGCAATCGGGTTATACATTTTCACTGGTCGACCTGCCGGGTACCTATTCATTGAAAAGTTATTCCCCGGAAGAAATCTATCTGAGGAACTTTATTTTCGACAGCAAGCCTGATATAGTTGTCAACATTGTCGATTCATCAAATCTTGAGAGAAATCTGTATCTGACTACCCAGCTTATCGACATGGGGATCCAGATGGTGATTGCCCTTAACATGTTCGATGAACTTGAGGCAAGGGGTGACATACTTGATTATCATTCCCTTGGAAAATTACTGGGAGTACCCATGATCCCGGCTGTAAGCTCAAAGGGAAAAGGTATAAAGGAACTTTTCGATAAAATAATTGAGGTTTATGAAAACAGGGAGCCGATAGTCCGGCATATACATGTCAATTATGGCACCGAGATTGAAAACGCGATCTGTGCCATACAGTCGAAGATAAAAATTGAAGAGAACAGAACCTTTACCAATATTATCTCAGGCAGGTATCTTGCCATTGAACTTCTCGAAAACGATGCTGAGTTCTCAGGTGAAATCAGGCGTTGTGTCAATCCTGAGGAGATCAGGGCAGCAGCCAGAAAGGAATACGGCAGGCTTGAAAAGCTTTATCTTGATCCTGTTGATACTGTAATTACCGATCTCAGGTATGGGTTTATATCCGGAGCTCTTAAAGAGACCCTGAAAGAAGGGAAAGAAGAGGGGCTTCAGAAAGACAAAGATCATCGATAACTACCTGACCAATAAATATCTGGGTATCCCAATCTTCCTGCTCTTTATGTGGGTGACATTTTACAGCACCTTTTTCCTTGGGGCATATCCGAAGCACTGGCTGGAGCTGCTGATTGGAAAAATTTCAGAGTTAACGATTTCAGCCATTCCTGCAGGAATATTCAGGGACTTTCTTGTTGACGGCATTATTGGCGGAGTAGGCGGAGTGATAGTTTTTCTTCCGAATATCATTATCCTTTTTATCCTGATCTCATTCATGGAGGATACAGGTTATATGGCCAGGGCGGTATTTATTATGGATAAAGTGATGCATAAGATCGGTCTTCACGGGAAGTCATTTATTCCTCTGTTCATGGGTTTTGGATGCAATGTTCCGGCTATTATGGCAACAAGGATAATTGACAGCCGGCGCGACCGTCTCATAACAATGCTGATCACACCTTTTATGTCGTGCAGTGCAAGGCTGCCGGTCTATATCTTATTTATTTCCGCCTTCTTTCCCAGGAATCAGGGGTCTGTGCTGTTTCTTCTTTATTCACTAGGAGTAGTTTTTGCAATTGTCGTCAGCCCTGTCTCCTGAAACGGGTCTTTATTAAATCGGCCGATATCCCCTTTGTAATGGAGCTTCCTCCTTACCGCATTCCTACCCACAGGAGCATTATAAGGCACGTATGGTTCAGGACCTCCCTGTACCTTAGAAAAATAGGAGGGGTGATACTGCTTGCTTCCATTATAATCTGGATTCTGAGCAATTTCCCAAGAAACACGGGTTATTCCGGAATCAGACAAAAGCGAGATTCAGAGCAATTCGTATCATGGGGATGATCGGAAGGGGAATTGAACCTGTGATGAAGCCTCTTGGTTTTGACTGGAGGTTAAGTGTAAGCCTGCTCTCGGGCCTTGCAGCCAAAGAAGTGGTGGTGAGTACACTGGGTATCCTTTATCTGACTGATAACAAGCCGGCTCAGAATTCTCTCGTTGAGAAGCTCCGGACACATGAATCAGTTCCCGGGGAAAGAGGCATAACACCTGTTATTGCATTCACTTTTTTACTGTTCATCCTTACCTATTTCCCGTGTGTCGGGGTCATTGCGGCGATAAAGAGGGAATCGGGCAGCTGGAAATGGGCGGCATTTACTGTCTTTTATACTACATCAGTTGCCTGGTTGCTCTCATTCGTCGTGTTCCAGACAGGATCCCTGCTCTTTACTTAATCTCTGTGGACCTCTGTGAAAGTTTTCATAAAAGAAACATTACACAGAGTTCCACAGAGGATACACAGAGTTCCACAGAGTCTGGCTTCAGCCTGATAAAATTCTCTCTGTGGACCTCTGTGTCTTCTCAGTGGACCTCTGTGTAAGTTCTTCAGAGAAATCTCAATTGATGGCTTTATATTTCTTCAGGATTGCAGATGTGCTTAGTTTGAAATCAATATATTGAGCGCGGGAGTACGGGATCTTGTCTTCCGACTTTGTTCTTTGACAATTTCCCCCTGAAGCTGTCGATAGTATCGTATCCCTTTTCCACCATCCATTTTTCAATATCGCTGATTATCGATCCAAGCACCTCTATCTGGTGCAGGTAAAGGGTGCTCACAACCTGAACGCAATCAGCGCCTGCCAGCATCATTTTGATAACGTCGCTGACCGCTGAATATCCCCGAACTTGTGCAGATGGAGGCTTTCGGTGTTTCCGTACAGCAATCCTGCAAACCTTAAAGGCAGTCTGTGATCTTCCGGATGGCTCAGACTGTACGGGAAGTGATGCTTTTCGGTTTCGATGTCGATGTCGGGTTGAAAAAGCCTGTTGAAGAGGACGAATCGCATTTGCTCCGGCATGCTTCAAGTTCCGAAATGAATTTAAGCGGATTAGTGTAATAAGGACTAAGTTTCACAGAGAGTGGTATTTTCACTGCCGCCCTGACTTTCATCAGTGTCTTTAACTGCTTCGCTTCCATATCTTCATAATTGTCATCCGACTTTTCAGGAAGAGTGTAAAAGTTGAGCTCCAGTCCGTCAACTCCCGTCTTTTCAATCTCTCTGGCATATTCAATCCAGGTATCATCATTTACTGCATTCAGGCTTGCGAAAACCGGTATCGAAACCGATTCCTTTGCTTTTTTAAGTTTCATTAAGTGCTGAACAGGATAACTGTATTCCTGATTTGAATTCGGGAAAAAGAGTGATCATTTCCGCATTCCGTTCCTCATATTCAGTTTTAAGCTCAAACATTTCCAGATTTTCAAGTTGGATCTGCTCTTCAAACAGCGATTTGTAAACAATTGCCGCCGGCGCCCTGATCCTCAATTCTTTTCAGGTTGTCAGGATTTGTTATCAGATCATTTGCACCTACGATCACCGGATTTTTAAGGTCCAGTCCCATATACTTTGTTTTTAAGCTTATCATGGAAGTAATTAATTTATGGTTATTGATTAAATGTGTCGGGATAATTCAGGAAAAAAACAGGCAATCATTTTTCCGTGATTTGGTTTCTTATAAAACAACTCGAAGGGTGAAAAGTTCCGGATGGTTTAGTGAAGTAAATCTGGAAAACGAATTATTATTGACCTGATGTCAACCTCAGTGAAGCGAAATATGCAATATGAATATCGTTTTAACACACCCCTGCCCCCCCAAGGGCAAGCGTGATCTTATTCGTCTGGCCGGGGTGGTTGGTTCAAACCTTTCTTATTCCCTTTATTCAAATTGATAGTAAACACCTCTTTAACAAGATTAGAGTCATGAAACATAGATTAACCACCCCGGCCGGGAAAGTAAATTGTAAATCTCTCAAAATCTCTGTCCCGGCCACCCCTCCTTGAAAGGAGGGGAAATGTACATATTGTATATCAGTTGTATATAGTTTGACTCGTAGCCTATCGTATTCCTTAGGTTGATAACTATGCCCCTGCCCTTCAATGAGGTGCGGTGGCAACCGTATGGGCGAATTTTGGCCTTCCAACACTTACTGTTTGCTATAGTATATGTTGAGGGCAATATAGTCAACAATGTGTTTTGAAAAATACATTTCTTCAAGTGAGCGGGAGAGGGTTTTTAGAGTTTCGAGAGCCGGTGAGATCAACTCGCTGAGCTTTGCCTGTGTACCATCGTCAAAGGTGAGGAGTATATCCCTCCTGCTGAAGATAGATGCTTCATAATCAGCCTCGTACATGATTTTAGCTCCTGCCTTTTTCTGCAGCACCCCGTTAAGATAAACCTGGATTGAGTCAATCCCTGTTGCTCTTTTTATATCAACGTCCCCGACCGACAGGATATATTGCTTTTCTTTCCTGTTGAAACCATCACCGGAGAAGGCAAGGGTTTCCTTCAGCAGGGTATCATTGCCCTTGGCAAGAGCAAATATAAACCGGGCAGGATTGCCTGTCTGTCCGCTTCTCAGAAGAGTGTATCCTTCGGGAAATGTAAAGCTGTTTAAATAATTACGTTCTGAAGAGGACTTCCAGGCAGATGAAGTTTTCATGTTTCCGGCATCTTCTCCATCGAGAATAAAGCCGGCTTCGAGATTATAATCATAAGTATGCCACCAGTTATAATAAAAATGATAACCTGTTGCTGTTATTTTGAAATTGTTTTCAGGGACCGTGATCGCTTACTATGTAAAAATGAAGACGTTTTGGATGTAAAACCATCTGTTCGGGCAGATTAACCTCGAGGTTATTGCTGTTGCCTGTTCTTTTGAAAAGTCTATAGGGGAAAAATTGATGCGGACGCAAATCGGTATCAGGACTGAACTCATAGATTCCGGCTATAAGATCAAGGTCGATGCTGTCCTGAAATCCGGTTTCCGATTTTGCACCGGCTTCGGATAGAGAAAGCAGGCTATACCCAATAGAACCAGAGATCTTATCGATTGCAGTATTAATCTCGGCGATGCTGTTTTCGATCGATTCCTTTACTGTATGATTTCTTTTTGACTGATCAATCTTTGAACACTGCCAGCTGATCAGGATTAAAAGAATTGTCAGGATAAAAAGTGTTTTTTTCATACTATCATATTTTATTTTCTTCACTGCATTTTTAACGTGTAAATCACAAAAAAGTTTCATTTTCCGGTTCTGCCCGGAAAAAAATTATAAAGGTTCTTTTTATATTTGTTTCCGGGTGTTAAACAGTAACTAAAGGATGAACATTGACCACATCGCAATCTGGACTTTTGATCTTGAGAAAGAGAAAGACTTCTTTCTTAAGTATTTTACCTGCACAGTCAGTGAAAAATACGTAAATTCAGAGAAACAATTTACCTCTTATTTTTTAACATTTCCCGGCGGTGCAAGGATTGAACTTATGAACAAGCCAGGCATTGCAGAGGCAGGGATGATAGCGCAGCCGGACTGACACATATTGCAGTAAATGTAGGAGACAGGGAAATTGTTGACCAGCTGACCGACAAGATTGGATAATGACGGTTATATTGTTGCAGGCATGCCAAGAATTACGGGTGACGGATACTATGAAAGTGTAATCCTGGATCCCGAAGGGAACAGGATCGAAATACTATCTCTGTAATAATTTAAATTTCTGATACTATGGCTAAAGTTGCAATGCTGGGCGCCGGTTTCATCGGCGATTTTTACACATTTTCGATTAACGGTCACCGGAACCGTGATAAAGTGCATGTTATTTATTCACGTGATGAAGGCAAGGGGGAAAGCTTTTGCAAAAAAGCACTCGATCCCGAAATGGACCACCTCAATGAAAGATGCCGTAAATGATCCTGAAGTTGACGTTGTGGTAATAGGACTGCCGAATAACCTGCATCTTGAAGCTGTAAGACTTGCCGTAGCAGCCGGAAAGGCGGTATTCTGTACAAAACCTCTTGGAAGGAACGCGGCCGAGGCAAAAGAGATGCTTGACCTTGTTGAAAAGGCGGGCGTTATGCACGGCTATCTTGAAGATCTGGTCTATACACCGAAAACACTGAAGGCACTAAAATCTGTCGGCATGGGAGCTGTAGGGCAGGTTACATGGGCACAGGTCGCGTGAAACACATCCCGGACCGCACAGCGACTGGTTCTGGACAAAAGAAATATCGGGAGGAGGTGTGTTGCTGGATATGGGCTGTCATTGTATTGAGATCAGCCGAAGCTATATAGGTAAAGACATTAAACCTGTTGAGGTGATGTGCTGGGCTGATACCCTTGTAAAACCAATTGAAGCTGAGGATAACGCTCTTGGATGGGTAAGGTATGAAAACGGCGCTATCGGACAGTTTGAAGTAAGCTGGACATTCCGGGGCGGCATGGATCTCCGTGATGAAGTCATGGGAACAGAAGGCACGATCTGGGTTAATAATTTTCTGAGGACGGGTTTTGAAATGTTTACAGCCGGCGGGAAAACAGGTTATGTTGCTGAAAAAGCAGAGACCGAAAAAGGCTGGCTTTTCCCGGTAGGGGATGAAGTTGTGGAACTTGGTTATACCGACATGTTTACCGATATGTTCAATGCATTTGAAAAAAAGATCCAGCCAATGCGAAACCTTCTATGACGGCTATATCGTAAATGAGATAATGGATGCATGCTTCCGTTCTGCCAGATCAAAAAAATGGGAACCGGTGAAGCTTGAAAACCTGGCGGGGACGGGAAAAAACAGAGAAGATCAGCGCCATCCGTGATTTTGACAAGGATCATTTCCTTGTAAAGGAAGAAACAATGCCGGATGGCACAGTTAAGCTGATCCTTAAAAACAAGGCAACAGGAAAGATCTCCCAAACCGTAAAGAACTAATCCTTTTTATTATACTGAATTTTCTCCCCGGAGGGGGACCCATAGCCATCAACCTAAAGAATGGGATAGCTTATGAATCGAACTGTATGCAACTGAGTTGCAATAATTTACATTTCCCCTCCTTTTCAAGGAGGGGTGGCCGGGACTATAGATTTTGAGTGGTTTACAATCTGTTTTCCCGGCCGGGGTGGTTAATTTATGTTTCAAGTCTATCCATTTGAAAGGTAGTGAGAAATACTTGAATCAACCACCCCGGCCAGACGAATTTAGTTTCTGTCTGTGATATGATTTTACCGTCTGGCCACCCCTCCTTCAAAAGGAGGGGAAACTTATTTAATTGTGTCTCAGCTAATTAAATAATTACCAGTCCAAAACTGGTTCTTAGGTTGACGGCTATGCCCTCGGGGGGTTTGGGGGTCAAGCCCTTTGGGGGTAAGCTACCCCGGACTCCTGATTGCAGTCAGGAAATAAGACTTAAACTTCCTCTCCTCTTCTTCCATTCGTCAAAAAGGGCCATGAATACCGCCAATTAGTGTAATAATCGGGGCAACTTATCGTTTCTAATATTACTGGCAGTTAATAAACAAGGTCAGTGTCAATGTTTGTCAAATATTACCAGTTCGTCCCTGACTTTGTTATTTAAATAACCTGATGATCCTGTTGATTAAATTCGAGAATTCGGACCTGTGAAAGACTGCTTATGAGGAAGTGGTTACTATATCTGTTTCTGCTACTATTACACCCCGGCATTTTTGGGCAGAATTGTACTATAATCTCCAAGGCAAACAACATCACACCCGACCGGTTGTGTTCTCCTGTCACCGCAATTTGGAATGTCAGCTACACTGGCGTGACCAATGCAGGTGCGCCGGTAAGTATACGGTATGACTGGGGTAACGGGTTTATCGAAACGGTTCCTGCAATTCAGTCGGGTCCTGGTGTGTTTCAGGCAACTTCTACAAATACATACACATCGAGGGGGAATGTATGCAATTATCACCCGCAGGCAACCCTGATAGTAAATGGTGTTCTGTGTACTTCATCCACCCAGGAACAGATAGTGACAGTGTGGGATGACGATGATCACAACGGAGGGCATATGCACATCAATCCTCTGGTTTATCCGATATGTTTCGGGAACAGTGCGGACGTCCGTTTTCAGGATCTTACCCAGTTCAACTGTGTACCTCCCCAGGAGAGAGACAATCCGAATGTTAATACAAGATGGATACAGTGGATTTATGGCACCGAGATCACAATGACCGGGCTGCCGGTGACCATTGAGGGCAGATCGAGGAGTTACCCCTATACCGATAATGTAATCACGCTGACAGGACCTGTAACCGGTTCAGGTGTTATGTCGAAGGTAATAAATGTAGCCTCTGATAAACAGATAGGTGAGTATTTCCAGGTCACTTTGAGAAACTGGAATTATTGCAATCCTTATGATGATCCGAACATACCGGGTCCTCCGAGGGACCGGCAGAACGGGGACCATCCTCCTGTGGTTACAACAGCAATTATCCTGATTGTCGATTATCCCGATGCCACTATCGATCCGTTAACCAGAATGTGTGCCAATGCCAGTCCTGTGACTCTGACAGCCCATGATTCCGGTGGTGACTGGTCGGGGCGGGGTGTATCGGGAAATACCTTCAATCCGGTTGTAGCCGGGGTGGGCAATCATATAATCAGGTATGAGATAACAAATGCGGAAGGCTGCAGTGATGCTGACACGGCAATAGTAAAGGTTGTACCCGTGCCTGATGCAACCATTACACCCATTCCTACATTGTGTATAACCGATACCATAATCGCTCTCACTGCTCCATCCATGGGGGGTATCTGGTCAGGGCCCGGAGTGACTGGCGATACTTTCAATCCGGCCATATCCGGCTATGGCAACCATCCGATAACCTATAAGATAGTTGATTCCAACGGATGCATGGACAATGATCAGATAACCATTACTGTGGCAACGCCCGATGCAACCATCAATACGATGGATACCCTGTGCATAAACAGCGCTCCGATAACACTTACCGCCCATGATCTTGGAGGTGTGTGGTCTGGTCCGGGTGTCTCGGGCAATATTTTTGATCCTGCAGCTGCAGGAGCCGGCACCCATATTATAAGCTACAGTATTGCCAACCCTGATTGCAAGGACTCCGACACCGAAGATATAACCGTGGTTCCGATACCCGTTGTGGATATCGACAAGGTAGGGACGGTGTATATCAACAGTCCTGCAATCAACCTGAACGCCACACCGGCAGGAGGTATCTTTTACGGACCTGCAGTAACCGGTTATGTCTTTGATCCTGCTGCTGCCGGGCTTGGCACGCATGTGATAACCTACGAGACCATAATGGACAAATATGGTTGTTATGGAGTTGACACTATTCATATACAGATTGTTATGCCTCCTTTTCCGGTTGCCGACTTTTCACCCGACACCGTCGGCTGTTCACCCCTCACTGTGCAATTCACCAATAATAGCCTTTATGGCGAGACCTATATCTGGGGTTTCGGTGACGGCCAATTCTCCGTCAAGGAAAATCCTGTCCATACATACTATGTGCCCGGCAGCTATATAGTGAAGCTTATCGTTTATAATATTGCCGGAGAAGCGGTACATAACGGAATTATAACGGTATATCAGAACCCCACTGCTATTCTGGAGGCTTATCCCACGAATGTCATCAACAACGAACAGATAGTTGTCTTTTCAAACAACAGCATGTATGATTCGATTTCCTTCTGGCAGTTCGGCGACGGGGATACCTCTGATGAGAAGAACCCATATCACAAATATCTGGAACAGGGCAGTTTCACTGTCACTCTTACGGTAACATCAAAAGACGGTTGTATCGATTCTGCGAAGCTTTTGACTCCCGTAAGGGTTGACTGGAAAATAGGTTCCATCGATTTCCCCAATGTCTTCAAATGGAATGAAACCGGGCCAACAGGCGGTGTATGGAGACCCGGCTGTTATCCGGAAATGGACTTTGTGTTCAGGCCTTTCTATGAAAATGTAATAGAATACAAGCTACAGATATTCAACAGATGGGGGGTATTGATTTATGAAAGCAAGGATCTTTACCAGGGATGGGATGGCTACAGCAGGGACGGCAATCTGGCCGTTCAGGGAGTATATGTATGGAAAGCTTCAGGCAGGTATGCCGACGGAGATTATTTTGATAAAGTCGGTGATGTTACGTTTTTGCACTGATCAACCAGGCACTTCGTGCAAGGCTTTTTAACTTCGTTTGGCCCTAATGATAAAGTTGATGGCTTTTCTGTTCGCTGTATTAAGGATTAGACCTTCATTTAAACAACTGAACAAGAGTACGGTCACTGTCTTGATCTAGGACCGCTAACTTCAAAATGAAAACCCACAAGTTGCATACCTGGGCCATAAATAGTGATTCTTTTTCTTCCTCGGCATGTTATACTATTCAAAGTTAAGCTCTCCCGGTGAAGAAATATACAAAGTCATGTCCATCAATTGATCATTATTATCTTGGTTCTACACGGCAATTAGAGAAATTTTATCTCTTTTCTTGGGGAAAAGAACCCTTTTATACAATAAAGGTTTCTTATGCAAATCTGTATGTGGTTTTTAGCTTGAATTCCAGCTCCCTCAAATGCCGGGCCACCTTCGGTAAAGATGCCTCTAACTGTATCAAAGTGTTTGTATTCACTAAATCCCTTTTTAGAAATATCTGATGTTATTTGTTCATCTATCTTTTGATGTAAATATTCGATCACAGCACAGTCCAGTTCTCTTTTTATCAAATCGTGATATTCATCTTTAGGTAGGTCTTTGTTTTTAGGTAGCTCCTTGCCCGCAAGTCGCAAATCCTTCTTCATTAAATCATAGTAGTGAGCAATAATTCCTATAAATTCAGAATCAGTAAAATCCAGGCAATAGTCTAATAGATATACAACACCTACTACGGATGGAATATTAAGTGAACCTCTAGCTTTTTTATCTTTCGCCCACTGGTAGGCCCTTTGGTAATTATTCTCCCAGACGTAGAATCCGTGACCTAACCAATCGTATGATTCTTGACTTTTTTTTACTAAGTCTGGTTTTGTAACTAAATCGTGCCTTACGGTTTCATCACAACCATGAAAGCCAATTTGTAGGTTTGGTCTCCTACGATACATTATTTAGAGGATGTGACTAGCTTATTTAAGGTACTAAAATGTGTTGTAAAATTACCACCTTTAGTTAAAATTTTTGCTGATCGCAATGTTGCAACAACCCTGGCTTTGTCTTTCTTTTCTGTCCTGATTTTTTTTGCCAAAACAGTCAATAATGTAATTTGCTTCGATTCCATGGTTGTGTCTTAATGTACTGTTGCAAATGTAGGTTTTTTTTTGATTATTCGCAACTCTACCTTATAATAACCCGGTAAAAAAGAACTTTTGGAGTGTTTTTAATTTGCGTTGATAAGTGATTAGGGCATGGAACTGCCATCGTTAAGGAGCAGATCCCGGAATTAAAAGGCCGAGTTTGTGCTAAGAAAAGGCGGATTTTTAACGATTATTTAGCCTTATGGGGACTTAGTGGGGAAATTGTCATATAAATAAAAACGCAATCAACTGATTTATTGCTGACTGCGTTTCTTTAGGGTCGGGGTGGCAGGATTACCTGTGGTGATCCTGAATTGGGGGGATTCAAAAGAAAAAGCCTTTCATTCGCTTCGCTCATTCTCTGGCTTTTTTATTCGTTCCAAACCTCAGACAAGTCTGGGTTTGTCCCAAATAAAAAAGCCAGGCACTTTCGTGCAAGGCTTTTTCTTTTGTCGGGGTGGCAGGATTACCTGCGGTGATCCTGGTTGGGGGTGATTCAAAAGAAAAAGCCTTTCATTCGCTTCGCTCATTCTACGGGCTTTTTTATTCGTTCGCAAACCTGCAGGCAAGCTCTGGGTTTGTCCCAAATAAAAAAGCCCGGCACTTTCGTGCAAGGCTTTTTCTTTTGTCGGGGTGGCAGGATTCGAACCTGCGACCCTCTGGTCCCAAACCAGATGCGCTAACCGGGCTGCGCTACACCCCGTATATCTATTATATATTAAGAACCAAACCAGTTGCTATCGGGAGCGCTACACCCCGAAAAACATACCATCCTGCATCCATCGCTAAATGGAGTACTTTAACGAGCCGCAAAAGTAAGCGGACTTTTTTTATAATCATAATATTAAGGGAATATATTTGCTTTTTTATTTGGCACTAACATGTTATGTGCGATCTTAAGGAATAGGGAAACTTATGAATCTAACTGTATGCAATTGAATTTCAGTAACATAAATTTCCCCTCCACCACATGCCTCCAGCAGGGGTTAAACCTAGCCCGTAGGGCTTAAACTATTGTAGCCGGAGATATTAAAAATGGTTTTATTACCTCGAAGAGGTTAAACAGGATTTTCCCAGAATTCATATAAGAATTGTTCATCAAATTCCATTTCACGTTTTTTAAGATATTGAACATATTCATCTTGAAAAGTTTTAAATTTATGAGTTTCTTCCTGATTTTCAATATATTTATAAATATTGGAAATTTGCGAACGACTATAACTGAATGCTCCATAGCCTTCCTGCCAGGAGAATCTGCCAAAGCAGAGTCGCTCTCTGTTAATAAATAGCGTTGAACTTCTCTTTACTTCATGGACAGTATCTGAAACAGAAATCGAAGGATTCAATCCAAGGAGAATATGGACATGATTTGAAAGTCCATTAATTATAATGGATTTATGTTTCTGATTTGTCAGGATTCCACTCATATACTCAAATACATGAGGTCTGATTTCCTTTCTTAACGCGGTTTCCCTGTTTTTTACAGCAAATACCAACTGAACATAAATTTGGGTGAATGTTCCAGGCTTCATAGATTGAATTTTTTAATTACTAATGCAGCTAGAACAAATTTAATAATTCTCTGAATTCTAAGCAATTGTTTAACCGCTACGCGGTAAAAAATTAATATAATGATTGTTTTTCTACAATAATTAATCGCCTACGGCGAAAAAGAAAAAAAGTACGGATTAATGGAGAGAGACTTAAAGGCTAAGGATGCAAAGTAGACACATTTCTTTCTTACATGAATGTAAAATAATTGAAAGTACAAGTAATCCTAAAACACCGGGTTTTGCCAAACTTTTCATGCTAAGTAATTTAGGTTTAACTTCTCAAGAATTAATGGTTTTGGGCCCTTTATTCAGGTGGTCCGCCTACAATCGGAGGAACATCATACTTTGCCGTGCGGTCGTCTTTGATCACGCCCGACCAATTCAGGCCGAATGCAAAGTCATAGGTGTTGCCGTCGCTGTCAGCATGACATTTCATATCCCGCGGCACATCCTCGAATTGCGCCTCTACGGTCTCCATATTCGCAGGCATTTGAAGTGGCAGTAGCCCGGACGGCTCTACCTGACCAGCAATAATCTCAAGGAATGCTTTGTCGGGCAGCCAGGCTGACCTGTCACCACCGAATCCCACAAGGATTGCATCGACCTTGCTCTCAAATTCCCTGAACACCATAGGATTTGACACGTTTAGAGCAACAATGACCTTTTTGGCCGCAGATGCGGCATTCAGTACGAGATCCAGATCACTTTCATTCCTGATGATTGCGGTCTTGCCGAAATATGAGCGATTCTCCTTTTTCAGTGTCTTCATATCGCCATAACCATCAGGCGATGTCTCTGTCACCTCAATCATATCTCCGCCGATAGACTCCTTACGCACGAATTCTGAATTTGCGGTGTAGGGACGATATTGCAGTGAAATAGGCAGATATGTATATTCCTTGCCGTCAGTTGTAACACCTCCGAATCCCATGTATGTCGGATTCCCGTTTTGAGGACTGGTTATCCTGACAAGAGCGAAGTCACACCTGGCTATTTCTGCTGCAGATGCACGTATGATGTCATTTGGCGATAGCGTGCGATTGCCCTTTTCATCCGCCGGGCCTGTAAGTTTCGCGGCCAGCGCGTCAGTTACGACATTGAAGTACTCTCCGGCTGCTTCGGGATTGAATGCCGGGTTGGCTGTTGCGGGACTGGCTTGCCGCCCGGTAGTCGCCGCTAAATACACCCTGGGGATATACACGGTCTATTTTCCTGCTCCTGCCGATGCCTTGTGAATAATGCCGCCACTGTTCTTCAGCATCACGACAGATCTGAGCATCGCCTGGTAGCCGCGGGCGTTGTGTTCCGCATTGTTTGGAACCGTTTCGGCTTTCTCGATGCTGAGATATGGGTTGTCAACTATCCCGATGTTGAAGTGGGTTCTCAGGATTCTTTCGGTCGAGTGCCTCATTATCTCATTCATTGCTTCTTCGCCGAGCTTCTTAACCCCGAGTTTATAGGCTTCCATGGCCAGATCAATGTCCTCCTTGCCGGATCTGCCCTCACCGCCGAAGGCATCACATCCGGCTTCCAGGATCGCTAACATGCATTCAGCCGGAGTCAGATCTTCCACACCGAAATTCTTGCCTGTAATGATCCCGAAGTCCGTCAGGATATAGCCATCCCAGCCATACATTCCTCTCAATACGGTATTGATTTTATATGGGCTGTAGCTTGAGGCGACACGCTTTTTACCAACCGGCGAACCATCCGCTTCAATACCTACGGAAAAGTTCGTCATGGCAGCCGTTACCGTTTCAGTCTTGCCCGGCAGGTCCATACATGCAACAAATGGCAGGAGATGAGTGAAGAACTGACCGCCCGGGAATACGTTGTATGCCCCGTCACGCGTATGCGACTCGCGTCCGCCTTCGGCGGCACCGTCTCCGGGCCAGTGCTTCATCTGGTTGTTCACACTGTGTTCGCCCCAGCCCAGATCATTTCCGGCTGTGTCGTAGGTAGATTGCCATCCGTTAATTACGGCTCTGGCCATATCCATTGACAGGGCGGGGTCTTCGCCGAACGTACCGGAGATACGTTTCCAGCGCGGTTCCGTAGCCAGGTCCATCTGTGTCGCGACCTGCATGGATATTCCCATGGCCCGCCACTCTTCTGACATCAGTCGTCCGTATTCGGCTCCGACCTCAGGATCAAAGGTTGCCGCCATAGCAAGGTTGGCTCGGCCAGTCGGATACGTCTCCTGATCTTGGGTCAGCTATCCAGACCGCAGGAATACAGACAATACTATCAAGCGTTTCTATGTACTCCTGTACCATGTTGTTCCACGAAGCCTTTACTCTCCCTGTGGTATTCGAACCGGGTGCCCGCAGCTGTCTGTAACCGATTTCCAGTCTGTTTCTGATGTCATCATCCAGTGCATCAGCGTTGACACTCCCGATACCGAATGGATTCATTTTCATGCCCATCATCTGATCGACCGGGATTTCTTTAACGATGCTTGCCGCCCTTGTTTTAAAGTCAACGCGCCAGTCTTCAAATTGATCCAGCAGGTTGTTCCTGTTGAGATCTTTGAACGCGTATCTGTCTACCTGGATAAGCTGAAGTCCGGAGCTCTTTGAATATCCGAGGGTAGCCCCGTCTTCATTTGTTACCATAGTCCAACCGTCCGGAGTCAGTGATTCCGCCCACTTGACTTTGCCGGATCCAAGACGGTCAGGTTTTCTGGGATAATCTTCGGTTTTATTGCAGGCAAAATGTAAAGTAGCAACACCTGCCAGTAATACCAGGATAAACATGGTTTTTTTTGATGAGGCTATGCCCGTGGTTAATAACTTTTTACAAAACCGGGATCTTTTCTCATCAGTTCGTCGATTAATGAAGATTATGTTAAGTAATTTAACCAATGATAACCTGGAGAAATTTGTTGGTATTTTTTGTATCGCGCAGATTGATCAGCGTACTCACCCCCGTCCCCCATAGCTGATCCTAAGGAATGGGATAGCTTATGAATCAAACTGTATGTAACAGATTTGCAATATATTACAATTCCCCTACACCACATACTTCCCTGCAGGCTGGCTCCTTCGCTAAAATCAGCCACTGGCTGATTTCTTAACGCTCGGCCCCCTTTTCAGGGAGGGCTTCGGCCTGCGACTATAGGTTTTGAGCAGTTCTACAATCTGCTTTGCCCGGCCGGGGTGCCTCATCTACTTAGGTCTTCTGAGATCTGTGTTTACCCGCAGATTCACAGATCTTCACGTACTCACCCCCGTCCCCCTTCGGCTGCGCTCAGGGAGAGCTCTCTCTGCTTCGCAAAGAGGGGTGCCTATTCTATAAGGCTTTTAAACTTTTTTTAATTCTTATTAATTTAATTTGTTAGCCAAGAGTGCTCTTCTACCCCTCACAAACTCACACCTGTCCCCTAAACCAGCCCCTTGATTAAAACCCAGAATATCCAAATCGAAGGATTCCGCGAAAATCAGCGAAATCTGCGGGAAATTTTTTTGTTTTTCCGCAGATCCCCAGATCTTCAAGGCGGGATTCTTAACGGTCAGCCCTGACTTCGGTCCTCAGTCTTCCGTTTTTTCCCGAAAAATTCATCAAATCTTCATCTTGGTATTCTTATCTTCTTTTGATTTTGACCAACAGCATTTATTTATAGATGAATAACCAGTTTTTATTGATTAATCACGTATTCCATTAGGGGAAAAATTTCAGAATATAATATAAACTGACTTTTTGGGAAATATTTCTGTCGCTTACAATTATCTTATTATTAGCAGATTAACTTTTTACCGATAATTATATTTTTAGTTTGTCCCTAAAAAATTATGTTATGAAAATCAGAAAAATTTTAAGCTTTTTCCCAATGGTGGCATTGGTGATTGTAGTCATGTTGAGCTGCTCAAAATCTGATACTGAATTGCAGAATCAGATATCCTCTAACGATTTAAACAGCGTTAAGATTACAGGGAATGGAGCTCCTTCCGGGACTCATTACAACCTGAATATTATCGGAGTAAAATATGAGAAGGATATGGACCTTGAGGTAAGTGGTGGACATGTGATTTTTGTGCCGCTTCAGGGTAAAACAAAAATTTTGCTGGCTGAGGGAGATTTTGCGGTTCTGGATAAAAATGGCACCGATGGACAAGCTTCATTCCAGTTGCCAAATCCTGATCCGGATAACGATGGTGTTACGGTCTACAGTGTCTGGGCACGTGCTCTGGGTAAACCAGGTGGCACTGCATCCATGGTAACCGGGGCCTGGGATGCAGGTCTGGATGGGATAATAGGGACAGCTGATGATATTCAGGTGTATTCCATGTACAAGCTGGAAGTAGAACGCACTCCGGGCAGACAAAAATTCACTGATGTCAGCAGGTATCTGCTTTATATTTACGTGGAGACAGACATTATTAGTGATCCGGATGGAATACCGAATTCGGGTGATGAGGTAGTACTTGTTGAGGCTGGTCGCTACCCCTTATTTGATCCTGCCCTTGAGGATTATTTCTGGGAATATGATAATAACGGATTAAAACTTCTTCAGCTGAGATTTTATGAAGTATCAGTTACTGTACCGGACCTGTAATAGCCGGATATTTAAAAAATGAATAAAAAACCTGTTGTTTATCGGTCAACAGGTTTTTTTATAAGTACTCCCCCCGGCCACCTTCGGCTGCGCTCAGGGAAGGCTCTCTTTGCTTTGCAATGAGGGGTGCCTCTTCTATATGGTTTTTAAGACTATTATTGATTCTTTTTAATTTAGTTTGTCTTCCGGCTTCGGTCTTCTGTCTTCCGACTTCCATCTTCCGTCTTCGTCGTGTTTTCCCGCAGATATCGCAGATTATCGCAGATTTAAGAATTCAATTAATTCCACAGGAGCGCCGTTGTGTTCTACCATTGCGACCCTGATTCCATTTGCCGGGTGAATTTGGTTCTGTCAGTACCTTCAGGTTATGCGTTGAAATTTCATGATCTATGTCTCTTACTTCGAATGCTATGTGAGGAACGGTCCGGATCAATTTGCTGATCGGGCTATCCTTTTCAAACCTCATCCATTCGATACCAAAAGGACTTGTGCTGAATCCGGATACGTAAAACTTAAATTGCGGAAGATAAATTTCATCAGGCAGTCTCCTTCTGGTCGGAATCCCCAGGTGATGATATTTCCATCCCCATTCAGCAATTGATGCCGGGGGTTCATGATCCTGTCTTCGTTTTGTCATTGGTTCACTATTATTAAAATTCCTGTTCATACCGAGATTTTTATTGTTTCCCGCAGATCAGCGCAGATTAGCGCAGATTTAAATCCGGATTTAAGACGTGCAAAATCATGATTGTTTTATCCGTGCATAATCTATCGAATCGAAGGAATCCGCGAAAATCCGCGAAATCTGCGGGAAATTTTTTGTTTTCCGCAGATCGCGCAGATCTTCGCAGATCTTATTAATCCAGGCTTCTAAATTAATGTGAAATTTGAAACCAGAAACCTGCCCTCGCTATTTCGACTTTAATGTATATAATAATTAATCATGACATAGGAAACAATAAAAAACAGTAATAAACAATAAAACATATTTATATATTTCATAACTTTATTGTCTAATCAAACTCTAGTGTCATGGAAATGAAAAGCGGGTTATTGGAAGTATTCAAAATATTCCAGAATACTGAATCATATTTTGAAGAAAGGAATAATGAGAAATCAAAGAGATTAATCTTCAATCAATTATTGATAATTTGCGTTTTTACATTCCTGTACGGAGTTGTTATGGGCAGTTATCATAGTGTTCTTCAATCATTTGCTGCCGGATTGAAGGTGACATTTTTGTTTTTATGTTCGATCCTGATTTGTTTTCCATCATTTTTTGTGATACAACAGGTTCTGGGTTCAAAAATGACATTAAGGCAAATGATATTTATTGTTTTAAGCGGATTTGTGCTCACATCTTCCATAGCGTTGTCGTTTTCGCCTATCATCATTTTGTTTCAGATTACCGGTGGTAACTATCATTTTTTACAACTTTTACATGTGGCTATTTTTATATTCTCGGGTGTTTTCGGAATGAGGATTATGATAGATGCCTTAAAATTTGCATGTGAGAAAAAGGATATATACCCGCGTATTGGAGTCTCGGTTTTCAGGATCTGGATTATTATTCTGGCATTTGCAGGTATTCAGTTAGCGTGGAACCTGCGTCCGTTCTTATGCAATAAAGATGAAGATTTTAAACTATTCAGAAAATATGAAGGTAATTTCTATACAGCAATAGTTTATTCTGTTCAACAGCTGGTATCAAAGAATGATCAAACTGAAGCGATCAAAGAACCTTATGAATATCAGGATAAGGAAAAAACTGATTCTGTTGTCTTTAATTTCCTGAAGAAATAGCTTATGGATGATATCATGACCATAGAAGAGGTGGCAAAGTATCTGAAGCTTAAACCTCAGACTATCTATACCTGGGCACAAAATGGGAAGATTCCTGCGGCAAAGTTAGGCAAGGAATGGCGTTTTAAGAAATCTGTTATCGACAAATGGTTTAATCAGCACATAGATCAGAAATTCTCGGAATATCTTGAAAAGTAGGAGTAGTCTGTTAAGCTTCATACCTAAGTCCTTACACAGGCGTTAAGATTCGGCATCCGATTTGTTACACAGCAGCGCAATTGTGTACCTTAGTGCTGACCTTTGTGATCCTTTGTGGTTAATGGATTTATTTTTTTACCACTAAGTACACAAAGGTTCTCACTAAGGAGCACGAAGGAGATCTCCTAAAAAATACTCTATTTCAGTTCAAAACGCTTTTCCGCAAACCGGCAGATAAAGGTTACTGTTTCGTCAATTCCAAGAACCGAAGAATTTACGCACAGATGATACGATTCTGCAACTCCCCAGACTTTGCTGCTGAAATAGTTATAGTATCCTTCACGCTTCCTGTCTGTTTTTTTTATATACTCCATCGCTTTTTTCTCCGGTAAATTCTGGTTTTTGATGATCCGTTCAATCCGGTCGCCAATATCAGCATTTATAAATATATTCAGGCAACGGGGATGATCCTTCAGAACATAGTCGGCACAGCGACCCACAAAAAGGCACGATTTCTTTTGAGCTAAAGCGCGGATAACATCACTTTGTATTTTAAACAATGTCTCATTGGTAAGATAATAGTTAAGATAAACATCGTCTGTTGCAGAGCCTCGTAAGCCCAATAATCCGCCAAACAGGCTGAAGCGCTTTTTCTCGTCAATTTTTTCAAAAAACTCTTCTTTCAATCCGCTCTCTTTCGATGCCAGCCGGATAAGCTCCTTATCGTAAAATGATATTCCCAGCCTGGCAGATACTTTTTGACCGATCTCCCTGCCGCCGCTTCCGGGTTGCCGGCCTATGGTTATAACAAAATTCTCTTTCATACAGTTGACTTTTAAATAATATATTTATTTAGCACCAACAGATTTACGGTATTGTGTTACAAGCAAATAAGCTGCTATTATACTCGATAAAAAATCGGCTGCCGGCATGCTGTACCACACACCCTTTACACCAAAAAATGAGGGCAGGATAAGCAGCCCCGGTAACAAGAAAAGCACCTGCCTGGTTAAAGACATAAAGATGGCTTTCCCCGCCAATCCGATACTCTGGAAGAAATTTGAAGTGACCATCTGAAATCCAACAATAGGGAAAAACACCATGACAATGCGCAGACCCTGCACAGCAATGTTGTTAAGATCATCGTCGCGGGTGAAAACAGATGCAACCGTATACGGAAAGAGTTCACAGATCAGAAAACCGGCCATCATGACTCCTGTAGCCAGAAGAAGGGTCAGCTTCAGCACTCTGTTTACCCTGTCGAACTGCCTGGCTCCATAGTTATAGCCGGCTATGGGTTGCATACCCTGGTTCAGTCCCATTACAACCATTGCAAACAGAAACGCAACCCGGTTTATGATCCCGAAAGCTCCGACTGCCAGGTCGCCTCCATGCCTGATAAGACCCTGGTTGATCACTATTACAATGACGCTTGCGACGGCATTCATCAGAAAGGGCGCCAGGCCGATCGACAGTGAATCAAGTACGATCTTGCGTTTAAGCCTGAAGGATCCTTTTTGTAAATGGATATAGTTGCCCCTGTTGCTGAACAGCCTTATCTGCCATATCAGCATCGAAGACTGGGCCAATACTGTTGCAAGGGCAGCTCCCCTTATTCCCCAGCCAAATCCGAAGATGAACGTCGGGGCGAGTATTACATTGATAATCACTGAAAATATGGTGGCATACATCGATTTTTGCGGATTACCCGTAGCCCGTAACATGGCATTCAGTCCGAAATACATGTGCGTTATCACATTGCCAAGTGATATTATCACCATGAAATCATGTGCATAAGGAAGAGTCTCAGCGCTGGCTCCAAAGAAATAAAGTATGGGATCAAGAAAAAGAAGGACCACTACTGTGTATGCCGAACCAAAAATCAGGTTCAGTACAAAAACATTCCCGAGAATATTATTAGCGGTTGTGTAGTCTTTCTGGCCCAGCCTGAGCGACATCAGGGTGGAGGCGCCGACGCCGACAAGCGTTCCGAATGCCGCAGCCAGGTTCATCAGCGGAAAGGTGAGGGCAAGAGCTGAAATTGCCAGCGCCCCGACTCCCTGGCCAATAAAAATGCTGTCGGTGATATTGTAAAGCGATGAAGCCGTCATGGCTATTACTGAGGGAATTGCATATTGCAGCAGCAATTGCCCTACATTCCCTGTCCCTAATGCCAGAGGCGAGCCTTCCTTTGCCATTTTCACATATATCGCTTTATTCTGGCGGCTAAATATTGCAGATATGTTTCAGTAACACCTTGATTTTCCCTTTTCAATAAATTGTGCTGCTCCTCTGACAAGATAGGATCCTCCGATTCCAGGTGAACGTTATAAAGACAAAAAATAAATCCTATAATACAATATGACTTGCCCGCAGTTATTTTCTCTCCCGTGGTAAGCTCGTTGAAAATCTCAGTTGCAACACTCTTTATTAAAGCGTCCGATGATGATTTATTTCCTTCAGCTCTTTTCCTTATGTTCTCCTGAAAATTAAAAAGGTCTATAATAGAATAATAAAGATTGTCAATTATATAAGGATTTGTAATCTCAAAGGATTTGCTGCCCCCCCTGAAGACTATTTTTTCAATTGGCACCGGATCCTGTTCAAATTCAATTATTTCCGACAGGTCTGAATACGATAGTTCAATTTCACGCTCTGTAGCATGACTTAATGCTATTTCAGCATACATTATCATCCGGAGGACATTCCCCTCCGGAATTCCATAGCTCCGGTTAATGTTTTTTGCCAGTACAAGCTGCTTGTTGTTTGCAACATGAGGGTGATAACAGGGATTATACCTGAAGCTGCTCAGCGGTCTGTGATAGTCCCCGGAAATGTCTCTTTTATACTTTGATTTCATGTTGAATCTGTTAATCAATTTGTCCCAAGATATAAGATAATTCTATAGCATGAAAATAGTCAAATATTTCCGCTGCCCGACCTGGATAAGCTTTTTTACTTTTATTTTTTTCTGATAAGCACCTTATCGATCCTGTTCCCGTCAATATCAACAATTTCAATTATGTATCCGTGAAAAGTAAATTTATCACCTATCTGGGGTGACTTGTTGATGTTGTTTATGACAAATCCGGCAACTGTTGAGTAATCAATATTTTCAAGGTCGGTAATATAGTTTTCAAAGATCCCGTCGAGGATCTCTGCAGGCGCATCACCACTTACAAGATAGGATTTATCGTCGCGGACAAAAATATCGGGCTCGAACGGTTCACCCTCCTCAGGAATCGCTCCTATCAGATTTTCGAGTATGTCGTGGGGAGTGATTATTCCCTCGAGACTTCCAAACTCATTTACTACAATGCAGAAATGAATCTTGTTTTCCTTAAATTGTTTCAGTATAAGTTGAACCTCAGCGCTTTCAGGTACTATCAGAGGCTGAAGCAATATTTTTGAAATTGAAAATTCCTTATTCGAAGGGTACCCGATCAGAAAGTCCTTTACATTAAAAATCCCCTGAAAATCATCGAGATTTCCTTTGGAACATATCAGCCTGCTGTGTCTGGACGCGAGTATGGTCTCTTTTATAATATGTAAAGGTTGAAGCATATCTACCCAGTCGACTTCCATCCTGTGGGTCATTATGTGCCTTGCTTTCTTGTCGGAGAGATAAAAGACCTTTTCATGGATCAGGTTTTGATCGGTTTCGATAACACCCTCTCTGGAGGCTCTCTTCAGAAGCTGCCTGAGATCTCCTTCAGTGATCCGGTCGGAGTGCTTTTTAATACCCAGCATTTTGTTGATCAATGATGTGGAATAGGAGAGGAATTTCACTACCGGGTAAAAAATTATACTGAAGTAATAAACAGGCTTTGCAATGCGGACTGCTATCCTTTCAGGTTTGCTTAGAGCCAGGGTTTTCGGTACCAGTTCACCCAGGACAATTGAGAAGTATGTAATTGTAAGAATTGTGACCGCAAGTGAAATCTCCTCAGCGGAATTCCGGAGCCATTCAAATCTCTGAAAGAAGGGAGTTATGTCATCTGCAATACTGAGACCACCATAAACACCGGTGACGATGCCAATAAAAGTAATCCCCACCTGGATGGCTGACAGAAAACTCTCAGAGTTATCAAGGAGCCGCAATGCCGTTCTGGCGCCTTTATGCCCTTCTCTGCCAAGCTGATCAAGCTGCGATCTTTTGCTGGAGACCAGGGCTATTTCCGACAGGGCGAAAAATCCGTTAAGAAGGATCAGTATGAATATAATGATAAATTCCATTTTAGGGTTTTATGAATCAGCTGTTTTAAAAGCAACCCAGTTATTTACGCATTCCAAAACAGTATCAAAGATATCATAAAACCCGGAAGGGAAAGACACGGCCTGCTCAGGCATTGATCAGTTTGTCAATTTCGAATTTCTTCATCTGCAGAAAGGCATTGGTAACCCTGCCTGCCCTTTCCGGGTCGCCAAGGAGCTTCCCCAGGATTGCAGGAACGATCTGCCAGGATACACCGTATTTATCTTTTAACCAGCCGCACTGGCTTTCTTCGCCTCCATGAGTGAGTTTTTCCCAGTAATAGTCGATCTCCTTCTGGGTCTCACACTCCACAACAAAGGAGATTGCCTCATTGAAGCCAAACTGATGCCCCAGGGAGCTGTCCATGGCCATGAAGATATGTTTTCCCAGATTAAACTGGGAGTGCTTTAAGGTGCCTTCAACGTCAGGGTCCTCCCTGGTGTAGCGTGCAATGATCTTAACGCCTGAATGGTCAAAAACCGAAGTGTAAAAAGCGATTGCCTGCTCGGCTTTTCCTGCCTTTTCACGGGTGAACATGAGCATCGGAGTTATTCTCTGGCCAACATCTTCCACCTTGCCCACAGTCAGTTGCCAGCTGGTGCCAAACTTGTCCTGCAGCCATCCGTATTGTGAACTCCATTCATATTTATCAAGCGCCATTAAAACGGCTCCGCCCGACAGAAGCTTATCCCATGCAATTTTTAATTCTTCCTCACCGTCGAACAACACGTAAAAGGAGATTGACGGGTTGATTGTAAAAGCAGGTCCGCCGTTAAGGCACATGAATTTTTGTCCTTCAGTTTCAAATGTTACAGCAAACTGATTTTCGGCTGTGATCTTTGAGTTCCTGAATACCGAGCAGTAATATTCTGCTGCTTCCTTTGCTTTCCCGTCGAACCACAAACAGGGATATATAGGATTGGTCATGATATCTTTTCTGAACAGTTAAACATCCACCGGACTCCGTATTTATCGGAACAGGATCCGTAATAGTCACCCCAGAACATATCCTGCAGATCCATCTCCACTTTCCCGCCATTGGAGAGGGCCATAAAAAGTCTCCTGGTCTCTTCCCTTGTGTCGGGTTGGAGGCTGATATAGACGTTGTTCCCGAAATTTACTTTGAATCCCATCGATTCAGGGGCATCTGTGCCCATTAAAAGATGACCTCCCAGTATTGGCAGAGCAACGTGCATTACCAGGTCTTTATCAGCTTCCGGGACAGGAGGTGTATTTTCTGAAGGCGGAATATCCCTGAAGCGCGAAATAGCTCCGGCAAAATCACCTCCGAAAACTGACTTGTAAAAGTTAAACGCTTCTTCAGTGTTCCGGACAAAATTAAGATAAGTGTTAACTGTTGCCATAATCTTAAGTATTAGTTATTTATAATATTATTTTTATCATGAAGATGCCAATAGAGCATCGGGATTACTGAGTACTACTTATTCTCACATAATGCTTTCAGCTTATCCAACGCTTTAGGCCATGTTTCCTCAAAAAATGCCTTGAGTTCCTCGTTTGAATCCACATCAATCGTTAGTTCCGTAATTCCGTCCTTTTCTTTAAATGAATAGTTTTCAAGGTTACCCACCCAATCTTCAACTTCCGGACCGCTTAATATCTCTTTGTCATCCTTAATAATACCCAGGTATTCGATGCTTAAAAAAGCATTTGGAATATTTTCCCTGATCCTGCCTACCATTCCACCCGCTTTCCCATTCGGATCTGTTCCCAGGAATAATATTCTGGAACCCCTGGCCCAGGAGCCCTCATAATAAGAATCGGGATTGAACTCTGATGTCCATTCCGAATATGTCTTCTTGTCCAGCATTGTATTGTAGACTTTCTCTACCGGGGCATTAATTGTTACGTTAATGTGGATTTTGAAATCTTCTGATTTAGTTTTCATAGTTACCGGGATCAAGAGTTAAAAGTGATTTATTAACAATAAAATTCTATTCATTGTTCATTTTAACAATAAGGAATCTGGAACAAAATTCGTGAAGGAGGAGAATCCGTTTTAGCGGTTCGTTTCGGTTCTTATATAAATTGTCACATAGCTGATCTTAAGAATCAGTTTTAAACTGAGAATTTAACTAACAGAAATACAATTAAATAAGTTTCCCCTCCACCACATTCCACCCCTGCAAGCTGGCCCCTCCCTAAAATTGCCCACTGGGCAATTTCTTTACGGTCGGTCCCCTTTTTTTAAGGAGGGGTGGCCAGACTGTGAAATTATCTAACTGACAGAAACTAAAATCGTCTGGCCGGGGTGGTTGAATCAAGTCTTTCCTATTACCTTTATTCAAATGGATAGTAAATACCTCTTTAACCGAAATAGATTAAAGCTTTTCAGATCATTTCTGTGAAATAACTCCACCTTATGCTGGTCGACCCGGTCTCTCTCCAAGCCTCATATTAAGCTCCTTCAGAGCTTACAAAACAAGAGGAGACGCCGACCCCCGGTTTCGCCGGGGGTTATTCACATTTGTCCCGTTCCGGGACAGTTAAGGGACAAAGGCCTCTTTCAGAGGCAGAAAATAAAACCAGCTTCTGATCTTCCGAACACCAGATTAGAGAAGAATCAGAAAAGTTACTGAGTTTTACTAAATCCAGAGAGGCTGACCTTTTTGGTTTTGGGAAAGTCTCTGATTATAAATCAACTGAGAAACCAGCTTTTGATGTTACTGCCGCAGAATAGAGAGGAATCAATAAATGACTGAGTTTTACGAAATCCAGAGCCACTGATGTTACCTGAATAAACTAAAAGCAAAGCCATAAAAGTGACTGAGCTGTACGAAATCCAGAGCCACGAATGTGGCCTTTTCTAAACTCAGGCAAGAACCACGAAAGTGGTGAAATATGAATAACCCCCGGCGAAACCGGGGGTAGAATGCAACTAAATGATGTCAGCCCTGAATGGGCTGAATAAAACTGTATCAATGACCTTTTTGCAAGAGTCTTATAATGTGTAACTAATGCAAACTTGTCATTAGCAGTTATAATCAGTTATTCCTGATAATATGACAACATTACTCGGCCGGCGGCGTGCATTCTTGCCTGTTCCAGAGAGGAATTAATGAACTAAACTTAATGAATACAATAGATTAATTTTATATATATTTGTATATCTTTTATATATTGTATTTTAATATGTCTTATAAGACGTATTTTAATTTATTTTAATATGTCTTATAAGACATATTTATTTATTACAAAACATAATACACTTGTGCACTTTGATACCGGTCAAACCGGTCTCTCCCCAAGCCTCATATTAAGCTCCTTCAGAGCTTACAAAACAAGAGGAGACCCCGACCCCCGGCTGACGCCGGGGGTTATTCACATTTGTCCCGTTCCGGGACAGTTAAGGGACAAAGGCCTCTTTCAGAGGCAGAAAATAAAACCAGCTTCTGATCTTCCGAACACCAGATTAGAGAAGAATCAGAAAAGTTACTGAGTTTTACTAAATCCAGAGAGGCTGACCTTTTTGGTTTTGGGAAAGTCTCTGATTATAAATCAACTGAGAAACCAGCTTTTGATGTTACTGCCGCAGAATAGAGAGGAATCAATAAATGACTGAGTTTTACGAAATCCAGAGCCACTGATGTTACCTGAATAAACTAAAAGCAAAGCCATAAAAGTGACTGAGCTGTACGAAATCCAGAGCCACGAATGTGGCCTTTTCTAAACTCAGGCAAGAACCACGAAAGTGGTGAAATATGAATAACCCCCGGCGAAACCGGGGGTAGAATGCAACTAAATGATGTCAGCCCTGAATGGGCTGAATAAAACTGTATCAATGACCTTTTTGCAAGTGTCTTATAATGTGTAACTAATGCAATGTTGTCATTAGCAGCGCCAGCGAGGAATCCCAAACTTACAACCAATGTTACACTTCAATAGATGTGTTTACTTCAGAATTTCAAGAAACGCCGGAATAAATATTAATCCGCCTGCAAGAGCTGATACTATGGCAGCAATCAGAACACTTGCGGCTGTATAATCCTTTATCTTTTTAATTGCAGGATTTAAATTCGGGATCCACAAGGTCAGAGATCATCTCCACCGCCGAGTTGATCAATTCAGTTATAAAAACAAGTCCGGTTACAATCACAATTGTTACCCACCCAAAAAGGTCTATATGCAGGAGCAGTCCCAGAGCTAATGCTGATCCTGCGGCAACCAGATGTATCCTTGAGTTGTGTTCGTTTTTAACCAGTGAGACCAACCCGTCAAAAGCATACCCAAAGCTTTTAAGTCTTGAACTGATTGAAAAATCTGTTTTTTTCATACCCGAAAGGAGTTGGATTGAATATGATGTCAGCGGCTCTGTGCCCTGCGCTCTGAGCCCTGTGCTCTGAGCCCTGCGCTCTGCGCCCCGCACGCCGCAACCTGCAACCCGCAACCCGCAACCCGCAACCTGACCTACTTACCAGCCTCCGCCATATAATCAAAAGCCCCCTTCCTTAAATTGATCCCATACTCAAGAAAAGCCTTGAGACAGGCAAGGAAATTAGCCCAGCCTGCCGTGTTTCCCTTAAGCCACTTGATCCCTTCCTCATCATTCGTCATGCTTTTCTCCGTAACAGTAACCAGAGTGGAGTCTGTCTTTTTGGAAGTAAGGGTTATCTCAACCAGAAGCTCGATTTCGTTGGTATCCCAGAAAAATGAGATATACTGGTCTTTTGTAATTTTCCCGACACGAACCGGAAATTTCGCGTCAAATTCAGGAAACTTCCACATAAGTTGTTTGCCATCTTCCATCCTTCCGGTGCTTTCCGAAATAAAATAGCCGGACATTTTAACCGGGTCAACAATGGCCTCAAAGACTTCATTTACCGGCTTCAGGATCTGAATAGCGGTGTTTATTTCAAGGTTTTGATTGTCCATGACAATATGTATTTATTTTTATATAATAAATAACGGACCTTAATCAATAAAGTTCGGAATATCCGCTGCCATGTCCAGGCAGGCCGGCTAATTCAGATTCCGTAAATTTGCTGCTGCCTCAGGAACATATTTGTGGACCGGTGCCACGATAGCGCAGGTTTCCATCTCCGGACAATCGCCGCAGGTATCGAAACCTTTTGCATTCACGCAGTTTCTTATTTCGCATACTTCACAGTGGCTGAACTTAACACCCTCTTCCCTGCAGCCTGTACAGTTAATCATTTCAAACGACAGATCAGGAGCATTATAACCAACCCGCCATTTGTCTGCGGTAGCCTTTCTGAGTTCATCATTGTTTTCAACGGTTGCAATTCTTGCATCACATGTGGCGCAATTAAGTCCGCAACAAGAAATTAGTTTTTCCATTACTTTGGATTTTAAGAGTTTGACGGGTTTCTAATCAATTTTTTTCTTTCAAGATATAAATTTTAATGAATCAAAATAAATTTTAAGTTGTTAATATTTTCACAACACCTATAGTCATAAACTGACAAATAATTGCAATATTTATATTATAGATTTTAAATCTATTTGTTTTAATGAGTCTGTTCAAAAAACTTACACAGAGGTCCACAGAAGGATCACCCCCAACCCCCCAAGGGGGGCTATTCTTAAGTCCCCTTCAGGGGATTTAGGGGTTGGCTTGGGGGCTGTGCTTTAAGTCCCCTTCAGGGGATTTAGGGGCCGACATTTCTGTGGAACTCTGTGTAAGTTCTTAATGACAGTTAAAAACATCATCTATGTTCAGGATACAGAAATTTGATGGGTTGGTAGCCGCACCGTTTACCCCGATGGATAAAGATTTCAACCTTAATACTGACCTGATACCGGAGTATTATAATTTCCTTGAAAAGAACGGGATTACCGGGGCTTTTATAAATGGTACCACGGGCGAGGGACCTTCGTTGACACAGAAAGAAAAACAGCTTCAGGCTGAGAAATGGGCCGGGTGTTTCAGATCGGGCGGTAAAGTCAGGATCATAAACCTTGTCGGTGGAACATGTTACAGCGAGTGCATTGAAAATGCTGTTTTTTCATTTGAAGCCGGCCTTTCGGCGATTGCAATCGTAGCCCCTTATTATTTTAAACCTGTCGAAGTAAACCAGCTCGCTGATTTTTGTACCAGGATAGGCGAAGCAATACCCCGGATGCCTGTCTATTTCTACCATATTCCCTCACTGACAGGTGTCAATCTGCCTATGTCGGGCTTTCTGGAAAAGATATCCGCAATGCTTCCCAATTTTGCAGGTATTAAATACACTCATGAGGACTTCATGGATTTTCAGTCGTGCCTGAATTTCAGGGAAGGCGCTTATGATATTCTCTGGGGGAGGGACGAAAACCTGCTTCCGGCACTTGCAGTGGGAGCTACAGGATGCGTGGGGAGCACTTACAACTATGCCGCTCCGCTCTATCATAAGCTGGTAACGGAATTTAACCGGGGAAACATATCAGAAGCAAGGAGACTGCAGCAGCTATCGATCGAAATGATTAAGCTCCTGATGAAGTATGGCGGACTGGCGGCAGGAAAGGCATTCATGAAATACGTCGGACTTGACTGCGGTGAATTCAGATCGCCGGTTAAAAACATGACGTACGGAATGTATGATGATTTTGTAAAGGATGTCGAAGCCCTTAAAATTGGAGACCTTTTCTCCGTATTGTAGTCTGGAATCTTAATCTTGCCTTAATCAGAAATTAATCCTATCTTAACACAGGTAATCGTTCACCTGGATACATTTGAGAAAGCAAAAACTATATTTTGGGTAGCTTGTTGAATATTAATATTATTAGATATCTGATAAATACTGTTTTCTTTTTATCATTCCTGATTCCTGTCTGCCCGAATATAGATCAGGCCTCAGATTCGGTTAAGAATCAGGTGACTGCCGTGCCATTAAGCCAACAAAAAAAGGCAGTTGTTAAACAAAAGGCCGATACCGCAAAACATCAGGCAGCCGATACAATCAAAAATCGGGCTGCCGATACAGTAAAAGCCGATACAGTCAAAAATCAGGCCGCCGATACAGTAAAAGCCGATACAGTCAAAAATCAGGCTGCCGATTCTGTATTACAGCCGGGCGCGACACTTAAAGCTCAGGCGGTCGATACTGTTCAGATTGAGATACCCGATTCGGTTTTGTCCCGGCCGCGAACCTATCGTGCCGAGGAGCTTACAAGGGGGGAAAGGCTTTTTTACGGGCTGGCTTATCCTAAAGACCGGGCGATCAGCTGTGTCAGCTGCCATAATACCCGCCAGCTGGATACCCTGAACTGGAATCCTGATGCGTTGGAGATTTCCGTGAAATACCTGAACAAAAATGCAGCTGAATCTGAAAACGGTGCTTCTCAAACCCGCCGGTAAGAAGATGACTGAAGTTCACAATGGATTCCAGCTCACAAATGAAGATATCCTGCTGATCAAAGGGTATATGGACAAGTTTGTTGATATCGGTATCAAACAAAAAAAACCGGTTGTTACAAACCTTCTTTTGCTCATAATATCATCCATATTGTTTCTTGTCTCTTTTACTGACGTAATTATCAAGAAATTATTTAAAAACCGGAATATCAACAGGATAATAATTCCTGTCACATCGGTTGTTATTATCTGGATACTTGCTGTCAATGCAATTGCATTCGGACGTTCAACAAATTATTCCCCCGATCAGCCCATAAAGTTTTCCCATGCTGTTCATGCCGGGCAGAACAAAACAGATTGTAATTATTGTCATTATTCTGCCAGGTCGTCCAAAATCTCAGGAATTCCGCCCGGAAGTGTATGTCTGAACTGTCACTTCCTTGTGAAAAGCGGAACCCGGTCAGGAGTGACCGAGATCAGTAAAGTCATTGCGGCTCTTGACAGCGGCAGGGCAGTGGAATGGGTCAGGATCTACAGGCTCCCCGATTTTGTTTTCTTCAGCCATGCCCAGCATGTAACTGCGGGAGAAATTGCATGTGAGTCATGCCATGGCGATGTAAAGACAATGGACAGGCTCTACCAGGTGCCAGACCTTGGTATGGGGTGGTGCCTTAAATGTCATGATTCAAGAAAAGTAAATATCACGAACGAATATTACAAAACCTATTTTCCGGAATTCTATGACTCGGTTCGTGCCGGAAAGACAGACAGTGTGATGGTGTCCTCCATCGGAGGAAGGAATTGCGGTAATTGTCACTATTAATGAGCATTAAGGTTTTTCAGATGATGAAAAAGTACAGGAAAGGAGTTGAATCGAAGAAATATGAAGCTGAACTGAGTGCGCCGGTGGAAGCTGCTCATGACGGTAATCCTGTACTCTCTGTTTTGAATGGTAACGGAATTGAGCTCACTTCATCAAGAAGGGATTTTCTTAAATTATGCGGGTACAGTTTTGCTGTCGGCGCTTTGTCTTCGTGCAAATCAAGGATCACCAGGGCTATCCCGTATGTAACTGCTCCCAGGGAGATGACTCCGGGAGAAGCTCTCTGGTATGCATCAAGCTATGTTAACGGAAGCGATTATTGCAGCATTATTGTTAAGTCCAGAGACGGGAGACCTGTCAAAATAGAAGGAAATCCTCTTTCGGGGGTAACAAGGGGGGGCACAAATGCCAGGGCACAGGCTTCCGTTCTGGACCTTTATGATATGTCAAGGTTCAGGGGACCACTGAAAGATGGATCCTCTGTCAGCTGGCAGCAAATAGATGAGGAAATAACAGCCGGCCTTAAAAAGACAGTTTATGATAACCGGTCGGTTGTTCTGCTTACTCCAACAATCTACAGCCCGTCGACAGAAGAGGTAATCTCAGGTTTCCTCAGTAAATTCCCGGGTTCAGAATGGGTAAAATACGATGCAATCTCCTGTTCCGGCATGCTCGAAGCAAACAGGATAAGCTTCGGCAGGCAGGTGATTCCTGATTACCGTTTCGACAAGGCAGATATTATTGTAAGTTGCCGGCGCCGATTTTCTGGGTACCTGGCTCTCTCCCATAGAGTATACAAAACAGTTCAGCTCAAGAAGGGACCCTGAAAATAATATGAACTTCCTGGTACAGATTGAATCAGGTTTGAGCCTGACAGGCTGTAATGCTGATAAACGAATCCAGATAAAGCCATCACAGGAATATGCTGTTCTGCTTAATATTTACAGGGATATTCTGAGTGATGTTCAGAACCGGGAAATAAGTGTGCCTCCGGCTCCGGTTGATGTGGGCTGGATATCAAAAAAGCTGCTTTCATCCCGCGGAGCATCGCTTGTAATTTCAGGTTCAAATGTCAGGGAGATCCAGCTGCTTGTAAATGAGATCAACATAACCCTTGGTAATATAGGCAAAACAATATTATTCACTTCATACCTCAGAACACATGAGGCAATTGATTCAGATATGGACAAGCTGGTCAGAAGAATGAACGAAGGGAAGGTTGGTGCGCTGATATCCTGGAATGTGAATCCGGCATATACCTGGTATAACAGGGATGAATTTATAAAAGGTCTCCGGAACGTCGGACTTACTGTTTCACTTTCATCTTCACCTGATGAGACGACAGAACTGGTACAGTATGTATGTCCTGATAACCACTATCTTGAGAGCTGGAATGATGCCGAACCAAAGAAAGATTTTTTCAGCCTGATGCAGCCTGTTATCAATCCGTTATTTGACACCCGGCAAATGGCAGAAACATTACTGAAATGGTCAGGTTCGTCACTGAGTTTCTATGATTTTATAAGGAATTACTGGGCCGAGCAAATGATGCCGTTGCAGACAGAGTTTTCAGATCCTGTGCTGTTTTTTGATAAAACAGTCGAAAAAGGGGTATTTGAACCTGCAGGTAAGGCAAAATTAACCGGACCGATGGAAACAGCAGGTCAAACCGGGGCATTTTCTTCATTAAAACCGGAAGAAATTAATGATGCAGGCAAATCAACAGTTGAAATTGTATTGTATGAACCTGTTGCAATGGGGGAGGGCAGGCAGTCAAATAATCCATGGCTCCAGGAATTGCCCGATCCGGTTACCAGGATCTGCTGGGATAATTTTGCATCAGTCTCAGTTTTGCAGGCAAAGGAAAATGGGCTGTCCGACGGTGACCTTATCGATCTTGGAGGAGTTATCATTCCTGTTCATCTGCAACCCGGCCAGGCTTACGGTACCATAAGCGCCGCACTTGGATATGGCCGCCGGATATGCGGGATCGTTGGCGAAGGGGTAGGAGGGGATGTCTGGAAGCTGCTTTCAACAAAAAATGGTAATATTGTTTATACACTGAAATTGGACCAGATAAGAGAAGACAGGCAGCGGATACCTTTTTGCACAGGTCCAGACCCATCATTCAATGGAAGGACGGCCTCTGGTTCGTGAAGCAGCATTAAATGAATTCATGGAAAATCAATCTGCCGGCAATGAGTTGCACGCATATTTTACTTCGAAGGCAAAAAGTCTTTATAAGGAAAGGGAATATCCGCATCATCACTGGGGTATGGCGATCGACCTGAACAAATGCACAGGATGCGGAAACTGTGTCATAGCCTGTCAGGCGGAGAATAATTTCCCTGTTGTGGGAAAGGAGGAAGTCCACCGGGTTCACGAAATGCACTGGATACGGATTGACAGGTATTATACCGGCGAGGACATGGATCCCGAAGTGGTTTTTCAACCGGTCCTCTGTCAGCATTGTCAGAATGCCCCGTGTGAAAATGTGTGTCCTGTAGCAGCAACAAATCATAGCTCTGAAGGACTGAACCAGATGATATACAACCGCTGCTTCGGAACACGGTATTGCAATAATAACTGTCCGTATAAAGTCAGAAGGTTTAACTGGTTCAATTATACCGAAGCAGGCACACTTTCACGCAACCTGAGGGACAAGGCAGGAATGACAGGCGATCTGCGGAGAATGGTCCTTAATCCCGATGTAACAGTGAGGTCGCAGGGAGTCATTGAAAAATGCTCATTCTGTATTCAGCGTATCCAGGCTGCCAAACTTAAGGCAAAAGCAGAAAACAGGGCATTGTTACAGGAATGAAGTTCAGACTGCCTGCTCACAAAGTTGTCCTGCAAATGCGATCATTTTTGGTGACCTGAACGATAAGGAGAGTGAGATGAGCAGGATGATCACCAGCGGGCGAAACTATAATCTTCTTGAGGAGCTGTTTACCAAGCCATCAGTTAATTACCTTACCAAGATAAGAAACAGAATTTTGTAATAACAAAAAATATCAGGTATGTTTCAATCCCCCTTGCGGATACCTTTGATTGAAGGGAAAAAAAGTTACCAGGATGTCAGCGACCAGATCCTTGGTCCGATGGTCAACAAGCCAAACAAATCCTGGTACCTGGGAATAACTTTGTCCTTCGGGGCGCATGATATTCGGACTTTTAATGATGGGCTGGACAATATGGCAGGGAATAGGTACCTGGGGAGAAAACAGGACTGTCGGATGGGCTTTTGAAATCACAACATTTGTCTGGTGGATCGGGATAGGACATGCCGGTACATTTATTTCTGCAATTCTCCTGCTTTTCCGGCAAAGATGGAGGAACAGCATCAACCGTTCGGCTGAGGCAATGACAATATTTGCAGTTATATGTGCCGCCCTTTTCCCTCTTATCCATCTTGGACGTCCCCTGCTTACCTTCTTCATATTTCCTTATCCCAACACCCGTGGTTTATGGGTTAACTTCAATTCCCCGCTGGTATGGGACGTATTTGCAATTTCGACATATTTTACCATCTCACTGGTATTCTGGTATGTAGGCCTGATGCCTGATATTGCCACCCTGCGTGACAAACTGAGGAAGGGGATCAAAAAGAGTGTTTATACTTTTTTGAGCTTCAGCTGGAAAGGATCAGCAAGAGACTGGCACAGGCATGAGATTACATCAATAATGCTGGCTGCAATTGCCACTCCGCTTGTGCTTTCGGTTCACAGTATTGTAAGCATGGACTTTGCCGATTCGATACTTCCCGGCTGGCACACAACGATCTTTCCCCCGTACTTTGTTGCCGGAGCCATCTACTCGGGATTTGCAATGGTTCTGACCCTGCTGATAATTGCCAGGAAGACGATGGGGCTTGAGGATTTTATTACTATTGAGCATATTGAAAGCATGAACAAGATCCTCATTGCCACCGGATCGATAGTTGCCCTGGCTTATATTACTGAAACATTCATGTCGTGGTATTCCGGAGTCGAATATGAACAGGCTAATCTGATTAAACAGGATGACCGGCCCATACCGGTGGGCATACTGGATAATGATAGGCTGCAATGTTGTTTCTGCCCAGCTTCTGTGGATCAAGAAGCTCAGGACCAACCTGCTGTTTACTTTCATCCTGTCGATTGTGATTAATATCGGAATGTGGTTCGAACGGTTCGTGATAATTGTTACCTCACTGCACCGCGATTTTCTGCCGTCGAGCTGGACGATGTACAAGCCTACAATTGTTGAGTACGGATTAATAATCGGAACCCTGGGGATCTTCTTCACGGCATTCCTGCTTTTCATACGGGTATTTCCGGTCATCTCGATTTTCGAGGTGAAATCAATCCTGAAAGTAGAAACAGCCGGCCAGGCCAAAAAAGATAATCATCATGAATAACGCAAAATACATATCAGTTTATTTTGATGATGAGGATCCTATGCTTCAGGCTGTCACGGAAGCTGCTCGAAAGCAATGAGACCATCATTGATGTGATGACGCCGTTTCCGGTTCATGGTATTGACAGGCTCCTGTCAATAAAGAGATCACGGATCCCTGTCGGAGGATTTATTTTTGGTATTCCTGGGTGCAGTTTCTGCATTTGGCTTCATGGCCTGGGTCTTTACAGTCAGTTACCCGCTGATAATCGGTGGCAAACCCTTTTTTGCCGCACCATCATTTATCCCGATCACTTTTGAGGTGACTGTCCTTTTTGCCGGCCTGTCGATGGCTGCAGCAATGCTGATCAGATCGAAGCTTAAACCGGACATAAGGTTTAAACCTGTGGATGAAAGGATAACCGATAATATGTTTGTGATCCTGGTTGACACCGGTGACGGGAAAACAACTCCGGAGAAAATAAGATCCATTTTATCGGGCATTAATATTATTGAAATGAAATAATCGTGATCACGGAAATATGGAGGAGCAATTCATTTTCAGAAAAGAGTACCGGAACATCCTGGTAGTCGTGATGGCAGTGTCACTGCTTGTTGCTCTGGTGTGTATTCTGGTTTCGCGGACAGATGCTTCAAGGATCTGGGCAAATGTTCTCCTTAATAATCAGTTTTTCCTTGGTATCTCCCTGGGGGCTGCTTTTTTTATTGCAGTTCACAGGGTGGCAATGTCGGGATGGCATACGGTTCTGCAGCGTTTACCCGAAGCGATGACTGCATTTCTTCCTGTTGCTTTTGTTCTGATGCTTCTTATTTATTTCGGAATGAACAGCATTTACCACTGGTCTCATTATGAGGGTTATGATCCTATTCTGGAAGGAAAGAAAGCCTGGCTTAACATTCCGTTTTTCTTTATCAGGATGGTATTCTATTTTACCGGATGGATAGCTCTTGACCTGGCTGATGAAAAGGAATTCAGACATGCTGGTTTCGTCTTCCGACATAAAGTATCACAACAGGAGAAAAATATTTGCCGGAGTATTCCTCGTTTTTTTCGGGATAACAGTTTCAACAAGCAGCTGGGACTGGATAATGTCAATTGATGCAGAATGGTACAGTACAATTTTCGGATGGTATGTCTTTATAAGCATGTTTGTAACTTCACCTGTCGTTCATAATTCTTCTTGCCTGGCTTCTCAGGCGTCAGGGTTACCTCACCCTCCTGCGCGATGACCATGTTCACGACCTTGCCATTCTCCTGTTCTCATTCAGCATATTCTGGACATACCAGTGGTTCTCACAGTACCTTCTGATCTGGTATGGCCATCTTCCCGAAGAGACGATCTACTTTATCCCGAGACAGAAGGAATTGAGTCTGATCTTCTTCCTTAACCTGGGAATTAATTTTCTTAGTGCCTTTCTTCGGACTTATAAGGTCACGCTCGAAAAAGAATCTTAACTGGGTGGCATTTATAGCCGCTCTGGTCTTTATCGGGCACTGGATTGATTACTGGCTTATGATTATGCCGGGAGCGGCCGGTGAAAATGCAGCGATCGGATTGCTCGAGATTTCAGCTACCGTACTCTATGCCGGACTGTTCGTTTTTGTTTTTTTCAGGTCCCTGGCACGCGGACCGGTTATTGTGAAAAATGATCCTTTTCTTGAAGAGAGTCTTAATTATGAATCATAATAGTTTAATACACAGAATAACTGAGGATGTTTAAATCAAAACAGATATCATCCGCGATTACCGGTCTTTTTCTTTTAGTACTTTTACTTTTCTCATGTGACAGGACCAGGACGATGCGCGGATATGACTTCATCCCGGATATGGCCTATTCGCGCGCCTATGAGACTTTTTCACAAAACCCCAATTTTGCTGACAGCTCGACCATGCGGGTTCCCCGGATGAATACTGTCCCAAGGGGTTACCTTCCATTCAGGTATACAATTGATCCGGAAGAACGCATCAGGGCCGGGAGGGAACTTCAGAATCCATTCCTCCGCGACGGATGAAGTAGTTGCAAGGGGTCAGTTCATTTTCACAACATTCTGCATTGGCTGTCATGGCATCAAAGGTGTCGGTGACGGGCAGCTTTATTTAAGCGGACTCTATCCGCTAAAACCACGGACACTTACAGGTGCGGTTGCAAGAAAGCTTAAGGACGGCGAGATTTTTCATACAGAAACCCTGGGATTCGGATCGATGGGAGCTCACGGTTCGCAGATAAAACCTGACGACAGGTGGAAGCTGGTAAAATACATCAGGAAACTTCAGGAGAACGCCCTTATAACAGGCGATACGGCAGCAATCCTCAAACCCTGAGGTACATAGGTCACAAAGACACCCTTTTTCGTTTTTAGAATTATGTTCATTTCTTTTGCTCCTCCAAAAGAACCGAGGGGCTGTTTTATAAGTATTTTATTACCGGAAATTCATTCAGCCCTGAGCTCGGCGAAGCCAAATGAACCAAAGAAAAGGAGTCCGGAAAAGACAACCTTGCCCTTTTTGTCCATGCCCATAGGGCATAGCCGTCAACCTAAGGAATGGGTTAGCTTATGAATCAAACTGTATGTAACAGATTTGCAATATATTACATTCCTCCCCTCCTTTTCAAGGAGGGGTGGCCGGGACTATAGATTGTGAGGGGTTTACAATCTGTTTTCCCGGCCGGGGTGGTTAATTTCTGTTTCATAGTCTATCCATTTGAAAGGTAATAAGAAAGACTTGAATCAACCACCCCGGCCAGACGAATTTAGTTTCTGCGTGTGAGATGATTTCACCGTCTGGCCACCCCTCCTTCAAAAGGAGGGGAAAGTTATTTAATTGTATTTCAGCTAATTAAATAATTCAAAGTCTAAAACTGTTCCTTAGGTTGACGGCTATGGCCCATAGGGGTGAGTTTATGCAAAAAATGAACAAATGACTTTGTCAAAATGTAAATTACTGTAGCTCAGTTGCATACAACTAGATTCATAAGGAATCCTATTCCGTAAGTTGACGGCTATGCCCTGAGGGGCACTACCGGATATTTCACTGGTTCAGCGATTTAAGATATTCAATTATTTTTGCCACATCATCCTGTGACAGAACTCCGGTATAGGTCTGCATCAGGTTTTTCTGGTATCCTTTAACAGTTTCTGAATTAGGATCGTAAATAGCCTTGCGCACATAAGCTTCATCGACGGTAACTGTAACTTCCTGGCCATCCCTGATCACCGTTTGTTGTTCACCAAACAGGTTCAAATAACTGGGTCCGATAATCTTCGATCCGTCAGTGGAATGGCAGGCAAAGCATCCCTGAGCTTTCATAATGGCTTCCCCTTCGGCTCCCGGGCCGGTTCCTGCAGCCGCAGCGGTAACCCTGGTGGTATCGATATACCATTTATCAAACTCTTCCTTTGATACAACCTTAACAGCCGAACGCATATAGGAATGTGATAATCCGCAATATTCAGCACAGAAGATGTCGTATCTGCCTTCCACCCCGGGAATGAACCACATCATTTTCTGCCTGCCCGGGATCATATCTGATTTAATTCTGAAGGCCGGTATGAAAAGACTGTGGATTACATCCATGGAGGTGAGATTAATTTTAACCGGGGTGTTTACCGGAACGATAAGTTCAGGATTTTGTTTGCCATTTTCGTAGGTGAATGAAAAATTCCACATCCTGGCTATGCTGGTAACATTTAATGCATCTTTCGGAGCCTTAGTGAGTGGTTTCCAGCCTGTCCAGCCAAAAAGGAACATCGTTAACGCCAGTAATATCAGGAATAACTGTCCATGCAACTTCGAGCTTTGTGTTACCTTCAATCTGCACTGCAACCTTATTCCGTTTCTTATTGTATCTGAACACGAACCAGAGCATCGTGGCTGTAAGCGCTGCAAGCAGAAGTAAAGAAATACCCCCGATATACCAGAATGCGGTAATTGTAAGAAGTAATTGTATTTGAAACGCCTGCAGGGTCAGTTGAGTACATAATGATTATCTGAATAGGTAGTCAAGCAAAGTGATAACTATAACCACAACAATTAGAAGTATTACGAAGGTAGCAAAAATCGCTATGATCCTGCTCTCAAACTTGAGGTGCATAAAGATCCGCAGGACGAACGAAGACTTGACGGCAGCAATAATAAGAGCCAGCGCCACCGTAAGCGAGCCCAGGTAAATCTGTGTGAGGGCCACTGAAACAAGCGTCAGTCCTATCAGCAGGGCCAGTACGTACAGAAACGTCCTGTAGGGAACAATGTGATCCTTATTTTCTGTTTTTTCCATGGGCGTCATGTAATAAGATAAAACAATGGAAAAAGAAAAATCCAGATCATATCGACAAGATGCCAGTATAATCCGCAATTCTCGTGCAACACAAAGTTACCGGAATTTATCCGTCCGCGTATGATAGCAACAGTCACAAATCCCATGAAGACGAGTCCTATAATTATATGAAGGGCATGAAGCCCGGTCATGAAAAAATATAATCCGTAGAAGAGGACATCCCCCTGGCCCCGCCGGGCAAGGAAGGATGAACCCGGAAAGATATGCTCGGTAATATGTTCTCCCCATTCGAAATATTTATTGACGAGGAAGGCGATTCCCAGAATGACTGTGACACCAAGAAGCAGAAGGGCCAGCTTTTTATCCTGTTTCCTGACTGCCGTTATCGACATGGCTATAGCTGCGCTGCTGACAAGGAGGATTATTGTGTTGATGGTGCCGATAAATACGCTCAGCTCATGTGCTGCAAGGTGAAATGCTTCGGCGTTCCTGTAGCGATAGACTGAGTACACGATAAAAAGGCCTCCGAAAAGCAGCATTTCGGTAAACAGGAAAAGCCACATCCCTAATTTGGATGCCTGGTCATCGCGGTGTAATTCAGTAGTCGCGTTCATCTGTAATCGTATGGTCCTTTGGTAACTACAGGTTGCTCCTCAAAGTTTTCCGAAGGGGGAGGCGAGGAGGTGGTCCATTCAAGGGTCTTTCCTCCCCAGGGGTTTGCAGGGGCCTTTACTCCCTTTTTTAAGGAGACGAACAGATTCATAATGATTATCGCTGCACCGGAGTAAAGAACCCATGAGCCCATCGTTGATAATATATTCCCGGCATGGAACATTTCATCATAATCGAAATATCTTCTGGGCATGCCCTTTGCCCCAAGGTAAAACATAGGGCCGTAAAGTGTAATAAATCCAATAAAAAACAGGGTCAGACCTATGTTCGCCCAACCGGTATCGTACATTCTACCTGTTATTTTCGGATACCAGTAGTGCATTGCACCGAAAAAAGCAAAACCTGTTCCTCCGAAAACAATGAAGTGAAAATGGGCCAGCACAAATTGTGTATTATGAAGATGAACGTTGGTAACCAGAGAACCGAGAACGAGACCTGAAAAACCTCCGATCATGAATACAAAAATAAACCCCATTGCCCAATAAAAAGGAGTTTGCGGGTCTATGGAGCCCTTATGCATTGTGGCAATCCAGTTGAATACTTTTATGGCGCTCGGGATGGCAACCAGGAATGTCAGAAGTGAAAAAGTATAGAGAGCAGTTCCGCTCATCCCGGAGGTGAACATGTGATGTCCCCATACAAAATAGCCGACGAAGGCGATTGCAAGGGCTGAGCCGATCATGAATCTGTACCCGAAGAGCGCCTTGTGTGAGAATGTGGAAATTATCTCTGAAATAGCGCCCATGGCGGGGAGTATCATAATATATACCGCAGGATGGCTGTAGGTCCAGAACAGATGCTGGTACAGAAGCGGATCGCCTCCCAGGGTGGGGTCGAAAAAACCGATATGAAGTATTCTTTCAGAAGCAACAAGCAGCAGGGTGATCCCGATAATAGGTGTGGCAAGCAGCTGTACCCAGCCTGTGGCATAAAGTGTCCAGGGAAACAGGGGCATTTTGAGCCACGTCATTCCCGGTGCCCTCATCCTGTGCATGGTCACCAGGAAATTCAACCCTGTAAGGACGGAAGAAAATCCGAGCACAAATGCCCCAAATACTGCGGGAAGCATATTCCCCGCAGTCCTGAAGCTGTATGGGGCATAGAATGTCCAGCCTGTATCAGGCGGCCCGTCACCGGTAAACTGGGATATGATCACAAGAGTTACTCCGGTAACATAAAAATACCAGGACAGCAGGTTTAACCGGGGAAAAGCAACATCCCTGGCGCCAATCATTACGGGAAGAAGGAAATTACCGAATACAGCGGGCAGATCCGGGAATAACGACAGTGAAGATCATGATTATTCCATGGAGGGTAAAGAAAGCATTATAAGTTTTTGCACCCATTATTGTTTTTCCCGGGGCAATAAGCTCAGCCTTCATCAGTAACCCGATCGTAGCACCTACCGCAAATACAGTCAGAATTGAAAACAGGTACAGCATACCGATCCTTTTGTGATCGGTTGAGAAAATCCAGGCGAAGATGCCCTTATACTTACCATGATAATCCAGATAGCTGGCCTTCTCAACAGGGGGAAGTGTACTCATTTATTGCCCTTAGATTTAAATTTAACCCTTGAGAATGCAAGATACAAAAATACCATTAATCCCATAAATGTTATTAAAATGGCCGATACTCTCGTTACATTGAATACGAAATTATTTCCTGTATCGTCATACGAGTAGCACACCGCAAGAAGACGGTTAATGCTTGGACCGATCTTTCCGTCGGCCGCTTCCACAAGGGTTATTTTTATATCAAAGGGCAGAAATTCAATACCGCGGAGATATCTTATGATCTTTCCATCGGATGCCAGGGCAATAAGTCCGGTCGGGTGTATGAACTGATTGTTGAATCTGGTATAGTTAAAGCCGACCGATCGGGTGAGTCTCGCTATGTTTATACTATCTGAAACAAAAAACAGCCAGTTTTGAGCCGCTTCTGTTTTTTTCTTCATTGTACCGAGGTAACTGGCCTTCTTATCTCTTCCAAGTCCGATGCCTTCCGATGGATCGAAGCTGACAGTAATCACCTGGTAATCATCGCCTGGTTTCAGATCAACTGCATCTATGAATTTTGAGATTCCCCACATCAGAGGACTGCATGTTCCCGGGCATTCAAAATAAGCCAGATTCAGGATTGTGGGCTTATTTACTATATCCCTGAGAAGAACGGTGTCGCCGGCTTCATTTATAAGTTTGACATCCAGGTCGGCATACTGACCCTGCTTTTCCTCAAATCCAACCTGCATCTGCTGATCAAACAGTGAGCTTTGGGAAAAGGAATCAACTCCTGTCAGCCAGATACAAAACCCGGTTAACAATTTAATAATTCGTACCACCATCGTCAGAAATCATGATAACCAATTCATGCGCCAGGAAACAGACTCCCGGAAATTCGCATGCCGGCTACCACTTATTATTATTCATCGTATTTTATAACTTCTACCGGACAGCTCTCTGCTGATTCCTTTATCATTTCCTCATAGTCAGAATACCTGATCCCTTCAACTACCGTTGCCACATCCTTAAGGACGAATACTTCGGGACAGATATCTGAGCAAAGACCGCAAGCCGTGCAGCCATCCTCTATCCACACTTTACTAATTGCCATTGCATCAAGATTTAAGTTAAATACTGCATGATTTATGTGAAAGAATTCTTTTAATCTCAAATATTCTATGTACTCCAGGTCAGTGCCGATATACTTATCTTAAACAAACATGGCGCTAAAGTTGTTCACGGGTTTAAATTAAAAGATATTAAAAGGGTATGATTTTGTGGAAGTCGGAAGACAGAAGACAGGGCCGACCGTTAAGAATCCCGCCGGTGGCGGGATTTAGGGAGGAGCCAGGCTGCAGGGGAGGGGGGCATAGCCGGTCCTAAGAATCAGTTTTAGGCCGATAATTATATAATTAGCTGAAACACAATTGAATAACTTTCCCCTCCTTTTAAAGGAGGGGTGGCCCGGTCTATCAGCACCTATTTGAATATAAGTTAATTCCGGGCCGGGGTGGTTGATTCAAGTCATCCTATTACCTTTACTTAAATGGATGGATTTGAAACATAGATTAACCACCCCGGCCGGGAAAACAGATTGTAAACCCCTCACAATCTATAGTCCCGGCCACCCCTCCTTGAAAAGGAGGGGAAATGTAAATTATTGCAAATCAGTTGCATACAGTTTGATTCATAATCTATCCCAATCCTTAGGTTGACGTCTATGGGGGACGGGGGTGAGTACGTGAAAACTAGCCTGGTGGGCAATTTTAGGGAGGAGCCAGGCTGCAGGGAAGAAGGGGGACGGGGGTGAGTACGTGAAGATCTATGAGAGGAATAATTAAAAAATATAGGAACCCGGAACTCTTTTCAGGAATATTTGTTAGTGTAGATGACCATGTTAATAATTGAAATTTAAATGTTTTTGAGAATTAAATTAAAGGAACAATGAAAACAAAAACTGCTTGTTGTTTCGCAGCATTGGTTATGCTTCTGGTGAGCACAGGAGTCGAAGCACAAAATTACAGAACCGTATCCGGTATTGTGACTACTTTCCAGAATTATCCTTTGAATAATGTCAGAGTGTTAGCAAAAAGATCGGGAGAAATTGTCTTTACCAATTCAGAAGGCAGGTTTTCTGTCAACAGTCTTAAAGGGGACTTGCTGATAATTTCGGCTGGTGGTTTTGAAAGAAAAGAATTCAAGGTAAAAAAGAAAGATTTTTATAACATCGATATGGTCTACGTTGACAGCGAAACAGCTTTTAACCGGGCAACCGGTGAGGAACACATCTCTGCACAGGATCTTCAGAAAGCGATCGCGGAAAAAGTAGCTGCCACCCGGCATGATTTCTCAAAATATAATTCGATTTATGAGCTGATCAGCAGTGAGGTTTATAACGTCAGGGTAAAGGGCAGCACAATAGTTAACACTAAAATGAGGTCACTTGACCCGTCGCCACCTGTTTTGCTTGTAGTCGACAACAGGATTGTCTCAGACATCTCCTTTCTTGATCCAACGTGGGTAAGGTCCGTAGAATTGATCGATGACGTGGGTGCAACGATGTATGGATCGATGGGAGCCAACGGTGTATTGAGAATAACCCTTAAGTAAGGAAAGAAAAGCAGCCTGTCATAAGCTGATGTTACAATCACAATACGGAGTCAAATTTATATTCGCCTGAAACTAACCTGATGACTGTATAGCCGGGTTCATTTCCGATGGAAAGGATTCCTTTTGAACGCTTCAAAGCCTTTCCACTCTCTTTGATCTTATTATTTTCAGCCGGAATATAACATGTTGAAGTGCATCCGGGAGGTACTGTTACATCCATAAAGAATCTCCCGTTTTCTTTCTTCCAGCTTATTCCCGCATTCCCGTAAGGGGTAAGATTGGAATAAGATGCAAAACTTATATCACCGGCGGGTTGAGGTCTGAAAATTATGTTCCGGTAACCGGCATTATCCGGATCACTATTCATTCCGGCCAGTTTTCTGTAAAACCATGTAATCCCGCCGCCGAGCATTGGATGGTTCCGGGAACCGCTGCCGTTCCATTGTTCCCAGGTTGTTGTGGCTCCCTGTTCGATCCACCATCCGTAACCCGGCTGGGTATGCTGGTTCATTGCATTAAATGCCAGCTCATTGAGTCCGTTTTCTGAAAGCACCTCAAAGAAAAACTGAGTTCCGAAAATTCCGGTATCAAGGTGATCGTTATTTGCTTTTAAATCAGCCTTTAGTGCAGCAATGACCCTTTCTCTCTCCACCGCAGGTACTCCCATCTTAAGGGCGAAAATGTTTCCCCCGTATGGTCCGTAGGTCCCTTTTTCCTTATCAAAGTATTTTAGCTGAAAGGCGAGTCTTGTCTTCTCTGCAAGGGCAGTATATTCTTTTTCATCCGCCTGACTGCCAAGAACCCTGGCAGCCTTTGCTGTAAGATCGGCACAGCGCCAGAGGAAAAATGTGTGAACCATGTCATCGGGAGGCAGCTTGTCGGGTGCAACCCAATCACCGAGGTTGATCCAGCGGTTGGGATTAGTCCTGGCAGGCGCCTGGGAGAACATGGTGCCATCATCAAGCACCCAGGTAAGCATATATCTGATATACCCCTTCATACCTTCAAAGTTGTTCCTTAACATAAGGGTGTCGCCATACTGAACGAAGAATTCCCAGGGCATAATGTTCATCGCAGCTCCCCAGGCCACCCCTCCGCCACAACCGGGTTGCCATGGAGCGCCGTTTGGAACATAACCGTTTTCAGGATTTTGAGCTCCCAGGATATCCCTGATCCACTTCGTATAGAACGCGCGTGCATCAAAATTATGCATCACCGTCACGCATGCAACCTGACCGTCGCCGGTATAGGGCGACCGCTCACGGTGAGGACAATCGCTGGCTATACCACCATGCATATTGTCAGTCTGGCTTCTCCACCATATTTTATTGATTTCATTGAACAGGGTATTGGAACACTCAAATTTCCCTGTTGTCCCGATATCAGTATAAACGGCCTCTGCTTTCAGCTGTTCCGGGTTAAGAACTCCCGGCCAGTTAGTTATTTCCACTTCCCTGAACACAAACCAGGTAAACCTTGCAGCATACGATTCAGGACCGCCTCCCTTCATGGTATAGGAGTTGTCGCCCATTGCCGATTCACAGATATATTTGATTTTGATGGTCCTGCCGGGCTCCCCGTTTACATTGACAAAATGCAGCCATCCTGATATTTCCTGCCCAAAATCCACTTTGTAATGACCATCGCCGAGTTTGTCGATCTTTACAGGAGCAAGGCTTTCCATCACCCTGTCGGCCGGAGACATGTGGGCTTTCATGGTTCCCAGCGGCGCTTTCCTGATTGCAGCCTGCTTCCATTCCGAGTCGTTAAATCCTTTGCTGCACCATCCGGGTTGCTCAAGACGTGCATCATAGTGTTCGCCTTCGTAAATCTGATCCATAATAACCGGACTTCCGGCTGCTTTCCAGCTGTTGTCACTGATTATAACCTGTTCGGTGCCGTCGGTATATTTAATTTGAATCTGACCGATGAACCTTGGTGTCCCGTAACCCTGACACCAGTAACTCGACGGATTGTAAAAACCGTTCCCGAGAATGGCGCCTATGACATTTTCACCTTCAGTCAGCAATGGCTTGATGTCGTAGGCAAGGTACATGACCCTGTATTCCCTGAAATTGTTTTTGATCATCACACCGATTTGTCCGAGATCATCTCTCCTGTCGTAGAGTGTAACGTTAGGAACCAGTACATCTGTGCCAGCTTTTACACCATTGACATAAAACTCAAAAAATCCAAGTCCGGTGACAAAGGCACGCGCCGAAGCAATATTACCTTTAAGCGTAAAGCTTTTTCTGAGCATCGGGGCAGGATTATATAAGGAGGAATCAGCTTCCTTCTGATTAGCTCTTTTCGGCGCCGGTGGCCTTGGCAATGGCGATTCACCCTGCCATGGAGCTCCGATCCACTGGGCTTTCCAGTCGCCAGGTTCAAGAAGCCCCATGCTCCAGGTAGCTGGTTCGCTCCATCCCGAAGCTTTTCCTTTTTTGTCCCACACCCTTACCTGCCACCAGCACTCCTGTCCGGATTTTAACTTTTTGCCCCTGTAGGCGATATTTACTGATTCGCCCGACACAACTTTTCCACTCTCCCAAAGGTCACCTTTACCAGCCAGCAGGGCTTCAGCGGAACCCGCAACCCTTATTTCAAAGGCTGTTTGCTTCTGACCCCGCTCATGGCTTTCATCAGAGTTGATCCACGACAGTCGTGGCTCAGCTGCATCGATAACCATGGGATTGTTAAGGTATTCACACCTTAGTTGAACTGGTTTAATTGCTGCATTGATGATGCACGGCATAATAACCAGGAGGATAAGAGAAAGTTTCTTTTTCATATCCTAAAACTAATTAATTATTCGAATTTTACCAACCGGCGAAGGTAATTCAGCGAGTCGGATTTAACTTTCAGGATATTCAGTTGTTTGATTAAATTGAAAATCATGAGCCTTCCGGCCTCACCCACTCTGTTTCCTTCTAGGAAGGGGAATCCCCTTCCCTCTCGGGGAATGCGATTTGCGGATGCGGCCCGCTGACGCAGTTACGCAGATTTAAATCCGGATTTTAATAGGTTCTTATTAAATACATAGATAATTTTTTGCGTGTCCTTAGAATTATGACTTTTAATACGTTTTTATTTTGAATTTAATATGTCTTTTAATATGTCTTTTAATACTGCTTTCTTTAAAATATAAAAACTTACACAGAGTCCCACAGAGGTATCACAGAGTTCCACTGAGGACAAGGAATACGGTTAAGTACTAACTCTGTGGATCTCTGTGACTTCTCAGTGGACCTCTGTGTGAGTTCTTCCATCTATAACTCTTTACGTTTTTTCAAAAATTTATGCCACTAATTAAAACACTATAAAATGAAAAACACTTTTAAAAGAAATCTCACATTATTTACTGTCATTATTACACTCCTCGGCTCGTCAGTCTGTTTCGCACAGCAGCCTTCCGGCAGGAGGGCAATGAAGCTTACCTATAAATACCCGATAGATAAACCAGTAAAATACATGACTGAAAGCAAAATCAATCAGAAGATGGATGTGATGGGTCAGTCGATGGAAGTAAATATTATATCAGTATTTGGATGTACCATCAAGGCTCTCAGGTCATCCGGCGAAAACCTGAAGCTTGAAGTTACAGTTGACACTATCGGTCAGACTACCGACTCTCCGATGGGATCATCGGGGGGAGAGGTAAAAGAGTTAAAGGGTAAGGTTTTTAATGTTGTCATTAACCCCGCAGGGAAGAGCCTTGACCTTTCGGAGGCGGAGAGCATTGTGTATAATATTGAAGGAAGCGGTGAATCGAACCTGTCAGAAACCTTTATCAACTTTTTCCCGGTGCTTCCCGAAAAGATGATTAGCCCAGGAGATACCTGGAACTCAAGTGATTCTGTTAATACAAAATCGGCATCGATGTCGATGAAAATGTCGGTCAATTCGGAGAACAAGCTGGAAGGCTTTGAAACCGTCGATGGTGTGGAGTGTGCAAAAATATCAGCTCTTGTAAATGGCAACCGCGTTATGACCGTACGTAACCAGGATGTGGATATCCTTATTAAAGGTCCGTTTACCGGTACAGCCACTTTTTTCTTTTCGTTGGGAGATGGCTATTTTGTCAGGCAGGTAGTTGACACAAAAATGACTGGAACTGTTGATATGAAAGCACCGGAGGCCATGTCATTTCCTGTTGTTATGCAGATATCCTCTGTTAACGAGGTAATAAAATAACAGTAATTAAGGTAGGCCTTCCGGGGAGAGCCGATTCTTTCATCACAAATCTTTATTGGTTCCATATAGTTTCTGAACCCTAACCCCGACCCTTCCCCTTAAGGCTAAGGGGAAGGGAGCAATAACCTGAGTTACAGGTACGAAGGCTCTCCCGCCAGGCTGTTAAGAATTGGGAGAGGTTCAGGGGTTTCAGCGCAGAAATTTAGAGGCAGAACCTCCCCTTAGCCTTAACTACCCTTTATACACATCTTTTTAAGTGTCAACATTGCCTGTGAGTTTGGGTTTCCTCGACTCGGTCTCTCCCCAAGCCTCATATTAAGCTCCTTCAGAGCTTACAAAACAAGAGGAGACCCCGACCCCCGGTTTCGCCGGGGGTTATTCACATTTGTCCCGTTCCGGGACAGTTAAGGGACAAAGGCCTCTTTCAGAGGCAGAAAATAAAACCAGCTTCTGATCTTCCGAACACCAGATTAGAGAAGAATCAGAAAAGTTACTGAGTTTTACTAAATCCAGAGAGGCTGACCTTTTTGAGGCTGAACTTTTTGGTTTTGGGAAAGTCTCTGATTATAAATCAACTGAGAAACCAGCTTTTGATCTTCCTACGACAGAATGGAGGAGAATCAAAAAAGTGAGAGCTTTACGAAATCCAAAGCCACGAATGTGGCTGTTTCTAAACTCAAGCAAGAACCACGAAAGTGGTGAAATGTGAATAACCCCCGGCGAAACCGGGGGTAGAATGCAACTAAATGATGTCAGCCCTGAAGGGCCTGAAGGGGCTGAATAAAACTGAATCAATGACCTTTGAGCAAGTGTCTTATAATGTGTAACTAATGCAATGTTGTCATTAGCAGCGCCAGCGAGGGATCTCCCTAATTTATATACAATTACAACTTTTGAAAATTACCCTAAGGCTCATCAAAAGATGTGTATAAAGGGTAGTTAGCCTTAAGGGGAGGGTTTGGGAGGGGTTCATGAGGTCGCTATCGAATTCACAGTTACCACCGAACATTTCCTGCTGGTGCTTGTTGTATAGTAAAATTATTAAACTTGATATGAGAACTTAAAAGGATTTTGAATGCATTTTTGATGGGCCTCTTCCCTTTGGTGGGATTTTCTCAGACCCAAAATTTCTATGATTTCAAGGTAAAAACCCTTGAGGGTAAGGACTTTGATTTTGCTTCTCTAAAGGGTAAGAAGGTTATGATTGTAAACGTTGCTTCAAAATGTGGTAATACACCACAATACAAGGAGCTTGAAGCATTGTATGAAAAATATAAGGGAGAACTGGTAATAATTGGATTCCCTGCAAATAATTTTGGTGGTCAGGAACCAGGTACTCCTGCTCAGATACGTGAGTTCTGTACTAAGGAGTACGGTATCACTTTCCCATTGATGGAAAAAATATCAGTTAAGGGTGATGACATGGATCCGGTATATAAATGGCTTACCTCAAAGTCAGAAAATGGAGTTATGGATTCAAAGGTCACCTGGAACTTTCAGAAATACCTGATTGATGAGGATGGTAAGCTGGTTGAGGTGCTTAGTCCAAAGGAGAAACCAGATTCTGAAAAAACGTTAACATGGTTGTCAGCTAGATAGTGTTGTACTCATTTTTTGATTGGGTTTATGTGAAGAAGCCGCAAAGGATTTATCCGATGCGGCTTTTAATTTTTACCCTATTGGCGGAATACGGGAATTCCTAAGCGAGGCTTACAGTAATGATTGTTCCTGATTTACTGACCGGATAAGCTTTAAGCGGAATTACTGTTGGTCCGTTTATAATAGCACCGGTAGTTGAATAAACCGATCCGTGGCACGGGCATGGAAAATTATTGGCAGCAAGGTTGTAGCCTATGGTACAGCCCATATGAGTGCACGTACTGTCGATGGCTACAAATATGTCATTTCCGGTATTGGCAATGATCACTCCTTTGGTGACAAGGCTGCCTCCAACCGTGTTGAGAACAGCATTGCCGGGAAGCGAAAGGTCAACTGTTATTTTGTCAGAGCCGGTTCCATTCCCACCGGGAGGAATTGTTGCATCTTTAGAACAACTGGTGAATGCCTGTGGTAATATGATCAGGGAAGTGGTCCCGAGAATCACCTTCTGAATTAAATCTCTTCTTGTCATGGGTTTATGCCTTTGTTTTAAATAAAAACAACAAAAGAGAGAGATTGTTCGAAAGTGCGGGATCTGTTGAGGAGTGCTACAGAACGTAAGGGATAAACATTTTCGTTTCTTTCATGTAAACTGCATAATCATCGCCGAATCTTTCGATCATTTCCTTTTCTTCAATCCGGCAGGTGATATATAATGCAATAATATTAACCGTCCCGGGGATCAGCCGTGCAGTATCCATATCTTTCAACATGATCCCGGTACCCAGTAAGATCAGTGAAAGGTACAGGGGATGACGGATATATTTGTAAATATCTGATTTTATTAAAACCGTGGTAGCTTCAAAATCCCTTCCGGATCTTCCCTTTCTCCTGAGAATCAAAAATCCTGCAATTCCGATATAAGCCGACAGGATAAGCATAATCCAGGATATGATCTGAAAGAATGAGAAGGGGTCATGAAACCATGCTTTAAGGTTTAGCATTGCCAGAATGAAAATGCTCTCGAACGCAAAAAACCTTGGGATCCCGTGATACCTTTTATGCTTCAGGGAGAAGAACCATGAAAATAAAATCAGGAAAATAGTTCCTGTTATAAGTACAGCATAATTCATTTTGGACTTTTGTTTTCAAGGTTGTGGCAATTGATTTTCATAATGAAGTCATAAACTTCCATCTGGGAATTAATCATCTTTTTCTCCGGCTTAACCATTTTGTTTGAAAGGGCAGGGTCAAGTTTTCTTGCTTTCATGGTATCGCTCCACTGGATTTCAAATATATTTTTAAGTTCACTCCTGAGGTTTTTGTCAAAAACGGGGCAGGTCACTTCGATCCGGTGGTCGAGATTGCGTGTCATAAGGTCGGCGGATGAGATGAAGCACTGCTCATTTCCTCCGTTGCAGAAAATCATGAATCGTGTATGTTCCAGAAAACGGTCGACAATTCCGACAGCCTTAATATTTTCGCTCAGGTCTTTTACCCCGGTGACAAGTGAAAACATTCCTCTTACGATCAGTCTTATTGTTACACCTGCAATACTTGCCTCGTACAGTTGATTGATTATCTCCGGGTCAGTTATATTATTTAATTTGAGATAGATAAACGCTTTCTTACCTGCTTTTGCATTTTTTATTTCATTGTCCATAAGAAGGATCATCTTGTTCCTGAAGAAGAATGGGGACAGAACGAGATGATAATAATTGTCCTTCCTGTAGTTGACATTAAAGAAGTTAAATGCCTTGAAGACCTCATTTGTAATTTTTTTGTTGGTGGTAAGCAACAGGTGATCCGTATATACCCTTGCTGTATCTTCATTGAAGTTCCCGGTGCCGACGGCGGCATAACGCTGGGTAATATCGTTTTTTACCCTGGTGATGAGGCAAAGCTTTGAATGTACCTTTAATCCGGGTACTCCATAAATAACTTTTACACCTTCTTCCGTAAGCTTGTTGCCCCACAGGATATTGGCTTCTTCATCAAACCGCGCCTGGAGCTCGACAACAGTTGTCACTTTTTTCCCGTTCCTTACAGCATTCATCAGGGCGTTAATGACGCTTGAGTTCCTGGCAAGCCTGTAAAGCGTTATCTGAATCGATGTTACAAGCGGATCAATAGAAGCCTCCCTCAGCAGATCAATGAAATGATCAAAGGGGTTATAAGGAAAGAAAAGCATTATATCTTTCTTCTTAATTGCTGATAAGATGCTCTTCCCGGCCTGAATATCCTTATGTGGCACCGGCTTCAATGGCACATAGTAGAATTTTTTACGTCCCAGGTATGGGAACTTCATAAAATCCTTGAAGTTGTGGTACCTGTTGCTGGGAATTATTACATCGTTCGGCCCAAACTTAAGAAGCCGGGTGAGTATCTTAAGCATTTCACCCGGCATCTCCCTGTCATAGATGAAGCGTACCGGAGTGCCATGCTTGCGCTGCTGAAGGCTTCTTGAAAGCTTATCGATGTAGCTTTCGGAGATATCCTCAGCCAGTTCAAGCTCCGCATCTTTTGTAAGCTTAATTGTGTAAGCAAATATCTCGTCAAAGTCAAAAAGGAAAAAGATATCCTTTAATCCTGATCTTATGACGTCATCCAGGAATATTGCATATTTTCCCTCTTCCGTTTCCGGCAGGATAAGGAACCTCGGAAGTACAGTCAGAGGGGATTTCCAGCAACGCCATTCTCTTCTTCTGAGTTCCCTTTTTGACAAGGTAAATGGCAAGGTAAATGGCATCATCAGTCAGGTTGGGCATTTTTGAGTCCTTTTCTATAAGGAATGGCATAAGCCTGGTCCTCACTTCAGTTGTAAAATAGTCCCTGACAAACTCCGACTGTTCCTCATTTAGTTCTTTCTCGTTTATTATATGTATTTTATGCTTCTTAAGTTCAAGGAGCAATCCGGAATATATCTTTTCAAACCTGGTGCTTTGTTCAAGTACGATCTCATGAACTTTCTTCAGAGTTGCTTTTGGGCTGTAGCCAAGGATCTCCCTGGATTTTGATTCAAACTGTGAAAGTCTTCTTAAGGTGGCTACCCTTACCCTGAAATATTCATCCAGGTTGTTTGAGTAGATCCCAAGGAACTTGAAACGTTCAATCAAAGGTACATCCTTGTTTTCAGCTTCCTGGAGCACGCGTTCGTTGAACGAGAGCCAGCTGATCTCTTTTGGTATGTAAGTTTTACTCATGATGTTTTTCAGGCTTAAGAAAATACTCAATTTTTCCCTTTTCATGAACGATACCTTTCCATTTATCGGTTTTAAAGGAGAGACCTACGATGGCGCTCTTGGGAAGGAAATCACAGCCGTCTTTTGACAGCCTGTCGGGTATTTCGGTGAAAGAAGGATTATGTCCGAAGAAGGTTATTGCGTTAATGTCGTCGGGGATATCCTCAATAATATCAGCAAACGAATTAAGTGTAGCTCTGTGGTAGAGGAGACTTTTAAGGATGACTGTTATCAGGATTTATTTCAAAGACCCTTGCAAAAACCAGCGCTGTTTCAAGCGCCCTGAATGCCGGACTGGTTATGAATACCCCGGGATCCTTCTCTTTTGTTTTAAGGATGGCAGCCATCTGTTCGGAGATATTTTTGCCTTTTGTTGTGAGGGATCGTTCAAAATCAGGGATCATTGAGGTTGGTTCTTCTGCTCTTCCGTGGCGGACAAAAATCAGCTTTTTCATCTCCGTAGAATATTTATGTTTGTTTTAAGAATCATAACATAACTTAAGCAAATTTAAGGTTAAATCCCAGATTTTTTGCTGATTATGGGAAAAATTAAAGAAATGTCGTGAGAAGTGGAGAGTGGGAGAGGAAGTTGGCGATGTTTAAAAAGTCCTTTTTACCCGCAAAGAACGCTAAGATGTCGCAAATTACGCAAAGCTAAAGCACATAAATTCAACTCTTTGCGAACTTTGCAGTTTTCCGCTTTGCGCTCTTTGCGGATTAAAGGATTTTGATTTTTTCAACCATGTATGTTATTGCGAATCAGTTGCATACAGTTTGACTCATTAGCTATCCTATTCCTTAGGATCGGCTATTGGTAGAGTGGGAGAGTGGGAGAGTGGGAGATCTGACCGCATGACAATATTTTAATATTATTGTGTAATTTTATGAAACTATGCTTCCGGAGTACATAAAACTGAAAGATATCAAACCTGCCCTGAGCGGATATATCAGGGAAGCCCATTCCATGCTCCGGACCGATGCAGTACCTGATGAAAAGACAGTTCACGATGTACGGGTCTTATTGAAAAAGTCAAGAGCGGTCATGAAACTTGTTAAAAGCCAGATTGACGAACCCGCATTCAACAGGGAATACAATACCTTCAGGGAAGCAGGCAGGAAGATGCAGGACTGGCGCGAGACATCAGTGCACCGGAAGATCCTTAAAGGTCTCCGGAAGAAACACCCCGGAGTATTCGCGGGTCTGCAGGATCATGAAAAATTAAACTATCTGTTGAGAAAGCCTGAAACAATTCTGGAGCCTTCCCCTGAAACAAAAGAGAACCTGGAACAAATTACTACTCAATTATATAAATCAGGGTACAGGTTACGGTTTCAGCCTATGGATAACCTTGATCCTCATCTTCTTCTTAAAGAGCTGGAAATGACCTACATTGAGTGTGTCAGACTGTTACCTTACAGCCAGAAATTCCTGTAAGCCTTCCAGTCTGCATGAGTTTCGCAAAAAGACGAAAGGACTTTCTTTACCAGCTTTATTTTTTCAGATCACTCAAACCAAGGGTGATCAGGGATCTTGAGAAACGGCTTGGACTGCTTGGACAAAATCTGGGCAAATACAATGACCTTACTGTGCTGATTAAAAGCCTGGACTACAAATACAACTCCTCGGGAGAACGGAATTATTCCATGGATGAACTCATTGTGATTCTCCGCAATGAACAGGACAGATACCTGTCAAAGATCTGGCCCGAAGCATACAGGATTTTTTGTCCCGGTCACAACCTGACAAACCTGCTGGGATATAAAATACTTGTGATTTAAAGCTTTAGGGAAGCCCCCAACCCCCACCACGCGACCTCCTGAACCCCTCCCAAACCCTCCCCTTAAGACTAACTACCCTTTATACACATCTTTATTATTAAAGCTCTGAAAGTGTTCATACTTAGCCCGTAGGGCTTAAACTATTGTAGCAGGAGGTCCTAGCAATTGCTTGATTACCTCGTAGAGGTTAAACAGGGTTTTTCTGAACAAATTTAATTCCTAAGCAATTGTTTAACCGCTACGCGGTAAAAATAGATCTGGTGATTGTTTTTCTACAATAATTTATCGCCTACGGCGAAAATAAGAAAGATTGACTTTTGGAGGAGAGTTTTAAGAGCAAAGAATGCAAAGCTAAAGCACATAGATTCAGTTCTTTGCGAACTTTGCGTTTTTCCTTTGCGCCCTCGGTTAAGGGATTTCTTTTCAACAACCCCTGGCCTGGAAAATAGAAATATAATTCTCACATCGAATTCTTAAGATCGGCTATTCTCTAAATGGGGCTAACTTTAAGTCCCCTTCAGGGGATTTAGGGGCCGACTCCTCTGTGGAACTCTGTGAACCCTGTGGAACTCAGTGTAAGTTCTTATAACTTTTTTGGATTTTTGAGAGTTCATTTCTTTAGATTAAAAATTCCAGCTATCTTCATCCGTAATTATTTTTAACTATTAATCAAATATTTCACAGTTATGAAAAAAATTATTCCGTTCATAGTTCTCTTAATATTCTGTGTTTCTGCCGCTACAGCTCAATCAACAAAAGGAAAAAACAATCCGGTTGGTAAATGGAAGTTTGAAGCTCCCTATGCTCCCGAAGGTTATAACAAAGGAATGATGGAGGTGGGATTTGCTGATAATAAATACTCAACCACAATTTCATTCACGGGAAGCGACTATAAAATACCGGGCGAAAAGGTAAAAATTGAAAATGATACCCTTAATTTCTCAGTGTTTCTTGATGGGACAGAAATCCCTATAAACCTGAAGATGGACGGCGATACCAAAATGGCAGGCAAAGCTGTTTCACCTGACGGCGAGATCCCTATGACGCTGACAAGGGAAATTCCTAATCAATAGAAAGTCTCTTTTTAAAAATCTGCAAAAATCCACGGTCCCGATAGCTATCGCGACTGCGGGAAACAGAAGATTTCCCGCTGATCCTGCAGAGAACCTTTTTCCCTGCCTATGCAATCCGGGGTATTATATCTGAAACATACCCGTTTATCTATGAAAAAGATCCTGGTTTTCTTTTCTTCCCTGTTCCTTATCACCCTGGTACTGCCGGCTCAGATAATTAACAAGGAAAAGCTGAGTGAACGCATTACAGGTTATAAAATGGATGTTCGCCTCGACACGGATGAAAAGAGTGTCAGCGGAACGATGGATGCATACTGGGTAAACAAATCATCCGATACTGTACCGGATCTCCGTATGCACCTTTATATGAATGCCTTCAGAAGCAATCAGACAACATATTTCAGGGAGGCCGGCGGATCTCCCGGAAGTAAGGATTCCGATCCTGGATGGACAGAAATAAAATCATTTATTGTTAACAACAGCACCGACCTCACCTCCGCCATGCAGTATATCAGCCCGGATGATGGTAATCCGGAGGATAAAACAGTGCTCAGGGTGATGCTACCGAAACCCGCCCTTCCCGGTGATACAGTTTCGGTCACGATTGAGTTTATGACGAAGCTTTCCTCATTTTTCAGGAGGACCGGGTACAACGACAATTACTATTTTGTTGCCCAGTGGTTCCCGAAGTTCGGGGTCTATGAACCTGCCGGGATGAGAAACAGAACTAAGGGAGCATGGAATTGCCATCAGTTCCATTTTGATTCAGAGTTCTATTCAGATCACAGCGTTTATGAAGTTGGCATAAACACTCCCTCCGGCTATATTATCGGAAGCGGTGGATTGCTGACCTCTGAAAATGAAACCGGAGAAGGGAGAAAAACTTCCCGGTACAGGGCTGAGGATATTGTTGATTTTGCATGGACAGCCTGGCCCGATTACCTTGTAGTTACAGAACAATGGAGACATGTCACCATAACCCTTCTTACCTCAAAGGATCGTGCCAGGCAGGTCGGCCGGCAGTTCACAGCTGTAAAAAATGCCCTTGAATATCTTAATGACAAGGTCGGACCTTATCCCTGGCCCTATCTTACATTCGTGGATCCTCCGTTAAAGGGTTCAGGAGCCGGTGGTATGGAATACACAACTCTCTTCACGTCCGAATCGGCCTATATTATGCCCGGCTGGATTCATCTGCCTGAGCTTGTTACGGTTCATGAATTCGGACATGCTTATTTTATGGGGATACTTGCCAGCAATGAATTCGAGGAACCATGGCTCGACGAGGGCATCAATTCTTTCTGGGAGCAAAGGATACTTGACAAATACTGGAACAACTCAGGTCTTATCGGACACCCGCTTTTTAAGGTACCTGATCTTGCCCAGGGGCGGATCGGCTATATAAATTCATCAAGTCGTCAGGTTGTGAGCAACTCAGCTTTTTCATGGGACTATCCTCATAATACCTATTATATGATGTCGTACTATAAAACAGCTGTATGGCTTCAAACCATGATGGGGATTGTGGGTGAGGAAACAACGGATAATATTTTCAGGGAGTATTATAATAAATGGGCCTTCCGGCATCCTTCTGCCAGTGATTTTACAGATGTTGCAGGTGAAGTTGTAAAGCGTGATCATGGAGATGAATTTGGACAGGATATGAACTGGTTTTTCGACCAGACTCTTTACGGTACCGGAATATGCGATTACAGGGTTTCAGGCATCAACAACCTGAAGCAGCATAAACCTGAAGGGAAAGTAGATACAGAAGCCTTCGATGCTTCCGGGGCGCTTTATTCAGATTCCCTTTACACTGCCGTTGCACAGCTTGAAAGAATAGGAGAGGTCATGCTGCCTGTTGATGTACTGATCCATTTTACAAACGGTGATGAGATGACTGAAAAATGGGATGGGAAGAGCAGGTTTAAGGATTTTATCTACTCAGGGTACAGGGAAATTCAATGGGTGAAAATCGATCCTGAGTTTAAGATAACCATGGATGTTAATTATATAAATAACTCAATGACTACCCAACCTGACATTATTCCTGTCCGCCGGCTGATTAATAAGTTTATTTCTTTCATGCAGTTTTTTCTTAGTATAATATTGCTGTAATTTAATTTATATGAAGATATACGACTCTGTAAGATCTGGTTTCGGCCTCACCCTGAAATCATGGAAAGGAGTTTTGATAATATGGATATTCTTCCTGACCCTGATTGCAATAATAGCGTTCCCCATACGAATCTCTGTAAATTCGGCATTTGGCACCAGCATGATCACTGAAAAGCTTGTTGCCGGTTTTAACCTGATGGCTTTTACTGATCTCGGACCAGTCTTTAAAAACCTGGTATCTTTTATATCAGCCGGCATTTTATTCATTTTTCTTATTGGCTTTATAATCAATGCTTTTCTGACCGGTGGCCTTTTCGACACTATAAGGAGTGAGAGAGGGAAATTTTCATTTTCCATATTCTTCGGCGCCTGTGCCAGGAATTTCTGGTCGTTTCTCATTATAACCCTGATAATCAGTTTAATTATTATTTTTGGATCCGGAGTAATAATCCTGATTGCAATGCTTATTATCAGCGCTTCAGAAACCATGCCTGAAAAGGGGATCTATATGATTGCATTCATTTCAATGTTGCTTGTCTTTTCATTAATTCCTGTGCTTCCTGCTTATTGCTGATTATTCCAGAGCGTGGAAAGCTTCAAACGAAAACGGTTCCCCTTTTGCTGCGCTGGGATTCGGTTTCAGCCAGACCTTCCGCAGGTTCTGGTCATCCTATGCAACCATGCTGATCATGATTCTGGTCGCAGCTACTCTTCGGATTGATAGTCATGTACATCCTGCCTTCATGGAAACCCGGTACAGGTGGCTCGGTATTTTTGTTGTTTATTATTTCACAATTGTGTATCTATGCAAGGCTTATTCTTAAGACCTGGAGATATGCCAGTATTACGTCGCTGATGGAACAGTATCAGGAATACAACGGCTTATGTACCAGTAATGGCCTTCAATGAAAACATGAAATTATTAAATAGCTGCGGGCAGAGGCTGAGAACCACCTTAATAATGAACTGTTGCCTTTCTGGACATCAAGGATGCTGGATGAAAAGAACGGTGGCTTATATCACTCATTTTGATAAAAATGGGAATGACACTGGCGAGGATGAAAAATCACTGATTGCCCAGACCCGCTGCATTTATACGCTGGCTTCTGCCCACCGTGCCGGTTATGGCGGAGGAAAACTGGCCGGTTATGCAAAACATGGAGTTGATTTTCTCATAAATAAAATGTGGGACAACGTGCATGGTGGTTTTTTCTGGATGATGGACCGTAAAGGGCAATGTCAAAATTGATAAGAAGATAATATACGGACATGCTTTTGCAATCTATTCCCTGAGTGAATATACCCTTGCCACCGGAGATCCCGCGGGGTATTGAATATGCTGAGAAAGCTTTTGACCTTATCCAGAAGTATTGCACCGATACGATGTACGGAGGATATTGGGAAATGTTCACACGCGACTGGACACTGTGCGGTCCGGGAAGCCAGGGAGGCGACAGGAAAACCCTCGACGTTCATATGCACCTGATGGAAGCTTTTACAACTCTTTATGAATGCACGGGTCAGGATGTCCATCGCAGGAAACTGCTTGAGGTTATTGATATTCTTCTTTACCGTATAATCCATCCGGTATACAAAACCGGAATACCTCAGTTCTTTAAAGACTGGAAAGTTGCTCCTCAGATAAAATTCGATATCATCTGGGGATGGGACAGGTTTACCGGTGAAGGCAGGAAGGCTAACGTAACCGATAATACGGCTTACGGTCACAATGCAGAATTTGCCTGGCTTCTGATACATGCCCTTGAGATCCTTAACATTGATCCGGAAATATACAGGGATATTTTCCGCACTATTTTCGATCATACTGTAAACAATGGCATCGACAGGGAATTCGGAGGTGTCTATGTGGAAGGTCCCCACTCTGGCGGAGTTTCAGACCGTGAGAAGGAATTCTGGCAACAGGCGGAAGTGCTTACGGCAATGCTCGATGCTTACATTATGTTCAGGGATCAGGTTTACTTGGATGCCTTCATTAATGTTCACCGGTTTGTTTTTGACAGGATGATAAATAAGGGGGTAGGGGAGTGGTATCCTTTGCTTACCCGTCAGGGTGAGCCAATCTGGACACACATGGGACACTCCTGGAAGATCAACTATCATACTGTAAGGGCAATGGTGCAAAGCATTGCCAGGCTCGATAAAATACTTGAGGAAAAATAACTTCCGGAATGCCTTTTAATCCCGGGCTTGCCGGCTATTTTAAACATCTATGGATCTATCCCTGTCCTCGCTTGACTGGCTGGTGCTTACTGTTGTTATGGCCGGCAGCCTCGGTTTCGGAATGTACATGGCATATCGCAAAAAAGCCGGGTTAAGCAGTTCAAATTTCTTTCTTGGAGGCAGATCGATCAAATGGCCAATAATCGGTGCATCACTGTTTGCGACAAATATAGGTGCAGAGCATCTTGTAGGATTGTCGGGAGATACCTACAGGTACGGACTTTCGGCAGGACTGGTTGAACTTACAACTATAATTACGCTGGGAGTCAGCTGTGCCATTCTCTTCCCTTACTACATGAAGAACAAGCTGTTCACAATTCCCGAATTTCTTGAATTAAGATATAACCGGCGTGCCAGAACGTTCTTCTCAGGTCTGATGCTGATCATAAGCATCATGACGAAGCTTGCATTTACGCTCTTTGCCGGCGCCCTTGTATTGAACAGTATACTTGGATGGAATATCATGTCGACGATTTTTTATATAGGAATTATAGTCGCTGTATTCACAATAATAGGGGGATTTACTGCTGTTGCCTATACCGACGCAATCCAGGTGATCATTATGATTGTCGGAGCAGGAATAATGCTCTTTTTCGGGCTTGACAAGGTTGGCGGATGGAGCGGTCTGATGGAGAAAGCGCCTGAAATGATGTCGATAGCCAAACCCTTCGATGATCCTGTTTATCCGTTCTGGGGAATACTTGCAACAGCTTTTTATGCCGGAATTTTTTACTGGGGCATGGACCAGGTCAATGTACAGCGGACACTGGCTGCACCTGACCTTAAGAATGCAAGATGGGGCGCAATGTTTGCGACCTTGCTTAAACTTTTACCCCTGTTTATCTTTGCACTGCCCGGAGTCATCGCTTTTGCACTGTATCCGGGAGAACTGGAAGGTGACGCAACCAAACAGACATTTGTCCTGTTGCTGAACAAGCTCCTCCCTTCAGGATTGAGGGGTTTGCTTATGGCTTCCCTGCTTGCTGCTCTGATAACCTCGCTCATTGGTGTTCTGAATTCAGTTTCAACCCTGGTTGTCCGCGATTTCATTGTTGAATTCAAGCCTGAATTTCCCGAGAAAAAGCAGGTTGCCTTCGGAAGGATCGTTATCCTTATTGTCACCTTTTTTGGAATTGGTGCAGCATATATGGTATATAAAAGTGAAGAAGGACTGTACAAATACCTGCAAACCATCTCAGCTTATCTTGTAGTGCCGGTCTTCCCGGCCATCCTGTTTGGAATAATAAGCAAAAAGGTAACTCTGAGGGGTGCAGCCGTCTCTGTGGTGGTGGGAATCATTCTTGCCACAATCTTTGTGGTTGACCAGCTTCTGGGGCCTGAAACAGGTCAGCAGGTTTTCCCTTTCCTTCATCACAGGCTTACACTGAACTTCGGGTACAGGGGTCTCTGGGCTGAGATCATTATTACCATCGTCATGTTTGCAGTTTCGGCTTTCACAGAAAAAACTGAGCCATCTAAACTTGAAAAAACAACTATTGATTATTCAAAAGGGATTGCCGCCTTTAAAGGACTGACTGACTGGAGACTACACCTCTTGATCCTTACTGTAATCACAATTCTGATACTTATTTGGCTAAAATAAGTTGCAAGTTGCGGGTTGCAGGTTGCGGGTTGCAGGTTGCGGGTTGCGGGGGTGCAGGGTACAAAGCGGAGAGCGCAGAGCGCAAAGCGCAGAGCAAAAAAGGGCATGGGCCACATAGAGTACAGGGCATAGGAGAAGGGCACTAACGCTAAGATCCCCTCCTGGAGGGGGCCGAGCGTTAAAAAATGATCCGGTGGATCATTTTAGCGAAGGAGCCAGCCTGCAGGGTTGGCCTGTGGTGATGCAAGGGGTGGGTTTTCATCGCACAAGGCTCCGTAGAGTCCGGCGAGGAAATCCCTGTTATCGGCGCGCAGGTAATGCATTTCACCGCCCATACGGCTGAACGTTTTACAATACCGCATGTAATAAGCAGGATTGTCAGCCGGAGGTTCACCGTTATTGACCCAGTCCCAGCCTGTTTCGGGCAAGGTCAACGATAAGCATAAAATGATTGTTGATATGACTGTTCCTCTGAAGTTCAATGTTTTGAGCCATCGATAACGATTTCTCAAAGATCATGGGAGACATCACTGATGAACCCAGGGATAAATAGACCCCATGCTCCAGGTTGCTTACACTTTGAGCATAATAGAGAAAGTCATTTAACGCGGTTCGTCCCGTTGCTGCACCGTTATTAAGGGGATGGGTGTAGATGATGTCATGTCCGAACATCGGGTGTCCTGTAAAGGGGATATTAAGGTCAAATGCGGCACACTGAACGGAATACCTTTTCCAGGGATGGGGTATGCTTAAAAATCCCGGTTTCAGGTTGTATTTTCTTATTACTCCCGAAAGATCAATTGCAGCTGCTGCACGCTCGGGATCAGTCTCCATCTTTTCAGCTGCGTCATTCAGAAGCCACGACAGCCCGGGAATCTTAAGTCCCTCCTGCGATATCATTTTCCCTATCGATTCACCGTATCCAAGACCCTCCCAGGCTCCTGCAACAAGAGCCAGGTTGATGAAAAAGCCCGTTTCCTCCCAGATACCGAACTGTCCGTTTTTTACATTTTCGCGTACGTTTTCACCCGATTTACCCTGAAAGGCGAATTCCCAGTCGTGAATGATACCTGCTCCGTTTGTTGCCAGATGCGTTACCCAGCCCCTTTTGATCAGTTCAATGAGGATAAGTGAAAGTCCGTTTTTTATTGTATGTGCGCCAAAAGCCAGGATAACCGCCCTGTTTTGATTTCTTGAAGAAATAATTTTTTGTGCAGTCTGCAGTATCAATTCCTTGTCAGGCCCTGAAAGTCTTTCGGGGTTATAGGTGAGCGGTACCAGGCTGGTCTCAAGATCCAGCTGATTTTCCCTTTCCGCCAGCTTTTTTATAACAAGCTTGTCCCTGTCAAATTTCAAATGCGGCATTTTACTTAATGTTTAATAGTTTCAGCAGCCCTTCTGACTCTGAAAAATCCGGTACAATAATATCTGCTCCTGCTTTAATCAGCCTTGTCCGTTTGACGTTGTTCAGCCCGAAACGCCTTAACTCATTGCTTGCCACTCCTATTGTTGTGCCGCCTCTTTTTCGTGTTTCCCTGATTTCGACAGGACCGTCGCCGAATGTTGCAATAAGTCCTGCTTCGGATTCTCCGATGGAATCGAGGATCCTGTCAAGGACGATTTTTTTTGCCTCTTTGTTTATGTCGCCCACTGCGCCATAGATCCTTCCTTCGAACAGACTATCGTATCCAAGGAGAGATGCTTCATGCTGCACATCTGCTTCATCAGTGCCGCTTGTGAGATACAACCTGATGCCTGCACCATGGAGAACGTTAAGGAAGCGGACAGAGTTCTTCATTGTCAGGTCTTCAACTGAGAGCTCTCCCCTGAGCAGCTTTTCCTCCCTTTTCTTCACGATCCGCATGAGTTCCTCATTGTAGATGGCCTTATACCCGTATTCATCAAGTATCTGATCTTCAGGAACAAATCCCGCTTCTCTTATTAACTCCACCAGAATTTTCATTTGCTTAAGCGTCTGGATACCTGTTGTTTTGTCAATAAATTCATTTACCCTGGCTTTAACAGAGTTGACAAGAGCTATATCAGCATCATAAAATTTCTCTCCCAGTATCGCCCTGATCATCATCGGGGCCATAACCAGCTCCCAGCCTTCTCTGAGAGTTGACACAGTTCCGTCGTTATCGAATATTGCGTACCTGATGCTGAGATCCGCCGGAGTCCTGTTTATTATTTCAATTTCAGTTTTCTCATAGTATTTTGCCAGCCGTATGTCCTCTGCAAGTTCAGGACTGTATGTCAGATCAGGGTCATTTCCGATGCTTAGTATTTCTTCGGGTGATGCTGTACCTGTCTGAAACAGTTTCTGAACAGTGACACTTGCAGCATAAGTTCCCAGCTCAGCCGCCGTTTCAAGGGGATAACCGGCAGCCAGGGCAGCTGAGGCTCCGGCAAGGTAACTGTCGCCGGCGCCAACGGTATCGACCCTGGAGATTATCATTAATCCTGCAATCTCAGAGATCCCTTTATCATCGGTAATTATGGATCCCCTGTCGCCTCTGGTTATCAGCAGGGGTCGCCTGTATCTCTCAAAAAGGGTTTCGGCAGCTTTCATGACCTCCTGGTAGGGAACAGTTTTATCATGTTCCATTAAAGTTCCGCACAATCGGACAGCCTCATTGTCATTCATCTTCCTGTAAGCGCCGTTATAAACGGCAGTGTAGTTTCTGCTGTCGGCGATAAATATCTTATCAGGGAAATGAGCTGATTACCTCAACAAGCTTCTGCCTGAAATATTCTGTATGTATCCCCGACAGTACCTGCTGGTTAATAATCACCAGATCTACCTCATTTACCTCACCGGTAAGCCTCTGAATTAACAGGTTTGCAGTCTCTTCCGCCAGTTTGTTGTAGTTCCCGAAATCGATCCGGCTCTGTTCAGCCTCGTCAATATATGGTTTTATATAAACATGGGTGGCCCAGTCATTTTCCTGGATAAGCAGGTTCCTTGTGTCTATTCCTGTTTTATTCATTAATAGAGACCATCTCGGCTCCGAAAGGGTCATTCCCTATTACACCGAATGCCCTGATTTCTTTTACCTTCATTGCAGCCAGGTTGGCTGCAACATTTCCTGCTCCGCCGAGAGAGTATTTTTGCTGGCGGACCGGCTGTGTACGCTTGCCTGTTTCAATTGAGATTTCACTGCCCGATTCATCAACGAACCAATATGCATCCAGGCAAAAATCACCAATAATGGCGATTTTAACATTTTTAATCCTGTCTACAACTTCATGCAATAACCTGGATTTCATTTTTTATTTTTTAAGTTGTCCGTAAAAATGGTCTTCCACTATGAGGCAGAGGGTGTGAATTACCGGTAGATGAAGTTCCTGAACCCATGCAGTCCGGCTTTCGGGGACATTTATAAGAACATCGCAAAACTGTTTCATTTTTCCGCCTGTTTTCCCCGTAATGCCTATTGTTTTAATATTCAATGCTCTGGCAGTTATCAATGCATAAACTACATTTTGTGAATTTCCCGAGGTGCTTATTCCTATAAGGATATCTTTCCCGGTGGCATAAACGCTTACCTGCTGGGCAAAAACAAGATCACCGCCGATATCATTTGCGACAGCTGTTGCAAGTGCGACTGTGGGCAGAAAGTGAGATTGCAGGCAGACCTCCTTCAAGAGTTTCAGCCAGGTATTTGCCTCCGACGTCATCAGCTTTGGCAAGGCGCTTTTTGAGTTCTTCCGGGAGAGGACGCTCAACCTCAAAGCTCTTCATCAGTTCTGCCACCAGATGGTCTGCATCGGAACTGCTTCCGCCGTTCCCGCAAACAAGCACCTTGCCTCCCATGGTATAGCAGTCAGTTATGGCCCCGGCTGCAGTCCCGATGGGACCCTTAAGGCCGGCAAGGGAAGGGTATCTGTCGCATAGAAGATCAAGGAACAACTGATTATTCATTTTTAAGACGCTTAATATGTTATAAAAATATTAATTTTAATTCTTAATAGAACTATTCCATAATTAAAACCGGATCATTATGGCAGGCACTCAGGAATTGGTACTTGGCGACAAAAACATTTCGCCTGATGAAGAATTGATCTTTTCAATTCTCGGCGACAAGAAGATCGTGTGGCAGAAAATTATAGCCTACACACATGAAAATTATAAGGATGTAGAAGAAGTATGGAGGTATTACAACGACGGTAAACAATGGTTATTCCGGCTGGTGCATAAGAAGAAAACCATCTTCTGGGCCGGACTTCTGAAAGATACCTTCCGGGTTACTTTCTACTTCGGCGACAAGGCCGAGCCTGCGATATTAAGCAGCAGCCTCCCGGCGAACATAAAGGAAGATTTCATAAAAACTAAACGGTATGGTCAGCTCAGGGGGATAACTACACTGATTTCAGGGGTGGCCGATGTTGAAAATATCTCGAAGCTGATCGACATTAAGCTCAAACTAAAGTAATTGAACCATTGCAAGGGTTTTCTTATTCTGCTGATCAGCGTTCTTCCTGTCCGGCTTAGTTCACAGAATATTGACATCAGGCTGCTTCGCTCGGTTTACACACCTGAAATGCTCCGCTCGGACAGATTCTTCCGTTTTGTGTCAAATTCCGATGTTTATTTTGTTCTTGGTACACCCGCAACTATGGCAGTCACCGGACTCATTAAAAACGATGACATCATGTTCAGAAATGCAATAGTAACCATCGGATCGACTGTTGCAAATGTTGTAATTACAAATGCACTGAAATATTCAGTTAACCGCGACCGGCCTTTTGAAGATTTTCCTGATATTATTAAAAAATCGGATCCTCATGGAGCTTCCTTCCCTTCGGGTCATACATCAAATGCTTTCGCAACTGCCACCTCGATCAGCCTGGCCTATCCGGAATGGTATGTCATAATTCCTTCGTATGCTTATGCGGGCACCGTGGCATATTCAAGGATGCACCTTGGAGTGCATTATCCGTCCGATGTTCTGGCCGGCGCCCTGATCGGAGCCGGAAGTGCTTACCTTACATTTAAGGTAAATAAGATGCTTCAGCACAGAGCTCAGGGCAAAGGGCACAGGGCTCAGGGAGCAGGGGGCAGGGAGCAGGGCACAGAGCTGAGGGCACAGGGCCAGTTGCCCAGGATCCCCTCCTGGTAGTTTGAATTGACCCTCGGAATGGCATTCCAGATAAAATATAGATTTGCAATTCTTTACTTACTTATGCTTTATTCTTTACAGCCTTTGAGCTCAATGGATTTCTTTTCTTAAAAAAAGTTAAATTATCAGCCTGCAATTAAAAAGTTACCTATTTTAGACCATTAATCTGACCTGATTCTCTTTTAAAGCACAATTAAACTGCGGTCTTTCGTAAATGGGCTGAGCTGCAGGATTATTTCACCTCTGATATTCACTTAACTTAACATCACTTTAACTATGAAAAAAAAGTCATTTCGTTATTTTCAATTTCTGAATAAGGATAAAATTCCTTTGTTCTTAAGGCTGGCAATACTTTTGATGCTTATTCTTTCAATTGATATGTCAGCTTTTGGATCCGGCGAGACCATTGTAAAGGATGATCTCCCTCAGCTGTTGCTGACCGGTACAGTATCAGATGCTTCAACTGGTGAAACACTTGCCGGTGTAAGCATCAGGGTAAAAGGTACCAATACTGGTGTTATCTCCGATGAAGCCGGTAAGTACTCTATCACCGTGCCCAACCAGAATGCAACTCTCGTTTTTTCCTTCATCGGATATAAATCTGAAGAAGTCCTGACAGGTGGCAGAACTACCGTGGATATAAAACTTATGGTCGATGTAACCGGACTGGAAGAAGTTATAGTTGTTGGCTATGGAACTCAAAGAAAGAGCGATATTACCGGGACTGTTACTTCTCTTCCGAAGGGGAGGCTTGAAAATGTTCCAAATATCAACATAGCACAGGCCATACAGGGATCAGTCCCCGGCATAATGATCCAGCAATCTGCAGCTGGCGCCGCACCGAGTGAAGTTATAATGATAAGGGGAAGAAATTCCATTCTTGCCGATAACAGTCCTCTGTTAGTTGTTGACGGGATCCCTTACGGTGGTCAGATCAGGGATATCAGCCCTAATGATGTTCAGTCAATTGAAATCCTGAAAGATGCATCTGCTGCTGCAATTTACGGATCCAGAGGATCCAATGGAGTAATCCTGATTACAACAAAGAACGGATCTGTGGGTAAAACAGCAATTTCATACGATGGGTATTATTCGATACAGAAATATTCTGAATTGCCTGATATCATGACTGGTGATGAATTCTATAAATTCAAGCAGGATCGGTTTCCCAATCAGATAACATTATCAGAACAGGCAGTTTATGATTCCGGAAAATGGACTGACTGGCTGGATCTGGGCTTACGCAGAGGGGCAAGTCAGCAGCATAACCTCTCAGCATCCGGCGGTTTCCAGAATACCAAGTTTTATATTGCGGGGAGTATTCTGGATGTTAAAGGTATTGCTGTAAATGATGATTATCAGCGTGTTACAACAAGGATAAACGTTGATACAAAGGTTGCAAACTGGCTTACTCTTGGTACAAGGACACAGCTTTCGCTTGATGACAGAAGCGGAGAAGGTCCAAGTATGTCAGGTCTTTTATGGACCAATCCGTTAAGTACCCCTTATGACGAAAACGGCGATCTGACTATTTATCCGTGGCCGGAAGATCTTACGGTAAGCAATCCGTTGTCTGCTACACTATATGACAATGTAAATAAATCACAGCAGATCGTGACCAATAATTTCGCGATAATTGATTTTCCATTCCTTAAAGGATTAAGTTACCGGATAAATACAGGTATAAGGATGAGATATACCAATTCGAGTACATACAGGGGACGAAATACTGCATCGGGTCTTAATTCACTTGGAAATGCTGATACTGAGCGGTCTGAATTTGATAATACGGTAGTTGAGAATATTCTCTCTTTTACACGGGAATTCGGAAAGCATAATATTTTCGCAACGGCACTCTATAGTTATGAGAAAAATACAAGCGGTTCAAATACTGTTTACGCATCTAAATTTCCTCATGACTTTCTTACTTTCTATTCGGCAGCCCAGGCTGAACTTATCCAGCCAGGCTATACATTTAATGATACCAAGCTTATCTCTCAGATGTTGCGCGTGAACTATACTTACAACAACAGGTATCTGCTGACAGTTACCGGGAGAAGAGACGGGTACTCAGGATTCGGAGCCCAGAAGAAATGGGGGATTTTTCCCTCAGTTGCCCTGGGTTGGAATATGAAAAACGAGGATTTCTTTCCGTTCAAGGAACTCTTCAATGAATTTAAATTAAGGGCATCATGGGGATTGAACGGTAACCAGGCGGTTGGGGCCTATGAGTCCATATCAAGATTAGGATCGACCGACATGGTCGACGGAAAAGCCACCGTAGCAGGATACACTCCGAGTGTACTGGGCCAGGATGAACTTGGCTGGGAAACTTCATCAACCATAAATGCAGGAATCGACTTTGGAATACTGAAAGGCCGTATAATGGGTGAGGTGAACCTGTACAAGACAAATACTTCTGATCTTCTCCTTGACAGAACCATTTCACCGGTACATGGCATTAATTCCATCACCCAGAACATTGGTGAAACGCAGAATGTCGGTATTGAATTCTCCCTGAATTCAAGAAATATTGAGAGAGGGGATTTCCAGTGGACAACATCAGGAAACCTGGCGTATGAAAAGAATAAGATAGTGTCGCTGTATGGCATACTTGATGAAAATGGAAATGAGGTTGACGATGTTGTAAACAGCTGGTTTATAGGCAAGCCAATCAGGGTGATTTACGATTTTGTATGGGAGGGCACGTGGCAGTTGGACGAAGCCGCCAAAGCCGCTGAGTGGGGCACACAACCCGGTTTCCTGAAGTTGAAAGATGTGAACAATGACGGACAGATGACAGCTGAAGACAAACAGATCATCGGACAACAGGATCCAAAAGTATTATGGGGACTTACGAACTCTTTTTCCTATAAAAATTTCAAACTTGACATTTTTATCCATGGAGTTCATGGTGTGACCAAAAATATTTTCCCGCTTATGACTGACCTTGAAACTTTTTCTGTTATAAGGCGAAATACTACCAGGAAAAACTGGTGGACGCCAGATAATCCTACAAACGACTTCGTCATGAATAATTTGCAGGCAGAATATATGTCGGGAATAAGAGGGTACATTTATGATCCGGCAAGCTTTATCCGTATCAAGGACGTATCCTTATCCTATGAGGTTCCTGCAAGTCTTGTAGAGAAAACCGGCATTTCAAAATTAAGACTATATGTCACCGGACGAAATCTTATGACTTTCACAAAATGGCGTGGTCTTGATCCTGAATTAAGTAATCAGGAAGCTATTCCCCTGCAGAAAGAATTTGTTTTTGGCCTGAGTCTGGGATTTTAACGAATTCTCTTAGAAATAATCTAAAAAATAAATATTATGACTATAAAATCATTTAATAAGATTGCAGTTCCGCTAGCTGTTATTATTATCCTTGTAACAGGCGGCTGCTCGAAAGATATACTTGACGAAAATCCTCCGCATCTTATAACCACTGAGACCCTTTATACAAGTCTGGCAGGATTTGACGCAGGCTTAAATGGACTATATTCACTTGTAAGGATGGAGAGAGAAGGCGGAAATGGAGCCAGATGCGAGATTTTTATGAACGGCACAGATAATCTGACACCGAATTCTGATTCAAAGGACATCGGCAACTGGGGTGAGATTCCCCGTTTCTGGGGCGACAGACTTAATGCACAGGATGTTGCTGTCAGAAACCATTTTCGTTGGCTTTATTCAGTTGTGAATGCGGCAAATACGATTATAAGTCAGGCACAAGCCAAGGAAAATGTCAACTGGAACGGAGAAGGCTCTACACCCGAGGAAAACAAGAACAGGGTTATAGCCGAAGCAAAAGCGATCAGGGCTTGGGCTTACAGACATCTGTCAGGTTCCTGGGGCGATGTTCCCCTTAACCTGGAGGAATCAAAGGGTTCTACAATTAAGACCGACTGGGTCAGAACTCCTGTCGCTGAAGTCCGCAGACAGATCTTAAGTGATCTTTTATTTGCAGAAAAACATATCCCGGTCGAACGGACCTGGAGAGGAAGGCTTACCAAAGGAGCAGTACAGACTTATATTGCAGAGATGTATCTTTATTTTGATAAACCGGACAGCACCCTTTTTTGGGCTGATAAAGTTGTCAATACACCTCAGTATAAACTTATTACCGAAAGATATGGGGTGAAGAAAAACCTTCCGGGCGTAGCAGTTCATGACATGTGGTATGAGGGGAACGAAAACAGGGATCAGGGAAATACTGAAGCTCTATGGGTATTCCAGTTCTCCCTGAATACACTCGGAGGAGGAAGCAGCAGCGGCGGCTGGAGACGGATCCATGCCAGCAGGTATGCTGATATGGTCGTTGGCGGAGTCAGACCGTTGAGGAACACTTATGAAAGAGGTGGCAGGGGCGCTACCAGGATGTCTTTGACAAACTGGGCTATCGGTATCTATGAGCCTCAGGATGATCGTGCATCTCAATATGCAATGAGAAAATTCTATATTCTTAATGATGCGGCAGCCAATGCTCCTTATTCAGCCGACCGTCTTCCTCCGGGTTACGCTTATGGTGATACTATCTGGTGCGATTGGGGCAAGAGTGTCGGAGTGAATGAACTTTCACCCACCAACAGAATAAATGTTCGCAGACCATTCATGAGGAAAGTTGAAGGATGTGATCCCAATAATCCTGATTCAGATGGCGGTCAGTTTAATGACCAGGTGTACCTGAGACTGGCAGAAACTTATCTGCTGAAGGCAGAGGCTGAATTCCGTCTTGGCAATTCTGATGCTGCCGCAGAGACTCTTAATATTATAAGAAGAAGATCCCATGCCAGTGAAATAACCGCTGCCGATGTGGATATTGATTTCATCCTTGATGAGAGATCACGGGAGCTCGTTGTTGAGGAGCACAGGAGATACACCCTGATCAGAACAGGAAAGCTGATTGAAAGGGCCAGACTTTATAATTTTAACGGAGGGCAGTTTATAACGGAAAGAGACCAGCTCTATCCGATCCCGCAAGAGGTTATCGATGCCAACCTGACGGGCGAAATGCCTCAGAATCCGGGTTTTAATTAGACCAATGGTTTTAAGCAGGAAATGGGGATGGATTAAGTTTCATCCCTATTTTTTTCTCTGAACGTGTCGAGTACCTTTTTAACAGATCCGTGAAGGAGAAGCAGTTTCTTTGCCGATTCGGCGTCAAGTCCAAGTTCATCTGATATCATCCTCGTACCCCGTTTTATGAGCTTTTGATTTGTGAGCTGCATGTTAACCATTTTGTTGCCTTTTACACGGCCCAGTCGAATCATGACTGAGGTTGTGATCATATTAAGAACAAGTTTCTGGGCGGTACCGGCTTTCATACGGGTGCTGCCTGTAACAAATTCCGGACCGGTGATCACCTCCACGGGTATATCGGCATTTGCTGCAAGCGGGGTTCCCGAATTGCAGGTAATAGCGCCGGTAAAAATCCCCTGTTCCCTGGCTCTTTTTAAAGCCCCGACAACATAAGGTGTTGTTCCTGATGCGGCGATACCGATTATTACGTCGTTTTCTGACGGAGTAAACGCCTGGAGTTCAATCCACCCCAGCTCTTCATTGTCTTCAGCCATTTCAACAGCTTTCCTGATGGCTTTGTCGCCCCCCGCGATGATCCCTATAACATAACCCTGGTCAAGCCCGAATGTGGGAGGTATTTCAGAGGCATCTACAATCCCAAGCCTGCCGCTGGTGCCGGCGCCGATATAAAAAAGCCTTCCTCCGGTACTCATCCTGTCTGTAATGGCAGTCACAAGCTTCTCAATGGCCGGAATAGACTCTCTCACAATACCCGGTACCTTCTGATCCTCCGCATTGATTGCCTCAAGCAGCTGCCTGACGGTCATTTTCTCGAGGTCTTTATATAATGATTCGGATTCTGTTATGCTGATCATTTTTTTATTTGTTGCAGGTTGCGGGATGCGGGTTGCAGGTTAGCCAACATGCAACCTGTAACCTGCAACATGCAGCCAGAGTTAATCATTAAATTTATGGTACCTTATAAGACCGGCTATCGGTTCTTTTGAGATCGCGGTAAGGATAAAACTATTCCCGGCAAGGACTTCCTCAAGAATATCCCTGAAATACCAGGCAACGGAGCCGGTAACGGCTATTTCCGTTTGTCCGGATATCTTATAAAGCCTGAGATTCCTTTTTACAAATTCCTCAAATGAGGTCTTAACAAGATCCCGGCAATACTCTTGATCCAGGTGATCTTTCAGAAACTGAACGAAACCTCCGATAAACTTACTTGGAAAACAACCCCTGTAAACGTTGCTTACCACATCATCCTTTTCAGCGCCATACCTGATTTTAAATTCTTCTGACAGTCCGGCAGGCATTATGCCTCTTAAGAAATCGGCCAGTACTTTTTTCCCGAGCCAGGCCCCGCTGCCTTCATCCCCAAGTATAAATCCGAGCGGCGGAACATTTGCAGTGATAGCTTTTCCGTCATAATATCCCGAATTTGAACCGGTGCCAAGCATGCAAACAAATCCGCTCCGGTTTCCAAGCAGGCTTCTTGCAGCGCCGGTCAGATCTGAAAAGACATTTACCCCTGCCGAGGGCAGAAGATACGAGATAGCATCCCGCACCTTATCCTCCATGGCCTTGCCTGCGCAACCGGCGCCATAGAACCAGACCTCCCTGATGTCAGGTCCATTTATGACAGTCAGGACCTCGGTTGAGAGGACACTCCTTATGGTTTCTTCGGTGACAAAATTAGGATTCAATCCGATGGTTGTCAGAAATCCGGTCTCTCCCGTCCCGGAAATCCCGCACCACTGAGTTTTCGTACCTCCGCTTTCAGCAATGAGTTTCATAGATCAAAAGTACAAAAAGATGGTGATTTCACCACGCGACCTCCTGAACCCCTCCCAAACCCTCCCCTTAAGGCTAAGGGGAGGGCTATCTGCTTTCCCAACCGGGGCGTGTTACCGGGTGCAAGTCCGGAGGAAGTTTTTTGCTTTTCAGAACTAATCCTTCTTTGGAATTGTAAAGAAGAACGTAGAGCCTTCACCAGGTTTTGATTCGACCCAAATCGTACCTCCATGTCGTTCAACTATTCTTTTACAAATTGCCAGACCGATTCCGATACCTTCATATTGTTCCTTAGGCACCAATCTCTGGAATATCTGAAAAATCTTTTCAAAATATTGAGATTCAATACCCATACCCTCATCCTTAACAGAAATAACATGCCGGAGGGCATCTGATTTTGATGTAATGATTATTTTGGGATTTTCAGAGCTGAACTTAATACTATTTGAAATCAAATTTTGAAAAAGCTGAATCATCTGACTTTCATCTGCAACCACTATTGGTAGTTCATCAGCTTTTACAGATACTTTTCTTTCAATAAACTGCAGCGCCAGGTTCTTTCTGACATTAGCAAAAACATTGTTCAGATCCACCACTTTAAAAGTTTTTCCCCTGGTCTGTACCCTGGAATAAGCCAGCAAACCATTTATCAGGTCGTACATACGTCTGGAGCCGTCCACAGCGAATTGAATATATTCCTGTGCCCTCGAATCAAGTTTATCACCGTATTGCTTAGAAAGCAACTGGGAAAAACTCGTTACCATTCTTAAAGGTTCCTGCAAGTCATGAGAGGCTACATATGCAAAGCTTTCAAGTTCTTTATTTGAACGCAATAAATCTTCATTAAGTTTTATAACCAGTTGTTCGGTTCCTTCTCTCAGGGAGGTGACGTCAAAGCAAACGCCGGTCAGGCTGGCAGGTTTGTTGTACTTGATCTTTATTAAGGAACGCTTTGGAACTGATATATTTTATTTTACCGCTTTTTGATTTTGTTCTGAAGAGTGTTTCATAAGGTTTGTTTTTTTCAAGGGTATCTTTAATCGTTTTCCGAACATGAGATATGTCTTCTTCATGAACCAAATTCTCAAAGGCCATATATGTTTTTGCAAATGAGCCGGGTTCAAGGCCAAACATTTTTTCCATTCTTTCATCCCAGATCAGCTCATCTGTCCTAAGATCCCATTCCCAGACTCCTATATTGCCATTTTCCAGTGCAATGTTAAGTTTATCCTGTGATGCTTTTAAAGCTTCCTGCGCTTTAATCCTTTTGGTACTATCAACTCCAATTGCTATATGGCCGGATCTTTTCCCATCTTTATCATACAATGCTTTATTATGCCATTCAACCCAGACGCGTTCTCCATTCCTTTTAATGTTTTCATTTAGGTTTACTGCAAATTTGTCGGGGTCCTCATATATTTTTTCAACCATTAATTCCAGATTTCTACCTGAACTTTCTATATGAGGTGTTATGGTATCTGTTGGGGTTTTCCCTAGGATTTCTTCCTCAGTATAACCGAAAAAATCAAGTGCAAATTCATTGACGAATGTAAATTTACCTTTGGTATCCATTTTAAAGATCATGCTTCTGGCATTCGTAACAAGTTCTTTGTATTTTTCTTCACTCAGACGCAGTTCCTCCTCGGCCATCCTGCGTAGCGGTAATGTCACGAATGGTAATAAAGGCAAAAGAGATCTTTCCATCGTCGCTGAGGATCGGACAGCCGTTGTAGCTGGCAATGAACTCATGCCCTGTGTCACTGCGTCGCGCCCGTAGCACCTGGTTTTGAATACGTTCACCATGAATAACTCTGGAAAGCGGCCATTCTTCGAAACTGAGCGGACGCCCCTGTTCATCCCATCCTTTCCAGCTGACAGCCAGAGCCCGGCTTTCAATGTATCCTCCATCACCGGGTTGGTATCCATGGATACGCAATGATGCGGGATTCTGGTAGATAACATTCCCGTCAGGATCGAACACCATAAGACCTTCCGACATATTCTCCTGAATCAGCGATAGTTTCCTTTCGCTTTCCCTCAAAGATTGTTCAACTTTCTTCCTCCCGGTAATGTCATGATATGTGCAAATGATTTTTTCAATCTTCCCATTATCTTTAAATATGGGTTCTGCACTTATCAGCATCCAGATAATTTCTCCACCTGAAGGAAGCATTACACCAACAAGCTGTTGATCAATACGTTTTCCTGTCATTGATGCTTTCCTTACCGGATGATCGTCAACGGCTAATAAAGTGCCATCTTCATTAAATACCTTCCAGTCGGCCCAGTTCTGGTCATTTACATTTTTTAAATTTGAACCTTCTGATAAACCGAATAATTTTAAAAATAAAGGATTATATACTGAAAACCTGCCAGTTTCATCAATCAGGGCTACACCTGAATTAACGTTGTCGAGAACAGATTTTAAAAGATTTTCACTTTTCTTGAGGGTTTCCTCAATAAGCTTCTTTTCAGTAAGGTCTATTGTGGCTGCCCCGATGCCAACCATGTTTCCTGCGGAATCCCTGATCGGTTCATAATGGATTCCAAGAAAATACCTTCTGCCATTACTGGTTAACCATTTTTCAATATTTATTTCTTTTCCGGTCAGAAGCAATTCTTGTTTGAGAGGAGTGATCCATTCCATGTCTTCGGGAGCAAACAGATCTGCATCCGTTTTTCCTATAATTTCCTCAGGGTGTCTCGATTTCTGGTTATAAGCCCACTCATAAACGAGGTTTTTGTTCTGTATTGCAATGCCTATTGGTGAATTTCTGATAGCTATACGGAAACGTTCCTCACTTACCATCAGTGCCTGCTCTGTCTTTTTCGAATTTGTAATATCAAGAAAAACAGTACCAAATTTCCCTTTTGCCGGAGAAAAAACTGATATTGAGAAATGTTTGTCCATCGGAGGAAAAAATGTTTCAAAAGAAACAGGATCACCGGTGGATGCTACCTTGGAATAGATATCAAGATATGGTGCCTCCTCAACGGAATATATTAATGTTGCCTTCTTACCAATGATATCATTCTTATTTAGCCCGGTAATCTTCTCGTAAGCCGGATTTACATCAATTAAGATATAATCGACCGGTTTTCCTGAATGATCGTAAGTAATTTCATGAAGAGCAATGCCTTCTGACATCGAATCGTAGACGGATGTAAGTATTTTTAATTTTTCAGCCAGAGCTTCCGGAATCGGTTTGGTTCCTATTTCCTCCTCATCAATATTTCCTGAGCCGGGGAAAATATTATGTCGTGGCTTTACTTTTTTCTGTCTCATATTAAGAACCTCATTCTGGTTAATAATTTTGAAAACCTGATTAATTCCAAATTTTCAATTAAATAACCTAAGTTGCTAGTTACTTGTTGCTGGTTGCTGTTATTTGACAATTAGCATCATGATTAATGCAAAAATATTAAATACACTTTAATAGAATTGCTTATTGTTCTGTTAATCAACAACTAACCAGTAACAAGGAAGCAACCGGCAATTTGAGTTAAATAGAATTATCGAAAATAATTACAATATTTCAAATCTACTTAATAATTTACATCATAGAGTGTAAGATTACGAATTATAATGTTTTGCCTGTTTTGCTGCGAAGGGAAGGAAATAAGAATGGGCAGTTCGCAAAACCACCCTTTCCCTTAAAAATTACAGTTAAACGTCAGGAGGCGAGGGTGCAAGGCAATTCATACCCTTAATGAGCCACGGAATCCCCTGACGCCATAATAAGATTCCGCACCGTTGTGATACATGAAGACATTGTCGTAGCGGCGATCACAAAAGATGGCGCCGCCAAGTTTTCTGATATCAGAAGGTGTTTTCACCCAGCTCGAGGTTTTCGTATCGAAATTTCCAAGTTGCTGCAATTCCCGGTATTCTTCCTCCGTTAAGATCTCAATGCCCATGGCAGTTGCCATATCAACAGCATTATTTTCAGGTTTATGTTCTTTCCTTGACTCCAGCGCTTCACGGTCGTAACAAACATTTCTGCGGCCTTTCGGACTTTCCGCTGAACAATCATAAAAAATGTATTCCCCTGTCTTTTTATCATGCCCGACAACATCCGGTTCACCGCCAGTTCTTTCCATTTCATTGAGAGACCACAGTTTTTCAGTATCAGCTTCCAGCTTTGCCTGTACATCAACCCATTCAAGACCTTTATGGCGGTTCATATTTTTCTCAAAGCGGGCTTTCAATTCTCTGAGCAGTTCCTCACGTTGTTCCGGTGATAACTTCTTTTTTGTTTCGTTTGGCATAGTTTTAATAAATGAATTTGCTGTATACATTTTTCAACCCATCTCTTCCGGGTTTTGCATTGTCCGGTTCATTTTTATTCATTTATTGATACTCTGAGATAAAGTGAACCGGATAAAAGTTTTGTATAATTACTTTCAACAGATCTCAGGGACAAATGTTCAATGGGATGCAATGTGTAGGGACATGCGATTTAGGGACATGCCATGTAGAGATGCCAAGGGCAGGGACATGCCATGTGGGATATGCCATGTGGGGACATACCATATGTAGGGACATGCCATGGCATGTCCCTACGGGATTATCGTGTGTCGGTTGTAGGGTCACGCCATGGCGTGACCCTACAGGGAATAATCTAAAATGTTATTCCTATGCAGAGGATCAGCCATAAGAACAATTTTATCCGATCTGCAGGGTTTATCGTTATAATCTTGTATTTCTTTTTCATATCTGAAACTGAGGCTGAAATTATTTCTTTCAATATATCAAGGTTGATATCCTCAATTTTATTGACATAGATACAAGAACCTGAGCTGATCTTATATTTACCGAGTTTGTTCAATAAGTCTTTATAATTGTTAACCCCCGACATAATGTATACTGCCAGGTATTGTTTACGGGGTGAAAATCCGGTTAACGGCCAGTCGCCCTCTTGTTTACTGCGATCAGATTTGTAATGAAAAGAACCATATCCTATCATATTGTTGTTCCACAAGGAGGGTTTTTCTTTTACTATGACTGTCAAATAGCTTTTTTAATTCTATACTGTCGGCCCGTTTTTTTTCCGGCTCTATACTCATCAGAAATTTATCGATATCAATATCACCTGGTTTGGTTTTAATTTCACTCATAATATCTTCTCCCTGGTATGTATTTTTGTTACTGTAAGACCTCGTTCATAAAGTTATCCTCCCAAAGGAATTTGCGTGACAATCTGCGCTCAATCAAAAGCAAGTTAGGGAAAAATATAGTTTGACCGGTATATAGTGTATTTATTTTTCTTCCCGGCTGTTTACCGATTGAAAATCAACATTTTAGAAGAAATACGTATTAAAAGACATATTAAATTAAAAAGAAATATGTCTTAAAAGACATATTAAATTAAAAGAGACAGGTATTAAAATTACATTTTCTTTCCTTTTTGAAATCCATAAACCGCAAAGGTCGCAAAGATTTAAAACCAAAGAACGCAAAGGGGGTGAGTGCGTGAGGGGTAAAAACACTCTTAAAAGACAAGTTAAACAGAAAAGATTTAAAAACAGTCTTAAAAGCCCTATAGAAGAGGCACCCCTCTTTGCTAAGCAGAGAGGGGTCGGGGGTGAGTACGTGAAGAGCTGCAGGGCAGACCGTTAAGATGGATAAGGCGAACGTACCCAGGCAATGCATATACTATCCGGACTCTATTTTAATTGAGGACTTTTTATTTTTTTTATACCTTGATCTTCTCATCCTTTTTAACTGGAGTGGTGAAGGTGGAACCATTGTATAGAATTCTAACATACGCCTGAATACTTCCTCATAATCTTCTTTCTTTTTTATGGATTTCCTCGATTTCATTTTGTCTTTTCAGAATTATTCCATAACAGCAGATTGTATAGGAAAACAAATACTGCGGGTAAATGTTGCGGCAAGTCAGAAAAAAGGAAGCATGGGCATCCTGATAGTTTTCAGGATACGAAAAATGTGACAAAATAAATGACCTTTATTTTTCCCTAGTACCGTGTGTTTTATTTAATCAGGATACCAAGTTTTAATTTGATTTGACCCTGCCAAGGCTTTTTCACCCGCCATAGCTTCCTGGCGAAGGCGGGCTCTGTGAAACTCGGTGTAAGTTCTTTGTTTTTCTAATTTATGATAAAATGTATCTACCTTTTGACTGCATTAATTAAAACAAAAGGAATAGTAAGTTTTATACCGCCCAGGATTTTTGCCTGCTCGTTAAGTCGTGTCTCAATTGTGTTAAATATTTGTTCCAGTTTATTCTCAGGCAGAATTTTAATCCAGGAATCCATAAATGCTAACCGGATGAAATAGTGATTTAACATCGAAGTGCCATCGGAAAACTTATAATTAAACTGATCATGTTCCAGATCCTTTATTATAAAACCGTGGTTTTGAATAAGTGAAATCATATCGTCAAGAGGTGGCCTTTTTTCGCGAATATGCTGACGCATTAACCTGATCTCTGTATTCAGTTTCAGTTCAGATAATGCCTTCTCCAGCTCTCCATAAAATTCAAACATAGATTTATCCAGGTTCATTGTCTGAACAAATTGTCCTCCGGATTTAATGATTCTGGAACACTCAGAAATTACCTGATTGATATCAAGTACATTGTTGATACCATTATTACTTACTATCAGATCCACCGAATTGTCCTTCAGGGGAATAGATTCAGCAACTCCCTCAAAGATCTTTATATTGGTTATCCGGTAATACTCAATTTTTTTCTTTGCTCTTTTTATAGCGCTGGTCCATGGATCAATACCATAAACTGTTGAACTTTCTCCCAGTCTGAGTGCTATCTCAGTCAAAGGGAATCCGGTTCCGAATCCAATGTCGATTGCGGATATATTTTGTTTATAATCAATATATTCAAGCAGTTTAAGACCAAAAGGCGCAGACCAGATGGAACATTCATCTGAAACACTTGCATATTCAGCTAAATCAAAATCATTACTTAAATATTTTTTCATATTTATTGGTTTAATCCTTAGCGATGCTTTTTAAGTCCTGATAATGGGCTGTAATATCGTACATATTTTACAGGGCCAACCATCACGTGTCCGGGCAGTTGTAAAAAATCACATAAGCCTGTTGTAACAAAATGCAAATAAAAATGTCTGGAAAATTATTTTATTTCTTTTCCGGTCTCGATATAATTTGTCAGATCGTTAAGGAATCTTACCATCGGCGCACCGTCAACTACATCATGATCAACAAGAACTGTCATGTTAAGAATCTCTCTTATTTTTATTTCATTTCCGGTTACCACAGGTTTCTTTAAAACTGAGCCAACCCCAAAAGATACCGGATGGACCGATCTTTGGATGAACCAGCCATTTATTCTGCCCATCATACCCACTGAAGTAAACACGACATTCCCCATCCTTTTATAAGCAGATTCAGGAAATCTGAGTAAGGTTTTCCAGAAGAGTCTTCTGAGAAATCCGGGTAAGAGGTAGTACAGTCGTTCGTATAAGGCAGATTCCTTTTCTAATACAATGTTATTTTCAGAGAAGTCTTCATTTTTTGCTTTTTCGATCTCCAGGGTGATTTCTGATGCACTCTTTTCATTTGCTCTGGTAATGACAAGAGGAATCGGGACTTTTGAATCTCCCAGTTTTTTCTCAACGATTATTGAAACATTAATGTTATCGAAAATTATGAGTTTCTTTTTGTTATATAAGTACGCAGCTGTTTCCGGATGTTTTTGTAGTATAACACTGATAACCTTTATCAACCATGCATTGAATGATATGTTATTGCCATTCTTTCTTAACTCTCTAAGTTTTAATCTGGCATCAGTAACGTCAAATTCAAGCAAAGCAGAGATATGATGTTTGAGTAAGCCAACCGCAAATGTGTCAAATGTGGCGATCCTAGTCCTGGGGATTTTTTGAAATCTGTAAGATTTTCTCATTTTAAAACTTTCGTGTATGCAGTAGCCGGCTGTATGAATCTAATTTCCTGGCAGGATCAATTGAAACCCCTGATACCTACCCGGAACATTTTCATATACATTTTGTTGTCTCATAACTTTTTTATCAACCAGGCCGGCTTTAATTTTAAAACAGACTTATATTGCCTGCAACTTTCAATATGCGCTCCCGGCAGATAACCTGTGCTTACCAGGAATTCATTTACAATTTCTCCACCGGTAAACCTGAAGGTATTTTTAAAGAGTTTCGTCCATTCTTCTTTTGTTAAAGGATGATGGATATCTAACCAGTTTTTGAAGGATCCATGTTCTTTTTGAAGTTGCAGAATTAATTTAGCATTCTGAATCGCAGCATCTATTTTTAAATGATTGCGAATAATACCTGCATCATTTAACAATCGTTGGCGGTCTGTTTCTTCATAGGATGCAACTTTTTTGATATCAAAATTATGGAAAGCTTTTCTGAAATTTTCCTCTTTTTTTAATATTGTTGTCCAGCTCAAACCTGCCTGATTTATTTCCAGGATTAATCTTTCAAACAATTGATTGTCATCATCAATTGGGAATCCATAGGCTGTATCGTGATAGATACGATGTATGTCGTTTTTGTCAAGATGAAGAACAAATTCGCAATATGATCCTGGTTTATCCATTTTAAGTAAAATAATTTATATGATTAGTCCTCATCTCCTTATATGTCAATCTACCGTTCTTATAAGAAATCATGTCGAATAAGTCTTGCAGCTTTTTGTCCTCCGGTTGTTATCAAATCTAAAACTTTATTTCTTCAATCTGATACTTTGTTTTATTAAAATTGGAATACCGAATCCACTTCGGTTCAACGCAGAAGTAAGCAATATTCTTCCAGGTCTCTTTTCGAATTAAACCATCGGGGAATATTTTAAAATAGATCTGAAGTAATTTGTCAAGCTCGACGATACCGGGAACTTTTGCCACTCCTTCATATTGAATGGTTTGTTCGTCATCGCAACCAAAAACGAAAGCAACGTTTGGATTTGACATAAGGTTTTTGTATTTCCTGGAATCTGATACTGTGTCGAATACTATTTTTAAATCAGGTGTCACAACAATTCCAACGCAGGCTGATTCCGGGAAATTATCAGGAGAAATTGTTGACAAAATACCATATTTATAATGTCGGATAAAGTTGTATAAAAACTTTTTTGTCATTTGTAAGTTGATTTTTAGTGTAGTTGTAATGGTGTCAGATACCAGCCGCAAACACAACGAACAGAAAATCCTATTTTCTCGTACTTTGTTAATCGCCCTTTAAATGAGGGTCACGAAACCTTGTCAGTTTTGATTTGTTATTTGAAGGTTTGCAAAATCACCGTCCGAACCATTTCCGACCCATAATCCAATTTTACCTGTCTTTCGGTTGTTTAGTTTATCGATTTCCAGACTCGGGCTGGGATTTCCATTAACATAAACAGATACATGAGGATATTGAATTACTATTTTGGTATGAAACCAATCATTACCATTTGGTGCCGGCATGACAGCTTTTTCATATTTGCCATTTTGTTTTTCTCTGAGAATATCCCATGTATTGTCAGGGTGCGAGACATACTGAACAGCATGAATTTTCCTGGTTTGATCAGATGACTGGAAATTGAATGGCCGAAAATAAACTGCATCGAGAGTGGTATTGTCTATTCCATGAAATGCAATACCTGCGAAACTTTCCTGAAATACATCCTTCCCCCGGATATCTACCTCTATTGTTCCATTTGAAAATTCCACTCCCATCAACCAGGCAATACCATCATTTGAATTTTTAGAGAAACGAATACCCTTTTTATCATTCTCAGAAAACGAAGTTATTTTCCTGTTGAATGGTTCAAGTTTCTTATTCTCAGCGAGGTCAAACAGATTATATTTGCTTGATTTGTCTTGTCCTGAAGCTGAAAAAGTAGTCAAAAATCCAAGTAATCCTATTAACAGGATGTGAGCAGTCTTTTTTGTTTTCATTTTCGTAAGGATTTATCGTTTAAGTTTATTTATAAATGCGTATAAAATTAAGAACTTACACAGAGGTCCACAGAGGGTTCACAGAGTTCCACAGAGAAAGGAAGTTTAAAGGTACAGTCTTCGGTCCTCGGAGTTTTCCCGCAGATCCAGCAGATCTTCGCAGATCTTCACGAACTCACCCCCGTCCCCCTTCGGCTGCGCTCAGGGAGGGCTCTCTCTCCCCTGCAGCCTGGCTCCTGGATAAACCAGCCCCCGTGTTAGTCCTTCAACTCTTCACGTACTCACCCCCGTCCCCCTTCGGCTGCGCTCAGGGAAGGCTCTCTCTCCCCTGCAGCCTGGCTCCTCCCTAAATCCCGCCACTGGCGGGATTCTTAACGGTCGGCCCTGCAAAGAGGGGTGCCTCTTCTATAAGGCTTTTAAGACTCTTTTCTTATTCTTTTTAATTTAAATTGTCTTCCGCTTCAGTCTTCGCGTCTTCGGTCTTCGGTCTTCCCCTTGTCGACTCCCCGGATCTCTATATAACCTTCTGTTCCGTTTACACGAATTATTTGCCCGTCTTTTATCAGTTTGGTAGCGTTTTCCACCCCCACGACTGCGGGCAAGTCATATTCACGTGCGATGACTGCCCCCAAGTTCCCCCAGGTTCGCACCTTTACCCCCGACAACCTTAAGTTTTGTTTTGATATCCTTAAAATCAAGAACAAATGAACTCATATTCTCAGCGACTTCCTTTTAACTTTGGTTTAAGCTTCTGAGCACCTGCTCATAAATATTTTCATGCACCACATAAAAGAGGAAGACCAATACTATACAGATGCTTATTATTATCAGGATAAAATTAATAAGTTTAAATTTTACTGTGATCATAAGTTCCTTTTTAGTTTTATCCAAATAGAAATGTGTAACGGATAGTGAGTTTATAATAATGGTTACAACAGGTAATCCTACAAGCAACATTGGGAAAATCCACTTCAGAAGAGGAATTTTATCAAGTTGTGACATAAAATTCTCAAATGTTGAAAAAAATTGAAAATCAAGGTCAAACCATTCCTTAAGAAATTGCATGAAAAGGAAAAGAAATGGTATGACGATAAAAAATATCCCAATCAGTGATGATTTTCTTGAGTTGAGCAACGCGAATTTCAGAATTTGCTGGTGCTTGATTTCGTTAATTTCAGGTACCTGTAAATCTTCCAGGTGCTTTTCAAATTTATCTTCCTTCATCTTACGACCGGAGGTCGGGGAGGGCTTGGTGGTGAAGGGCAACCGCAAGATGCTGCAGGATGGCGTTTTCATTTTGTGATACTATTCATTCCCTCCCTTAGGTGTTAGCAATGTGATACCAGTCAAGTCTGCTTTCCCGCTTTTAAGGAATTCATAGGTCATCCGATCTGCTTTACAGTCAATAAACCGGATCCGTTTCAAACTTTTATTTTTAAAGAATGTGTTAATAAGCGTTGAATTCCCGAATGTCACCCTCGTAAATACGCAGTTTTCAAAATAGCAGTCCTCCAATGTCCCGGTGAAAACTATATCGGCAATCTGTGTATTAATAAAAGAGGTGCGGTTCCAAACAGCATTAGCAATTGTATTTTTCTCCAAGCCGGATTTATTCACCACTCCGCTAAACCCACCGGATTTAACCACCACTCCGGTAAAATCAGCGCCTGTAAAATCGCAGCCGTAGATATTGCTTTCTGAAAATTCTGTCCCGGTAAAATCGGCACCGGAGAAATCGCAGCCGTCGATATTGCTTCGTGAAAATTCAGTCTCTTTCAGTAAACAGTCCTTAAACAGATTTTTGAGTAAGTTGGAACTCTGGACGTGGCTGTTACTGATGTCGGAACCTGAGAAGTCACAGCTATCAACATTATTACTTTTTAGAAGAAGTCCCGACAGATCTGAACCGATAAACTTGCAACGCTGCATGTTTGATGAACTGAATTTTTCATTCAGATTTTTCAACCCGGAAAAATCAGCATCCACCCAGTTCCCGCGGGACATATCCCAGCTAAGCTTTTTCCCCGCCTTGCCGCCAGGCAGGTTCTGCTTTCCGTATGGCAAATGCAAAGCATTAAATGAAGTCAATTCATCCGATTGCTGGTTAATAGGTTCATCGGGTTTCATCCGATTGCTATCGGATTCAGTGACAGCAGATTGGAAGCTTTCTGAAAAATAGTTAAGGTCAACACCCAGAATCTCCGCAAGACGGTTAAAAGTAATAATGTCCGGCATTGATTCTCCGCGTTCCCACTTTCCAACTGCCTGTGAACTGATAAATAGACGCTGAGCAAGCAGGGCTTGAGAAATATTTATTCTCTTTCGTGCGTCTGCAATTTTATTTCCGATAATCTTAGTATTTAACATAGTCTTTTTATTTTTTGTTATTATCTCTTTTTTGTTTTGTCGACACTGCAAAGATACCGGGCTTCATTTCCCGAATCAACAAAATACCGATACTATTAGTTGTAAATAAGCTATTTATCGTTGTTATTTAACAACTATCAGTAGTGTTTGTCGTGATTTAAAGCTATTGCATTAGCCACCACCTGCATGAGAGAAGTAATTGTCCCATTTAGCTGACCTTTAAACCTGGCCCGGAATAATCAGATTAATTGTTCTTAAGACAACGAATAGACATACCATATTTCTTATTATTGCTGTAGCTGTTTACATAGCAATAATCATGGTAGATATCGCGAAACAGGCCACCTGGAGAATTTACAATAACTCCTGTTAAACCTTGCATAAATGCCGGTCCTCCTTCTGTAGTTGACCACCAGTTACCAATATGCCCTAAGTTGTAAAAGTTTCCATCTTCCAGACGGGCGCCACCCGGCAGGGCTGTAAAACCACTCCTGTTGTTACTCGCCTGATCGTTACCCGCACTCCCGGGTGTTTCATCTTCAACCCACCCCGAAGTAGCTGCCAATGATTTTGCTATGTCCATTCCTTTGTATCCGCCACCGTATCCATGACCATTTTTTATGAGGTAATCGGTTAAAACTGTCCACTCAGCATCGGAAGGAACATGCCAACCTGTTGGACATACATTACGATTGTCAGTCGCCACATACCAGGTATATAATCTCCCATGATTAGCGACATTGCTTTCATTGCCATCATAAGCCCATTGATATTCAGGTGTGCTCTCACCCTCTATATCCAAAGTTGCAGGAGTTGTTGTTCCTATTAAATCACCGTTACGATACCTGGTGGTTCTAAGGTTTTCAGCCATCCATACCTGCGTTCCAATCGTTATTGTTCGATAAGCATTACCATCTTTATCTTTAACAGAATCTGGTTGACACTTCATTAACCCTGCACAAAAAAAGGTTATGGTAAGGAATTTTAAATATTTGTGGTGCATTTTTTGGTCGCCAGGTTTCTATTGCCATGCGCGTATCGGGGTGAGGGGGGATGAAAATTCAACTTTATCTGGAAATTACTGTTTTAAAAAACATAAATCTAATTCCAGTTTAACAAGATAAACATCCGCTTCACCAATTAAAGTACCAAATAGATTTGCCCCGGTAAGCCCCATATGATAAAAATTACCTTTATTATCAAAGCCTGCATCTTTGCCGGAGGTAGCAAAATTTTTTCCTTTTGCAGTAAAATTCCTTTCCCACAACAGGGCACCATCTTTTTTATACATTCTGATAAATCCTTGAGCAGGAGGAAGATTCAATATACCACTAACCAGGATATTATCTGATATTTTAGAATTAAAATCAATTGAACGGACTCCATCATTATTTTTTGTTCCAAATTGATTGTTCCATAATATATCTCCTTTTTCACTGATTTTCAACAAAAAACCATCTCCCTCTCCAATCTGCTGGCAACCAAAATTACCCGTTGTGGTACCTCCTATATAAATGTTTTTCTCATTATCAACATTTATGATCATGGCAATATCAAATCCTTCACTTCCAAACTGATTAAACCTGATCAGATCCCCTCTATCGGTGAAATGTCCGGTGAATCCATCAATGAAACCTTTATTTTTACCCGCAATATCACCCCATGTTGCTCCGCACACAAAAATATCAGACTCATGGCCTCCGGTTATGGCATAACTGTAATCATCACCAGGTGTTCCAAATTGAGAAGTGGATAAATGATTACCCTTATTATCTAATTTCATGATAAAGCAATCAGTTTTACCAAAAGAATTTGGTCCCAGTTTCCCTCCTGTCATTCCTGTAACGTAAATAAATCCTTTGTTGTCGGCATATATGCCTTTTGCTATATCGGTACTGTCAGTCCCAAACTGCTTCTCCCATTCAATTTCTCCCAGAGGATTATATTTAACAATAAAAATGTCCTCCCGGCCAAAATATTTACTATTTAAAACACCTGTTGTTGAGCCTGTTATATAAATACAACCTGTATTATCTATAGCAGACCATTGAATATCTTCTTCTCCATCTGATCCAAATTGCCTTGTCCATATAGTATTACCTAAACTGTCAATCTTAGTAATAAACCCATCGTATTTACCATAATTTTTACCATTCATAATCCCATTTGTTTTACCGGCAATATAAACATTCCCATTGTCGTCGATTATGTGATTCAGGGCATATTCATCTTTGTCAGAACCAAACTGTTTACCCCAGATAAAATTGGTCTGAGATTTTAAATGATTTGCCATCATAGTCAAAGCAAGAATGACAATAACAGCCCTTTTAATTTTTAGTGTTTTCATAGAAATGACTACTTGTTTTAAAAATGTTCTAGCGGAGTCGGGGACCCGGTCGGCTCAAATTCGACCGGATGCCACCAGAAGTCAGTTGCGCGTCTCCAGGTACAACGGATTATTATTGAGCCTTAATTAATTTAAAACTACTTTCCATATTCGGATTTCCGGTACCATCATATATGACCTTTTCAGGGAATGGATAAACTGGTCTTGTCATCACAATTTGTTTGTTTTTGACTTTTGAAACGACCACACGCTCCGGGGCTTCATTTTTTTCTACCCAACCTGTTATCACTTTGATCCAATCAGCCTGATCAGGTCCGGGTCCCCCCTGAAAATGCAAGACGCCAGGTAATAAATAGAGTCTTACATAAGATCTTAAATCTTTATCCTTGTGCTCAATGGCTTTATAGTGTTCAATTGTTGAAAACGCAGACAATGCCGGATCACTCCAGCCATGAACCATAATCAATTTACCTCCCATTTTTTTAAATTCGCTGTAATCAGTTTGTGTAGCATCAAGAAATGAAGAGGCATATTTAGTTTCTGTGAGGTAATTTGAAAAGGTATATTTGCTATAATCCCAGTCCGGATCATTGAAAACAAAATACTTAAATATTTCAGTTCCGAAATAATATTGAAGGCTTTGAATTCTTCTGGTGGTATCTGAACCAGTTATCCAAAGGCTCCAGCCTTCTGTTTCGTTTTCTCCACCTAAGGGAAATCCCTGATATATTGTATCTTTTTGAGTGACAACAGGTGAATAGATTGTTTTGATTGCCTCCAATTGCTGAGAGGTAAAACAGTTGGAACTTACTTTGTTGTCCGGACAAACAGGAAGAATCGAAAAATCAAATTTGCATTCTCCCGGATTATTAATTATAGAATCTTTAACCCCATCGAGATCATCACACTGTTTAAGAACATAGTAATTAAGTAATCTTAAGTTATCCAGAGTAATTACGGGATGATTAGGGTTTTTTGGGTCCGGGTATATTTTTTGGATATTTTGTACAAATTTTGCTCCAAATGCCGGCCAGCTTATAGCGGGAGCAAAAGCAACTATTCCATCAAAGTCTTCCGGATATAACTGAGCTTCAATCATCGCCTGACCTCCTCCCCTTGAGGCTCCTAAAAAATAGGAATATAGTGGATCAGAGCAATAAAAGACATTGATAATTGCTTTAGATACTGTTACCGTCCGATGAACAGCTAATCGTCCGAAGTTTAATTGCCTTTCCATATTGTTATGAGCCCAACTTGCCAGTTGGATAGGGCCTTCATGACCTGTGTCTGTTCCAACGGTAGCAAAACCGGAATCCACACTGTTGCGGAATTGATTTGTAATGCTTCCAACAAAACCTCCGCCGCCGCCCATCAGGAAACGATTGTTCCAATTTTTTGGCAAGAGTAGTTCAAAATTTATTTCTTTACTTATTCTCCCCAGTACTCTGCAATGTCCCTCGAGAGTTTCTTTCGCCTCAAGGATAGTTACATCAGGGAGCTTAAGTTCTTTGAGTTGTTCACATGGGATACAGGCTTTTGAATTTAATTCAGTTTGTGCCGATATGATAATTGATAATGGCCAAAGGAACAATGTAAGAAATAGTAATTTCATGATTTAATAATTTTCATTTTAGGCATCCTGGTATACTTAAATATAGACGAGCATCTTAATGAATCGTTGCATTCTATCTCGGAATATTTTCATTTTCATCGGAATTAAAAAAGTCATTCCTCCGAAAAGAAATACTCTTAATGCCGTTAAGAAGTCGTAGCCTTTTTTTAATTACAGGTGGCTGCAATTAGATGCCTGTTGTCTCCTTAATTACAATTAATTCATCCGGGGCAAGCCGGTTCCAGGCAGGATTGAATAGATTTGTCAGCCACGTCTGCCTACAATATAGATTTTATCCAGTTCTTTTGATAATTCTATTGCTTCAGTTATTATCTGCTCAGGATAATCATTAATCTCAAGAATCTTAATTGCATTTCTGTTTTTTAATTTTCCTTTCTTAAGTTTAAAGTCAAAATCCACAGTTTTATCGTCCACCTGTTCACTGAAATGGTACAGGTTATAGGTATCCTTAAGCAGCTCAGTTAATTCTATGTCATGCGTAGATACAAAAACAATATTGCTTTTATTATTCAGATATGATAAAACTGCCCTTCCAGCCGATATACGCTCAATGGTATTCGTCCCTTTGAAAATCTCATCAAGTAAAAATAAATTGGGTTCTTGAGTTTTACTATTTTCAATCATTTCCTTAATTGTAAGTACTTCCTCAAAATAGTAGCTTTTATCATTCATTAAATTATCACTTAATCTGATCGCTGAAAATATTTTCAATCTGGGAAAACAAAATTGTCTGGCAAAGCATGTGTTTATAGTTAGGCCAGTTATTACGTTCAGCCCAATTGTTCGAATAAAGGATGTCTTCCCGGACATATTCGATCCGGTTAAAAGAATTGAATTGCCATCAACCTGAATTGAGTTTGATACGCAGTTAATAATCAGCGGATGATATATTTCTTTAGCATCAATAATCTTCTGATTATTCTCTATTTGAGGTAAGCAATAAGACTTAAGTCCATGCCTTAAGGATGATATAGAAACGAGAGAGTCTACATACCCGACAAAAGAATATACGTCTTCAATTTCTCTTCTTTTGGTATCTAATTGCTTTAAAACTCCAAACAAAAGAAGAGGTTCCAACAGGAATAATGCCTTAAATAACTCGAGAAAAGTCAAAAAGGCAGTTCCTATGTCAGTTTGAGCTTGTGCCTCAATCTTAAAAAGTGACATATGCTTCTTAACCTTTTCGATACTCCTTATTGATTCAGGTAGACCTTCAAAGCTATCTTTCAGTATTTTACACTTTAACAGCTTTTTTGCTACCAGGGTTAATTTTAGAAGCTGAGGAATTGTTCCTAAATATTCAAAAAGGTTTTGTTTATTCCAGTAGTGAATACCCAGATTAATAATCATCAGTCCCAATAAGACAAAGAGGATTTGTGGAGTAAATGGTATCAGCAATACCGACATCAGACTGGAAAAGGATAAAAGTGGAATTATAAAAAACCATTTAGGCTTCTTAAGATATTCATCCTGAAATAAGGTTGTTATAAAATAAGAACTTTCTCTTGTTAATTTGTCTAACTGAAGTTGAATATATAATCTCAGATTTGAATCAGTTGTTATCTTTTGAATGAGTTTCTCCTGTTCAGCGAATTTGTCGCTATCTGAAGGAATAGTCCGCAATGTGTTGTAAAGAAATTGTTGTCCTATTTTTGAAGTAGTCCTGTCTACAAACATAAATATTTCATTAAAATCCAAATCATTACAGGTTTTATCAGACAAAATCTGGAAAGCACCTGTATGGTCCTTGTTTCTGAAATATTTTTCTATGGAGTCAAAATAAAACGGGTCATCTTTAATCTCTCCAAAGGATTGAGTTAGTCTTTGCTTTATCTTCTTTTTGGTTTCAAACATTGGTTTGGACTTGTTATTTTTGTTTTGAAATGGATAAATCCAGAGTTAAGATACGGGTTTTTTTAATATCATGCCGTAGCTTTTAGTCCCCGTAAATGGACGGGAAGTCATGTTAAGCGGGAGTGGCAGATGGTGAAGTCCCGAAATTCTAAGTTAGTTTTTAATAATTCTTACCTCAACTCTTCTGTTGAGTGCCCGGTGTCCTTCATCCTTTTCGTTGAAAATCGGGCGACTCTTACCAAATCCGGTGAAACTGAGCCGGGCTGAGTTGATGCCCTTATTAATTAGCCAGTTATATACCGATCGAGCCCTGTTAATTGAAAGTTCATCATTATATTGTTCTGTACCGATATCATCAGTGTGACCTTCAATACTAATCTTTATTTCCGGATTATTTTGCAGATAAGTCAATAGTGTTTTCAGGATGTCCCCGGAGGCAGGCAGGAGAGTATATCTATCAAATTCGAAGTTTACATTTTCAAGTATTACAGGTATACCTTGTTTTAATTTGTTCAAGTCGGTTTCATATAGTACTTCCGGTATGTTCCTTTTGGGAATTATTGGAAGAACATCTATTCTACAGTTACACTCTGAAGTATCTTGAATTTCAAAAAGTTCAATATTATCAAATAAATAATAGGAAGCCTTTTCAAGTCCGAATAATCCTTGTACGTATACTTCTCTTAGTATCGGATTCATATTCTCCGGCCCGGTAAACCTGCCAACGGTAATAAACTGCTCGCCACCATCTGCAATGAAATAGTCACATAAAGTTGTAAAGTGTTTATTTTCTACGGGTAGTCCTGAAAAAATGATCTGTGGTGAAAATTTACTTTCGTTTTTATAATTTACTGAAACCGGAGATGCAGACAAGTAGAAAGCAAGTCTGTTTACTGAATATTTAGAATAGGAACAAAAGTTAATTGAGGTCCGCAAACAATATATCTTCCCCTTTATTAAGGGCGAGATCAATTTACCCTGTATGTATTCTGAATAGGGGTCGGATTCTTTATAAAGTGCAATACCAACATAATTAAACTTTTCAGGTAAGGGCATATCGAAAATATAGCTATAGCTAAAAACATCAATATATCTCAGGTCGCTTAAATAATCCGGCGTATATAAGCCCGGAGTTGTCCAGTATGGGATCCAGTCTTCGATCCTGGTATCCCCGTGATATGTAATGAGGACTGGTTTATAATAAAAAAAATAAAAATCCGGATTAATTATAAGATTCTTACCAATGGTAACAGGTAAGTAAATTGAAGTATCAGCGACACCATTATTAAGTGAAACATAACCAGCATTCTTGGCATCCAGGAATACTTCCTTCACAGTATTTGTCAGAACACCATTGCTATAAATCTCCTCCTTGTATTTAACTCCGGTTTCGTTGTAGTAAATCCATTTACCATGCGGAAGGTTATGAAAGTTTCTATCCCTGACGAGATTATAATGTTCAACTCTCCGCAATTGTCCGTTTTGGTACCAGTATTCCCATTTCTTGATTTTCTTTTGAATTTCTCCAAATGGATATTTCTTTGGGATGCTTTTATTTTCGTAATATATTGTATATTTATAAGTTCGTCCTTTCGATAATAATCTCCCATCCTCATCATAATTCTTTATTGTCTCTTTTTGTGCGGTGGCATATACACTAGGTAATAACAGACAGCAAATAAGAATGATTTTATGAACTGGCTGTCTCATTATAGTCGGCTGGTACGGGTCAGTGTTATGGTGCGTATTTTAAGTTTTGTTCTTATCCCGGTATTTTATTTTGGAGAGTCCAAAACTGGGTCAAGGTTTTTGCTCCCCCGACAATGCGGTCGTAGATGTCAGCAGGTGGATAAGTTCTAACTTTAATCGCAAATACAGATGAAAATTCAGTTTTCTGGTTTTTTAATCTGCGGAGATCAGCGCGATCTGCGGGAAAACAAAAAATTTCCCGCTGATTTCGCAGATTTTCGCAGATTCCTTCAATTGATAAAGATAGATTAAACCCTAATAAGCTATTATTTTCGTATGAAACAAGTTTTCAGACAGGTGCAGGATCAAAAGCCCACCCTTACCAACGTACTGTGATTTTAAATTATATCAATTATTTTGAATGCCTTTGTATTTTAAAAGGTAGAGTTGCATAAAAATACCATTTTCAAACTTGTTATCATAGACGGTATCTTTTTTAATAAGTTCCGATTCCGATAAAACAAGGTCAAGATTTTTTTGATTCAATTCGAGATTGTGAAATTTGACAACACAGAATTCCTCACCGGATTCTAGAAATTCTCCGGGCTTCTGGTATTGTTGTATCCCGGGGAAGGCATCAACGTTCGACATTTCTGCCTTAAGCCAGTAATGTCTTAATCCCGGGTTACCATTGTATTCTAGCATCGGCCCGGCAGTTACTTCAGTAATGTGTAAAATCTTACTAATCTCAGGATAAGTGCGGGTGATATATTCCATGGTTTGTTTATAAGGTCCGTATGAAAAAGAGAAGGCTGAAATAGAAATCCGTATACCCAGAAACAGGATAACCGGTATTAAAATTATTTTCAACCATTTCATCTTCATCCGGGTCAAAAGAACTGTAATCGGTATTACTAGCATAGTGACTATGACAGCGACATATCTGGAATATAGGATTGGTTGTGAGAACAAGGAAATAATCGCTGCAATAAATAGTGTACCCAGAAAAATAAACAATGACAGCCACAGAACTGATCGATACTCGGAAAACGATTTTGTAAAACTTAATAGTATGGTTAAAACAATCAGGGTGTACATCAGGATAGTCATGGACCTGGAATAACCAGTTGTCCAGAATTGTTCCGTGAATGGAATTGTAAAACAGGAAAGAATTGTTTGGAAACTAACTTCAGGAGCCCAAAAAGCACCTTGAACTCTTTTTACCTGAACAATAAACATAAAAAGCCATGGGAGAAACAGTATGGCGGCTATAATTAATGAAATCAGGTGATTAAGCCATTTTCTATTTTTAGTAAGGACAAGTTGAAGAAAAACGTACAAATTCGCCATAAATGCAGCAATCATGCTATAATAGTGGATATACATTGCTGCCACAGTGAAAATAAGAAGAAGAATCAAATCCCGGGTTGTCCCTGTTCTTATGAATAAACAGGAATATATAAAAACACCAGTTATAGAAAATGCTGCCCAGCTGTACATTCTGGCCTGGTGCGAATATACTGCCAGCATCGGAACAGATATCATCATCAGGCATAAATATAGCGCACCTTGTTTCCCGAAAATACGTTGACCGGCAAAATACCCTAATAACAGGGTTGCCAATACTCCAACAACTGAAAATGTCCTTAAGGCGGTTGTTGATAAACCGAACACGCCAGTGTACAATCTTAAACCAAGATAATATAACGGCGGGTGTAAATCGTTTTTAAACCTTGCGTATAAGTCAGATAAAGAACCATGCAACATCGATTTGGTGTATGTTTCATCACTCCATAAATCGCTGTACCCAACATTAAAAAAATAGAAAGCAATAGAAATAACAAAAATCAGTGAAAACATTACCAGGTTATTCCTGGTTAGCTTTTTGAATAGATTATCCATACTATTTAATTTCAGTAAAAGCACCTGCGTGCCCTGCCTGCCGGCCGGAAAGCAAAAAGTGTGACAAACAACTTACCTTTATTGTCAGCACTATGCACTTGGATTTATTCAAATTTTTCATATAAACGAAGTCTATGTTTACCATCCGCCCGCCCGTACGCCCGTACTGCCGGGCGGGGCTATCAGCATTGGAGGCTTTTCGGGTATGCCTCGTTGAATTGCCAGGATATCAGGCTTTACTGTTTTCAACTGCGCAAAATCTTCTCCATCTTCCTGCCTTTTGCCAACTCATCCACCAATTTGTCCAGATACCTGACCTGCTGAGTTAAAGGATCCTCGATTTCCTCCACACGATACCCGCAGATTACTCCGGTGATAAGGTGCGCATTGGGGTTTAGAGAAGCATGCTGGAAGAATGTTTCAAATGTCACATTTTCTTTTATCAGTTCCTGAAGCTTCCTGTTATCGAAGCCTGTTAGCCATTCGATGACCTGATGTAATTCCTCTTTTGTTCTTTCTTTCTTCTCCACTTTTGCGAGATACATAGGATATACTGATGCGAAGGTCATTTTTGCGATACGCTGATTTTGTGCGTCCATATTTCTATTCAATTTTTAATTTTTCATTTTGGTTCAGCAATTCTTTTACAAATTGCAGGGCCAATACGGACATTGGCCATTCGGAATTTGTCATGGTGCAGAAACTTAATTGAGAACACTGATGCAGAGTCAGGGTGGTGTTTTAATAGAGTCATGTTAATTGTCCGTATTAGCTGTTGTACTTATAGTTAGTCAAGGTCCAGAATGATTTTGATATTTTCTTTAACTCTTAATTGAAGATCCCGTGGGAGTTCACCTACTTTTTGAGTAAGTCGACGATTATCAATAGCCCGAATCTGATCAATCATTATATCAGAATCACTTTTTAGATTCACAATGCCTTTTTTTATATGAACTCTCAATATTTCACTTGAAGGAGCCACATTAGTTGTGATGGGGCAGATCACGGTTGAAGGATGATCTTTAAGAAGGTTAGTTTGAACAATAAGAACAGGTCTTACTTTGCCAGCCTCAGTTCCACGTTGCGGTTCAAGGTCGGCAATCCAGATATCAAATTGTTTAATTTTCATCGTGGAGACTTTCAAATTCGGCCAGAACAGATAGAGATTCTTTCTTAACCAGTTTTGATTCTCCTGCCAGCTTTCTGGAGATCAAAGTCCTCTTATTTAAACGATTATAGTAGGCAACGGCTTCATTGATATATCTGTTTCTGGACATTTTGACCTTAGTCAGAACATCTTCGGTATCCTTAAATATGTTGTCGTCTAACTTTAATGAAATTGTTTTCATATTATATTGAAATAGTATATCACAAAGATATATACTTTTTTGGAATTTCAGAATATCGGGTTTGTGAAATTTCTATCGTATCCTCAAGTTCCAACAGTACCTGTCCTGACTTTTCCGGCTCGCTTGTAATTGGCAATAATCACTCCACCTGGTGTCACTGTACTCTCCATTAGTGTGAGTGCTGCCGGGATCGTGCCATTATCAAACAATTTTTTTCCTTTACCAAGAATCAACGGGAAAATTTTGAGCCAGAGTTCGTCTACCAGATCATTTTCGAGTAGTGTCTGAATGAGCTTGCCGCTGCCCCAAACCTGTATGTCAGAACCTTCTGTATTTTTAAGCTTTTCGATATCTGCCGGACTTTCGAGGAATACTGAGTTTTTCCAATCTGACTTTTTCATTGTCCTGGACATGACGTATTTTGTGCCTTCATTGATGCCAGGCCAAAAGTCTGCATGTTCAGGCCAGTAGGAGGCGAAAATCTCAAATGTTTTTCTGCCCAGAAGATAATCTGCAGGTTTCATCTGTTTTTCCATTACCTTACCAGAAACTTCGTCAAGATACGGTGCAGTCCAACCGCCATGTTCGAAACCGCCTGATGTATCTTCCTCTGGCCCGCCGGGTGCCTGCAATACTCCATCTAAAGTAATGAATGATAAAACAATTATTTTTCTCATATTATTTCACCTCTTTATAATTTATTCTTTAACAAACTAAAATTGGTTTTGTTACGATACTAATCTCGCCAACAAAGACTGAAATAACAATCAGGAGGGCAAATGCAATATCGTCCAGAGTTTTTACGGTTTCCAAAAAGGATGCTCGAAGGATAAATAGGCAAATATCCCTGATTGTCCTTTTGAAGGGTCAATATCTATGGGTACAGCAATTCCCGGTACTATTTGCAACCCCGATTTGAAATTTATTGCATACCTGAACCCCGGATTTAATAATAAAGAGTTGGAAATTTGAGTATTTAAATATTTTGTCTTTATGATTGTTGTATTTCCGGCAACTTCAAGCATGAAATTGAGGTGTTTGTTTAATAATAAAATTATACTTAGTCCATAATTGTAACTTGTGAGGTCGGATTTCGAGTCATCCGCATTCTTGGCTTTGGGTGTAAATGTTGCTCCAAGGTTATAATGGGTGACTATTTTACGAGAGAGCAAGTAACTAAATGGGAGACTTACCTGGTAACCCGGAACTCCTGCACCCAGGCCTTTTTTGTAATTGCCAGAAGGTAATAACAGAGATAACCTTGGAGAAAAAGCTAAGCGGCTAGTAGAGACAGCCTGATAACGATAGTTTAAAGCTATATCTCCCAAACCGGTTTCGCTATTGTTTAAAACGGGAATTGTTGTTGAAAGCTGATGTTTCTCACCTGGAACTGGCCATTCTTCGGTAAAAGTGTATAGCCATGTTTTATTTTTCATATACTGAAACGCGGAAATGTGTTGAATTACTCCTGGTTCCTGATTGTAGGCTTCCTCAATTAAAAAAGAATTATCCTCGATTCTTTCAAAACCAAATTCAGTGACTGTCTGTGCAAATCCAGTGTTTATGTTATAAACTATTAAACAGATGCTTAAGATTAAATATTTTAATTTTTTACTCATACTGTTTTCTTCTATTAAGTTCAGAAGTGTAAAATAAGCTTGAGGGTTCTGTCTGGAGAAAATTCAACATTATATAAAGTCCTATCTAAACATAACAGTCAAAAACAATTAAAAGTTCTGAGAAGATTTATAGTACCCAATCATAACCGACCGCCAGTAAAGAGTGTTGGGAAATTGTTTGGCTGCCGGATACAATGAACTATACCTCCATTCTGGGGCAGTTTTATTCTTTGTTCTTAATTCTATAAATAATAATCTCTTCAGTATATTAACTGCTGAAGTTCATTCAGAGCGAAGGCTATTTATCGGGTTTGCAAACGCAGCTTTAATTGCCTGGAAACTTATTGTTGCGAGTGCAATAATTATAGCAATAAACCCGCCTGCAGCTAATAACCACCAGCTTATATAGATGCGATAAGCATAATCCTGCAACCAGTTATGCATGTAATACCAGGCAATGGGTGTAGCTATTGCAAAAGCAATAGCAATGAGTATGATAAATTCTTTTGAAAACAAATAAACAATTTTGTCTGTGCTGGCACCGTGCACTTTACGAATACCGACTTCTTTTGTTCTCTGCAAAGCCATAAATAAGGCTAAACCGTATAGCCCAAGACAGCTAAGGAATATGGCAATTGCTGCGAAAATTTTATACAACTGCGCCAACTGGCTTTCCTGTTTGTAAAAACCTGCAATTTTATCATCAAGAAAGGTGTATTCAAAAACAAAGTCTGGTAATGTTTGCTCCCAAATGGTTTTAACAGATTGGAGTGTAGAAGAAGTGTTTTTCGTCTCAAGTTTTATCGTTGCCTGGCTATACATGGTTCTATTTGTGGTAATAAGCAATGGTGCAGGATAATGGCGAAAAGACCTGTCATTAAAATCTTTCAAAACGCCAACAACAGGACATTTTATCCGATCACTCCATATGCTTATCTCTTTATTCAATATTTCATCAGGGTTTTTAATTCCCAAACTTTTCATAAGCGACTCATTCACTAAAAATTCTCTTGTCATTCCGGAAGGTTGTAAATTTCTTCCGGCTATCAGCTGTAATTTATAAGAGGGCAGATATTCTTCGTCGGCGAATTTTGTAATAACTTTAAAATCAGCTTCCTTTATTGCATGGTCAAACTTGAATGTGCTCCAGATATCATTAGCATCTTCAATTGGAGTATTGGAACTGAAGCTTACTGTCCGCACGCCGCTTACAGACAATAATTGTTGCTTTAAATGTTCCTCCCTTCTAAAAAAAGCAGTATCTACACGGAAGGGAACATTTATAATCGCATCTTTATCGAACCCCAGAGGTTGATCCAGGAAAAAATTCATTTGCTTTACAATGATGAGAGTTCCGATAATAAGTACCTGTGCAATGATGAATTGAAACACTACCAGGCACCTTCTTAGTGAAATTCCTTTTGCTGAATTGGCTGTTACTTTACTCTTTAAAGCATTGACAGGACTGAAACGTGATAACACAACAGAGGGGTAAAAGCTGGCGAGGGCGGTTACCCCAATTGTTACAATTAAAAGAAATAAAATAATTGCAGGGTAGCTGAGTTTGCTGAATGAAAGCGAAAGTTCCAAAAGTTTATTTATGTAAGGCAATGCAAGTATTGTTATAACACCTGCAATTATTACAGCACTTATTACTATTAAAAATGTTTCGATGATGAACTGGATTTGCAATTGAGATTTATTACTTCCAAAAACTTTTCTTACGCTGACTTCTTTTGCACGATTAACAGCCTGAGCAGTGGAAAGGTTGATAAAGTTAACGCACGCAATCAACAGGATGAATGTTGCAATCAGCCATAAAACATAGAGCAGTTCGCGGCTGATTGTCAGGTTGCTGTAATCACCCGTTTGTGTATCATAATGCACCGCACTTAAAGGTTGTATAATATGACTATCCTTTGTATCAGGGGATCCCATCTTTCGTGAGTACTCTCTTAATTGTTGATTAAAATTGTCAACGGAAATATTCGGTGGCAACAAAATATAGCAACCAAAATCAGAATTCGTTCTATCGTCCCAATCGGTGTTCTTTGAAATATCTTCGGTAATGCCTGTTCCAAAAGCCACAACAAGTTTTAGTTGAAAGTCTGTATTGGCAGGTATGGTCGCGAGAATGCCCGAAACTTTCAATATGTCAGTGGAATGGCTGAAGAGAGAACCGCCTGCTTCCAGCCTGATGGTTTTGCCCAGCGCTGTTTCCCAGACACCAAAGTACTTTTCTGCAATTTCTTTTGTAAGCAATACGTTGTTCGGATCTTTCAATGATTCATATGTACCTGCAAGAAGGGGGTAATCAAACATTTTAAAGAATGAAGGCTCTGTAAAAAATACACCCTGGTCTTCTTTAAATGCTTTTATAGTTGTTCCGTTATCGTCCGGTATCAGCAATTTATCATTGTGACTTGCCCAAACCGGAGCTACCTGATCTATTTGCTGGAAAGTCGTTTTCAATCCTTCGGGCATTGGAAATGGAACATCTTTTCCGGTATTTGCAGCCTCTGCGTGATTATATTCGGTTAACACACGATAGATGTGGTCTTTCTTTGAGTGAAAATTATCGAAGCTTGTTTGAAATTGTATTATGATAAAGATCATCATACAAACGGCAATACCCACAGCCAGGCCAGTGATGTTGATAATAGTGTAAATCCTGTTTCGGATCAAACTTCTGATTGCGGTTTTTAAATAATTTTTAAACATAACGGAAAATCCTTTCCATGAAATTAAACTTTACGTGTAAAAGTAGATCTCCATGAACAGGTATAAAAGTTTTTTCGATGTACCGTAAAAATTTGCCGACAGAAGGATTGTATTTCGTGACGATGGTTTAAAAGGCTTCAATCTTAACAATGGATTGTGGGGGAGGGGCATCGGGGAATAATTTCAATTTTAATTTTCTGCAGTGTCTGTTTGGCCCTTTGAATTGCTAATGAGTAATCGTAAATTACTTCTTTTTCACCATAAATGAGCAGAGTTGGCGTTTTAATTTGTTTCAATTGTTTATCTGTCATGACTGCAGGAAATACCTGGTTGGCTGATTTCCCATATTTAAGGAGCAAGTAAAAAAGATTATAAAATACTGGGTCAAGTGGGGAGCTATTTTCTATCCACCTGACAGCGTGTTTTACAAGAAATGCCCAGCCGGTTATACCACCGGGGAAGGTATTTAAATAGAATTTTGGGATTTTGATAAAGGTTGCTGCAGGACCAATCAGGGTCATGCTCTTTACACGATCAGGCTCATTTAATGCAAAATTGGCAATATGATAAGCCCCAACAGAGTTGCCAACAAAATCACATCTGTCAATTTTTAATTGATTTAGAATTTCTATGAACCAGTTTACATATGACGATGTTTGCCTGATAGGTTTCAGGGGCTGGCTTTTGTTAGGATCACCAATTATATCTATTGCATAAACACGATAAACCATTGAAAAACTCTTGACATTCTGATACCATGAAGTTGCACTCGCATAGAAGGCATGGACCAATACTAGAGGTGGAGAGTCGGTTTGTCCGGAAATAATAATGTGAGTCTTTCCAAGCTCAGTATCAAGATATAAATCCTCATACGGAACAATCCAGTGTGAAAGTAATCTGTTATAAGCATCTGAAACTAATTCTTCCCCAGGTTTGCTTCTAAAAACCGACAAATATTCACTCATGTCGTAATAAAATAGATTGTAGCAGGTATCACTGCCCGGTTACTAAAATAAAAGATAAAAGACAAATGTAAAAGGATAAAAATCGGGTATTTGTAAACTATTTTCAATATTTATTAAAATGTATTTAATTGAATCTTTTGTCTTTAACCGCAAGACCGCAAGACCGCAAGACCGCAAGACCGCAAGACCGCAAGACCGCAAGACCGCAAGACTTAATTACTTAGTTGTTCTGCCAACCCTATAAGAAGTCCTTCGGGTCCGCGGATGTAGCAGAGCCGATACGAGTCTTCGTACTTAACCACTTCTCCGACGAGTTGCGCGCCACGTTTGCAGAGTCTGGCAACCATCTCGTCGATGTCCTCCACTGTAAACATGACTCGTAAATACCCGAGAGCATTCACAGGGGCATTCAGGTGACTGGCAACGACAGGGGGGGAGAGAAATCGGGAGATCTCGAGCCGGCTGTGGCCATCAGGGGTGACCATCATGGCTATCTCGACGCGTTGGAAGTCAAGTCCGGTGACGCGCCCGGCCCATTCTCCTTCAACCATGGCTCGTCCTTCGAGCTTCAGGCCAAGCTCGGTGAAAAAAGAGATGGCCTCATCGAGGGAATTTACCACGATCCCGACATTATCCATTCGTAGTAATTTATTTTTTGTCATAGTTTTATCTCCTAATGAATTTAAAGTCATAATCTCTATATAAAGCTTCCAAATTTATAAACAAGCCTGCGATTGAAATGGCAAATTCGATTATAAGAATGCCTTTTAAATATTTCGAGATTCTGCCTTCCGAACGGTGCAACAAGTTAAGGCTAACGGCAGTCTGTCCAATAACCCTGATCCCCTGAAGTTTTTCCGGTCAATCTGATGCGATTTAAACGATATCTATATCTGTGCCGGGGTAAATATTAACCGGGAAAGAAAGGTCAAGACTGCAAGACCGCAAGACCGCAAGACCGCAAGACCGCAAGATGTTCTTATTTTTCAGCTGTTAAAGGGCTGATTTATGAGCAGATTGCCTCTGCAGGATTTTAATAGAAAGCAGAAAACCCTGCTAAAACCGTGACAAATGACTTTTATTGTCCGTGTTATAAGCCGTTGTTTGTTAAAATACTCTCTGAATACAAAAAGTAGTCTTATATTTTTGCCAGAATTAATACCGGATTATCTGTTTCTTTTAAACTATTGGCGAGTTTTTCGAGTTCCTTTTTCTTTTCAGGAAACAATGGTGCTGAGTTTTTAAAAGCTTCAGAAAAAACATGCTTTTTGAATTCTAAAGCGTTGATTATTGCAATGATTGTATTGTCATCTTTTATGGCCCTTGGTAAAATGTTGGGTCCTCCATCCACATCATTTATTATCCCATCACTCTTATTGAAGACAGCCTGAAAATTATTCTTTTTAGAACCTATAAAACTATATATCAAGACATCATTAGGAATTACAACTTTATAGGTAAACTCATAGTATATATAATCATTAAATTCGAACAAATTTAGTGGCAAAATATAATTTTTGCTTATTTCCATGCCATCATTTGTTGAGCGTACTTCCGGGGTTATCAGCTTTTCTCCAACATTAAGTACCAGGTGTGGCTTAAAAGCCATATTTTCATATACATATATTGTGTCTGAATACACCTCTTTTTTAAAAAGTTTATTGTTGAATTTATAAAAAGTATTTTCACGAGGAATACCAAATGCATCATGATTCTTAAAAGGGAATCTATTCGGATAACTCTTTAGAACCTGTCCAGTTGTGTCTAAAAGTGTATAACTGTTTTCAATGTTTCCCATATGGTTTTCACAATAACATAAAATTTTGCCATCAACTAACCTGAAATCAATTGGAGCATAAAGAGGGATATCAAATGATCTTATGAATCCGCCTGTCTCAGAATATACATTGAACTTTTTTTGCCATGCAGAAACTATATAAATTTCATTATTGTTGGCATTAACATCAAGATCATGAACTACTGTAAATTCTCCTGGCCCCCTTCCCTTGTTTCCAATCTTTGTTTGAAATGAACCGTTACTCTGAAACTTCAGAATTGAAGTAAATCTATTTATTAGAAAGTAATTCTCACCAGCTATGATTTTAATTGGTAAAAAGACATCATCCGGACCAATGATAGAACTTTCATTGGTTTCAAGTGGAATATATTCAATATCCTTAAAACCTAAGTCTGAAAGTTTAATCATTGAGGGCATTGGCATTTTCTTTAAATCAAATGTTCTAAGTTGACTCTTATTGGAGTTATTAGAATTTTGACAACCGGAGAAGAAAATGAATAATAATAATAATTGTGTCAATCTGAATTTTGACAGAGTTGCATTCATGGCAAGTGATATTAATTTGTTAATTTACTGAGTGTCTCGGGGCAGAAAATGGCTTATAAGGGCCTGGCGGTTTGATTAGGTGCTGTCGGAGCCTGCCCAGAGCGGTAGCGAAAGGTCGCTGTGCCTTGTTTTTTCCAGTCCCGGTAGATGAAACTGTCCGGGTGCCACAGGATTTAGTAGATGGTAAAGAGTTTAAGAAAATAGAATTGGGGATTGTTACAAATCTGTCCTGTCGCTGGCGACCGTGTCCCGCGAAGCCTTTGTCATGCTAAAACGAATTTGTCTCAAAGTAAACAGGCGAAGCGGGAAGGCACTTAATTAAACCGTCCGAGTTATAAAGCGTTTTTATTATTTGTCAGGGTTGTCCAAATTGTCTCGTTCTATCAATGCATCAATTTCAGAAAGATGAAGCTTAAAATGGTCCAGGAACAACACCAACAATGAGTTTAAAGTGATCTTTCTGTCAGGACCGGCAATCCATTCATTTTCTAGTTTTGACGTATCAATGTTTTCTACCACATGACAATAGTGAAGGAGTGAGGATTTCCAAAGCTGGATCATAGCTTTCCATTCTTCGTTTTGATAATTCTGGATGGCAATTTAACTAAGGGCAGACAATGCGACCTAACGGCAGTCTGTCTAATAACCTATTTATATACTCTTTTCTTTGGATACCTGTACATGAAAAATTTCAAATATTCGATTCTTAGCGACTTCATTTTAGTTATTAGACAGTCTGACGGCCCGATATGGAGGGCCGAGCGTTAAAAAATAATCAGGTGGATCATTTTAGCGAAGGAGCCAGCCTGCCGCGATGGGGTGTTACCCGATGAAAGCACCGGAGAGGTACTGGTACTTTAGTCGCGAATTTCTCCCGTCGCAAGGAGGGTACGGCGCGCTGTTTAAAAGTTGAAGAAGTAAAAGGCTCAATCAAGTTTAGAAATTTTCTCTGGATTCTGTCGGGTATCAAAAACTGCTGAAATACTTATGATATTGAATTCATAATCAATCCAGTAAATAATCTTGTAGTTTTTGATAATTAAAAATCGAAATTCCAGTGGCCGCTCTGAAAGTAAATCCTCTATTCTACCTGATTTTGGATTATTCTCAAGAATTATAGTTGCATCAATGATTCGTTGAACAAGTCTTTTAGCGGTGTTTTGGCTTGCCTTAATCAAGAGGTAATCAAATATATCTTTGAGTTGGTTAATAGCGAGCTCAGTCCATAGAACTTTGAATACTACTTCCATTTTTTAACTGATTCCTTTAAATCTCGAGCAGTAACGACATTCCCCTGTTTTGAATCTTCAAGTGATTTATCAATCATTATATTTAAATCATCTAAACTCATTGGTTTGAGATTTGCCTCGTAATCCTTGGCCTTATCTTCAAGGAGAATTTTCTCGAGTTTTTCGATCAGTTTTAAATTTCGAAGTCGAAGAAATTCCTGAACAAAATTTATCTTTCGAGTCTGGATATCCATGACTTTTTATTTTCTAACAAAGTTAACACTTAATAAGATTGAACAGTTGATTAAAATTGAATGTTTTTAATCCCGAGTATTGAATTCTATTACTAAATTTTTTCTTTACTAGAAATGTTACTTAAGGGAACTGTCTAGGTAGCAGCATACTAAGTTAAAGCTAACGACCCGATATGGAGGGTCGAGTGTTAAAAAATGATCCGGTGGATCATTTTAGCGCATCGCCTTTGACAAGCTTTCGTCCTTCGGTCGCCGAAGTCGACCTGCGGCCGACAGGTATTATGCAGTTTTGACCTATTTGTCCAGAAGGAAAGTTTCGATCATCCGAACTGAAGTATCCAATTGGTATATCCTCTAGGCAAGTGAATAGCACATGGTTTCCAATTATGGGATTACTGAAGGTTTCTTCATCTTCTCGTTTCCATTGAATATAAAACATAGGTTTTTCATTTGGGAAGTAGTTAAAAAGGTCATGATAACTAGTGTGTAGAATTTTAAGTATGATACCTTTCTCGAAAAAAGAAATAGGCTTATATGTAACCATTAATTCTGTGTCGTTTTGTTCAAGAAATTTGTCCAGCGTGAGTTGGGTGCGGGGTGGCACATAACGGTAAGTGCCGTGCGGCTAAAAGGTGATGTCGCTTCAGGGTTTATGGTCACTTTTTAAAATGTAAAAAACTTCTGTTTATTCAGTTGCCAGCATGGCATTTACCGGCTTGTTAGGGCGGCGTTGATAGCTCTGGCAGCGCGGGGAGGCACTTGCAGATCGCTTTCATAAGCCGGTTTTGTAAATTTATAAACAAAACCGCGGAATGCTATATGCAAGTGCCGGGAGCGGAGGCCGCGGGAGCCCCTTTTCTTTTTTTTTCATCATTGCAATTTATACCTGAAGATATTGGCCATATTAATATTTGCCCTTTAACTAAGGGCAGACAATGCGGCCTAACGGGAGTCTGTCTAATAACCTATTGATATACTCTTTTCTTTGGATACCTGTGCATAAAAAATTTCAAATATTCGATTCTCAGCGACTTCATTTTAGTTATTAGACAGTCTGACGGCCCGGCAATAAAGGGAGGTTGCGTTACCCGACGCTAGCACCGGCCAGAGTCCTGGTGCTTTAGCCGAAAAATAGTCCCGGTGCAAGGAGGGTATGGCACGTGTTTTTGCCGTCAGGGTACAAATTTTATTGAGCATTACGAGTGTCGCGGTACAAGTTTGATAAGTGGCCGGGAAGTTGTCTCGGTTGCAGAAAACTTGTAAATGGGCACTGGCGCAGTGTCGCGATACAAGTTTGTCTCGGAGCCAGAAATTTGTCATGGTGCAGGATTTTGATTGCGTGCAGATGGCGCGTGTCCGGGTTTAACTCTCATTACGAATTTGTCTTAGGTGCAGGAGCAAAAGCAAAAACCGTGACAAGCAACTTACCCTTATTGTCCGTGTTATGCGTTCGTGCTTTATTGCTTTATCCACATTAATTGTCCCATATTCAGAGCTTTAATTTCTGAATCCTCACTCAGTATGAAATCATACCCTATGCTATAACTTCCTTTTTCCTTTCCTTTAAATCTATTATTACCTAAGGGAATTAAGGGAGATTCGGAAAAGTACATTTTGTAAATATGTAGAATACAAACTATCGTTTCTTAAATAAATTTCGAGGCTACCGTATCCCCCTGATAACTGATATGTACCAGTAAATTTATTTAAGTCTGAAATAGATTTTTTACTGTAAATCGGTAAAATCAGACGACTGATATAATCATTAAGCCTGGAAAAGTCAAAATCTGTTGTATTTGTCAGAATTACCCAGCCAATTTTCATTTCGGGATTAAAAGCAATTTCGCAACGATAACCAAGCATGGCTCCTTCATGTGTAACAAATGGATATGATGGTTTCCATCCAATATTAAAAGCCTGCATCATTGCCTTGTTATCATCAGAAAGAATTTTGTTGGCATCAACTGAATTGTTTTCAAATTGGAAACTTATAAATTTAGCCAAGTCAGTTGCTGTTGAGTACATTCCGCCTGCATATAAAGCGGAATTTGGTTTAAAAACTGGTGTCTTCAATTAAAGTATTGATACTATCATCATAAAAATACCCTTTGGCAAGTATGTTTTTGTCGATATTTTCGGTCAAAAAACCAGTATTGCTCATTTTTAATGGCTTGACAAATATTTTTAATTACATAAGTGGCATAATCAGTTTTAGCCGCTCTCTCTAATGCTATTCCCAGCATTGAATAACCAAGGTTTGAATAATGCCTGTCACCGTAGCGCATAAATTGATACCTCGGATATTCGTTTTTAATAAATTTCAATGAGTTAAGAAGTTCTTCTTTTGTTGCTGCCTCTATGGTTGAATCTTTTGTGCCAGCCAGTATCCACATGTCAACCTGTTTTGTAAAATTGATATCAGCCTGTGAATTACGTGGAAATCCTGAGGTATGAGTAGCCAATTGCAGGAGTGTCGTTCCACTTTTATCGGGAGAATCTGAGCTTCCGTTAAATTCCGGTATATATTTTTTTACGTCATCATCCAGGGTTACAATATTTCTTTGCATGAGTTGCATGAGCATAGTTGCTGTAAAAGGCTTTGTGACGGACAGAATAGGATATTTTGAATCAATGGAAACAGGAATTTTGGATTCTCTAAGTCAATAAATCCCTGCGATTCGCTAAAAATAATTTCTTTATCATGTACAATTACAACAACAATACTGGGAGTGTGATATCTATTTTTAAATCCCTCAACAGCTATTCTTAATTGTTTGGATGTAGAATCATTTAACAAAACCTGTGATTGACAAACCACTGGAATAATAATTTCAAGGACAACGACAAGAACGAACAATAATTTTTTCATCGTGAAATAGTTTATATTTTTAAAATTATGGTTACTTAAATACTAAGTAATGCATGCTTTTAGTCTATGTCTATGTTATGATGGATGGCAATATGTATCGTTTGTAAAGTATAAATTCATTTGTAAAATTAAACAAAGAAGACTTTTTGCCAAAAGTGTAGGGTGTCATTGCATGACGCATAACTGTTGGCCGGTAAGTGCCGTGCGGTTAAAAGGTGATGTATCTATCCGGTTTATTGATCGTTTTGTAAATATTAAAAATTTCTGTTTGCTCAAAAGCCAGCATGGCATTTACCGGCTTGTTAGGGCGGCGTTGATAGCTCGGGCAGCGCTGGGAGGCACTTGCAGATAGCACTCATGGGCCGGTTTTGTAAATTTCTTCCCTACAAAACCGCGGAATGCTATATGCAAGTGCCAGGAGCGCAGGCCGCGGGAGCCCCTTTTCTTTATTTTCATGTCAACCCGGATAACATCCGATATCCCATTAGACCACATTATAACTACATTAAAAATAGGGGCGGACAATGCGTCCCTAACGGCCCGGCGGTTTGATTAGTTGCCGTCTGTGTCGCGGTGCCGAGTTTTTTGCCAGTCCCGGCAGATGGCTGAGTAGTTTTGTGTCACGATGAAACTTTCGAGATGACGAGCAAAAAATGTGGCGCCAGCGCGGTGGCCGGCAGCCCGACGTAAACTTTGTCCCGGGTGATGAAACTGTCGCGGTTCAGTGAAGCTGATAAACGGGGCAAATTTTCGAGCATAGACTTTAAGGGGTGCCTACAAAGCCGTCCGGGCTGCCGAAGACAATTAATTAAATCGTCCGAGTTAGCAACCGTAATAGTTAGTAACCGTTATTTTTTTATTATAAATTTTTGAGATTGAAAAATTGATTTATCTGCTTTTAGATTAAAAACATACATTCCGTCAGTTAAATCTTGGATATAAATGGTTTGTTTATTATCAGTAAGAAATCCTGTTTTAACTATTTGTCCATTGAGAGAAATAATATTGTATTCGGCATTTTCTGGGAGTTCAGATAATTCGATCCTGATGAATTCTTTAGCAGGATTAGGATACAACTTTAGATTCAGTATTGGTGTAAGATGCTCATTTGTAGGGTATACTAAAACCCCTTTTGATTCTTTATTCTTTTTTAAAGCAAAAGTAATTGGCACGGCATACCAAACAGGAACAGGTTTCCCTTGCATTTTTCCGGGTTGGAAACGGGGTAACATTTTAATTACTCTTATACATTCATTATCAAGATCGTACCTAACACTTTTTATCACTTCTACATTATTTACTGATCCATCCGTATTGACAACAAACTTTAAATATACTTTTCCTTCGATACTATCCTGTATTGCAGATTGAGGGTAATTTGTACGATTGCCTATGAATTGAAGTAGAGCCTTTTCTCCTCCTGGAAATATCGGCATTTCTTCGAGAATTAATAAAAATGCTTCTGAACTATCATTAACCGCTTTCTCATTTTCATATGGAGAATAGTTATAAGAATTGGAATCGACTGAAAAAATTTTTCCATTGGAGTTAGAATCATTTTTCTTATGATTACATGATGAAAAACATATAAACGATAAGAGAATAATTACCAGGATGTTGGTTCTTCGACTAGGAGGCATAATAATCATACTTGTTTTAGTTTAAGATTTTTGGTGGATGCTGGCCCTTATGGTTGCTAACGTTTGGCCGGTAAGTGCCGTGCGGATTAAAGGCAGTGTGTATTTGGTTTTATTGTTTAAGTAGTTAAAGTAAAAAAAGTTCTGACCCTACTCAAAACAAGCATGGCATTTACCGGCTTGTTAGGGCGGCGTTGATAGCTCGGGCAGCGATGGGCAGGCACTTGCAGATAGCATTCATGGGCCGGTTTTGTATATTTCTTTCCTACAAAACCGCGGAATGCTATATGCAAGTGCCATGCGCGCAGGCCGCGGGTGCCCCTTTCTTTATTTTCACGTCAGCCCGGTTAACATCTGAAGATACATTGGCCATATTAATAATTATCATTAAAAATAAGGGCGGACAATGCGACCCTAACGGCCCGGCGGTGAGTGTTAGTAAACGGCGCTGAGTCGACCAGAGGGCGTCGGCAGGATTTCGCGTTTTCGTCACGATTTTTATAAGCCCGTCGGAAGCGAAGCGTGGCGCAATTTTTGCCATCATGGTACAATTTTGATTGCATGCTGGCGTAATCGCGGTACAAACTTTCTGGCGACCAGGAATTAACTCACGGTGCAGGATTTGGGTCGAAGCCGCCTGGTGCAGTTTCGCGGTACAAAGCTTTGGCGGGAGCGATAAATAACTCACGGTACAGAATTTTGGGGGCGGGCAGATGAGCGTATCCGGGTGCCCCGTACACGATAAACTTTCTAGAAAGCAGGAACAAAACGCAAAAATTGTGACAAGTTTATTAACACTACCGTCCGTGTTGCACTAAATCCCACCCCAAAAAAGGGGGTGGGATAGCTTTCTCAGAATTATTTAGTAAAATGATACTGAACGGGAGAAAGAGCTCCTTATAAAACTATGTCCAATAATTTTAACGTCCAGTATCATGAGAAAAAAAAGTGAATTTACAACTGTTGATCGAGCTGTCCAAACTATTGATGGCTTTCAAAAAGTGTATAATACCCTGAAACAACAAACTATCCTGAGGGGCCAAAGCCAGAGTACCCTTGAGAACTATATCAGGCAGATAGCCCTCATAAGCCTTGAATTTAACAAACTTCCTGAGGATCTCTCAGAAGATGATATCAACGGTTACCTCACTGCACTTGCTTTAAATCCGAAATGTCCCTCACGAAGCAGCTTTAAACATGCCATCTATGGCCTTCGTTACTATTACCGTCATATTGGACAAACCAACAGGGCTATTAACCTGCCATCGCTGAAAAAGGAAGCAAAACTGCCCGTCATATTAAACCGGGAGGAGTTACGGCAGCTGTTTAAAGTGCCAACACTTCTGAAACACAGGATCGCCCTTGCTTTAATCTACTCCGGTGGACTGCGCTCCCAGGAAGCCAGCAACATGAAAATATCAGATATCGACTTTGGAAGAAAAACGATCCATATCCGTCAGAGCAAATACAAGAAAGATCGCATTGTGCCTCTCTCTGAGTATATGGCCAAAGGCCTTAAGACATACCTCGCTGCAGAAAAACCTCACATCTGGCTTTTTAATGGAAAGGATTCCGATGGTCGCTACAGCAGCAAAGGTCTTAACTGGGTAATGCGTGAGGCTCTGAAAAAAGCAGGCATTAAAAAGGAAGTCTCTCTTCACACCCTTCGTCATAGTTATGCAACCCATTTGCTCGAAGACGGAGTAAATATTTTACTTATCAAGAAATTACTGGGGCATGCCAAGATTGAAACGACAATGATTTATCTCCATGTAGCCCAATGCCCCATAGCATCTGCACATAGTCCTTTGGATACGCTGTATCCGAAGAAATAATGCAGCGTCCACAGTATGAGGTTGCCCAGATCGTTGATCGGTTTGGTCAACATTATGTTGACAGTTGTCAGCCCAATAGTTTTATTGTGCGCACTCTTGATGCCATTCAGAAATGCCGTACTTCGGCCCTGGGCGGACACGTAGATTATTGCGACTGCTGCGGTGAGCAGCGTATAAGTTATAATAGTTGCGGCAATCGTCATTGTCCTAAATGCCAGGGGGCAAAACAGGCTCTCTGGGTCGATGATCGGATGAGTGATGTCCTTGATTGTAAATACTTCCATATTGTCTTTACTGTTCCCGGGGAATTAAACCAGATATGTTTACTCGACAGCAAACTTTTTTATAAAACCCTGTTCGATTGTGTCTGGAGTGTGTTGCAACAATTTGGATACACGAAATATGGGGTAGAGAGCGGAGCTATCTGCGTATTGCATACCTGGGGACAAAACCTGAGCCTTCATCCCCATATTCATTGTATCGTTCCCGCGGCAGGATTGACATTAGCCGGAAACTTAAAACGGATTACAAAAAATGGCAAATACCTTTATCCGGTGCTGATGCTTAGCCCCACGTTCCGGAGTATAATGCTCAAGAAACTTAAACTTCAGCTCAAACAGGGTAACCAGGTAACAAAGTATCAGACCCTCATAGATGATGCATGGAAAAAGCCATGGGTGGTCTATTGTAAACCTCCCTTTGGCAATGCTCAGCAAATCGTCAAATACCTGGGGCAATACTCCCATCGTGTGGCTATCAGTAATCATCGTATTAAAAACATCTCAGGTTCAGATGTCACCTTTTTTTATAAAGACTATCGTGACGAAAGCAGAGTAAAGCCATCAACATTATCAGGGGTTGAGTTCCTTCGCCGGTTCTGCATGCACATACTGCCAAAACGGTTTGTTAAGATCAGGTATTATGGTATTCTCAGCAGCAAGCAAAAAGATAAGACTAAATCATTGCTTGCAAAAAAGCCAGAGACAAAAGTCAAAGAAACCAGGCAGGAAAGAATTGTTCGACTTACCGGCTTTGATTACCGGTTATGCCCGGTGTGTAAAACAGGCTTTATGCATACTGTAGAACTGCTCCCAAAAATCCGTGCTCCAACAAATGTGTTGTATGTGAAAAAGAAATTATCGTGCTGATCAGGTATGCTTTAATTACCAGGCTTACCCGGGATGGGAAGAGTATGTCCAAAAAGTTAAGAAATCATTCGAAAACGGAGCTAATCGTGGTTATGGAGTAACGAAAAACCAATTTAAAATGTAAAACCACATCAACATATAAACCAGAAATCACAATGCAAGTTGGAATCGGCTGCTTTAGATCTCAAATAACGCCGGTAAGTGCATAGAAAAAAGTCAGGTGCATGGATTTAGAGCAACGTGAGACTTCATGCTGGGCATTACATGCCACATGAAGTC